>NZ_JANLOD010000033.1 GCF_025466085.1 Pseudomonas sp. 14P_8.1_Bac3
CTCGGTGCCCTTGAAACTCAGGACCTTGAAGTCGTGGTGAACGGTGGGGATCTGCAGGGTGAATTGAGGAAAATCAGCAGGTGCGAGCATGCACTCATCCTTTTGCTTCGATAGCCCATCCTTGAGCCGAGATAAAAAGATACGACGCTCGTGACATGCAGGGCCCGAGCGAATCGCAAGAATCCGAAACGCTAGCAGCGGGCATGGAAGAATGATGTAGGAAGGGGCCTGAAGCTGTGTGCGAATGTTCTTGCGTTACTCATTGTTGCGGTGAACAGCGAGGTTCATTCGCCAATGCGGTGTGTCAGTCGACATTGATTAGGGACCGACTTGCTCGCGAAGACGGCTTATGCAGCAACCATATCTGACAAAACACGGTGAATCCCCTCACCGCACACTGGCCCGATTCCTACAGGTCAGCTAGCATCGGCCTTTTGCCAGGACCTGCCGACCATGAAGATCGTCTCCTTCAACATCAACGGGCTGCGCGCTCGCCCCCATCAGCTGGCGGCGCTGATCGAAAAGCATCAACCCGACGTGATTGGCCTGCAGGAAACCAAGGTCCACGATGACCAGTTCCCGCTGGCCGAGGTTCAGGCGCTGGGCTATCACGTGTATTTCCATGGACAAAAGGGTCACTACGGCGTTGCCCTGCTCTCTCGCAAGGAACCGCTGGCGCTGCACAAAGGTTTCGTCACCGACGAAGAAGACGCGCAGCGCCGCTTCATCTGGGGCACTTTCGCCGACGCCAATGGTGTGCCGGTGACCATCATGAACGGCTATTTCCCACAGGGCGAAAGCCGCGACCACCCCACCAAATTCCCGGCCAAGGAGCGTTTCTACAACGATCTGCAGCACTTGCTCGAAAGCCAGTTCCACAATGAACAGCCACTGGTAGTGATGGGCGATGTGAACATTTCCCCGGAAGACTGCGACATCGGCATCGGCCCGGACAACATGAAACGCTGGCTGAAAACCGGTAAATGCAGCTTCCTGCCGGAAGAGCGCGAGTGGATGGCCCGTTTGAAGAACTGGGGCCTGGTCGACAGCTTCCGTCACCTGAACCCGGACGTGGCCGATCGTTTCAGTTGGTTCGACTACCGCAGCCGCGGATTTGAGGATGAACCCAAGCGCGGGCTGCGGATTGACGTGATCATGGCGTCTCACGGGTTGTTGCCGCGGGTCAAGGATGCCGGCGTGGACTACGAACTGCGCGGGATGGAAAAACCGTCGGATCATGCGCCGATCTGGCTTGAGTTGAGCTGATCTACCAGATTCACGCGGATCTTATGGGGAGCGGGCTTGCTCCGGGTGGCGTTGCGACGCACGTGGTGTAACGGTCGATACTGATATCGACCGACACGCCGCCATCGCGAGCAAGCTTGCTCCTACAGTAGTAACTGTCATCTTTCGGAAACCTTACTGACTTATTCTCCCGGCACTTTCCTTGGCTTTGTAAGGTGCGGGCATGACGCTGCGCGTTTTATTCCTGTTAATGCTGTGTGCCGGGCTGCCAGTCACCGCATCGGCCGCTGACTTGCCGACGCCCAAACAAGGTCCGGTGCTGCGCATCCAGGGTTCCAACACCATCGGCGCGGCGCTGGGCCCGGCGCTGGTTGAAGGCCTGATGCGCGACCAGGGTTTGCTCAAGGTACACAGTGAGGCGCAAGACACCGCCAACGAACTGCGGGTGGTTGGCGAAACCGCGCAGGGTCGTCGGGTTGAGGTGGAGGTCGCGGCCCACGGTTCCAGCACCGGGTTCAGCGCCCTGAAAACCGCAACCGCGGACCTCGCCGCCTCTTCGCGCCCGATCAAGGACAGCGAACTGCTCGCCCTGCAATCCCTGGGTGATCTGAAAAGCCCCAGGGCCGAGCAGGTCATCGCCATCGATGGCCTGGCCATCATTCTTCATCCGCAGAATCCGCTGAATCAACTCGACACCGAGCAACTGGCGCGCATCTTCAGCGGCGAAGCGAAAACCTGGGAAGAACTCGGCGGCCACGGTGGGACCATTCATCTTTATGCGCGGGATGATCAGTCAGGCACCTACGACACCTTCAAGGAAGTGGTCCTCAGCCGACGTGGGAAAAATCTGAACAGCGCGGCGAAAAGGTTCGAGTCCAGCGAGCAGTTGTCCGATGCGGTCAGCCTCGACCCGCAGGGCATCGGTTTCATCGGCCTGCCCTATGTACGCCAGGCCAAAGCCGTGGCGATTGTCGATGGCCAGTCCCAGGCGATGTTGCCGCTTAACAGTCTGATCGCCACCGAGGACTATCCGTTATCGCGCCGGCTGTTTTTCTACCTGCCGCCGAACGGCAAAAATCCCTGGGCCGAAGCGCTGGTGGCGTTTGCCCAAAGCAGCAGAGGCCAGGCGATCGTTGCGGCCAACGGGTTTATCGCCCAGACCGTGCAAGCCATGACCGTTACGCCGAATGCGTTGATGCCCGAAGGCTATCAGGCGCTCAGTCGCCATGCCCAGCGCCTGAGCGTGAACTTCCGCTTCGAAGAGGGCAGCGCGACCCTGGACAACAAGGCCCGGCAGGACCTGACGCGGGTGCTGGATTACCTCAAGCAGAATGAGAAGACTGACCGGCAGGTAACGCTGGTGGGTTTTGGTGATGCCAAGAGCGATCCGGCGCGCGCCGACCTGCTGTCGAAGTTGCGGGCCATGGCGGTGCGGCGCGAGCTGGTGAAAAGCGGCGTGGTGTTCCGCGAGATCCGCGGCTTCGGCGCCGAGATGCCGGTGGCGGCCAACAGCGCGGATGAAGGGCGGATCAAAAATCGGCGGGTTGAGGTTTGGGTTTACTGAATGTGCCCGGTTGTACGCATCCCTGTAGGAGCGAGCACGCTCGCGATGGTCGTCAACGATTACGCGGGCCGTCTGGTTCAACGCGGCGCGCTTGCGTCCATCGCCAGCCTACTGGCGCTTACCGCTGTCGCCTGATCACCCCAGCAACTTCTGCAACTGCGCCGTGGTATCCACCGCGCCCATCGTCTTGGCCGCATCCAGCGCCGAGATGCCATTGGCATCCTTGGCCTTCGGATCAGCGCCTTTACTGATCAGGTAGTCGACAATTTCCACACGGTTGAACATAGCCGCCATCATCAGCGCGGTGCGGCCGTCGAACGACGAGCCCTCCACCTGCGCGCCACCGTCAACCAGCGCCTTGACCACTGCCAGATCACCTTTGAAGGCCGCGCCGGCAATCGGGCTCTGGCCGTTGTCGTTGCGGATCTCCGGGTCGGCTTTGTGTTCAAGCAGGACTTTCACCGTTTCCACATGGCCGTGGTAAGCGGCCAGCATCAGCAGGGTGTCGCCCTTGTGGTTACGCAGGTTCGGCGGCAGGCCTTTGGTCAGCAGCGCAGCCATCATGGCCGCATCGCCCTCGCGCGCTTTGTTGAAGACCTGCTCGGCAAACTCGGCGGCTTCTTCGGGGGTCATCTGGCGGCTTTGGTCGGACATTGGAGACTCCACTTACAGTTATTCGCAAAGCCGACAGTTTCCCGAGCAGCCCCATGGCTGTCACTTGTTTTTTCTCAAGGGGCGCCATAGCCGTCATCAATAGCGGTACTTGCCACCCTGAATTTCCGCCAACAATTGTTCGGTAACCTGCACGTAAGTCTCGGTTCCCGGCAGCCAGGCGTAGATCGGATCATCGCCCGTCCGGCCCGGGTCGAAGGCTTCGTCCTTGAGCCGGGTCTTCTGGTATTTGAACGTGCCAGTGGTGTCCATTTTCACTTTCACCCGCAGGAACAACGGCACCGCATAGGCCGGCATGTGCGCGCGGACGAACGCCAGCAGCTCGCTGAAATCCAGGGTCGCCAGGGACTCGGCGGGCGTGATCGCCGCCATCCCCGCGCGGCCATTGGTGTTGCGCACTTCCACCCCGTAGGCCACGGCTTCGGAAATGTTCGGGTGTTGCAGGAGGATATTCTCGACCTCGGTGGTCGAGACGTTTTCGCCCTTCCAGCGGAAGGTGTCACCCAGGCGATCGACGAACTGCGCGTGGCCGAAACCGATGTTGCGCAGCAGGTCACCGGTATTGAAGTAACGGTCGCCCTTCTCGAACACATCGTGGAGCACGACTTTTTCGGTCTTCTGCGGATCGGTATAACCGTCCAACGGTGCCTTGTCGTCGATCTTCGCCAGCAACAACCCCTGCTCGCCCTTGGCCACCTTGCGCATGAAGCCCGTCGCCTCGCGCGTGGGTGCCCCGCTGTCGTGGTCGTAGGCAGCCAGCTCCCAGGACATCAGAGAAAACCCCACGGTGTTGTCAAAGTTGAGCACGTTGGTAAAACCGATGTTGCCGTCGCTGGCGGCGTACAACTCGCAGATGTGCCGGACGCCAAAGCGCGTCTTGAACTCGTGCCACGCTCCAGGGCGCAGGCCATTGCCGATCATCTTCGTCACGCCGTGCCGGCTGTCGTCGGCACTCGCCGGTTGATCGACCAGGTAGCGGCACAATTCGCCGACGTAACCGACGGTGGTCGCGCGGTAGCTCCTCACGTCGTTCCAGAACTGGCTGGCGCTGAACTTGCGGCGGATGGCGAATCCCGCTGCGCCGCTGATCGCTGAGCCCCAGCACACGCACAGCCCGGTGGCGTGATACAGCGGCAAAGTGCAATAGACGACGTCGTCGGGGCGCATGTCCAGCGCGATCAAGCCGAAACTCGCGGAGCTGCGCATCCAGCGGCCATGTTTGAACACGCCGGCCTTGGGCAGCCCGGTGGTGCCCGAGGTGTAAATGTAGAAACACGGATCGTCGAGATACACCTGCTGGCTGCTGACGGGGTTGTCGTCGGGGCCGTCCGCCGTTGCGGTCATCAGGTTGATGAAACCGTCGGGCGCAATGCCCGGTTGGCGGTAAGTGTCCTGGTCGGCGACAAACCAGGTACGCGCAGGATCGATCGAAACCCGCTCGCGAACCGCCGCAAACGCCGGGACCAGCTCTTCACCGACAATGATCGCCGCAGGTGCCACCAGGTTCAGGCTATGGGCCAGGGTGTCGCGGGTCTGCGAAGTGTTGAGCAGGGCACTGATTGCACCGACCTTGGCCAGCGCCAGAATCGCCACCAGCAATTCCGGGCGATTCTCGATGAACACCGCCACCACATCGCCCTTGCGGATACCTTGGGCAATCAGGTGATGCGCGATGCGATTGGCCCACCGATTGACCTGTGAATAGCTGAGCGCCACGGGCCCCTGCAGCAATGCCGGGCCGTCAGGGTTGCGCAAGGTCGCTTGCTCGAAACTCCAGCCGAGGCCACACGGTTGGGTCGGGTCCTTGACGTTGGCGGCCTTCATACCCTTGACCACCCGCGGCAGGGCTTTGGCAATTGAAGGCAGCTTGCGGAGCATCATGCCCCAGGTAATCGTGTCGTTCGTGGTGCGGCTCATGCTGGCTCCCGTTCGATCTTTTTATTGTCGGGCGACGGTGATTGAGCCCGAAAATACGTCAACGGTTCTTGAGCTGTACACGCGGTTTTTGAAATGTTTTGTATCCGCCGACGGTGCAGCGGAAACACGAACGCCAGGGGTTCGAATGGTTCCATTGCGTCGCCGGCCATCTCGCAAAATGCAGGATGCACGATGGCCCTTCATGCAGATTGCACGAAAGCAAAAAATACAGATATTCTTAACTTACTGATTTATAACGATTTTAAAAATTACAAATGCTGGCACAATCGCTGCAACTACCTCCGCATGCTTGCCATTCCAGAGCCTACGGAGCTGATAGACATGAGCCTGATCCAAGAAAAATTTACCTCCCTGTTCTCCAACTTCGACGTCACCACCCAGCCTCGTCCGGACGGTGGCATTTTGCTGACCCTGCGCAGCAACGAAGGCAAAGTCTTTAAACGCTCGATTTCCTATCAGCAGCTGCATGCCGGTGATCAGCTGTCTTGGGTAATCAGCGCCATCCGCCGTGACCTGGCCGAACAAGCCAGTGAGTTGCCGCAGATCTCCATGCTGCAGAGCCAGCAGCGCTTTGCCCTGCCGACCTATCATTCGGCGTAAACGTTTTCAGCTGTAAACAAACAGGCCGTGAAAGCCAGCGCTTCACGGCCTGAGTTGTTTCTGGATCAACGCAAATCCCATGTGGGAGCGGTGCGTTGACCCTTAGAACGTGGAGGGATTGATCCGCTCGAAGCTGTCGACGGTCACATGCCCCGCCAACTCCCCGCCTGCACGGGCCAAGCCACAGGTCGCCATGCCCGCCGCCCGCGCCGCATCCAGTTCTTCGACGATGTCAGAGAGGAAGACGATCTGCGCCGCCTCGACGCCAATTGTTTGGGTGATGTTCTGATAAGACTGTGCTTCCCGCTTCGGCCCGGAGGTCGTATCGAAATAGCCGCTGAACAGCGGCGACAAGTCCCCCGCCTCGGAGCAACCGAAAATCAGTTTCTGCGCCTGAATCGAACCCGAGGAATAAACAAACAGTTTGTAGCCCTCCTGATGCCAGCGCTTCAGCGCTTCAACTGCGTCTGGATAGACATGGCCTTTCAACTGACCTGCCTGATAGCCCTGGGCCCAGACCATGCCCTGCAACGCCTTGAGCGGCGTGGCCTTGCGGTCTTCGGCGATCCAGCCGAGGAGGATGGCGATGACGCGCTCGACGTCGGCGTCCGGCTCCTGGCTGTCTCGGCGCACCGCAGCCAGTTGTTCGGCCACATCGGCGCGGGTAGCGTGCTGGCGAACGAAGTCCGGCAAGTGTTTGGCGGCGTACGGAAACAGCACGTCGAACACAAAACTCACCGCGCTGGTGGTGCCTTCGATGTCGGTGAGGATGGCTTTGATCGGCATCGGCTCAATCCTCAAGACGCGGGAAGCGGCTGGCGATGTCTTCGCCGGTGAAATTAGCCACCCAGCCTTCGGGGTTGTTGAACAGGCGAATCGCCACGAAGTGCGGATGCTCGCCCATGTCGAACCAGTGCGGCGTGCCGGCCGGGACCGAGATCAGGTCGTTCTTCTCGCAGAGCACGGCGTACACGTAATCGTCGATGTGCAGGGTGAACAAGCCACGCCCGGCGACGAAAAATCGCACTTCATCTTCGCCATGGCGATGTTCGTCGAGGAACTTGGCGCGCAGCTCGGCTTTTTGTGGGTGATCGCTGTTCAGGCTGATCACATCGACGGTGATGTAACCGCGCTCGGTCATCAGTTGGTCGATTTGTTCCTGATACGCGGCAATCACTTCTTCCTGGCTGGCGCCCGGCTGGATTTTCGCCGCCGCTTGCCAGCGATCAAAGCGCACGCCCTGCTCGGCCAGGGTCGAGGCAATGTCTTCGAAATGGGTCAGCACCTTGTTCGGAATGTCAGGGCTTGAGACGTGGTAGACGGACAGGCTGCTCATCAGGGCAACTCCTTAACGCTTGAGGATCGAGCGCGTCTTCAATTCGCACTCGAACAAAAATTCAAAGGCCTCGATCTGCCGCAGCGCATCGCTCATGCGCGCGCCCCAGGTGTAGAGGCCATGACCGCGAATCAGATAGCCGACGCAATCAGGGTGGGCGTCCAGCCAAGGCTGCACCTTGGCGGCGAGGCGCGCAATATCCTGATCGTTGTCGAAAATCGGTACGCGCACTGTGGATTCGTGGGTCGAAATGCCGCTGAAGGCTTTCTGCAATTCGTAGTCTTCGAACTCGATAAAAGCCTCCGGCGTCAGGCGCGACAGCACCGTGGCGTTCACTGAATGGGTGTGCAGCACCGCGCCGATCTCCGGGCGCCAGTTGTAGAGCTGGGTGTGCAACAGCGTTTCGGCGGACGGTTTCTTGCCCGGCTCCAGACTGTTTCCCGACAGGTCGGTGGCCAGCACATCGTCGACGCCCAATTGGCCCTTGTGCTTGCCGGAGACGGTCAGCAACGCTTCAGTCGGCGACAGGCGCGTCGAATAATTGCTGCTGGTGGCCGGCGACCAGCCGCGGCCATAGAGGAAACGCCCGGCGTCGATGATGTCCTGGGCGAGGTGTTCACGGGTAAGGCTCATGGCCTGTCCTCTTGCATACGTGTGGCAATGATAACGGCAGCGGCAAAGGCTGCGAGACTGGCGATACTAAAGGTGAACGTGGCGCCGAGGGCATTCCAGCTGTAGCCGGAATACAACGCGCCGAGTGCCCCGCCGGTGCCGGCCAGCGCCGCGTACAACGCCTGGCCCTGCCCTTGCTGGCGAGCGCCGAAGCTACGTTGCACGAACTGGATGGCAGCCGCGTGAAAGCTGCCGAACGTCGCGGCGTGCAACACCTGGGCGAACAGCAACACCCCGACGAATTCCGCGAACGAACCCAGCAGCAGCCAGCGCAACGCCGCCAGCAGGAAACTCGCCAGCAGCACCCGGCGCACGGAAAACCGCGCCAGGATCTTGCTCATGGCGAGGAACATCAAGACCTCGGCAACCACGCCCAGCGCCCAGAGCATGCCGATCAAACCCCGGCTGTAACCCAGTCGTTCAAGGTGCAAGGTCAAAAACGTGTAATACGGACCGTGGCTCATCTGCATCAATGCCACACAAGCGTAGAACGCCAATACACCCGGCATGCGCAACTGCTTGAGAAAACCGTCCCCGACAATCCGCTCGCCTTGAACCGGTTGGGCATTCGGCACCCACAGGCTACTGACGACGATACCGGCCATGATCAGCACCAGCGCCAGCGGGTAGATGTCGAGGCTGAGCCATTCGAACAAGCGCCCCAGCGCCACCACCGTGATGATGAAACCGATGGAGCCCCACAAGCGAATCTGGCTGTAGCGCTGCGTCTGGCCCTTCAAGTGCGCCAGGGTGATGACTTCGAACTGCGGCAACACCGCGTGCCAGAAAAACGCGTGCAGGGCCATGACCATCGCCAGCCAGGCATAACTCTTGCTGACGAAAATCAGCGAAAAGGTCAGCAATGTGCAGGCCGCGCCGAAACGCACGATGGCCAGGCGCCGACCGGTGTAGTCGCCAAGCCAGCCCCAGATGTTCGGCGCGACGCAGCGCATCAGCATCGGGATCGCCACCAGTTCGCCAATGCGCGCGCTGGAAAAACCCAGGTGATCGAAGTACAGCGCCAGGAACGGCGCGGTCGAACCGAGCAAGGCGAAATAGAACAGATAGAAACTGGAGAGCCGCCAGTACGGGAGCGCCGCCACAGCCATCAGACTGCAGCGGCTGTAAAGTCAGCCATTTAAAGCTGACCCAGCACCGGAGTGCTCACGCGCACGTCGGCATTCTGTCCGCGGTGACGCAGCAGGTGGTCCATCAGCACGATGGCCATCATCGCTTCGGCGATCGGCGTTGCGCGGATGCCGACGCAGGGATCGTGACGGCCCTTGGTGATCACGTCGACCGGGTTGCCATGGATGTCGATGGAACGCCCCGGAGTGGTGATGCTCGAGGTCGGCTTCAGCGCCAGGTGCGCGACGATCGGCTGCCCGGACGAGATGCCGCCGAGAATGCCGCCGGCGTTGTTGCTGAGGAAACCTTCCGGGGTCAGTTCGTCACGGTGCTCGGTGCCGCGCTGGGCGACACTGGCGAAACCGGCGCCGATTTCCACGCCCTTGACCGCGTTGATGCTCATCAGCGCGTGGGCCAGCTCGGCATCAAGGCGGTCGAAAATCGGCTCGCCGAGGCCCGGCATCACGCCTTCGGCGACGACAGTGATCTTGGCGCCGACCGAATCCTGGTCGCGGCGCAACTGGTCCATATAGGCTTCCAGCTCCGGGACTTTGTCCGGATCAGGGCTGAAAAACGCATTCTCTTCCACCGAGTCCCAGGTCTTGAACGGGATCTCGATCGGCCCGAGCTGGCTCATGTAGCCGCGAATGACGATGCCCTGGCTGGCCAGGTACTTCTTGGCAATCGCGCCGGCCGCCACGCGCATGGCGGTTTCCCGCGCCGAGCTGCGGCCGCCGCCGCGGTAATCGCGCTCGCCATATTTGTGGTGGTAGGTGTAGTCGGCGTGGGCCGGGCGGAACAGGTCCTTGATTGCCGAGTAGTCCTTGGACTTCTGGTCGGTGTTGCGGATCAGCAGGCCGATGGCGCACCCGGTGGTGCGTCCTTCGAACACGCCGGAGAGGATTTCGACTTCGTCCGCTTCCTGGCGCTGGGTGGTGTGACGGCTGGTGCCCGGTTTGCGGCGATCGAGGTCGCGCTGCAAATCCTCCAGGGAAATCTCCAGACCCGGCGGGCAGCCGTCGACAATGGCGACCAACGCCGGACCATGGCTCTCGCCTGCGGTGGTGACAGTGAACAGCTTGCCGTATGTATTGCCGGACATGCAGGACGCTCCGTGAAATGAACCTGAATACGTAATGCGCGCCAGTATACGCAGGCTACCCAAGTAGTTCATCCTCGAACCTTATGGGTGGCCGCGGGTCCAACCGGCACCTTTGTGAATGATGGCGTGATGATGCTGCGAGTTTTAGCCTTGAGCCTTACCTTGTTTACCGGCTTCGTACAGGCCACTGTCCTGCAACGGCCCATTACGCTGGATACCGGCACCGGGGAGCTGTTCGGCTCATTGTTGCTGCCAAAATCCGACCAGCCCGTGCCGGTGGTCCTGATCATTTCCGGCTCCGGTCCTACGGATCGCGATGGCAACAACCCCGACGGTGGCCGTAACGACAGCCTCAAGCGCCTCGCCTGGGTGCTGGCCAAACACAACATCGCCAGCGTGCGCTACGACAAGCGCGGCGTGGCGGCGAGCCTCGCGGCGACTCCGGACGAACGCAACCTGTCAGTCGAGGCCTATGTGGCCGACGCCGAAGCCTGGGGCCGCAAGCTCAAGGCCGATCCGCGTTTTGGCCCGTTGATCCTGCTGGGCCACAGCGAAGGCGCGTTGATCGCCAGCCTCGCCGCGCCAAGCGTGGATGCTGGGGCGGTGATTTCCATGTCCGGCAGCGCCCGCCCTATCGACCAGGTTCTGCGCCAGCAACTGAGCAATCGCCTGCCACCACCGCTGATGCTGCGCAGCAACGAGCTGCTCGACAGCCTCAAGGCCGGCCACACCGACGACAACGTGCCGCCGCAATTGCAGGTCATTTTCCGCCCGAGCGTGCAGCCGTACCTGATTTCGCTGTTTCGCCAGGATCCAGCCGCCGCGTTCGCCCGATTGAAGATGCCGGCGTTGATCATTCAGGGCAGCAATGACATTCAGGTCGGTGTCGACGATGCACGGCTGCTGAAGGCGGCCAAACCGGACGCCGAACTGGCGCTGATCGACGGCATGAACCACGTCATGCGCATCGTGCCCAACGACGTCAAACGGCAACTGGCTTCCTATAAGGACCCGCAATTGCCCCTGGCCGCTGAGCTCGGCACGCGAATTCTCGGATTTATTGACGGACTTCGTACCCGTTAAGCGCTTTTTGCCCTCCAGTCTTGTAGAAAACGGCCGATAAGCCTTTGTCGCCAGCGCCAAGACTGGTGGCAAGCTGAGCTTGGACAGGATCTCGCCGTTATGACTGATACCCCGACTTCACCCGACACCACCGCTGAAAAAGACGCACCGACAGCGGCCGAGCTGCCGTGGGCGGACGTCCACGTCGAGCACCACAAGATGCTCCGTCTGGCGCCGTTGCAGATCGACCGCAACACCGGCGGGCGGCCGCTGCGCTTTGTCGAGTTTGGCTATGCCGAGCGCAACGACAAGAAACACAGCCTGTTGCGCATGACCATTTCGCTGCCCGGCCAGCGCGTGCGCAAGGAACAGAATCACCTCGACGTGTGGGTCGATCACACCAGCAAACGCGTGCGTTTCGGGCCGGACAGCGGTTTGCAGATCGAACCGATGAACCGGGGTCTCGGCCGCTATCTGGCGGCCCAGGCAATCACCTGGTTGAAAAAACGCTGGCCCGGCTACACCGTCGACGGCACCGACCTGAACAACAAGGACGCGCTGAACGAAGACACGCGCCTGCGTCGCGATCACTTTCTGCGGGTGCATGGTTTTGACGTGGTTTACGCCGACGCCCAGCATTTGAAGGGCAGCGTCAAGGCGGTACTGGTCGGCGATCTGCTGGCCGACTGGAACACCGAAAAGCTGCAGCAGGTGGAAATCCTCGAAGCGGCGCAGATGCTTCAGCAGGCCGAGCAGAACCTGGCCGAGCAGGAAGTGAAGCTGAAAAAGCACGAGGAAAAGGTCAGCAAGTACAAGCGTGAAGACGCCGGGCTGCGTTTCACCATCACCTGTCTGGTGGCATTCGCAATGTTTCAGGCAGGGTTGCTGATCTGGATTGCGACGCACCGATAACGGCTTGAACGTTATTACCTGTAGGAGCGAGCAAGCTCGCGATGGAGGTCAACGATAACGCGTGTCTACTGGAAAAGCGCGTCGCTTTCAGGTCCATCGCGAGCAAGCTCGCTCCTACAGATGATTGCCTGACTCAGACGCGGGACGCGAACAACGCCTGATGCGCCCGGCACTGCTCCGCCGTCAACATGAACACCCCATGCCCGCCGCGCTCGAAATCGAGCCAGGCGAAGTCGACCTCCGGGTACAGCGCTTCAACGTGAACCTGGCTATTGCCCACTTCGACAATCAGCAACCCCTTCTCGGTCAGATGGTCCGCCGCTTCGGCGAGCATACGGCGCACCAGGTTCAAACCATCGTCGCCACAGGCCAGGCCCAGTGCGGGTTCGTGCTGATATTCCTGCGGCATGTCGGCGAAATCTTCCGCATCGACGTAGGGCGGGTTCGACACGATCAGGTCGAAACGCTGCCCGGGCAAACCGTCGAAACCATCGCCCTGAACCGTGTACACGCGCTCATCGACGCCATGCCGCTCGATGTTCTTGTTGGCCACTTCCAGCGCCTCGAACGACAAGTCGGCCAACACCACTTCAGCGTTCTGGAACTCGTAGGCACAGGCGATACCGATGCAACCGGAGCCGGTGCACAGGTCAAGAATTCGCGCAGGCTCGGCGCCCAGCCATGGTGTGAACTGCTTTTCGATCAGCTCGCCAATCGGTGAACGCGGGATCAGCACACGCTCGTCGACGATGAACGACATGCCGCAGAACCACGCCTCGCCCAACAGGTAAGCGGTCGGAATGCGCTCTTCGATACGGCGTTTGAGCAGGCGCTGCAACCTGACCAGCTCATCGTCTTCCAGATTGCAGTCGAGGTAACTGTCAGAAATCTCCCACGGAAGATGCAACGCGCCCAGCACCAATTGACGGGCTTCGTCCCAGGCATTGTCGGTGCCATGGCCGAAAAACAGATCCTCCCCATGGAAGCGGCTGACGGCCCAACGGATATGGTCGCGCAGGGTGCGAAGGCGGGAAGTGATCACGAGGGCAAACTCCAGAAAAAACGACTGACGATTCTACCAGCCAAAACGCGCCACGACGACGCAGGAAACACAGAAGCTCAGACGTAGGACAAATCCATTTTTTGCGCTGGCTATTGAACAAAACGAGGATCTTGACAAGGCTACACGCCAGCAACGACGGCCCCTGCGATGGTAGCGATTCACAGAACCGCTCAGCCAGAGGACAATGTCGCAAAAGCCCCACCCGAAGGAGCCCCAGAATGTCCGTTCCAAAAACGATGTTTCAACTCAGCGGCCGCGGTTATGCAGCAGCCAATCTGAGCCATGCGACCCTTGTCATCATCGATGCCCAGAAAGAATACCTCAGCGGTCCCCTGGCCCTGAGCGGCATGGATGCTGCCGTCGCGAACATCAAGCAGCTGGTGGCTGCCGCCCGTACCGCCGGCCGCCCCATCGTGCATGTGCGCCACCTCGGCACCGTCGGCGGGTTGTTCGACCCGCAGGGCGAGCGCGGTGAATTCATCCCGGGCCTGGAGCCACTGGCCGACGAAACCATTATCGGCAAGCTGCTGCCCAGTGCGTTTCATGGCACCGAACTCCTGGAACGCCTGCAGAACCTCGGTTCGCTGGATCTGATCGTGTGTGGGTTCATGAGCCACTCCAGCGTCAGCACCACCGTGCGCGCTGCGAAAAACCTGGGCTTTCGTTGCACCCTCGTTGAAGACGCCTGCGCCACGCGGGATTTGCCCTACAAGGGTGGGGTGTTGAGCGCGGACCACGTTCAACAGGCCGAAATGGCGATCATGGCGGACAATTTCGCCACCCTCGCCCTGACCAACGATCTGATCTGATCGACGCTCGATGAGCGGTTCATGCCGCCGCTCATCCGCAAAAGCCTCTCATTAGCTGTAATTGTCATAGCCTCAGGAACATCCCGGTCAACTCCCGGTCGAAGGGCCGATACCCATTGAGGAAGGTCGGAATGAAGTTATCCGATGGTTTTGACGCACGCCGCTTGCGGCCCAAAGGCCAAAGCAACTGGCGTTTTCGATTCGGCGCAGCGTTCGCTGCCCTGCTGGCAACGTGCGGTGTCTTGCTGGCAATGGCCGGTGCCGCCAGCCTGCTCGGCCGCCCGCCGGCACTCGGCGAGCTGAACGCCAGTCCTCTGGGCTCGGCGATCATTCTGGCGGTTGGCTTGTTCCTGCTGTATCTGGGCGTCTGGCTGTGGCGTCGTTGCCGGCGCCGTGCGCGCCAGTCGCGAGCGCTGAACATGTCCCCGCATCTGATGAAAAAACACGACTGAATGGATGGCCTGGCGTTCTGACAGGCCCAATTGTTATCGATCGTGTCTCGACTTGGGTAAACTGGCCGCCCTTCGCGGAGGCTGACATGCAAGACGACGATTTTTCCCTGTTCAAAAGCGCGATCCAAGGCGTCAAGCCGATCAAACACGATCGCGCCGAAACCGGCAAACCCAAGGCTGACCGCGCGCAGATCGCCAAATTGCGCCAGGCTGCCACCGTGCGCACCGATGCCACCATCGTTGATGGGCTGTCCGATCAGTTCGTGATCGACGTCGGCCCGGAAGACGAGCTGATGTGGGCACGCGACGGTGTGCAGGAAAGCCAGATGCGCAAGCTCAAGATCGGCCAGATCCCGTTCGAAGGCAGCCTCGACCTGCACGGCATGACCGTGGAAAAGGCCCGGGAAACACTGTGGGCATTCCTCGCCGAAGCGACCAAATTCGAAATCCGCTGCGTCCGCGTCACCCACGGCAAAGCCGTACGCCTGGATGGCAAGCGCCCAATGATCAAAAGCCACGTCAACACCTGGCTGCGCCAGCATTCCCAAGTGCTCGGCTTCACCTCATGCCAGGCTAAACACGGCGGCGCCGGAGCGGTTTATGTGATGCTCAAACGGACCATGATGGAAGGCCGTGATGAGTAAAGTGGTTGCGACAAGCTTGCAGCGCCGTGTCTGCCACCGTACCCTTGCCCTTTGCGTAAAATCCCACAGGTAGTTTCATGTCCCTGGAACAGAATTACACCGCGATTCTCGGCCAACTGGGCGAGGACGTTTCCCGCGAGGGCCTGCTCGACACGCCCAAGCGTGCCGCCAAAGCCATGCAGTACCTCTGCCGCGGTTATGAACAGACACTGGAAGAGGTCACCAACGGTGCCTTGTTCAGCTCTGACAACAGCGAAATGGTGCTGGTGAAGGACATCGAGTTGTACTCGTTGTGCGAACACCACTTGTTGCCGTTTATCGGCAAGGCCCACGTCGCCTACATCCCGAGCGGCAAGGTGCTGGGTTTGTCGAAGGTTGCACGGATCGTCGATATGTACGCGCGTCGCCTGCAGATCCAGGAAAACCTCAGCCGCCAGATCGCCGACGCGGTCCAGCAGGTCACCGGCGCCCTCGGCGTGGCGGTGGTGATCGAGGCCAAGCACATGTGCATGATGATGCGCGGTGTGGAGAAGCAGAACTCTTCGATGATCACCTCGGTGATGCTCGGTGAGTTCCGGGAAAACGCCGCGACGCGCAGCGAGTTTCTCAGCCTGATCAAGTAATTCGCGGTAACGAAGAAAACCGGTATTCATCGCCGGTTTTTTTTCGCCCGTGAAAAATCAGGTAAGCTGCGCGCCTTCTTTCGCCCCGTGAGGCTTGTACTGTGTTCGTCAAAGCGCTTCGTGTCGGCCTCGGCCAACTGATCATCTTCATCGACTTCATCACCCGCCCTGGCAAGAAGCAGCGCCCCGCCGCCGCGCAGGCCCAGGTCGAAGCGGCCGCCAGGGACCTGACCCTGTATCAGTTCCACGCCTGCCCGTTCTGCGTGAAAACCCGCCGCACCCTGCGCCGCCTGAATGTGCCGGTGGCGTTGCGTGACGCGAAGAACAACGAACAGGATCGCCAGACGCTGCTGGAACAAGGCGGCAAGATCAAGGTGCCTTGCCTGCGCATTGAAGAAAATGGCCAGACGACCTGGATGTATGAGTCCAAGGCGATTATCGATTATCTGGACAAGCGGTTCGCGGCAGCCTGAAGTCTTTCGGGTGTCGCTGATGGCCTCATCGCTGGCAGGCCAGCTCCCACAGTGATTTGTGGTGCTCACAACACCTGTAGGAGCTGGCTTGCCAGCGATGAGGCCAGTACAACCGCCTCACATCCAACAAGAAAGCCGGCCCTTGAGCCGGTTTTTTTGTTTTTGACTCAAGCGGCTCCAGACGACATATATCCCAACTGCCAAACTTTTCGTCTACAAAACCAAAAACATTATTTGCATTATTTGTATACAAAAGCATAATCCACTGCGTGCGAGTTCCTGACCAAGCGGTCAACAAATTCGCGAATGCCTCAAAGGGCCGCTGCCACCCTCATGGGTCCGGCCCTGGAAATAACAATAAAACTCTTGAGGAGTACTCGCTGTGGAAAGCCGCAAATCCGAAGCCCCGACGCTGGAACTCTCGCCGCCGTTACGCAATGGCCTGCTGGAGCGCCTCTTCAAACTCACCCTGCACGGCACCACGGTGAAGACCGAGCTGATCGCCGGTCTGACCACCTTCATCACCATGGCCTACATCATCTTCGTCAACCCCAACATCATGGCCGACGCCGGGATCGATCACGGCGCAGCCTTCGTCGCGACCTGCATCGCGGCGGCGCTCGGTTGCCTGCTGATGGGCCTGTACGCCAACTGGCCGGTCGGGCTCGCGCCGGGCATGGGGCTCAACGCATTCTTCACCTACACCGTGGTCGGCACCATGGGCTACAACTGGGAAACTGCGCTCGGTGCGGTGTTCGTATCCGGCGTGCTGTTCATGATCCTGACCTTTTCGCGAATCCGCGAATGGCTGCTCAACAGCATTCCAGTGAGCCTGCGCTTTGCGATGGGAGCCGGGGTCGGTTTGTTTCTCGGACTGATCGGCTTGAAAACCGCCGGCATCGTTGTCGATAGCCCGGCCACCCTGATCAAGCTGGGCTCGTTGCGTGAACCTGGACCGCTGCTGGCCGCCATCTGCTTCCTGATGATCGCCGTGCTCAGCTACCACAAGGTGTTCGGCGCGATCCTCATCAGCATCATCACCGTAACGCTCGCCGGTTGGGGCCTGGGCCTGGTGCATTACGAGGGCATCCTGTCCGCCCCGCCGAGCCTGGCACCGACCTGGATGGCCATGAACATCGCCGGTGTGTTCAACGTCAGCATGATCAGCGTGGTGCTGGCCTTCCTGTTCGTGCACATGTTCGACACCGCCGGCACGTTGATGGGCGTCGCCCAGCGCGCCAACCTGGTGAACGCCGACGGCCGCATCGAAAACCTGTCCCGTGCAATGAAAGCCGACAGCGCCTCCAGCGTATTCGGGGCGATGGTCGGTGTGCCACCCGTCACCAGTTACGTGGAAAGTGCCGCCGGTGTCGCGGCGGGCGGTCGGACTGGTCTTACCGCCGTGACCGTAGGTGTGCTATTCATTGCCGCGATGTTTTTCGCCCCGCTGGCCGGCATGATCCCCGCGTATGCCACCGCCGGTGCGCTGATTTATGTAGCGATGCTGATGATGGGCGGCATGAAGCACATCGAATGGGACGAAGCGACCGACAGCATTCCGGCGATCGTTACCGCGATCATGATGCCGCTGACTTTCTCGGTCGCCGATGGCATCGCGCTGGGTTTCATCACGTACGTGGTGCTGAAGGCCTTCACCGGCAAGCACAAGGAAATTTCCGTCAGCCTGTGGGTGCTCTGCGCGATTTTCATCGCCAAGTTCATCTTCTTGTAAGCCGTCAACGCGGCAGGAACAGTGATTCAAAACAGCCTCACCCCGTCGGGTGAGGCTTTTGTGCAAATGGAGGAAAGTAATGAGTCTGGAAACCTGGCTGCTGTTCAGCGGCGCTGCGCTGGTGGTGATCCTGATCCCGGGACCCCTGTCGTTGTTGATGATCAGCAACAGTCTGAATTATGGTCTGCGCCGTTCCTACCCGGCGTTTCTCGGCGGCGTGATTGCCTCGATCTGCTTGCTCAGTGCATCGGCACTGGGCCTGGGCGCGTTGTTGCTGGCCTCGGAACAGCTGTTCAGCGCATTGAAAGTCGTCGGCGCGCTGTACCTGTTCTACCTCGCCTGGCAGAGCTGGCAGCAATCGCGTCGGCCGTCGGTGGGTGCCGAGGTGCCCCAGGCTGCGCCGGTGCCACGCTTCCGCGCGCTGTTCGGGCGTGCGTTCGTGCTGGGCGCGAGCAACCCGAAAGACATTCTGTTTTTCGCCGCGTTCCTGCCGCAATTTCTGAGCGCCGAACAACCGTTCCTCCCGCAATTGCTGGTGATGATCGCCACCTGGACGGTCCTGGATCTGCTTTGCAAGCTCGCCTACGGCCTCGGTGCCCACGGCGCCGCACGGTACTTGCGCACAGGCAGAGGCCAGAGCTGGTTCAACCGGATCAGTGCCGGATTGTTCGGTGGCGCCGGTGCCGCTTCGTTGCTGAGCGGGCACTGAGTTCAACTGATCGCCCATCCCGGCCGTATTAATCCGCCGTGGATGGGCGCCGTCACCCGCCGCAACACATGCACTACATAGTTATCGCTTTGCCCTTCCTCCGCTTCCTTACAGTTCGGCGTTTTACCCACGCCCAACAAGGAAGCCCCTATGGCCCAAACCTTCACGCTCGATCCAACCGACGTAAAAATCTCGGACGTCGACCCACCCAACCTGGCGACGCTCGACCCGGAGATCGCCGACTTCATCCGCAACGGCGCCCCCGACCGATCCCCCCGATCCGCCAGCAAACGCGAGCGAGTGCTGCGCGCCATGGACCAGTATTACGGCCCTCTCGCCCTCGGCCATTTCACGGTCAGCCGCGTAGAACTGCATCTGCTGAATGCCACGGTTGACGGCGCGCCGCTGGACATCGGCAACAGCAACTTTCGCCACACACCGCAAGAATTTATCGATGGCTTGCGCCTGAACGCGATCGACGTCGAACAGCGTATCTGGGCGAGCGGCAACGTCGGCGACTACACCATCCCGACGCTGCTGTTCGAGATCGCCACCCATCGTTCGGTCGGCGCCCCGCCGCTGTTCGGCGAGGCTCAAGGCCTCCACAGCAAAAAATTCGACCGACTGCTGCACGCCGCACAGAAGCTGGACATTCGCGATACCCGCCTGCCCGAAAATGTCCCCAGCTGGGTCAACAAACAAAAAAGCAAAGTGGTGAACAGCATGGGCGTCGGGCTCCAGGCGTTTGGCATCTACAGCGGCTTGATAGGCATTTCCGATGCGATCAAACGCGGCGACCGAACCGAAGCGGCCATCAGTGCCGGCGCGGTGGTGACCGAAGTCGGCTCGCTGATCATCGAACGCGGCCTGGTGAAAACGGCCCAGGAACTGATCGAAAACAGCGCGCGGATCTACCAGGGCTTTGCCAGGACCCAGTTCGGTCTGTACCTGGCGCGCGGCGCGGGTTTGATCGCTGGCGTGCTGACCCTGCCCTTCGACATCTATTTCGCGATCAAGGCGTTGAACGATGCGTCCCAGACGACCGGCAAGCAGGCGCTGGATTTTTACGTCGCCGCCGGCCTGAACCTGACCAGCGCCGCGCTGACCCTGATTCTCGGCACGGCCGCCATCGCCGGTTTCGCCCACGCCGGTCCGGTGGGCATCGCGGCGGCGGCCATCCTGATCACCGGTTCGCAGATCTACAGCGCCGTGCGCCAGGTGGATGACATCGACGACTACATCGAACTGAGCGTCGACGAGCGCCTTGTCACCGGTTTTCTCGCGTTCATCAACCAGAAGCCGCCGCAGCGCATTCATGACCGCCACACCATCGCCGTGGCCACTGACCAGCATTCGAAGATGCTCGGCAACCGAGCGCGCAAGTGGCTGAAAGGTGAGATGAAGGACACCATCGAAGCCATCGTCCACGGCAAGTTCGAGGTGGGCCTGAAAGCCGCCCAGGTGTTCTGGTTCGAATGGGACGCCCAGGGACGCGAATCCACGCCGTCCAAGGAGACCAAAGTGCCTTCGCTCAAGGACGGCGACGACACCATAGACGCCCGACATGGCGTACCCGCGGATCTTTCCGGCGTGGTCAAGGGAAGCGCTGGTGAATCGAAGGCCACGCTGTGGTTGCTGGGCGGCGGCAACGATACCGTCGTGGGTGTTGAAAAGAAACCCAATCACTTCAGTTACGGCAGCGGCATCAAGCACCTGACCGGCGGTGAAAAAGATGACCAGTTCCTGTTCGAAGGCGCCGCGCAGGCGCTCAAAGACACCCCGCCTGACAAGCCAAGCCACCTTCGCGGTGGGGACGGCAACAACACCCTGGTGTTCCAGGGCCAACTGGACAGCCGCGCAGCGACCCTCCACAAAGGCTTTGAAATCGACCTGCAACACGGCGGCATCGGGCTGCTGAGCGAAAGCGATTCGACGCGGTTCACTGCCCACACCACCCTGGAAAATATCGAGAACGTCGAAACGCTGGCCGGTGCGAGCAACATCGTCAAAGGCACCGCCAATGCCAACCGCATTGTCTCTCGAGGCCATGATCGGATTGACGCCGGCGCCGGCGATGACACGATCTATTTGATGGGCGGTTATGGTCAGGTCGCGGGCGGTGCCGGCAACGATCAGTACGTTATCGCGCACAAAAGCGGCACCGTCACGCTGATTGAAGACCCGCTGGAAGACAGCGTGATCATCATGGACTGGGCCTTTGAAAATATTCAGAAGTGGTCGATCGAAAACACCTCGCTGGTGGTCTCGTCACTGTGTGGCAAAGATGGCGAGTGGCCCGAGCAGACGTTGGTCATCAAGGACGTTTACAAAACCGTGGGAGACAAGCGCCAGTTTCAGGAGCACAAGTTGCGCTTCCTGACTGCGGACGGTTTCCAGTTGACCCCGGACCTTCCCGGCGAACTGACCGGCACCGGTAACCACATCCTGGAAGTGCTGATCCTGGTGAAGGGCACGCGCCCGGCACCGATGATCATGAATGGCCCTGCGCATGAGCTGTCCTCCGGTAAAACCGCACACTATTTTATTGATCGCGACCTGCGCCAGACTGTGTTCAACATTACAAAAAAAGATGACAAGGCGCTCAATACACTTCACATCGATTGTGAAAGTAGCGAAATGATCAAAGCCCAAGCCACTTACACCGTTGACGTTGAATCACGGAACAGCAACCACTATTTGAACTACGGTAACTTCAACCTGACGTTGCACTTCAACAATAAAACCATCGAATTGAAAAACCTTGCGACAGCGGCGTCCGGCACTTATACAAACGTGCGCGGCACTTCGTATCTGGTCAAAGGATTGGCGTTGAATCAATCGTTCAACCTGACGCTGCGTGACGGCGAGTCTTATCGGATAAAACTTCCTTCGCCGAACTATCTGGAGGACGTGAAAACCCCAGGCGTCAAACTATTTGACGGGCGACTCATGCTGGAGCCGCGAAACGGCCGTTATCTGTTACTTGCCCCCGAAGACAGCAAGCCGATTGTGCTGAAAGCCCTGGCGCAGCGGGTCGAATTCCCCGCCAGCGTGCAGAACACGGTGACGTCGCTAGAGGGCATGGGCGCGACCTATCACGTCTACCTCAACGGGGACACCATCCTGCGGATTGCCACGCCGGGCGCTGTCAAGCAGATCTCCAACGCATCCACCTGGCAGTTCTACTCAAGGGCCCTCGACCCGGCCGAGATCAAGTTGGCGGGAAACAAACTGCTGATTGGCCGCACCATCGTTTATCTGCCGCAATACAAGAGCGACGACATACCCGTTGAACAGATCTACGTGATCACTGCATCCGGCGTTACTTATGCCGTCGACCTGATCTTTGAGCAAGTCTATTTGCACACGCCGAAACTGGAACAGTTTCCCGACTGAAACTTGATCAGAACATCCCACGTAACATTTGCCCGCCGACAGCGATACATAGTTACCGCTTAACGCATTCGAACGTAAGAGATAGTGAAAAGCGTCCTGGCTGAGCGACTCCAGCCGGCCAGACGCACTTTCCCTACGCGTTCGTTATTTATTGACTGGAACATGATATGAAGCCGCCAAGAAAAATCCCCAAACCCTCTACACCGGACACCGATCCAACGGTCAGGGACACCTCGCCCGATGACGGTGCACCGCCCCGTCGCGAGTTGCCTGACCTGCCCGGACGCAACCCGGATGTACCTTCGAGCGATGGCTCGCCAGGAACCGGTCGCACTGAAGGCGATTCCGACAACCTCCCCCGCCAACCGCAAGTCGAGGTAGCGGACATGCCCATTTCCGGGCAAGCCGCAACGACCACCCGTGGTTCGCCCTCGGACATCAGCTTTTTGCCGTCCTTTCTGGTCAGCAGTCTGCCCGGGCCCCAGGCCGATGGATTGCGCTACGGCAAACGGCAAACGGTTTATGCGGAAATTGAACACGAAGGGGTCACCCTGGTTCGCCATGGCGATGACGGCGAGTACCGCGCGGCATGGGCCAACGAGCTGACGGCTTCGGGACCGGTGCTGGAAAGAATTGCCGAAACGGCCTTCTGGCGCAGGAAAAACACCGACGAACAAGCCGGACCGAGCGCGCGCAAGCGACCACGCCTGGAGGTGCAAGAGGACACGGCCTCCGGCGCGGACGCGTTGGTCAGCGATCTTCTCGCACAAAATGCCGTGCCTGTGGATTTGTCCACGGCGCTCTGGCGCAACTGGGGCACTTCGATGAAACCCGTTTCGGGCGAATCCCTGGAAATCGGTGGGCTGCACTATCGGCTGGTGCCCCATGGATTACCAGAGCGCAACGGCATTGCGTACCTGGAGCATCCGCGATTTTCGCCGTCGCGCTATGAAGCCTTCGAACGGATGCTGCACGAAGATCCGGGGCTGCAACCGCGCTGGGCGATCAAACGCGAAGGCCAGTGGGAAGTGCTGGGGGACCGCCTGCCGTTCGATAAGCCGCTGAAGGCGCATGTCGCGGAAACCTTCCGGGACTTTTCGGAGGTTTCCTTGAACACCGTCGCAAAGGGCGTCTTTGTCCGCGCCAATCATTCCGACGTGATCGACAGTCTGGGTCTTTCGGTCATGAAACAGACCTTTCGCCATTGGGTCGACCCGATTGGTGCGCGCGCTCCTCGACAGGATCTGGCCGACCCGCTGCTGATGCTGCCCGCCCTCCCAAGGACCCTCAACAGTGGCTGGATCGCGTTGCCTCCCGCCGAACTGGCGGGCGGGTTGCGGCGGCTGGACTTCGATCCGCAGCATTTCCCGGCGCAATGGAACACCTTCATCGCCGACCCTTCCAATCACAACCTCAAGCTATTGGTGAGCCATGTGCTGGGGCGCAATGGCTACAACGTTTTTCCACTGACCAGCGAACACCGCGGGCCAACGCTGGTGTTTACCCGCGCCAACCATGATTCGGTGTTTTTCCTGAAACTCGGCCAGGTCAACGGCGAGTCCATCCGCCAGGTCACCCCGTCCGGGGATGAGCTTTCCGACTCGCTGCTGACGCTGCGCATTGGTCAGGCGGCGCACGCGCGACTGCGTGTTGCCTTCGACCAGAACAAAGTGGTGTGGCTGATGGGCGGCACTCAGATAACGGCTACGGGCGCAGAGTCCGTGTTCATGATCAGGGAAGGTTAATCGCGCCTTTTGTCTCGCCGGCCATGCCGGCGAGAACTGCCTGCCACGTCGAACATTCCAACGATTCGAGAAGAAATGTCCATGAGACCCAAACCCCCTAATCGCCCAAAAGGCCCCGGCGCTTCAAGCGACAGCACACCCGGTACGCGCGACACGACCGCGGATCATGTACCCAGGTTTCCCGGTATTTCACCGGGTCATGACGCTCACCTGCCACAGCGGCCTGCAGTGACCGAGCAAGCACATACACCCGATGCCCGATCGCCGGCGATTCAAATAATCGATCTCCCGGCCGGCACTCACATCAGCCCGACCACCGTTTATCCCATCAGCGATTACTACCTGCCATCGAGCGTGGTTGAGCGGCTACCCGCTGCCGATTCGCGGACAGGCTTTCGATCGATTATCGCTGCGCGCAAATACGTCGATCTCATCGACGGCGGGACTGTGATGCTGGGCAGCGATCTGCAAGGCCACTTCCGTGCCAGACAACCTTCGGAACTGGTGCCGTCCGGCCCGCGACTCGAACGGGTGGAAGGCACGCTGCAATGGCGTCAGGTGCACGAGCGGGATTCTGAATTGCTCGTTACACGCCGCCCGCGGGAATACGATGGGCAGCAACAAGCGGGTCCGTCCAAACGACCGCGCCTGCCCGAAAACACCGTCGAACCCTGGAAAGACTGGGGGATCTCCGCCCAGCATGCATCGCCCGACGGCATCACCATTGACGGCGTGCACTACAAGACCGTGCCGCGCGCGGACGCGCCCAGCCATCCGATTGCCTATATCAAGAACCCGGCGCACCCGATCTATGACTTCGATCTGCTCCAGGGCATCCTGCGCCGAAACGTCGAACAACAACCCCGCGGCGCGATCCAGGTCCCGCCGAGTCACCGCTGGGAAGTCGACCCGACGCTGCCTTTTGACAGGACGCTAACTGATTATGTCGCCGCGTACTTCCCCGAGCTGTCGGACCTGTCGCTGCTGAACGTTGCGAGAAAACAGTTTTTCCTGGCCAATGGCTCGCACATCGCCACCGGCGCCGGGTTGACGACCCTGCGGCAAGTCTTCAACGACTGGAAAACCGCGAGCATCACGCCAAAACCGGACCTGGCCGACCCGTTGCTCATGCTTTCGATTTTGCAACCGGGTCCGGGCAAAGGCACTTCCCGGATACTGGAGGTGCCTGAACCGGGTGATCAGGTGTCGCTGCAGAGACTGGAATTTGATCCGAAGAAATTCCGCGAAGAATGGCGTTACTTCATCAGCACCCAATACGCCGGTGACATCAAGCGCTTCATGGAAGATCTGCTGAAGCGCAACGGCTACAGGGTGTTCGAGCCAACACCCGCCCAGTCCTACCCGGCATTGGTGTTCACGCGAACCGGGCACGACTTTGTGTTCCATATGACCTTGCACCGCGTGCACGGCCACCGGGTGCACATTCACGCCTCCAACGAACGGGGCTACGCGCCTGAGCGCCTGCCAGAACTGATCGGCCTGCCCGCCATGCGCGCCATGCAAAACGCCGAGGCGGCGAACAAACTGATCTGGCTGAAAGGTGGAGGGCAGATTTCGGCGGATCGCCCGGATTCGGTTTTTATCGTGCGGTCGGAAGATCCGAGGCTTTGAAAGGCTGATGTGGGGCAGTGACCACAGGAATCGTGACCTCTACTGATTGCCACACGAAAAAAAGCCCGCAGTGTGAGCGGGCGAAAGACCAAAGAAGCTATATGCGCAGTCGCTTCCAGGTTGAGGCAGCTGCTTGGGGGATCAGCTGCCGCGATACGTGGAATAACTGTAAGGCGAGATCAGCAACGGCACATGGTAGTGATCCTGTTCCGCAGAGATGCCGAACCGCAGCACCACTACATCCAGAAACGCCGGTTCCGGCAGCTGAACGCCACGGGCGCGGTAGTAATCGCCCGCATGAAACTGCACCTGATAGACCCCGGTGCGGTAGTCATCGCCCTGCAGCAACGGTGCATCGACACGGCCATCGCTGTTGGTGATTGCGCTGGCGACCAATTCCAGCTGCGAACCTTCAACGCGGTACAACTCGACCTTGATCGAGCTGCCCGGGCAACCGTGTGCAGCGTCCAAAACGTGTGTAGTCAAACGTCCCATTGATTCTGCGCGCCTGCTGCGTGAGCAGTCAGACCTCGCGCCTCCCGAAGTCAGTTGAAAAGGAGACCGCACCGATTCGGAGCACGAAAAGCTGCGGCGAGCGACTGATTAAGACACTTTTCAAAAAAATTGTACACAATAAAAACGACATTTTTCACACCCTCCCCGTCAGCCGCGGATTCACGCCCAATCTATCGCTGAACCAGAGCAGTAATGGACCTTCCATCCATTAGCTGACCCTTCAGGCAGGTTTCTTGCAGAATCATCCGAAGCGCACGACTAACGAAAAATGCGAAAATTCAGGCTTACAAAGTGGATATAAAGTTGTATACAATCAGCCCATCGCTGTGACGCCAGCCTGACTTATCATCCACAGGCACGCCACACAACCTGTCAACGAATAAGAAGGAAGACTGCAGTGAGCGCTGACTACCCACGCGACCTGATCGGTTACGGCAGTAACCCTCCTCACCCACACTGGCCGGGCAATGCCCGCATTGCCCTGTCCTTCGTACTCAATTACGAAGAAGGCGGTGAGCGCAATATCCTGCACGGCGACAAGGAATCCGAAGCGTTCCTCTCGGAAATGGTCTCGGCGCAGCCGCTGCAAGGCGAGCGCAACATGAGCATGGAATCCCTTTACGAGTATGGCAGCCGTGCCGGCGTCTGGCGGATCCTGAAACTGTTCAAGGAATTCGACATTCCGCTGACCATCTTCGCCGTGGCCATGGCCGCCCAGCGCCACCCGGATGTGATCCGCGCGATGGTCGATGCCGGCCACGAGATCTGCAGCCACGGTTATCGCTGGATCGACTACCAGTACATGGACGAAGCGCAGGAACGCGAGCACATGCTCGAAGCGATCCGCATCCTCACAGAAATCACCGGCGAGCGTCCGCTGGGCTGGTACACCGGCCGCACCGGCCCGAACACCCGTCGGCTGGTGATGGAAGAAGGCGGTTTCCTCTACGACTGCGACACCTACGACGACGACCTGCCCTACTGGGAACCGAACAACCCGACCGGCAAGCCGCACCTGGTGATCCCGTACACGCTGGACACCAACGACATGCGCTTCACCCAGGTCCAGGGTTTCAACAAAGGCGACGATTTCTTCGAATACCTGAAAGACGCGTTCGATGTGCTGTACGCCGAAGGCGCGGAAGCACCGAAAATGCTGTCGATCGGCCTGCACTGCCGCCTGATCGGCCGTCCGGCGCGTCTGGCCTCGCTCAAGCGCTTTATCGAATACGCTAAAAGTCATGAACAGGTGTGGTTCAGCCGTCGTGTCGACATCGCGCGTCACTGGCAGGAAACCCACCCGTACCAAGGGGCCGCAAAATGAGCGCCTTTCAAACCTTGAAACCCTCGACCCTGAGTCGCGACGCGTTTGTCGCGGCCTTCGCCGACATCTACGAACATTCGCCATGGGTGGCCGAGAAGGCCTTCGACCTGGGCCGGGACGCTTCGATCGACCAGATCGAAACCCTGCACCAGCGCATGAGCGACATCCTGTTGAGCGCCGATCATGAAAGCCAACTGGCCCTGATCAACGCTCACCCAGACCTGGCCGGCAAAGCTGCCGTCCAGGGCCAACTGACCGAAGCCAGCACCCATGAACAGGCTGGCGCCGGTATTCACCAATGCACGGCCGAAGAGTTCCAGCGCTTCACCGAGCTGAACGACGCCTACAAGGCCAAGTTCAAGTTTCCCTTCATCATGGCGGTAAAAGGCAGCAACCGGCATCAGATCCTCGCGGCGTTCGAAACGCGCATTCACAACTCGGTCGACACCGAATTCAAATGCGCGCTGGCGGAGATCAACAAGATCGCCCTGTTCCGATTACTGACCCTATAGCAAGCCTTGCCCGAGTATTAACAACGCGAAAATACCCAGGGCACCGCAAGCATCCCAAGCCAACTTATTAAAGGCAGACAAGAAGAATGAAAGCTTACGCCGTACCTTTCGAGAAGTTCGTCAACCTGGCCGACGCCCGCCTGGGCACCAAGATCATCTCGGTCACCGATGACTGGTTCGCAGACGCCAACCGTCTGTTCCAACCGACCCCGGCCGTGTGGAAGGAGGGCGTGTTCGATGACAACGGCAAGTGGATGGACGGCTGGGAGTCGCGCCGCAAGCGCTTCGAAGGCTACGACAGCGCAGTGATCCGCCTCGGTGTGCCGGGCTCGATCAAGGGCGTGGACATCGACACTTCATTCTTCACCGGCAACTTCCCGCCATCGGCCTCTCTGGAAGCCTGCTTCCTGGCCTCCGGTGAGCCGGACGACAACACCCAGTGGACTGAAGTGCTGTCGGCCGTCGAGCTGCAGGGCAACAGCCACCACTACCACGAAATCAGCAACGACCAGGCCTTCAGCCACCTGCGCTTCAACATCTACCCGGATGGCGGCGTGGCCCGTCTGCGCGTGTACGGCATTCCATTCCGCGACTGGTCCGCTGTCGGCGACAGCGAGCAGGTCGACCTGGCTGCAGCTCTGAACGGTGGCCGCGCCCTCGCCTGCTCCGACGAACACTTCGGTCGCATGAGCAACATCCTCAACCCGGGTCGTGGCATCAACATGGGCGACGGCTGGGAAACCGCGCGTCGTCGTACCCCGGGCAATGACTGGGTCATCGTTGCGCTGGGCCATGCCGGCGAGATCGAGAAAGTCATCGTCGACACCCTGCACTTCAAGGGCAACTACCCGGACACCTGCTCGATCCAGGGCGCGTTCGTCAAGGGCGGCACCGACAGCCAGATCGAAACCCAGTCGCTGTTCTGGCGTGAACTGTTGCCGGCGCAGAAACTGGAAATGCACGCCGAACACACCTTCGCCGAGCAGATCAAGGCCCTGGGCCCGATCACCCACATCCGCCTGAACGTGTTCCCGGATGGTGGTGTGAGCCGCCTGCGCGTGCTGGGCAAGGTCGCTAAATAAGCGCTGAACCCAATCGCCAGCAGGCTGGCTCCCACAGGGAACGCATTCCCAATGCGGGAGCTAGCCTGCTAGCGATAGCAATAGAAACCACAACACAGAATTCGGATAAGAAGACCAGCATGCGCACACTGACGATTGAACCGCTGACCAAAGAAGCCTTCGCCCCTTTCGGTGACGTGATCGAAACCGACGGCAGTGATCACTTCATGATCAACAACGGTTCGACCATGCGCTTCCACAAACTGGCGACGGTGCAAACCGCCACGCCAGAGGACAACGCGATCATCAGCATCTTCCGCGCCGACGCGCAGGACATGCCGCTGACCGTCAGCATGCTGGAGCGTCATCCGCTGGGCAGCCAGGCTTTCATTCCGCTGCTCGGCAACCCCTTTCTGATCGTGGTCGCGCCCCTTGGCGATGAACCTGTATCAGGCTTGGTCCGCGCCTTCGTCACCAACGGCAGGCAGGGCATCAATTACCATCGCGGCGTCTGGCACCACCCGGTGCTGACGATCGAAAAGCGGGATGACTTCCTGGTGGTTGATCGCAGTGGCACAGGCAATAACTGCGATGAGCATTTTTTCAAAGAGGATGAGCGTTTGATCCTCGCCCCCCACCAATAAGAGAAGGTCTGATCACTCGACGACAGAGTGACAGGCGAGAGGTAAAGACTGTGGAAGCACATCTGTTGGAATGGCTGAACCTGAGCGTGCGCTGGGTTCACATGATTACTGGCGTGGCCTGGATCGGTGCGTCGTTCTATTTCGTCTGGCTGGAAAACAACCTCAATCGGGTCAACCCGAAAAGCGGCCTGGCCGGCGATCTGTGGGCGATCCACGGCGGCGGTATCTACCACCTGGAAAAATACAAACTGGCCCCACCGACCATGCCGGACAACCTGCACTGGTTCAAATGGGAAGCCTACTTCACCTGGATGTCGGGGATCGCGCTGCTGTGCGTGGTGTTCTACTCCAACCCGACGCTGTACCTGCTGGCACCGGGCAGCACCCTGAGCGGTCCTGAAGGCGTGGCCATCGGCATCGGCTCGCTGTTCATCGGCTGGTTCGTCTACTCCTTCCTCTGCGACTCGGTGCTGGGCAAACGCCCTGCCCTGCTCGGCGCCATCCTGTTCGTGCTGATCATCGCCGCGGCTTACGGCTTCAGTAAGGTGTTCAGTGGCCGCGGCGCCTACCTGCACGTCGGCGCGATCATCGGCACCATCATGGTCGGCAACGTGTTCCGCATCATCATGCCGGCCCAGCGCGCACTGGTCGCGGCGATTGCCGAGAACCGCACGCCGGACCCGGCACTGCCGGCCAAAGGCCTGCTGCGTTCGCGGCACAACAACTACTTCACCTTGCCGGTGCTGTTCATCATGATCAGCAACCACTTCCCAAGCACCTACGGCAGTCAGTACAACTGGCTGATCCTGGCCGGGATCGCGGTGCTGGCGGTGTTGGTGCGTCACTACTTCAACACCCGTCACGACAGCCACAAGTTTGCCTGGACTCTACCCGTCGCCGCGGTGGGCATGATCTGCCTGGCCTACGTGACCGGCCCGGCGCAAATGCCGAGCGCACCGGAAGTGGCCAAGGCCCCTGGCACCATCGAGTACCAGCCGCTGCCGGAAACCGCCCTCGGTGGCGGGGCCAAACCTGCTGAAGCCAAACCGGCCGCGCCGGCCGCGGCACCGGCCCAGGCGTCCAATGCCGGTCCGGGGTTCGACAAGGTGCACAGCGTGATCCAGGAACGTTGCGCGGTCTGCCACTCGGCCAAGCCGACCAGCCCGCTGTTCAGCGCCGCACCGGCCGGTGTGATGTTCGACACCCCCGAGCAGATCCGCCAGAACGCGCCGCGCATCCAGGCTCAAGCGGTCGCCAGCCAGATCATGCCACTGGGCAACATCACCCAGATGACCCAGCAGGAACGTGACCTGATCGGCGCGTGGATCGTTCAGGGAGCCCAGACCAATTAGCCGTTGAAAGCATCGCCAGCAAGCCGGCTCCTACGGATCCATGTCGTTCAGAAATGATACGACCGACCCGAAACCCGTAGGAGCCGGCTTGCTGGCGATTGGCCGCGCTGCGGTCTACCTGATGCAAAAAATCACAAGAATAAAAAAGATCCGAGGTGTTGCATGTCCGAGCTATCCGAAGCACGCATCCCCGACGCACCCGCCATTCAGCGTTTGCCCCTTTTGCAACTGATCCTGGTCGGTCTGCAACATGTTTTGCTGATGTACGGCGGAGCCATCGCGGTGCCGCTGATCATCGGACAGGCCGCTGGCCTGAATCGTGAAGAAATCGCCTTTTTGATCAACGCCGACCTGCTGGTGGCCGGCATCGCCACCATCGTCCAGTCGCTGGGCATCGGCCCCATGGGCATTCGCATGCCGGTGATGATGGGCGCCAGTTTTGCCGCGGTCGGCAGCATGGTCGCCATGGCCGGCATGCCCGGTATCGGCATGCAGGGCATTTTCGGCGCGACCATTGCCGCCGGGTTCTTCGGCATGCTCATCGCGCCGTTCATGTCCAAAGTCGTGCGCTTCTTCCCGCCCCTGGTGACCGGCACGGTCATCACTTCGATCGGTTTGTCGCTGTTCCCCGTGGCCGTCAACTGGGCTGGCGGCGGTGCCGGCGCCAGTCAATTCGGTTCACCGATCTACCTGGCCATCGCCGCGCTGGTGCTGGGCACCATCCTGTTGGTTCATCGCTTCATGCGCGGTTTCTGGGTCAACATTTCGGTGCTGATCGGCATGTGCCTGGGTTATGTGATTTGCGGCTTGATCGGCATGGTCGACCTCAGCGGCATGGCCCAGGCGCCGTGGCTACAGATCGTCACCCCACTGCACTTTGGTATGCCGACGTTTGAACTCGCGCCGATTTTGTCGATGTGCCTGGTGGTGGTGATTATCTTCGTCGAGTCCACCGGAATGTTCCTCGCCCTGGGCAAGATCACCGGCCAGGAAGTCTGCCCACGGATGCTGCGTCGCGGTCTGCTGTGCGATGCCGGCGCTTCGTTTTTCGCCGGGTTCTTCAACACCTTCACCCACTCCTCGTTCGCCCAGAACATCGGCCTGGTGCAGATGACCGGCGTGCGCTGCCGCTCGGTGACGATCGTGGCCGGCGGTTTGCTGGTGGTGCTGAGCCTGCTGCCGAAAGCGGCCTTCCTGGTCGCCTCGATTCCACCGGCCGTGCTCGGCGGCGCGGCGATTGCGATGTTCGGCATGGTCGCCGCCACCGGCATCAAGATTCTCCAGGAAGCCGACATCGGTGACCGCCGCAACCAGTTGCTGGTGGCCGTCAGCATCGGCATGGGCCTGATTCCCGTGGTGCGGCCGGAGTTTTTTTCGCACCTGCCTCTGTGGATGAGTCCGATCACCCACAGCGGGATTGCCATGGCCACGATCAGCGCGCTGTCGCTGAACCTGCTGTTCAACATCCTCGGCGGCCGTGACCGCACAGCGATCAACGACTGCCACGCGCACTGACAGATAACGCTCCCCCCAGTGGGAGCGGGCTTGCCCGTGAAGAGGCCATCAGCTTCGACATCATTGTTGACTGACACACCGCCTTCGCGAGCAAGCCCGCTCCCACAGGCTGGGGTTCCTGCGCCTTGCAAAAATAACAACAAGGAGGAGCAACAGATGATTCGGACTCAGACAAACACGCTGTTGGGCGGCGGTCTTCTCGCCGCGAGTCAGGCCATGGCCGGCGACCTGCTGCTGTGGCAGACCAACAGCCTGAGTTACCTGTACGGCAAGGATTTCGCCGTCAATCCGTCGATCCAGCAGACGGTGACGTTCGAGCACGCCGATCGCTGGAAGTACGGCGACAACTTCCTGTTCGTCGACAGCACCTACTACAACGGCGAAAAAGACCGCAACAAAGGCGTGCACGCTTACTACGGCGAGTTCAGTTCACGCCTTTCCTTCGGCAAGATCCTTGATCGTCATTTCGCACTCGGCCCGATCAAGGACGTATTGCTCGCCATGACCTACGAAAATGGCGAAGACGATACCGAAGCCTATCTGATCGGCCCCGGTTTCGACCTGGTGGTGCCGGGTTTCAACTTCGTCACCCTGAACTTCTACCGACGCCATACCGAAGGCTCGCGCCCCGGTGACGGGGTCTGGCAGGTCACGCCGGCCTGGTCCTACACCCTGCCGCTGGGCAATTCGAGCGTGCTGTTCGACGGCTATATCGACTGGGTCGTGGACAACGACCAGAACGCACACGGCACCTACCACGCCAACCTGCACGTCAATCCGCAGATCAAATATGACCTGGGCAAAGTCCTGGGCTGGGGGGAAAAACAGCTGTATGTCGGCGCCGAGTACAGCTATTGGAAAGACAAATACGGTATCGAAAACAACGGCAACCTCGACACCAATGAAAACACCACCAGCCTGCTGGTGAAGGTGCACTTTTAAGATGGCCCGCAACCGTGCCCCAAACCTGTCGTCGGTGCGCTGTTGCGGGGCACTTGAGACCTGGCCAAGGAGTCAGTATTCTCCGCGGCCGCCTGAATCCGCTTTAAAAAAAAGCCCGGATTTAATTCCTGACCAGAAGGCCAACTTATCCCGGCCCTGGACGGTATCAAGGCCTTCCGACATCCCTCTCAATCGACAGCTCCTGAGCCGCCGAACGGGAGTTTTTTTGCGTTTTGAAAGCCTTGGCGCAGCTCTTGCTAACAGCACTGAAGCTGACCGATTGGATGATTTTTTACCGCTGCAGAAAAAGGCGCCACACCAGAGCGCCGACCTTAAAAAAATAACGTCGAACACCTACTTTTTGGGAGCAACCGAATGAAACGTACGTGCACTAGCCTGATGCTGGCGGGATCGTTGCTGGCCGGGGGCCAGGCCATGGCCGGCGATTTGCTGCAATGGCAGAACAACAGCCTGACCTACCTGTATGGCAAAGACTTCCAGGTCAACCCGCGGATTCAGCAAACGGTGACCTTCGAACACGCCGATGGCTGGAAATACGGGGACAACTTCTTCTTCTTCGACAAGATCTTCTACAACGGCAAAGAAGATGCCTTCGCCGGTAAGAACACCTACTACGGTGAATTCAGCCCGCGCCTGTCGTTCAACAAGATTTTCGACCAGAAACTCGAATTCGGCCCGATCAAAGACGTGTTGCTGGCCATGACGTACGAGTTTGGCGAAGACGATACCGAGTCCTACCTGATCGGCCCTGGTTTCGACCTGGCCATTCCGGGCTTCGATTACTTCCAGCTGAACTTCTACAACCGTCATACCGAAGGCGACCGTCCGGGCGACAATATCTGGCAGATCACCCCGGTCTGGTCCTACACCATTCCGGTGGGCGATTCGAACATCCTGATCGATGGTTTCATGGACTGGGTGGTCGACAACGACGTCAACAAAAAAGGCGAATACCACGCCAACCTGCACTTCAATCCGCAGGTCAAGTACGACCTCGGCAAGGCGCTGAACCTGGGCGAGAAGCAGCTGTACGTGGGTGTCGAGTATGACTACTGGAAGAACAAGTACGGCATTGAAGACAGCCAGGGCTTCAAGACCGATCAGAGCGTGACCAGCTTCCTGGTGAAGTTCCACTTCTGATCCCAAAAGCATCGCTGGCAGGCCAGCTCCCGCAGTTGTGTGGGAGCTGGCCTGCCAGCGATAGCCGCACTGCCGATCTCATGCCGAAACCGCAGGTTCCACTAACCCAAGAAACCGGCACAACTCAGCCTTCTTGGCCAACGCATCGCGCCGGCCCAGATCAATCAACTCGCTGCAATACCCCGCCTCGAACAGCAGGTAACTCAGCACCCCTGCCCCACTGGTCTTGGTCGCCCCCGGCCCGCGCAAGAACAAACGTAACGCCGCCGGCAATTCCTGCCGATGCCGTGCCGCAATCTCGTCGATCGGCTGGCTCGGCGAAATCACCAGCACTTCCACCGGCGCCACGCCAAGCGTCCGAACCGGCGTACCGTCGGGCATCAGGTGACTGAACTGATTGAGCCGCTGCAGCAACTCGATGTCGCTCTCCAGGCTGTCGATGAACGTACTGTTGAGCATGTGTCCGCCGATCTGCGCGAGCGTCGGTTGCTGCCCGGTATAGGCCCGTTGCAGCGGCTGTTGCGGGTCGACGCCGCGCGGGTTGCCGCTGACGCCCACCACCAGCACGCGGCTGGCGCCCAGGTGCAGGGCCGGGCTGATCGGCGCCGATTGGCGGACCGCGCCGTCGCCGAAATATTCTTCGCCGATTTTTACCGGTGCAAACAACAACGGAATGGCCGAGCTGGCGAGCAAGTGCTCGACCGTCAATCGGGTCGGAACGCCGATGCGCCGATGCCGCAACCAGGCGTCGATGGTGCCACCGCCCTGGTAGAACGTCACCGCCTGACCGGACTCATAGCCGAATGCAGTGACCGCGACAGCCTGCAACTGCTGTTGCGCGATGGCCTCGGCGATGCCGGTCATGTGCAGTTTGTCGTCGAGCAACCCGCGCAGCGGCGAGCTGTTGAGCAGCGCCACCGGCACCTGAGCGCCGATGCCGAGCAGGCTGTGCCCGACGAAGCGGCTGGCCTGATGGATCACTCCCGGCCAATCGCTGCGCAACACCAGATGACTGCGAAAGCCCTGCCAGAAGGCGGTCAGGCGTTCGATGGCGCCACGAAAGTCCATCGCCCCGCTGGCCAGGCTGACCGCGTTGATCGCTCCGGCCGACGTGCCAACGATCACCGGAAACGGATTATTCGCGCCGGCCGGCAGCAGTTCGGCAATCGCCGCCAGCACGCCGACCTGATAGGCCGCCCGAGCCCCGCCGCCGGAAAGAATCAACCCTGTAACCGGTTCCGCAGGACTCATCGCAACGCTCCATGGTGCTGGGTGGGAGGTCATGGCTCCAACCCTGTCTGATACAAAACCTTGCTCCCGAGGTCGTCAATTATGACGCTGGCAACCTGGCACCCCGCGGTGGTCTCAGGTTTCTCGCGAGCAAGCTCACTCCTACAGGGGATCGGTGGTTCAACCGCGTTTTGCGTACAGCTTGGGTTCACCCGGTGGACGGCTCTTGAAGCGGCGATGGGCCCAGAGATATTGCTCCGGGCAGTCGCGCAGCACGCCTTCGACCCACTGGTTGATCCGCAGGCAATCGGCCTCTTCACTCTCGCCGGGAAAACCCTCGAGCGGCGCGTGGATCACCAGTCGGTAACCGCTGCCGTCCGCGAGGCGCTCCTGAGTGAACGGCACCACCAGCGCCTTGCCCAGCCGCGCAAACTTGCTGGTCGCGGTCACAGTCGCAGCCTGAATGCCGAACAACGGCACGAAGACGCTTTGCTTGGCGCCGTAGTCCTGATCCGGCGCGTACCAGATCGCCCGGCCGGCGCGCAACAGCTTGAGCATGCCGCGTACGTCCTCGCGCTCCACGGCAAGCGAGTCGAGGTTGTGGCGCTCACGGCCGCTACGCTGGACGTAATCGAACAGCGGATTCTTGTGCTCGCGGTACATGCCGTCGATGGTGTGCTGCTGACCGAGCAACGCCGCGCCGATTTCCAGGGTGGTGAAATGCACGGCCATCAGGATCACGCCCTTGCCGTCGCGCTGGGCCTTTTTCAGGTGTTCCAGGCCTTCGACGTGAGCCAGCTTCGCCAGACGCTCGCGCGACCACCACCAGCTCATGGCCATTTCAAAGAAGGCGATACCGGTGGAAGCGAAATTTTCCTTGAGCAGGCGCTTGCGCTCGGCCAGGGATTTTTCAGGGAAACACAGTTCAAGATTGCGTCGGGCGATGCGCCGTCGGTCGCCGGCCAGGCGATACATCAGGGCACCCAACGCGCGACCGATAAACAGCAGCGCCGGATACGGCAATTGAACGATCAGCCACAACAGCCCCAGCCCACACCACAGCGGCCAGAAACGCGGCATCAGAAATGTTTTTCGAAAACGCGGGCGATCCATTAAAGCTTCCGGAAAGACGATGGCCGCGCATTCTACATCGTTCGACCCGGCTTGCGGCTGGCGAGCGTTCTCGTTATAAGTCTCGGCACTTTTAGTGACAAGCCGTTGTATGCCGACCATGAGCCAAACCGACCTGCTAGACCAAGATCCCGTGTTCCAGTTGAAGGGCAGCATGCTCGCCATTACGGTGCTGGAGCTGGCCCGCAACGACCTCGACGCCCTTGATCGGCAACTGGCCGCCAAGGTCGCCCAGGCGCCCGGCTTCTTCAGCAACGCGCCGCTGGTGCTGGCGCTGGACAAGCTTCCAGCCAGCGAAGGCGCGGTCGATTTGCCAGGCTTGATGCGTGTCTGTCGCCAGCATGGCCTGCGTACCCTGGCCATCCGCGCCAGTCGCATCGAGGACATCGCCGCCGCCATCGCGGTCGACCTGCCGGTGCTGCCGCCGTCCGGCGCCCGCGAGCGTCCGCTGGAGTCGCCCGCAAACGTCGCGCCGAAGAAGCCGGAAAAACCGCCGGAACCCACGATCAAACCGACCAAAATCATTACCTCGCCGGTACGCGGTGGCCAGCAGATCTACGCCCAGGGTTGCGACCTCGTGGTGATCTCCTCGGTCAGCCCGGGGGCGGAACTTCTCGCCGACGGCAACATCCATGTATACGGGCCGATGCGCGGTCGTGTCCTGGCCGGGGTCAAAGGCGACACGAAAGCGCGGATTTTCTGTCAGCAGATGAGCGCTGAAATGGTCTCCATCGCAGGCCACTACAAGGTTTCGGAGGATCTGCGTCGCGACCCTTTATGGGGGGCCGGCGTACAGGTCAGCCTGTCGGGCGATGTGTTGAACATCATTCGGCTTTAACGGATACTGCCGCATTTTCCAAGCATCTCTAAAACGTAGCGAAAACGGCTCAAACGAAGTAGGAAAATGGTCAAAAGCGTGTTTACCAGCGGGTGAACACCGTTCAGGACCAGATTCCAGCCAAGGCTGTCCGACTGCAGTCGTTTTTTTCAAGAGATGTTTTTCAGGGACCAGAAGTCCTTTTTCCTTAGGGGTGAAACACCTTGGCCAAGATTCTAGTGGTTACATCCGGCAAGGGTGGTGTGGGTAAGACCACCACCAGTGCTGCTATCGGTACCGGCCTCGCACTGCGCGGGCACAAGACAGTGATCGTCGACTTCGACGTCGGTTTGCGTAACCTCGACCTGATCATGGGTTGCGAGCGTCGCGTCGTGTATGACTTCGTCAACGTAGTGAACGGCGAAGCCAACCTGCAACAGGCCCTGATCAAAGACAAACGCCTGGAAAACCTCTACGTACTGGCCGCCAGCCAGACTCGCGACAAAGACGCGCTGACCGTCGAAGGCGTGGAAAAAGTCCTGATGGCGTTGAAGGAAGACTTCGAATTCGTGGTCTGCGATTCCCCGGCCGGCATCGAGAAAGGTGCTCACCTGGCCATGTACTTCGCCGATGAAGCGATCGTCGTGACCAACCCGGAAGTCTCCTCCGTGCGTGACTCGGACCGCATGCTGGGCCTGCTGGCCAGCAAATCGCGTCGCGCTGAAAACGGCGAAGAGCCGATCAAGGAACACTTGCTGCTGACCCGTTACAACCCGCAACGCGTCAGCGATGGCGAGATGCTCGGCGTCGAAGACGTCAAGGAAATCCTCGCCGTGACCCTGCTGGGTGTGATCCCTGAGTCCCAAGCGGTGCTCAAGGCCTCCAACTCCGGCGTGCCGGTGATCCTCGACGACCAGAGCGACGCCGGTCAGGCGTACAGCGATGCGGTCGATCGACTGCTGGGCAAAACCGTGGAGCATCGTTTTCTCGATGTGACGAAGAAAGGATTCTTTGAGCGTCTGTTTGGAGGCCGGTAATGAACATTTTTGACTTCTTTCGTGCTAACAAGAAGCCCAGTACCGCCTCGGTAGCGAAAGAGCGTCTACAGATCATCGTGGCGCATGAACGCGGCCAACGCAGTACCCCGGACTACCTGCCCGCCTTGCAGAAGGAACTGGTCGAGGTGATCCGCAAATACGTCAATATCGGGTCCGATGACGTGCACGTCGCCCTCGAAAACCAGGGTAGCTGCTCGATTCTGGAACTCAATATCACCCTGCCAGATCGCTGAGTCGATCCGGCGGGAGCCACGGCGGCTCAGGCTTTCAGCACCCCGTAGGAGCGAGCTTGTTCGCGATGATTGGTCAGACACCTTGATGGCGACTGACACACCATCGCGAGCAAGCTCGCTCCTGCAGGGATAGCGGAGGCCTGAGTCGCCGTTGGCGTTTGTTACGAGGCTGCTTTAATGCCGTTGTCCAACATCCGCATCATCCATCAGGACGCCGCCGTACTGGTGGTGGATAAACCGACCCTGTTGCTCTCCGTGCCTGGCCGGGCCGATGACAACAAGGACTGCCTGATCACCCGCCTGCAGGAAAACGGCTACCCGGAAGCCCGCATCGTCCATCGCCTGGACTGGGAAACCTCCGGCATCATTCTGTTGGCCCGTGACCCGGACACGCATCGCGAGTTGTCCCGGCAATTTCACGACCGCGAAACCGAAAAAGCCTACACCGCACTCTGCTGGGGCCAGCCGGCACTGGACAGTGGCAGCATCGACCTGCCCTTGCGCTACGACCCGCCGACCAAGCCGCGCCATGTGGTGGATCACGAGTTCGGCAAAAACGCCCTGACGTTCTGGCGCGTGCTCGAGCGGTGCGGCGACTGGTGCCGCGTCGAGCTGACGCCCATCACCGGCCGCTCCCACCAGTTGCGCGTGCATATGCTCTCCATTGGCCACCCGCTGCTGGGCGACGGGCTTTATGCCCATGAGCAGGCGCTGGCCGCCTGGCCACGGTTGTGCCTGCACGCGAGCATGCTCAGCTTTACCCACCCCCAGACCGGCGAGCGCTTGCGCTTCGAATGCCCGGCACCGTTTTAACAGCTAATGCAAAACCCTGTGGGAGCGGGCTTGCTCGCGAAAGCGGTGCGCCATTCGACATCGGCGACGACGGGTAGATCGTATTCGCGAGCAAGCCCGCTCCCACAGGAATTATCGTCCGCCCAAATCACCGGCGTGGGCACGCCATCCCAGCAGCCAATTTCTGGACCAATACGTTAAACTGGCGCCATTGCTGTCTGGAGCTACTTATGCGCGAAGAGTTGAACCAAGGCCTGATCGATTTCCTCAAGGCCTCCCCTACCCCGTTCCATGCCACCGCCAGCCTTGTTCAACGCCTGGAAGCGGCGGGCTACCAACGTCTCGACGAGCGCGAGCCGTGGACCACCGAAGCCAACGGTCGCTACTACGTCACCCGCAATGACTCTTCGATCGTCGCGATCAAGATGGGCCGCCATTCGCCGCTGCACGGCGGCATCCGCCTGGTCGGCGCCCACACCGACAGCCCGTGCCTGCGGGTCAAGCCGCAACCTGAACTGCAACGTCAGGGGTTCTGGCAGCTGGGCGTCGAAGTCTATGGCGGCGCGCTGCTGGCTCCATGGTTCGACCGCGACCTGTCCCTGGCCGGCCGCGTGACCTTCCGCCGCGATGGCAAGGTCGAAAGCCAGCTGATCGACTTCAAGGCACCGATTGCGATCATTCCGAACCTGGCCATCCACCTCAATCGCGAAGCCAACATGGGCTGGGCCATCAACGCCCAGAACGAATTGCCGCCGATTCTCGCGCAGTTTGCCGGTGACGAACGCGTGGACTTCCGCGCCGTCCTCACCAACCAACTGGCCCTGGAACATGGCCTGAACGCCGACGTGGTGCTCGATTACGAGCTGAGCTTCTACGACACCCAGAGCGCGGCGGTTATTGGCCTGCATGGCGACTTCATCGCCGGCGCACGCCTGGACAACCTGCTGTCGTGCTACGCCGGCCTGCAAGCCCTGCTGACGGTGGACACCGACGAAACCTGCGTGCTGGTCTGCAATGACCACGAAGAAGTCGGCTCGTGCTCCGCGTGCGGTGCCGACGGCCCGATGCTCGAGCAGACACTGCGTCGCCTGCTGCCTGAAGGTGACGAATTCGTACGCACCATTCAGAGATCCCTGCTGGTCTCGGCCGACAACGCCCACGGCGTGCACCCCAACTACGCCGACAAGCACGACGCCAACCACGGCCCGAAACTCAACGCCGGCCCGGTGATCAAGGTCAACAGCAACCAGCGCTACGCCACCAACAGCGAAACCGCCGGTTTCTTCCGCCACCTGTGCATGGCCGAGGAAGTACCGGTGCAAAGCTTTGTGGTGCGCAGCGACATGGGCTGCGGCTCGACCATCGGCCCGATCACCGCCAGCCACCTGGGCGTGCGCACCGTGGACATCGGCCTGCCGACGTTCGCCATGCATTCGATCCGCGAGCTGTGTGGCAGCCATGACCTGGCGCACCTGGTAAAAGTGTTGAGCGCGTTCTACGCCAGCCGCGAGTTACCGTAATCCCTGTAGGAGCGAGCATGCTCCGGGCGGCGTTCCGACGATGGGCGTCAACGATAACGCTGGCATCATGAATGCCAGCGGAGTCTGAACCTCCATCGTCGGAGCGCCGCCCGGAGCATGCTCGCTCCTACAGATGACACGAAACTTGCCTAAACTTTGAATATCACTCACGACAAGGCCGTCGCCCATGATCTCGATGTCTTCCTTCCACGCCATGCTCATCCCGATCCTGATCGGCATGATCCTGCTGGCCTTCGGCTTCAATTTCCGTGACAAGAATGCCGGCGTGTTCGCGATGTGGATCGGCATGCTGACTATCCTCGCCACCATCATTTTCAAGATCCTCGCCAAACTCAACGAATAAATCCTCGCCCCTGGCTCGCATTGATTTTGACGGGCTCGTACACTCGGTCGATCTGCTTCTTTCAAGGTTGACCGCCTAGTGCTCGCTCGTCTCTTTGCTCTGCCCTGCCTATTCCTCGTCTGCCTGATGACGTTGCTGCCGATCACGCCCGCCCAGGCCGTTGGTTTGCCGAGCCTGCTCAACAGCTCGGCGAAAACCCAACCCGAGGCGCAAGAACCCCTCGGCCAGTCCCTTGACGAGGTCATCAAGTCGCTGGAGAACGATCAGCAGCGCACCAAGCTGCTGGCCGACCTGAAGAAACTGCGCGATGCCACCAAGCAAGCCCAACCCGCGACGGAACAAGGCGTACTCGGCCTGATCGGCGGGACACTGGCCAACTTCGAAAAACAATTCTCCGGCGCCGACAGCCCGCTCACCCGCTGGAGCCAGGAATTCGAACTGGCCCAGGATGAACTGCAGGCACTGGCGCTACCGGTCAACGAATGGCTGCCGATCATCTTTGCCTTCGCCATGATCCTGATGGTCTGGAGCCTGCTGGCGGCCGCGCTGATCTGGCTCGGCCACCGGGTACGGATGCGCTTCGGCCTCACTGAAGAATTGCCGCAACACCCCAAGGCCCTCGACATGCTGCGCTTTGCCCTGCGCAAACTCGGCCCGTGGCTGATTGCCTTGGTCATCACCGTGTACATGAGTTATGCCCTGCCCTCGTCATTGGGTAAAAGCCTGGCGATGGTGCTGGCCTATGCGCTGGTGGTCGGCACGTGTTTTTCCGCGATCTGCGTGATTGCCTTTTCGTTGCTCGACGGCCCCCACCGTCACCGTGCGCTGTACATCCTGCGGCATCAGGCCTTTCGGCCGTTGTGGCTGATCGGCAGTTTCGCCGCATTCGGCGAAGCCGTGAGCGACCCGAGACTGGTCGCCAGCCTGGGTATTCACCTGGCGCACACCGCCGCCACCGTCGCCAACGTGCTGGCCGCGCTGTCCACCGGGCTTTTCATCCTGCGCTTCCGCCGCCCCATCGCCCACTTGATCCGCAACCAGCCCTTGTCGCGGCGCCTGACCCGCCGCGCCCTTAGCGACACCATCGATATCCTCGGGACCTTCTGGTACGTGCCGGCCCTGCTCCTGGTGGCCATTTCGCTGTTCGCCACGTTCGTCTCCGCCGGCGACACCAGCACCGCGCTGCGCCAGTCGCTGATCTGCACCGTGCTGGTAGTCCTGTGCATGGTCATCAACGGGCTGGTACGTCGACATGCGCTGAAACCGCAACGCGGTGTAAAACGCCATGCGCTGTATTCCGAGCGCCTGAAAAGCTTCTTCTACACCCTCGCCCACCTGGTGGTGTGGCTGACGTTCATCGAGCTGGGCCTGCGGGTCTGGGGCATGTCGCTGATCGCGTTCACCGAAGGCGAAGGCCATGAAGTCAGCGTCAAACTGTTCAGTCTCGGCGGCACGCTGATTTTTGCCTGGTTGATCTGGATTCTCAGCGACACCGCGGTGCACCACGCACTCACGCGCTCGCGCAAAGGCCTGGCGAATGCGCGCGCGCAGACGATGATGCCGTTGATCCGCAACGTGCTGTTCGTGGCGATTTTCATTGTGGCGCTGATCGTCGCCCTGGCGAACATGGGCATGAACGTCACACCGCTGCTGGCCGGTGCCGGCGTGATCGGCCTGGCCATCGGTTTCGGCGCGCAGTCGCTGGTCGCCGACCTGATCACCGGGTTGTTCATCATCATCGAAGACTCGCTGGCCATCGACGATTACGTGGATGTCGGCGGCCACCTCGGCACCGTCGAAGGGCTGACGATTCGTACCGTACGCCTGCGGGATATCGACGGCATCGTCCATACCATCCCGTTCAGCGAAATCAAAAGCATCAAGAACTACTCACGGGAGTTTGGCTACGCGATTTTCCGCGTGGCGATCCCTGCGAACATGGACATCGACAACGCGATCAAACTGATGCGCGACGTCGGCCAGAAGATGCGCAGCGATCCGCTGCAACGGCGCAACATCTGGTCGCCCCTGGAAATTCAGGGAGTCGAGAGTTTCGAGTCAGGCAACGCGATCCTGCGGGCCCGCTTCAAGACAGCGCCGATCAAACAGTGGGAAGTTTCCCGTGCGTTCAACCTTTCGCTGAAACGTCATTTGGACGAAGCCGGGCTCGATCTGGCGATGCCGCGCATGACCGTGCAGGTGGTGACTGCGGGCGGCGGTCAGGTCACGGAGTAACCCTGAAACCTGAACCCTGTAGGAGCGAGCTTGCTCGCGATGGTAGCGCAGACGACACGGGCATTCAGACAGCCAGCGTTATCGTTGACGACCATCGCGAGCATGCTCGCTCCTACAGGAGGAGAGGCGAAGCGCAGGCAAAAAAAATCCCCGAACCAGTCGGGGATTTTTTATGTTCGATCAATCAGCCCGAGAGCGGATCAATCTTCGCGATAGCGACGCAGCTTCAACTGCTTACCGGCGACGCGAGTGTCCTTCAGCTTGGTCAGCAGACGCTCCAGACCATCTTCCGGCAGCTCGACGAGGCTGAAGCTGTCACGCACCTGGATGCGACCGATCGCTTCGCGGGCCAGGCCGCCTTCGTTGAGGATCGCGCCCAACAGGTTCTTCGCGGCGATACCGTCACGCGCACCCAGCGCAGTACGGCAGCGAGCACGACCTTCGGCCAATGGAACCGGAGCACGACGCTCACGATCACCACGGTCCGGACGATCACCGGTACGCTCTGGACGATCGCCACGCGGTGCGTTGTTCGGCACCAGTGGACGCTCTTTCTCGATCGCCGCCAGGGTCAGCGCCTGACCGTTGGTAGCTTTGCGCAGCAGGGCAGCGGCCAGGGCACGCGGGCTGCAACCGATGTCGGCGGTCAGGCGATCCAGCAGATCACCGTGGGTCGATTCGGCATCGCCAACCAGCGGCGACAGGCTGTTGGTCAGTTTCTTGATGCGGGCATCGAGAACGGCCTGAGCATCCGGCAGACGGACTTCGGCAACTTTCTGACCGGTTACACGCTCGATCACTTGCAGCATGCGGCGCTCACGTGGAGTCACCAGCAGCAGTGCACGACCTTCGCGACCGGCACGGCCAGTACGGCCGATACGGTGAACGTAGGATTCCGGATCGTACGGCATGTCAACGTTGAACACGTGAGTGATACGCGGAACGTCCAGGCCACGTGCGGCAACGTCAGTCGCCACAACGATGTCCAGACGACCATCCTTGAGGGATTCGATCACGCGCTCACGCTGGTTCTGGGCAATGTCACCGTTCAGCGCAGCGGCTTTGTAGCCTTTGGCTTCCAGGGCACTGGCCAGGTCCAGGGTCGCTTGCTTGGTGCGCACGAACATGATCAGGGCGTCGAAGTCTTCGACTTCCAGCAGGCTCAGTACAGCCGAGGTCTTCTGGTCAGCGTGAACCAACAGGTGAGCCTGTTCGATCGCGGTAACGGTCTGAGTCTTGGTCTGGATCTTCACGTGCTGCGGATCACGCAGGTGACGTTCAGCGATCGCACGGATCGACTGCGGCAGGGTCGCCGAGAACAAAACGGTCTGACGGGTAGCAGGCAGGGCCTTGAAGATGACTTCGAGGTCGTCCATGAAACCCAGTTTGAGCATTTCGTCGGCTTCGTCGAGAACCAGGTGGTTCACGGTGGCCAGGACTTTTTCGTCGCGACGCAGGTGGTCGCACAGACGGCCCGGGGTGGCGACAACGATCTGTGCGCCGTTACGGATGGCTTTCAGTTGTGGGCCCATCGGGGCACCGCCGTAAACGGCCACAACGGTAACGCCCGGCATTTGCTTGGCGTAGGTTTCGAAAGCGGTTGCTACTTGCAGCGCCAACTCACGGGTTGGCGCCAGGATCAGGGCTTGCGGCTCGCGCTTCGCAGGATCGATGCGGTGCAGGATCGGCAGGGCGAACGCAGCGGTTTTACCCGTACCGGTTTGCGCCTGACCAATCATGTCGTGACCGGCCATGATGATCGGGATCGATTGCTGCTGAATAGCCGAAGGTTCTTCGTAGCCGGTCGCAATGACGGCTGCAAGAATGTTCGGATTAAGATTAAAAGCGGCGAAGCCGCCGGTTTCCTGGGTCATGGGTCTGCCTCTAAGTGCATCCGCAAAGACCCATGCTCCAAAGCTGCGCATGCCGTGTAAGACTCAAGAGTCGCCCTGGCTGCTTTGTCGGCGGGGATTTGCGAAAACGAATGAATGAAAAAGATTCGTCAAGGGAGAGTCCGCTGTGCGGACGTGCAGCCGAAGCTGACTTCGGGGAATTGCGCTACCTAAACGCGGCCCGGTTAAAGGCCGGCGCGCACTATACCGGAATTCGCCCAAAAAGGGAGCATTATTTGTCGGAAAACTGACGGATACACCGTTGTGTCACACGCTTTGCAGATAATCGTACAACGGTCTATTTTTCAAAGGCCCGGCCCTGCTGGCGATGGCGCTAAAACGGTTCATCCTTGTGACGCAGACCTGCGGTCCTGTAGACCCCATCCCGCCCCTTTCCGCCCGAGGAATTGCACATGAATCAGCCTGCTAGCAGTCGTGTCACCCGTGAGCGACACGGCCATGTCCAGTTGATCGGCCTCGATCGGGTGGCCAAGCGCAACGCTTTCGACCTCGACCTGCTCAACGAACTCAGCCTGGCCTACGGTGAATTCGAAGCCGACAGCGAGGCGCGGGTGGCGGTGGTGTTCGGCCATGGCGAGCATTTCACCGCCGGGCTCGACCTGGTCAATGCCAGCGCGGCGTTGGCCGAGGGCTGGCAGGCGCCGCCCGGAGGTTGCGATCCGTGGGGCGTGTTCGCCGGACCGCGGGTCAGTAAACCGGTGATCGTCGCGGCGCAGGGCTATTGCCTGACCATCGGCATCGAGTTGATGCTGGCCGCCGACATCAACCTGTGTGCGAGCAACACCCGGTTCGCCCAGAAAGAGGTGCAGCGCGGGATCTTCCCGTTTGGCGGCGCCACGTTGCGCCTGCATCAAGTCGCCGGCTGGGGCAACGCCATGCGCTGGTTGCTGACGGGCGATGAATTCGATGCACACGACGCGCTGCATCTGGGGTTGGTGCAGGAAGTCATGGCCAGCGAGGATTTGCTGCCGCGTGCCATCGAACTGGCCGAGCGGATTGCCCGGCAGGCGCCACTGGGCGTGCAGGCGACGCTGATGTCGGCGCGGCAGGCGCGTTATGAGGGGGAGACTGCAGCGGCGCAAGGTTTGCCGCCGTTGGTGAAGAAGTTGTTGGGGAGTGAGGATGCCAGGGAGGGCGTGCGCTCGATGTTGGAGAAGCGGCCCGGTGTCTTCAAAGGGGTTTGAAATTTGTATCGATTATACGGGCCGCTTCGCGAGCAAGCCCGCTCCCACATTGGAATGCAGTTCAAAATGTGGGAGCCAGCCTGCTGGCGATGAGGCCGGTGCGGCCGAAGCAGTTAGGTGGCCGGGCGAATCGCCTTGATCAACGACTGCAACGAATACCCCAACCGCGGTGCCAGCCCTTCAGCCCGGGCCACCAAACCGTCCATGTCCAGTTCCTGATCCAGCTCCGACGGCACGAGCAGAATCACGTTGCCCTCCTTCACCGGCAGCTCCCAGTAATGCCGATGATAGAGCCCGCGCAGCAACGCCGCGCCCAACGGTTTGCCATCGTCGGTGGCCCACTGATTGATCACCAGCCAGCCGCCCGGATTCAGGCGTTTCTGACAGTTTTCCAGAAAGCGCCAGGCCAGATGCCCTGCACCCGGCCCGACATCGGTGTACAGGTCGACGAAGATCAGGTCCGCCGGCTCGGCGGTATCGAGCAACTCGAGCGCATCGCCGACGCGGATGTAAAGGCGCGGATCGTCATCCAGTCCCAGGTATTCGATGGCCAGGCGCGGTACGTCGGGGCGCAGTTCGATGGCCTCGACATCTTCCAGCGGCAGGAACTTGAGGCAGGCCTGGGTCAGCGTACCCGCACCGAGACCAAGAAACAGCGCGCTTTCCGGTTGCTCGTGACACAGCGCGCCGATCAGCATCGCCCGGGTGTAATCGTATTCGAGCCAGCTCGGATCAGCGGTAAACACGCAGCTCTGTTCGATGGCATCACCGAACTCGAGAAAACGGTAATCGGCCACTTCCAGCACGCGAATCACGCCGAACTCGTCATGCACCTCGGCGAGCAGATGCTCGACGCGCTCCTCAGTCATTTCGTCTCCAGATCGTTACCGGGCCTGCCGCAACACGAAGCGGCAAAGGCGCGATTGTCCGCGAAGCGACGGGAACAGGTCACGCACTAATTTGCTGATAACATGAACGCCCGAGCGTAAGACAACCGAGACCGTGATGAGCCAACCCTGGAGCCCTGACAGCTGGCGTGCCCTGCCGATCCAGCAACAACCCGTTTACCCCGACGCCGCGCATGTGCGCCAGGTCGAGCAGACCCTGGCGAGTTACCCGCCGCTGGTGTTTGCCGGTGAAGCCCGGGAATTGCGTCGTCAGTTCGCCGAAGTGACCCAGGGTCGCGCGTTTCTGTTGCAGGGCGGCGATTGCGCCGAAAGCTTCGCCGAGTTCTCCGCGGCGAAAATCCGCGACACCTTTAAAGTGCTGCTGCAAATGGCGATCGTCATGACGTTCGCCGCCGGTTGCCCGGTGGTCAAGGTCGGGCGCATGGCCGGTCAGTTCGCCAAGCCGCGTTCGGCCAATGACGAAACCATCGATGGCGTAACCCTGCCGGCCTACCGCGGCGACATCGTCAACGGCATCGGCTTCGACGAACAAAGCCGTGTGCCGGATCCGGAGCGTCTGCTGCAGTCCTACCACCAGTCCACCGCGACCCTGAACTTGTTGCGCGCCTTCGCCCAGGGCGGTTTTGCCGACCTGCATCAGGTGCACAAGTGGAACCTCGACTTCATCGCCAACTCGGCGCTGGCCGAGAAGTACAGCCACCTCGCCGACCGCATCGATGAAACCCTGGCCTTCATGCGCGCCTGCGGCATGGACAGTTCGCCGCAACTGCGCGAAACCAGTTTCTTCACCGCTCACGAAGCGTTGCTGCTGAACTACGAAGAAGCCTTCGTGCGCCGCGACAGCCTGACCAACGATTACTACGACTGTTCGGCGCACATGCTGTGGATCGGCGACCGCACCCGCCAGCTCGACGGTGCCCACGTCGAATTCCTGCGCGGGGTAAACAACCCGATCGGGGTCAAGGTCGGCCCGAGCATGAACCCGGACGACCTGATCCGCCTGATTGACGTGCTCAACCCGGACAACGATCCAGGGCGTCTGAACCTGATCGCGCGGATGGGCGCGAACAAGGTCGGCGATCATCTGCCGGCGCTGATCCGTGCCGTGCAACGTGAAGGCAAGCAGGTGCTCTGGAGTTCCGACCCGATGCACGGCAACACCATCAAGGCCAGCAGCGGCTACAAGACCCGCGACTTCGCGCAGATCCTCGGCGAGGTGAAGCAGTTCTTCCAGGTTCACCAAGCGGAAGGCACGTATGCCGGCGGGATTCATATCGAGATGACCGGGCAGAATGTCACCGAATGCATCGGTGGGGCGCGGCCGATTACCGAAGATGGACTATCGGACCGGTATCACACCCATTGTGATCCGCGGATGAATGCGGACCAGTCGCTGGAGCTGGCATTTTTGATTGCCGAGACGTTGAAGCAGGTTCGGCGCTGAGCCCTTTAGTTTTGTAGTGCCTGAGCTGACGCCATCGCGAGCAGGCTCGCTCCCACAGAAGCGACTCGGTCAACTGTGGGAGCGAGCCTGCTGGCGATTAAGGACAGCTCAGGCACCCTCAATGTTGGCCAATGCCACCCGCAACCGGTCCCCACTAGCCCGCTGACAATTCAGTTGCACCCGCTCCAGCCCCAACCAGTCCGCCATCCGCCGCAAATTCATCGCCAACGCCAGCATCCCCTCCTCGTCCAGTCCCGGCGCCTCCTCATGCACCGCGTGCACCGCCAAGCGGCCCAACGCTCGCTCGGCACGCAGATCCACCCGCGCGGCAATCCGCTCATGGTGCAAAAAGGGCAGCACGTAATAACCGTAGACCCGCTTGTCCTGAGGCGTGTAAATCTCCAGCCGATAACGAAAGTCGAACAACCGCTCGGTGCGGCTGCGCTCCCAGATCAGCGAATCGAAGGGTGACAGCAAGGCACTGGCCTCGACCTTGCGCAGCACTTTCGGTTCGGGCAGGCAAAACGCCAGTTGCCGCCAGCCCTGGACTTCGCAGGTCTGCAACTCGCCCGCCTCCACCAGCTCCGCCAGGCGCGGACGCGCATCGCCGGGATTCAGGCGAAAGTAATCGCGCAGGTCCTTTTCCGTGGCGACACCCAACGCATTCGCGGCATGCAGCAACAGACCCCGTTGTGCCTCGTCTTCCGCGAGCGATGGCTGCTGCAGGATCGCTGCTGGAATCACCCGCTCCGGCAAATCGTAAAGCCGCTCGAAACCGCGGCGGCCAGCCACGGTCACTTCACCGGCGGCGAACAACCATTCCAGCGCATGCTTTTCCGCGCTCCAGTCCCACCACGGGCCCGCCCGTTCCTGACGGGTCGACAAGCTCCCGGCGCCCAGCGCGCCAAGTTCCTCAACCGACGCGAGCACCCGGTGAATGGTGTCCTGTTGTTCGCGACCGAAACGCGCCAATTGCTGATAGATGTCTTCGCCTCGGGCCGCGCGCAACATGCGCCAGCGCATCAGGGGGTACATCGACAGGGGCAGCAACGACGCCTCATGACCCCAGTATTCGAACAGCGTGCGCCGCCGACCCGAACTCCAGGCAGCCTGGTCGAGCAAGTCGGAAGAATAGTTGCCGAGGCGGGAAAACAGGGGAAGGTAGTGCGAACGCACCAACGCGTTGACCGAATCGATCTGCAAAATACCGAGCCGTTCGATCAGCCGATTGAGCTGTAGTGCTTTAATCGTCGCCGGCGGCTGCCGCCCGTTGAACCCTTGGGCGGCCAGCGCCAGGCGTCGAGCCTGTTTGATGGAAAAGGACAGCGTTGCGGGCATGAGCATCTCCTTGTCTGCTCGCAACCTACCTCACCGGGAGACGGTTTGTGTAGTTGTGGGTTACTCATTTGTGCATCGGGTCATCCCAGAAGGGGCGGACGGTTTCATGCTCGACATCCGCACGACTGATGCCGATATCCTTCAAGGCTTCATCGCTCATGCTCGCCAGCAGCGCGCGTTCGCGGTGCAGTTCGTACCAGCGGGTGATTTTGTGCAGCAGTTCCGAGACGATGTGGACGGAATGTTTTTCCACCTCGACATAACCCTTTTGACCTTTCATCTTGTTGCCCTCCGTTTGGGATGGCTCAAGTGTCGCGCCGGGGCTAAGATCAATCCAACGAATGTTTCTGATGCAATACATCTCGGAGATTGATGAATGTCCGCTTACCCGAGTATCGACACCGAGGTGCTACGCACCTTTGTCGCCATCGCCGATCAGGGCGGTTTCACCCGCGCCGGGGAACTGGTGAACCGCACGCAGTCCGCCGTGAGCATGCAGATGAAGCGGCTGGAAGAGGACGTGTTGCAGCGTCAGTTGTTCCAGCGCGACGGCCGTCAGGTGCGGCTGACCGCAGAAGGCCAGGTGCTGCTGGGGTACGCCCGGCGCATCCTCAAGCTGCACAGTGAAGTGTTCAACACGTTACGCGAACCGCACATGGTCGGCACGGTGAGCATCGGCACGCCGGACGATTACGTGATGCGTTTTCTGCCAGGGATCCTGCGGCGCTTTGCCCAGTCGTATCCGCTGATCCAGATCGAGGTGCACTGCGAATCATCAAAACAATTGCTGATGCGCCAGGACCTCGACCTGTCGATCATCACCCGGGAGCCGGGCAACGAGATCGGCCAATTGTTGCGCAAGGAGCGATTTGTCTGGGCCGAGGCGCAATGCTACAGCGTCCATGAGCAGACGCCGTTGCCGCTGGCGATGTTCAACAGCGATTGTTTCTGCCGGCTGTGGGCCTGTAACGCACTGGACGGTATGGGTCGCGATTACCGCGTGGCCTATAACAGCTCCAGCCTGTCGGCGATCATGGCGGTGGTCAGCGCCGGCCTCGCGGTCACGGCGCAACTGGAAAGCCTGATCACCCCCGACCTGCGGATTCTCGGTGAAGCCGAGGACCTGCCGGTGTTGCCGGAGGCGAGCATCATGTTGCTGCGCAACCTGCACAAGCCGTCGCCGATCACCGAGTGCCTCGCCGAGCACATCGTTGAGGGCTTCAAACTTTAAACGCGAGCATCACCGCACACAGCACCAGGAAACCGCAGAACAGCCCGCGCAGTAGCCGCTCCGGCAGCGCGTGGGCAATCTTCACGCCCCAGCTGATGCTCATCAAACCGCCGACTGCCAGCGGCACGCCGATCAGCCAGTCCACCTGATGGTGCACCGCATAGGTCACCAGGGTTACGCCGGTGCTGGGCAATGCCAGCGCCAGCGACAGCCCCTGGGCAACCACTTGAGTGGTGCCGAACAGGCTGGTCAGCACCGGCGTGGCCACCACCGCCCCGCCCACGCCGAACAAGCCGCCCATGGTGCCCGACGCTGCGCCGAGCACACCGAGCCATGGCCAGGAATAATTCATCTGTGAACTGGCTGGCGAACTGGCGGAGAACATTCGCAGCAGGTTGTAGGCCGACAGCGCGACCAGAAACGCGACAAATCCTGCGCGCATGGTTTGCGCATCAATGCCCACCGCCCAGATTGAACCGACCCAGGCAAAGCAAAAGCCCATCGAAGCCAAAGGCACTGCATGGCGCAACTCGATGCGGTTGCGTTGGTGATAACGCCACAACGCCAGCAGTACATTCGGTACGACCATCACCAACGCGGTGCCTTGGGCGACCTGCTGATCGAGACCGACCAGCACGCCCAGCAGCGGAATGGCGATCAGCCCGCCGCCAATCCCGAACAAACCACCCACGGTGCCAAGGGCAATGCCAAACACCAGGTACATCAAAAACTCGATCACGGCCTATTTCCTTCATTTCAGGCAATTCATCCTACGCAGGCAACGCTGGCGGGGAAACGCACAGCAACGCACAATGGCTATGCCAAATTCGCACAAGCGCTGACGAACTCATGAATCCCAATCAACTGACCGAACAACTGGGCCTGTTCCTCGATGTACTGGAAACCGGCAGTTTTTCCGCCGCCTCCCGCCGTCATCCGTTGACGCCCTCGGCGGTAGCGCGGCGCATCGACAGCCTGGAAATCGCCGTCGGCAGCCAGTTGTTTATCCGCAGCACCCATGCCGTGCGTGCCACCCCGGCCGGACTGGCATTCGCCGAACGGGCACGGCGGATCGTGGCGGAATTGCAACTGGCCCGGGCCGAGGCGGTCTCCCTGAGCAGCGCGCCGGAAGGCCTGATCCGTATCGACGCACCCGCCGCGTTTGGCCGACGGCATCTGGCGCCCGTGATTGCGGATTTCTTGATGCTTTACCCTGGCCTCGATGTGCAGTTGCACCTGATCGACAGTTTTGTCGACATGCAGGGCTTGAACCTGGGCAAGGTCGATCTGGTGCTGCGCGCCGGACAGATGGCCGACACCCGGCTGGTGGCCACGCCGCTGGCAAGCATGGTACGGATCGCCTGCGCCAGCCCCGACTATTTGAAGCGTCGTGGCGTGCCGACTGACCCGGCACAGCTGATTGAACACGACGGGCTGGATTGGGATGGCCTCGCGCCGACCTTCGCCTGGCGTTTCGAGCGTGACGGACAGATGCAGTTACACCGTCCGGCACGCGTGCGCATGAGCGCCAACAATGCCGAGGCCCTGGTCTGCGGCGCCCTGGCCGGGCTGGGTATCGCGCACTTGCCAACCTGGCTGGCCAGCGAATACCTGTTACGCGGTGAACTGCTGCCGCTGTTCTGCGAAAACGGCCTGCCTGCGCCGGAAACCACAGGCATTTACGCTCTGCGCCTGGAGCAGCAGCCCAATTCCCGCAGCCGTCTGTTGCTGGAATACCTGAAGACCCGTTTCAGCCCTGTCCCGCCCTGGGATCTGGCCTTGCACAGTAACCTCGACCGGCACTAGGACAGAATTATCTGGCGCCTTAAACATTCGCCCGCTAGATTCATGAAGATCACAGATCAAGGCTTCAACATGACCACCAAACGCGACACCCAGGATAACTGCGACGACCTGCTGCTGAACAATCAGGCCTGCTTCGCCCTGCATTCCACCTCGTTGCTGATGACCAAGGTCTACAAGCCGCTGCTGCAAGCACTGAACCTGACCTATCCGCAGTACCTGGCAATGATGGTGCTGTGGGAACGGGACGGTTTGACCGTAGGCGAAATCAGCACGCGCCTACTGACCGATCCGGGCTCCTTGACGCCACTGCTCAAGCGCCTGGAAGTCGAAGGCCTGCTCAGCCGCACCCGCAGCCGCGAGGACGAGCGGGTGGTGATTGTCGAACTGACCGAACAAGGCCGGGCCCTGCGGGAAAAGGCGCGGAGCATTCCCCAGTGCATCCTCAGCGCCAGCGGCATGACGCTTGAGCGACTGCAAAAGCTGCAAGCGGAGCTGCAAGTGCTGCGCAGCAATCTGCAGGACAGTCTCTAGCGTTGAATCCTTGTAGGACCAGGCTCGCTGGCGATGGCGGGGTTCACATTCGGCATTCGTGCTGACTGACACGTCGCTATCGCCAGCAAGCCGGCTCCTACAACATTGATTCAGGCCGCTTCGATCAACGTTTGCTTCGCTCATCGATTTTTTCAAAATTTATCTTGCGCACTAAACATTAGCGCGATACATTCACTACGCACTTACTTAGCGCGCAAACATTTAGCGCAGAACATCAAATCCTGAAACGAGGCCTACATCATGCAAACTCTCTACACCGCAATCGCAACCTCCACTGGCGGCCGTGACGGTCGTGCGGTTTCCAGCGACAACATCCTCGACGTCAAACTCGCCACTCCAAAAGAACTGGGTGGTGCTGGCGGCGCTGCAACCAACCCTGAACAGCTGTTTGCCGCCGGTTACTCGGCCTGCTTCATCGGCGCCTTGAAATTCGTCGCCAGCCAGACCAAACGCACCATTCCAAACGACGCCTCGATCACCGCCCATGTCGGCATCGGCCAGATTCCTGGTGGTTTCGGTCTGGACATCGACCTGCACATCAGCCTGCCAGGCCTGGAACACGCCGACGCCCAATCGCTGGTCGACGCCGCCCACCTGGTCTGCCCGTACTCCAACGCCACTCGCGGAAACGTTGATGTGCGTCTGCACGTGACTGTCTAACCCCCCTGTAGGAGCGAGCATGCTCGCGATGAACGCAAGGGCACCGGGAGTATCTGATTTCCCGCGTTATCGTTAACGACCATCGCGAGCCTGCTCGCTCCTACAGAAAACATCGGACACAAAAAAGCCCGACTCAATGGTCGGGCTTTTTCATTCCTGAAGCGGTGCTTATTTAGCACGGCCTTTGTAGGAACCGCCTTCGCGGGTATCGATCTCGATCATGTCGCCGATTTCGATGAAGTCAGCTACCGACAGCTCGGTACCGTTCTTCAGTTTGGCAGGCTTCATCACCTTGCCGGAAGTGTCGCCACGAGCCGAACCTTCGGTGTAGTCAACCTGACGCACGATGGTGGTCGGCAGCTCTACGGAGACCAGACGCTCTTCGAAGAAGATCGCTTCGCAAACATCGGTCATGCCTTCTTCAACGAAAGGCAGAACGGCTTCGATGTCTTCGGCGTTCAGCTCGTACATGGTGTAGTCGGTGGTGTCCATGAACGTGTAGGTGTCGCCGCTGATGAAGGACAGGGTCGCTTCTTTGCGGTCGAGGATCACGTCGTCCAGTTTGTCGTCGGCGCTGTAAACGATCTCGGTCTTGTAACCGGTCAGCAGGTTTTTCAGCTTGGTCTTCATGATCGCGCTGTTACGACCGGATTTGGTGAATTCAGCTTTCTGAACCAACCATGGATCGTTTTCGAGACGGATCACGGTACCGGGTTTCAGTTCTTTACCAGTTTTCATTGCGAATATCCGAATTTGGATGGGATTTACAAAAATCTAGGCCGCGTATCATATCCAACTTTCATAAAACTGTACCAGCGCTGCGGCAAGATCCGCCTGCAAGGCCTGTTCCAGACACCACGCCTCAGCATGTTTTTGCAGCTCCGGCCAGTGTTTGCGGGTCGCCAGCCAGTGGTCGGATACCGGCTGAGCACTATTCCACGCGCGCCAAAGACCGCCGATCGCCTCGGCGGCCGGCACCGAGAGACTTTTTGTGTACAGCGTCAGGAACGCTTCGAGCTTGTCCAGGTGAATATCTTCGTCCTGCCGGTAGATGTGCCAGAGCAGCGGCCGTCCCGCCCATTGCGCACGAACAAACGAATCTTCACCCCGCACGGCATTGAAATCGCAGCTCCACAACAACTGATCGTATTGATCCTGGCGGACGAATGGCAGCACTTGCACGGTCAGAGCCCCGCGCACATGCACGTCACCCGCCGCCAGCCCGACGACACCGAGCCAGCGCTCGACATCACCGAGGATCCGCCCTTCCGGCACCAGCAGATGCGTCGGCATCGACTCGGCGGACATCACATCAAGCCAACTGGCCAGCCCGGCATTTTCATAGGCAAACAGCGAGATCAGTTGCGCGCCCTGCGCCGGATAAATTTCCAGACCTTGCAGGAATTTTTCCTGAGCCTCGCGGCCTTGCTGAAAATGCCGACGTCGCTCAAGCAACCCCCTTTCGCGCAGCAAGCCCCCGGTGCCCGGCTGGAACCCCGGAAAGAAGAAGAACTTCTGCACGCTTTTGTATTTCACCGACGGCAAGCCATGGCAGCCGATGACCCAGTCTTCGGCGCTCAGATAGTCAAGGTTCATCCACAGCGGCGGCTTTTCCCGCGCGGCCATGGCGTCCATATAGGCACTCGGCAGCTGGCAGGCGAAGGCGGCGATCACCACTTCCGCAGCGTCGGTGGATACCCAGTCGGTTGGCCATTGGCGGACTTCGACACCTTCCTGCCATTGCTGCACAGCATTGATGTCTATGTCCGGACAGAGTCGCTCGAAGGCACGCAGGTCATCGACCCACAAGCGCACCGCCAGCGAATGCTCGGCCACCAGTTGGCGGGCCAGGCGCCAGGTCACACCGATGTCGCCAAAGTTGTCGACCACGGTGCAAAAAATATCCCAGCGGGTTTTCAGTTCAGGCATTCCAGGCTCCCGTTGGCAAAGGCGCCGATTGTCCGCATAAATTACCCCGCGCAGAAGGGCCGACGGCGATTAATCTTCATGCGACAATCGCCACTCCCCCGCGACCACCCGCCAGGAGGCAGTCATGCCCTACCGTCCCAACCCGCGCCGGACCTTGCCAGTTCAGCTCAATGCCCTGCAACTGACCGGCAGCATTGCCTTCGGCTTGTGGCTGGGATTCCTCGCCATCGCACTGACTTGCTGGCTCGCTTCGCGGCTGCTGTTCAGCGAGCAACTGGCGCCGGTCGCGCAAGCGGTGGAGCAGCTGGCAAAACCGCCGGTGGTAGCGCAACCGGTGCCGGACATTCCACCGCAGAGCCCACTATTCGACCAGTACGAGGAGAACCTGCGCAAGAACGAGCAGCAGCAACGCCTGGACCAGGCCCGCAGCGCCACCCGCAACCTGGCCAACCCGAAATGCCAGTTCTGGCTGCAACAGGACCAGAACGCGCCGAGCGAAAAAAGCCGCGCCAATGTCCTGCAATTCTGCGATTGATCATGAACAAGCAAATCGTCCACCAACTGATCCTCGACAAGCTGCGAGTCGATCTCGACATCGCCGAGCGTGCCGCGCAAACCGCCTACGAAACCGCGACCCACGAAGAAAACATCGCCGAAAACAAGTACGACACTCTGGGCCTGGAGGCCTCTTATCTGGCGGCCGGGCAAGCCAGGCGAGTGGAGGAAATCAGACAGTCACTGACGCTGTGCCAAAACCTCAGCCTGCGGCCTTACGACGATCAGCGTGGCATCGAAGTCGGCGCCCTGCTCGGCCTGGAAGACGAAAAAGGTCGTGAGCAATGGCTGTTTCTGGCGCCGGACGCGGCGGGTTTGAAGGTCGATCTGGTGGGACAATGGATTACCGTCATCACCCCTCGCTCGCCGCTGGGCAAAAGCCTGCTGGGCAAGCTCGAAGGGGACGAGGTGGAGATTCTGGTGGCGGGCGCTCGGCAACAGTTTTCTGTCACCGAGGTGGTCTGAAACCGCAGATCAGTGAACCGGCAGTTCGACGCCGTCGAACAGCTCTTCCAGTTCCTGCTTGTTGTGGCACTGAATGGCTTTGGCCATGACTTCGCGGGTCAGGTGCGGGGCGAACTTCTCGATGAAGTCGCACATGAAACCACGCAGGAAGGTGCCGCGACGGAAACCGATTTTGGTGATGCTGGATTCGAACAGATCGCTGGCATCGAGCATGACCAGGTCGCTGTCGAGTTTGGCGTCAACCGCCATTTTCGCGACGATGCCCACGCCCAGACCCAGGCGTACGTAAGTCTTGATCACGTCGGCGTCGGCGGCGGTGAACACCACTTTCGGGGTCAGACCGCGATGGCTGAAGGCTTCGTCGAGTTTCGAACGGCCGGTGAAACCGAACACGTAAGTCACAATCGGGTATTCGGCGAGGGCTTCAAGGGTCAGCTTCGACAGCTTGGTCAGCGGGTGGCCCTGAGGCACGACTACGCAGCGATTCCAGCGGTAGCACGGCATCATCACCAGGTCGCCGAACAGCTCCAGCGCTTCGGTGGCAATGGCGAAATCGACGGTGCCGTCGGCCGCCATTTCGGCGATCTGCATCGGCGACCCCTGATGCATGTGCAGCGCCACGTCCGGGTATTGCTTGATGAAATTGCTGATCACCGGCGGCAATGCATAACGCGCCTGGGTGTGCGTGGTGGCAATCGACAGGGTGCCTTTCTTCTCGTTGGAGAATTCCTGGGCGATCTGCTTGATGCTTTCAACCTTGCGCAGAATCTCGCCAGCGGTGGTGATGATGCGTTCGCCGGCCGGGGTGACGCGAGTCAGGTGCTTGCCGCTGCGTGCGAAAACCTCGACGCCCAATTCGTCTTCCAACAGGCGGATCTGTTTGCTGATACCCGGTTGCGAGGTGTAGAGGCTTTGGGCTGTAGCGGAAACGTTGAGGTCGTGGTGCGCCACTTCCCAGATGTAGCGCAATTGTTGAAGCTTCATATGAATCCCTCAAAGCAGGTAGACGCCACGGGCATCAGCGACGGTATATAACTATATTAATGGTTTGAAGAATAAATCTAGAACTTTTTATCAAAATGCCATTATTCGTGTTCTAGCGGTCCCCTTGACGCCTGCGCTCCACCAGCGGCACCAGATAGACCGGGACCCGAGCCAACTGCAATACCCGCGTGGCGGTCCTGCCCAGAGGCGTTTCCGCGCCAGCGCCATGGCTATGACTACCTACGATCAGCAAATCCACGGAGAGTTTCTGCGCCTGGTCGAGAATCACCTGCGACGGATCGCCCTGGAGCACTCGCACTGCCTGTATCCGCTCCAGGTCCTGCACCCCTTCCTCTCCCAGTTCCTCACGAAAGCTGTCGAGCACACGCTGCTCGATATTGGCGATGACCGTGTTCAGGCCCTGACTGTGAAAATCGTTCAGCGCCTGCTCATCGAGATAACTCTGCAGCACCGATTCGGCAAACAGCCCCATGGGTTCGACGGCGTGCACCACATACAGGTCGGCATTGAATGTTCGAGCCAGCGCCAAGGCATGCTGCATCACCAATGGGGCGTACAGGCCGAGGTCAGTGGCATAAAGCATCGAACGAATCATATGACCTCCTCGAGGGCCAACATGGCGCAGATGTGATTCAGCTTAGCAGTGCCTAGGCGAGTACGACGCCCCGCGTAACACATTGAACCGTCGGCTTAAACCTTATGCTCGTTGCTTATGCCATGGGGCACATGGCCGGTAGCGACCACCTCACGGGCCAGCTCGCAATGACCGGCCTGGTCGTCGAAAAACACGTCGGCGGCAAAGGCTTCGAGGAAGGCGGACTTGGTCAGGCCGCCGAGAAACAGCGACTCATCCAGACGAATGTCCCATTCGCGCAAGGTGCGGATCACCCGCTCATGGGCCGGCGCGGAACGGGCGGTGACCAGCGCGGTGCGGATCGGGCAATCGTCTTCCGGAAATTCACGCTGCAACAAATTGAGCGCCGCGAGAAAACCTTTGAACGGCCCACCGCGCAGTGGCTCGCGGGCACTTTCGCGCTCACTGGCCTGAAACGCCTCCAGGCCGCCCGCCTGATAGACGCGCTCCGATTCGTCGGAAAACAGCACGGCGTCACCGTCGAAGGCGATCCGCAATTCATCGCTCGCGGCACGGCTGGCGCCGCCGGACAATATGGTCGCTGCCGCGAACCCGGCGTCCAGCGCACTGCGCACGTCTTCGGCGTGGGTCGACAGAAACAGGTCGCAACCAAACGCCTTGAGATAGGGATACGGACTGCGCCCGCCGACAAACGCCGCACGGGAGATGGCCAGTCCGTAATGGTGGATAGAGTTGAACACCCGCAGCCCGGTGTCGGCGCTGTTGCGCGACACCAGGATCACCTCGACCCGGGCGCGGCCGAGGCGGGTATTGAGGTTGAGGAGTTTTTGCACCAGCGGGAAGGCATCGCCGGGTTCGAGGATTTCGTCTTCGTGTTCGATCTGGTATTGCCGATAGGCTTCAACGCCGCTCGACAGGTACACCTTGTGGCTTTCGCTCAGGTCGAACAGCGCACGCGAAGAAATCGCCAGCACCAGTTTGTCGTCAATCGTCTTGGCCATGCCCTTCCCCCTCGGGTTGATCGACTCAGGTGTTGCGTCGATCGATAAAACTCAGACTGCGGTACAGCGCTTCGATCCGCGGCAATTCGCGCCCGGCAGCCTTGGCCGCCGCCAATGGGCGGGCGTAAATAGCCGCCAGTTCCAGCGGCCGCTTGTGCAGGAAATCGTGGTACATGCTCGGCCAGTAGTCCGGCATCTTTTCGGTCACGCTCAACAGCTGCTCGGCGTACCCCGCCGGAATATCGTGACCGCAAGCCGCCGCGCCTTGAACCACTTCGGCCATCAAGGCCTTGATCAGTTCCCGACAGTCAACATCGGCCATCAACGGCAGGGTGCTCGCTCCGAGCAGTACCGATAGACCGTTATAAGGGATGTTCCAGACCAGTTTCTGCCAGCGTGCCTGATGCAGGTTGGGCATGGCCTGGGAGTCGATACCGGCGCTGCGGAACAATCCGGCGCCCTCTTCGACGATTGCTTTTCGGGCTTGGTCGTCGGTTGCAGGACCGCTGTGATAGCCCACATTCACCGCGCCGAGCGCCTGATGCGTAACGACGCCTGGCCCCTCGCGATGGACGCAGATAAAGCAGAGCCCGCCAAGGATGTGCAGCGAGTCGGGCAGCAATTCGCGCAGGCTGTCTTCGACGTCCAGGCCATTTTGCAGCAACAGTACTTTGGCATCCGGCGCGGCGGCTTGCAGAATGGCCGGCGCCAGATCGGCGTTGCTGTTGGTTTTGGCGCCGACCAGCAGCCAGTCGCAAGGCGGCATGTCCTCAGCCGACGAATAGGCCTGGACCGGATTCAACGTCAGCGCGCCGTGCACCGCGCTGTCGACTTGTAACCCGCGTTGGGCCACCGCGGAAAATTCGCTGCGCAACAGAAAATGCACATCAAAACCGGCTCGCGCCAGCATCACTCCGTAGAAACCACCGATTGCACCGGTCCCGATAATCCCGATGGTCGGCTTGGCAACTGCACCCGTCATGGCAACTCCTCTGCTGTTCTGGTCAACGCCTGAGCCACCGCCGCATTGAGTTCAGTACGGGTCAGACGCGAATTAAGTGCTCCGAAAAATTCACCGTCACGCACCACAAACAGCGCCGGCAAATGGAAGACCTGATAACGCTCGACCGCCCCGCCATTGTCCGCGGCATCGATCCAGCACAAGCGGTCGACGTGCAGATCGAGCCTTGGCAATTGCTCGCGGGCAAACCGGCAACTGGCGCAGCCGATGCTGGTGAAAATCACCAACGAAACGCCGCTCATCGCCAGCAACCGTTGGTCGGCGTCGAAATCGGTCAATTCCGATTCGACCACTATACTGGGGGAAACAATGTCAGATGGCCGACACATGGAGTCCGTGCTCATGGGACGCTTTATTCCTCATCCTGACGAAGTGCCCGTCGAATTAACGTTGCTCAAACCTGAGTGTATTTCACGGCAACAGCTGCACACTATCAGCCTCGGGGGCATGGCTTGCAATTACCACCGCGCCTGGCGCCACGGCACGGCGCTGGAAGTGCGCATGCCGACCCTGAACCCGGACTTGCGCTATCTGGGCTATGTCGCCTGGTGCCTGCGACGAAAGAAAGGCTACCTCGTCGGCATCGCTTTTGTGGACGAACAGATGATGTTCAGCGCGCGAATGGGTGAGCAAGTGTGTCAGATCGAACGTTACTGCCGCCTGCATAACGCCGATGATGACTTGCAGGAAACCCAGGCGCTGGCCCTCGAGTGGGTCCAGCAGCACGCCGACGAGTTCTCCCATGACACGGTTCGCCGGGCATTTGCTCAGGCCGTACTGGATTAGGGAACGTCATCAATTCGTTGCAAATGCCCGTTAAACCGGCGTCTGCCCATTGTCGAGCCACGGTGTAACGCGATAAGGTTCCGCTCCCCGACGCGCTTAATTTGCTGTGCTCCGCCGCGCGGGTTCGCTGGCGGCCGGCACCCGTGACCTGACGAGTAAACGATGGCTGATTTACCGATCAACGACCTAAACGTCGCCTCCAACGAGACGCTGATCACTCCTGACCAGCTCAAGCGTGACATCCCCCTGAGCGACGCTGCCCTGCGCACCGTCACCAAGGGCCGCGAAGTCATTCGCAACATCCTGGACGGCACCGACCATCGCCTGTTCGTGGTCATCGGGCCTTGCTCGATCCACGACATCAAGGCTGCCCACGAATACGCGGAGCGCCTGAAGGCGCTGGCTGCCGAAGTGTCCGATACCCTGTATCTGGTCATGCGCGTGTATTTCGAGAAGCCACGCACCACCGTCGGCTGGAAGGGCTTGATCAACGACCCGTACCTGGACGACTCCTTCAAGATTCAGGACGGTCTGCACATCGGGCGCCAGTTGCTGCTGGACCTGGCCGAGATGGGCCTGCCGACCGCCACCGAAGCCCTCGACCCGATTTCCCCGCAGTACCTGCAGGACCTGATCAGCTGGTCGGCCATCGGCGCGCGCACCACCGAATCCCAGACGCACCGGGAAATGGCCTCCGGCCTGTCCTCGGCAGTCGGCTTCAAGAACGGCACCGATGGCGGCCTGACGGTGGCGATCAATGCCCTGCAATCGGTTTCCAGTCCGCATCGCTTCCTGGGGATCAACCAGGAAGGCGGCGTGTCGATCGTCACCACCAAGGGCAATGCCTACGGCCACGTGGTATTGCGCGGCGGCAACGGCAAGCCGAATTACGATTCGGTCAGCGTCGCCCTGTGCGAACAGGCGCTGAGCAAGGCGAAGATCAAGCCGAACATCATGGTCGACTGCAGCCACGCCAACTCCAACAAGGACCCGGCGCTGCAACCGCTGGTGATGGAGAACGTCGCCAACCAGATCCTCGAAGGCAACCAGTCGATCATCGGCCTGATGGTCGAAAGTCACCTGAATTGGGGCTGCCAGGCCATCCCGAAAGACCTCGCCGACCTGCAATACGGCGTATCGATCACCGATGCCTGCATCGACTGGTCAGCGACCGAGACCACCTTGCGCAGCATGCACGCCAAGCTCAAGGATGTGCTGCCGAAACGTGATCGCACCTGATCACTTTTCAGCGCACACAAAAACGCCGGGCTTGACCCGGCGTTTTTTTATGCGTTTTTTTTACTGGCTCAGCTTGGCCGCGTGCCGCTGGTGACGCTCCATGTAGCGCTCCACGTAGGAGCATGAAGGAATTACGGTGTAGCCCATTTCCTCAGCGTACTCCAGCGCCTTCTCGGTCAAGGCGGCCGCAATGCCGCGACCACGCAAGGCATTGGGCACGAACGTGCGATAGATATCCAGGGTCTGTTTCCCCAGATCCATATAGGTCAGGTAGGCACGATGACCGTCCACATTGGTCTCGAACTGATGACCAGCCTGGTCATGGTGGATGGACAACGCCTCACTCATCACTACTCCTCGCGGGTCTTAATTCCGACCCCTACCTTACCGATGTTTTTCCGGCGAAGGAACATCTACGCCACCCTGTGCCTGAATGGACACCGAGAAGAGCTGCACCGATCTCGCGCAACCTGGCACGTATCAAATAGTAGGCACCAATGGCAGAAATGCTCAAGGTGCGCTCGTCATCATGCTGGGGTGGCAGGTGCTGCTCCGGGGGTACGCAGGGGCTGCTCGACTGAAATTTCTGGGCGTCGAGCGCCTGAACATTGCCGGATGTTGAGACTTAAGACGAGCGCCCTTCTATTAAGTCACCTCAACTAGGAGAAAGATATGAGAGGTGCTGCGCAAATCCTGAACAAAAGTATAGACGAATCCATCTAGACAGACTTTAGCCAAGACTGGGAAAACTGTCGCGTTGGCCGGGAACTTTTTCATGCCAACTCGCTCTGCGCGGGCCTTGCAGCTGGATATTTTTTAATCAAATGCAAGTAAAAGTTGCCCGAAAAAGAATCAACGCCTACAATTTTTTTTGCTTCCTGCTTTACGTCAGTTTACTTACGACAAGTAATGGGTAGTATGTACGCCGGCTATTTCCTCAGTCTGAGGAGACAGCTACTTAATAGAAAGTCCTTGAAGGGGAACACGATGAACAACGTTCTGAAATTCTCTGCTCTGGCTCTGGCCGCAGTTCTGGCTACCGGTTGCAGCAGCGCATCGAAAGAAACCGAAGCACGTCTGACTGCTACTGAAGACGCAGCTGCTCGCTCCCAGGCTCGTGCAGACGAAGCTTACCGTAAAGCTGATGAAGCTCTGGCTGCTGCTCAAAAAGCACAACAGACTGCTGACGAAGCTAACGAGCGCGCTCTGCGCATGCTGGACAAAGCTAGCCGCAAGTAATAATCCCTCGGGATTGTTATCAAGCCGACCCATTTTTTGGGTCGGCTTTTTTATGATCTGCTGTTTTGCGCAGGCCATAAAAAACCCGCCGATGCGGCCTGCATCGGCGGGTTCGGTCAACCCTTACTGCAGCGGGTCGAGCGGTGCGCTCGATACCATCGGCGCGGAATTGTTCGGCACGGCGATTTCCACCGGCAAACCATCTTCCGCGGCCACTACGTCACGCACCACATCCCAGTTCATGCGCAGGTTGTTGGTAATGTCTTCGCGCTTGAGCATCGCGTTGATCACGGCGGTGTGCTTGTCGACCACCGACGGGTTGCCGTTGTCGTCCAGTGGCGTGTGTGCTTCGAGGTAAACCTTGCCGCCGCTGACGCCGAACTTGTACGGATCGTTGATGATTCGCACCGACGTTCCGACCGGCACCATGCTGGCCATTTCCAGCACGTTGTTATTGAACATGCGGAAGCAGCCGTGGCTGGTGCGCATGCCGATACCGAACTTCTTGTTCGAACCATGAATCAGGTAGCCCGGTGTGCCCAGGCTGAACTTGAACGGCCCCAACGGGTTATCCGGGCCGGCTGGCACCACGTTCGGCAGCGGGTCACCATCGGCGGCGTGCTCGGCCTTGATCGACGCGGGGGGCGTCCAGGTCGGGTTCGGCGTCTTGGCGGTGATGGTGGTGTGGGCGATGGGCGATCCCCAACCCTCACGACCGATACCCAGCGGGAAGGTGTACACCACGTTCCGGCCTTTCGGGTAGTAATAGAGGCGGTATTCCGCGAGGTTGATCACGATCCCCTCACGCGGGCCCGGCGGCAGGATGAAGCGCGTCGGCAGGATGATTTCGGTGCCGGCGCCCGGCAACCAGGCGTCGACGCCAGGGTTGGCCGCGACCATCTCCGTGTAACCCAGGTCATAGGTGGTACCAAGATCGGCGAAGGTATCTTCGTACTTGGCCTTGATCACTTGCACCTGGCCGACGATGTCTTCACCAGGCGGTGGCAGGGGCAACTCCAATGCGGCCACGGGACCTGCCGCACAAAGGGCGGCAAGTGTCAGGCAGCGGGTGACGGCAGGAAAGCGCGGCAACATCCGGAAAATCCTTCGCATGATCGACTGGGTAAAAACGGGATTGTACACCGACGCCCGTAAATTCGGGGAGTTGGCCGATAGCACGCTATCTTTATGACTTTAGAGCTCGAAACGCAACTCTGGCCAGATCGGCGAAGTGCCGCGTTTCTGCGATTCAAGGATGGCCCGGCACAGGGAGCACAGGCGCTGGTCCTGGAACACCCGGCGGTCGACGCTCGACCAGCGCGGCTGCGCGGGCAGCAGGCTGCCGCACAAGGTTCGATCGGCCGAGCCGCCCAGTTCCAGCTGACGGGTCACCAGATGCACCCGCACTTCCTGGCAGGCGAACAGATCCAGCTGTTCGTCAGGCTCGATCAGTTGATAGGCAAAAAGGGACCAGGCGGGACGCGGCATCGGGGCCTCCAAATCGGGGGCGCCACCTTAGCCGAAACGCCGCCGCTAGAAAAGCGTCAAAGCAGCGGTTTCAGCGTCGGCCAGACATTTTCCAGCAACTTGTCCTGAGCCCCTGCGGCCGGGTGCAGGCCGTCGGCTTGCATCAGGTCCGGATGACCGCCCACGCCGTCGAGAAAAAAGGGCACCAGCGGGATTTTTTTCTCGGTGGCGAGGGTGGCGTAGACCTCGGCGAACGCCTTGGTGTAACGCGCACCGTAGTTAGGCGGCAATTGCATGCCGAGCAGCAGCACCTTGGCGCCACTGGCGCGGGAGCTGTCGATCATCGCTGCAAGGTTTTGTTGCAATTGCGTCGGCAGCATCCCGCGCAGGCCGTCGTTACCGCCCAATTCGAGGATCACCAGCTCCGGTTTATGCTCTGCAAGCAGCGCCGGCAGGCGTGCCTGCCCCCCGGCACTGGTGTCGCCGCTAATGGACGCATTGACCACCTTATCGTCGAAACCTTCGCGCTTGAGCCGTTGCTCAAGCAGCGACACCCACCCCAAGCGGGTATCCAGGCCGAAACCGGCGCTGATACTATCGCCAACGATCAGGACTGTACCCGCCGCTGCGTTCTGGGCCATGCACATCAAGGCCAGGCCAGCACTCAAAAACCACACACGCATCGGATTCTCCATGGGCGCAAGCATTCTCACCGCGAAGAACCTCAGCAAAGTGGTTCCCAGCGCGGAAGGTGAACTGACTATCCTGCACGAACTCAGCCTGGAACTGAACAAGGGCGACAGCCTGGCCATCGTTGGCGCCTCCGGTTCCGGCAAATCCACCCTCCTCGGCCTGCTCGCCGGCCTCGATCTGCCGAGCAGCGGCGAAGTCACCCTCGCCGGTCAGGGCCTGAGCAATCTCGATGAAGACCAGCGCGCGCGCGTCCGCGCCGAACACGTCGGTTTCGTGTTCCAGTCCTTTCAATTGCTCGACAGTCTCAATGCCCTGGAAAACGTCATGCTGCCGCTGGAACTCGACGGCCGCAAAGACGCCCGGGAGCGCGCCACCGAATTGTTGCAGCGGGTCGGACTGGGCCAGCGCCTGACCCATTCGCCGCGCCAGCTTTCCGGCGGCGAACAACAGCGCGTGGCGATTGCCCGTGCGTTTGCCGCCGAACCCGATGTGCTGTTTGCCGACGAGCCCACCGGCAACCTCGACAGCCACACCGGCGAGCGCATCAGCGACCTGCTGTTCGAACTGAACAAGGAACGCGGCACGACCCTGGTGCTGGTGACTCACGATGAACGCCTGGCACATCGCTGCCGGCGCCTGATCCGCCTTGAAGCCGGCCTGTTGGTCGCCCCTCTGGAGCCTTGATGGCACGCCTGCCGCTGTTGCGCCTGTTCAGTCTCGCCATCCGCCAACTGCTGCGCGACGCCCGCGCCGGCGAGCTGCGGGTGTTGTTCTTCGCCTTGCTGGTGGCGGTGGCGGCGAGTACCGCCATCGGTTACTTCGGCGCCCGCCTGAATGGCGCGATGATGCTGCGCGCTACCGAATTCCTCGGCGCCGATTTGCTGCTGGAAGGCAGTTCGCCGGCGCGCCCCGAACAGATCAAAAGCGGGACGGAGCTGGGCCTCGAACATGCGCAGGTGGTGGAATTTTCCAGTGTCATCGCCACCGACAACGGCATTCAACTGTCCAGCATCAAAGCCGCCGACGATGTCTATCCGCTGCGCGGCGAACTGAAAAGCGCCCCCGCGCCCTTCGCGCCGGAGGAAACCGGTGGCGGGCCGAAACCCGGTGAAGCCTGGGTCGAAGCCCGACTACTGACTGCGTTGGACCTGAAGATCGGCGACAGCATCGACGTCGGCATGCGCACCCTGAAGCTGGCACGCGTGTTGACCTACGAGCCGGACCGCGCCGGCAACTTCTACAGCCTGACGCCGCGTGTACTGATCAACCTCAGCGACCTCGCCGCCACCGGCGTGGTGCAACCCGGCAGCCGGGTCAGTTATCGCGAGCTCTGGCGCGGCAAAGCCGAGGCACTGGAAACCTATCGCCAACTGATCAAACCCGGCCTCGCCGCCAACCAGCGCATCCAGGATGCCCGCGACGGCAACCGGCAGATCGGCGGTGCGCTGGGCAAGGCCGAACGCTACTTGAACATGGCCAGCCTGGTCGCCGTGCTGTTGTCCGGTGTCGCCGTGGCACTCTCGGCGACACGCTTCGCCACCCGTCGCTTCGATGCCAGCGCGCTGCTGCGCTGCCTCGGCCTGTCCCGTCGGGAAACCATGGTGCTGTTCAGTTTGCAGCTGGCCGTGCTTGGATTATTGGCGAGCATCAGCGGTGCCGTGATTGGTTGGCTGGCGCAGCTTGGACTGTTTGCCCTGCTGCATGATCTGTTACCGACCGACGTGCCACCGGGCGGCCTGTTTCCGGCCATTGCCGGGATCGGCACCGGACTGGTAGCACTCGCCGGTTTTGCCTTGCCGCCACTGGCCGCGCTCGGGCGAGTGCCGCCATTGCGCGTATTGCGCCGCGACATGCTGCCGATTCCTTCAAGTACCTGGATGGTCTACGGTGCCGCGCTGGGCGCCCTCGGGCTGATCATGTGGCGCCTGAGCCTGGACCTGGTGCTGACCTTCGCCCTGCTCGGCGGCGGCGTGATTGCAGCGTTGATACTGGGTGGGTTGCTGTTACTCCTGCTGAAGAGCCTGCGCCGGATGCTCGCCCGCGCTTCGTTACCGTGGCGCCTCGGGCTGGGTCAATTGCTGCGACACCCACTGGCAGCCGCGGGCCAATCGCTGGCCTTCGGCCTGATCCTGCTGTCCATGGCGTTGATCGCCCTGTTGCGCGGTGAACTGCTCGACACCTGGCAGAATCAACTGCCGAAAAACGCGCCGAACTATTTCGCGCTGAATATTCTGCCGGCGGACAAACAGGCGTTCACCGATCGCCTGATCGAACTGTCGGCGCAGTCCGCGCCGCTGTATCCGGTGGTGCCGGGACGGCTGATCAGCATCAACGGCGCGCCGGTGCAGGACATTGTCAGCAAGGACTCGGCGGGTGATCGGGCGATCCAGCGCGACCTCAGCCTGACCTGGGCGGCAGACCTGCCGGCTGGCAATAAACTCACTGCCGGCAACTGGTGGAGCGAACAGACGCCGGATGACATCCCTGGCGTATCGGTGGAAGGCAAAGTCGCCGAAAGCCTGAAGCTGAAACTGGGCGATCACCTGGTGTTTACCGTTGGTGGCGTCAACCGCGAAGCGAAAGTGACCAGTCTACGGGAGATCAACTGGGACAACTTCCAGCCGAACTTCTTCATGATTTTCCAGCCTGGGACGCTGAAGGATTTGCCGGCGACTTACCTGACCAGTTTCTATCTGGCGGCCGGTCATGACCAACAGATTGTCGACCTGTCCCGCGCCTTCCCGGCGGTGACCATCCTGCAAGTCGAAGCGTTACTGGAGCAACTGCGCAGCATCCTCGCCCAGGTCACCCTGGCGGTGGAATACGTGCTGTTGTTTGTGTTGGCAGCAGGGATGGCGGTGTTGTTCTCGGGCCTGCAAGCGACGCTGGATGAGCGCATTCGCCAAGGCGCCTTGCTGCGCGCACTGGGGGCCGAGCGGCAGCTGCTGGTCAAGGCGCGCCGCATCGAGTTCGGCCTGCTCGGCGCGGTCAGCGGGTTGCTGGCAGCGCTCGGGTCGGAATTGGTGAGCCTGGTGCTTTACCGCTACGCGTTCGACCTGCCCTGGCACCCGCATCCCTGGCTGCTGGTGCTGCCATTGATCGGCGCCGTGCTGATCGGCGGGGCCGGCGTGTTCGGCACCCGCCGGGCCTTGAATGCAAGCCCCCTGACAGTCCTGCGCGAGGGTTGATAGACTCCAGCCTTCTCCACCACAAAGATCTGATCCTCGCTCACGGCAATCTGCTTCGCCCTCCTTTAGGGCTTGCATCATTTTTCAGAAGGACGCCGCTTTGGCCACAAACATCATCACTCGCGGTGGCCACGACGCCCTCAAGGCTGAGCTCGATCACTTGTGGCGCGTTTACCGGCCTGAGATCACACAAAAGGTCACGTGGGCGGCTTCCCTTGGAGATCGGAGCGAAAACGCCGATTACCAATACAACAAAAAGCTGCTGCGTGAAATTGATCGAAGGGTGAGGTATTTGCGCAAACGCTTGGAGGACGTCAAAGTCGTCGACTACTCCCCCGAACAGGAAGGAAAGGTTTTTTTTGGCGCCTGGGTGGAGGTCGAAAACGATGAAGGCGAGCTCAAGAAATTCAGGGTCGTGGGTTACGATGAAATCTATGGCCGTAATGACTACATTTCCATCGACTCACCGATGGCCCGTGCGCTACTGAAGAAAAGTGAAGGTGACGAGGTCATCGTACCGACGCCGAGCGGCGAAGCCGTCTGGTACGTCAACAAGATCACTTATGAGTCAATCTAGAGGCTGTTTTCCCTGGCCGAAAAAACAGATGTCGAGCACGTGGTGTTTACCCAGCGACTTAAGAGACATATCAGCCGCGCTTAAGACGCACCCAAAATAATTGAAACAATGACAAGTACTCACTGCTGGCCGACCTTCTCCCCATCACTCACGCGATGAAGATTGCTTGTCAGGACGGTTTCAATACGACTTAATGCGGGCAATAAACTTTCCGCGATTTCAATCGCTTTATTTGTCGGGCGCACGCCCCTACCGGTGCGAAGAAAAAGCGGGTCATCAAAGTGAGTTCGTAGCCGGGCCAAAGAACCACTCACGGCAGGTTGTCCCACTTTCATAAGTGTTGCCGCTCGCGTAACACTTAGTTCACGGTACAGCACTAAAAACGTCACCATCAAGTTGAGGTCGACGTCATGAAAATTTTCCTCATTGATCGCCATGTTCCTCTTTCCCTCGCTATGTGAGTAAACCTTGCACTATTGAGACTGATCGTGGAGAACCAGTGTCTTGAAACAACTGAGCGTTGGTTCAGTCCTTTCTTCTTTGTAGGGGGGAGGCATCGAAAGGGACGGCAGTTCGTGGTTCAGCGCCATTGAACAAAACAGGATCGTAGCCAACGTCACCCACGTTAGAAAACATCGACAAAAACCGCCGCTCAACGTTTCTAGCGCACCACTTCCGAGCGGGAGGGCTTGCTGACGGGCGTCGCTATCCAAGCCTGCGACGGGTTCATCTTTCCGATGCCCTAAAACCGAAAGGCGATTTAGAACGAGCACTACGATGGCCTCCTGACACTCACTTTCGGGTGTAAAGACGCGTTTCCAAGCGTGGAATCAGATGAAGGTTTACTAACCTTGCGACGCCTTTCGAATGACAAGAAAGGCCGGAAAAAATGGGCCGCAGTTGCCACCGCGGCCCATCGCCCTTCTATACCCCAGCGTCAAGCAGTCGCTTGTGCCTTGTGGATAGCCACGATCTCGGCCTCATCCTTCAGGGCTTTTTGCACCGATGGGCGAGCGTCTACGCGGGCTTTCCACGCCGCCAGGTTTTCCAGATGGCCAATCTCGGCTCCAGAGCGTTCGTGCCACAGGGTGGCCCAAACATAAGCGTCAACTACGGAGAAATTGTCACCAAGCAGATAGGCGCGGCCATCAGCCAGGCGCGTGTCCAGGGTGGTGTAAGCAGCGACCAATTTGGCGCGCGTCCACTCGGTGCCGAATTCAGTCATCAGCTTACGCATCAGAGGGATGTGTTTCTGCGCGATTTCAGTGGCGATAAACACCAACAGTTGATCAACTTTGACCCGATCCAAAGTGCCGCGAACTGGGATCAGGCCTGACTCAGGATGCTGGTCTGCCAGGTAGGAAGTGATAACGATCGTCTCGGTGAGCTTGTCCTGGGAATCATTTTCCAGATCCAGAACAGGGACGTACAAAAGCGGATTGGCCTCGGCAAAAGAGTCGCCATTCGAAGTGGTCTCGTTGAACACGTTGAAGTGAACCAGCTCTGGATTCAGACCGATTTCATTAGCGATGATTTGAACAGCTTGGGAGCAGGTTTGATCGGCGATGTACAACTTGGTCATGATTGCATTCCTCGGGAGTCAGACGTTTTTCCGCGCCCTGAATCTGGGCTGGTGATCAAAGTCTGAGCCTCACTCGGAAAATGATAAACCGTCCAAAACGATACGCTCTGTAGCTCTCGCAGATACAATCATTCCTCAGCCATCGGGCCTTTCTCATGAGTCCGGCCAACTAACACAACACCATTTTCATTCGAAAAAAAAGGCCCGCATGCGGGCGGGCCAAAACAACCATCTCAGAGCAGCGGCAGCAATAAAAGAACCAGTTCTGCAACTGGCCACTCAACTATCCGCTGCGGCGTATTCTACCGATTACAGCGTTACCTAAAAATCACAAACAATAATAATCACTATCAAAATCCTTATTACCACATCTGCCGATTTACAATTTTAACGGGACAAGAGAATTCTCAAGCGCGCCTTTAAAATTATCACTTTCAACAATATCAATGTATCTAGCGCTCTCCGCCCCAACGCAACCGAAACTTCATGTAAGATTTCCGCCTTAGCTCACAATAAGAACGACTCGATCGACGCGGTCGTCTCAAGCCACACATAAAAACCAACCCGACCAATCGCAACATACGCTTGCGTTCACTAAGCACCTTGGAAACTTGATACTTTTCCGAAAACTGAGCCATAGTTGATCAGGCGAGCTCTGTGCGTCACGTCAAAAATGAAAAGACCAAAAGAGAACCGTAATGGAAAGAGCCGACACTTCATTTCCGGACATCGCCGCCTTCGTGGGAGTCGCGCAGACCGGCAGCTTCACCCGAGCCGCTGAAAATCTCTCAACAAGCAAATCTAACGTTGGAAAGGCGGTGCAGCGCCTTGAGGTCAGGCTGGGCACCAAGCTTTTCCAGCGAACCACCCGTGCCGTGCGCCTCACCGAAGACGGAGAGACCTATCTAAATGCTGCCATCGCGGCACTGGATGGTCTCCGAGACGCAGCGCATGAGTTGGCAGCTCGAAAAGAAGAGCCTATCGGGCGTGTTCGATTGGACATTCCGTCGGGCTTTCGCCAACTGTTTCTTCCAACCATATCTGAGCTTCGTCAAAGGTACCCACAGGTAACGCTGGAGTTGTCCATGACGGATCGCATGTCGGATGCTGTTGGAGAAGGATGGGATATCGTCGTTCGAGCGGGCGAATTGCCACAAGACAGTGAGATGACTGTCCGCAAGCTGTGCAATATCACACTCAGCCTTTACGCCGCTCCCGACTACTTGGCCCGTCATACACCGATAGAGTCAGCAGCCGACCTGGTCAACCATGAAGCGGTGATTTTTCGCGGCTTTACGGGACGACTACGACCGTGGTCGATTGCCGAAAATGGCCATACTCGGGAGTTCGCTCCGTCTCCGGTTTTGATTGTATCGGATGGGCAAGCGGTGATTGACGCCACTGTCGTTGGGCTCGGTATTGCCCAGATCTATGACAAAGTGGCTCAACCGTACGTCGATTGCGGGAAGCTTGTGCGCGTACTCACTGCGGTGGATTCGCCTGGCCCCCCGGTACATGCTCTTATTCCGTTGGGCAGTCGAATGCCAGCGAAAACGCGAGCGGTATTGAACTACCTTGCCGATCGCTTGCGCTAGCCTGCTGAAACGCCAACGCTCAAACGTAAAAACTCCCGGAGCAGAAGAAAGTCTTCTACTCCGGGAGCCCTCAGAGGGATTGCCCGCGCCAGCGTCGCCGAGGGCAAACCTCCTGGCGATTAAGCTGCCTCGCTTACACCGTCATCAGCAACAGAACGATCTTTACTCAACAGCCCCAGCACCACAGCAGCGGAAGCCAATGTAATGAGGGTCAGGATATGCAACAGGTACTGGAACGCCGAGGCATAACCCTGAACGAGACGCTCGTTGGCCAGACCTGGGACAGTGTTGATTGCGTGAGCCATGTCGCCAGTGGTAACGCGGTGCGCTGTCTCCGCAATGAGCGCTGCATCGGCGCTGCCGACGACCACCTGCACGGCATCAGTCAGGTTGGTGTGCAGTAAGGACGCAAGCATCGCGGCGACACTTGCCAAGGCAATACCCTCACCCGCCACACGCACGGTGTTGAAAATGCCAGCCGCCATACCCGCGCGCTCTTTTGGCACGACGCTGACCGACAGACCGTCCATCAAACCCCATGGCAGACCTGCTCCGATGCCGATCAACAACATCGGGCCCACGAGACCAAACTTGGGTTCACCAACGTTGTACAGACTCAGCCAATGCAGGCCAATCGCAGCAACGAGGAAACCCACGCCTGACAGCACGCCGGCCGAGATAAAACGGGTCATGGCGGCAGCGAGCATCGGTACTACGAGCATCGGTGCGGAAAGCGCCAGCAGCAACAGACCCGCGTCAATTTCGCTCAAACCTTCAACGCCGATGAAACGTAATGGCAGCATCACCACCAACACGATGTAGCAGTAACACGTGCCGATCGGCAGCATTTGCACACCGACAAAACGGGGGAAGCGAAACAGCGTCAGATCGAGCATCGGACGCTTGACGCGCATCTCGATCATGATAAATGCCACCAGCAGGGCTGCCGACGCGCCCAACAGACCTACAACCAACGGGCTGCCCCAACCACTGTCTGGCGCCTGGATGACACCGAAGGTGAACAACGCCAAAGTAGCGCTGAAGGTAATCGTGCCTGGCCAATCCAGCCCTTGAGCCCCAGGGTCACGGGTCTCGCGCATACGAGGAAGGCCGAAGACCATCGCGATTACACCGATCAGAGCGGTAAAGACAAAGATCGCACGCCAGCTGAAGGCATCGATCAATACGCCCGCAACCAGTGGGCCGAACGCAAGACCAATACCGAACGTTGTCCCGAGCATACTGTAAGCACGAGTACGGGCATGCCCTTCGAACTCTTGCGCCAGCGCCGCAGAACCGCTGGCCAGAGCAGCCGCGCCAGCGACGCCCTGAATAGCTCGCAGGATATCAAGCCAGACCACCGAGGGCGCCAAGCTCTGTGCCAGTGACGCTGCGGTAAACAACATCATGCCGATCGCAAAAAGGCGCTTGCGCCCGTAAACATCGGCCAAAGCGCCCGCCGCCATCAACAAACTGCCGAAGGACAGCATGAACGCGTTGGTGATCCAGGTGAGAGCCACGGGGCTCCCGCCCAAATCGCGGCCGATAGCGGGCGTAGCAACCGCCCCTCCGGTAAAGCTCAGGGGTAGTACCAGTGCGGAAAGACAAATCGCTGCAAGAATAAGCAGCTTGTCCCTCGCCTTGGCGTCGCGGTCTGTTGATTTCATGATTTCACCGTTAGTGGGATTGGGCAGCGCTGCGTGCACAGCATTTGAAGATCCGCGCGTGTGATTGCGCTCTGGAGAAGCAATTGTCCCGCATGGGACGAAGACCTTAAACGCACCTGCGTGAGACGCTTCGTCGCTCGCAAAGAGACAATGGAACGTGCCCACGCTGCGCTGTTACAAAAACAAAAAAGCATGCTCGCCGGCATGCTTCTTTGTTTTCTTGTCAGTGATGTCTGGTCGACTTTACCGCTGCGTGACCTCCTGCGTTTTCACCGGCGAAGCATTCCCCCAGCCACCGCCCAATGCGCGAATCAAATTGACCGTGGCTGCCGCCTGCGCACCCTGCAATTGCACCGCCGCCCGACGGGCTTGCAACGCCGTGCGTTCGGCATCGATCACCGAGAGATAGATGACATCGCCCTCGGTGTACTGTGCCCGCGCCACTTTCGCAGCTCGGCCCGATGCATCTACCGCTTGAGACTGTGTCTGGGTCTGCTCTTCAAGAACCCGCAGGTCAGAGAGGTTGTCCTCCACCTCACGGAACGCCACCAGCACTTGTTGCCGATAGTTGGCAACATCTTCCTCGTACTCGGCCCGGGCCTTGGCCAGGTTACCCTTGCGCAGACCGCCGTCGAAGATCGGCAGGCTGAGCGCCGTGCCAGCCAATGGACCCAGAAGGAAAGTACGACTGCTCCATTTGAAAAGGTTGCTCAGCGAACCGGATTCGAAGCCTGCAGTACCTGTCAGCGTTAACGATGGGAAGAATGCAGCTTTCGCTACACCGATTCGTGCGTTGGCCGCTGCCATGGAGCGCTCAGCTGCTGCGATGTCTGGACGACGTTCCAACAGCGACGATGGCAAGCCTGCCGGAATTCTGAGATTCACCGGCTGCAAAGGATTGGCCGCCATTGAGAACTCCGCTGGAGTCTTGCCCAGCAGCACTGCGAGGCTATGTTCAGATGCCGCACGCAGACGTTGTACCGTCATGGCATCCGAGCGTGCAGTTGCCAATTCGGATTGCGCGCGAGCAACGTCCAGGTCGCTGATATCACCCTGGGCATATTGCTGCTGCACGAGTTTCAACGCTTGCTCGCGCAACTCGATCGCGTGGGTATAAACGTCAATTTCCGAGTCCAGTTCACGCAGCGCGAAATAGTTTTGCGCAACGTCCGCCTGCAAGGCCAACAGCACCGAGTGGAACAAGGCTTCGCTACGTTGAGTTTCCGCATCCGCCGCATCGACCGTGTTGGACACACGACCAAACATATCGACTTCATACGAGATGCCGGTCTGGGCACGCCACATCGTCTGACTGGCCCCCTGCCCGCTGTCCGACTGGAACTGCGAGGCCGGTGAAACTCGCTGACGGGTTGGGCCAAAACCTGCGTCCACCGTCGGGAACAAGGCCGAACGAGCCGACTGGTTCAGTGCCCTCGCCTCCTTCAACCGGGCTGCCGCAGCGACCAGGTTCTGGTTGGCGTCCTGGGCCTGGCTTTCGAGGTGATTCAGGGCAGTGTCATTGAACACCCGCCACCATTCGCCTCTGGCGAACTCTTCCGATGGCTGAGCGGTTTTCCAATTACCAGCCTCTGCAGGTGCCAGTGGCGTCAGCGCCTTTTCCTCCTTATATGACTGAGGTGCCGACACCTCAGGTTTCTCATAAGTTGGCGCCAGTGAACAGCCAGCAGTCACCAACATCGTCGCCAGCCACACCGAGCGAAAAAGCATCCGATTCATTGCAAACACTTTCATGTCGTTCTCCTTACTTCAGGAACGCGGCTTCAGGCACGCGAGCTGACGCTTGAGTGTGATGACCATCATTGGCGTGGGAGGCGTGATCCGGGCTGATGTCATAACCGGCATCAAAGTCAGCGCCCAGGTGTGGGTGTTTACCGTGCTTGTCCACCAGGTGCTCCACACCCGACAGCTTGCGCAGCAACACGTAGAACACCGGCGTCAACATCAGGCCGAACAAGGTCACGCCGAGCATGCCGAAGAACACCGCAATACCCATGGCCTGGCGCATTTCGGAACCGGCTCCGGTGGAGAACACCAGCGGCACAACACCCATGATGAAGGCGATCGACGTCATCAGAATCGGGCGCAGACGCAGACGGCTGGCTTCGATCGCAGCTTGCACGATGGTTCGACCTTGCATCTCCAACTCTCGGGCGAACTCGACAATCAAAATCGCGTTCTTCGCCGACAGCCCTACCAACACCATCAAACCAATCTGGGTGAAGATGTTGTTGTCGCCGTTAGTCAGCCACACACCCACCAGTGCAGACAGGATGCTCATCGGCACGATCAGGATGATTGCCAGCGGCAAGGTCAGGCTTTCATACAGCGCTGCCAGTACCAGGAACACTAACAAGACGCTGATCGGGAATACCCACATTGCCGCGTTGCCGGTCAGGACTTGTTGATACGTCAGGTCAGTCCATTCGTACTTGATGCCACGTGGGAACACTTCTTTGGCAATGCGATCGACAGCCGCCTGAGCCTGGCCGGACGAGTAACCCGGCGCCGGGCCACCGTTGATATCGGCGGCGGTATAGCCGTTGTAACGCGTTACCATTTCCGGGCCGTAGGTGGTGGTCACTTTGATCAACGACGACAGCGGAACCATCTCGCCTTTGTCGTTGCGGGTTTTCAGCAAACCGATGTTTTCAGCGGTGGCACGGAACGGCGCATCCGCCTGAGCCCGCACTTGATAGACACGGCCAAAGGCGTTGAAGTCGTTGACGTACATCGAGCCCAGGTAGATCTGCAAGGTGCTGAAAACGTCGGTCACCGACACACCCAACTGCTTGGCCTTGACCCGATCCAGCTCGACATTGAGTTGAGGCATGTTGATCTGGAACATCGAGAACGCCGGGCCCAGTTCAGGCGCTTTCGCAGCAGCGGCCAGGAAGTCCTGGGTTGCCTTGTTCAGCGCCTCCAGCCCCAGAGCGCCACGATCTTCGATCATCAGTTTGAAACCGCCGACTGTCCCAAGACCCGCCACCGGCGGTGGTGGAAATACTGCAATGGCCGCGTCCTTGATCCCGGCATATTTGGCGTTCAACTGCGCAACGATGGCCGAGGCGGACTCCTCCTTGGAGCGATACTTGGATGGCTCAAGCACAGGGAATACCAGTGCGCTGCTTGGCGAGTTGGCCAGGCTGACCGACAACCCCGGGAACTGCGGCAGGTTCTTGACCCCAGGAATGGCCAGGGCGATATCGCCCATTTCGCGGACAACCTTCTCGGTGCGATCCAGGGTGGCACCGCTTGGCAGCTGCGCAATGGCAACCACGTAGTCTTTGTCTTGCGCCGGCACGAAACCGCCAGGCACGATCTCGCCCATCCACACCGCACCACCGAGCAGGACGCTATAGATCACCAGCATCACAGCCTTGCGACCGATTACCCGGCGAACACCCTTGCCGTAGTTTTCAGAACCACGGTTGAAGACGCGGTTGAAGGCGTTGAAAAAGCGGCCGAACAGCGCGTCCATGATCCGGGTCAGACGGTCTTTTGGCGCGTCGTGCCCTTTGAGCAGGATGGCCGACAGCGCTGGTGACAGGGTCAGCGAGTTGAACGCCGAAATCACCGTCGAGATCGCAATGGTCATCGCGAATTGTTGATAGAACTGACCGGTAAGGCCGGACATGAACGCCAGTGGTACGAACACCGCAACCAGCGTCAACGCGATGGCGATGATCGGCCCGCTTACTTCCTGCATGGCCTTGTAGGTCGCGTCGCGCGGCGACAACCCTTCGGCAATATTACGCTCGACGTTCTCCACCACCACGATGGCATCGTCCACCACAATACCGATGGCCAAGACCATGCCGAACAGCGACAGGGCGTTGATGGTGTAGCCGAACCCCAACAACAGCGCAAAGGTCCCGATGATCGACACCGGCACCGCCAGCAACGGAATCAGCGAGGCGCGCCAGGTTTGCAGGAACACGATCACTACCAGCACCACGAGGGCGATGGCTTCAAGCAGGGTCTGAATCACAGCGTGGATACTGTCCCGCACGAACTGGGTCGGGTCGTACTTGATGCCGTAGTCGACACCGTCGGGCATGTCCTGCTTGATCTCTTCCATGACCTTGCGCACGTCATCGGAAATCTGCAGCGAGTTGGCACCCGGTTGCTGGAAGATGATCAACTGCACCGCAGGTTTGTTATCAAGCAGCGCGCGCAGGGTGTACTCGGAAGCCGCCATCTCGACACGGGCCACATCGGACAGGTGAGTCACCGCCCCGCCGCTGGTCTTGAGGATGATGTCGCGAAATTCCTGCTCGGTTTTCAGACGGCCCTGGGCGTTGACGCTCAACTGCAGCGGTACGTTGGTGAGCATCGGTGCACCGCCGACGATACCCGCCGCCACTTGCACGTTTTGCTCACGAATGGCGTTGACCACATCGGTCGCCGTCAGGTTCAGGCGAGCGACTTTCTGTGGGTCAAGCCAGATCCGCATCGAGTAGTCACCGGCGCCCCACATCACCACTTCACCGATGCCTGGAATACGTGCCAGGCGATCCTTGACGTTGATCAAAGCGTAGTTGCGCAGGTAAGTGAGGTCGTAGCGCTCGCTGGGCGAGGTGATACTCACGCCCATGGTCAGCGTGGGTGACGACTTGATCGTGGTCACGCCCAGCCGCTGTACGTCTTCGGGCAAACGCGGCAGGGCCTGAGCCACCCGATTCTGTACGAACTGCTGCGCCTTGTCCGGGTCGGTGCCGAGTTTGAAGGTCACCGTGGTGGTCAACTTGCCGTCGCTGTTGGCCAGCGACTGCATGTAAAGCATGTCTTCCACGCCGTTGATTTGCTCTTCGATTGGCGAAGCAACGGTTTCGGCGATGACTTTCGGGTTGGCGCCGGGGTACTCAGCGCGCACTACCACCGATGGCGGCACCACTTCCGGGTATTCGGCGGTCGGCAGTTTGGTCAGGGCAATCAGCCCCGCCAGCACCACCACCACCGACAACACGCCGGCGAAGATGGGCCGGTCAATAAAGAATTTAGAGATATTCATGATGATGTTCTCTCGTTAAGCCGAAGGCTTGGCAGAACGGCCGATGTTCGCCATTTCAACCGAGTTGGCACGGACGGTGTCGTTAGGGCGCACACGCTGCACACCACTGACCACCACACGATCACCCGCCTTCAAACCGGAGGTGATAATGCGTAGCCCTTCGTGCAGGTTGCCCAGGGTGACTTCTCGGTACTCGACAACATCGCCTTGGCCAACCAGCAGGACGAATTTCTTCGCCTGATCGGTTCCGATCGCCGAGTCATCCACGAGCACAGCGTCCGTCGGCTTGCCGCCGCCGACCTTGATACGTGCGTACAGGCCTGGCAGCAGTGCGCCATTGGCGTTGTCGATACGCGCACGAACGCGGATGGTTCCGGACTGGGTGTCGAGCTGGTTATCGATCGAGTCGACCACGCCGGTACGCGAATAGCCGGTTTCGTCAGCCAGGCCGAGGGATACCGGTGCGGGCTTGGTGGAAGCCTGGTTCAGGTAGCGCAGGTAGGTCTGCTCATCGACATCGAACGAAGCGTAGATAGGCGAAACCGATACCAGGCTGGTCAGTACCGGTGCAGCCGGGCCAGCCGAAACAACGTTGCCGACAGTCAGCTCCGCGCGAGAAACACGACCCGCGATGGGTGCGGTGATGTCGGTGTAAGAGAGATTGACCTTGGCAGCGTCGAGTGCGGCCTTCGCGACTTTCACGTTGGCAATCGCTTCACGCGAAGCATTTTGCTTTTCATCCAGATCGCGCTTGGAAATAGCGTTCGACTCGATCAGTCGCCCAGCGCGAGCAGCATCGGTTGCGGTGTAGACAGCACGGGATTCAGCAGCGGCCAACTGGCCGGCAGCACGATCCACTTCAGCCAGATAAGGGCGTTGGTCGATGGTGAACAAGCGATCACCCTTGTTGACCAGTGCCCCGTCCTTGAAATAGACGGCAACGATAGTGCCCGGCACTAATGGGCGGATATCTACCTTGCCCACCGCTTCCAGGCGTCCCGAATAACTCTGCCATTCGCTGATCTGTTTGAAGACCACCGTGGCTACGTCGACCTCTGTTTTTGGAACGGCCGACGCCTCGGTTGCATGAGCCGCTGCAACCGGGGAAAAATGATCGCCATACTTCACGGCGATCCCGGCTGTGCCGGCCACTAAGAGCGCACTCAACGCAACGGAAAGTCGTTTGTGATGGGCGATCATTTCTTTTCTCCTACTAAATTAAGTTGCTTTAGAAAGACAGTGATCGAACAAATACTCCGACCGCCTGCTAAATTTCAAAGAGCTGCTTTTACAAAATTCGGGCGCGAGGAAGCTGTCACCCAAAATAGGGGCCTTTACAACGTATCATTCGTTACAACAGGATTAGTTCAAGGCATTATCCCTGCCGAAAGTGCGCCGATATACTCATCTACAAAACCGCTTTCGCATAACGCGCTGTTCAATTTATGGACATAGTCAGCGTTAGTGCCCATAGGGCCCGAGGCTTCTGCAATGTGCCGCGCAACTGACTCAATACTCGCATCTTGTTCATACAGTGGATGATCTGGCTCTGCCACAAATGCAAGTGCCATGATTTCAGTCCCGTCATCTATGGACAATGGCACCCATATTGGCCGGTAGGCACCTGTGGGCATCTCACGCACCCACAGCAGTATTAATTCTTCCTGTGCAACTTGTTCGGTCAGCTTGAAGGCGACGCCCTGAGTAGAGCCGCCCGGCTCCAGCGCTAACATGCGCCCCGGCGTTTCCACGGTGGCTCGACCGGCAAGTATTCGCATACAAAAACTTCGGTGCCAGCCCTGTAAAGTTGCCCGCTTTTGGTCCGAAAAGTTCAGGAGCGGATTCCAAAGCAATGAACCGTAACCGAAAATCCAGATATCGCCCTTAGTAGGGCGATTTGCTAACGTTTCGTGCATGGACTGCTCAATTTGCTTAAGCGTCCATAAAATCTCTTTTGGCATCTCACCGAAATTTTCGAGGTAAGCACCGGAGGTAATGTGGTGTTTCGTCAACATCGCCGCTGCCTCTGCTTCTACGCCCATTCTAGAAATAGATCCGGTTCAGCTTGGCTATCGGTGCGCGAAATATGCGGCAGCCCAGATGTGAACCTTATCGGCAGCCAGGAAGTGAACTGCCCATGGATGAATAGTGCAGGAATGCTGACAGCTGATAAATAACGCGGGGTTCTACTGTTAGTAGCCACCCAAGAGACAATGACCCCGACTCTTCTAATCCACGTCACCGTGAGCGCGTTATAAACACCGTGAAAAATCAGACACACGAACGCTCCACCGCAACAGCACTTAGAAACTGCTGACGGCAGGATAAGTTAGGAGCTAGCTGATCGACGCGTTAGTGACGCTCACTCGGTAAAAACATAAGGCATGTAGACATGAAGTTCTGTTCAATTCTCAGGAGGGCATACCATTACTTGATTGATCTTCAGCTGGATCAATAATAAAGCTATTGAAATTAATCCGACGCGCCATGCCAGCGCTCAGCATGTCCATAAATCCAGCCAGTTCCGGATGATCGAAATGTGCACGCATCTGACTTTCTGACGCCCAGTAACCGCTAACAATCCAGGAGTTATTAGCCCCACGATTATCGGTAATGGCGTATCCCACACACTCTGTGCTGCCAAGGAGTGCGCGAACAATGCGAGGAAGTTTCGAACACACCTCGCCCACCCGCCCTGGAGCGGCATCGATTTCGACGGTATTGATTGCTGAAATTAACATTTTCAACCCTCCTACATGACCTACGAGAAATTATGCCGCGTCGCCAAAGGCGCATAAATAACGCCAAGGTTGTTTCACAGTTGCCGGAAAAGCGACAATCGGAGCATGTGCCTGTTTGTATAGACGTTGCGGTCAAGGCGTGATTGACGCGCTTTCCTTGGAGATGAACGGAGCTTCGCTGGATCAACGTCAGACGGATATTTTCTGCCAGCAAGCTATCCTTTTTACCTCCAGACACGTGTTACGAGAGCCCCACCATGAAGCTCTATTTCACTCCAGAAGCCTGCTCGATGGCTCCCCATATCGTTTTGCGCGAGCTGAACCTTCCGTTTGATTTAATCCAAGTTGACCACGCCACCAAGACCACCTCTGCAGGTGAGAACTATTGGAGTATCAATCCTCACGGATACATCGCAGCGCTGATGCTCGATAACGGAGAGGTTTTGACGGAAGGATCGACCATTCTCGAATTTCTCGCGGACCTCAAACCAGAAGCAGGCTTGGCACCTCCGGTCGACAGTTGGCAACGAATTCGTCTGCGTGAATGGCTGAGCTTTTTGTCTTGCGAGCTGAATTGTGCGATGAGTCCTCTTTTTCGGGACATCCCGCAGCAGGTACGCGATCAGATCTTCACTCGCCTCTTCAGGCGTATTGATTCACTCAACGAGACGCTGAGCCAGCAGCCGTATTTACTCGGGGAGACTTTCTCCGTGGCGGATCCGTATCTCTACACGTTACTACGATGGCTTGCCTGGTTCTCCATAGACCTGGGTCGTTGGCCAGAGCTGGTACGTTACCAGGAGCGCATCGCCGCCCGCCCCAGTGCCCAGGCGGCGCTGTCCGTTGAGCTGAACGGGAAGAGTCCACGCACGCATTGAGCCAGTCTGCCAGTCTGCCGCTCTGCAGATACAGCGATTGAAAGAGTACCGCTTGCACATTTCGGGTGGCGTGCAGTCTCACAAAACCAGGGAGCAGACGAAGGGCCCGACGTGCAGAGACTCTGTTTTACAGACTCAACACGCGGGCCCTTATTCAACCTTGGGTTGATCAGGCGCGACTACATCGCACAGCCGCCGACCGCACTATTAACGGACGCTGGCGAACGCCGCCCGTACTTCACTGACGAAAATCGCAGGCTGTTCAAACGCTGCAAAGTGACCGCCTTTTTCCGCCTTGTTCCAGTAGATGAGGTTGCTGTACGCCTGCTCAGCCCACGCTTTTGGCGGGGTGTAGATCTCTCCCGGGAACACCGAGACAGCGACCGGCAGATCGAGGTGAACGGCACCGAAGTTGAGGCCTGGATGTTCGGCATACATACGCGCCGACGAAGCACCGCTGTTAGTTACCCAGTACAACATGATGTTGTCGAGTATCTGATCGTAGGAGAACACGCTTTCGGCAGAACCGTCGCTGTCGCTCCAGGATGCAAGCTTCTCGTAGATCCACGAGGCCTGGCCCACCGGAGAATCCGCCAGAGAGAAGCCGATGGTCTCTGGTCGAGTCGTCTGCAGATCGTGATAGGCGATACCGTCAGACGCAAACAGCACGCACTGATCGAGCGCTGCCTGCTCTTCGGCACTCAACTCTGCCGGCAAATCGGCCGGGACAACAAAGGGAAGGTTTACATGAATCGCCGCCAGACCATCAAATTTCAAGCGCCCCATCTCGGTGGTCACCACACTGCCCCAATCGCCGCCCTGGGCAACATAACGAGGGTAGCCAAGACGTTGCATCAGCTCGTGCCAGGCATTGCCGATGCGGGTGCGGTTCCATCCCTTGGTGGTGGGCTTGTCGCTAAAACCGTACCCGGGAATCGATGGCAGCACCACATGGAAAGCGTCCTTCGCTTCACCGCCGTGGGCGGTCGGATTGACTAATGGATCGATGGTATCGAGGAACTCGACAATCGAGCCCGGCCAACCGTGGGTCATGATCAATGGCAAGGCATTCTCATGGGGGGATTTGATGTGCAGGAAGTGAATACCCAAGCCATCAATTTCGGTCTTGAACTGTGGGTAGCTATTCAAACGCGCTTCGAATCGACGCCAGTCGTACTGAGTGCGCCAGTATCCAACCAGATCCTGCACCTTGGCCAATTGCGCCCCTTGGGACTGGTCGGCTACGGTTTCGCGATCCGGCCAGCGGGTTCCATCCAGACGACGCTTCAAGTCATCGAGTTCGGCTTGGGGGATCTCAACGCGAAAGGGGATCAATTGGGTGCTAATGGACATCATGAATTCCTCTGGTCATCGGTTCGTCGACAACCGTTGTGGTGTCGATTCCGTTGAGATCACTATGCCCGGAGCGAAGGAAAGAATAAGCCCGTCGAAAAGCAACGCTCTGTCGCAACAAAGGATACAAACCTCTATTCGAAGTGCTCTGCTTTTTGGCTTGAAAATAAGTGGGTGATTAACAACATCTGCTCCGATGTTGAATCCCCCTCTTGTCTGAATGCGGTTTTGTGACAACCTTTCGGTGGTTAAAAAATCGCTCGGGATACTTCGCCCGCACTAGAGAGCCCTCCCGAAAAAACGCTGCTTCGTCGGCTACACTGATTCGACGCATGGCTCTTCAGAGGCTTCAGGCATGGCGACCAAAACTGCAATCGTATTCGCGGGCGGTGGCAGCTTGGGTGCTGTGCAGGTGGGCATGTTGCGGGCCTTGGTCGAGGCCGATGTTCGCTTCGATTTCGTGGTAGGTGCGTCGGTAGGCGCCATCAACGGAGCGTACTTTGCCGCAAGGCCCGATGCCGAGGGCGTCGAGGCGCTAGCCGGTTTCTGGCGCGGCCTGAGTAAAGCCGACATCTTTCCCCTGTCTTGGCTCGATACCTGTAGAGGACTGATCAAGCGGCGTGGCCATCTGCTGCAGCCGGCAGCCTTGCACCGACTGCTGGGGCATGCACTGCCCATTCACCGCATTGAAGATGCGGTACTTCCCTTGCACATCGTTACCACCGATCTGCTGAGCGGTGCCGAGACCGTCCTGTCCAGCGGCGAACTCAAGCAGGCGTTACTGGCGAGTGCTGCCATCCCGCTGGTATTCCCCTGCGTACAAATCGCCGAACGATTTCTGGTGGATGGAGGTGTGGCAAGCAACACACCTATTTCGACTGCCGTAGGCTTGGGAGCCACCAACGTTGTGGTCATTCCCACCGGCGTGAGCTGCGCCCTGACACAACCGCCGCGAGGCCTGGTCGCTTTAGCCTTGCACACCGTCAACCTGATGAGCATGCGCCAGCTGGTGAGCGACATCGAACACTTCCGCACCCTCACCAGCCTGCACATCGTCCCGCCTTTGTGTCCGGTCGATGTCTCGGTGTTCAACTTCGCGCAGACCGAGTCCTTGTTGCAGCGCGCTTACAAGCAGACGCTGTGGTGGCTGGACGGTGGGGGGCTTGAGCGAACTAAAGTACCGGGCGCCCTGACGATTCACTCGCATGCGCATGATCGTGAATGAAGCTGGGCTTGATCAGCATCGACTGGCCACTGGCGCGCGCCCTGATCGGCAAGGCAATAGACGCGCAAGTCCGGGTGCAGACGCCGACCGGCGAACAGTGCGTGTATATCGTGGCGATCAACGATCCCTGACTTCCAGAGCAGAATTACCCAACCAGAAGAAATAGCATCAGCTAGACTCTAACGTTCGGTCTCCAACGGTAACGCTACTTATTTACCGCAACCTGTTATCAGCTCCTGATTATCATCGATAAAACACAATGCATCACGCTTGAAACTGCTCTTCACCCAAGCAAGTGAAGCCAGCCGTCTGGCACTTCTGTACTCCACACAAGCTGATTGGTGAGCCACCGTTGGCTTCCCGCCTGTAAGCTCGCGGGCAGCACCTTCCGCCGCCGTGATTTTCTCTCCAAGCTTGACGCATGAAGTAAGTGCCGCATTGTCATCAACTTCAGCCTTGGCCAGCTCAGCTTGCCTGACGTCATTCCTCGTATCACTAAGAAACGCGTATTGTACTTTTGAGTTCAGTTCGGTCTTAAGCATAGGCTCCTGCTCTTTGAGCAACTCCTCAGCCTGCGTAATCAATAAGTTAGGTTTGGGTGTTTCAATCAGCGAAGCCGTTAAATTTACCGCACCATTACCCAAAGCTGAAAGAGTGCTCGGTACAACTGTCCAAACACCGGGATCATCCGCAAACTTTAAAGCTTCAGGAGTACCCGCTAACTTGATTGATTTACTGGGCGAAACCTGACCTGCATCGTAAACAAATGAAAAAACAGGAGCGGTCAGGTTGCTGGGGGCGGCGGCTGAAACAGTAAATATCGTGCTTTTCAGATCCTTAGCAGCGTGTGATGAGAGCGGCTCGGGATAATATAAATATACTAGCTTTGGAACAACATAACTTGGGGATTCATCATTAGGAGAATACAAAACAATTTCCGCATAAAATGCAGGCTTGCTGATGCCCCAGCCATTGATGCTCTCGATAACCGGTTCATCGTTGCGACAGGCATCCATATTCGTTAGCTGCTTATACCAATCAGAATCCTTGTTCTCACATAGTTGACTGGTCGAATCCTGAACACCTGCAACTACAACCAGGCAGCGCTGCAGCGCGACTCCCGCAGGCTCATTCCTATACATGTTAGCAACACTTTTTCCGTCAACAGGAAAAGCATCATTTCTATTTTTTGCCACTTCTGACAGAGCACCCACCATCTTATCCACCGCCAAGGTACTGACTTTTTCAATGGCCGAAAGTGCAAAAGCCGCGGCAATTGGTGCAATCTCAGCGCCGGCTTTTGCATTATCAAAATGCATACAACTTTTAAAAACACCGGACTTTAAAATCAGGTTTTTATCTCCCTCCGGGCCGACGATATGAGGATTGGGTTTTCCAGACCAATTTGAGCAACCTGTGAAACTAGCGAGTACGACCGACAGCATTAAAAATGTTGTTTTCATGGAGAGTCCACCTTCAGATCTACAATATTCAACGACAGCCTGGAGTCACTCGGATTTTTGTCATCTGTCTTGCAGGCAGGCCATGCCTCCTTGTCGGCGCTATTAGCACCTATATGGACTCCCACGATTTTGATGACCCATTTACCGCCAACCTGTTGCACGCCAGCAATCAGCGGCGATCCGCTAAATCCACCAGTGGTTTGTGCTGTGTAATATCCGCACTCATTTTCTACATAATTTACTCTGGCATAATCGCCGTAAGGTCTCGCCCATCTTAACTGTCCTCGATAGGACGTATCCCTGGCACTGCCGGTACGCTCGGACTCAAGTAGCTTTGCTTGCAATAAACCAGGAAAAAACCCCATGACCCAAACTTTGGTACAACTATCCATGTCACCACTCACAGCCGAAGTGCAGAGGACAGGCCGTACCACCTCTATAACTCCGGCGTCTAGGTTGGGGCTACCTGTGCTGGATACTTTTATTGATATGGCATCTTGCTCTGGTCCATAGGCACCTACAGGTAAAGTGCAGCGTCCAGTACATGGGAATTCCAAACTACCGATGGCTGACTCACTAATTGCTATTTTGGTTTTTTCATCCACCGTCACGCCACGCCGTAGCTTGATGTCGACACGAGCCCTGCCCGTCTCTCTATCGATGAAACAATGACGTGAAGTTATTAAATATAGCTCCCCGTATTTTTTGTTTAAAATCCCCATGCAATAGGGCGTCCCCCCGTCCGAAACAATCACTGTCAGCACACTGAAAACAGCTTGCTCAGCCCGTCCTTCGACGACAAACCCGGGTGCGTCTTTACCTGTCAGACAATACTTGTCGAACTGTAAAATTCTGCAAGCATCCTTGGGATTCAGAGAGACGTTTGAAGGAATTGGCCCCATATCCCTGAATGGCGCCACCGACTTATTGCATTTCTTGAGCGAATCTATGTCGCTCGCTGGCAACGACAGCTTCTTACCTAAAACTGAGTCAGGGTCGGGTGCATAGAGAATGCGCAAAAAATCCTGCCGTTTAAGATAAATCCCTTCACTGCTCCCTTGAAGCTTTAAAATCGCCAGATCAACTGAGCTGTCGAGCTTGGAAAGAGCCAAAACCTTGTTATTGTAATTTTCTCTCGCCTCGAGCAAATACGTAGCCTGCGGAATACTGTAAGCCGACTCGCTTTTTCTCACTGAGCCATCGTCATTGCACATAGGCTCGGCGCAGACACTGGTTGCGCACAAGCCCAGCATAACAATAGGGAGGCAAGTTCGAATCATTCCACACCCCACCCCTTCCATATATTGTTGATAGAAAAATCAAACCCAAGTGATCATTGCAAAGCCGGAAAATAAAGCTTCGCCGCTGTGACTGGTACACCCACTGACAGGCACAAGCGTAGCAGTCGATACAAAATCTAAAGACAAAAAAAACTGAAATTTAAAACTTTTTTAAGCGACGCAATCTTTCAGGTATAGCGACTGGCTATATTGCCTAACAAAAACAACAAAACGTGTTACAGCCACGAGACATTCCAAAGACTTGTAGTCTCACCACATACTGTAGGAGGATAAATACGAGTTTCCAACCTGCCGCTTAAGCTGAGCGCATTGATGGCGCCATACTTTTTGAGCTCGTCTCCACCCCCGAAGAATCATCATTGCAGATAAGGGGGGGGTAATAATATTTTTGTTAGTTCCCATAGGCCGCGGCTAACGGCTTTGCGAAATGGACAGGTACGTGCGCGTTCTACCAAACGCCTGGAAGCGCTCCAGTATCAGCGACGCGTAATCAATCCTTGCCGGGCCACGCGGGTCAGTTGCCTGATCACTTCGGGGGCGTCTTCGAGGCTGGGTGACTGAATCACCGCGAGGTCGAAACTGTCACTGGCAAATCGGGCCAGCGACTCGCCATCTTCGACAAACTGGATCAGGAACGCTGCAGGCCCACCGGTGCGACGTGGCCAACCGTCGAGGTAACGCAGGAGCGTCGGCTGATGTTTGCCGCCAAGCAGGATTTTTGGATTGCGCTGGGTGAGATGTGCCGTGATCGGCGCGGGACGTACAACGGGGTTTAATGCATTCATCGTGTCGTGTCTCTGCCTCAAAAGTCTGCATGGCAGGTGAGAGGCAACACCGAACCAGCGCTTTAGCGGTATTTCGAAGCCTGTTCCAGGCTTCTGTCGGTAACTGGATGAGTCACCTGGCGCCCCGCAAGTAGCTGTTTAAATCGGCGCATGAGCAGCATCCTAGAGAAGCCGATACAGCAGTGTCAAGAATCCCTAGCAACAAAAAAGGCCCGCAATGCGGGCCTTTTCGTTGAGCCAGAGCGGTCAGCCAGCGATGGCGCGGTCAACCGACAACTTGCCAGCCCCTTCGATCAGCACCGCGAGGGTGCCGCCCAGCAGGGCCAGGGCGAATTCATAACCGTTATTGGCCATGAACAGACCGTGACTGATGTGCACAGTAAAGATCGCAACCAGCGACAGGAACGCCAGCCCCAGCGCCGCCGGACGTACCAGCAGACCAATGATCAGCGCCAGCCCGGCGAAGAATTCAGTACCACCGGCCAAGGTGGCCATCACGTAACCCGGCGTCAAACCAACACTCTCCATGTACTGCGCGGTGCCTGCCAGGCCATAGCCGCCGAAGGCGCCGAAGAGTTTCTGCGAGCCGTGGGCAGCGAAAATGATGCCGATGAAGATTCGCAGAACAGTCAGGCCGTAGCCAGCGCGGGTAAACAGTACCTTGTTAATCAGTGAGCTCATGCGATGTCATCCATTCTCGGAGTTGTGTGTGGTTGATCGCTATATTAATCAGTAAACCAAATATTAATAGTGCAATTATTCCGTCATAACAATCAGTTAAGTCGATCATTTACGTGAGGCAACTTTCTGCCCTTGGGGCTCCAACGACTCCCGCTCCCGATCGAACGCCAGGTAATACTTGTTCACGCTATTAACATAGCTGACAGGGCCCATTCCCACTTGCTCCATAGCGATACGCTCGACCTGAAAGAACCACTGATTGGGATTCAGCCCGCGGCGTCGCGCCTCAGCGCGCATGCCTTGAACCCTTTCCGGTCCGATGTTGTAAGCCGCCAGCACGAACGCCATGCGCTCACGTTCGTTGAGTTTGGGGCTGGCAAAAAACTTGCGGCGGATCATGGCCAGGTACTTGGCCCCGGCTTGAACATTGGCGTCGAGGTCCTGGATGTTATTGACCCCCACGCGCTGGGCCGCTGACGGAGTGATCTGCATCAGGCCGGTCGGGCCACCACCGCCGCGGGCGCTGGGCTGCAGGGCAGATTCCTTGAACGCCAGTGCTGCCAGGTTCAGCCAGTCCATGCCTTGGGCATCGGCGTGTTTCTGCAGCACCGGTCGCAGTTTTTCCAAGCGCTGGCGATCGCCCTTGGCCAACGGATAGTGCACTTGGTAGAGGCGGCGATAGATCCGCAGGAAGGCCGCGTCCTGATCCGAAGGCTTTTTGTACCCGACCAGGAACCGATCGATACTCGCCCGCAGCATCGAGGCATCGCGACGGACGAACCAGTACTCTTCACCCATGTCGCTGATCAACACCTGCCGATCAAAACGCAGCTTGGGCAGGATCTTGCCCCACCGTTCGGCAATCGGTTGTTCGACGATGGTCAGGTGAAAGATGCCGCCCTGAACCATCTCCAGCACGTCCTCGACCGCCAGGGTTGGATCGACCCACTCGATCTTTACCGGCGCCAGTTTGTGCAAGGCGAGTTTTTGGTTGATCTGACTGATCGCATCCCCAGCGGCGCTGCCATTGGGCAATGCCAGGGTTTTCCCGGACAGTTGTTCGAGACGTGTGTAGCGTTTTTCGCCCTTGATCCCGACCAGTACCAGCGGAATGTTGCTGGCAACCGGTTCGCTGGCACTGACGGCATGACCCGGTTGCAGATCGAGCAATTCACCCGGTGCGACCAGATCGCCCTCCCCGCGCTGCAACGCGCCGAGCAACTGGTCCTTGGCTTTGGGGATGATCTTGAGGGTGATTTCCTGACCGTCACGGGCGTGACCGTTGAGGTATTGTTCGAAGGCGCGCAATCGATGGTATTCAACGCCGATGGCCTGGCCCTGGACCTCGCCGGAACTGTTGCGACTCTGGTTGACCAGCACCCGCAGCACACGGCTGCTTCGGATTTCCTGCAGGTCGCGGACCTTGGTCGCCGGCACGGCTTGCAGCGGGCCGGCCAGACGCGCGACCGCCGGCATCGACAGAAGCAACGAACCACACAGCAGTAACAAAATCGAGGGACGTATCATCCACTCTCCGGAAAGAATACTGAGTCGATCTCAAAAAAGTGAAATCGCACGACAGAAACAGAGCGCCTGGAGCGCTGGCAAAGTGCGAAAGACTGGCGCCGTGATGGCACGGCGACCACCCCGGTTTGTCTCGCGGCATCAAAAGACAGCTTTAACTCGTTGTAGTTCTTGGCTTTTCTTATAAATCTACAGCTCTGATATGCTTTCCGGCCTTGGGTCCGAGGTAGCACCATGCAACTCATCGATATCGGCGTCAACCTGACCAACCCCAGTTTTGCCGACAAACACCAGGCTGTGCTCGACCGTGCGTATGCCGCCGGGGTCTGCCAATTGGTGCTCACCGGCACCAGCGTCGATGGCAGCGAACAGGCGCTGGAGCTGTGCCGCCAGCGGGATGAGACGGCTCAGCGCCTGTTCTCCACCGCAGGCATCCACCCGCATTCAGCCAGCGACTGGAACGCCGACAGCGCACAGCGTCTTCGCAGCCTGCTTAATGAGCCAAACGTGGTGGCCGTGGGTGAATGCGGGCTGGATTTCAATCGCGATTTCTCGCCGCGTCCGCAGCAGGAAAAAGTCCTCGAAGAGCACCTGGCGATGGCGGTCGAATTGCAATTACCGGTGTTCCTCCATGAACGCGATGCCAGCCAGCGGTTGCTGGAAATCCTCCGGGATTACCGTGACCAGTTACCGGCCGCCTTGGTGCATTGTTTCACCGGGGAAAAGAAAGCGCTGTTCAGCTACCTCGATCTGGACCTGCACATCGGCATTACCGGCTGGATCTGCGATGAGCGTCGCGGCACGCATTTGCATCCGCTGGTGAAGGAGATCAAGCGCGGCCGATTGATGCTGGAGAGCGATGCGCCGTATCTGCTGCCACGCAGCTTGCGACCGAAACCGAAAAATGGTCGTAACGAGCCGGCTTATCTCACTGAAGTATTGCGGGAAGTGGCATTGCATCGGGGGGAAAGCAAGGAAGCGCTCGCGGCTCACAGCACAGCGTGTGCGCGAGCCTTCTTTGGGCTGCCAACCATCGTGTAGGGGCGAGATGGCTCGCGATGGGTTAAATAGACGCCGCGTTTATCCAGACAATACGCGTCATCGTCAGCGACCATCGCGAGCGTGCTCGCTCCTACAGGAAATGATGTTGGTTAGTGGTTGCTACGCAGCATTTCCTTGGGCACGTACTTGCCGATCTCGAACTTGCCGATCGCTGCACGGTGTACTTCGTCCGGGCCGTCGGCCAGACGCAACGTGCGCTGCATCGCATACATGTAGGCCAGCGGGAAATCATTGGAAACCCCTGCCCCGCCATGGATCTGGATCGCCCGGTCGATGACCCGCAGCGCCACGTTCGGTGCGACCACCTTGATCTGCGCGATTTCGCTCTTCGCCACTTTGTTGCCGACGGTGTCCATCATGTACGCCGCCTTCAAGGTCAGCAGGCGCGCCATGTCGATTTCCATCCGCGAGTCGGCGATTTTGTCGATGTTGCCGCCCAGACGCGCCAACGGTTTACCAAATGCAGTGCGGTTCACCGAGCGTTTGCACATCAGCTCCAGTGCACGTTCAGCCATGCCGATCGAACGCATGCAGTGGTGAATCCGGCCTGGGCCGAGGCGACCTTGAGCGATTTCGAAGCCGCGGCCTTCACCCAACAGAACGTTTTCGTACGGCACCCGGACGTTTTCGAACAGCACTTCGGCGTGGCCGTGTGGCGCATCGTCGTAACCGAACACCGGCAGCGGACGGACGATCTTCACCCCCGGAGCATCCGCCGGCACCAGGATCATCGAGTGTTGCGCATGGCGTGGCGCATCGGGATTGCTCAGGCCCATGAAGATCAGGATCTTGCAGCGCGGATCGCAGGCACCCGAGGTCCACCATTTCTTGCCGTTGATCACCCACTCGTCACCGTCACGCACGGCGCGGGCCGCCATGTTGGTGGCGTCGGAGGACGCCACGTCAGGCTCGGTCATGGCAAACGCCGAGCGAATCTCACCGCGCAGCAGCGGTTCGAGCCAGCGTTGTTTCTGTTCTTCGTTGGCGTAACGCACCAGCACTTCCATGTTGCCGGTGTCGGGGGCCGAGCAATTGAACGGCTCGGGACCCAGCAGCGAGCGGCCCATGATTTCTGCCAGTGGCGCGTATTCAAGGTTGGTCAGGCCGGCACCGAGTTCGGACTCAGGCAGAAACAAATTCCACAGGCCTTCGGCCTTGGCCTTGAGTTTGAGTTCTTCCATGATCGCCGTCGGCTGCCAGCGGTCGCCCTCGGCAACCTGACGCTCGAACACGGCTTCGGCGGGATAAACGTAAGTGTCCATGAACGCGGTTACGCGCTCACGCAGTTCTTGCACCTTGGGCGAATAAGCGAAATCCATGGGCAGCTACCTTCTTGGGGGAAGTTGTTCAGGTCATGCAATCGATGCTAGAACAGCTACGAAAATTTACCTAGCCTATTCTCGGCGTGTATTAACATTCATCACCGATATATGATCGGGTGATTGCCGAGGCCCCCGGCCTTATCAAAAATGCCCCAACAATAAGAGTGCAGCGCAATGAATCTGAGCAAGGTCGACCTCAACCTTTTCATCGTCTTCGACGCGATCTACACCGAAGCCAACCTGACCCGCGCCGGGCAGATTGTCGGCATTACTCAGCCAGCCGTTTCCAACGCACTGGCCCGCCTGCGCGAGACCTTCAACGATCCATTGTTCGTGCGGACCGCCCAGGGCATGGTGCCAACGCCCATGGCCCAGAACATTATCGGCCCGGTGCGCAACGCCCTCTCCCTGCTCAGGGTGTCGGTGCAGGAAAGCCGTATTTTCAACCCGCTGCAGGCGGTCAAGACCTATCGCATCAGCATGACCGACCTCACCGAGGCGGTGATCCTGCCGCCGCTGTTCCAGCGTCTGCGCCGTCTGGCGCCGACGGTCATCATCGAAAGCTTCCTGTCCAAGCGCCGCGAGACCACCAAGGAACTGGCGGCCGGGCGCCTCGACTTTGCCGTGGATGCGCCGCTCAACACCGATCCGCAGGTGCGTCACGTCAAACTGATGGAAGACCGTTACGTCTGCGCGATGCGCAAGGGCCATCCGCTGGCGGGTAAAGAGAAAATCACCCTCGATGATTACCTGGCGCTGACCCACATCCATATTTCCAGCCGTCGCAGCGGTCTCGGCCATGTCGACCTGGCCTTGGGCAAGATGGGCATCCAGCGCAAGATCGCCCTGCGTTCCCAGCATTACCTGATGGCCTCCCAGGTGTTGCAGCAGACTGACATGGTCATGACCGTGCCGGAACGCTTTGCCCGGCGTAACGACCTGCACGCCTTCAGTTTGCCGGTCAACGATGTGCCACCGGTGGAAACCCACCTTTACTGGCATGAAAGCACCGACCAGGACCCGGCGAACCGCTGGATGCGCGAGCAGATGATCGAGTTGTGCCAGCAAGTGACGGCGCATGAGAAGAAGCTGGACAAGATGTAGGGCGTTAATCCGCGTGTCGTTCTTCGCGGGCAAGCCTCGCGCCTACAGAATCATCGTCGCCCTGTAGGAACGAGGCTTTTCCGCGAAGAGGCCAGGATCACATCGCAGAGCCCGCCCCTTGACGTAAACGTCAACCTGCCATTAGTTTAGCGCCATGACCTTTTTCGAGCGCTTCCATGAGCAGCCAGACCTATAGCATCTCCGACCTCGCTCGCGAGCTCGACATCACCACGCGGGCCATTCGCTTTTATGAAGAGCAAGGCCTGCTCAGCCCCGAGCGCCGTGGCCAGGAACGCATCTACTCGCCCCGGGACAAGGTCAGCCTGAAACTGATCCTGCGGGGCAAGCGTATCGGCTTCTCCCTCGCCGAATGCCGCGAGCTGATCGAACTCTATGACCCGACCGGCGGCAACCAGAAACAACTGCAAACCATGCTCAACAAAATCGCCGAACGTCGTGAACAGCTGGAGCAGCAGATGCTCGACATCGAACAGATGAAGCTGGAGCTGGACACGGCGCAGGAGCGCTGCACTCAGGCGCTGGAAGAAACCATGAAAAGCCAAGCGATTAAGTAGAACTTCACACGGTCCACTGTGGGAGCGAGCCTGCTCGCGAAAGCGGACGGTCAGTCAACATCTCTATTGAATGTCACGCCCCCTTCGCGAGCAGGCTCGCTCCCACAGGGCTTTGTGGACATTCAGACAGACAGCACAGGTCAATTCCCATGTCTCTCCCCACCCACGTACGCCTGGTCGAAGTTGGCCCACGCGACGGTTTGCAAAACGAAGCCCAACCGATCAGCGTGGCCGACAAGGTGCAACTGGTCGACGCGCTGACCGCAGCCGGCCTCGGCTATATAGAAGTCGGCAGTTTCGTCTCGCCCAAATGGGTGCCGCAAATGGCCGGGTCCGCCGAGGTCTTCGCACAGATCCAGCGCAAACCGGGCGTGATCTACGCGGCCCTCGCCCCCAACCTGCGTGGGTTTGAAGATGCGGTCGCCGCCGGGGTCAAGGAAGTCGCGGTGTTCGCCGCGGCGTCCGAAGCGTTCTCCCAGCGCAACATCAATTGCTCGATCAGCGAAAGCCTGGAGCGTTTCGCGCCGATCATGGAAGCCGCAAAACAACACGGCATCAGCGTCCGCGGTTACGTGTCCTGCGTGCTGGGTTGCCCGTACGAAGGTCACATCGCTCCGGAACAGGTCGCCCGGGTGGCCCGCGAGCTCTACGCGATGGGCTGCTACGAAATTTCCTTGGGTGACACCATCGGCACCGGCACGGCGGGCGCGACACGCACGATGTTCGATGTGGTGTCCGCGGATGTCCCGCGAGAGAAGCTGGCCGGCCACTTCCACGATACCTACGGCCAGGCCATGGCCAACATCTACGCCAGCCTGCTGGAAGGCATCGCGGTGTTCGACAGCTCCATCGCCGGCCTCGGCGGCTGCCCCTACGCCAAAGGCGCCAGCGGTAACGTCGCGACCGAAGACGTGGTGTATCTGTTGAATGGCCTGGGTATCGACACCGGTATTGACCTGGACGCCTTGATTCTCGCCGGGCAGCAGATCAGTGCCGTGCTCGGCCGCCCGACTGCTTCGCGGGTGGCCAAGGCAAGCATGGCACGCTGAGTATGTCCGGGTGTTACCGCCGGGTCTGAAATGTGGGGCGCCGGCGAGTAACACGGAAACAAATAGTCGGTTTTCGCCTGACCGAAAAATCCCACAAAAACTCAACTAATTGAATTATAAGGATTTTTAAAAGTTGGCACGGCTTCTGCTATCTCTATGGCATAACAAGAATAAAAAGCAGCAAACCAATAAAAATAAGACGAAACGACTCTGACATAACAAGAACAACACGGCAGAGACGCAGCTAACAGATTTTTTTGGAGAAGGTGTGCTTTTCAGGGTGCTTTTCGAAGTAACCCGCAACCGGGCAGAGAACAATAAAACTACCTTCAGGTAGCTCCCGAACTGGTTGGATCGCTCGGCGAAAAAGCAGATCAGCGCTCAAAAAAATACGTTTGCTCTTGATCCCGGATGGGGATCGACAAAAACAGCGGTAAAGGGTCACGGTTACTAAAAACAAAAACAGACCGCCCCTCAATAATAAAAAAAGAGCACGCGCAACGAAAATTAAAGGGGAGCTTCGGCTCCCCTTTGTGCTGTCTGCGATTCAGGTTTTCATCCCGCCCTGTGTAGGAGCGAGCTCGCTCGCGAAGAACGCCAACCCTCCGCGTTTATCCAGACTGCACGCGTTATCGTTGACGCTCTTCGCGAGCAAGCTCGCTCCTATAGGGGATTTGATCAGCTCTGTTTGCTGCGCAACTCCTCGACACTGATCTCGCGCATCCGAAACTTCTGGATCTTGCCGGTCACGGTCATCGGGAACTCCTCGACGAACTTGAAGTGACGCGGCGTCTTGAAGTGCGCGATGCGTTCCTTGCACCAGGTTTGCAGTTCCTGTTCGGTGGCGCTGTGGCCCGGGTGAAACTTGATCCAGGCAACGATCTCTTCGCCATAACGCGAACACGGAATGCCGATCACTTGCACGTCCGCCACCGCTGGATGGGTAAAGAAGAATTCTTCCAGTTCCCGCGGGTAAATATTCTCACCGCCGCGAATGATCATGTCTTTGTTGCGTCCGGCAATGCAGACGTAGCCTTCGTCATTCATGCTCGCCAGGTCACCGGTGTGCATCCATCCCGCCTCATCGATCGCTTCGGCGGTGCCGTCAGGGTTGTTCCAGTACCCGAGCATCACGCTGTAGCCGCGAGTGCAGAGTTCACCGATCGTGCCGCGTGGCACCAGGTTGCCGGCCTCGTCGATGATTTTGCTTTCCAGTTGCGGCTGTGTACGGCCGACGGTGGTGACACGCAATTCGAGTTCGTCTGACGGACCGGTCTGCAACGACACCGGACTTGTTTCCGTCATGCCGTAGGCAATCTGCACTTCGCTCATGTGCATTTCGCTGATGACCCGGCGCATCACTTCGATCGGACACGTCGCGCCGGCCATGATCCCGGTTCGTAACGTCGACAGGTCGAATTCGCCACGCCGGGGTTGGTCGAGCATGGCGATGAACATCGTCGGTACGCCATAGAGCCCGGTGGCTTTCTCTTCGGCAACGGTGGTCAGGGTCAACAACGGATCGAAGGCATCGTTGGGGTAAATCATGGTGCTGCCGTGGGTGATGCAGCCGAGGTTGCCCATGACCATGCCGAAGCAGTGATACAGCGGCACCGGAATCACCAGCCGATCATCGGCGGTCAAGCCAAGGCTTTCGCCAACCATGTAACCGTTATTGAGAATGTTGTAGTGGCTGAGGGTCGCGCCCTTTGGAAAACCGGTGGTGCCGGAGGTGTACTGGATGTTCACCGGCTGGTCGAAGTGCAGGCTGTCCTGACGTTCGCGCAATTGTTCGATGGAGGCGCCCGCGGCGAGATCGGTCAATTGCGACCAGGGCAGGAAACCCGACGGCGGCTGTGCATCGAGGCTGATCACGCCGCGCAAGTCCGGCAGGCGTTCGCTGTGCAATTGTCCGATGGATTGTTCGGCCAGCTCAGGCACCAGGCCCTGGAGCATGCCGTGATAATCAGAGGTCTTGAAAGAACCTGCACAAACCAGCCACTGGCAGCCTGACTGCTTCAATACGTACTCGAGTTCAGAGCTGCGATATGCCGGGTTGATATTCACCAGGATGACGCCGATCTTCGCGCTGGCGAACTGGCTGATGCACCACTGCGCGCAATTCGGTGCCCAGATGCCCAGCCGGTCACCGGTCTGCAAGCCCAGCGCCAGCAATGCCCGGGCATGCAGGTCCACCGCATCGGACAGTTGCTGCCAGGTGTAACGCCGCTGCTGGTGGCGCACCACCAGCGCCTCCCCTGACGGGTACTGCGCGACGGTGTGATCGAACGCCTCGCCAATGGTCATCGCCAGCAAGGCTTTGTCCTGAGAACCACGGGTGTAGCTGCGCTGCGGGCTTGCACTGGGTTGATCCATGACGACCCCTATTGTCTTTATTAATGGGTTGCCGACGCTCACCTGCAGAAAGGGGCTTGCTCGCGAATCTGGTGTTTCGGACGACGCCTGCATCGACAGACAGACGCTTTCGCTAACAAGATCATTCCTACAGAACGGGTCCGCTTTTCTATCTTGAACTGGCGCTACTGTCGCTCAAGTTGACGTTAACGTAAAGGGCCATTGACAGCCATTCGTCACAGGCTTACGTTAACGTAAAGGTGAGAGCTGGATCGCTGGCCTCCCCGCCCTACAAAAAAGCCAAAAGGTGACCCATGAGCTACCCATCCCTGAACTTTGCCCTCGGTGAAACCATCGACATGCTGCGCGATCAGGTTCAGTCCTTCGTCGCCAAAGAGATCGCCCCGCGCGCCGCTCAGATCGACATCGACAACCTGTTCCCCGCCGATCTGTGGCGCAAATTCGGCGACATGGGCCTGCTCGGCGTGACCGTGCCGGAAGAATATGGCGGTGCCGGCCTGGGTTACCTGGCGCACGTGGTGGCCATGGAAGAAATCAGCCGGGGTTCAGCCTCGGTAGCGTTGTCCTACGGCGCGCACTCCAACCTCTGCGTCAACCAGATCAACCGCAACGGCAACCACGAACAGAAAAGCAAATACCTGCCGAAGCTGATCAGCGGCGAGCACGTCGGCGCACTGGCCATGAGCGAGCCGAATGCCGGCTCCGACGTGGTGTCGATGAAACTGCGCGCTGACAAACGTGGCGACCGCTACGTCCTCAACGGCAGCAAAACCTGGATCACCAACGGCCCCGACGCCAGCACCTACGTGATCTACGCCAAGACCGACCTGGAAAAAGGCCCTCACGGCATCACCGCGTTCATCGTCGAACGCGACTGGAAAGGGTTCAGCCGCAGCAACAAGTTCGACAAGCTCGGCATGCGCGGTTCAAATACCTGCGAACTGTTCTTCGATGACGTCGAAGTGCCGGAAGAAAACATCCTCGGCGTGCTCAATGGCGGCGTGAAAGTGCTGATGAGCGGCCTCGACTATGAACGCGTCGTGCTGTCGGGTGGCCCGACCGGGATCATGCAGGCCTGCATGGACCTGATCGTGCCGTACATCCATGACCGCAAGCAGTTCGGCCAGAGCATCGGCGAATTTCAGCTGATCCAGGGCAAGGTCGCCGACATGTACACCCAGCTCAACGCCAGCCGCGCCTACCTGTACGCCGTGGCGCAAGCCTGCGAACGCGGCGAAACCACGCGCAAGGACGCCGCCGGCGTCATTCTCTACAGCGCTGAACGCGCCACGCAAATGGCCCTCGACGCGATCCAGATCCTCGGCGGCAACGGCTACATCAACGAATTCCCGGCCGGTCGCCTGTTGCGTGACGCCAAGCTGTACGAAATCGGCGCCGGCACCAGCGAGATCCGTCGCATGCTGATCGGTCGCGAACTGTTCAACGAAACCCGCTAAGACGGAGCTGTCCATGGCTATCCTGCATACCCAGCTCAACCCCCGTTCGGCGGAGTTCGCGACCAACAGTGCGGCGATGCTCAAACAGGTCGACGCCCTGCACACCCTGCTCGCACAAGTGCAGCAAGGTGGCGGCCCGAAGGCGCAAGAGCGCCACACGTCGCGAGGCAAGTTGCTGCCCCGTGAGCGGATCAATCGCCTGCTGGATCCGGGCTCGCCGTTTCTCGAAATCAGTCAACTCGCCGCTTACGAGGTATACGGCGAAGACGTGCCGGCCGCTGGCGTGATCGCCGGGATCGGCCGCGTGGAAGGCGTCGAGTGCATGATCGTGGCCAACGATGCCACGGTGAAAGGCGGCTCGTATTACCCGCTGACCGTAAAAAAACACCTGCGCGCCCAGACTATCGCCCAGCAGAACCGCCTGCCGTGCATCTATCTGGTGGACTCGGGTGGCGCCAACCTGCCGCGTCAGGATGAAGTGTTCCCGGACCGGGAGCATTTCGGGCGGATCTTCTTCAACCAGGCGAACATGAGCGCCATGGGCATTCCGCAGATTGCCGTGGTCATGGGCTCGTGCACCGCCGGCGGTGCGTACGTGCCGGCGATGGCGGACGAAGCGATCATGGTGCGCGAACAGGCGACCATTTTCCTCGCCGGCCCTCCGCTGGTGAAAGCGGCGACCGGTGAAGTGGTCAGTGCCGAAGACCTCGGTGGTGCCGATGTGCACTGCAAGATTTCCGGTGTCGCCGACCATTACGCCGAAAGCGATGAACATGCCCTGGCCATCGCCCGACGCAGCATCGCCAACCTCAACTGGCGCAAGCTCGGTGAAGTCCAGCAACGCACGCCGATCGCCCCGCTCTATAGCAGCGACGAGCTGTACGGCGTGGTGCCGGCGGACGCCAAGCAACCGTTCGACGTGCGGGAAGTGATCGCGCGGCTGGTGGACGGTTCGGTGTTCGATGAATTCAAGGCACTGTTCGGAACGACGCTGGTGTGCGGCTTTGCCTACCTGCACGGTTACCCGATCGCGATCCTCGCCAACAACGGCATCCTCTTCGCCGAAGCGGCCCAGAAAGGTGCGCACTTCATCGAACTGGCCTGCCAGCGCGGCATTCCGTTGCTGTTCCTGCAGAACATCACCGGGTTCATGGTCGGCCAGAAGTACGAGGCTGGCGGTATCGCCAAGCACGGGGCGAAACTGGTCACCGCTGTGGCGTGCGCCAAGGTGCCGAAATTCACGGTGATCATCGGTGGCAGTTTCGGCGCCGGTAACTACGGCATGTGCGGTCGGGCCTATGATCCACGATTCCTGTGGATGTGGCCGAATGCACGCATCGGCGTGATGGGTGCCGAACAGGCCGCAGGCGTATTGGTGCAGGTCAAGCGCGAGCAGGCCGAGCGCAGTGGCCAGGCGTTCAGCGCCGAGCAGGAAGCCGAGATCAAGCAACCGATCCTCGATCAGTACGAGGAACAGGGTCACCCCTACTACTCCAGTGCACGGCTGTGGGACGACGGCGTCATCGACCCGGCGCAGACCCGCGACGTGCTGGCCCTGGCCTTGTCCGCATCGCTGAATGCGCCAATCGAACCGAGCCGCTTCGGCGTGTTCCGGATGTGATCCTGCCCCCTGTAGGAGCGAGCTTGCTCGCGATGATTCTCAACGATAACGCTGCACACCTGACACCCCGCGGCGAGTTCAAGACCATCGCGAGCAAGCTCGCTCCTACAGGAAAGAGTTGTGGAGACGGAAGAATATGAGCGACTTCAACACCCTCGAGCTGCAGATCGACCCGCGTGGTTTCGCCACGCTGTGGCTCAGCCGGGAAGAAAAGAACAACGCCTTCAACGCCGAGATGATCCGAGAACTGGTCCTCGCGCTGGACAAGGTCTCGACCGATGCCAGCCTGCGTTTCCTGCTGGTACGCGGCCGCGGCAAACACTTCAGCGCCGGTGCCGACCTGGCCTGGATGCAGCAATCGGCCGAACTTGATTACGGCACCAACCTCGACGACGCCCGGGAACTGGCGGAATTGATGTACAACCTCGCCAAGCTCAAAGTACCGACGCTGGCCGTGGTGCAAGGCGCGGCGTTCGGCGGCGCGCTGGGCCTGATCAGTTGCTGTGACATGGCCATCGGTGCTGATGACGCGCAGTTCTGCCTGTCGGAAGTGCGCATCGGCCTGGCACCGGCGGTCATCAGCCCGTTCGTGGTTCAAGCCATCGGCGAACGCGCCGCACGTCGCTATGCCCTGACCGCCGAGCGCTTCGGTGGGCAGCGGGCGCGGGAAATCGGCCTGTTGTCGGAGAGCTACCCGGCAGCGGAGCTGGACCAGAAAGTCGAACAGTGGATCGACAACCTGCTGCTCAACAGCCCTGCCGCCATGCGCGTTAGCAAGGACTTGCTGCGTGAAGTCGGCAACGGTGCGCTGACCCCGGCGCTGCGCCGCTACACCGAAAATGCCATCGCGCGAATCCGCGTCAGCCCCGAAGGCCAGGAAGGCCTGCGCGCCTTTCTGCAAAAACGTCCGCCGAGCTGGCAGGCCGAAATCACCCCCAAGGAGCCGCGTTGATGAGCGCACCTGTCATTACTTCCCTGCTGGTGGCCAACCGTGGCGAAATCGCTTGCCGGGTGATGCGCACCGCCAAGGCACTGGGCCTGACCACCGTGGCCGTGCACAGCGCCACCGACCGTGAAGCCCGGCACAGCCGCGAAGCGGATATTCGTGTCGATCTCGGCGGTAGCAAAGCCGCCGACAGTTACCTGCAAATCGACAAGCTGATCGCCGCCGCCAAGGCCAGCGGCGCCCAGGCCATTCATCCCGGTTATGGCTTCCTGTCGGAGAACGCCGGATTCGCCCGTGCGATCGAAGCCGCCGGCCTGATTTTCCTCGGCCCGCCCGCCTCGGCCATCGACGCCATGGGCAGCAAGTCCGCGGCCAAAGCCTTGATGGAAACCGCTGGCGTGCCCTTGGTGCCGGGTTATCACGGCGAAGCTCAAGACCTCGACACCTTCCGCGACGCTTGCGAACGCATCGGCTATCCGGTGTTGCTCAAGGCGACCGCGGGCGGTGGCGGCAAAGGCATGAAAGTGGTCGAGGAGGTCAGCCAACTGGCCGAAGCCCTGGCCTCGGCCCAGCGTGAAGCACAGTCCTCGTTCGGCGATTCGCGGATGCTGGTCGAGAAATATTTGCTGAAACCGCGGCACGTGGAAATCCAGATTTTTGCCGACCGGCACGGCAACTGCCTTTACCTCAACGAGCGCGATTGCTCCATCCAGCGCCGGCACCAGAAAGTCGTCGAGGAAGCGCCTGCGCCAGGCCTGAGCCCGGAACTGCGTCGCGCGATGGGCGAAGCCGCCGTGCGTTCGGCGCAGGCTATCGGTTACGTCGGCGCCGGCACCGTGGAATTTTTGCTGGACGCCCGCGGCGAGTTCTTCTTCATGGAGATGAACACGCGCTTGCAAGTCGAACACCCGGTCACCGAAGCCATCACCGGTCTCGACCTGGTGGCCTGGCAGATTCGCGTGGCTCGCGGTGAAGCCCTGCCGATGACCCAGGATCAGGTGCCGTTGATCGGGCATGCCATTGAAGTGCGGTTGTATGCCGAAGACCCGGGCAATGATTTCCTGCCGGCCACCGGGCGTCTGGAGTTGTACCGCGAATCTGCCGAAGGGCCGGGACGGCGGGTCGACAGCGGCGTTGAAGAAGGCGACGAGATTTCGCCGTTCTATGACCCGATGCTGGGCAAGCTGATTGCCTGGGGCGAGGACCGTGAACAGGCGCGTCTGCGTTTGCTGAGCATGCTCGACGAATTCGCGATCGGCGGGCTCAAGACCAACATCAACTTCCTGCGCCGCATCATCGGCCATCCCGCGTTTGCGGCGGCAGAACTGGATACCGGGTTCATTCCACGTTATCAGGATCAACTGCTGCCCACGCCATCTGAACTCAGCGATGAATTCTGGCAAGCCGCGGCGCAGGCATTTGCGCGGAGCCAGCCAGACACGACCCGCATCGATGACCTGAGTTCGCCTTGGGCTAACGGCAACGGCTTCCGTGCCGGACTGCCGAAAGAGATCACGCTGCATCTGAGCTGCGAAGGCCAGGACCGGGCATTGACCCTGAAGGCCGGTTCAGCTCAGCTCAAGGGCGAGTATCTGTCCACCGAACAGGATGGCGTGCGCCGCCAGCATCGAACGATCCGTCGCGACGGCGTTGTGTATCTGCAATGGGAAGGTGAGTTGCGGCGCATCGAGGCCTACGACCCGATCAGCGCGGTCGAAGCCAGTCACAGCCATCAAGGCGGGCTCACCGCGCCGATGAACGGCAGCATCGTGCGAGTACTGGTGGAGGCCGGGCAGACGGTCGAGGCCGGCGCACAACTGGTGGTGCTGGAAGCGATGAAAATGGAGCACAGCATTCGTGCGCCACACGCTGGAGTGATCAAGGCGCTGTATTGCCAGGAAGGCGAGATGGTCAGCGAAGGCAGTGCGTTGGTCGAACTGGAAGAAGCGTGAAATGAAGATCGGTCCTACGCATTGCGAGGACCGATCTGATCAGAACCTGGCCGTTGCCTGAACGACCACGCCGATGATTCGGCAAGCGTCGGTGAACAGGGCTTTCGGATAAGTCGGATTGAGCGGGACCAGGTAACGCTGACCGCCCTCTTCGATCAGCTTGCGAAACGTCGCCTCGGGGCTGTCCGGCCAGCGGGCGATCACCAGCTTTCCGGGTTCCGGCACGATGGCCGGGTCCACCAGGATCATCATGCCCTCGGCGATGCTGACGCCGCTCGGCGCTGTCATTGCGTCACCCACCACTCGCAACCAGAAAGCCGCGCCCTGGGCGTGGTAATCGGTCAATTCGAAGGCCGCCTTGTCATATTTCGCCGGCTCGCCGTCGCGCACCTCGCAGGATTCCCGCCAGTTGCTGACTGGGTAACGGAAGTACGGGTTGTACTTGCGCACCAGGTCCTCGCTTTCTTCCCTCGCCGAGTCCGGCTCACGGATGACCAGCGCCACCTCGAGAAAGCTCATGCCCAGTGCATGGAGCACCCGGTTCATGTCATCGATGCCAGGCTGGCGACGTTTGTTCAACCAATGCCCGATGCCGCCCTGGGACATCCCGAGGCGGTCGGCGAGTATCTCTTGAGTGACGTTCAGTTCACTCATCTTGGCCTTGACCAATTCAATCCATTTATCCATGTGCGGCACGATACGTGGGCGCCTCCGGCCATCAAAACACAAATTGTAGTATTTAAATTCTCGTCACAAATACAGATCGTACTAGGATTGATTCACGGATCTGAATCTATCACGGAGCTTGCCATTGCCATGAACATCCCCAGCAACGAACTGCCCGACGTGCAAATCGACACCTCCCTCACCTCGCCAAAAGGCTCGGCCGCGGCGCAACGCGCGCTGGACTATTACTTGAAACCAGCTGCGTCCGAAGAGCTGGAAGAAGAGCGTTTCTTCGACGTGAACCGCAATGTCAGCAGCGAGGAGGCGTTGGTGCGCGCTTCAGACCTGTTGCGCTGCGCCGCCGCCACGGCCTACGAGTCGGCGAACCATTTGCAGGGTGTTCATCGGGATCTGGCGTTCTCGACGGTGCATATGATCGATATGGCCAAGGCGTTGCTGGACCGATCCCTGGACGGGATCCATCACGGATAAGGCGAGCGGGTTTCGGAGGGTGCAAGAAAGATTTTTACAATCGCACAGATGAAATCGTTTGACTTGCAAACGAGAATGATTATTATTGCATTCAGCTGGTCGCGAGATCAGTCGATTGTCCAAGTGACCTCAGGTCGGTCTCCTGGACTTTCTCCTCATCAGGCTAATCACGGTTTTTGACCCGGCTTTTTGCCGGGTCTTTTTTTTGCCAGTTATTCTGGCTTAACCTTCAGGCTAATGAAGTCTTTGGGTGCTGCAAATTCGATGGCGCGGATGATAGCAAAATAATATGGGCTGGCAAGAGAAGCCCGGCAACATTGGGTAAAACTAAAGAAAAATAGCACTTGAGAATCAATCGCACAGTCTCTAAGCTGCCTCGGCGTCAAGGAAGACGCCCCCCGCAATTTCCCCGTTTTTTCCTCCCCCAGCGTGTAAAGTTACAGCCATAAAAATCATATTCAGGAATCGACTATGACCGTGGCTAAATCCTCCTTCAGCATCAGTGCAAACTTCGACAGCGGCAACATCGAAGTGCTGGATATCAGCAACCCGTTGCAAGCGCTGTTGGCCATCAAACCAGATACCCGCAGTCAGCATTTCCAATGGTTTCACTTCAAGGCCAGCGGTCTGCACGTCGGTCAGGAGCACTGGTTTCGCCTGAACAATGCCAGCAAGTCCTCGTACAACAGGGCCTGGGATGGTTATCAGGCGGTGGCGTCCTACGATCACGTCAACTGGTTTCGGGTGCCGACCATCTTTGAAGGCGACTGCCTGCGCTTCAGCCTCGAAGCCACCGCCACCCACGCGTGGTTTGCCTACTTTGAACCCTATAGCCGTGGCCGTCATGACTGGTTGATCGAGCAGGCACTGACCAAGGCTGGCACCGAACTGCTGGCCACCGGCAAGAGTGTTGAAGGTCGTGACATTCAGCTGCTGCGCAAAGGTTCGGGTGCCGAAGGCCGGCGCAAGGTGTGGATGATTGCCCAGCAACACCCCGGCGAACACATGGCCGAGTGGTTCATGGAAGGTGTGATCGAACGCCTGGAAAAGCACGACGACCCAGTCTTGAACGAATTATTGGCCAACGCCGACCTGTACCTGGTGCCAAACATGAACCCGGATGGCGCGTTCCACGGCCACCTGCGCACCAACGCCATGGGTCAGGACCTCAACCGCGCCTGGCAGAGCGCCAGCCAGGAGATCAGTCCGGAAGTCTTCTTCGTACAACAACAGATGGAAAAATACGGCGTCGACCTGTTCCTCGACGTCCATGGTGACGAAGAAATCCCCTACGTGTTCACCGCCGGTTGCGAAGGCAATCCGGGCTATACCCCGCGTCTGGAAAAACTCGAAGAGCGTTTCCGCAGCCATCTGCAGCATCTGACGAAAGACTTCCAGACCAAACACGGCTACACCCGCGACGAGCCAGGCAAAGCCAACATGACGCTGGCCTGCAACAGCGTCGGCGAGAAATTCGACTGCCTGTCGTTGACCCTGGAAATGCCGTTCAAGGACAACAACGACGCACCGAATCCGTTGACGGGCTGGTCGGGCAAGCGCTCCAAGCAGTTGGGGAAGGATGTGCTGACCACCGTGGCGGACATGGTCGATACCTTGCGTTAACCCTCAAGGGGCTGCATGCCTGGCCTGCAGCCCCGTTTCATTCAGCCGCCACTCGCACACAATCCTCGGGCCCCAACAGGCGCCCGTCCTCGGCGCGCAATTCCAGTGTGCGTACAGGCTGACCCTGCTCGCGGTCGACCACTCGCGAGTGCGCCTCCCCTTCCTCGTAGAAAAACGCCTCGCCCCACTGGCGCAAGCCGATGATCAACGGAAACAGCCCTTTGCCTTTCTCCGTCAGCACGTATTCCTGATACGCACTGCCATCCGACGCTGGCACCAGATCGAAAATCCCGTGGGTCACCAGTGTGCGAAGGCGCGCCGAGAGAATGTTTTTCGCCATCCCCAGATTGCGTTGAAACTCGCCAAATCGGCGAATGCCATCGAACGCGTCACGCACGATCAACAACGACCACCAATCGCCAATGGCATCCAGTGAACGGGCAACCGGGCATTCGGCGCTTTGCAGGCTTGTACGTTTGGCCATGAGCGTGCCCTCGAAACAAATGTGGTTGCAATATAAAACCGGACTACCTACCTTACAACTGGTTTCATTTCAAAACCACTTTAGGAGCCTGGTATGCAGCCCACTCAAACTTCCCTTGGCACCGGCGTCGTGCTGCTGTTCGCCGTCGCCTGCGGCCTGGCCGTCGGCAATGTGTATTACGCACAGCCTCTGCTTGACGCCATGGCCGATGCATTTGCCATGGACCCGGCCACCATCGGGATTGTCGTTACCCTCACGCAAGTCGGTTACGGCGTCGGCCTGTTGTTGCTGGTGCCGCTCGGCGATCTGCTGAATCGCCGACGCCTGATCGTCACGCAGACGCTGCTGTCGGCGTTGGCTCTATTGATCATTGCGTTAGCCCCGAGCAGCACCTGGTTATTGATCGGCATGACGCTGACCGGATTGCTGGCAGTCGTGACGCAGGTGTTGGTGGCTTACGCCGCGACATTGGCCATCCCGGCGCAACGCGGCCGTGTGGTCGGCGTGGTCACCAGTGGCATCGTCGTCGGTATTCTGCTGGCCCGTACGGTGGCGGGTGGCATGGCCGATCTGGCGGGTTGGCGCTCGATTTACCTGTTATCAGGGGGGCTGACCGTGGTGATGGCGTTGCTGCTGTTTCGCGTACTGCCCAAACACGAAGACGCGCAACCCGCCAGTGCCTACGCAGCGCTACTCGGCTCAGTGTTTACGCTGTTCAAGGAGGAGCCGGTGCTGCGTCAACGGGCAATGCTCGCCCTGCTGACCTTCGCCAGCGCCATGGTGTTGTGGACGCCCATGGTATTGCCGCTGAGCGCGCCGCCGCTGTCGTTGTCCCACACGCAAATCGGATTATTCGGACTGGCCGGCGCCGCCGGTGCGCTGGCTGCTGCGCGCGCCGGGCATCTGGCCGATCGCGGCCTCGGTCAATGGACCAGCGGCTTGTCACTGCTGTTGATGCTGGCCTCCTGGGCGCCAATCGCCCTGACACAATCCTCGTTATGGGCCTTGTTGCTGGGGGTGATCACCCTCGATCTGGGTTTGCAGGCGGTGCACGTCACCAGCCAGAGCATGATCTACAGCGTGCGCCCCGAAGCCCAAAGTCGCCTCACCGCCGGTTACATGCTGTTCTATTCGATTGGCAGCGCACTGGGTTCGATGGGTTCAACGGCGATGTACGCCTGGGCCGGGTGGCCCGGCGTCTGCCTGTTGGGCGCGGGGATCAACGCCGTGGCGCTGGTCTATTGGTGGACGACGCTGGCCACCAACAGATCAGCGGTTGACACTGCGGCTAGCGATTAACCGCGATCCCTGCCTCGCAACATGCTATCCAGCACATCATCACGCCGTACCCAACCGTGAAACAACGCTGCCGCCAGATGCAGCAGCACAGTCAGGAACAGCAGATATGCCAGATAGCCATGCGCCTTGCGCAAGAACGCAAATACCTGCGCATTTGCCGGCAGGATCGACGGCAGCTGCAAGGAAGTGCTGAGCATCACCGGGTCGCCCGCGGCAGAAATCATCGCCCAGCCGAGCAGTGGCAGGATGAACATCAGCGCATACAGCAAGTAATGCGAGCCCTTGGCTGCCAGCACTTGCCAACCAGGCAAGTCCGCTGGCAATGGCGGCTGTCGGGTCGAGAGGCGCACGGCAAGGCGCACGATCACCAGCAGCAGAATGGCGATGCCCAGCGGTTTATGCAGGTGGATGAGCCACTCGTGACGCTCCGACACGGAGGCGACCATTCCCGCGCCGATAAACAGCATGGCAATGATCATCAACGCCATCAGCCAGTGCAGCAGTCGCGCCAGCGGTGCAAAGTGGTTCGGTTGAGTGCTCATTGTTGAGCCTCCTGTTTAGCGGCTGGCAATTGGTTGACTTCACTGGTGCGGCGCAGGTAGGAGCTGGCGTACCCGGCGGAACGAGCCGCGAGCAACGGGTCCTCGGAGCCTTCGATACCGGCCGGCAGGACCAGAGGATCGTAGTTGATGTCGCGGCATTCGCCGTTGAGCTGCGGCTGGGTGCTTTCGAGCACCAGCGTGCCGGCGTTAACCACTTTGCGACCCTCTGGCCACGCCTTGCTGGCGTCATTGACCGGGTCACCGGGATTGGCCAGCGTGAGGTTCAGCTGCCAACGCAACGGTCCCGCGGCGATGCGCTGAACCAGATCTTTCTCGAGGAAATCCGCTCCCTCTGGCGCCGTCGCGCCCGCCGCATCCTGCGCCACCGGCGCCATGCTCCAGCGCACCGCCTGCTTTTGCCCGGCGGCGTTGACCAGGTAAAACGCATTGACGCTGTTGTAGGTTTCGGTCACGTAACTGGCGGACGGCTTGGCGGTCTTGATCCAGGCCAGGAACGGCCCGGCTTCCGGGTGCGCACCGAAGAACGCCGGCACGGCAGCCGGGTTCGGTTTGCCGGTGGCCGGGTCTGGCGACTGGGCTTGTTGCAATTGATAGAACGCTTCCGGCGTGCCCACCGGAAACACCGGCATGCTGTTCATCCCGGTGCGCCACTGCTGGCCGTTAGCCTGGGTGAAACGCAGCGCCAGGCTGCGGATCGGCACTGCGCTGTCCGGCGCATAAGGATTACCGGCCGGCAAGGCGAAACGCCCGACCACCGGGGTCCGCGCCTCGTTGAATACCTGGGCGCTGGAATAGCTGCGCGCTTCGCCACTGCTTTCGAAATGCCCGATTACGCACACACCTTTGGAGTGATTACGGCGAAACCCCGGGTGCACGCCGTTGTTGGTTTCCAGCACGTTGATCAGTTTTTTCGGGGTCAGACGCTGTGGGTCGAGGGTGCCATTGACGTAGGCAAAGGCCCCGGCCACGGCGGCGACCACCACGGCGATGCCGGCCAGGCGCAATGTCAGGCTCGCGGCACTCAAGGGCGGCCGGGTGGGCGGTGATGGGCGATCTACCATGAAAGACTCCAGGGCCAGCGGCCACAAGTGAGAAGGATCAAGCAGACGAACCGCACGCCGGTTTATTCCATCGCACGGTATTTAATTTTTCAGGCTTGGAATAACCTCGGGTTCCGGGCGTCTTCCTAGTCCACAGCGTAGTGACTAGTCAGAACTTCATGAACGATATCGACGAACAACTGAGAGAAATCATTCCCAGATTGCGCCGGTTTGCCGTGTCATTGACGCGCAATCCGAGCAGCGCCGACGATCTGGTGCAGGGGTGCCTTGAGCGGGCGCTGTCGAGTTGGAGCGACAAACGCCCGGAAGGCGACTTGCGTGCCTGGCTGTTTGCGATTCTTTATCGGCAATTTCTCGACGCTCACCGGCGCTCCCGACGTTACGCGCGGATGCTCGAATTCTTTACCGGACGCGACGACGCCCAGCCGTCGGTGGAGCGCACCGTGATCGCGCAATCGACCCTGCAAGCCTTCGACCAGCTCAGCACCGAGCAGCGTGCCTTGCTGCTCTGGGTATCGGTCGAGGGCTTGAGCTACAAGGAAGTCGCCGAGATTCTCGATGTCCCTACGGGCACCGTCATGTCGCGGCTGTCCCGCGCCCGCCAGGCCTTGCGCCAACTCAGCGACGGCGAAATCACCCGCCCTTCCCTGCGGAGACTCAAATGATCAGCATGCCCCCGAGCGAGCGTGACCTGCACGCTTACGTGGACCACCAGCTCAACGACGACGACCGACGTCTGGTGGAGAATTTTCTGGCCGGCAACCCGTCGTTGTCCGCCCAGGTACGCGCCTGGCAACAGGACGCCCAACAACTGCGCGCCGCCCTCAGCGGTGCCTTGCAACAACCGGCCAACCCGGCACTCGACCCGGCGCTGATTCGGCAGCGCCGCAAACACCAATCGCGCCGTCACCTGGCCAGCGCCGCCGTGCTGCTGATCGCCGTGAGCATCGGTGGATTCAGTGGCTGGCAGGCGCGGGAAATGACCCTGCTCAGTACCGCGGCGCCGATGGCAGACGCGATGCAGGCGTATCGGCTGTTTGCCCAGCAGGGCATGCTCCCGGCCGACTACAAGGTCAGCGACGATGGCGATATGCAGCGCTGGCTCGACCGCTATTTCACTCAGGCCCATCGCTTGCCTGACCTTTCAGATGCCGGGTTCAAGCCGGTCAGCGGACGCTTGCTCAGCACCGAGCAAGGGCCGGCGGCAATGGTGGTTTATGAGGATTTGAGCGGGCATAAAATCAGCTTCTACGTGCGCCCGCCGGGACCGAAGAACTTCCTACTGCCCAGGGGTAGTCGCAGTGACGGCGAGTTACAGGCTGAGTATTGGTCGGGAAGTGGATACAACTACGCGATGGTCAGCCCGAGCGATACGCCGGCGGCGCAGATGCTCAGGCAGACCGTGCAATTCTGACCCGTCCATCCCCTTTACCCCCTGTGGGAGCGAGCAGTTCGAATCGTCGCACCGTCGCTCCCACAGGTTCTCCCACAGGCCCCACAGGTTCTTTGTCAGCGGGACAATGGTTCAGAACCCCACATCGAGAACCACGCTGTCCAGATACGTCCCTGCCGGTGGGGTAGCCTGGTCAGTGTAGATTTTCGCGTTGTAGTTGAAGATCTGGCTGCCGGTACCCAGGCCGTTGCCGGGATTGACCTCGGCATCGGAACTGGCCCGACGCGCACTGCCGACACTGCCCCAGCGGGTGGTGCCAGCGCTTTTGAAAATGTCGTAGGCCAGGTAGTTGCTGCCGGAAATCATCCGCCGTCGCCCGCCGACACTCAGCGCCTGCTGGCCATCGCTCAGGCCCACGGTATAGGCGCTGCCTTTGGTGCAGGCCAGGTTGATGGTCAGGCCGGTGACCGGGGCAAAGGCGCTGATCACCGGCGCGCTGCCGAAACTGATGTTCGGCGCAGTGATCGTGCAATCGTTGGCCACGGTCAGGTTGACGGTCAGCGTGGTGTTGCCACTGCTGATATCGCGCCCCAGGCAGATATTGCCGACGCCGATGCCGGCGCAATAATTCCAGTTCCAGGCAATGCTCAGGGTTTCGGTATAGATGCCCGCCGCCACGTTGCTACCAATGGTGGTACCCAAATAGATTGGCGCGGTTTTCGGTACCACGCTGCCCAGCAACCCGAGCGCATCGATGATCCCGTTGCGGGCGAAATCGAACGCCACACCGCGGGTTATCGGGTAACTGGTGGAATTGTTGGCATACAACGTGTAACCGATGACGTCCCCGCTGGGGCCCAACAGTCCGGACTGTGTCGAGGTGATCGTCGCGTAGAAATGGTCACTGCTGGTCAGCAATGAAAGCAATGAGCCGGTGCAACTCAACCCCGCATTCAAGGTTGAACTGGGCTGCGAGGTGGTACGCACGGCGATCGAACTCAGCGACCCAAACCCCACCGGTGTCGTCGTGACCACCGAGCACAGTGCCCACGCCGAACCGGGCGATAACCATGCCACCAGCACCAGCCACTGCACTGTCTTCATCGACACACCAGCGGCCCGATCAGCGGAATCTGGTCTTGCTTCATATCGACCGCGAATTGCACCTGGCAGGCTTTGCCGTCAGCCAAGGTCACCCGCAATGTGTTCTGCGCCTGAAGGTTTTCCAGGTACACCAGACCGTCCCAACCGACCACGGTCTGTGTGCCGCTTTGCTCGTGTTCGACGCCGCTGCCCAACGGCAACTCCTGCTGCTGCGCGTCCACCAGCACGATGCTCGCCGCGATCACCCGACTCAGCGGAAACTCCAGCAAATAACCGCTGCCACGGCGCACGGCAATCCGCTGTTCGACATTCGGGCTGCGCACGTTGGCCGGCAGGTTCAGCGGATCGATCTCGTATTTACCGCGGTAATAGGCGCTGCTCCACGGCACCAACAGGTGGCCGTTGCGATCGGTCTGGCCGACCTGCTGGTTTTCGTAGCGCACCGGAATGTCGGCATAGCCATCGGTGCTGACCACCACAAACGCATCGTCGATGCGGTTGGCGGCGAACACCTGACGGTCCATCCACACCAGTGAACCGCTGGCATCCGCCCAACGGGTTTCGGCGTCGCTGTTGCCGTAGACACCCGCCTGCAACTGCACCGATTGCAGGCGCCAGGTCAGGTCTGCCTGACGATAGGCCGGGCCGTCGCCGTGGGCATAACCGAGGTTGAAACCGACGCCGCCTTCGGTGGGCACCGCGCGGCTGTAGTTGATCCGCTGCTGGCTTTGCCCGGTTTTGCTGCGCTCGCTGCTGATCGCCAGGCTGCCGCGCAGATCGAACGGGATCACCAGTTGCGCCTGCACCGCCCAGTTGCTGTCGCCGATCTCGCGGTTGGCCGACAGGTAGAAACTGGTGTTGCGCCACAACGGTTTGCTCCACGTCAGGTTGAGCAGTCGGGTGCGCGAATCATCCGCCGCGCGCACGTCGAAATAGCCGGCGCCGAGGCTGCCCCAGGTGTCGAGGTTAACGCTCAGGGTCGCTTGTTCGCTGCGTTTGCTGAGGGTTGTGTAAGGGCTGTCAACCACCGTCAGATCAGCGTACTGGTCGCGGCGTTGCAGCCGTTGATAGGAAAAGCTGTAACGCTGGCTGCTGTATTGATAGCCGAGGCTGAGTTGCTGACCGCTGTCACCGTCGAATCGGCTCTGGCTCAGCGCGGTGTTCAGCACGCCGAAATTGCCGACGCGCAGGTTGCCACCGAGGCCGCCGACGCTGAGTGAATCCGAGGCCTCGGCGTGACTTTCCAGGGTGAAGTTGTCACTCAGGCCGTAACGCAGGCTGCCTGAGGTGACGCCGGGTCCATAGCCGAAATCACGAAGGCCGTAGTCCCGGCGCAAGGTGCCGGCGGCGACGGAAAAATCACTCAAGCCCTTTTGCAGCAAACTGCTGGTGACGTAGAACGGCACGGTGGTCGAGACTTGCCGACCCAGGGCATCGGTGGTGACCACGACCGCTTCACCGGCACCGTTGATGAACGGAATATTGGTCAGCGTGTAGGGACCCGGTTGCAGGTCCGCGCTGCTGGACTTGTAGCCGTTAATGAACAGGTCGACCGAGGACGGCACCGCCGCTTCCCCGGCAAACTGCGGCAAGGGATAAGTCACCAGGTCCGGGCGCACCGCGAAATCCCGGGACAGTTGCACCCCGCCCAACCGTACCGAGCTGCTCCAGGGCAACGCACCGCTGACCAGGTCCCCCGCCTCGTAGGTCAGCAGTCGCTCGTCATCGGAGTAGCGCCAGGTGGTGTCGTAACGCAGGTAGCCGTTGTTCAGCGAGCTGACCGCCTCCCCCGAAAGCGTGCGGCGATATTGCCCGGTGTTGGACAGCGTGCCCCAGCTGTCGAACAAGCGCACTTCGTTCCACGCCGCGAGATACGTGCCGGCATCATCGGTGTCGTTGAGGTACACATCGTAATTGAGCAACGCGCCGAAGCTGCTCAGCGCCGGGGTTCGCGGGTAGGCGTCGCGGTTGCCTACAAACTGTTCCGGCAGCCAGTTCGGCGGCACGTCGAGCAGCAGGCGCTGGGCAGCGCTGTCGTACTCGCGATGCAGGCCTGGCAGGCTGTCGAGGTCGACTTCGGCCTCGACGCTGGCCGGCAGCTTTATACCGGTGTCACGCAACGCGCTGGCCGGCAGGAACAACCGCCCGTTGCGCTGCTCCACCGCGACAACGTCTCCGGTATTCATCTGATTGACCACCAATTCCAAAAACAACTGCGCATCGGCCACGGCCTCCATGCCGCTGGGGGGAGGCGGTAAATCACCGGCTCCGGATGAGTGAGCGAACACCAGGCAACCCACACAGCTCATGGCCCGCAACGAACGCTGGAAACTGCGAGCCCGCCCCCGGCTCATTGCCGCTTTACGTCCATCAATGGACTCTGCCCTCCTGTCCCTCAATCACCGCGAACGCCGCACGTATCAGCGCGCAGGTGTGATGCTTTGTACTTGCGGTGCTCCGTTCACTCGAACCTGCAACGCCGGATCCCCCGCCATTGGCCCGGGCGCCGGCCAGCGCATGATCGCGCCCGGCAGCACGTAACCAAGCAAGCCTTCCACCAACGGTTGGGTCTGCCCGCCTTGCTTCACCGCCACATCCGTCAACCGCGCATGCACCGCCCCCCGATTGCGCACTTCCACATAGGGGTGGCCGTCCACCGCCACCGTGCGCCAGCTCAAATCCGGCAGCCCCGCACCTTTGGGGTCACGCTTGCGACTGGTGTCCTCCTTGCTCCACAGCCCCGCACCGTAGGCGAACAGCGGCACCGAGTAACGCATCTGGAAACGAATCGCCGCCGCCGTCTTGCCCTCTTCGGCAGCGGGCGGTTTCGCCGAGGGAATTTCGTCGATGATGATGCGATACGCCAGCTCCTGCCCCGGCGGAATTTCCCGGGTGCGGGTCAGGCGCACCAATTGTTTCTGGCCAGGTTCGATCTTCGCCACCGGCGGACTGCCGATCACGTCGCGCTGGTTTTGGTACTGGTCGCTAAAACCGCTCTGGTTCCAGGCGAACACCCGAATCTGCAAATTCGCCGTCTCGGTGCCGCGGTTTTCCAGCCACAACGCGCTGGCTTGCTGATCGGCCTCAAGCACCGGATCGATCGGCCAGATCAGTACCGAACTGGCCGCCTGCACCTTGACCGCCGCCACCAACACCATCAGCAATACTGCATGACGCACGACCGGATGTCGCCGCGAAGGTAACTCCATTTCCCTGCTCCTCAAGCTTGCCAGGCGCGATCAAAAAACGCCGCATTACCACGAGAGCTGCACTTGCAGCACGTCGCTGTAGGTCCCCCCGGGCTGATTGCCGGGTAACTGCGCCTGGCCGTAAATCGGCAGGCGGATGTTGTTGGCGTCGGCATAGGCCACGGCCACACTTTGACCGATACCCAGGCTCTGGCTGTACGCCGCATCGCGAAACAACTGATACGCCACGCGATTGCTGCCGGTGGTGAGCTGCATGTGTCGTCCGCTGCTGTTGTACTGGCCGCCATCGACGGTCATGTTCATCGTCACCCCCGGCGTGCATTGCAACTGCACGCCCCCGGTCAACGCCACCTGCACAGTGGTCGTGGCCAACGCCGACTGACTGCCGAAATTCAGGTTGCCGTAATTCGACACGCCGCCAACCACCAGACAGCCAGCCGTCACGGTGGCGCTGACCTGAAAGCTCTGGCTCGTCACCGCCGCCAATGGCAACGGCACACAGCAGCCCGCACACAACAACAGCAGCGCCGCACGTCCATGGCGGTTCATCGTCCTAGAACGTCAGTTCGACGGCGACGGTGTCGCTGTAGGTCCCGGCCGGCAAACCGGCCTTGCCCACCGCTTTGCCGTAGATGTTCACGGTCTGCGCCACGCCGGTGCTGGCCGCCAGATTGATCACCCCGTCGATGGCCAACAGCTGCGAATGCCCGGCGTCGGTGTACAGGTCATAGGGCACGAAATTGCCGCTGCCATCGGCCAGAGCGCGACTGCCTCCGGGCGATTGCCCATCGTGGCTGCCCGCGCGGACCTTGACCGCCGGCGTGGTGCCGCTGGAACAGAGGATCGACAGCGCCCCGCCACCGCCGCCGAGCACTTGCGCGTCAGCCTCGGTGAACAGACTGTTGGCGGTGCCGAAGTTCAAGGCACCAAAATTCAACCCGCTGGAACCGCCGGCGCCGTTCACCTGACAGCTACTGATCAGAATCAGACTGGAAGTGATCTGGCCGGTGACCGTGGTGGCCGCCTGGGCACTGGACGCCAGCGTCAGGCCGAGCAGTGACAAACCTATCCTTGTAGCGAGCTTGTGCATGGTGTCCGTCCTCTACGGGTTTACCAATCGAGCGTCACGGTGAGGGTGTCGGTATAGACACCGGCCGGGACCGCGCGGGTATTCGCCACCACCGCGCCAAAGACCGGAATCGGTACCTGGGCGCCGCTGGTGACAGCGAAATTGTGTTGTTGGCCGATGCTGTAGCTCTGGTTTCCAGAGGCATCGAGGAACAGCTGATAAGGGAGGGTCTGGCTACCGTTGCTCAGGCGTCGAGTAGTGCCGTCGCCATGGGCGCCACCGTCGATGGTGACGGTGAAGCCGGTGACCGAAGGGTTGCAGGCGACATTCAGCTTGCCGCTGCCGTCTTCGCCGAGGGTGGCCTTGATCGGGGCGTTCCAGGTCGGACCTTGTTCACCGAAATCCAGCGTGCCGAAATCGCTGACCGGGCTGCCGCTGCTGCCACCGTTGGTGACTTCACAACCGGCAATAATGGTCAGGCGCGCGTGGATCTGCCCGCTGACCGCCGCTTGCGCGTCGTCGGTCAGCATGGCCAGTGCCCCGACACCGATCCATATCCAGTGCTTGCTTGTCATAACGCCAATCCCAATTCCCTCAGGATGCCAAAACCCGGGCGTTCAATGCGCAACGCCCCTTCCCTGCGCCCCACGAATCCATCCGGGGCCGTTACACGGTGCTGCTACCAGCTGACGGTCACCTTCACCAGGTCGGTATAGCGACTGACACGGGGAATCTCCGCGAGCCGTTCAATGCGTGCATACAACGGTAAATCCACTGATCCGGTGTCCGGCACCCGTCCGCTCATCGGCACATCCACCGCCAGCGGGATCCGCCGCGCGGGGTCCTGGTAGAGCCGATAGGGAATGGGTTTGCTGCCAGCGGAACCGGCCATGTAGCGCACTTCGCCGACGCCGCCGTGCTGGCCGCCGTCGACGCGTAATTGATAAGGGGTGTCGGGATTGCATTCGAGACGAGGCAAGCGCTGATTCATCAACGCCGCTCCCAAGGGGCCGGCGGGATCATCGAGGCGCGCCGTCTGGCCGAAGTCCAGCACGCCCAGTTGCTCGACGCCCGCACTGCGTTGCTGGCCGACCAGTTGACAGCCGCGCTGCACGTCAACCCGCACCTGAACTTGAAGCTCCGCGGCCACTACCTGCGCGCTGAACACCATGCCAGCGCCTGCCAATACAGCGATTCCATTCACGGCCCAATCCTTGAGGGGGGTGGCTTCAGACTTTGAGGTTAGCAACGGAACGAGGATTTTCCAGCGACGCCGGAAAATTGGATCCACGAAAAGGGTATGCTTTTGTGTCGTACCACTGACAAAACACCGCGCCCCTAGGTGAAACAAGCTGTACAGCCCGCATTTTTTTGTTCAAGTCCTGACGTCGCCGGTCGACACAACTGGAAGCAAAATTCCCGTATTGGTTACACTACGCCGCCGCGGCTCGGGAAGCCTGCCTGACGATTACCGGGGAACATCAGTGGCCGTTCGACCGCCCAACCGTTCACGATTCACTCCACGCTGGCTCGCGCTGCGCCGCCTGTTCGGCAAGGCCTCGAGCGCCAGCAGTCATTCCGCGCCAGGACGCATCGTCCACGACTACTTTCGCCAGAAGGCCCACTCCCAGGGTTATACCCTCAGCCACAGCCAGCAGCGCGTGATCGATTGCATGGCGCAGCACGCCACGGCGCTGCTCGGCACCTCGGCGAAACCGCTGCCAGGCCTGTACCTGCACGGTGCGGTCGGTCGCGGCAAAAGCTGGCTGCTCGATGGTTTTTTCCAGGCGCTCCCCCTCGCGGAAAAACAACGCCTGCACTTTCATGAGTTTTTTGCCCGGCTGCATCAGGGCATGTTCAGTCACCGCGACCAGCCTGATGCGCTGGCGACCACACTCGACGAGCTATTGAAAGACTGCCGGGTGCTGTGTTTCGACGAATTTCATGTGCATGACATCGGCGATGCGATGCTCATTACGCGGCTGTTCAAAGCGCTGTTTCGCCGCGGCATCCTGCTGCTGGTGACCTCGAACTACCCGCCCGAAGGCTTGCTGCCGAATCCGCTCTATCACGCGCGATTCAAACCGGTCATCGACCTGATCCACGCGCGTATGCAAGTGATGGAGGTCGGCGGTCCGCACGACTATCGCAGTCACGCCAGAACCCACGCCCAGCAATTGTTCACCCAAGGCCACTACGTCTGGCCAGCCACCGCCGCGCAGCGTCTGGCGCTGAACCTGCCCGAACCCTACGCCGACGCGCCCGCCATTCTGTTAGCCGTTGGCACCCGGCATCTGCCGGCCCGCCATTGCGAAGGGCGCACCATCGGTTTCACCTTCAGCGACCTGTGTGATCACCCCACCGCCGTCATGGATTACCTGGAGCTGTGTCGGCGCTTCGATCACTGGATCATCGACGAACTGCCCAGCCTCGCCGACTGCTCGATCGCGGCGCAGCAACGTTTCATCAATCTGGTGGATGTGTTGTATGACCAAGACAAGCACCTGATTCTGCTGGGACGGCGCTCGTTGCGCGAGAGCCTGGGAGGTGAGGCGATCGATCTGGCGCGGACTCGCAGTCGGTTGGGGCAGTTGCTGGAAGTCAGGGAGCCGGGTTAAACCCGGGCGTTGCGGCGTCGCTTCTGCCGTCTTCGCGAGCAAGTCGCGAAGACGGCCTGCCAAACCGTCACTGAAGAAACAAATTACCCCGCCAACCCGACAAACATATCCTGCACATCATCATGGTTATCGAGGCCTTCCAGGAACGCTTCGACTTCAGCCATCTGCTCGTCGCTCAAGCCGCTGACCGGGTTCTTCGGCTTGTAGCCCAACTTCGCCGACAACACGGTGAAACCCTGCTCGGGCAAGGCCTTCTGCACCGAATCCAGATCGACTGCTTCGGTGATGAACAGGGTCGCGCCGTCTTCGGCCGGCTCGAAATCCTGGGCGCCGGCTTCGATGGCAGCCATTTCCGGGTCGGCGTCGGGGCTGTCCGGGGACGCCTCGATCATGCCGACATGGTCAAAGTCCCAGGCCACGGAACCGGAGGCGCCCAACTGCCCTTTGCGGAACGCGACGCGGATTTCCGCGACGGTGCGATTGATGTTGTCAGTCACGCACTCGACGATCAGCGGCACCTGATGCGGTGCAAAGCCTTCATAAGTCACGCGATGGTATTGCACGGTTTCACCGAGCTGGCCGGAGCCTTTCTTGATCGCGCGCTCCAGGGTTTCGCGGGGCATCGACGCTTTTTTCGCCTGTTCGACCACCAGACGCAGGTGCGCGTTGGTGGCGGTATCGGCACCGTTGCGCGCAGCGATGGTGATTTCCTTCACCAGTTTGCCGAAGATCTTGCCCTTGGCATTGGCTGCCGCTTCTTTGTGTTTAACCTTCCACTGTGCGCCCATTACTCACTCTCTTATCTGTGGCGCCGAGACATCTATTGGCCGACGCTTTGCGCAAGTTTATACGGCCTAAAGTCGGCAATCGACCAAAAAATCGATCCTGCCAAATCAACATCTTTACCGATAGTTGTAGGGCGTTTCTGAAACGTTGAGTTGCACTGAGCATAAAGCGCCATGGTTTCGTACCCTCAGTGCCCGTACTCCCAGGCAGAAGCGCGTTCGATGCACAACGACAAGGAAAGTCCCTTCACCCTGACACTGCTGGACGGCGATCTGACCCTGCAGGTGTTGCAGTTCACCGGCCATGAAGCCCTCAACCAGCCTTATCGGTTCAACATCGAAGTGATCGGCCTGGCACCGGCCATGCACCTCGACCGACTGCTGCAACAACCGGTGTTCCTCAGTCTGGCAGACGGCCACGGCGTGCACGGCATCATCCACAGCGCCAGCCGCGAACACCGCGGCCCGCAGCGGATCGACTACAGCCTGGTGCTGGTGCCCTGGCTGCAAACCCTCGACCGACAGCGTTCGCGACGGGTTTTTCATCAGCTCGATGTGCCCGCCATCCTGCGCCAGCTGCTCGAAGAAAACGGCCTGCCTGAAAGCAGCTACCGCTTTGAACTGCCCAGCGGCCGCTACCCCGTGAAGCCGTTCTGTATTCAGTTCGACGAGAGCGACCTGACGTTCCTGCAGCGACTCTGCGAGGAAGAAGGCATCCACTATCACTTCGAACATCAGCGTGGCGGCCATGTACTGGTGCTGGCGGATGACAGCCTGAGTTTCCCGCAGGAACCGCTGCTGATGCCCTTCCACGGCGATGAGTCGCCTGATACCCACGTGCCGGTGATCAGCGAGTTGTTCCAGCGCCACACCTCACCGCCACTGACTGCGCCCCCCACCCCGCCGCCCCTCGACCTCGACCGGCTCAGCCGTCGCATACTGGAGCGGCTGCGTTGCCGGCATGGGCAGATGCAGGGTCGAAGCAACCACAGTGCATTGCGCAGCGGACGAATCGTCCAGGTGTCGGACCATCCGCTGCCCAACTTCAACGATCAATGGCTGCTGACCGACATCCGCCATCAGGGCCAGCAGCCGTCGATTCTCGAACACGTTACAACCGACAGGGTCCGACGCTACAGCAATCAGTTCAGTGCGATTCCCTGGTCAACGGTGTTCCGCCCCGCCCTCACGCAGGCCAGACCGGTCATTCCAGGTTTCCAGACGGCGCGGGTGCTGGGGCCGATCGGTGAACCGGCCACACCCGACGATCAGGGCCGGATACAGGTCAGGTTGTGGCCAACACCGGACACCGATGCGAATGAAGCCAGCGGGTTCTGGTTGCCCATGGTCCAGGCCACCCCGGACAGCCGGATCGATCCCTCGAGGCTGCCGGTGGCCGGCACCGACGTACTCATCAGTTTTCTCGACAGCGATCCGGACCGCCCGGTGTTGTACGCCACGGCGAACAGCCCGCCGGCGCCGCGGCCGAGCCAGCCACCCAAGGGCGACGACCGCCTGTTGCTCGACTGGCTGGTGAACCGCAATCCCTGATCAGCCCTTGTCGGCCTTGCCCGCCGCGGCGGCGAATTTCGCCAGGCGCACGTCCAGATGCCGTGGCCGCCGCCCATGATCCTCGGCGCGCTCCTTGCGGCGGATGGCGTTGCGTACCATCAGCGAGCCCAGGTAGCGAATCGGCTCCGGCGGGAAAAAACCCAAGGGGCCGTTGATCAGCGGCGAGCGGGTCCAGGCGTTGTCCAGGCCCTGGACCATCGAGGCGAGAATCTGCCCGCCCATGTGACACGGCCCGACGCCGCTGCCGGAATAACCGAAACCGTAGAACACATTGCCGTGGCCACTCATCTGGCCGAAGAACGGCAGACCGGTGACCGAGCGATCCGACGGGCCGTTCCAGGTCGCGTCGACCTTGACCCCGGCAAACGCCGGGAAAAAATCCGTAAGACTGCTCTGCAGCAAGCCGGCATAGGGCGACGGCTGATCGAACACCGGCAGCATCCGCCCGCCGTAAGCGAAGGTGTTGCCGCCCTTGCCGAGCATAATTCGGCCGTCCGGCGTGTTGTGGTAGTAGTGCACGAAAATCCGCGAATCCAGCACCGTGACACCGCTGGTCAAACCGATTTCGTCAAGCAGGTCGGGCCGCGGCTCGGTGATCAGCATGTCGCTGGAAACGATCGCCACGCTGCGTTCGAACTGCGGGAACGCGCGGGCCATCCAGGCGTTCATCGCCAGGACGACGCGGTCCGCGCGGACCGTGCCGTGCGGGGTCTGGATCGCGGCCGGCTTGCCTTCCTCCAGCCCGGTCATCGCGGTGTTTTCATGAATCCTCACCCCGAGCTGCAACGCTACGCGGCGCAAGCCACGCACCAGTTTGCCCGGCTGCACGCTCGCGGCAGCCGGGGAAAACCAGCCTTCCAGGTGTTTATCGGAGCCGGCCATCCGTTGCACATCTGCGACCGGGCGTTGGGTAAACGAGTTGATGCCATGGCGTTCCAGCGCGGTGATCACCGCGTCGGTCGAGCCACACTGCGCGCGGTTGGTGGCGGTGTAGAGCGTGCCGTCGAGGCGGTAATCGGCCTCCACGCCGTACTGTTCGCAGAAGGTGCCGATCGCGTAAATGCTGCGCTCGGATTCCTTGACCAGTCGCACCGCCTCTTCGACGCCGAACAACCTTTCCAGGGTGAAATACTTGGCCGACCACGACAGCGCACATCCGCCGTTGCGGCCGCTGGCACCGGCGCCGCAGATGTCGGCCTCGATCAGCAACACATCGAGCTCAGGGTTCTGCTCCTTGAGCATGATCGCGGTCCACAACCCGGTGTAGCCACCGCCAACGATGCACACATCGGCACGGGTGTCTGCGCGCAACGGTTCGCAGGGCGCGCAGGACTCGGCCGCCAGCGCCTGTTCCAGCCAGAAAGGTCTCATGGGTATTTCCTCAGGTCCGCAGGGGTTTGACACTCATCGGCCGGTTGGGCACGAAGGCACTTTCGGTTCGCAAGCCAGCCGGGCGACTGTTCCAGTAAGGGACCAGCACCAGCGCAGAGAACAACGCGCAGCCTGCGAAAATAATGAACACGGTGACCGAGTCGAAATAACCCGGCAGCAAACCGCCAAGAATCGCCCCGACCGAGCCGCAGCCGTTGACGAAGCCTGCCGACGTTGCGCCGGCCTTGGCGGTGCCGAAATCGATGGCCGCCGCGCCGCTGATCATCGAATCCGGACCGTAAAGGGTCAGACCCATGACGAACAACAGTGCCACCACCAACGTCACACTGCCGGTGTGCAAGGCGCCCATGAACAGTGCGAGGGACACGGTCAGTGCAAACAAACTGAGCACGCAGGCCGGCATGCGTCGGGCGCCGAACACTTTGTCCGAGGCCAGCCCGAGCAGGATCGGCCCGAGCAACCCGGCCAGCTCGAACGCGGTCGGAATGATCGCCGCGCCGACCTTGCCCACGGTCGGCATCTGCTCGAACACGATCACCGGGCCCCACAGCAAGATCGCGTAACGCGCCGGTTTCAGCAGGAAATACGCGAGGCCGAGAATCAGCACCGTGCGGTTGCGCAGGATCTCCTTCAACGGTTCGAGCACACTGATCTGGCTTTGAGCGTGCGCTTCTTCGGCGGTCAGCTCGGGTTCAGGCTCCACGGCCGGCAAGCCCACGTCTTCCGGTTTGTTGCGTTGGAAAATAAAAAACAGCACGGCGACCAGCCCAACGACCGCCGCACTGGAAATGAACGCCGCGTGCCAGGTGCCGATGAGCGTGTACGCCCACCAACCGGCAAACGGCGAAGCCACGAGCCCGCCAAAGGCGTAGCAGGAACTCCATAAACCGAGCACCCGCCCACGCTGTTCGGCGGGGAAGAAACTGCCGATGTTCTTGCACAGCCCTGACCATCCCGTGGACTGGGCCAGGCCTTGAATCAGCATGCAGGTGGCGAAAATCGGTAACGTCGCGAAGCTGCCCATCACCAGCGCCGCCGCGGCGGAAATCAGCAATCCGCCGAGCACCACGACCCGCGGGCCGAAGCGGTCGGCGAGGATGCCCCAGGTGAATTGGCCGACAGCGTAAGCGGCGAGGTAGATGGCGTCGAGGTTGGCCATGGCCATTTTGTCGAGCATGAACGTGGGGTCTTCGGCGATCCCCAGTTTCGCGACGGAAAACGCTTTGCGGGTGAAATAGAAAGCGGCGTAGGCGAGCCAGGTGATCGCGAAGATCTGCACGCGCCAACGCTTGATGGTGCCGATGTGCTTGTTCATTGTGGTTCTGACCTCAGGGTGTGAGTGTGCCGGCAGAAATTGAGAAATAACGCCTGTCTTTTTATTGTTGAGCACTGCGATATCGCGGCTTCCCTGTGGCGATACCGGTCAGATGAGGCCTGCAAATGCACGGGCAGGCTCATGGTCACGCTGCTGCTCGACCGAGCAGTCACCGCGACTGAGGCCGATCAAAACAATTACTGATTAATAAGTGAAATCGATTTATCGTATTTCCAATATAAGCTCAGCTTGTTACTGGAGGTGTCGATGTCGGTTTCCCACGCCCAGCTCAAAGCCTTCCACGCCGTGGCCGTTCACGGCAGCTTCACCAAGGCCGCCGAGCGGCTTTTTCTCACCCAACCGGCCATCTCCGACCAGGTGCGCAAACTCGAAGAGCGCTTTGGTGTGCTGCTGTTTCATCGCAACAAACGTTCCGTGCGCCTGACCGATCTCGGAGAACGCTTGCTCGGGATTACGCAGCGGCTGTTCGTCATTGAGGCCGAGGCTCAGGAGTTGCTGCACGATTCCCGGGCCTTGCAGACCGGCAGCCTGATCCTCGCGGTGGATGCCCCGGTGCACGTGCTGCCGCAGATCGCCCGGTTTTGCGAGCGCTACCCCGGCATCAGCGTGAAGATCGAGACCGGCAACACGGATGAATCGCTGTTTCGGCTGTTCAACTATCAGGCCGACCTGGCGCTGCTGGGGCGTGATGTCAGTGATGACCGGCTGATCTCGTTGCCGTTGCGCAACGACCCGATGGTGGCGTTCGTTTCACGCAACCACCCGTGGGCCGATCGCGAGTCGATCTGCCTGGCGGACCTGGACGACACGCCACTGGTGCTACGGGAAATCGGCTCGGTGACGCGCCAGACGCTCGAAGAAGAAATGGCCCGGGCGGGGTTTCGCATTCGGCCGGCGATTCAGGTTGAAGGGCGGGAAGCGGCGCGGGAGGCGGTGGTGGTGGGGATTGGCGTCGGCGTGGTTTCGGCCGCGGAGTTTGGCGCGGATTCGCGGGTGTGTGCGTTGCCGATCACCGATTGCACACGGCGGCTGACGGAGACGCTGGTGTGCTTGCGCGAGCAGAGTTCGCGGCGGATTGTGGCGACGTTTCTGGAGATGGTGCGCGAGAGTCTGGAGTAAGCAGGTCTGGCCCTATCGCTAGCAGGCTAGCTCCCACAGGGGTGATGCGTCGACGCAAATCCATTGTGACAGCTAGCCTGCTAGCGATGCAGGCGACTCGGTTTACGGGCCTGGCGCCAGCTCGAAAAACGCCTGTATCAAGCGCAAATCCCGGCGCCGCTCCATGCACCCCATCATGTGCCGGTTCACCAACCCGTCCCCCATGATCGGCACCGCCGCCACCCGCGGGTCATGGCTGACTTCCACTGACGACACCACACCCACGCCCAACTGCGCGGCGACGGCCTCGGTCACCGCCTCGCGACTGTCCAGTTCCAGCAACACCCGCGGATTGACCTTCGCCTGGACACAAGCTTCGTCGAACGTACGCCGGGTAATCGAGCTCGGTTCACGTAACACCATGATCACCTGATCCAGCTCCTTGAGGTGCACACCCTTCGATTTCTGCGCCCACGGGTGACCCTCGGGCACCAGCGCACAAATCCGCGATTCGCTCAACGCCTGCAAATGCAAGCCCTTGCGCGGCTCGACTTCGGTCAACACCGCCACGTCGGCATGCTCGGACAGCAACGCCGCGAGGGTTTCCTGGGCATTGCCCAGGCGCAGGTTCACGGTGATCCCCGGATAGCGCGTACGCAAACTGGCCAGCATCGGCATGACCATGTGCGGCCCGTCCGCCGCCACTTCCAGTCGCCCGGTGAGCAACTGCCGATTGGCCTCGAGCATCACCTGCGCCTCTTCCGCCAGGCCGAACATCGCCCGGGTGATCGCCGCGAGTTTGGTGCCCTCCTCCGTCAGTTCGACCCGCCGCGCGGTACGCCGAAGCAAGGTGATCTGGTAGTGCTCCTCCAGCGCCTTGATGTGCCCGGTGACCGCCGGTTGGCTGATGAACAACCGCGCGGCGGCACGGGTGAAGCTGCCCTCGCGGGCTACCGCATCAAAAGCGCGGAGCTGGAACAGGTTCATGAATAAGCCTCACTGATGGTTGGCATAACAACAAACAATTTGATTGATGCAACGGCAAATTGCAATTTAAGCCCCGTAGCTTCATCCCATCGATTGCGAGGACACGAGAATGAGTATTGCCGAACCCATCCTGCTCACCCCCGGCCCATTGACCACGTCGGCCCGCACCCGCCAGGCAATGATGGTCGACTGGGGTTCATGGGATGACCGCTTCAACCAACTGACCGCCAGCCTCTGCGAGCAACTGTTGGCAATCATCAACGGCGGCGCCAGCCACCATTGCGTTCCTCTGCAAGGCAGCGGCACCTTCGCGGTCGAAGCGGCGATCGGCACGCTGGTGCCTCGCGATGGCAAGGTGCTGGTGCTGATCAACGGCGCCTACGGCAAACGCCTGGCGAAAATCTGCGACGTGCTCGGCCGCTCGTTCAGCACGTTTGAAACCGCCGAAGACGAACCGACCACCGCTGCCGACGTCGACCGTCTGCTGCGCGCCGACCCCGGCATTACCCACGTCGCGCTGATCCACTGCGAAACCAGCACCGGCATCCTCAACCCGCTGCCGGAGATCGCCCAGGTGGTCGAGCAACACGGCAAGCGCCTGATCATCGACGCCATGAGTTCCTTCGGCGCGCTGCCAGTGGATGCGCAGCAGGTGCCGTTCGACGCACTGATCGCCGCCTCGGGCAAATGCCTGGAAGGCGTACCGGGCATGGGCTTCGTCTTCGCTCGCAAGGAAGCGCTGGCCAATGCCGCCGGCAACTCGCACTCCCTCGCGATGGACCTTTACGACCAGCACAGCTACATGGCCAAGACCGGCCAGTGGCGCTTCACCCCGCCGACCCACGTGGTCGCAGCGCTGCACGAAGCCCTGCTGCAATACAGCGAGGAAGGTGGCCTGCCGGCGCGCCATCAGCGCTACGCCGACAACTGCCAGGCCTTGATGGAAGAGATGGGCAAACTGGGGCTGCGCAGTTTCCTGCCGGCGGCGATTCAGGCGCCGATCATCGCCACCTTCCACGCCCCGAAAGATCCGCGCTACCAGTTCAAGGAGTTCTACGAACGCGTGAAGGCCAAGGGTTACATCCTCTACCCCGGCAAACTGACCCAGGTCGAGACCTTCCGCGTGGGCTGCATCGGTCATGTGCAACCCGCCGAGATGCGCCAGGCCGTGGCCGCCATCGGCGAAGTGTTGCGCGAGATGGAAGTGTCAACAATCTAACCACAGCGCATTCCCCTGTGGGAGCGGGCTTGCTCGCGAAGGCGATTCAGCATTCAACATTGCTGTCGCCTGATCCAGCGCCTTCGCGAGCAAGCCCGCTGCCACCAAAAGCAGCTCCCTATTCAACCCGTTGCCACAGGATTCTGATCATCATGAACTACACCAACCCAACCAAACTCCAGGCCGCCATCCTCGACTGGGCCGGCACCGTGGTCGATTTCGGCTCGTTCGCCCCGACGCAGATTTTTGTCGAAGCCTTCGCCGAATTCGACGTCCAGGTGTCCATCGAAGAAGCCCGTGGCCCGATGGGCATGGGCAAGTGGGACCACATCCGCACCCTGTGCGATCAGCCAGCGGTCGCCGAACGTTATCGCAAAGCCTTCGGCCGCACGCCGACCGACGCTGACGTTACCGCCATCTATGAACGCTTCATGCCGCTGCAGATCGAGAAAATCGCCGAGCACTCGGCGCTGATCCCCGGCGCGCTGGACACCATCGCCAACCTGCGCGGGCAAGGGATCAAGATCGGTTCCTGCTCCGGCTACCCGAAACAGGTCATGGACAAAGTGGTCGAACTGGCCGCCACCAACGGTTACATCGCCGATCACGTGGTCGCCACCGACGAAGTACCGAACGGCCGTCCATGGCCGGCCCAGGCACTGGCCAACGTCATCGCCCTGGGCATCGACGATGTCGCGGCCTGCGTGAAGATCGACGACACCGTGCCGGGCATTCTTGAAGGTCGCCGCGCCGGCATGTGGACCGTCGCCCTGATCTGCTCGGGCAATGCGCTGGGCCTGGACTACGAAGGGTATCGCGCCCTCGACAGCGATGAACTGGCTAGCGAACGCAAGCGCATCCACGCGCTGTTCGAGGGTTCGCGCCCGCATTACATGATCGACACCATCACCGATTTGCCGCAAGTGATCGTCGACATCAACCAGCGCCTGGCCAACGGCGAGATGCCACAGACCAACTGATCCACCACGCCTGCAGGCGCGAGGCTTGCCCGCGAAGACGTCCGGACGTTCAACATGAATGTCTGCCGACAGACGCCTTCGCGGGCAAGCGTCGTTCCTACTGGGCTACTCGTTTTCCTGTCAATTACCTGAATCAGCACATTCAGCGTCCAACAGTCTCAGGCAAACCCTCCAAAACAGGATTACAGTTAAAGCACACCGTCGACCAAGAACGGTGGCTTGACCCGACCTGCGAGGAACGCCGTATGCCCTGGAAGAACTCCGATTCACGCTACAGCACCGTGTCGATCACCCTGCACTGGTTAATGCTGGTCCTGCTGGCGCTGGTTTACGCCTGTATCGAATTTCGCGGGGTCTTTCCAAAAGGCAGCGGTGGTCGAACGCTGATCACCGAATCGCACTTCATGCTCGGGCTGACCGTATTCGTGCTGGTCTGGTTCCGGCTATTCGCCCGCAGCCTGGGCCCGGCGCCGCAGATCTTCCCCGCCTCCCCGCACTGGCAAACCGCCCTCGCGCGGGTGATGCACTGGGCGCTATACCTGTTCATGATCGCGATGCCGATTCTGGGTTGGCTGGTCACCAGCGCCAAGGGTCATCAGGTGATGTTCTACGGTTTTGATCTGCCGATGCTGGTGTCCGAGGACAAGGCGTTGGCCAAACGTATCCAGGGCTGGCATGAACTCGGTGGCACCCTCGGTTACTGGCTGATCGGCTTGCACGCGCTGGCGGGGATTTATCACCACTATGTGGTCGGCGATAACACGTTGCTGCGGATGATGCCCAAGCGAGTCAGCCGCAATACCTGAATGTGTGGGGCTGTTGCACACTTCAAAGTTGCGAATGAAATCCGCGGCGGCCCTGCAATCCGCCGGTATGGATGAAGATCAGGCGCGTGCCCCTGGCGAATCGTCCGGTGTCGAGCTGCTGCTTGAGCGTGAGCAGCGCTTTGCCGGTGTACAGCGGTTCGAGGGGAATGCCGCAGGCCTGCTCGGTTTGCGCAATGAAATCCAGTAACGGCGGATCGACTTTGGCGAAGCCGCCACGGCTGGCGTCGAACAGTTCATACGCCGGAAGCTGCAAACCCGCCTCTTGCACGATCGATTCAACGTGCTGCGCCACGCCATGGTCATCGGGCACCGCCAACGCGCCATACACCGGATGCTCCCCCGCTTCGGCCAGTACCAGGCCCGCCAGTGTGGTGCCGGTTCCGCAGGCCAGCCACCAGCCGTCGTAGTCATTCCAGCCCAGCCCATTCAACTGCTCGCTGACCATCGCCTTCAACTGCACGCAACCCTCGGCGCCCGGCAAACCGCCGCCACCTTCCGGCACCGGCCACAGATCGGGATACAGCGCCTGCCAGGGTGTCCAGAACCCCGCTTCATGCCGCGCGCGATAGCCGCCAAACCCGAGCCAGTGCAGTTGCATGCCGAACGCCTGCAGATCGTTGACCGTTGGCGTGTCTTGCGGATGCCCCCGCAGCAAGCCGACCGTGGTGAAACCGAAGCGCTGCCCCGCCGCCGCCAGCGCATGCAGGTGATTGGAGTGCGCACCGCCCAGACTGATGATGCCCTGGGCACCGGCCTGATCGGCAGCCTTCAAATGTTCGATAAGCTTGAACCACTTGTTACCGCTGATGAGCGGGTCGATCAGGTCAAGGCGCAGGATGGCGACCTGAATGCCTGCTGCGGCGAGCCAGTCGAGGTCGAGTCGATCCAGTGGGGCTTGGGGGAGCCAATGATTGGGAGGGAGAAGCATGGAGGCTGGCTCAGGGTGAAGAGCCAGCATTCTAGTCGATCAAAAGGCGCCATGGGCGCCATCGCGAGCAGGCTCGCTCCCACAGTGTTCTGGGGTGTTCACAAATCAAATGAACACTTCAATCCAGGTGGGAGCGAACCTGCCTGTTACAGCTCAGCCGCCAACCGCGACCCCTGATTGATCGCCCGCTTAGCGTCCAGCTCCGCCGCCACGTCCGCACCGCCAATCAGATGCACGTTCTGCCCCGCCGCGACCAGACCGTCCTGCAACTCCCGCAGCGGATCCTGCCCGGCGCAAATCACGATGTTGTCCACCGCCAGCACCTGCGGCTCGCCGGTTTCGCCGATGCGGATGTGCAGGCCCTGGTCATCGATCTTCAGGTATTCGACGCTGTTGAGCATCTGCACCTGCTTGTTCTTCAGGCCGGTGCGGTGGATCCAGCCTGTGGTCTTGCCCAGGCCGTCGCCAACCTTGGATTTCTTGCGTTGCAGCAGGAACACATCGCGGGCCGGGGCATGCGGTTCGGCCTTGATCCCGGCGACGCCGCCGCGGGCTTCAAGCCGAGTGTCGATGCCCCACTCTTTCCAGAACGCTTCACGGTCCAGGCTGGTCGCCACGCCCTGGTGCACGAGGAACTCCGAGACGTCGAACCCGATGCCGCCCGCGCCGATCACCGCGACCCGCTTGCCCACCGGTTTGCGCTCGAGGATCACGTCCAGGTAGCTCAGCACCTTGGCGTTGTCGACGCCCGGAATGGCCGGCGTACGCGGTGCGATACCGGTCGCCAGGATGATCTCGTCATAACCGCCTTCAACCAGCTTCGCCACATCGACGCGGGTATTCAGGCAGACCTCGACGTGGGTGGTCTGCAGTTTGCGGTTGAAGTAGCGCAGGGTTTCGTAGAACTCTTCCTTGCCCGGCACGCGCTTGGCGATGTTGAACTGGCCACCGATTTCACTGGCCGAATCGAACAGCGTCACCTGGTGACCGCGCTCGGCGGCCACGGTCGCCGCGGACAGGCCCGCAGGCCCGGCACCGACCACCGCGATTTTCTTGATCTGCTGCACCGGCAGGTAATTCAGTTCGGTTTCGTGGCAGGCCCGCGGGTTGACCAGGCACGTGGTCAACTTGCCGCCAAAGGTGTGATCGAGACACGCCTGGTTGCAACCGATGCAGGTGTTGATTTCATCGGCGCGGCCTTCGGCGGCCTTGTTGACGAAATCCGGATCGGCGAGGAACGGCCGCGCCATCGACACCATGTCCGCATCGCCTTCAGCCAGGATCTGCTCGGCCACTTCCGGGGTATTGATGCGGTTGGTGGTGATCAGTGGAATGCTCACCGAACCACGCAGCTTGGCAGTAACTTTGCTGAACGCCGCGCGCGGCACCTTGGTGGCGATGGTCGGAATCCGCGCTTCGTGCCAGCCGATCCCGGTATTGATGATCGTCGCGCCAGCCTGCTCGATAGCCTTGGCCAGCGTCACGATCTCTTCCCAGGTGCTGCCGCCTTCCACCAGATCGAGCATCGACAGGCGGAAGATGATGATGAAGTTCGGGCCAACGGCTTCACGCACGCGGCGCACGATTTCCACCGCCAGGCGCATGCGGTTTTCGTAGCTGCCGCCCCAGCGGTCGGTACGGTGGTTGGTGTGGGCCGCGAGGAACTGGTTAATGAAATAACCTTCGGAGCCCATGATCTCGACGCCGTCGTACTCGGCTTTTTGCGCCAGTACCGAGCAGGTGACGAAATCGCTGATCTGCTTCTCGATGCCTTCCTCGTCCAGTTCCTTGGGCTTGAACGGGTTGATCGGCGCCTGGATTGCGCTCGGTGCCACCTGTTTCGGGCTGTAGGCATAACGACCGGCGTGAAGGATCTGCATGCAAATCTTGCCGCCCGCCTCGTGCACCGCGCGGGTCACGATCCGGTGCTTGAGCGCTTCCTCTTCGGTGGTCAGCTTGGCCGCGCCGGAATACACGCCGCCCTCGTCATTTGGGCCGATGCCGCCGGTCACCATCAAGCCGACGCCGCCGCGGGCGCGCTCGGCGAAATACGCCGCCATGCGCTCGAAACCACCCGGTTTTTCTTCCAGGCCCGTGTGCATCGAGCCCATCAGGGTACGGTTGCGCAGCGTGGTAAAGCCCAGGTCCAGCGGGGCCAGCAGGTGCGGGTAATGAGCGGCGGTCATCGGTAACTCCATCACGGAAAAGTGAGGGCGCTCTTTGGCGCCCTTTGTCATGGATTACAGATTATGAGCACTCCAGCGGTCGCTCAATGACCGAAACTGACAAGTTAATGATCAAAGCGTGCATGAGCGTCGCTAGCGCAGGTTGAGCAAGCTCGGGACACCGGCGTTCATCGCAACGCAGCTTGCGTATTGCTTGCAGGCCCGGGTGCTGGCCGATTCCGGCGGGGCCGAAACCAGCACGATCAACACCAGCAAACCCAGGATCAACAAAGGAACGTAGTAGCCAGGATGACTTTTTATTTTCATTGTCAGTGCTCTCGTGACCATCAAGACCAGGCCCTGGAGTGATCTGTCGGTCACTCCAGGGCGCCCTTTGCTCCGTCAGCGCTCGTCGACCGTGACGAACTCGCGACGCTCCGCCATGAACGCGGGGACCTCATCCTCATCGGTGAAGAACTGCTCGTACCATTCGCGCAGCTGATAGACCGGCCCATCGGTTTCCGCCAGCACCGGCTTGTCGATGCGGATCTTGTGTTTCCAGATCACCACGTCCTGGTAGAACGAATCGCGGTTGCCCTGGACGTAGGCCCTGGCCACTTCCCGGTTCTGCTCTTCAGTCCAGCCCGGCACGCGCTTGACCATACAGCCAAAGCGCAGGTCGAAGCTGTTGGGCGTGACCGGCACATGGCTGTTCAGCAGAATGGCGTGGATACGCACATCGCCAAACATCGAGCTGATGTGCGTGAAGTGGGTGGCCGGGCCGTAGTAGGCCGACGGCGCGATCAGGTCACCGCCCAGGCGTTCGGAGTCACCGTGGAAAATCTGGTGGCCGATATGTCCTTCGAAGACGTTGGCGAAGTATTTGGTCGGCGTGCCGTGTACCGGGCCGAAGTGCTGGGCATCCACCAGGTTATCGACCAACTCCCGCGGGTTGGTTTCGATCAGCATGGTGTCGATGTTCCAGTCATGAACCCAGTCGGGATCGTCCATTTCCGGCAGGTGCGGAATGACCACGCCCTCCTTCGGCGGACGGCCCTCGGGGTTGTTCCACACGAACAGCAGCTTGTTCTCCTCGCAGGTCAACCAGCTGCGCGTCTTGGCCTTGGGCGGAATGCGTTTGCAGTAGGGAATCTCCACGCATTTGCCGGCGGTGTCGTACTTCCAGTGATGGAACGGGCACACCAGCCTGTCATTCTCGACCGTGCCCTGGGACAGGTCGGCGCCCATGTGCGGGCAATAGGCATCGAGGATGCTGATGGAACCCTGGCTGTCGGCAAAAGCCACCAGCCGTGTACCAAATATCTCCAGGGTGTGGGGCTTGCCGTCACGGTAATCCTCGGCGTTGCCCAGGCAATGCCAGCCGCGCGCGTACCGGTGGGTACGCTGGGCATTCTCGATGTTGATTTCAGCGAGTTTCGTCATTGTTATTGTTCCTCGGTTGCAGACTTCGGAGCAGGCAACGCTCCCAAGAAATACAGGGTGACCCCATGGCGCCCATCATCAGGTGGCCGCGCAACGGGATCATCCTTCAGTTGGACTAGGTCAAATGCGATGGACTCTCACACAGCGACACAGGACGCGACGTGTCACGGTCACTGGCCAAAACGCCGGGCAGCTTCCGGACCGAAGTCCCGGGGACTGAAACCGGGCCTGTTCAACAGGTAGCCGTTGCGCTGTTCATTGATCAGGTTGAACGCCAGGTAGCTGCCGGCGTTGAGGTCGTAATAAAGACCCACCCCCGCTTGCGGCCGCTGGCTTTCGTAGGCGTAGAAATAGTTGACCATCGACGTGCGCCACAGCTCGCCGCGGTTGTCGTAGTTGTCGGCGAGCATCGGGAACCAGGTGTCTTCGTCGATGTACAACTTGCGTTTGCCATAGAGGTGGCGGAAGCCCGGCTTCAAGGTGCCCTCCAGCTCCCATACCCGATGACGCTCATAACGCATGGCATCCGGACTGATGTGCCCAGGTGTCAACAGGTCGGCGTACTTGAGGTTGGCCGCGTGCAGGCGATAGGTGTTGTAGGGAATGAACATCTCGCGCTTGCCGACGATCTTCCAGTCATAACGTTGCCCGGAACCGTTGAACAGCCGAACCTCGTCCACGGTGATCGAGCCACCGCTGCCCGGGAACGACATGTCGAAGCCATAGCCCGGCGACTGGCGCACGCGCCGGGTGCCCGGATCGTAACGCCAGGCCTGGCGAGGTTCGGTCTTGTCGTTCCAGAACTCGGTCCCAGTATTGATCTCGCCCTTGTCGCGCTGCGGCAGCAGGGTTTCGTTGAGATAGAACGACGAGTTGCCGGTGGTATCGCCCACCTTGCCCGGCTCCAGCGCGGGGGCCAGGTTGCGCGAATGTACGCGCCCCCAATTGATGTTGCCGTCCTTGAGCACGTAGGCGTTGTCTGAGGTGTATTCCTCGGTCCAGGCGCGCAAGGTGAAGGTCGAGGCATTCTTCAGCAGCTCAAGACCGCTGCGCGGTACCGGGAATGGTGTGCCGCCGGTCTTGCCGACCACCCCTTCGCCATCATCCACCAGCCGCGCCACGCTGGCGTTCTCGCGGGTGGCCTGGCATACCGCATCATTGAAACGGAAATCCCGGTGCGAAGGGTAGACCGGCATTTTGTAGGTGGCCGGGTACAGCTTGAACAGGGCTTTCTGGCCGTCGGACAGAGAGTCGCTGTATTGCGCGAGGTTCTGCGCGGTAATGACGAACAACGGTTTTTCGTCCGGATACGGGTCCACCGGATGATTGCCGGTGCCCTTGAAATCCACATGAGGCGGCGCCCCCAGCCATTTGCCACTGAATGCAGGGATGCTGCCGTCGGCGTTGCCGGCCTTTTCCGCACCCAGACACGTCAAATCATTGCCCAGGCGCGCGACGTCTTCCGGGGCGGCATTCGCCGTCCCGACGCCACAGCATCCCATCAACAACACCAGGGCCCAGCCCGCGGACTGATTACTGCCGGTCATTATTATTCTCCTTGTTCAGTTCGACATTGGTTGCCCAGTATCGACATCTCAGGATTCGACCAGCATCGTCCGCACGGACTAACGCATTTTCACGTCCGGCGCGTCATAGCGGCGACGCCGTCGGCTGCGGCGCGCCCAGCGCCACCACGCTGTTAAGCATGATCCGCACCAGCTCGGTCTGGCGCCGCACGCCGGTCTTGGAAAAGATCGAGCGCAAATGCGCCCGCGCCGTATTGCGCCGGATATTCAGGGTTTCCGAGGCTTCCTCCAGCGACAGACCGTTGGCCAGTTCCAGGGCCAGCGCGGTTTCCGCCGGGGTCAGGTTGTACAGCTGCGACGTCAGTACCGTGCTGACCAGCGACTTGCTGACCGCGTCGCGCACATACACCACCACCGTGGGTTTGCCCTTGCCTTCGAGCAGTTCCTGGGACGGGATCAGCTCCACCACCACGCCGAGACTGACCAAGCCCGAAGGGCGGGATATCGACGTGGCCTCAGCCACCTGCACACCCTTGGCGACGCCCTGCCTGGCGCGCTGGAAGGCGTTGCGCACCAAGCGCGCCAGCTCACGATTGTCGCTGGGGTAGGTCGCTTCCAGTCGACCGCCCACCACCTTGAGGCCGTCCTGGCTGTCGATAATCTCGCGGGCTACGGGATTGAGTTGCACCACGCTGCCGTTTTCATCGAGCACGATGGTTGCCACCGCCAGGCGGCTGATGGTCTGGGAATACAGGCTGCCCAGCGACTCGCTGCGGCCCAGCAGCGAATGCATGTGCAAGGCCCGGCGCAAATGCGGCAACAGCATGGCGCACATGGCCCGTTCGGCCTCGCTGAACCGGGGCTGGCCCTGAGGCCGATTGACCCGGAAGCGTACGGTGCCGCCATCCGGAATGCGGATATCGGCACCGAGCATGTGGTAGCAATCGTAAGGTTGGCAATACAACAGGTAAAACGCCGAACGGCTCCATTCGGCATCGCTCATCAGTTCATCGACCGTGAACACCGTGTCGGTGGGCAGGCTGTCGAACAGGGTGGATTTGGAGTAATAGGCAAAATGATTGATCCCGCCCTCCCCCAGCTCGATATCGCCCGCAACCACCATGGGCGACAGCAGCGGCTCGTCCTGGACCCGCAGGATCAACGTCACGAAGTTGGCCTTGAACAACGCCCGCAGCTTGCGCAACGCATCGCTCAAACTGCGGGTATTCATCGCCGAATCGTAAAGGTCGCCAATGAGCTGTTCGTACTCGGCTAACTCCAGGCCCATGTGTGCCAGGACCTGTGCATTGGGCAGACAACTTTGCATAACCATTCCCCAGCAGGAGGCCCGACCCGCGGGCCCCCATGGATTCAATCAAGAAAGCGCAGCCGGCCCGCTTGCTTCAGGGCAGTTCGAACAAGCCCGCGGCGCCCATCCCGCCACCAATGCACATGGCGATGACCACATAGCGCACACCACGGCGGCGCCCCTCGAGCAAGGCATGGCCCACCATCCGCGCACCGGACATGCCGAACGGGTGGCCGATGGCAATCGCGCCGCCATTGACGTTCAAGCGCTCCGCCGGTATCTCCAGCGCATCGCGGCAATGCAATACCTGGCTGGCGAAAGCCTCGTTGATCTCCCACAAACCGATGTCCGCCACGCTCAGGCCAAAACGCTTGAGCAACCTGGGGATGGCGATCACTGGGCCGATGCCCATCTCTTCCGGTGCGCAACCGCCGACGGCGATGCCTCGGTAGATACCCAGCGGCGTCAAGCCGCGGCGCCTGGCTTCGGCACGACTCATCAGCAGACTTGCCGCGGCCCCGTCGGAAAATTGCGAGGCGTTGCCGGCGGTGACGAACTCGCCCTGTTCAATCCATTTACCGTCCTTCCAGACCGGCTTCAATCCCGCCAGGTCTTCCAGGCGCGTCGTCGGCCGGTTGCACTCGTCACGCAGCACCTGCACGCGCTCATGACCATTGGGCTGACCGTCGGCGAATAGCAGCTTGTCCACACTCAGGCCAACAATTTCCTCATCGAAAAGGCCAGCCCGTTGCGCGGCGGCGGTGCGCAGCTGGCTTTGCAGCGAATATTCGTCTTGGGCCGCGCGGCTGATGCCATAGCGACGGGATACGATCTCGGCGGTTTCGATCATCGGGATGTAGGCGCTGGGCATCACTTGCAACACCGCTTCGGACTGGGCGCGGTAACTGTTCTTGTGTTTGGTCTGGGTCAGCGACAGGGACTCCACGCCACCGCCGATGGCGATGTTCATCTCGCCAGCCATGATGCTCTTGGCCGCCACGCCGATGCTCATCAGGCCCGAGGCGCACATCCGGTCCAGGGCCATGCCCGGCACGCTGTCCGGCAAGCCGCCGGTATAGGCGCAAAGCCTGCCGATGTTATAGGCCTGGGTGCCCTGCTGCACCGCCGCGCCCATGATCACGTCCTCGACATCGCCCGGCTCGATGCCGGCACGCTCGACCACCGCGCGAACCACATGGCCACCCAGCACCGGGGCCTCGGTATCGTTGAACGATCCACGAAACGATTTGGCCAGCGCGGTACGGGCAGTGGCGACGATTACAACTTCATTCAGGTCCATGAGGCACTCACTTGCAAAGGGGGTGGAAGGTGTAGCGGCTGATGGTGTCGATCACGCAACCGGGACGGGCCTGGCCCTCAACTTCCACGGTGATGCGCACCACCACTTGTACGGTGTCGCCCAGCGCTTCGGCGCGAATGATCAGGCCGCTGCCGCGCACCCGCGAGTCGACCCTGACCGGCGCCGGAAAGCGCACTCGGTCGCTGCCGTAGTTGACCCCCATCGCCATGTTTTCGAGGGTCATCAACTGCGGCATGAACAGATTGGCCAGCGACTGGGTCAGGTAGCCGTGGGCAACGCAGGCGCCGAACGGTCCGTTGGCGGCACGCACCGGGTCGACATGGATCCACTGGTGATCGCCGGTGGCCTCGGCGAACAGGTCGATGCGCTGCTGGCTGATGGTCAACCATTCGGTGTGCCCCAGGTCCAGGCCTTCGGCCGCGAGCAACGCCCGGGCACTGCTGAATACGTGGCTCATGTATCAATCCTCACGCTTGTTGCGAACTGACGGACAGCACTTCGCCGACCAGGTAGGAGGCATAGTCGCTGGCCAGGAACATCATCACGTTGGCCACCTCCCAGACTTCCGCGGCGCGACCGAACGCTTCGCGCCCGGCCAGGCTCGCCAGCAGTTGTTCACTGGAGGCCTTCTTGAGAAAGTCGTGCAGGGCAATCGATGGCGATACCGCGTTGATGCGCACGCCGAACTCGGCGGCTTCCAGCGCGCTGCAGCGGGTCAGCGCCATGACGCCGGCCTTGGCGGCGGCGTAATGGGCCTGCTCTTTCTGCGCCCGCCAACCGAGCACCGATGCGTTATTGACGATGGCCCCCGCGCCGCGCCGCTGCATGTGCGGCAACATCGCCCGGGTCATGCGGAAGGTGCCGGTCAGGGTCACGTCGAGAACCCGCAACCACTCTTCGTCGCTCATCTCCACCACGCGTTTCTGGCCACCCAGCCCCGCATTGTTGATCAGCACGTCGACCCCGCCCAGGGCGTCCTCGGCTGCAGCCACCAAGGCCTGGACTTCGTCTTCGACGGTGACATTGCACAGCTGGCCAAAAATCGCCTGCAGACCGGTTTCGGCTTTCAGGCGCTCGACCGCTTCCTCCAGCCGGCGCGGGTGGACGTCGGAAATCATCAATGCCCGACAACCCTCCTCGGCACTGCGCCGGGCCGCCGAATAACCGATACCGGCACCGGCGGCAGCGGTGATCAATACCGACTTGCCGGCCAACAGTTGGTGACCGGGCACATAAGGGGGGGCTTGTTTCACAGCGTCTACCTCCGAAGAAATCAATACGCTGCAGTTGTACGGAGGGGGCGATGCGGGCGCATCGTCAAAATGGGGTATGGACGCGTGGAGCAACACATGCACCGCGCTATCCGCTTCGCGGGCAAGCTGCAGGGGAACGCGCTCGCTTGACATCAGGTTGGCTGTCAGGCCGTCATCGCTGGCAGGCCAGCTCCCACAGTAGATCGGGTATGACTGCGGGAGATGGGTCGGCTGTAACGCCGCCATCGCTGGCAGGCCAGCTCCCACTGGGATCGGGGCCTTAGCTGCCCCAGACTCTTTGGGGCCTTGGGGCTTCGGCGAGGATGGCATCCACGGCCGCGCCGATTTCTTCGACTTTCCACAGCGCGCCCTTGTCGCGGGTGACGCCCGTGCGCCAGCCATCCCCCAGGGAGATGCGACCGCCCTGGCTTTCGAACACCTGACCGGTGACGTGGGCCGATTGCGTGCTGCCCAGCCACACCACCAGCGGCGCGACGTTTTCGGCGGCCCAGGCGTCGAAGCTGCCGTCCTCCGGCTTCTTGACCACCTCCGGCATGGCGCTTTCGGTCATCGAGGTACGGGCGGCCGGAGCCAGCGCGTTGGCGGTAACGCCGTAGCGGGCCAGTTCCGCCGCTTGCACCAGGGTCAGCGCAGCGATGCCGCCCTTGGCCGCTGAATAATTCGACTGCCCCACCGAGCCCTGCAGGCCGGCACCGGAGCTGGTGTTGATGATCCGCGCGTCGACCGGCTGGCCGGCCTTGGCCTGATCGCGCCAGCGGCGACCGAGGATGTTGGCCAGGCAGTAATGACCCTTGAGGTGCACACGCATGACCATGTCCCAGTCCTCCTCACTGAGGCTGATGAACATGCGATCGCGCAATACGCCGGCGTTATTGATCAGCACATGGACCTCGCCGAACGCCGCCAATGCCGCATCCACGATGCGTTGCGCGGTGGCCAGGGTGGTGATGTCGTCGCTGTTGGCGATGGCCTGGCCACCCTGGGCGCGGATCTCGTCTGCCACCGCTTCGGCGGCCTCGGCGCGGATATCGTTGACCAGCACCTTGGCGCCCTCGGCCGCGAACGCCAGGGCGTAGGCCCGACCAAGCCCGCCACCCGCCCCCGTGATAATCACCGTACGATCGGTACACGTAGCCATGTTTTACTCCTTGAAAAATGCGCAGGGCCGCACGCCCGAAGCGGCGGCCCGCCTGAAAAAACTACAGACGCTCGATGATCGTCACGTTGGCCTGGCCACCGCCTTCGCACATGGTTTGCAGGCCGTAGCGGCCACCGCTGCATTCCAGTTCGTTCAGCAGCGTGGTCATCAGTCGTGCCCCGGTGGCGCCCAATGGATGACCCAGGGCAATCGCGCCGCCGTTGACGTTGGTGCGCGCCGGGTCGTAATCCAGCTCCTTCGCCCAGGCCATGACCACCGAGGCGAAGGCCTCGTTGATCTCCACCCGGTCGATGTCAGCCATGCTCAGACCGCTTTTGGCCAGGGCCCGGCGGGTCGCGGCAATGGGTGCGGTGAGGTGCCAGATCGGATCGTCGCCGAGCACGGTCAGGTGATGAATCCGCGCCCGCGGGGTCAAGTCGTAACGCTTGAGCGCCGCTTCGGAGACCACCAGCAAGGCCGCGGAAGCGTCGCACGTCTGGCTGGACACGGCCGCGGTGATCGACGGGAACTGCGGGTCCACCGGTTGCAATTCGGCCATCTTCGCCAGGCTGCTCTGGCGCGGCGTTTCATCCACCGCCAACCCCTGGCAGGCAACGATTTCCCGGGCAAAGCGTCCGCTGGCGATGGCTGCCAACGCTCGCTCGTGGCTTTGCAGGGCAAAGGCTTCCATGTGCTCGCGACTGATCTGCCAATGATCGGCAATCCGTTGCGCAGCATAGAACTGGTTGACCGGCTGCTGCCCAAACCGCGCCCGCCAGCCGACGCTGCCGGAGAACGGATCGGCAAAGCCCAGCGGCTGACCGGCCAGCATCGCGGAAGCAATCGGGATTTGGGTCATGGTCTGCACCCCACCCACCGCGACCACGTCCTGGGTGCCACTCATCACCGCTTGCGCGGCGAAATGCAGCGCCTGTTGCGATGAACCGCACTGGCGATCCACCGTCGTGCCCGGCACCGTCAGCGGCAAACCGGCAGCCAGCCAACTGGTGCGGGCGATATCGCCGGCCTGGGAGCCGATGGTATCAACGCAACCGAATATCACGTCGTCGTAGTCCTCGGCGGGAATCACGTTGCGCCCCACCAGCGCCTTGAGCACATGGGCGCCCAGGTCGATGGCGTGGATCTCGCTCAATGACCCCTTGCGCTTGCCGGTAGGGCTGCGCAGTGCATCAACAATGTAAGCCTGTGTCATGACTCATTCCTCGAAAGTGTGTCCCGGCCCCAGGCGGGTGGCGTCGGCGAACAGGTAGTCGCTGACCCGGTCTTTATGAAAACCGCGGTCGCCCCAGGACGCATCAAGGGCCCAGGCGCGCTTCATGAACATCTGCAGGTCCACTTCCCAGGTGTATCCCATCGCACCGTGCACCTGGATGCCCTTGCGAGCCGCGATCCAGCTCGCCTCGTTGGCGGCCAGGCGCGCCTGCGAGACCTGCACGCCAGCGTTGGCATCACCGCGGGCCAAGGCATGGGCGGCGCGGTACAACACCGGTTTGGCCTGTTCGATGTAACGGGCCACATCGGCCAGGTGATGCTTGACCGCCTGGAAACTGCCGATCGGCTTGCCGAACTGTTTGCGCTGGGCCACGTAGTCCACCGACAGATCCAGCATGCGCTGCGCCAGCCCCAGCAATTGCCCGGCCACCGACAGTGCGCCACGGTCCAGCAGGCGATCGCGCAAGGTGCTGCCCAGCTCGCCGCTGGCCACACAAGTGGCCGGCGACGGAGTCCAGGTCACCCGGCCCAGGCGCCGCGAGGCATCGATGCTTGAATGATTGTCCACGGTCACCTGGGAACGCGGCACCACGTGGATGTCGTCGCCGTCGGTGAGGATCAGCACTTCAGCCAGCTGCGCGTCGCTGACCAGGGCATTGACCGGATGACCGATCGCCATGCGCAAGCTGCCGTCGGCAATTCGCGGCAACAGGTCGGCACGAACCGGGTGCTGCGCGGGCAGACCGGCGAGCAGGCCGCTGGCAACGTAGGCGGTGTCGGCCAATGAGTCGGGAATGGCGTAGTAACCCAGCTCTTGCGTCATCAGTGCCCAGGTCACATCGTCCATGCCCAGGCCTCCTTCGGCCTCGGGCACCGACAAGGCGGTCAGTCCCTGGCCGGCGATCTTGTTGCGCAGGTCACGGGAGCGCCCGACATCGGTTTCCCAGATTTCCCGGAGCATTTCCGGCGCGGCCTCGGTCATCAGGAAACGGCTGATGGCTTCGCGGAACGCCAACTGGTCGTCGTTAAAAGTGAAGTCCATGGCGGCTCCTTATTTCGGCAGGCCGAGCATCCGCTCGGCAATGATGTTGCGCTGGATTTCATTGGTGCCGGCATAGATCGGGCCGGACTGGGCGAACAGAAAGCCCTCCAGCCAGCCCGCTGCATCACTGGCGTCCGGGCCATTGGTCAGCAGCTCGCCGCGCGTACCGAGAATGCGCATGGCGGTTTCGTGCATCTTCAGGTCCAGCTCCGACCAGATGATTTTGTTGATGCTCGACTCGGCGCCGATCTGCTCGCCCTGACTCAAGCGGCCGACGGTGTGGTAGGCCGACAAGGCGTAGGCTTCGGCGCCCATCCAGGTCTCCAGCACGGCATCGCGCAAGCCCGGGTCGCGGTCGGCGCTGGCGCGGTGCGCCTTGTACAGTTCAACCAGTTTGCGTGCCGTGGCCTGGAAGCGTGCCGGTGAACGCAACAGCAGGCCGCGCTCGAAACCGGCGGTGGCCATTGCCACATGCCAGCCCTGTCCTTCCGCACCGATGCGGTTGGCCACCGGCACCCGCACGTCGTCGAAAAACACCTCGGCGAACGCGTCCTTGCCGTTGAGTGCCTTGATCGGGCGAATGCTCACCCCCGGCGTGTCCAGCGGCACCATGACGAACGACAGGCCGTGGTGACGGGTCGATCCCGGTTCACTGCGGAACAGGCCGAACAGCCAGTCGGCGTAGATCGCCCGGGTCGACCAGGTTTTCTGCCCATTGATCACATAATGGTCGCCGTCGAGCACGGCCTTGCTAGTGATCGCCGCCATGTCGGAGCCGGCGTTGGGCTCGGACCAGCCTTGCGCCCACATGTCCAGGCTGGCCGCCATGCGCGGCAGGAAGCGCTGCTTCTGCTCCGGCGTACCGAATTCCATCAGGGTCGGCCCCAGCAGCAACTGGCCGTTCTGGTTGACACGCATCGGTGCCCCGGCGCCGTAATATTCTTCTTCGAAAATCAGCCACTCGATCAGGTCGCAACCCCGACCGCCCAGTTCGGCCGGCCACATCACCATCGACCAGCGGCTTTCGAACAGCTTGGCCTCCCAGGCCCGATGCTGCTCGAAGCCTTCGCGGGTGTCGTAGCTGGCCAGCGGCTCGGCAGGCAGATTGGCCGCGAGCCAGGCGCGCACCTCGGCGCGAAAGGCGTTTTGCTTGGGGGTAAAAGTCAGGTCCATGGCGTTACCTCAGAACTTGGCGTCGCGTTTTTCGACGAAGGCCCGGCGCGTTTCGGCGGAATCGGGGCTGCTATAGGCCTGCAGGGTGAAGCCCTGCTCCCAGCGGTATTTGTCCTCCAGGTTGCCGTCTTCGATACCGTTCAAGGCTTCCTTGGCGAGGCGGATCATGGCGGGGCTCTTTTCGGCGATTTTCGCGGCGATGCCGAGGGCGGTTTCGCGCAGTTGTTCCTTGCTCACGATGCGCTCGATGAAGCCGTACTGAAGGGCCTCGCGGGCGCCGATGGTGTCGCCGGTGAAGAACAGGTAACGGACTTTTTGCACCGGGAACAGGCGCTGCAAATGCGCACCGCCGCCCATGGCACCACGGTCGACTTCCGGCAGGGCGAAGGTGGCGCATTCGGCGGCGAGGACGATGTCTGCGGCCCCGGTGATGCCGATGCCGCCACCCAGGACGAAACCATGGACCGCGACAATCACCGGCACCGGGTTGCGATGCACAGCCTTGAAGGTGGCGTAGTTGCCGGCGTTGACCGCGACGATTCGCTCCGGGTGCTTGTCCAGTTCCTTGATATCGACCCCGGCGCAGAAGCCCCGGCCTTCGGCGCGGATGACGATCACCCGCACGTCTGGGTCGGCCCCGAGGGCTTCGATCTCCCGCGCCAGTGCATGCCATTCATGGCTATCTAGGGCATTGACCGGGGGCTTGGCGATCACCAGCTCAGCGATCCCCTGATTGAGTTGTGTCGTAAATGCCTGGTTCACAGGGGTTCTCCAATACTGGCGGGATGGTTCGAGGGACTGGGCTGGCTGCGCGCCAGAAGCGCGTCCAGACAGTGCTGGGCCTCGCTGGCGATGCCTTCGATGACCTCACGGCAACTGAGCAGCTCGCCGATGGCCGCCGCGACCTGGCCGCTGGGCAAGATGCCCTCGTCCGGGGCGCCATCGACCATCGAGCGTTGCAACAGCACCGGTTGATTGGCGGCCATCACCACCTGCGACAGCGTCGAGGCGTCTTCACGCACGGCCCGGATGAAGACCGAGGCCATGTGCCCCAGGCTCATGCCGGTCTGCTGCTTCCACTGCCAGGCGCTACCCAGGGCAATGCGCAGGCGACCGAACGGACCCGCCTGTTCCAGATGATTGATGAAACGGTTTTCGATCATGCGGTGGCGCATGCCGTCCACTGCCGTGGTCACGCGCACCTGCTGCGGATCGTTGACTTTCAGGTAGCGTTCCAGGGTCGTGGACGGCGTCGGCGATTCGCGGGTCATGAGAAAGCGCGTGCCCATGGCGATACCGGCGCCACCGGCCGCCAGCACCGAGGCCAGGCCACGGCCGGTGGCATACCCCCCCGCCGCGATCACGGGCACCTTGACCGCCGCCAGTACTTGCGGCAACAGGATCGAACTGGGCACGCCGCCGGTGTGGCCACCGCCCTCGCCGCCCTGGACGGTAATCAGGTCGGCCCCCAGTTCCACCGCCTTGAGCGCATGTTTCAGCGCGCCCACGGTGGGAATGCACAGCACGTTGGCCGCCTTGAAACGGGCGATGGTGTGTTTGTCCGGACCGCGTCCGTAGCTCACGGCACGCAGGCGATACTGGATCGCCAGGTCGACGCACTGTGCGGCATTGTCCTGGAACATGTGGAAATTGAGGCCAAAGTTGCTGCCGCCGGTGACATCGATCACCTTGCGGATCTCGCCTTCCAGCTCATCGGCCGCGATGGTCGCTCCCGCCAGGAAGCCGAAGCCCCCGGCCTGGGTCGTGGCGATCACTAGGTTCGCATCGGCGACCCAGCCCATGGCGGTCTGGACAATCGGGTAACGGCAACCAAGGGCCTCAGTCAGCGGCGTATCGAGCCAGCGATTCATTGGCTTTTGTCCTCGGCCCGCTTGTTCGCTTGCGCCATGCCCCTGGCATCGAAACCGCCCAGTTTGTCCCCGGACAACAATTCGTTATGGGCATGGGCAAAGTGGTGCCAGGCGAACACGGCATCCATGGCCGTGCGTTTGCCTTGCAAGTCCTCGACGTGGTTGATCGCCTGTTTGGTCAGGGCCAGACCCATGCGCGGCTGACGGGCGATACCGGCCGCCAGGGCATAGGTGGCTTGTTCCAGTTCGGCGAACGGCACCAACCGATTGACCATGCCCACCTGCCAGGCGCGGGTGGCGCTCATACGGTCACCCGTGAAGAGAAACTCCTTGGCCAGACGCGGGTTCATTTCGTAGGGATGGGCAAAGTACTCCACCCCCGGAATGCCCATGCGCACCACCGGATCCTGGAAGAACGCGTCATCGCTGGCGACGATCAGGTCGCAGACCCAGGCCAGCATCAGCCCGCCCGCGATGCACGCACCGTGCACCATGGCGATGGTCGGCTTGGGCAACTCGCGCCAGCGTCGGCACATGCCCAGGTACACCTCCTGCTCGCGGGCATACAGCTGCTCGCCGCCGGGCTTGTTGGTGTGGTCCCACCACAGGTGCGCGCGCTCGAATGGCTTGTCGATATCGCGCCCCGGCGTACCGATGTCATGCCCCGCCGAGAAATGCTTGCCGTTGCCGCGCAGGACGATGACCTTGACGCTGTCGTCGTCCACGGCCTGGCGCAGGGCAGCATCGAGGGCGTAGGTCATCTGCGAGTTTTGCGCGTTGTTGAACGTCGGCCGGTTCAGCGTCAGCGTGGCGATACCCTCGGCCACGCTGTACAGCACCGGGGTGTCCGTCTCGTAGACGGCGTTGTCCTGGCGGACGATGAATTCACTGTCGCTGCTGTGCATGCTCGCTGTCCTTGCCTCAGGCCGTACGGATACCGGGCGGGTTGCCCTTGATCGCCGTGGCGCGGTAATCGTGTGGATCGAGCCGGCGGATCAGCGCCAACTGCTCACCGGTGGGGTGTGCCGTTTCGTGCAGCTGTGCGGACTTGAGCAACGGGAAGCCGGTGTTGTCCTGGACCTGCTCGAAGCTCACGCCGGGGTGCAGCGAGCGCACTTGCACCGCCCGTTCCGGACCATTGAAATCGAGCACGCACAGGTCGCTGACCACGCAATGGATGTCCATCAAGTCGCGGCGCGCGCCTTCAGGCCAGCGCTCGGCCTTGAAGCCGACACCGGAGACCATGTCCACTTCGCCGCTGACGAACACCCGGGTGTTATGGCTGGGCACAAAGAACGAGTTGAGGTGGTTGATGCTGTTGCCCGGCAGGCCGCGCACACCGAGGATCGCGGTCTTGGGCTTTTGATAGTCGCCGACGCAGGACAGGTTGGTCTGGCCCCAGCGGTCGATCTGGGTCGGCCCGATCATCGCGTGACGACGCCCGCCCCACACGCATTCGAAGACCCGTTCGAAGGACATATAGCCCGAGTAACGCGGCACGTAGTCACCGCGCGGGCCCAGGGGAATCGGTTCCTCGACCAGGAATGCCTCGCTGTCGGTCATCAGCAATTGCGGGCTATGGGTCAGTTTGGCCAGGCTCGCGCCCAGGCGCGGGATCACGCCCAGGCCGGAGGCAATCACCTCACCATTGCCGCGCCAGGCTTCGCTGGCGGCGACGATCATCAGTTCAGCGAGGGTGAAATCACAGGTTGCAGACATAGTCGCTAATCCTCAGAACACGGGAAGGGGCAAGGCGCCCATGGAATCGGCACCGCCGTTCTGTGCCTGATAGGCCTGCTCGCCACCGGCGATGTAGGTCTGCACATAGTCCTGCCAGCCGTTTTCCGCCTGACTGCTGGCGACATAAGCCTTGAGGTGCTTCATGTCCCAGCCATAGTCGGGCGCGCAGGTCGTCGGGTGGGCGCCGAGGGGCGCGTGCACCACGCCGCTCACCAGGTAACGTTCGAACGTGTTGAAGCGAGCCTGATCGGCGCTCAGTTCAAGACGCTCTTCAAGGCGTTCGCACGAGACAAAACACTGCTGGGCGGCGCGGGCGAACAGGTGATCGAAATACGGGTCAGGCCCGGTCACCAGGCAGTTGCCCAGGCGATCGGCAACGTTGACATGCAGGAACGCGACGTCGAGGTTGAGTGCCGGCATCGCCAACAGCACCTCGCCGTCGGCGTAAGGCGACTGAACAGTCTTCAGGTCCGGATTCAAGCGCGTGACGTCGGTGGCCAGGCCGCAACGGGTAGGCAGGAACGGCAGGCGCATGCCGGCGGCGCGCAGGCCCCACTGGAACATGCCTTCGTCCAGCTCCAGCAACTCCAGCTCGCCGGCCTCACGGGCCTTGCGGTAGTAAGGCTCCAGTGGAATGGCGTCGAGGGTGGCAAAGCCGAACACCAGTTTCCTGACCTTGCCGGCGGCACACAACATGCCCACTTCCGGGCCGCCGTAGGCGACCACTGTCAGGTCCTTGACCTCCGAGCGCAGGATCTCGCGCACGATCGCCATCGGCTTGCGCCGTGGGCCCCAACCACCGAAACCGATGGTCATGCCATCGCGCAATTGAGCGACCGCATCGGCCGCTGTCAGTTGTTTGTTCATCATGACAATTCCTTACTGTTGGCCGACCGAAAAGTCGTGCCCCCAAATACTCACGCGGGTGAACTCGAACGCCGAATGTTCGGCCCAGTCGACTTGCAATCCGCCAAAGCCGTACTCCAGATCGAAGCCCGACGGTGTCTTCATGTAGAAGCTGGTCATGCGGTCGTTCAGGTGCTGGCCGAGGGTGGCCGAGAGGCGCACTTCATGGGCGCGCAGACGGTCGTGGGCACGACCGACTTCGGTCATCGAATCAACCTCGACCATCACGTGCACGCAACCTGACGGCACCGGGTATTCGGCCAGCGCCAAACTGTGGTGGCGGGCGTTCTGGCAATGCAGGAAGTGAATGCGGATCGGCGGCGCGGAAGGGTCGTGGCGGAAGTTGAAAATGTCCGACAGTTCAAAGCCCAGTACGTCCTTGGCGAAGGCCAGCGTCGCGTCGAAATTCGGTGCCGGCAGCACCGTGTGGCCCAGGCCCATGTCGCCCGTGATAAAACGCGGCACGCCTTGAGGGGAGACGAACGGCTGGCAATCGGAGCGATGTCCCCAGCTCAGTTCATGGCAGTTGCCCGACGGGTCGATGACCTTGACCAGCGCCTGCACGCCGCGCTGCTCGATCTCGGCAGCGGAGCCCGGTTGCCATTCGATGCAGGCATCGGTCAGGTGCTTGAGTGCGGCCTTGAACGCCAACTCGTTGCTCAACTCCCAACCGGAGGCCAGGTAACGCGCCTCGCTGCCTTCGACAATCAGCATGCGAAAGGGACGCTCGTCCATCTTCACGTACAAACCACCACCCGGCGCAGGATGCACTTGCATGCCCAGCACGTCTTCGGCGTAACGCTGCCACTGGCTGAGGTTTTCGATCTGCGAGACGAAATAGCTCAAACCGCGAATGTCGATCATGCCTTGGTCCTCGTTGGCTGAATGGCTTCGTGGCGAACATTGTGCAAAGCGCCGCCCGCCGCTTCATCGTCCGTTGAGACTAAGCACCGCATGCGCCTCTTATTCGCGGGCAAGCCTGGCGCCTGGGGGAGTCGGTCGGTGATGGGGTGGGCGCAGGGTGTTCTAGTCCGTTTTAGTGATTCGACCCCGCCCCCAACGCCGCAGACTGGCGCATCCATCCGCTTTGCAGAGACAGCCCCATGGAGTTCGCTTTTACCGAAGAACACCTGATGATCCGCGACAGTGCCGAGCGCTTCCTTGCCCAGGCCAGCGATTCGCCTGCGGTACGCGCCGCCATGAGTCGCGCGGATGCGCATGATCCCGAGGTCTGGCGACAGATCGGCCAGGAACTGTACTGGCCGGCGCTGATGGTGCCCGAACGTTTTGGCGGCATGGGTTTGGGGTTTGTCGAACTGGCTATCCTGCTCGAACAAAGTGGTCGCTTTCTACTGGGTTCGCCGCTGTTCGCCACTGCGTGCCTGGCGAGCCCGGCGCTGTTGCTGGGGCACAACGAAGCCGTGCAGACGCAGTGGCTGGGGGCGATTGCCGCCGGTGAAACCCGCGCCACCCTGGCGTTCGCCAGCACTGCGGGACTGGAAGCTTGCCGTGTGGAAACCGTGGCCGAACCGGACCCCGAGGGCTGGATCCTGGAGGGTCAGTACGCGCAGGTGATTGACGGCGCCTCGGCCGACCTTTTGATCGTCGCCGCCCGCGCCCCCGGAACCCGCGACGAACAGGGCATCAGCCTGTTCGCCTTGCCAGGCGATACGCCGGGGGTGACCCGCACGGCCCTGGCCACCCTCGACCAGACCCGGCGCCTGGCGCGCATCGAGCTGCGTCAAGTGCGGGTCAGCGCGGCGCACCAACTGTGCGGCCCCGAGCAAGGCTGGGCCGTGCTGCGCGACACGCTGCTGATCGCCGCCATCGGGCTCGCCGCCGAACAGACAGGCGGCGCGCAACAGACGTTGGACCTGACCCTGGCGTACATCGCCGAACGCCGGCAATTCAAACGCACCATTGCCAGTTTCCAGGCGATAAAGCACCGCTGCGCCGACATGATGCTGCAAGTCGAATGCGCCAGGTCAGCTGCCTACTACGCCGCTTGCGTGGCCCAGGAACGCCTCGACCCGCAAGGCGATGCCGCCGTGGCCATCGAGCTCGAGCAGGCCGCCGCCACCGCGAAAATCCATGCCAGCGAAGCGTTTTTCCACTGTGCCGCCGAGTCGATCCAGCTGCATGGCGGAGTGGGCTTCACGTGGGAATACGATCCGCACCTGTACTTCAAGCGTGCTCGCGCCGGCGAGCAGCTGTTCGGCAGCCCGGCGCTGCACCGCGAGCGACTGGCCGCGCATTTACTGGGAGAGCAAGCATGAAAATCGGATTCAGTCGTGCAGATGAAGCCTTTCGCGAAGAAGTCGCCCAGTGGATGGCCGAGCACCTGAGCGGGGACTTCGCGCCCCTGCGCTTTCGTGGCGGCCCGGGCGACGAACACAGCTTTACGCAGGAGCGTAAGGCCTGGGAGCGCGAGTTGGCGGCAGGCGCCTGGATTGGCGTGGGCTGGGCCAGGGAACAGGGCGGACGCGGCCTGTCTATCAGTCAGCAGGTAATCTTTCATGAGGAATACGCGCGCGCCGGTGGTCCCGGACGCATGGGCCACATCGGCGAAGGCCTGGTCGGTCCCACACTCGCCGCCTTCGGCACCCCGGCCCAACAACAACGCCTGTTGCCCGGCATTCTCAGCGGCAGTGAGTTCTGGTGCCAGGGTTACTCGGAACCGGGGGCCGGCTCGGACCTGGCCAACGTGCAGACCCGGGCACGGCTGGATGCCTCGGGCGAGCACTGGCTGATCAGCGGACAGAAGGTCTGGACTTCGCTGGCCCATGAAGCCGATTGGTGTTTCGTGCTGGCGCGCACCGAACCCGGCAGTCAGGGCCATCAGGGCTTGTCGTTCCTGCTGGTGCCGATGGCCCAGCCTGCCATTCGCGTGCACCCGATCCAGCAATTGACCGGCACCAGTGAGTTCAATGAGGTGTTCTTCGACCAGGCGATCACACGCGCCGACAACCTGATCGGCCAGCCCGGCGATGGCTGGAAAATCGCCATGGCCCTGTTGGGTTTCGAACGCGGGGTGTCCACGCTGGGGCAGCAGATGCAGTTCCACAACGAACTCGACGACATCATTCGCATTGCCCGCGCCAATGGTGCCGCACGCGACCCGCTGCTGCGCCAGCGCATCGCCCAGGCGTGGGCCGGCCTCAAGGTGTTGCGCTACAACTCCTTGCGCATGCTCTCGGGTCCGCAAGATGGCAACCTCGGCCGCGAGGCCATGATCTACAAACTGGCCTGGTCCAACTGGCATCGCGACCTGGGCAAACTGGCCATGGATGTGCTGGGCGATGCAGGAGAAATCCTCGACGCCGCGCCCTATCAACTCAGCCGCCTGCAGTCGCTGTTCCTGTTCACCCGCGCCGACACCCTCTACGGCGGCAGCAACGAGATTCAACGCAACGTCATTGCCGAGCGGGCGCTGGGCATGCCGCGAGAGCCGCGGGCGGTTTGAATGCTCCACCCCCCATCCACTGAAGGAGCCAGCTTGCTGGCGATGGCGGTGGGTCAGCCAACATTAATGCTGAATCTGACGGCCCCATCGCTGGCAGGCCAGCTCCCACAGGGGATGGCAGTGGCCGCAGATTTCAGGCTCGACGCCAATCCACTGTAGGAGCCAGCTTGCTGACGATGGCGGTGGGTCAGGCAATGAAGATGCTGGATGTGCCGGCCCCATCGCTGGCAGGCCAGCTCCCACAGGGATCTCTGGTGAGCTCGGGATTCCGGGTTGCTCGCCAATCTGGAATCCCGACTCGGGATGCGCTGCACCTGAGGCGGCCATCCTGCGTCGGCCGCCTCAGTCTTCAGCGTACGCGGATTTTCGGGGCCTGCGATCCGCGGCGCAGGGATTCGAGGAAGCCCTCCAGCGGCGCCGGTTCGGCGATTTGGGGTAGCGCGTCCTTGTCCGGGCGTTGTGCCCAGAACGCATCCCAGGATGGAAACAGCTCGTGGAACGTGCCCGCGTACGGTTCGCGCCCCGGCCAGCGCATTTTCAGCCCGCCAATCGGTGGTTTGTTCAGGTCGGTCGCGTACCAGTAGCACGGCAGGCGGCGGCGGAAGCACCAGCGTCCGTCGATTCGCTCGTAGTCGTCCCAATACAGCATCTGCATGATCACCCACTCCGGGCCCGTCTCATGCTCGTTCTTCGAATAGACCACGCCGGTGGCGTGGTCGGCATCGCTGAACTCGATGATGTGTTGACCCAGGTGATGTGACGTGCCGTGAAACTGCTTGCGCATGGTTTCGTCGAGCCACGCCTTGAGGTGCGCGCGACCGCTCTTTTCGCGCCCCACGCGCACGTCTGGGGCGAAGCAGTTGGCCATGGCATCCATGTCGCGCATGTCCAGTGCCAGGGCGTATTTGCCGGCCAGCTGGCGGATCGCGTCCAGCGATTCCAGCCGGTCGATGCGGGCCAGTAATGCGTGCGTGTCCTGGCTCATCAATCGAGCACCGTGTACAGGTCCGAGCCACGCCCGCCATCCACTGCCAGGCTGGCACCGGTGACATACGACGCTTCGTCGCTGGCCAGGAACAGGATGGCATTGGCCAGCTCCACCGGCAGGCCGACCCGTTTCATCGGGATCACTTTTTCGGTATTGGTGCGGGTCTTGGCGTCGCCCAGCATGCCGGCCGTCGCCGGAGTGTCGACCACGCCCGGGATGATCACGTTGCAGCGGATGTTGTGCGGTGCGCCTTCGCTGGCCGCCGCCCGGCTGAAGTTGATGACCGCGGCCTTGGCCGCCGAGTAACCGGCCATCCACGCGGTGCCGAACAGGCCGCAGATGGACGCGATGTTGACGATCGAACCACCGCCCTGCGCCTTCATCAACTGCATCGCGGTGCGGGTGCCCCAGAAGGTGCCGTCCACGGTGGTGGCGAAGTTGGCGTGCCAGTCCGCGGTGCTCATCGCATCGATGCCGCCCCAGGTATAGGCCATCGCGTTATTGACCAGAATATCCAGGCGTCCGTGACGTTGCGCGGTGGCGTGCAGTGCGTCGACATAAGCCTGCTCATCGCTGACATCGGCGACGGCGATGTCAGCCTGCCCGCCCAGGGCGCGAATTTTCTCCTGCACGCCTTGCAGTGGTTCGATGCGGCGCCCGCACAGCACCACGGTCGCGCCCTCTTCCGCGAAGCGGAGGGCGGTGGCCTCACCAATGCCGGAACCGGCGCCAGTGACGAAGGCGATTTTCCCTTGTAGACGTTTGCTCATGGGTGACTCCCTGATCAGATAAAGGCCATGCCGCCGTTGACGGCGATGTTTTGCCCGGTCATGAAACTGGCATCTTCGCTGGCCAGGAACACCGCCACTTTGGCGATCTCGTCGGTCTCGCACATACGCCCCAGGGGCACGTTCTTCAGCAGCGCTTGCATGTATTCGTCAGGGATGCCGGCCATCATCGGCGTGTTGGTCGGCCCGGGGACCAGGGTATTCACGCGTATGCCGCTGGCCGCCAGTTCACGGGCGATCGAACGCGTCAGGCCCATCACGCCGGCTTTCGAGGCGCAGTAGTGGCTCGGGCCATCGCCGGTCAGCGCGGCGGTGCTGGAGAGGTTGATGATCGCGCCCTGGCGGCCGCCCTTGATCATCAACCTGGCGCCCTCGCGGCAGCAGAGGAAGGTGCCACCCAAGTTGACGCCGATCACCCGCGCCCAGCTCTCGTCTGGGGTTTCGAGGAAGCTGTCCAGCGCGCCCACGCCAGCGTTGTTGACCAGGATGTCGAGGCCGCCGAAGTGCTGTTCGGCCTGGCCCATGGCATCGGCCACGGAAGCGCCGTCGCCGACATTGCAGGCCAGGGCCAGCACCGAGTCACCCAGGTCTGCCAGGGTTTCGGCGAGGGTGGCCTGGTTCAGGTCGACAGCGACCACCTTGGCGCCTTCGGCGACAAAACCGCGCACGATGGCCTGGCCCATGCCCTGCGCGGCACCGGTCACAAAGGCCACTTTATCGAGTAACTTCATAGCGTTCTCCTAATGTGCAAATACGCTGCAGCTCGCTGCCCTTGCAGGGAACCGTCCCCTGAATGATTAGCGGCCTGTGCCTTGGGCCACATCGTCCGATGGGACTAGCGGCGCGTGGTCTGAACGGACGATGCCGTCATCGCGGCGCAGGCCCAGCATCTGCAGGGTGCGCACCGCGCCGGGCTGAGCACTCCCCTTCAACGTGCCGCTGGGCCTGGCGCGGCTGTGCTTCACGCATCCGCAGACACTGGAGAACCCCATGAACCAACCCGTAGACCTGCCCCTGCCCGTGGGCCATTACGCGACCTTGCCCAACGGCCTGCGTCTGCATTATCTGGATGAGGGCGCCGGCCCCGTGGTGCTGTGGTTGCACGGCAGCGGGCCGGGCGCCAGCGGCTTCAGCAATTTCAAGGGCAATTACCCGCAACTGGTCGCCGCGGGCTATCGCAACATCGTGCTCGACCTTCCCGGTTTCGGCCGCTCGGACAAACCGGAAGATATCCAGTACAACCTGGATTTCTTCGTCGACAGTGTGGCGGCGTTCCTCGAAGCCGTCGGTTTGCGGCGCTGCACCCTGCTGGGTAACTCGCTGGGCGGCGCGATCGCCCTGGGCCTGGCCCTGCGCCTGCCGCAACTGCCCCAAAGCCTGATTCTGCTGGCACCGGGCGGTGTCGAAGAACGGGAAACCTACTTCAAGATGGAAGGCATCGTGCGCATGGTCAGCCTGTTCAGCGCCGGCCCTATCGGCATGAACGAAATGCGCAGCATGATGCGCTTGCAGTTGTTCGATGATTCGATCCTGCCGGAGAGTCTGTTGCAGGAACGCGTCGCGGTGGCCGTGACTCAGCCTAAGAACCTGTTCAGCACGATGATGGTGCCGAACATGGAGGCGCGTCTTGGCGAGATCCAGTGCCCGATCCTCGGTTTCTGGGGCAACAACGATCACTTCAATCCGGTCAGCGGCGCGCAGCGCATTATCGATGGTGCGCCGAATGCCCGTTTCATCGTGCTCAACCGCTGTGGGCATTGGGTCCAGGTGGAACATCGCGAGCTGTTCAACCGCACCTGCATCGACTTTCTGCAGAACGGTTGATCGCAAAAACGGCCCCCCTTGCAGGAGCGAGCTTGCTCGCGAAGGACTCACGAACGACGCGTTCATCCGGCAAACACGCGTTATCGTTCACGACCTTCGCGAGCAAGCTCGCTCCTGCAGAAAGACCGGGGTTAGCGACTTGCCGCTTTCTGGCTGTTCAACACGGCGTCGCCAGGCTGGCCCAGCACGCACGAGGTTCCACCGGGGGTGTACATCATCGCTACACAACGGTTGCAGGCGGTGCAGATCGAGTCGCGACTGGCGCCACTGGCGAGCTTGTTGACGTAGTCCTGTTCGGCCAGCAACACCCGGCCCATGGCAACCAGATCAAAGCCCTCGGCCATGATCTGCTCGATACTGGCCAGGCTTTTGGCGCCGCCCAGGTAAGCCAACGGCATGTTCACCGCCGCTCGCACCTTGCGCGCATGTTCCAGCAAATACAGCTCACGAAACTCAACGGTAGGCTCTTTGCGGCGCTGAATGGCCATCGCGAAGGCAATCAACTTGTTTTTCTGCTGCACGCGGTTTTCCTTGGGGAAGGAAGAACCAAACATGGTGGTGATCGATTCCGCGTTCATCCCGGCGCTGAGCACCAGCAGATGCGCGCCCTCCTCCTCCAGCATGCGTGCAATCCTGGCGCCGTCTTCGGCGCTGTTACCGGCGCGCACGCCTTCGGTGACGCTGTATTTGCAGATCACTGCCATCTCATGGCCGACCGTATCCAGCACCGCGCGCAGCACCCGGCGCGGAAAGCGCAGGCGGTTTTCAAGGCTGCCGCCGTACTGGTCGCGGCGCTTGTTGTACATCGGCGAAATGAACTGGCTGAGCAGGTAACCGTGGCCCATGTGGATTTCCACCGCATCGAAACCCGCCTGGCGTGCCAGTCGTGCGCCTTGTGCAAAGTCGCGCACCACTTGCTGCATGTCGGCTTCGTTCATCGCTTGCTTGAGGAACATGCCGCTCATCAAGCCGATCTTGTTGAAGCCGCCGCTGGCCGACAACGGGCGCTTGGTCGAGCGTTCACGAATGAAGGTAAAACAGCCGCCGTGGGTAATTTGCGCGCTGGCCAGGCCACCCGCCTGGTGCACCTCGTCAGTCAGGGCCTTGAAATGTGGCACGCTGGAGGGCGTGAGGGTCAATTGATTGGGCAAGGTACGGCCATCGCTGCTCACCGCGCAGTACGCCACGGTGGTCAGGGCAATCCCGCCTGCGGCCAGGGCCGAATGCAGCTTGACCAGTTGTTTGGAAGGCACGCCCCCGGCGCTCATGCCCTCGTTGGTGGCGGCTTTGATAAACCGGTTTTTCAGGGTCAGTGGGCCGATCGCGATGGGGCTGAACGGTGATGGGGTCGGACGAAGGATCATGACAGGCCTCGCTTTATTGTTATCAGGCTACAAATGAAGGCTGCGTCGCCGGATCGTGACGCAGCCCTGATCTTCAGAAGGTGTACTTGGCGTTTAGCGACAGGTAATCGCGGTCAGCCAGCAAGCGTCCCTGGGCGACATCCGGCGAACTCAGGTAGGCGACATAGGTCATGCCGATCTGGAAGTTGCCCAGGTACTTGAAATCGCCCCCCACGGTCAGGCGTTTCTCGTCACGGCCCAATCCTTGATAGGCGCTGCCATCGACGTTCTGCGTCCACACCACCTTGGTGCTCAGGTCCAGGCCGTTGGCGATGGACGGGTAGTCCATGTAGGCCCCCAGCCCCAGCAAGGTCGAGCCGCGGGTCTGGGTTTTCGACTCGAATTCGTCGAAGGTGCCGTCCACGCCCGGCCCGCCGCCGGTAACAGTCAAGCTGTCCACCCCGGCAATGTGTTGATGCACAACTTCGCCCATGAAGGTGGTCTGTTGCGCCAGGAAGCTGGGGCCCAGGATGTACGAAGCGTTGAGGTTGCCTTGCCAGATTTGCCCGGTGGTGGGTGCGCCATTGTTCAAGTACACCGAAGCGCCGTCGCGGTAGCTCAGGTCGCCGGCGTATTGCACCGAGTCGCCGACCTTGGAGCTGAAACTGACGCCGGTCAGCTCGACGTCCTCGAAGTAGCCCATGCGATAGGTCATCGCATTGCCTTTGTGGCCGATGCTCTTGAGCGAGGAATACTGGGTGTTGCCGGTGAAGTCGAAGAACAACGAGCCGACACGCTCGTTGTAGCGGTAATGGAACAGCCCGACCTCGGTGTTCTCGGTGATCCGATAGCGCACCCCCACGCCCCATTGACCGCTGTCGCTGGCCTCTTTCTCACCGGCGTAGCTGACGGCGCCACCGTTGGGCAGGCTGTCGATCACGCCGCTGCCCAGGCGAAAGAATTCGGCGCCGGGACCAAAGGTGTCACTGCCGAAATAATCGCCCACCGGGTTGAGCTGGGTCTTTTCCCACTCGTATTGGTAGTAGCCAACCAGCGCCAATCGATCATTGAGCGACCACGAACCGGACACCTGGCCCACTGGCAGGTAGGAGTCCTTCGCCTCTGTACCGGGGACGTTGAACTTGGTGGAATCCACCGGGGCCTGACCCTGGCTGATGTTGGGCCAGAACAGACTCTCGCCCCAGGCCACCAGATGCCGCCCGGCCTTGATCGACAGGTATTGGGTCTCGCCCACATCGAAGTTGCCGTACACATAGGCATCGAGCAGGCGCGCGGTGCTGCCGCTCAGTTGGCGGGTTTTGTCGCTGAAGCCGTCGTTGTGCCCGAGCTTGTTCACGGTGTCCGGCGAATCGTTGGCATTGCGCTGGTTGTAGACGTCGTCATAGAAGTCGCTGCCGCGCAGCACCGCACCGAGGTTGTCGTGTTTGAGCTGCAACTCGCCGAACAGGCTCAAGCGATTGTTGATCAACGAACCGCGCTTGAAGTTGCGCGTGCCGTCGTCGTTGTTCGGATCGTTCAGGTATTGACTGGCCTGTTTGGCGGTACGCATGGACGCGGTGTAATTGACCGTTAGCGACGAATCCAGGGTGGTGTTTTCCCCCAGCTGGATCGTCGGCGCCGCACCGGCCGTGGCACTCGCGACGGTAATGGCCGTGGCCAGCAGGCACCGTCCACTGATCTGCTTCCCCGGATAACGTGCAACCGTGTTTCGCGTAACCATGCTCCTCTCCTTTTGTTGTTGTTTTGGTTTGTGTCCCAGCATGAAAAAATCCGCAGTCACCCACATCGTCCGTTTGGTGAACGGTGTGCCGCTCAGCCCCGAGCGCGGTCGGCCACCCACGCACGCAGGTCGTTCTTCGCCACCTTGCTCGACGGGTTGAGTGGCAAGGCACTGAAGAAGCGCACCTGGCGCGGCACTTTGTAGTTGGCCATCTGCTCACGGCTCCAGGCGATCAATTGCGCCTCGTCGAGTGCTGCACCTTCGCGCAGCACCACGCAGGCACATCCGACTTCGCCCATGCGCTCATCGGCGATGCCAATCACGGCCACCTGGGCAATGGCCGGGTGCCTGATCAGCGCCGCTTCGATTTCCGCCGGGTAGCAGTTGAAACCGCCGACGATGAACATGTCCTTCAGGCGGTCGGTGATGATCAGGTTGCCGGCTTCGTCCAGGCGTCCGACATCGCCGGTATGCAGCCAGCCATCGGCGTCGATGGCTTCGCCAGTCGCCTCGGGATCCTGAAAATAGCCCTGCATGATGTGGAAGCCGCGCAGGCAGATCTCACCGGTTTGCCCCGAGGCCAGTGCCTGGTTGTGCGGGTCACGGATGCTCACTTCGGTGCCGGCGATCGGCCGTCCGCTGGTGCCGGCGATCACCTGCGCCGAATCACCCGGATCGCAGATCGTCGCCAGGCCACCACACTCGGTCAGGCCGTAGGCGGTGGTCACCACGGCAAAACCCAACTCGGTGCGCATGCGCTCGATCAGGCTCGGCGGGATGCTGGCGGAACCGGTCACCGCGATACGCAGGCTCGACAGGTCGGCCTGCTTGAGCTGGGGATGAGCCAGCAGCGAGAGGTACAGGGTTGGCGCGCCGGGCAGTACGCTGATGCGCTCACGGGCGATGCGCTGGAACACCTGCTCGGCGTCAAACACGGCATGCGGCAGGATGGTCGCCCCGCCGATCAGGCACGTCAGCCAGCCGGCCTTGTAGCCAAAGGCATGGAAGAACGGGTTGACGATCAAATAGCGGTCACCCGGCACCAGGCCGATGATCCTCACGTACTCGGTGAATGCACGAAGGTTCTGCCCGTGGCCGCTCATCACGCCTTTGGGTTTGCCGGTGGTGCCGGAGGTGAACAGCAGGTCGCACATCGCTTCGGGCCTGATGGCCAACGCGCGGTCCCTGGCGTGGTCAACATCAATGCTCGCCGCGCCGAGCAGGAACTGTGCAAGCGTCAGGTCCGAGGAGCGTCCGGGCATGTCCCCGTCGAACGTCACGATATGCGCAAGACTGGCCGGCCGATGGGGCGCGAGCAGCGCCGGATAGTCGACATCGAGAAAGCGTTGCTGGACGAACAGCAACCGACATCCGCTGCGCTCCAGCACATCGGCGGCCTCAAGGCCTTTCATCCGCGTGTTGATCGGCACCAGCACCGCACCGGCGCATTGAATGCCCAGTGCCGCGAGAATCCATTCAGCGCCGTTCGGTGCCCAGAGACCCACCCGGTCACCGGCCTGTATGCCCAGGGCCATCAGGCCCCGGGTAAAGCCCAGGACGCGCTCGGGCAACTGGGCATAATCGAGGCACTGGCCGTGTTCCTCGATGGCGGTAAGCCCGGCAAAACGTTCGGCGCAGCTGAAGACCAATTGGGCCAGGGTGGTGGGGGCTGCGCTCAGGGGCGCGGCAAGGTTCAGGCTCTGATTCATCGTAGGCTCGCGGTCGGCGTGATTCGGTGCATCATTCGGGAAAGCGGATACGCAGTTGCGCGCTGGTGGGCACCGACTGACAGGCGAGGATCCAGCCTTCAGCCAGCTCGCCCGCATCCAGCGCATCGTTGTGCAGCATCTCGACGTCGCCGCTTTCCAGCGTGCACATGCACGAGGCGCAACCCCCCACACGGCAGGCGCTGGGCGGTTTGAGACCGGCACGTTCCATGGCGGCCAGTACGGTTTCACCGCTGTCGCAGGGCAACTGGTGATCTTCACCGTCCAGGCGCACCGCCAGTTGCGCGGCCACCGCCGCCTCGCTGCTGGCCACCAGCGGCAGTTCGCCTTCGCCGGGCAGCGAGACGAAACGCTCGACATGCACCCGCCGGTCCGGCATGCCCAACGCTTTGAGCGCGCTGACCGCCGCGTCCATGAACGGGCCGGGGCCACAAATGAAGGCCTGGGCATCGATAAACGGCCGGGCCAGTTCAGTCAGTTGTCCGACGCTCGGAATGCCCTGCACCGAATCGAGCCAGTGGACGATCTGCAGGCGTTGCGGATGAGCGCTGGCCAGAGCCTTGAGCTCGTCCTTGAAAATCACCGACGCCTCATCGCGGTTGGCGTAGATCAGCAGCACCCGCCCCGTTCCGGCCAGCAGCGCCGAACGCAGGATCGACAGCACCGGGGTCACGCCACTGCCCCCGCCGAACAGCAGCAAGTCACCGTCGAGACTGCGCGGCACGAACACCCCGGCCGGTGCCAGCACTTCCAGCATCTGGCCAGCCTGCAGCTCGCTGCACAGCCAGTTCGAGGCGCGCCCCTGGTGCACGCGCTTGACCGTCACTCTCAGCGGTTCGCCCAGCAACGGCGTGCTGGACAATGAATAACAACGGGGCAGCCAGCCGTCCTCGAAGGGCACTCGCAACGTCAGGAACTGGCCGGGCTGGTAGCGAAAGCGTTCAGCCAGATGGTCCGGCACGTCGAACACCAGGGAACGGGCATCCGCCGTTTCCTCGATGACTCGCGCCACGCGCAGGGCAAGATAGTTGTTCATAGGTCAGGTACTCATGACCCCCTGGCCGCGTATCCCGGACAGGGGGTGTCGGAACGAACGTCGCGGCCTCAGACGTAGGGATCGGGGTTGGGCAGGCCCATCAGCACCGCGCCGTAGCTGCGGCCGTATGCCATGTAGTTGTTGGCGATGTGCCCGCGCGCCTGGTGCAGGTCGCGGAACAGGCGCGCCACCGGGTTGGTGTTGTACAGGCCCGAGGCGGCCATGCTGCGCAGCAAGTCGTTGACTCGCTCGGCGCAGACGTTGGTCACGTAGGCCGACTGGTAGCGGTACAACAGGCGGGTTTCGGTGTCCGGGTATTCGCCGGCTTGCGCCAAGCTCATCAGGTGCTCGTAGTTGCGTTCCAGCACCAGGCGCAGGGCATCGACGGTGATCATCGCTTCGGCAACGGCGGTTTGTGCCACCGGGTCTTCCGCCGTGCGTGCGCCGTGTTTGCCGATATGCTTGGCGGCGTTTTCACGGTACTCGTTGATCGCGCCCTGCAGGGCGCCGATGGCCGAGGTCGACACGGCGCGGGAGAACACCTGGGCGAACGGGATCGCGTAGATCGGATTGGTGTTGACCAGGCGACCCGGCGTTGCTTCAAGCGTCCAGTTGTTGGTGCGTTGCACACGATGGGCCGGGACGAAGACATCCTCGACCACGATGTCATGGCTACCGGTTCCGCGCAGGCCCATCACGTCCCAGTTGCGCTCGATCTGATAGTCCTCGCGCGGCAGGAGAAAGGTCCCGTGCTCGGCGGTCAGTTCACCATCCGGCGGCAGGATTCCGCCCAGAAACGCCCACTGGCAGTGCTCGCTGCCACTGGAAAACCCCCAGCGCCCGCTGATGCGATAACCGCCCTCGACCACGGTCACCTTGGCGGCGGGCATATAGGTGGAGCAGATCAGCGCGTTGTGGTCCTCGGCCCAGACTTCGCGCTGCGCCTCGATCGGATAGCGTGCCAGCTGCCAGGGGTGAACCCCCATCACACCGTAGATCCAGGCCGTGGACATGCAGCCCTCGGCGAGGATCGCCTGGATTTCGAAGAAGGTCCGCGGGTCCACTTCGTAGCCACCAAACGCCCGTGGCTGCAAGGCGCGCAGCAAGCCGGCGGACTGCAATTCGATCACGCTCTCCACCGGCACCTTCAAGTCCTTGTCGGCCTGTGCCGTGCGGGACTTGAGTACCGGCACCAGGCGCCGTGCGCGCTCCAGCAGATCACATTCGTCCTGGGTCTTTTCTCGCATGAAGTGCATCACTCAATTCTCCCGATCTCACTGCGCCACTGCGCCAGTTGTGATCGATCATCGGATCGAGCGGACAATCCTTCATCGTCAAAGCGGACTAGGGGCGGACTCCGTTCTGCCGGCCTCTTCGCGAGCAGGCTCGCTCCCACAGGTTATGTGCCCTGCCTGATAGTCCATTGAGACGATGCTGGCGGCGGCCGTGGCGGCGATAGTGAACCCATCAACTATCGACCCCACGGAGCAAGGGCCATGAGTATTTTGCAGCGTTTCCAGATGCATGGCAGCGTCGCCATCGTCACCGGCAGCGGCCGGGGGATTGGACGGGCGATTGCCCTGGCGTACGCCGAGGCCGGCGCCGATGTGGTGTGTTCGGCGCGCTCGCTGGACGAGGTCCAGGCGGTGGCCGAAGAGGTGCGCGGGCTGGGCCGGCGCGCCCTGGCAATAGCGTGCGACGTCAACGAGGCCGAGCAACGCCAGGCACTGGTGCGCCAAAGCGTCGAACAGATGGGCCGTCTCACCCACCTGGTGAACAACGTCGGCGGCGGCGGGCCCAACGATCCACTGGCCCTGTCACCCGAACAGTTCGCCCAGGTGCTGAATTTCAATGTCGCCACCAGCTACGCCTTCTGCCAGTTGTGCGTGCCGCTGATGCGCGAAGCCGGTGGCGGCAACATCCTCAACATCAGCTCAGTGGCGGCGCGCTATGCCCAGCGCCACTTCAGCGCCTACGGCACGGCCAAGGCTGCCCTCAGTCATCTGACCCGCCTGCTGGCCCAGGACTTCGCGCCGCAGATCCGGGTCAATGCCGTCGCGCCCGGCCCTACCCTGACCGAAGCGCTGAACGGCGTGATGCCCAGCGCCATGCGCCAGGCCATGGAGGCCAACACACCGCTCAAATGCCTGGGCACCCCACAAGACATCGCCGCCGCCGCGCTGTACCTGGCCAGCCCCGCTTCGGCCTGGGTCACCGGCAAGATCATCGATGTCGACGGTGGTGCCGATTCGTCGGTCTGGCCCGGCTGACCCCTCCTTTGGGCCCGTCCCTGATCACGGTGGGGCGGGCTTTTTTTCTTCCCACCCTCTGGAGCCCTCGCCATGGATGCTCATCTGATCAACGCGCTCGGTGAAGAGCTGTTCAATGCCCTGCGCACTCGCCAGACCCTGGCACCGTTGACCCGCCGATATCCGCAGATCACCCTCGAGCAGGCCTACCGGATTTCCCTGCAATTCCTGCAACGCCGCGAAGCCCTCGGCGAGCAGGTGATCGGCAAGAAAATCGGAGTCACCAGCCGCGTCGTGCAGGAAATGCTCGACGTCCACCAACCGGATTTTGGCTTCCTCACCAACGCCATGCAGGTCGAGGATGGCAGCGCCGTCAGCTTCGCCCGCTACAACCTGATCCAGCCACGGGCCGAGGGCGAAATCGCTTTTATCCTCGGTGAAGACTTGCAAGGCCCGGGCATCAGCGCCGAAGACGTGCTGGCGGCCAGCCAATCGGTTGCGCCGTGCTTCGAGATCGTCGATTCGCGGATCGACGACTGGCAGATTCGTATTCAGGACACCGTGGCCGACAACGCTTCCTGCGGGGTATTCGTCCTGGGTGATCAACGCATTGACCCACGTTCACTGGATCTCGCTGCCGTGCAGATGCACATGCTGAAAAACGGCCAACCGGCCGGCTCTGGCCTGGGCTCGGCCGTGCAAGGCCACCCCTGTACCGCGGTGGCCTGGCTGGCCAATACCCTGGGCGAGCTGGGCATACCGTTTCGTCGCGGCGAAATCATCCTTTCGGGCGCACTGGCGCCGCTGGTCCCGGTGGGCCCCGGCGATCGCATCAGCCTGTCCATGAGCGGGCTTGGCGAAGCCAGCCTGCACTTCGTCGCCTGATTCTCCTTTCCTCCTCCGGAGCTAAAAACCATGAGCAACAAGATCAAGTGCGCAGTGATCGGGCCGGGCAACATCGGCACCGACCTGCTGTACAAACTGATGCGCAGCGAGGTCCTCGAACCGGTATGGATGGTGGGTATCGACGCCACTTCCGAAGGTCTGGCACGGGCGCGAGAGCTGGGCCTGAAAACCACCGCCGAAGGTGTCGACGGTCTGCTGCCTCATGTCCTGGACGATCAGATCCAGATTGCCTTCGACGCGACATCGGCCTACGTGCACGCGCAGAACTCGCGCAAGCTCAACGCCCTCGGGGTGCTGATGATCGACCTGACGCCGGCGGCCATCGGCCCGTATTGCGTGCCGCCGGTCAACCTCAAGGCGCAGCTGGGCCTGGGCGTGATGAACGTCAATATGGTCACCTGTGGCGGCCAGGCAACGATTCCGCTGGTAGCGGCGGTGTCCAGCGTGCAGCCGGTGGAGTACGCGGAAATCATCGCCACCGCCGCGTCCAAGTCCGTCGGCCCCGGCACCCGAAAAAACATCGACGAGTTCACCCGCACCACCTCCAGCGCAGTGGAGAAGGTGGGCGGCGCGAAAAAAGGCAAGGCGATCATCATCATCAACCCCGCCGAACCCCCGCTGATCATGCGCGACACCGTCCATTGCCTGACCGCCAGCGAACCCGACCAGCCGGCGATCACCGCTGCCATCGAGGCCATGATCCTGCAAGTGCAGCGCTACGTGCCCGGCTACAAATTGGTCAACGGTCCGGTGTTCGATGGCCATCGCGTGTCGATCTTCATGGAGGTCGAAGGCCTGGGCGATTACCTGCCCAAGTACGCCGGCAACCTCGACATCATGACTGCTGCGGCAGCGCGCACCGCTGAGATGTTCGCCGAGGAAATCCTCAAGGGCGAACTCGTGCTGACCGCTACCGCGCAAACCGCTCACGCATAAGGAGTCGACCATGGATCTTCGCGGCAAAAGCATCACCGTTCACGACATGTGCCTGCGCGACGGCATGCACCCCAAGCGACATCAGATCAGCCTGCAACAGATGAAGGACATCGCCTGCGGCCTCGACGCGGCCGGCGTGCCCCTGATCGAAGTCACCCACGGCGATGGCCTGGGCGGCAGCTCGGTGAATTACGGCTTCCCGGCCCATACCGATGAAGCGTACCTGTCGGCGGTGATCCCGCTGATGAAAAAGGCCAAGGTCTCGGCGTTGCTGCTGCCGGGCATCGGTACGGTCGATCATTTGAAAATGGCCCATGAACTGGGGGTCAATACCATTCGCGTCGCCACCCATTGCACCGAGGCGGATGTCAGCGAGCAGCACATTTCCTACGCTCGCAGCCTGGGCATGGACACCGTCGGCTTCCTGATGATGGCCCATATGAACAGCCCCGAAGGCCTGGTCAAGCAAGGCTTGCTGATGGAGAGCTACGGTGCCAACTGCATCTACCTGACCGACTCGGCAGGCTACCTGTTGCCCCATGATGTCAGCGCCCGTGTCGCAGCGATGCGCGCCGCCCTCAAGCCGGAGACGGAGATCGGTTTTCACGGTCATCACAATCTGTCGATGGGCGTGTCCAACTCCATCGCCGCGATTGCCGCTGGAGCCCAGCGAATCGATGCCGCCTGCGCGGGCCTGGGTGCCGGTGCCGGCAACACGCCGATGGAAGTGCTGGTGGCGGTTTGCGACCGGATGGGCATTGACACCGGTGTCAGCGTTTTCGGGATCCAGGACGTGGCTGAAGATTTGGTGGTGCCGATCATGGACTTCCCGATCCGCAGCGACCGTGATGCCCTGACCATGGGGTATGCCGGGGTCTATGGCTCGTTCCTGCTGTTCGCCAAGCGTGCCGAGAAAAAATACGGTGTGTCGGCCCGGGAAATCCTCGTGGAAATGGGCCGCCGCGGCATGGTCGGCGGCCAGGAGGACATGATCGAAGACACCGCCATGACCCTCGCGCGTCAACGCCGTCAGGCCTGAACCCAACAATCTCCCACAAAGCCACCGCCGTCCTTGTGGGAGCGGGGGGGGGGGGGGGGGGGGGGGGGGGGGC
>NZ_JANLOD010000010.1 GCF_025466085.1 Pseudomonas sp. 14P_8.1_Bac3
GATTTGCGTTGATTTACGGGCTAGCATTGGCCCATGCCTTCATCATTGTTTCGTTTCGGATTGCCCGCCATGACTGCCCATCGAATTGGTTTCCTGATTTGGCCCAGCACTAAAGCCCTGACGCTTGCGCTGGCTGAGGAGGCCTTGCGTGTTGCCCAGCGTGTGCATCCGGACGTGGTCTACGAGCTGTCGTTCCTGCAGGCCGAACCGTCGAGCGAAGGCGCCTGGCAATTGCCCGGTGAACCGTGGGCCGGCAAGCTCGAGAATTTCCAGAAACTGTTCCTGCTCGCTGACGAGCCACCGACCACGTTGGCGCCGGCGCTCAGCAGCACGTTGAAGCAACTGGTGCGCGCCGGGTGTGTGATCGGCGGTCTGTCGGCCGGCGTGTACCCGTTGGCCCAGCTCGGTCTGCTCGACGGTTATCGCGCCGCCGTGCACTGGCGCTGGCAGGACGATTTCGCCGAACGCTTCCCGAAAGTCATCGCCACCAGCCATTTGTTCGACTGGGATCGCGATCGCCTGACCGCGTGCGGCGGCCTCTCGGTGCTCGACCTGCTGCTGGCGGTGCTGGCCCGTGATCACGGCGCCGAACTCGCCGGCGCGGTGTCCGAGGAACTGGTGGTCGAGCGCATCCGTGAAGGCGGCGAGCGTCAGCGCATTCCGCTGCAGAACCGTCTCGGCTCCAGCCATCCGAAACTGACTCAAGCCGTGTTGCTGATGGAAGCCAACATCGAAGAACCGCTGACCACCGACGAAATCGCCCAGCACGTGTGTGTGTCCCGTCGCCAGCTGGAGCGGATCTTCAAGCAATACCTCAACCGCGTGCCAAGCCAGTATTACCTGGAGCTGCGCCTGAACAAGGCCCGGCAGATGTTGATGCAGACCAGCAAGTCGATCATCCAGATCGGCCTGTCCTGCGGCTTCTCCTCGGGGCCGCATTTCTCCAGTGCCTACCGCAACTTCTTCGGCGCCACGCCACGGGAAGATCGCAACCAACGGCGCAGCAGCAGCCCGTTCGAATTGTCCTCGGTGCCGTCCGAGCGCGGCTGAGCCCTTACTCGTCGACCTCCGCCGCTGGCGAGGTCGACCCCTGCGCTTCGTCTTGATTGACCACTTCATCGATACCGAAATCGACGCCGGTGTTTTCGTAGTAAGCCATCAAGCGCTGCAGGGCTTCCTCGGTAAACGGGTTGCCCTGCAGGTGAATGTTGTTGGCCACGTCGCGGGGTAACGCCAGCATCTCGTTCGAGACATCGGTGATCGCGTTATTGCTCAGGTCGGCCCAATCCAGTACGGGTTTGTGCTGCAAGCCATGGGGAATTTCGCTGATGTCGGTGTCATGGATCACGAGGGTCGCCAGGTTCGGCATACGGCTCAGGTCCGGCGTGTGCGCCAGTGGATTGAAGGCCAGGTCCAGGTATTCGAGGTCTTCCATGCCGGCCAGGGCGCTGGCCGATTCCGCGGTCAGGGTGATTCGGCAGTTCTGCAGCGACAACGAATACAGCCGATCCATCTTGAACACCGCGTCCGGAATGTTCCCCAGGTTGAAGTCGCGCAGCTTCAGGCGCTTGAGCTTGGGGAACGACTCAAGGAACCGGCCGATGCCGGTCACGCCATGGGCGCTCGTCAGCTCCAGGGCGGACACATGGCCGAAGTCGGCGCTGAGGGTCGGCAGGTCGCCATTGATTGCGTTGTCGAAGACCAGCTCGAAGGTCGGCTCCAGCAGCTCGTCGAACTCATCCAGTTCCGTCTGATGGCGCCAGCAGCGCTGCAGCGTCTGCATGAACGTGTCGCGTTTGACCTGTTCGACAAACACCTGGTGGGCCGTGAACGGTTCGCCCGTCAGCGGATGCACCGGTGGCAGGTCAGCGGTCCAGGCCGCGAGATCGGTGTTCATCTGCGCCAGCTCCACTTCCAGGGTGCCAATCTCGATCCGGCCGTCCGCCAATGTGCCGGCCATGGCGTACACCAGGTCGCTGGCCTGTGCCGGTTCCAGGTCCGGGTACAAGCCAATGACCCGCTGAACATCCGCTTCGGGCGCCGCCACGCCCAGGTCGTAGGAAGTCTCGAAGTAATGTTGCTTGATCAGTTCCCGCGCCGCCTCGCTGAGCGGGTTGTTCATCAGGTGCACGCCACGTTTTTCATGCACCGGGCTGTCGAACAGTTCAGCCGGCAGCTCGCTGATGGCGTTGTTCGCCAACAGCAGGGTATTGAGCCCGGGGTGTCGCAGCGCGCCGTCAGGGATGGCGGTCAGGCCAGTATTGCTCAGGTTCAGGTGGGCGAGCTCCGACAGGGATTCGATCGGCGGCACAACTTCAAATGGATTGCCCTGCAGGTCCAGGCGCTTCAGTTTTCTCATCGACGACAGTTTTGCCCATGCGGCGCTGTCGAACGGGGTGCCGCAGTCGCTGAGGATCAAGGCCTCAAGGTTCTCCATTCGCCCGATGGCGTCCGGCAGCCGCTCAAACGAAAACCCGCGCAGCTCCAGTCGTCGCAGACCGGTGAACTGCTGCAGCAGGCGTGGCGCGCCGTGTGCCGCGTGATTGCCTTCAAGGATGAGCGCTGACACATGACTGAAGTCGGCCGTCAGCTCGGGCAGGCTTCCCGGGACCGGCTCGGTGAAACGCAGCACATAACCTTCCGTGCCTTCGGGTGCTTCGACATCCCGCCCCGACTGGCGCCGCCAGGTGCGCTGGAATTCCTGGGCCAGCAACCGCCGATTGTGGCGCATGGCCTGTTGCTCCAGGTCGCCCAGTGGCAGCCCGGTATCCGGGTTGACGGTCGGTGCCTCGCTGACCCACCGATCGAGATCCCAATGCAGTTGATAGAGCTCGCTGGCCAGGCGGGAAAGCTCCGTGCGCGGGCCGTCCGGGTGGCGTTGCAGGCGAGCGACGATGGAACCCAGTTCTTCCTCGTCCAGGCCCGGGTACACCTCGCGAACCCGATCTGCCAGCGTGGGTGTCGGAGTGTGGCGACGAAGGTAACCTTCCGAGCCACCGGGCAGGCGCATGGTCGCCGGGTCGTAAAACGGTTTGCGCAGCGGGTGTTTGACCAGCAACGTGCGCAACGCCGGGGTGCTCGCGGCCTGATCGATGATGCGCTGTTTGAGTGCCGCGGCATCGTTGCCCGAGAGGCCCAGTGCGTTGCGCTCGGCCTCGCTCAGCGCCTGCACAATGGCCTGATAAAAGCTGCCGTCCTGATCGCCGCTGCCTTGCAGGTGAGGCGTGCTGTCCTCGGCATTCACCAGCGTCTTGACCACGGTGGCGTCGTCCGGACCAACGCTGTCCAGCAGCGCGCCGGTGGGGGAATACTCTCTGACCTCGATGCGCAGATCCGCCGGCCAGCCGGGCATCGATTCGAGGCTGTGCAAGGCCAGGCGGCGGGTGTCCACGGTTTCCATGCCGTGGAGATAAAACCCTTCATAGGCACGCGCGGTACGCACCGCGTCCATCGCCTTGAGCGCCACGTCTTTCAAGCGCCGGGGCACGCGTCCGTTGTGCATGTCCATCAGCTCGCTGCCGGTGGCGTTGTTCACCAGTTCTTCGGCGATGTCGGTCGGCAGCCCTTGCACGTGGCCTTGCAACAGCTGGACGTTGCGGTCATCGGTCTGCTCGATTGCGCGGTAACGTTCCTCGAACAACGACAGTCGCTGGCTCAATGCGCGCTCGCGCTCGGGATGGCCGGGCTGCTCGATCAGCGCCTGAAGATCGCGATCGATCTTGAAGCGCTTGAGGGTGTCGGTCAGCAGCGACGGCGGGCGCTGGTGCTCGACGTGGGTCTCGCGCAACACGTTGTCGTGGAAGCCGCTGATGCGCAGGATGAGTTCGCGTTCGGCAGTGCTGAGCGACTCGACATGATGGCCGATGCGACGCATCACCGTGTCCCGGTCCCACGTCAATGGCTCGTCGAGAACGGTCTGCCAGGCGCCGTGATGGTTGTGCCGCAAAGGTGGCGACCAGGCATCGTCCCGTTCAGGGTGTTCGATCTGAAAGCGCCCGCCGTCCTGTTTCACCGCATACAGCTTGTCCTCCAGGCGCAGCAGCTGTTTGCCTTGATGCTGATACAAACCGAGGTGATCCGGCCTGGCGCTTTTCGGCAGCTGGATCGATTGCTCGTAGGGCGTGAGGTCCGGCCGCCAGTAACGGCTTTTGCCCTTGGCGATCTCGACCGGTTTGAGCGACGAGAACAGCTTCAGCGTTTCCGGCGCCAACACGCGGCTGAACGCCTGGGCGGCCATGGCGCCACCGACTGCAAACAACCCGAGTTGCACCACCGACTCCGTCAGCCCGATCACCTGTTCAAGCGCTTCGCGTTGCAAGCCTTCGGCCCAGTCGACGATGCCTTCGAAGGTGTTGTCGAGGACCTGATAAGCCATGTAGGCGAGCATCGCTTCGCCGAGAAACGGCACAAAGGGCAGGGCCACGAACGACACCACTTCAAGGATCTCGGTGGCGACTTTGCTGAAGGCGTCCCACCGTGCCCAACGGGCCGCACGGTCGGCGCTGGCGGTGGAGACGGCCACGGTGCGCGCGTCGTTGAGGAGCTTGTTCAGTTGCTGCTGATAGAGGTGCGTCCACAGCGCGGTTTTGATCGGGCTTACGGAGAATTGCAAATGCGGTTTGTCGATGGGCGTGTCGCGCCAGTTGGGCAGCGGGTCGCCGTGCTGGCGTTCATGCCAAATCACGTGGCTCAAGCGGCGTGCGAGGCCGGCAAAAAAATACCCGCGTTCCTGATGATCGACGAAACGGCTGAAGAGCGCCTGATAGGTCGGCGAGCGCAGCTTGCGGGTCAGATCCTGGATGAAGGTCAGCGAGTCGGGGTAATGCTTGAGCGGCGCCTCCGGGTCATCGGGAATGTAGACCACGATCCGCGTCGCTCCGCGCGCGGGTGCCAGGTCCGGCGCGAACACCACGATGCCGGTCAGCAACGAGGACATCATGGTCAGGTCATGCGCGTGCAGTCGTGCGTTGTTGCGACCGTCGAGCAGGCCGAGCAGCGCTTGATGCGCATCGTCGGGCAGATCCTTCCGAATGTGCGCCAGGTGCAACGCGGTGCGCAGGGCGGTTTTGTGGGTGTTGATGACGTTCAGTTTCAGCACTTCGGTGGCCACCGGGCTCTTCAGTCCCAGCGACTCCCTGAGGTAAGCCGCGTACTGCCCGCCGATGTCCAGCTCGCGGCACAAGCGGGTGAACGCGGTAATCGACAGCGTGCGTTTCACCGCCGGCAAGGTATCGAACTGGCCGCCGGGGGAGGGCTCGGTGATGAACGTTGAGTCGGGCTCGTAGGCTTCTGCGCGAGTTTCCGACTCCTGGAAATTGTGCAGCGCGGCATCGACCAGCGACACGGTCCAGGTACGCGCCGCGCCGGAAGAAATCGGAAACCACGGAATGCTTTGCGGAAGGTACAGGCGCAGGAATGTGGTCTTGACGTCCAGTTCGACGCCGAAGCGTTTTTTCAATGCGGCGACGAGCAGCGGTTCGGCAAAGTCCCGGGCGTTCTGCAGTTTATCCAGCCGCGCCTCCAGGCGGTTGCGCTGGGCCCAGTGTGCTTCGCTGGCGTTTTTCAGCGTTTGCAGTTGTTCGCGGGGCGCCGTGTCGTGCCATTGCGGCCGTTGCAGCTCGCTACTTTTCAAGGCGTTGCGTGTGGTCGGCGAGGCCTTGAGCAGCCAGTCGGGCAAGTTGTTGAAGGCGTGGTGATAATGCGCGTCCGGCTGAGCCGTCGCTTCGAGTTCCTGTTGATTCATGGCGCCAGTCCTTAGCGGTTGATTGAACCCCAAGGAAAACAGACGGTGTACTGGCGGGTGCGGTACATAGTTATGGCGGGCCGGGTCATCGCACCGGGCCACAGGGACCCGGTGCGATGAACGGTGGATCAGTGTTCCATGGCGGTATCACCCCGCGCGGCGCGGCTGTCGGGCCGGGTCCCGGTGCGCTCGAATTCAGCGGCGAGGCGTGCCAGTTCGGCGCGTCCGTCCACTATCGTGCCGGGCAGGCCAAAGATGAAGTGGCTGGCTTCGCTGGTCGTCATCTGCGGATACAGCGCGATGACGTGTTCGATGTCGGCCGGGTCGGCCCAGGCGCCGAAATCGCTGCCGGTTTGTCGCTGATAGGTTTTCAGGCGATCAAGCGTCGCTGCGGACAGCGGGTTGTTGGAGAAATCAAAGCCGTCGGCCGCCTCTGCGGACAATTGATAGAGCGCCTCGGGCAGCTCGCTGATGCGGTTATCCCGCAGCAGAACGGTGCGCAATTGCGCAGGATTTGCCACGCCGGTGGGCACGCGGTCGATGCCGGTATTGGAGAGGTCGATGAACGTCAGCGCTTGCAACGGCGTGACGTCGGGGACGCTGCCCAGCGGATTGTCGAACAGGTCGAGCATCTTCAAGCGCGACAGCGAGGCCAGCGCGGCTTGCCCCTCCGAGCCCAGCGCCACGCGACAGCGGCTCAGCACCAGAAACTCAAGTGAGTGCATGCCGGTGACCGACGGGGGAATCCGCCCCAGGTTGAAATTACGCAGTTCCAGGTGTTGCAGGCCACTGAAGCACTCCAGGAACCGCGCATTGACGCTCAACGCCGCGTGGCCGGTCAGGGACAACATCGTGACATGGCTGAAATCGGTGCTCAGTGACGGCATGTCGCCAATAAACGCCGGATGCGCAATGAAGGTGTTTTCCCGCAGCTCCGGTGCTTCTGGCGGCCGGTGGCGCCAGAGTTGCTCGAGCTTTTTCGCGAACAGTTTTCGATCGGCGCTTTCGCCGAAGCGTTCAGTGCCCGTCAGTGCATGCCCCATCGTCGGGTGTTGCGCCGGAATGTCGCCGGCCCAGCGTTTCAGGTCGCGGGTCATTTGGGCGATTTCAAGCTCCCAGCGGGTCAACTGCGCCCGACCGTCCGCCAGTGTCCCCGGCAGCTTGTACACCATGTGACTGGCGTCTTCGCGGTCCAGGCTCGGGAACAGCGCTTGCGCCCGATCGATATCGGCTTTTTCGACCAGCACAACAAAATCGATGCCGGTGCTGGCGTACCAGGTCTTGATCCGTTCGCGACTGGCGGCCGATATCGGGTTGTTGCTGAGGTTGATGCCATCGGCGACCTCGGGGCTGACCGAGAACAGCTCTTCGGGCAGTTCGCTGATCCGGTTGCCGTGCAGCGAGGCGATTCGCAGGTTGTCGAGGTCGCTGAAACCGTTGGGCAGCCGGGTAATCCCGGTGTTGGACAGGCGCAGTTCGTTGAGCAGCGGCATGCGCGTCAGATCGGGCGCGACGGCCAGCGGGTTTTCACTCAGGTCCAGCGCTTCCAGGCCATCGAGTGACGACAGAACAGCCTGGCTTTCGCTGGTCATCGGCAGCTGGCAGCGGTTGATGATCAGCTCCCGCAGCTCGGGCATTTGCGTCAGGGCCTGGGGCATTCGCTCCAGGGCGAAGTTCTGCAAGTCGAGGGTGTGCAGGTTCGGGAACAGCTCGAGAAAGGCCTCGGTGCCTGTAATCGCGGGGTTGCCGTTGAGGGTCAGGGTCGACACATGGCTGAAGTCAGCCGTCAGCCGGGGCAGGTCCCCGACGAAGATCAGCTCCAGGTTGAAGTTGTCTTCGCGTTTCTGCACAGGGTCGGGCCGATCACGCCAGTACTGTTGCAGTCGCTGGGCGAACTCGTTCCTGGCGAGGAAATCGGTGTGGATCTGCTCGATGGTGAGGGGTTGACCGGTGACAGGGTGGTGGCTGGGCGTGGCACGGGTCCAGTCTTTAAGCTGGTCAGTCAATTGGGTGAGTTCCGCTTGCCACCGGTTGACTTGCGCGCGGCCTGCCTCCAGGGTGCCGGGCAAGCTGTAGATCACATCGCTCGAGTCCTGCTCGTCGAGGGTTGAAAACAGTTCCATGATCAGCGCGATGTCCGCTGGGTCCGCGTGCACGCCGAAGTCTTGGCCGGTGGCCTGGAAGCAGGTTTTGATGCGCTCGCGGGTTTCGGCGGAGAAGGGGTTGTCGGCAAAGTCCAGACCATCGATGCGCTCGGCGGGCAGGCTGAACAGCGCCTCGGGCAGCTCAGTAATCCGGTTGCTTTCGAGCACGGTCGTCCTCAGGTTCGGGTGCTCGGCCAGCCCGGCGGGCACCGCGGTCAGTGCGTTGTAGGACAGGTCGAGGTAGGTCAGCTCGGGCAGCGACGCGAGGTCGGGTGCCGTGCCCAATGGATTGTGGGTCAGTTCCAGGGACTTGAGATTCGGCCGCGAAGCCAGCGCCGCTTGCCCCTCGGGCGTGAGCACCACGCCACAATGATCCAGCAGCAGTGTGTCGAGTAACGGCATGTGGGTGATCGCCTGGGGCACCTGATCGAGGGCGAATTGGCTGAGCGTCAGGCTGCGCAGGCCGGTGAAGCGTTGCAGGAACGGGACGACGCCGCTGACGTGGGCATTGCCGGTCAGGATCAGGCCGGGAACATGGCTGAAATCCGCGGTGAGCACCGGCAGCTCGCCGATGAATGTCAGGTCCGCCCTGAAGCGGTCCGGATGTTTGCTGATTCGAGTGCGCCAGAACTGCTCCACCTGCCGGGCGAAGGTTTCCCTGGCGACATGTTCGTTGAACGTTTCGTTGATATTGAGCAACCGGCCCGTCGCGGGATGGCGATCCGCAACTTCATGTTGCCAGCGCCCCAGGTCCTCGAGCAAACGGGTCAGCTCGGTCTCCCACCGCGTGAGTTGCGCGCGGCCGTCGGCCAGCGTACCCGGCAGGCGATAGAGCAAATCGGTCGCCTGACGCACGTTGTGCTGCACAAACAGCGCGCGCACGCGGTCGGTATCCGCTTGCTCGGCCACCACCCCGAAATGTTTGCCGGTGCGCAGGTAGTGCGCCTTGATCCGCTCGCGCGCTGCGGCGGACAGTGGATTGTTGGCAAAATTGAAGCCGTTGCTGAGGTCGGCGTTGAGGGTATAGAGCGGTTCCGGCAATTCGGTGAGGCGGTTGCCGGCGAAGTTGCCGATGATCAGCTGCGGGTGATCCAGCAGGTTGGCGGGGACCATGGAAATCCCGGTATTGGCCAGGTTGACGTCGCGCAACGCGGGCATGTCGTGCAGATCCGGGGTGAGCGTCAGCGGGTTGTCCTGCAGGTCCAGCACCGACAGCGTTTTTAACGAAGGCAGCAACTGCTGGTCGGCCAGTGAAAGGGTGATGCCACTGTTACGCACCACCAATTGCCGAAGATTCGGCATCGAGGCGATGGCCGAGGGCAGGTCTGGCAGCGCGAAGTCTTGAATCTCCAGGTGCTGCAAGCCGGACAGGTGCTGCAGGAAATCATTCAGGCCACGGGTGCCGGCGCTGCCATTGATCTGTAGCAGGTCGACATGGCTGAAGTCGGCGCTCAAGGGCGGCAAGTCGCCGAGGATCGAGCCCGGTACGTGCAGCGTGTAGCCAATCGGGCCGTAGGTTTCCCGGCGCCAGCATTGCAGCAGGAGTCGCTTGAACAACCGGCGGGTCTGGCGCGCGGCCTGGAATTCGGCGTCCGTCAGCGTGCGACCGTTGCGGTCTACGGTTGGCACGTCGTAGACCCAGCGGGTCAGGTCTTCGGCCTGTCGGGTAAATTCGTTGCGCAGCCGCGACAACACGGTTCGCGGGCCGTCGGGGTGGTCCCGCAGGACCGCCAACAGCGTCTCGATGTCCTCCGGCGAGTAGGTTGGGTACAGCTGCTGAATCCGCTGTTGCAGCGTGAGCGGCTGTTCGTTGGCGGCGTTGACCGTGCGCAACAGGCGTCGATACCCCTGAGCGCGCACCAGGCGCAGGGTGTCGGTGACCGGGGCCTGAATCGGCGGATGGGCAATCGTCACGCGCAGTGCGTTTCGATCCAAGGGATGTCGGCGGATCGACGCTTTCAGCTGGTCTGCCTGGCCGATGTGAAGGTCCAGCGCCTGGCGCTCGGTGTCCGGCAGCGCGTACAGGACGCTGGCGTAAAAATCGCTGACCGAATGCAGCGCCTGGCCGCGATCATCAAAGGCTTGATAGCGACCGTCGGCCTGGCGCACCAGGACTTTCTGCACGGAAGCCTGTGGCTGGCCGGTGCTGTCCAGCAGCGGCCCGTCGACGCTGCGATCGCGTACGTCGATGCGCACGTCGCCGGTCCAGCCGGTAAGTTGTTGCAGGCTGTGCAGGGCGAGCGTGTCGGTGTCCGGATTGTTCACCGAGTCCAGCGCCAGGCCTTCGAAGGCGCGGGTGACGCGCACTTCCTGGTTGGCCAGGTCGATCAAGCCTTGTTGGCGCGCGGGCAGTTGGCCTGCGCGGATCTGTATCAGTTCTTCGCCGGTGGCGGTGTCGAGCAATTCCCGCGTGACGCTGATGGGCAGTCGCGGATCGTGCAGCGCGATCTGGCGGAACAGCGGATCGTTGTTTTGCTCAAGCGTGGTGTAGCGGGATTCGAACAGGGCGGATCGGTGCGCTCTGGCGAGGTGCGCCAATTGTTTTCTGAGGGTGCGGGCGCGTACGTCGAGCGGTGGCGTCGGGCTGCCGAACGGTTCACCCAGCAGCGCCTGGGCTGCGCTTTCGTCGAGGGATTGCAGCAGGGTCTTGAGCAGATCGCCGTCCGTCAGACGGTCCTGGCGCAGGACGGTCACGGGCAGGGTGTCGTCGGTCGATGAGGTCCAGACGATGTCCCCGTGTTCATCGATAAAGCGCAGGCGTTTGCTCGAGGGCCAGCGGTGATGCTCGGTGAGCAGTTGCAGTTGGCTGACCGGGTCGGCGTGCAGGTACTGATCGGGCAGGTCGCTGTCCAGTTGCTCGATGAAGTGTCCGAGGTCCTGATCGATCCGAAAGCGCTTGATGCTGTCGGCCAGCAGCGGCGGCAACGGTTCCTGATTGACGTGCATCTTGCGCAGCGCGTTCTCGGGCACGCCGCTGACCTGGAGGATCTGCTCGCGTTGCGCGTCGGAAAACCCTTCGACGCCATGACCAATGCGCCGCAGCGCCGTGGCACTGTCCCATTCCAGCGGTTCCTCGAGTTCGGTGTGCCAGGCGCCGTCGCCGTTGTGGCGCAGTTGCGGTTGGTAGGCGTCGGGCCGGATCGGGTGTTCAATCTGGTACTGGCCCTTGATCGGACTTTCGCTCACGGCGTAATGCACCTGATCGAGGGCCAGCAGGTGCTTGCCTTGATGCGGACGCAGGCCCAGTTCATTGGCTTTGCTATCGGCGGCTGGCGGCGACGTTTCATAGGTGCTGAGGTCCGGTTTCCAGTAACGGGTCTGACCATTGGCGAGCTTGACCGGTTTGAAGCGGTCAATGAACGCGACGACTTCTTTGGGCAGCACCTTGCGGTATTCGCCGGCACCGATCGCCGCGCCTGCAGCAAAAACGCCCAACTGCACCAGCGATTCCACGGCGCCCATCAGGTGCTCGAACGCTTCGGTGGACTGCCCCTCGGCCCATTCGATCACGCCCTCAAAGGTTTCATCGAGCAGTTGATACGCCATGTAGCCCATCATCAATTCGCCCAGCACCGGCACAAACGGCGCCACGACCAGCGCGGCGGCCTGGAGGATCGCCGAGGCGATGTCGACGAATGAATCCCACAGCGCCCAGCGCGCTTTCTGGTCGGCGCGGGCGGTTTCGACGGCGAGGGTTTGTGCGTCGTTGAGGATCTTGTTCAGTTTCCCTTGGTAGAGATGCAGCCACAGGTTGCCGCCGATCGGTGTGATCGCAAACTGCAGGTTCGGGTTGTCGATGGGGGTTTCCCGCCAGGCGGGCAGGGCGCTGCCCTGAACCGGTTCGTGCCATTCCAGTTTGCTCAGGCGGCTGTTCAGGGTGGCGAAGAACACACCGCGGTGTTCGTGGTCGACGAAGCGGCTGAAGAAGGGTTGGTAATCGGGGGAGCGCAGCTGGCGGATCAGTTCCACCGCCATCTCCGCCGTGGAGGCGTATTCCTTGAGCGGGTGCTCGGGGTCGTCCGGGAGGTACGCCACCACGCGCACCGCTTTCCGCGCCTGTTCGAGGTCCGGCGCGAACACCACAATGCCGGTGAGTCGGGCGGACATCAGCGTCAGGTCATGACACAACAAGGCTTGCCCATCGATGCGCATGCCTTGCAGGCCATCGGCCAGCCCGCCGATCAGGCGCGCGTATTGCTCGCTGACATCGCCGTTCATCCGCGCCCATTGCAGCGCGGCCTTGAGGGCGGCTTGCTGGCTCGCGTCTATTTTCAGGCGCAACACGGCGGCGCCCACCGGTTCGGAAAAACCCAGCGCTTCCTTGAGAGCGGCTTGATACTGCGCGCCAATGTCGAGCGACCGGCACAGCTTGATAAATGCCGGGATGCTCAGTTTTTCCTTGATCTGGGGCAACGTGTCGAATTGCCCTGTCGCGGACGGCGCGGTGATGAAGGTCGAATGCGTTTCATAGGCATCGTCCTCGGCTTCCCTGGCTTCGAAGTTGTGCAGCGCCGCGTCCAGCATCGACACCGTCCATTCCCGCGTGCCGGTGTTGATCGGAAAACCGGGCACCGTCACGGGGATGTACAGACGCAGGAACGTCGTTCTGACGTCCAGGTCCAGATCGAAGCGTTTTTTCAACGCCTCCTTGAGCAACGGCTCGGCGAAGGCACTGGCGTCTTGCAGGTGGGCCAGGCGTTGGTCGACGGCATTTTGTGCGGTCCAGTGATCGGCCGTCAGTGTCTTGAGTGCCTGATGCTGTGCGCTCGAAGCTGACTTCAGCGCAGCGGTGAGCCGTGGCTGCGCGGCTTTCAACGCCTTCCGGCGGGCGAGCGTGGCCTGGCCGACCCAGTCGGGCAGGGCGTTCTTGAGGTGCTGATAATGGCTGTCGGGATGTTCAAATTGCGCCGCGGTCACCGTGGCCGACGAATCTTGGGGCACCTGCATCGTGCTTTTCCTTGAGCAGTTAAAGATTGCAAAAGGAAATCAAGGATCGGCGTCCCTCAGGCGGTACATAGTTATCGGATGCGGGTAGGGCTGAAATCAAATCCCGGCAACCCTGCCTCTAACCCCGCCCGCAGTTTAAACTGCGCCTTTGCGACGCTATATGTCGCATTGCCGTAAACCCGGCTGAAACCGGGGTTTGCGCTATAAGAAGTTGTCGCTTGGCGGCAAGGCCGGGCTGAGAACTGTCCTTACAATCCCCCCATCGCTCGCCAGTTTCAGGCGAGTGTTCCTCTTCAGGAGACTCCGATGTCCGTTGAGCACGCTGCGGTAGAACGCGCCGATTTCGACCAGGTAATGGTTCCCAACTATGCGCCCGCCGCCTTCATTCCTGTGCGTGGCGCCGGTTCCCGCGTGTGGGACCAGTCTGGCCGCGAGCTGATCGACTTCGCCGGCGGGATTGCCGTTAACGTATTGGGTCATGCGCACCCGGCGCTGGTCGGTGCCTTGACCGAACAGGCGAACAAGCTGTGGCACGTGTCCAACGTATTCACCAATGAGCCGGCCCTGCGCCTGGCGCATAAGCTGATCGACGCGACCTTTGCCGAGCGTGCGTTCTTCTGCAACTCCGGCGCCGAAGCCAACGAGGCCGCGTTCAAGCTGGCCCGTCGGGTCGGTTTCGACCGGTTCGGCAGCGAGAAGTACGAAATCATCGCCGCGCTCAACAGCTTCCACGGCCGCACCCTGTTCACCGTGAACGTCGGTGGCCAGTCGAAGTACTCCGACGGCTTCGGTCCGAAGATCACCGGCATCACCCACGTGCCGTACAACGATCTGGCCGCGCTGAAAGCCGCCATTTCCGACAAGACCTGTGCCGTGGTGCTGGAGCCGATCCAGGGCGAAAGCGGGGTGATCCCGGCTGAACTTGAATACCTGCAAGGCGCCCGCGAACTCTGCACCGCGCACAACGCGCTGCTGATTTTCGACGAAGTGCAAACCGGCATGGGCCGCAGCGGCAAGCTGTTCGCCTATCAGCACTACGGCGTGACCCCGGACATCCTGACCAGCGCCAAGAGCCTGGGCGGCGGTTTCCCGATCGCGGCGATGCTGACCACCGAAGACCTGGCCAAACACCTGGTCGTCGGCACCCACGGCACCACTTACGGCGGCAACCCGCTGGCGTGCGCCGTTGCCGAGGCGGTGATCGACGTGATCAACACCCCGGAAGTCCTGGCGGGCGTCAACGCCAAGCACGACAAGTTCAAGGCGCGCCTGGAACAGATCGGCGAGAAATACGGCCTGTTCACCAAGGTGCGTGGCATGGGCCTGTTGATCGGTTGCGTGCTGAGCGATGCCTGGAAAGGCAAGGCCAAGGACATCTTCAACGCCGCCGAGCGTGAAGGCCTGATGGTCCTGCAAGCCGGCCCGGACGTGGTGCGTTTCGCCCCGAGCCTGGTGGTGGAAGACGCTGACATCGACGAAGGCCTGGACCGCTTCGAACGCGCCGCGGCGAAACTGACGCAAGCCTGATAGACCTTTCGACGCCTGACGATTCAGGCGTCGATCCCAATTTGTATGCCAGACCGGTTTAAATGTGGGAGCGGGCTTGCTCGCGATAGCGGTGTATCAGTCAGCATCGTGGGTGGCTGATACACCGCTTTCGCGAGCAAGCCCGCTCCCACAATGTTGCAGTGCCGGGTCTGGACTATTTTTCCCCAAGAGTTTTTCGAGAAAGGAGTGACACCATGCTGGTGATGCGCCCCGCGCAAATGGCTGATCTGGGCGAGGTACAGCGTCTGGCTGCGGACAGCCCGATTGGTGTCACTTCCTTGCCGGATGACGTTGAACGCCTGAGCGACAAGATCGCCGCAAGCGAAGCGTCGTTTGCCGCCGAAGTCAGCTTCAACGGTGAAGAAAGCTACTTCTTCGTCCTCGAAGACAGCACCACCGGCAAACTCGCCGGCTGCTCGGCCATTGTTGCCTCGGCCGGTTATTCCGAGCCGTTCTACAGCTTTCGCAATGAAACCTTCGTGCACGCCTCCCGCGAGCTGAAGATTCATAACAAGATTCACGTGCTCTCGCAGTGCCACGACCTGACCGGCAACAGCCTGCTGACCAGTTTCTACGTGCAGCGCGAGCTGGTCGGTTCGCCGTGGGCGGAACTCAATTCCCGGGGCCGCTTGCTGTTCGTCGCCAGCCACCCGGAGCGTTTTGCCGATTCCGTGGTGACCGAGATCGTCGGTTACAGCGACGAAAACGGCGACTCGCCGTTCTGGGACGCCATCGGGCGCAACTTCTTCGACCTCAACTACGCTGAAGCCGAGCGCCTGTGCGGCCTGAAGAGCCGCACGTTCCTCGCCGAACTGATGCCGCACTACCCGATCTATGTGCCGCTGCTGCCGGACTCCGCGCAGGAAGCCATGGGCCAGGTGCATCCACGGGCGCAGATCACCTTCGACATCCTGATGCGCGAAGGCTTCGAGACCGATCACTACATCGACATTTTCGATGGTGGCCCGACCTTGCACGCCCGTGTCTCGGGGATCCGTTCGATCGCCCAGAGCCGCGTGGTGCCAGTGAAAATCGGCGAGCCGGCCAAAGGCATCGGCCGTCAATACCTGGTGGCCAACGCCCAGTTGCAGGATTACCGCGCCGTGTTGCTCGAACTCGATTACGCGCCGGGCAAACCCGTGACCCTGGATCTGCAAGCGGCCGAAGCCCTGGGCGTCGGTGAGGGTGCCAGCGTGCGCCTGGTGGCGGTTTAAGGCCTGTCTGGAAAGTATCCTGGAAAGTTGTTTCGCGGGTGGCGTTGGCGGCCCGTTTGAGGAGATAGCATGATCGTTCGTCCCGTACGCAGCAGCGATTTACCCGCTCTGATCGACCTGGCCCGCAGCACCGGCACCGGCCTGACCACCTTGCCGGCCAACGAAGAACGTCTGGCCCATCGGGTCGGCTGGGCCGAGAAGACCTTTCGCGGCGAAGCCGGGCGCGGCGACGCGGACTACCTGTTCGTGCTCGAAGACGATGACGGCCGTGTCGTCGGCATTTCCGCCATCGCCGGCGCCGTCGGCCTGCGCGAGCCGTGGTACAACTTCCGCGTCGGCCTGACCGTCAGCGCTTCGCAAGAGCTGAACATCTATCGCGAAATCCCGACGCTGTTCCTGGCCAACGACCTGACCGGCAACTCCGAGCTGTGCTCGCTGTTTCTCCACGCCGATTACCGCAGCGGCCTCAACGGCCGCATGCTGGCCAAGGCGCGGATGCTCTTCATCGCCGAATTCCCGCAGCTGTTCGGCAACAAGATCATTGCCGAGATGCGCGGCGTGTCCGACGACGCCGGGCGTTCGCCGTTCTGGGAAAGCCTCGGTCGGCACTTCTTCAAGATGGAATTCAGCCAGGCCGATTACCTGACCGGCGTGGGCAACAAGGCGTTCATCGCCGAACTGATGCCTAAATTCCCGCTGTACACCTGCTTCCTGTCGCCGGATGCACGCAACGTGATCGGCCAGGTGCACCCGGACACCGAGCCGGCGCTGTCGATGCTCAAGAGCGAAGGCTTCAGCTATCAGGGCTACGTCGACATCTTCGACGCCGGCCCGGCCGTTGAATGCGAAACCGGCAAGATCCGCGCGGTGCGCGACAGCCAGGCGCTGGTGCTGGCGGTGGGCACGCCGGGTGACGACGCCACGCCGTTCCTGATTCACAACCGCAAGCGCGAAGACTGCCGGATCACCGCCGCCCCCGCACGCTTCGCCGCCGGTACGCTGGTGGTCGACCCGCTGACCGCCAAACGTCTTCAACTCAACGCCGGTGATCAGGTGCGCGCCGTTCCGTTGTCCGCTGCTCGGGAGTCGAAATAATGAATTCGCTATACATCGCAGGTGAATGGCTGGCCGGCCAGGGCGACGCCTTTCAGTCGCTGAACCCGGTGACCCAGCAAGTGCTGTGGGCCGGCGAGGGCGCCACCGCCGCCCAGGTTGAATCCGCCGTGCAAGCCGCGCGTCAGGCGTTTCCGGGCTGGGCCCGTCGCACCCTGGACGAGCGCATCAGCGTGCTGGAGGCATTTGCCGCGGCGCTGAAAAACCACGCTGACGAACTGGCGCGTTGCATCGGTGAGGAAACCGGCAAACCGCTGTGGGAATCGGCGACCGAAGTGACCAGCATGGTCAACAAGATCGCGATTTCGGTGCAGAGCTACCGCGAACGCACCGGCGAGAAGAGCGGCCCGCTGGGCGACGCCACCGCCGTGTTGCGCCACAAGCCGCATGGTGTGGTCGCGGTGTTCGGGCCTTACAACTTCCCCGGCCACTTGCCGAACGGTCACATCGTTCCGGCGCTGCTGGCCGGTAACAGCGTGTTGTTCAAGCCAAGCGAACTGACGCCGAAAGTCGCCGAGCTGACGGTCAAGTGCTGGATCGAAGCCGGCCTGCCTGCCGGCGTGTTGAACCTGCTGCAAGGTGCGCGCGAAACCGGAATCGCCCTGGCCGCGAACCCGGGCATCGACGGTTTGTTCTTCACCGGTTCGAGCCGCACTGGCAATCATTTGCACCAGCAGTTTGCCGGTCGTCCGGACAAGATCCTGGCGCTGGAGATGGGGGGTAACAACCCGTTGGTGGTCGATGAAGTGGCTGATGTGGATGCTGCGGTCTACACCATCATCCAGTCAGCGTTCATTTCCGCCGGTCAACGCTGCACCTGTGCGCGCCGCTTGCTGGTGCCGCAAGGTGCCTGGGGCGACACGCTGCTGGCGCGACTGGTGGCGGTCAGCTCGACGATTGACGTCGGTGCGTTCGATCAGCAACCGGCGCCGTTCATGGGCTCGGTGATTTCCCTCGGCGCGGCGAAAGCCCTGATGGACGCCCAGGAACATCTGCTGGCCAACGGCGCAGTGGCGCTGCTGGAAATGACCCAGCCGCAGGCTCAGGCAGCGTTGCTGACCCCGGGCATTCTGGACGTGACGGCGGTAGCCGATCGCCCGGACGAAGAGTTGTTCGGCCCGCTGCTCCAAGTGATCCGCTACGCTGATTTTGAAGCGGCGATTGCTGAAGCGAATGACACCGAATATGGCCTGGCGGCGGGGTTGTTGTCGGATTCCGAAGCGCGTTACCAGCAGTTCTGGCTTGAAAGCCGCGCCGGTATCGTCAACTGGAACAAACAGCTGACCGGCGCCGCGAGCAGCGCGCCCTTCGGCGGTGTCGGCGCCTCGGGCAACCACCGCGCCAGTGCCTACTACGCGGCGGATTACTGCGCGTACCCGGTGGCGTCGCTGGAAACGCCGAGCCTGGTGTTGCCAGCCGCTTTGACGCCTGGCGTGAAGATGGCGTGATGCCCATCGCCAGCAGGCTGGCTCCCACAGGTTCGGTGGCGTCTCACACCTGTGGGAGCCAGCCTGCTGGCGATGACCGCGCCTCGGTCTTAAAGATTAGTTACTGAAGCCTATAACAACAGATTCTCGTGGAGCCTCGCTGATGAAATCCTATGAAGTCAATTTTGACGGTCTAGTGGGGCCGACCCATAACTACGGCGGTTTGTCCTACGGCAACGTCGCGTCGCAGAGCAACAGCCAGCAGTCGTCGAACCCGAAGGAAGCCGCGCTGCAAGGCCTGGCGAAAATGAAAGCGCTGATGGAAATGGGCTTTCAGCAAGGCGTTCTCGCCCCACAAGAGCGCCCTGACGTCGCCGCGTTGCGCCGCCTGGGCTTCAGCGGTACCGACGCGCAAGTGATCGAACGCGCCGCGAAAGAGGCGATGCCGCTGCTGGTTGCCAGCTGCTCGGCGTCCAGCATGTGGGTGGCCAACGCCGCCACGGTCAGCCCGAGCGCTGACACCGCCGACGGTCGCGTGCACTTCACCGCTGCCAACCTCAACTGCAAATACCACCGCAGCATCGAACACCCGACCACCAGCCGTGTGCTGGGCGCGATGTTCGCTGATCAGAAACATTTTGCTCACCATGCGGCATTGCCGGCGGTGGCGCAGTTCGGTGACGAAGGCGCGGCCAACCACACGCGTTTCTGCCGTGAATACGGCGAGGCCGGCGTCGAGTTCTTTGTGTTCGGTCGCAGTGCGTTCGATACCCGCTACCCGGCACCGCAGAAGTACCCGGCGCGCCAGACCCTCGAAGCCTCGCAAGCGGTCGCCCGTCTGCACGGCCTGAGCGATGACGGCGTGGTGTACGCCCAGCAGAACCCTTCGGTGATCGATCAGGGCGTGTTCCACAACGACGTGATCGCGGTGGGTAACGGCGAAGTGCTGTTCTATCACGAGGACGCGTTCCTCGACACCGAGCAGATGCTCGCCGAGCTGCAAGGCAAACTCGCCAGGGTCGGTGGGAAATTTCAGTCGATCTGCGTTCCGCGTTCCGCGGTCACCGTGGAAGACGCCGTGCGTTCCTACCTGTTCAACAGCCAGCTGCTGTCGCGTCCTGACGGTTCGATGCTGTTGATCGTGCCGGAAGAATGCCGTGGCAACGAGCGCGTCTGGCAATACCTGCAAGGCCTGACCAGTTCTGGCGGCCTGATCCGTGAAGTCAAGGTCTTCGACCTCAAGCAAAGCATGCAGAACGGTGGTGGCCCGGCATGCCTGCGTTTGCGCGTGGCGCTGAATGAAACCGAACTGGCGGCCGTCAACCCAGGGGTTATCATGACCGCACCGTTGTACGGCACGCTGACCGAATGGGTCGACAAGCACTACCGCGACCGCATGACCGAAAACGATCTGGCGGACCCGCAATTGTTGCTTGAGTGCCGGACGGCACTGGATGAACTGACGCAAATCCTTAAACTGGGCGCGGTTTATCCTTTCCAGATCAATTGAACGTCGAGAGCGTAGAAAACATGAGCGATACCCTGCAGCTGATCCTTGAAGACACCGACGGCACGCAACTGGAAACTTCCTGCACCCGCGTCGCGGTCATTTGGCAAGGCAAAGAGCTGTGGATCCAGCACGACGGCCGCGGCCAGTTGCTGATCGGCGTGGACGTCGAAGAGGGTGACGCGGAATACGCCAACCTGCTGCTGCGCCCATTGGCGACTAATCTGGTGAGTCTGCAACTGGAAATGGAACCGGCAGATGTCGGTGACGAAGAACACGTTCACGGCCCGGATTGCAATCACGACCACTAAGGAAACCGCTCTATGCTCGCCCTCGGCAAACTGCTTGAACTGACCCTCGCCGGCCGCGAACCGGCGGAGAAGACTCAACTGACTGTCGAAGGCGTGCGGATGCGCTGGCTGAGCGAAGGTGCGCTGGAAGTCCGGCCACCTGAAGCTCGCGACAATGGCCTGGACCTGCTGCTGTCAGCCGGCATCCATGGCAACGAAACAGCGCCGATCGAGTTGCTCGATCGCCTGCTGCATGACATCGCCCGCGGCGACCTGAAGCCGCGCGCCCGTATTCTGTTCCTGTTCGGCAACCCGGAAGCGATTCGCAAAGGCGAGCGTTTCGTCGAGCAGGACGTCAACCGGCTGTTTAACGGTCGGCATGAACAAAGCAGCGGATCAGAGGCACTGCGCGCCTGTGAGCTGGAGCGCCTGGCGGCGAGTTTCTTCAGCTTGCCGGACCGTGAACGCCTGCACTACGACCTGCACACGGCGATCCGTGGCTCGAAGATCGAGCAGTTCGCCTTGTACCCGTGGAAGGAAGGTCGCCAGCACTCCCGTCAGGAATTGGCGCGGCTGCGCGCCGCCGGCATGGAAGCGGTGCTGCTGCAGAACAAGCCGTCCATCGTCTTCAGTTCCTACACCTACGACAAACTGGGTGCCGAGTCTTTCACGCTGGAACTGGGCAAGGCGCGGCCGTTCGGGCAGAACGCCGGGGTCAATGTCGACCTGCTGGAAACCCGCCTCAAGCAGATCATCGAAGGCAACGAACCGCCGCTGGCCGAAGCGTCGCTCGACGGTTTGCAGCTGTTCAGCGTGGCGCGGGAAATTATCAAGCACAGCGACAGCTTCCGCCTGAACCTGCCGGCGGACATCGAGAATTTTTCGGAACTGGAAGTGGGTTACCTGCTGGCCGAAGACATCGCCCAGACGCGGTGGATCATCGAAGAAGAGGGCGCCCGCATCATCTTCCCCAACCCGAAGGTCAAGAACGGCCTGCGCGCCGGCATCCTGATCGTCCCGGCCACCGAAGAAAACCTCGCCTGAAGCGGTTGTGACCCTGTGGGAGCGAGCCTGCTCGCGATTACGATGTATCAGACCCCTATGGGCCGGCTGATACTCCGCAATCGCGAGCAGGCTCGCTCCCACGGTTAGATTCTGGAGAGAATCAGACCGCCACGGCCCGAGGCTCGCTGCGACGCAGCGCGCGGATCTTGTGCAACGTATCCGCACAGGTCTTCGCTGCTTCCTGGCCCTTGTGCACAAAGTGCTCGAAGAAGAACTTCTGATGTTCTTCGCCAGCGTGGAAGTGGTGCGGGGTCAGCGACACAGAGAAGACCGGCACTTCGGTTTCCAGCTGAACCTGCATCAGGCCGCTGACAACCGACTGGGCAACGAACTCGTGACGATAGATCCCGCCGTCCACCACCAGGGCTGCCGCGACGATGCCGGCGTAACGACCGGTCTTGGCCAGCAATTTGGCGTGCAGGGGCATTTCAAAGGCGCCGCCGACTTCAAAGAAATCGATGTCCGATTCCTGATAACCCTGGGCAATCATTTCCGCGACGAAGCCTTTACGGCTCTGGTCGACGATTTCCTTGTGCCAGCAGGCCTGGATGAACGCAACGCGCTCGCCCTGATGGTTTTTGCTTTTGCTATCGATTGCGGTGGGTTGCATGTTCTGACTCCTGTTTAATTAAAAAACAGGGCATATGAATCGAAGGGGATTTAAGGGTACGCACGCTCGCACTAATGCCGCGGACAGCCCTTTGGCGTCAATCCCGTTCTCTCTTCATCCGGACTATGACCGTCGGCCCCGGAATCACACCGGGTCTGCTGACCTTGTCGCCGATCACCGCCGAAGCCGCGTCGTCACCAAGCGCTCGCGGGCTATGCGCATTGCGCGCAATTACCGCCGGTGGGGAGTTGCACCCCGCCCTGAGAACGTTTTGCCGGCAGATTGTCTGGCGGCGCAGCGTTTTTAACACATATTTCTGCGCAGCGCATCGCGCCTTTCTGATGATTGCTATCGACTTTTTCACTCGAACAGCGCGATTTTTCCTGGGATAAGGGTTGATTATTCAGACCCATGACCGCAGTAATTCCCTCTTGAAAGGGATTTTCCCCTGCTTACCGAGGCCAGATTCATGAGCGTTATCGATCTTCGCAGCGACACCGTCACCCAACCGACCCAAGGGATGCTCGACGCGATGGCCAAGGCGGTCACCGGTGACGACGTCTATGGCGAAGACCCGACGGTCAATCGCCTGGAAGCCGAGTTGGCGCAACGCCTGGGCTTTGCCGCGGCGCTGTTCGTGCCGACGGGCACCATGAGTAATCTGCTGGGGTTGATGGCGCATTGCGAGCGCGGCGAGGAATACATCGTCGGCCAACAGGCGCATACCTATAAGTACGAAGGTGGAGGGGCGGCGGTGCTCGGTTCGATCCAGCCACAGCCGCTGGAAGTGCAGGCCGATGGTTCGCTGGACCTGGCCCAGGTGGCGGCGGCGATCAAGCCGGACGACTTCCATTTCGCCCGCACCCGTTTGCTGGCGCTGGAAAACACCATGCAAGGCAAGGTGCTACCGCTCGAGTACCTGGCCCGGGCGCGCCGTTTCACCCATGAACACGGCTTGGCTCTGCATCTGGACGGCGCGCGGTTGTACAACGCGGCGGTGAAGCTGGACGTGGATGCCCGCGAAATCGCCGAGCATTTCGACTCGGTGTCGGTGTGCCTGTCCAAAGGCCTGGGTGCGCCAGTGGGCTCGGTGTTGTGCGGCTCTGTGGCGTTGATCGGCAAGGCGCGGCGCCTGCGCAAAATGGTCGGCGGCGGCATGCGTCAGGCCGGGATTCTCGCGGCGGCGGGGCTGTATGCACTGGATCACAACGTCGAGCGTCTGGCCGACGACCATGCCAACGCCGAGTTCCTGGCCAACGGACTTCGCCAGGCCGGCTACGACGTCGAGCCAGTACAGACCAACATGGTTTACGTGCAGATCGGTGACAGGGCCGAGGCACTCAAGGCGTTTGCCGCTGAGCGCGAGATCAAGCTCAGCGCCGCCGGCCGCCTGAGAATGGTCACGCACATGGACGTCAGCCGCGCGCAAATCGAGCAAGTCGTCGCGACATTCGTCGAGTTTTCGCGCAACTGACAGCGTTAGCCGTCCAATTGACCGTTTCTATCGTATAAACACGCTGTACCCCGCGCGCAGGGCCGATATAATGCGGCCCTTTGCCGTTGCTTCGTCTGTTGACGTTTCGCACAGGCCTTTGGCCGCAGCCTCCGTGGAAGAACCTAATGAAAAGCGCAGAAATCCGTGAAGCCTTCCTTCGCTTCTTCGAAGAGCAAGGCCACACCCGTGTAGCCTCCAGCTCTTTGATTCCGGGCAACGACCCAACCCTGCTGTTCACTAACGCGGGGATGAACCAGTTCAAGGACTGCTTCCTGGGCCAGGAAAAGCGCGCGTACACCCGCGCCGTCAGCAGCCAGAAATGCGTGCGCGCCGGCGGCAAGCACAACGACCTGGAAAACGTCGGCTATACCGCCCGTCACCACACGTTCTTCGAAATGCTGGGTAACTTCAGCTTTGGTGATTATTTCAAGCGCGACGCGATCACCTATGCCTGGACCTTCCTGACCTCCGACAAATGGCTGAACCTGCCAAAAGAAAAGCTCTGGGTCACCGTCTACGCCAGCGATGACGAGGCGTACGACATCTGGACCAAGGAAATCGGAGTTCCGGCCGAGCGCATGGTGCGCATTGGCGACAACAAAGGCGCGCCGTACGCGTCCGACAATTTCTGGACCATGGGTGATACCGGCCCGTGCGGTCCTTGCACCGAGATTTTCTACGATCACGGCGCCGACATCTGGGGCGGCCCGCCGGGCTCGCCGGAAGAAGACGGCGACCGTTACATCGAAATCTGGAACAACGTGTTCATGCAGTTCAACCGCACCGCCGATGGCGTGTTGCACCCGCTGCCAGCGCCGTCGGTCGACACCGGCATGGGCCTGGAGCGGATCAGCGCCGTACTGCAGCACGTGCACTCGAACTATGAAATCGACCTGTTCCAGAGCCTGTTGAGCGCATCGGCCAAGGCCATCGGTTGCAGCAACGACAACCAGGCCTCCCTGAAAGTCGTGGCTGACCACATCCGTTCCTGCGGTTTCCTGATTGCCGACGGCGTGCTGCCGTCCAACGAAGGCCGCGGTTACGTACTGCGCCGGATCATCCGCCGCGCCTGCCGTCACGGCAACAAGCTCGGCGCCAAGGGCAGCTTCTTCTACCAGATCGTCGCGGCCCTGGTCGCCGAGATGGGCGAAGCGTTCCCTGAGTTGAAATCCCAGCAGGCGCACATCGAGCGCGTCCTGAAAGCCGAAGAAGAGCAGTTCGCCAAGACCCTGGAGCAGGGCCTGAAAATCCTCGAGCAGGACCTGGCCGAACTCAAAGGCGACGTGGTGCCGGGCGACGTGGTGTTCAAACTCTACGACACCTACGGTTTCCCGATGGACCTGACCGGCGACATCGCTCGCGAACGCAACCTGACTCTCGACGAAGCCGGTTTCGAGCGCGAAATGGAAGCCCAACGCGTCCGCGCCCGTTCCGCCAGTTCCTTCGGCATGGACTACAACAGCCTGGTCAAGGTTGACGTGGCCACCGAATTCACCGGTTACAAAGCCACCAGCGGTTCGGCGAAAGTCATTGGCCTCTATAAAGACGGCCAGGCGGTCGACGTTTTGAGCGAAGGCCAAGAGGGCGTGGTCGTTCTCGATCAGACTCCGTTTTACGCCGAGTCCGGCGGCCAGATTGGCGATTGCGGTTACCTGCAAGCCAGCGGCGGTCGGTTCGATGTGCGCGATACCACCAAGACCGGCGGCGCGTTCCTGCACCACGGCGTGCTGGCGTCCGGCAGCCTGACCATTGGCGCCCCGGTGGACACTCACGTTGAAGCTGAAGTACGTCACGCCACCGCTTTGAACCACTCGGCCACTCACTTGCTGCACGCTGCGTTGCGCAAAGTGCTGGGTGAGCACGTTCAGCAGAAAGGCTCGCTGGTCGACAGTCAGCGCCTGCGCTTCGACTTCAGCCACTTCGAAGCCATCAAGCCTGAGCAACTTAAGGCACTGGAAGACATCGTCAACGCCGAGATCCGCAAGAACTCCGCGGTTGAAACCGAAGAAACCGACATCGAAACCGCCAAGAAAAAAGGCGCCATGGCGCTGTTTGGCGAGAAATACGGCGACAACGTGCGCGTGCTGAGCATGGGCGATTTTTCCGTCGAGCTGTGCGGCGGTATCCACGCCAACCGTACCGGCGACATCGGCCTGCTGAAAATCATCAGCGAAGGCGGTGTCGCGTCAGGTGTGCGTCGTATCGAGGCCGTCACCGGCGCCGCGGCACTGGCTTACTTGAACGCGGCCGAAGAACAACTCAAGGAAGCGGCCAACCTGGTCAAGGGCAGCCGCGACAACCTGATCGACAAGCTGTCGGCTGTGCTGGAGCGCAATCGTCTGCTGGAGAAACAACTCGAGCAGCTGCAGGCCAAGGCTGCCAGCGCGGCGGGCGACGATCTGTCGGCCGCTGCCCTGGACGTCAAGGGCGTGAAAGTGCTGGCCGTGCGTCTGGACGGTCAGGACGGCAAGGCACTGCTGGCGCTGGTCGATCAACTGAAAAACAAACTCGGCCGCGCAGTGATCCTGCTCGGCAGTGTCCATGAGGAAAAGGTCGTTCTGGTTGCAGGCGTAACCAAAGACCTGACTGGCCAACTCAAAGCCGGTGATTTGATGAAGCAAGCCGCTGCGGCAGTGGGCGGGAAGGGCGGCGGTCGTCCGGACATGGCGCAGGGCGGTGGTACCGACGCTGGCGCACTGGATGCCGCATTGGCCCTGACCGTTCCATTCGTAGAGCAGGGTTTATAAGGCAGCGTTTCCGGCCCGCAGTCTAGTGGCGGGCCGGAACGCTGTTTGAGTGATTATTTGGGCGCCCTTCATGGGCAGAGGCGGCTTTGAAATGGCTTTGATCGTACAGAAATTTGGAGGCACCTCGGTCGGCACTGTCGAGAGAATCGAGCAGGTCGCCGACAAGGTTAAGAAATTCCGCGATGCCGGCGATGACCTGGTGGTTGTGCTGTCTGCAATGAGCGGCGAAACCAACCGTCTGATCGATCTGGCCAAGCAAATCAGTGGCGACGACCAACCGGTTCCCCGTGAGCTGGATGTGATTGTTTCCACCGGCGAGCAGGTGACGATTGCACTGCTGGCCATGGCGTTGATCAAGCGCGGCGTGCCGGCGGTGTCTTACACCGGCAACCAGGTGCGGATTCTCACCGATAGCGCGCACAATAAAGCGCGGATCTTGCAGATTGATGACCAGAAGATTCGCGGTGACCTGAAGGCGGGACGCGTGGTGGTTGTCGCCGGTTTCCAGGGTGTCGACGAGCACGGCAACATCACTACCCTCGGTCGTGGCGGTTCCGACACCACCGGCGTGGCGCTGGCGGCAGCCTTGAAGGCTGACGAATGCCAGATCTACACCGACGTCGACGGTGTCTACACCACCGACCCGCGCGTGGTGTCCGTGGCTCAGCGCCTGGACAAGATTACCTTCGAAGAGATGCTGGAAATGGCCAGCCTCGGTTCCAAGGTGTTGCAGATCCGTGCGGTCGAGTTCGCCGGCAAATACAACGTTCCGCTGCGCGTACTGCACAGCTTCAAGGAGGGTCCGGGCACCCTCATTACTATTGATGAAGAGGAAACCATGGAACAGCCGATCATTTCCGGCATCGCTTTCAATCGCGATGAAGCCAAGCTGACCATCCGTGGCGTGCCAGACACCCCGGGCGTTGCATTCAAGATTCTCGGGCCGATCAGTGCCGCGAACATCGAAGTCGACATGATCGTGCAGAACGTTGCGCACGATAACACCACCGACTTCACTTTCACCGTGCACCGCAACGACTTCCAGGCCGCGCAAACCGTGCTGGAAAACACCGCTCGCGAGATCGGTGCCCGTGAAGTGGTGGGCGACATCAAGATCGCCAAGGTGTCGATCGTCGGTGTCGGCATGCGCTCCCACGCTGGCGTGGCCAGCCGCATGTTCGAATCCCTGGCGAAAGAAAGCATCAACATCCAGATGATCTCGACCTCGGAAATCAAGGTTTCCGTGGTGATCGAAGAGAAGTACCTGGAACTGGCTGTGCGCGCGCTGCACACGGCTTTCGAACTGGACGCGCCGGCCCGACAGGGCGAGTGATGCGTTAGCCGAAGGGCGCGGTCTGACCGCGCCCTTTTGTTTTTTTGAGCAGTGCGGCTGGAAACTGTTTTTTTGCCCGCGCTGGTCAATACTCAGGCATGTAGGGCTGCGACCTTTCAGGTTGTAGGTCGAATGCCTTTTTTTTGCAGACTGTTGTCCCTGAAATGAAATGCGTGAGGAGAAAGGTATGCTGATTCTGACTCGTCGGTGCGCAGAAAGCCTGATTATTGGTGATGGCGAAATCACCGTGACCGTGCTCGGCGTTAAAGGAAATCAAGTGCGTATCGGTGTCAACGCCCCGAAAGAGGTTGCGGTCCACCGTGAGGAAATTTACCTGCGTATAAAGAAAGAGAAGGACGAAGAACCAAGCCATTAATTTTTATCGTTTTTTATGTTTGCAAACGGGGAAGAAGCTGGTTAATATACGCCCCGTGTTGCGGAGAGCTGGCCGAGTGGCCGAAGGCGCTCCCCTGCTAAGGGAGTACACCTCAAAAGGGTGTCGGGGGTTCGAATCCCCCGTTCTCCGCCATTATTTGCGTAGTACGTTTTGATCTGGCTTCTTCGGTAAGTTGTTGAAATTACTAGAAAAAAGCGCTTTACAAAAAGATTCGACGGCCTATAATGCGCGGCAACAAATGCACTCGTAGCTCAGCTGGATAGAGTACTCGGCTACGAACCGAGCGGTCACAGGTTCGAATCCTGTCGAGTGCACCATTTAAGAGTCATTTGCAGCAATGTGAAAGGCTTGGCTTCAACCAGTTGTGATCTGGTATAAAACCACACATGCACTCGTAGCTCAGCTGGATAGAGTACTCGGCTACGAACCGAGCGGTCACAGGTTCGAATCCTGTCGAGTGCACCAAACACCAAAAAGCCCGCGTTTAACGCGGGCTTTTTGCCGTCCGGGATTTGGCTTTTCCCTTCGTGCATCCTTTCTCATCGAACTCGACGTGAGCGCTGTGACCTCGCTTGGTGTCGTAGCGGTAACTTGTGGCCGAGTTACGCACCGTAATCTTGTCCGGCTTGCCAAGTGCACTTTCAACATCCTGCTGACTCATGCCCGGGACAACCCGCTGGTTGATGATCGCCTCGCGGCGCTCGCGAGCGTTGATCAGGTTTCCGCATTTGTCCTCGGCCTGGCCGACGATTCCCGGCTCTCTCCTCGGGACGTTCATACCTGATGCTGTGCGATTGTCAGCCTCTGGCATCAGGGCGACGGCGCTGCCGGGCGTGAACGTGCGCACTTCCTGCAGTGAAAGGCTGTCCCCGGCCGCACAGCTCAATGTGGTGAACGTAATGCGCCCATTGGCTGCCTCACAGCGGTGAACAGTCGCTGCGCGTGTATCGAGCGACACACAGAGTAAGGCGATCAGCAAAAAACAATGTCCATTCAATAGCATCAAACGTCCTCCATGACGGTCTGACTCAAGGGTAGTCGTTACATTTTTTAGTGCCTTTGTGTTTTCTTTTCAGAATGAGTCGTCGCATTTTCATGGATCAGGACGGCGCTCAAGTTTGTCCCGCAAGCGCTTGTTTCAGCCGAGATTTTTTAACGTTTAAAACCGTCGGGCGGTGTATCATTGCGCCCGTCAGCCCCGCCGGGGCTTGTGGAATACCTCCATGGACTTACCCAGTAGAAACTCAGTAAACCGTTTTTCCAATCATGAATTGACTGATTGATCCTTCCGGCGTGCCCCGCTGCTGGGAGTGGAGTTCGCCTATGTCTGAAGTTGAAGTAAAGAAAACGCAAGAAAGCCTGCAGGACCGCCTCGCTCAAGTCGTCGAGCTGTTGCAGCGTCAGCGGGTGGTCGAAGACCTGACTCATCGTCAGGAAGGCCCGCATCACGATCGGGTCGAGAACCTGGTTCACCGGCAAAATCTGGTCGAGCTGCAACGCAAGCTCGACGATCTGCACTCCGCCGACGTCGCCTACATCCTTGAAGCCCTGCCGCTGGACGACCGTCTGACGCTCTGGCAATTGGTCAAGGCCGATCGTGACGGCGACATCCTGCTCGAAGTGTCCGACTCGGTGCGGGAAACCCTGATCGCCGACATGGATGATCACGAGCTCCTGGCTGCCGCCAAGGACATGGACGCCGACGAACTGGCCGACCTGGCCTCCGAGTTGCCACGGGACGTTGTCCACGAACTGATGGAAACCCTCGACGGTCAACAGCGTGAGCGCGTTCGCTCCGCGTTGTCCTATGACGAGGAGCAGGTCGGTGCGTTGATGGACTTCGAGATGGTGACGATCCGCGAGGATGTCAGTCTCGAAGTGGTCTTGCGCTATCTGCGCCGACTCAAGGAGCTACCTGGTCACACCGACAAACTGTTCGTGGTCGATTACGACGGCGTGCTCAAGGGTGTGTTGCCGATCAAGCGTCTGCTGGTCAATGACCCGGAAAAGCAGGTCGCGGAGGTCATGGCCAGCGACCCGGTGAGCTTTCATCCGGATGAAGACGCCTACGATGCCGCCCAGGCGTTCGAACGTTACGACTTGATCTCTGCGCCTGTGGTCGACAAGAACGGTAAGCTGATCGGCCGTCTGACCATCGATGAAATGGTCGACCTGATTCGTGAAGAGAGCGAAAACGAAGTTCTCAACATGGCGGGTCTGCGGGAAGAAGAAGACATTTTCGCGTCAGTCTGGAAGTCCCTGCGCAACCGTTGGGCCTGGCTGGCCATAAACCTGATCACCGCGTTCATTGCCTCTCGCGTGATCGGTTTGTTCGAAGGCTCGATCGAGAAACTGGTGGCGCTGGCGGCACTGATGCCGATCGTGGCGGGCATCGGCGGCAACTCGGGTAACCAGACCATCACCATGATCGTGCGCGCCATGGCACTGGATCAGGTGAGCACCGGTAATACCTCGCGCCTGATGCGCAAGGAGCTGGCGGTAGGTTTGATCAATGGCCTGGTGTGGGGCGGCGTGATTGGGGTGGTCGCTTATATGCTTTACGGCAGTTGGTCGCTTGGCGTGGTGATGACCGCCGCCATGACGCTCAACCTGCTGCTGGCGGCCCTGATGGGCGTGTTGATCCCTATGACCCTGGCGCGCCTCGGACGCGATCCGGCAATGGGCGCCAGCGTGATGATCACGGCCATGACCGACAGTGGCGGCTTCTTCATCTTCCTCGGGCTGGCGACGATCTTCCTGCTCTGAGCCTCCTACAGAGACAATAAACCCGCCATTGGCGGGTTTTTTGTGCCCGCATCCAGGCAAAAAAAAGCCAGCGATTAAGCTGGCTTGGGCATTCGGATGAATCAGGAAGCGTCTGCGGCCAATTCGGCGTCATGGGCAATCAGCGAAACGAGTGCGTTCTGCTGGCGATGGGAAAGTTGGCGGAAGCGCTGCAGCAGTTCACGTTCGTGCAGTGACAGCTCCGGGCTGTCCAGGCGCATGCTCAACTCTTCGCCCAGTGCGCCTTCCTGAATAAGACTCTGCTCAAGGCGCGCAATGATTTCAGAGTTCATGCTGCGATGATGATTGCGAGCCACCTCGGCAATGCGTTCACGCATTCCGTCTGGCAGACGTACGACGAACTTGTCAGCCGTACGGCTGGAATAAATTGCCTGTTTCAATGGGCGCATATATTTAACCGGTTAGTTCAGGGGAGCGGTTCTCGGGATTGGCCGCAGGATGTCTGATAGGACAAGGACTCCGGCCAAATGTTCAACCTGAATTGATAGAGGCTCGCATCATGCCTCAACATAGCCAGTTCATTGGCGTCAATTCTGTGACAAATATTGAACTGGATACCGGCGTTATGCCAGCACCAATTGTCAGAAATGCGGACTGGTTTTCAAAAGATTGCCCAAGTCCGAACCACTGGCCGCATCCTGTCGCCCGACAGGGTGATGCCCGTGGACGCCTGTAAGGTGCATGCTATGCGGATTCGATCACGATTCCATAGTTATACAGGATAGTGGCAATTGGCCGATTTACTAGTGGCAACCCCATCATGGGAGGCTATTTCAGGATGGATGGCAGACTGATTTACTTGATGGGCCCTTCCGGGTCCGGCAAGGACAGCCTCATCGAGGCGGCTCGCGAGCCTTTGCGGGCTCAGGGCTGCGAAGTGGTGCGACGGATCATCACCCGCTCGGCGGAATCGGTGGGAGAGGATGCCATCGGCGTTTCCCGGGAAGAGTTCGCGCGCCGCAGAGACGAGGGTGACTTCGCGCTGTACTGGAATGCCAACGGCCTGGATTACGGAATTCCGATCTCGATCGATCAATCGCTCGGCAATGGTCGCGACGTGCTGGTCAACGGCTCTCGTGGGCACCTGGACCAAGCAATGGCGCGCTATCCGACGTTGCTGCCGATTCTTTTGACGGTCAAGGAAGAAGTTTTGCGCGAGCGATTGCTGCGGCGGGGGCGTGAAAGCCTAGCGGAAATAGAGGCGCGATTGCGGCGAAATGAACTGTTCACGGCTGACGATGACAGGCACATACATCGACTCGACAACTCGGCCGACCTCCTCACCACGGTGGCCGACCTGTTGAATCTGCTACGCGTCAGCGCAGGACTGGATCGAACTTGAACTTGCGGCCCGCAATCAGCGCCAGTACAAACAGCGCAGTGAAGACGCCGCAGGCAATCAGTGGCAGGGTGACAGCCGACTCCTGGACCAGTGACAAATGAAGAATGCCGCTCAGTAAGGCAAGGACGAAAAATCCTGCGGCTGATTTGGACATGCTGTGCTCCTGAAGGGGTTGATCAAAATACCAGGCGTTCCGGAGACTGCGCTGGCAGCAGGACATTCTCCTGGCTTACTTCCTGACCGACGAAGCCGCGCTGATCACTCAGCACCGCCAGTTGCGGCGTCTTCTGCAATTGCAGGTAGTGCGGCATGCGTTGAGCAACCGCCTCGGCGCCGCTCTCAGGGGCAAAATGAAAACCCAGCAGAATCGCCAGAGCGATTACATTCGAGAGTAAAAGGACGCTGTTCATGAGGCGGGCCTCCGTTGTTCGTGAGAACAGTTGAAGCACCCGACGTGCCAAGAGTCTAACGCTTGTTAAAGTCTATAAAAACAACAAGTTAGGCTACCAGTGGGAAATGTCTGTAGTGCAATTTGCATGGGTGGCTTTTTGCAGTGATGCAATTTGCACGGTTAACAAATCCCGCGCCGTTGCAGGGCGCCTGCCTACACTTAAAAAGCCGGACGGACGACATGACAAACGCAGGCCTGCCCGTTAACATGCACGCCGTCCTTCGCACCGCGTTTTTCTCGCGGAGCGATTCGTGTCTCAGTAGCTCAATTGGATAGAGCATCCCCCTCCTAAGGGGAAGGTTGGCAGTTCGAACCTGCCCTGGGACACCATCAAATTCCAGCCCCGTGGCTGTCAAAAAGCTCCGCCAGGACGTCCCGTCCGACGGGGCTTTTTCATGCGTGCTCGCCCTACGTTTCTTAGCAACATGCTTGTCTTTATTGGCTGCACGCGATCAGGCCAATCCGCGAAACTCAAGTGAATCGTCCTGCTGGCCGATAACCCGAACAGTCATGGTCTTCTTCTTAAAATTGCCTGGAAATCTTCGATGCTGTCGTATCACCAAAAGAGTTTTCTGATCGTCGATGATTTCTCTGATTTTCGCAGTTCGGTCCGTTCCATGCTGCGCGAACTGGGCGTCAAGGACGTCGACACCGCTGACACCGGCGAGCAGGCGCTGCGCATGTGCTCGCAGAAGTCCTACGATTTCATCCTGCAGGATTTCCACCTGGGCGATGGCAAGAAGAACGGCCAGCAGGTGCTCGAAGACCTGATGGTCGAGAAGCTGATCAGCCATGAGGCGGTATTCGTCATGGTCACCGCCGAGACCAGCCAGGCCATGGTGCTCAGCGCTCTGGAGCACGAGCCCGACGCGTACTTGACCAAACCGTTCAACCGCTCGGGCCTGGCCCAGCGACTGGAGCGTCTGGAGCAACGCAAGACCTTGCTCAAGCCGATCCTGCAGGCCCTCGATCGCGGCAAGCCGGTCGAAGTGCTCAATGCCTGCATCGCGCTGTGCAAACAGGACATCCGTTATTCGCCGCTGTGCCTGCGTTATCGCGCCGACGCCCTGCGCGACTTGAATCAGAATGAGGCGCTGGAACGTCTTTACGACAGCATCATTGCCGATCGGCCTTTGCCTTGGGCGTTTGCCGGGTTGGGCAAGTTGCTGTTCAAGCGCGGCCAGGTGAGCCAGGCCAAAGGCGTCTACGAAAAAGCCCTGAAAGTGTTTCCAATGATGCCAGCGCTCTACGATGGCATGGCCGATGTGCTGATCGCCGAAGGTGATACCAGGGCGGCGCAGCAGGTGCTGGAAGAAGCGATTCGCTTGTCGCCGCTGGCCGTGCGTCGGCAGGCGCTGCTGGGCAAGCTGGCGATGACCAACGAAGATTTCGAAACCGCGTCGAGAGCCTATCGACAAGCAGTCAGCCAGGGCGCGCAATCGCGTTTCAAGGACGCCGAAAGCAATCTTGGCCTGGCCCATGCCTTGATCAGCAAAGGCAGTGAAAAGGGGCTGGATACCCGCACGCGGCTGGAGATCAACACCACGCTGAGCGCGGTGGCGAAGGAAAACCCGTCCGACCCGGGCCTGCAGATTCGCGCGCGGCTGATGAAGGCCACCAGCCTGTTACTCAACGATGCCGAAACCGCGGAAAAGCTCACCGAGCAGGCGATGCTGCGCCTGGATGGCATGGAGCAGTTCATGAGTGCCGAAGCGGCGCTGTTGGTGGCCAAGCAGTTGCAAATGCTCGGTCAGGCTGACGCGGGGAATTCGATGCTGAAAAGCTGCGCGGAAATCTACGGCGACGATCCGGTGGTGATGCAAGGCATTGCCAAGTTGACGGATGACCCGGCTATCCTCAGCGCCGGCAACGATGCGGCGGAACTCAATCGTCAGGGCGTGCGCGAGTACAAGGCCGGTAACCTGATGGAAGCCCGGGCGGTGTTCCGCAAAGCCCTGGCGTTGCAATCGAAGAACATCAGCATCGCGCTGAACATGGCGCAGTCGCTGCTGCATGGCACCGACACCAGCGTGGCGTCGGCGGAACTGGAAGAGTGCCAAGCCTGCCTGAAAATGGTCGGCCTGATGCCCGTCACCGATGCGCGGTATGCGCGTTACCAGAAACTGAAAATCAAGGCGTTCGGCGCATGAGTCACGACAACCCGACACTGGATTTCTCCACGGTGATTGCTTCCACCGTGCACGACATGAAGAACTCACTGGCCATGCTGATGCAGGCCCACAGCCAATGGCTGGCGCGCTTGCCCGACCCGGCTCGGCACACGCCTGAACAGGGCGTGATCGAGTTCGAATTCGCTCACCTCAACGGCATGCTCGTGCAGTTGCTGGGGCTGTACAAACTCGGCGTCAACCAGATGCCGTTGCAACCGGCCTACCACGAACTGGACGACTTCATCGAAGCGCAACTGGCCTGCCATCAGGACGTGTTCGCCAGCCGCGGCATCATGGCGACGTATGAAGTGGATCCGTTGAGCCCGCTGGGTTTCTTCGATCGGGAGCTGGTCGCGTCGGTGCTGGGCAACTGCATCAACAACGCCATCCGTTACGCCCGCCACGCGGTGTTGATCAGCGTCAGCGATGAGGCCGGGCAACTGGTGCTGACGATCAATGACGACGGCGACGGTTATCCTGCCGAGATGATCGAGCGTCAGGCCGATTACGTGCAGGGCATCAACCATAGCAGCGGCAGCACTGGCCTGGGCCTGTACTTCGCCGGGCGCATTGCCGCGTTGCATCAGCGCAACGGCATCGGCGGGCGCACCGAAATCAGCAATGGCGGCCCATTGGGCGGCGGCGTGTTCAGCCTTTATCTGCCGTGACGTTCTTTTTGTTTTCCGGTGCTTGATATTCCGAACAGGCGGAGCCTATTTTGTACGGTCGCCGTTCGCGGCCCGCACAACAACAAGGATTGCGTCATGACAACCGGTGGCCAGGGTTCACTCGCACAGCGATTGACGGGCATTGATGAGATTGAATGTGTAACGCCGGATTTGAACGGTGTGCCTCGTGGCAAGGTCATGACGGCCGAGGGGTTTCTCGAAGGGCGGCGTTTGCAGATGGCGCGGGGTGTGCTGCTGCAATGCATCATGGGCGGATATCCGCCAGCGCGTTTTTACGGCAGCGACGACGGCGATCTGGCCCTGGTGGCCGATTCCACGCAGATCCACCGGTTACCCTGGAGCGCCCAGCCACGCGCCTTCGCCATTTGCGATGCCGACGAGCTAAGCGGTGAAAGCTCGCGCCTGTCGACCCGCGGCCAGCTCAAGTCGGTGATTGCCCGTTACACCGCCCTCGGCCTGGTGCCGGTGGTGGCGACCGAGCTGGAGTTCTTCGTCTTCGCACCTAACACCGATCCGACGCAACCGTTCCAGCCGCCGCTGGGCCTCGACGGCCGCCGCGAGGAAGGGCATTCGGCGTTCAGCGTCAGTTCCAATAACGGCTTGCGCCCGTTCTTCAGTGAAGTCTATGCCTGCATGGCGGCGCTGGGCCTGCCGCGCGATACGTTCATGCACGAGATGGGCGTCAGCCAGTTCGAGATCAATCTGCTGCATGGCGATCCGCTGTTGCTCGCCGACCAGACCTTCCTCTTCAAGCACCTGCTCAAAGAAGTCGCGCTCAAGCACGGCCTGACCGTGGTCTGCATGGCCAAGCCGCTGGCGCACACGCCGGGCAGTTCGATGCACATCCACCAGAGCATCGTCGAGATCGACAGCGGGCGTAACGTGTTCAGCGACGAGGCCGGTCAGCCGACTGCGACCTTCCGTCACTTCATCGGCGGTCAGCAGGCCGCGATGGCGGACTTCACCGCATTGTTTGCGCCGAACGTGAATTCGTATCAGCGCTTGTGTCATCCGTTCGCGTCACCGAACAATGCCTGCTGGTCCCATGACAACCGGGCGGCGGGTTTGCGCATTCCGGCCAGTTCACCGATCGCTCGTCGGGTCGAGAACCGCTTGCCGGGCGCGGATGCGAATCCGTACCTGGCGATTGCCGCGAGCCTCGCCGCGGGTTTGCACGGCATCGAGAACCAGCTGGAGCCAAGCGAAGCGATCCAGGGCGAGTTCGACGTGCCGGATAATCTTTCGTTGCCGTGTACCTTGCATGCCGCTCTCGAGCGTCTGAAACGTAGTCCATTGGCGAAGGAACTGTTCGGCAAGGAGTTCATCGAAGGCTACGTCGCTTCGAAGACCATGGAGCTGACCAGCTTCTTTGATGAAATTACCCCCTGGGAACGCCGTGTTCTGGCTGCCCAGGCCTGACGAACCTTCGTCTTCGGGCTATCTTTTCGGGTAGCCCGTTTCTCACCGCAAGGAGCCGCTCGGAACGCCGATGCGCCAAATCTGGAAACCCTTTCGAGCGCTGTATTTTGCCTCGCTGATGATGTTGATCGGCTCCGGTCTGTTGAGCACGTACCTGGGTCTGCGCCTGGCGGCTGATCACGTCGACAGCCTGTGGGTCGGTGCGCTGATGGCGGCCAACTATTTCGGCCTGGTGCTGGGGGGCAAGATCGGTCACCGGTTGATCGCCCGGGTCGGGCATATCCGCGCCTATTCCGCGTGCGCCGGGATCGTCGGCGCGGCGGTGCTGGGTCATGGCCTGGTGGACTTCCTGCCAGCCTGGATCTTCCTGCGGGTAATCGTCGGCCTGGGCATGATGTGCCAGTACATGGTCATTGAAAGCTGGCTCAACGAGCAGGCCGAAGCGTCGCAGCGGGGCACGGTGTTCAGCGGCTACATGATCGCGTCCTACCTGGGGCTGGTGCTGGGGCAATTGATTCTGGTCATGCACCCGGCGCTCGGTCTTGAGCTGCTGATGCTGGTCGCGCTGTGCTTCGCCTTGTGCCTGGTGCCGGTGGCCCTGACCCGGCGGATTCACCCGGCCGCCCTGCACCCGGCGCCGATGGAACCGCGGTTCTTCATCAAACGCGTGCCGCAATCCTTGAGTACGGTGCTGGGGGCGGGGTTGATCATTGGTTCGTTCTACGGTCTGGCGCCGCTGTATGCCTCGCAGCAAGGTTTGTCCACGGAGCAGGTGGGTCTGTTCATGGGTAGCTGCATTTTTGCCGGCCTGCTGGTGCAGTGGCCGCTGGGCTGGTTGTCCGACCGCTACGATCGGGCGCTGTTGATCCGCTGTTTTGCCCTGGTGCTGGCCGTTGCCGCGTTACCGCTGGCGATCATGCAACAGGTGCCGCTGGAGGTGTTGTTCATCACCGGTTTCATCTGCTCGCTGGTGAAGTTCTGCCTGTACCCGCTCGCGGTCGCGTTCTCCAATGACCACGTCGAGGCTGATCGACGAGTGTCGCTGACGGCGATGCTGCTGGTGACCTACGGGATCGGCGCCAGCATCGGGCCGCTGGTCGCCGGTGTACTGATGAAGATGTTCGGCAGTCAGATGCTGTATGCCTTCTTCAGTTTCTTCGCGTTGGTGCTGGTGTGGCGGATTCGCCCGAAAGCGGTCACCAACCTGCATCAGGTCGACGACGCGCCGCTGCATCACGTGGCGATGCCGGACAGCATGTCGAGTTCGCCACTGGTGGCGTGTCTTGATCCGCGGGTCGATGAACAAGTGGTGCAGGACCAGATGCAAACGCCGGCCAATCCCGAACCGAGTCCCGAGCCTGAGGCCGAGGCACCAGCCGCTGCGCCGCCGGAAGATCCGGACACCGGGCGCGAGCAAAGCTTCACCGAAGCCAGGCCCTGAAAAGCCCAGGCAGAAGCGTGCGTACACCCAGCAAAAAAACGGGCAGTCACCGCAAGGGACTGCCCGTTTTTATTGACGCCTGATGTTACAGGTCGTCTTTATCGAAGCGCCGCGCTTCACGTTGCAACTGATAGACGAAGCGTTCGACCTGACGCTGCACCAGCCCGCTCATGTTGTGGAAGCGGACACCGGCGAAGGTGGTGGAGATTTTTTCTTCGAAGTGCAGGTGACGCAATTCGACCGGTGCGGTCATTGAACCGAAGGGCAGGGCGGCGACGAATCGGTCGTAGACCTGACCCAGCTGCAGGCGGCCGGTGATGTCGCCGTCAAAGCGCAACTTGCAGCCGGTGGCGGAGATATCCAGTAACTTGCCGCGAATCGGCGCCTTGAATTTCTCGCCATCCAGGTCGACATCGATCAACTGGGCCAGCTTCAATGCCGCGCGAAAGGCGTTGCGACGTTGGTGATAAACCACTTCGTCCGGCAGCGGGCCGACGTAGCAGCGACTATCGTCGGAGGTGTCAATGGTCAGCGGACCATTGCTTTCCCAGGCAATACGCACGCCATCGTGAAAACCTTCGACCTTGTAGGGTTCGCCGGCCAGCAGGAAACGTTCGCCATCGCGGGGGATCATTTCGTCAAATACGATCGTGCCGGCTTCGCGATTCACGTCCACCAGATAGCTCTGAAAGCGCTGGGTGCGTTCGTGGAAGGTGATGATCAGCGGATCATGGCTGTCCTGGAGCTGGCCCAGAGTGCTGGAGATTTCCATCGGTGTGGTGAGCACCTTGGGCGGCTGCGGGGCATCTTCCGCGTTTATGGCATTGGACACGGTTCATCAATCTCCAGACAAAATATGACGCGGATGGCCACTATGGTGCCAGCATGTTGCACGTCTTGATAGGGCGTGGTCAATTGCCTGCTCACGCCTGACTGAGCGGGCGCGGCTTCGCAAGTTTGGCGGTTGATCCGCGGGCATCATAGAGGGCTGGTGGTTCACCGCCGGTGAGGATTTTCAGCTGATTGGCCGTGGCGGCCTGCTGGACCAGGATCGACTGGCCATTGTTGAGGTTCATGGCCTGGCATTGAGCCAGGAGATCGGTGAGCACGTCGCTCTGCGTCAGTAGCTCGTCGCCGATGCTCGACTGACTGGCCAGTTGCTCCAGACCGTTGCGATTGACCGGCAGGTTGAGGCTGGCGAGGATTTCACTGCGCTTGCGGCCATGCTGTTCGAGCAGAATGATCAAGGCCTGTTTCTGCGCCAGAATCTCTTCGAGCAGCGGCATGTCACGACCGTGCAGGGCGATAGATTCGGTTTGCAGCAGTTCCAGCAAGTGTTGAGCTGGAGCAAAGTCGTCGGTGATCAGTTGCAGTAAATTAGTGTCGTGCATGGCTGGCCTTGGGTTTTAAGCGTCCAAAAGCCTGGCGCGGGCCGTGGCCTAGCGCTGGGCTTCGAAGTTGAGCAGTTTGCTGGCTACACGGTTGCTGTCGACTTTGTAGCTGCCATCGGCAATCGCTGCTTTCAACTCGGCCACGCGGGCTTTGTCGACGGCAGGCTGATCGCGCAGCTTGTCAGTGACCTGTTGCAACTGTTGAGCCTCATTGCTGAGGTGTACCGATTCCCCGCTTTTGACGGTACTGGCCTGTTCGGCCGGGGTATTCAGCGTTGCGGATTTGCCGGCTTCGGCGGTTTCCTTGGCAACGCTGGTACGAGTACTGCCCGTAAGTGACGAGGAGCTGTTCAAACGGCTGAAATCGATGACCATGGTTAAAAACCTCTGAGTATTTGGACGCTTGCCATGTTTTCGGCCATCCCTGTGAAAACTTTAGACTCATTTATCAATGAGCCTGCATGCGCCAGCACGTCTCCTGCATGCGGCACAGTTTAGGGAACAGCCTCGGGCAACGCCACATCTTCAAGAGCAGAGTCCCTACATGGCCACTTCCACTTGGCCAGGCGCGGTGACTTGCGCCTTGATGACTCGATTGGAGTTGAGATTTTTCACGCGAATCTGCTCGGCCATTCCGCCGTTGGACAGTGCCTCACCAGGCATCCGCACGCTGAGCGTACCACTGCGGGCGGTAATCACCACCTGATCGCCCTTGCGGATGACCTCGGTCTGTTCGAGATGAACGAGGGTGATCACCTGATCGGCGACCATTGGTCGGGTAAGTCGCTGACCGATCGCCTGGTCAAGGGTCGTCAGGTAGCCCTGGCTGATCTGGCTGATATCCCGCTCGCGCAGGAGCACGTCGGCGGGCTCGACAATGTCGGCGCGGCGCAGGGGCCGGGTGCTGGTCACAACCTCGCGAAACAGGCGGACTTGAGCGGGTACGAAGACCGTCCAGGGCGAGCTGCCCTCGCAGCGAACCTTGACCGTTACCCGCCCCAGCGGCTTGGCCGGGCTCTCCAGGCTGGCTGTCAATTCCTTGTCGCACATGGGCATGCGCAGTCGCGGATCGAGCTGATTGACCTGGATTTCATAGCGACCTTCCGTTTGACGGGTGGCCAGATAGTCTTCTACGGTGAATTCAAGAAAGCCCTGGGTGACGCCGATAAGCATGTCAGGCAAGGTAACCGCGTCAGCAAGGGCAGGGCTGCCAGCGTTGAACAGGCAAACGGCCGACATCGCCCAGAGCAATTTGCTGAAGGTTGATGTCAGGCGTCGGAAAAATGTCGGTTCTGTGTTCATAAGAGTTAAAAAGCAAGCGCCGTGCCGTTTAGTGATGAATGTGCGTCGCAACACACTTAGCGTTGGTGTAGGAGTCTGGGCATGGCTGGTGTAATGGATTCGGTAAACCAGCGCACGCAACTGGTGGGGCAGAATCGCCTTGAGCTGTTGTTGTTCCGTCTCGACGGCCAGCAGCTGTATGGGATCAACGTGTTCAAGGTTCGTGAGGTGCTGCAATGCCCCAAGCTGACCCTGATGCCCAAGTCCAGTCCTGTCGTGTGCGGTGTGGCAAATATCCGGGGGGCAACCATCCCGATTCTCGATCTGGCGATGGCGACCGGGTCCGGAGCGCTCAAAGATCAAAGCAATCCCTTCGTGATCATTACGGAGTACAACACCAAGACCCAGGGTTTCCTGGTGCGCTCGGTGGAACGCATCGTCAACATGAACTGGGAAGAGATCCATCCGCCGCCCAAGGGCACCGGACGCGATCATTACCTGACGGCTGTGACTCGGGTCGACAGTCAGTTAGTCGAAATCATCGACGTCGAGAAAGTCCTGGCGGAAGTGGCGCCGACCCCGGAAGCGATTTCCGCCGGTGTGGTCGACGTCGAGACCCAGCACAAGGCCTTGTCGCTGCGGGTGCTGACGGTCGATGACTCGTCGGTGGCGCGCAAGCAGGTGACGCGTTGCCTGCAGACGGTCGGTGTCGAAGTGGTGGCGTTGAACGACGGTCGGCAAGCGCTGGATTACCTGCGCAAGCTGGTCGACGAAGGCAAGAAGCCGGAAGAAGAGTTCCTGATGATGATTTCCGACATCGAGATGCCGGAAATGGACGGATACACCCTGACGGCCGAGATCCGCAACGACCCGCGCATGCAAAAGCTTCACATCATCCTGCATACTTCGTTGTCGGGCGTATTCAATCAGGCGATGGTCAGGAAAGTCGGTGCGGATGACTTCCTGGCCAAATTTCGACCTGATGACCTGGCATCCCGGGTAGTCGACCGGATCAAAGCAGCAGACATCAGCTAGGGGCCTTCTGCCCCTGGCGGTTAACACGATTTAAGAGGCGGCATCTTTGTCTACGGGTAATTTGGATTTCGAACAGTTCCGGGTCTTCCTGGAAAAAGCCTGTGGCATTTTGCTCGGTGAAAACAAGCAGTACCTCGTCTCGAGCCGCCTCAACAAACTGATGGAGCAGCAAGGCATCAAGTCCCTGGGTGAGCTGGTCCAGCGCATCCAGACCCAACCGCGCAGCGGTTTGCGCGAATCGGTGGTCGATGCCATGACGACCAACGAAACCCTGTGGTTTCGGGACACCTATCCGTTTGAAGTGTTGAAGAACAAGGTGCTGCCCGAAGCGATCAAGGCCGCGCCCGGCCAGCGGCTGCGGATCTGGTCGGCGGCCTGCTCGTCGGGGCAGGAACCGTATTCGCTGTCGATGTCCATCGATGAGTTCGAGCGGGTCAACCTGGGCCAGTTGAAGATGGGCGTGCAGATCGTTGCCACTGACCTGTCGGGCTCCATGCTGAATAACTGCAAGACCGGCGAGTACGACAGCCTGGCAATCGGCCGCGGTCTGTCGCCCGAGCGCCTGCAGCGCTATTTCGACCCGAAGGGGCCGGGGCGTTGGGCGATCAAGGCGCCGATCAAGAGCCGGGTGGAGTTTCGCTCGTTCAACCTGCTGGACAGCTACGCGAGCCTCGGCAAGTTCGACATCGTGTTCTGCCGCAACGTGCTGATCTACTTCTCCGCCGAGGTGAAGAAAGACATTCTGTTGCGCATCCACAGCACGTTGAAGCCGGGCGGTTACCTGTTCCTCGGTGCGTCCGAAGCGCTGAACGGTTTGCCGGATCATTATCAGATGGTCCAATGCAGCCCGGGGATCATTTACCAGGCGAAGTGATCCGTTTGGCGGTATCGAAAAACGGGAGCCCTCAGGGGCTCCCGTTTTTTTATGCCTCGTTTTTTTCCTGCCCGGCACTGTCCCTGTGGGCGAATGTTTGCAGGTGGTAAAGCGGCAGAAAAGCGGCAGACGGCGGAAACCCGTTGCCGCTTTTCTGGCATTGCCGCCTTGCCCCTGTCCGCAAAGCCCCGGTTTACGGGCTTGTTTGAATTGGCACGCCGCTTGCTATGTCCATCGTACGAAAAATCAGGTCACCCGAAGGTTTCCCGACATGAGCATCAGCTTCGATAAAGCGCTCGGTATCCACGAACAAGCCCTGGGCTTCCGCGCCCAGCGTGCCGAAGTCCTGGCCAACAACATCGCCAACGCCGACACCCCGAACTACAAGGCTCGGGATCTGGACTTCTCGAAAGTGCTCGCCGAGCAAAGCGAGAAAACCAAGAACGGCACATTCGCCTTGAACATGACCAACAGCCGTCATATCGAAGCCGAAGGCCTGGGCAATGGCGACGAGTCGCTGCTTTACCGCACGCCGATGCAACCGTCGATCGACCAGAACACCGTGGACGCTCAATTGGAACAGTCGAACTACGCGGAAAACGCGGTCAACTTCCAGGCCAGCTTCACCCTGCTCAACAGCAAATTCAAAGGGCTGATCTCGGCCCTGCGTGGAGAGTAAATCATGTCGCTGTCCAGCGTTTTCAACATTGCCGGTAGCGGCATGAGTGCCCAGACCACTCGCCTCAACACCGTCGCTTCCAACATCGCCAACGCCGAAACCGTGTCGTCGAGCATCGACAAGACCTACCGCGCCCGCCACCCGGTATTCGCCACCATGTTCCAGGGCGGCCAGAGCGGCGGCAGCGATTCGCTGTTCCAGAACCAGGACGCTGCAGGCCAGGGCGTGCAGGTGCTAGGCGTGGTCGAGGACCAGAGCAACCTGGAGGCGCGCTACGAGCCGAACCATCCAGCGGCCGACGCCAAGGGCTACGTCTACTACCCGAACGTCAACGTGGTGGAAGAAATGGCCGACATGATTTCCGCGAGCCGTTCGTTCCAGACCAACGCGGAAATGATGAACACCGCCAAAACCATGATGCAGAAGGTCCTGACCCTCGGTCAGTGATAAGGGGCGACTCAGATGAGTGTTACCGATACCACCAGCAGCCTTAGCCTTAACGACATCCTGGCCAACTCTTCGATCAAGACCAACACCAGCAACGATGGGCTGGCGGCCGCGACGAACAGCGCCACCGGTAAAAAAGCCCTGGGCAAGGATGCATTCCTGCAACTGCTGGTGACCCAGCTGAAAAACCAGAACCCGCTGGAGCCCCAGGACAACGGTGCGTTCGTTGCCCAGTTGGCGCAGTTCAGCAGCCTGGAAGGCATTACCACGCTGAACGACACCGTTGCCGGCATTGCCAGCAATTACAACTCGTCCCAGGCGTTGCAGGCATCGTCACTGGTCGGTCGCTCGGTCATTGCGCCGGGTGACAAGGCCGTGGTCGACACCGCCAAGAGCTTCAACGGCAGCATCGCAGTACCTGCGTCGGCATCGCCGGTGACGCTCAAGATCACCGACGCCGACGGCAAGCTCATCCGCACCATCGACCTGGGCAGCCAGAAAGCCGGCAGCACCAGCTTCATCTGGGACGGCAAGAACGACACTGGCGAAGTGGCCCCGCCCGGCACGTATAACTTCACCGCCAGCGCGACCTACGACGGCAAGGCGACTTCGCTGGTGACGTACCTGCCGGCCACCGTCAGCAGCGTGACCATCAGCCAGACCGGCGGCGAGTTGATGCTCAACCTGGCCGGGCTCGGCAGCATCGCCCTGTCCAAAGTACAAACCATTGGTATATAGAGCCGACTAACACGGCACAAAGGAGTGGAATATGTCTTTCAATATCGGCCTTAGCGGTCTCTATGCAGCCAACAAACAACTGGACGTGACCGGCAACAACATCGCCAACGTCGCGACCACCGGTTTCAAATCGTCCCGTGCGGAATTCGAAGACGTCTACTCGGCCACCAAGCTGGGTACCGGTAGCAAGGTCGTCGGTAACGGCGTGCGCCTGGCCAACGTTTCCCAGCAGTTCACCCAGGGCGACATCAACAACACCGGCAACGTGCTGGACATGGGCATCAACGGTTCCGGTTTCTTCGTGCTGAACAACAGCGGCTCGTTGTCGTACACCCGTGCCGGCACGTTCAAGGTCGACAAGGAAGGCTACGTCACCAACACCGACGGCACCGCGCGTCTGCAAGGTTACGGCGTGGACGCCAATGGCAAGATCCAGAACGGTGTATTGACTGACCTGCGTATCGATACCTCGAACCTGGCACCCAAATCCACCAGCCTGGTTTCTTCGACGATCAACCTGAACTCGACTGCACTGGTCATCGACCAGGCGGTAGTCGCCAACAAGTTCGATCCGGCGAAGTCGGAAACCTTCACCAAGCAGTTCAGTACCCCGGTGTATGACTCTCAGGGTAACCAGCACACCATGGATCAGTTCATGGTCAAGACCGGTCCGAACACGTGGGATACGTACACCCTGATCGATGGTCGCAACCCTGACGGTTCGCCGGTCACCGGCACTGGCGCCGTTGACCCGGTGCCTTCGACCATGACCTTTGACACGTCGGGCAAGCTGGTGTCGGTCAGCACGCCTGTGGTTCCGCCGACCGTGCCGCCAACGTCGACCATCAGCAGCGATCTGAAGATCACCGACTGGACGCCGGGCACAGTGACCAATGGCGTCTGGACCGCTAACGGTGCCGCCGCCAACCCGAATGGCATCACCACTTCCATGGCCAACACCACCCAGTTCAACGCCGATACCGCGCGTTCGATTCCGACGCAGAACGGCTATGCCACTGGCGAGATCACTAACCTGACCATCGACGGCAGCGGCGTGCTGCTGGCCAACTTCAGCAACAACCAGACCAAGCCGATCGGCCAGATCTCCCTGGCCAGCTTCACCAACGAACAAGGTCTGCAGCCGGTAGGCGGCACGAGCTGGAAAGAGACTTACGCCTCGGGCATCCCGGGCTACGACGCTCCGGGAACCGGTAGCCTGGGTTCGATCCAGTCCAACTCGCTGGAAGAGTCCAACGTCAACCTGACCAACGAGCTGGTCGACCTGATCAAGGCGCAGAGCAACTACCAGGCGAACGCCAAGACCATTTCGACCCAGAGCACCATCATGCAGACCATCATTCAGATGACCTGATACGGGTAGCGCTGCACAAGGAGCCCCTCGGAAGAGGGGCTTTTTTGTGTTCGGTGTCTTGGTGAGGATGGATTGTTATGTGGTGTAAGGGCGGGCCCCTTCATCGGAGTGCGTCCAGACGCGATCTACACCCGACGCGCCGATTCCCTGTAGGAGTGAGCAAGCTCCGGGCGGCGTTCCGACGATGGTCGTCAACGATAACGCGCAAAGCCAGACAGCCCGTGGCGCACTCAGGTTTTTCGCGAGCATGCTCGCTCCTACAGGGGGGCTATGATCGTTCCCACGATTTGCAGCCCGCGAGGGCGTCTTCCCCCCCCCCCACGACATTCCTTAAGACAAAAGAAAACCCCCGACAATCCAGAGGACTGATCGGGGGTTGTCGGGCAGGCGCCTTGCGACGCCTGCCGGCTCAGCTTACTGGCAAGCTTCGCAATCCGGCTCGTCGATGGCGCAGGCCTTCGGCACTGGAGCAGGGCCGGCGGGGGCTGCCAGGACCGAATCGTCACCGTGGTTGCCACCGCTGGAAACAGCGTTCAGCTTGCCGGTGTTGATGGTCGACTTCTCGGTGCTGGTCGCGGCCAGGGCGCGGAGGTAGTAAGTGGTTTTCAGACCACGGTACCAAGCCATGCGGTAGGTCACGTCCAGCTTCTTGCCCGAGGCGCCAGCGATGTACAGGTTCAGCGACTGGGCCTGGTCGATCCACTTCTGACGACGGCTGGCCGCGTCGACGATCCACTTGGTGTCCACTTCGAACGCGGTCGCGTAGAGCTCTTTGAGTTCCTGCGGAATGCGCTCGATCTGCTGCACCGAACCGTCGTAGTACTTCAGGTCGTTGATCATGACCGAGTCCCACAGACCGCGAGCCTTGAGGTCGCGAACCAAGTACGGGTTGATCACGGTGAATTCGCCCGACAGGTTCGATTTCACGTAGAGGTTCTGGTAGGTCGGTTCGATCGACTGCGAGACGCCGGTGATGTTGGCGATGGTCGCGGTCGGTGCGATGGCCATGATGTTGGAGTTGCGAATGCCTTTCTGTACACGGGCGCGAACCGGTGCCCAGTCCAGGGATTCGTTCAGGTCAACATCAATGTACTTCTGGCCACGCTGCTCGATCAGGATCTGTTGCGAATCCAGCGGCAGGATGCCTTTGGACCACAGCGAACCCTGGAACGTCTCGTAGGCGCCGCGCTCGTCGGCCAGGTCGCAGGAAGCCTGGATCGCGTAGTAGCTGACCGCTTCCATGGACTTGTCGGCGAACTCGACGGCAGCGTCGGAACCGTAAGGAATGTGCTGCAGGTACAGCGCGTCCTGGAAGCCCATGATGCCCAGGCCGACCGGACGGTGCTTGAAGTTGGAGTTCTTCGCTTGCGGCACCGAGTAGTAGTTGATGTCGATCACGTTATCGAGCATGCGCACGGCGGTGTTCACGGTGCGCTGCAGCTTGGCGGTGTCCAGCTTGCCGTCGACGATGTGGTTCGGCAGGTTGATCGAGCCCAGGTTGCAAACGGCGATCTCGTCCTTGTTGGTGTTCAAGGTGATCTCGGTGCACAGGTTCGAGCTGTGGACCACGCCCACGTGCTGCTGCGGGCTGCGCAGGTTGCACGGGTCTTTGAAGGTCAGCCATGGGTGGCCGGTTTCAAACAGCATGGACAGCATTTTGCGCCACAGGTCTTTGGCCTGGATGGTCTTGAACAGCTTGACCTTTCCCGGGTACTCGGTCAGGGCTTCGTAGTACTCGTAACGCTCTTCGAAGGCCTTGCCGGTCAGGTCGTGCAGGTCCGGTACTTCCGACGGCGAGAACAGGGTCCATTTGCCGTCATCGAAGACGCGCTTCATGAACAGGTCAGGGATCCAGTTGGCGGTGTTCATGTCGTGGGTACGACGACGGTCATCACCGGTGTTCTTGCGCAGTTCGATGAACTCTTCGATGTCCATGTGCCAGGTTTCCAGGTAGGCACAGACCGCGCCTTTGCGCTTGCCACCCTGGTTAACGGCGACGGCGGTGTCGTTCACCACCTTCAGGAACGGCACCACGCCCTGGGATTTGCCGTTGGTGCCCTTGATGTACGAACCGAGTGCGCGAACCGGGGTCCAGTCGTTGCCCAGGCCGCCAGCGAATTTCGACAACATGGCATTGTCGTGGATCGCGTGGTAGATGCCCGACAGGTCGTCCGGCACGGTGGTCAGGTAGCAGCTGGACAGCTGTGGACGCAGGGTGCCGGCGTTGAACAGGGTCGGGGTCGACGCCATGTAGTCGAAGGACGACAGCAAGTTGTAGAACTCGATCGCACGGTCTTCTTTCTGCTTCTCTTCGATCGCCAGGCCCATGGCCACGCGCATGAAGAAGATCTGCGGCAGTTCGAAGCGGATACCGTCCTTGTGGATGAAGTAGCGGTCGTACAGGGTTTGCAGGCCCAGGTAGGTGAACTGCTGATCGCGTTCGTGGTTGATCGCCTTGCCGAGTTTTTCCAGGTCGAAGGTGGCCAGGACCGGGTTCAGCAATTCGTATTCGATACCCTTGGCGATGTAGGCCGGCAGGGCCTTGGCGTACAGGTCGACCATCTCGTGGTGGGTCGCGCTTTCGGCCACGTCGAGGAAGCTCAGGCCTTCGGCACGCAGGGTGTCCATCAGCAGGCGGGCGGTGACGAACGAGTAGTTCGGCTCACGCTCGACCAGGGTCCGGGCGGTCATCACCAGGGCGGTGTTGACGTCGGTCAGGGCCACGCCGTCGTACAGGTTTTTCAGGGTTTCGCGCTGGATCAGGTCGCCGTCGACTTCTTCCAGGCCCTCGCACGCTTCGGTGACGATGGTGTTCAGGCGACCCATGTCCAGTGGCGCAAAGGTGCCGTCGGCGCGGGTGATGCGGATCGATGGGTGGGCGTTGACGGTTTCGTCGGCCGGCGCACGCACGGCGCGTTCTTTCGAACGGGCATCACGGTAGATCACGTAGTCGCGAGCGACTTTCTGCTCGCCGGCACGCATCAGGGCCAGTTCGACCTGGTCCTGGATTTCTTCGATGTGGATGGTGCCGCCGGACGGCATGCGACGCTTGAAGGTCGCGGTGACCTGTTCGGTCAGGCGGGCAACGGTGTCATGGATTCGCGACGAAGCGGCAGCGGTGCCGCCCTCAACTGCGAGAAACGCTTTGGTGATGGCGACGGTGATCTTGTCATCGGTGTAAGCAACGACAGTGCCGTTACGCTTGATCACGCGCAGCTGGCCAGGCGCGGTGGCGGACAGATCCGAATTCGAATCAGCGGCCTGCGGCAAGGTGCCCTGCGGGTTCTCGCGAGTTGTGTCGGTTTGCATGGGGGGTTGTCTCCACATTCTCTATGTTTGTTGGGGCACCATCACGGTGCCCACCGTTCCGTCCTGAAGCACTACAACCGGCGGGTGCCGGGCATACCAACTTCGGGACAGATCAGGAAGGGGGCTATTGGGGCGCCGCTTCCATGCCGAAGTCTTGGGTCCCAGGCCTTGAGCCTGACACCGGGATCCTTTAGGGGCGCAATAGTTGACTGCAACACCCGTACCGTTAACGCCGTTCCCGGTCAAAAACAGTAGCCATCCGCACGCGCGGTTTGGTCTTTCGAAAATACGTTTGGTTCAACCGGACAGCGGCAATAAAGCGCTTGAAATCGGTGTCCGGTTTGTGTTTGGTTTTTGGCGCAAAACCCTACATGTAGGGTTTTTTTAGCGCCGGGGTACAAGATAATGCGTTTTGGAGGGTGTTGCAACGTACTACCTGTGGATAAACCTGTGCGTAAATTGTGTGTGAAAGGTGGAACAGGCGTGTAGGCCGCGACACTGCTGGACCGAGGCATTTCTCACTGATTTTCAACGGGCGAAAACAGTCGGCCGGGTTTTTAAGGGCGCGAACCCTATCACAAAAAAACGGCCTGTCCGAACGCATTTGCCGGCTTGTGTTCTCGACGGGCGACGTTTATACAATCGGCCGGTGCACAAGCATTCTTATCCTCCCCAATCATTACAAAAAGACGGGCGGATCCTTCCTTATCAGTGTTGTTGGCAAGCAGAGGTCACCGTGGAGCAAGAAGCCTGGCAGGTATTGATTGTGGAGGACGACCAGCGTCTGGCCGAGCTGACCCGCGATTACCTGGAAGCCAATGGCCTGCGCGTGTCGATCGAGGGCAATGGCGCCCTGGCCGCGGCGCGCATCCTCAAGGACAAACCGGACCTGGTGATCCTCGACCTGATGCTGCCGGGGGAAGATGGCCTGAGTATCTGCCGCAAGGTTCGTGACAAATATGACGGCCCAATCCTGATGCTCACTGCCCGCACCGACGACACCGACCAGATTCTCGGCCTTGACCTGGGTGCCGACGACTATGTGTGCAAACCGGTGCGCCCGCGCTTGCTGCTGGCGCGCATCCAGGCGCTGTTGCGGCGCAGTGAAGCGCCTGACCCGGCCCCGGAAAAACTCCGGCGCGTGCAGTTCGGCCCGTTGGTGGTCGACAACGCCTTGCGTGAGGCCTGGCTGCAGGACAACGGGATCGAATTGACCAGCGCCGAGTTCGACCTGCTGTGGCTGCTGGTGGCCAATGCCGGAAGAATCCTGTCCCGCGAAGAGATTTTTACCGCCCTGCGCGGCATCGGCTACGACGGCCAGGACCGCTCCATCGATGTGCGCATCTCGCGCATCCGGCCGAAGATCGGCGACGACCCGGACCATCCGCGGCTGATCAAGACCATCCGCAGCAAAGGCTATCTGTTCGTGCCTGAAGCCTGTGTAGACCCGGTGCCGTGAACTCGATCTTCCTGCGCATCTATGGCGGCATGTGCGCGGCGCTGATTCTGGTGGCGGTGCTCGGCGTGCTGGCCTTGCACATGCTCAATCAGGTGCGCAGCGAGCAGTACCGCGAGCGCCTGGCCCATGGCACCTTTTCGCTGATGGCCGACAACCTGCAACCGATGAACGAAAGCCAGCGTCACCGCGCCTTGCTGGTGTGGGAGCGCCTGCTCGGGATTCCGCTGGCGCTGAAGACCTTCGCCCAGACTGACCTCGACCTGACCCAGCGCACGCGCGTGCTGCGCGGCCAGGCGCTGGTGGAGCAAACCGGGCCGCATGCGGCGAAGGTCTATCGACTGGTCAGTGACAAGGAACAACTGGTGCTGACGGGCGAGGTGCAGCAGATCAGCGAGCAGTTGGCCCGGGCGACGATTTACCTGCTCGCCGACGAACTGGTGCGCGTACCTGTGGCCGACCAGCCCAAACGCCTGGCGCAGATAAAGGAAGAAAAGGGCTTCGGCTTCGATTTGCGGCTGGTCACGGTCGACGACGCCGACATGGACGAAGACCAGAGCCGCCGCGTGTCGGAAGGCGACACGGTGATGGCGCTGGGCAAGGAAGGCGATTCGATCCGGGTGTTTGCCGGCATGGTCGGCACGCCGTGGGTGCTGGAAATCGGCCCGTTGTATCAGATGAATCCTTATCCGCCGGAGTGGCTGGTGTTGATTGCGGCCCTGGGTTTGAGCCTGATCGGCTTGATCGTCTATCTGCTGGTGCGGCAACTGGAGCGTCGCTTGCGGGGGCTCGAAGCCGCCGCCACGCGCATCGCCAAAGGCAGCCTGGAAACCCGGGTTCCGGCCCGCGGCGCGGACTCGGTGGGGCGCCTGGCGTCGGCCTTCAATGGCATGGCTGAGCATCTGCAGCAATTGCTGGCGGTGCAGCGGGAACTGGTGCGCGCCGTGTCTCACGAGTTGCGCACGCCGGTGGCGCGCCTGCGGTTTGGCCTGGAGATGATCGGCTCAGCCACCACGCAGCAGGCCCTGGAGAAATATTGCGAAGGCATGGACCACGACATCGAGGACCTCGATCGGCTGGTGGACGAGATGCTCACCTACGCGCGGCTGGAGCAGGGTTCACCGGCGCTGAATTTCCAGCGCATTGACCTGGATGCGCTGGTCAACCAGGTGATCGAAGAGCTGGCGCCGCTGCGTGCCGACGTCACGGTGCAACGCGGTCTGTGCTTGTCGGCGGCGGATTGCGACGATGCGTGGGTCGAGGCTGAGCCACGTTACCTGCACCGGGCGATCCAGAACCTGGTGAGCAACGCCATGCGCCACGCGCAATCGCGGGTGACCGTCAGTTATCAGGTGGGGCAGCAGCGCTGCCGGGTCGATATCGAAGACGACGGGCCGGGCGTTCCGGAATCGGCGTGGGAGAAAATCTTTACCCCGTTCCTGCGCCTGGACGACAGCCGCACCCGCGCCTCGGGCGGGCATGGCCTGGGGTTGTCGATCGTGCGACGGATCATCCATTGGCATGACGGGCGGGCGTTGATCAGCAAGAGCAAGAGCCTGGGCGGGGCGTGTTTCAGTTTGAGCTGGCCGCGGAATCAGGAGAAGCGCTGAAATTGGCGGTGAATGGTCTGCCGCCATCGCCAGCAAGCCGGCCCCTACAGATTCACGCAGTCCTTGTAGGAGCCAGCTTGCTGGCGATGGCGTCCTCATAAACACCGCAAATTCATCAGGCCTTGATGCTGACCAGACTCAACAACTGCCCATCCTTCACTCCAAACTGCGCATCCAGTTCCGTCCCGTTGCGCCATTCCGCGGACAGATCCGTCAGCAAGCGCAGACGCACCTCGCCGCCCCCGGTCCATTCCAGCACTTCGGCATGCTCGAAATAAAAGCGCTGCCGAACGATCGGGTACAGCGCCTTGAACAGGCTTTCCTTCACCGAAAACGTCAGGGTCACCCATAACGCCAATTGATCGCGAGGGCCGGCGGCCATGCGCTGCAGTTCGGGTGGTGTGAGAATTTCCCCGGCCAGGCGTTCGGCCCGTTCCGGGTTGAGCAGGTTTTCCAGGTCCATGCCCAAACCGCGCCAATGGCGTTTCTGCGCGACAATCGCCGCCGCGCGGCCGGTACTGTGGGTGATCGAGCCGCTGATGTGCGTCGGCCACACCGGCGCCCGGTCTTCGCCGATGGCCGGGACAGTGGTCAGTCCTTCCAGTTGCTGCAAGGCCGCTCGCGCGCAAATCCGCCCGGCGAGAAACTCGGCCTGACGCTTGGCGACCGAACGCTGAATGCTGGCGGGTGGCTCGATGGCGCTGCGCTGGAAATCATCGCTGGCCAATTGCGAGGTGTCGAAGTGCGTGCTCAGCAGCACCGTATCGGGTAGCACAAACGGCAGCGGCCAATGCGCGTCGAGCGGGGTGCAGCAGGCGGGCAGGGCGGGGAGGGGATTCATGTCGGGCATTTTGCCGGGTTGGCTTGAGGCTGGGTAGTCCTGACGTTAGACCGCGGCGCTGCATTCGCGAGCAAGCCCGCTCCCACAGAAGGTTTGCGTTGGATACAAATCACCTGTGGGAGCGGGCTTGCTCTCGATAGGCCACCCCGCGATCTAGCTGACTAACTGAAAATCTTCTTGAAAAACGCCTGCATATCCGCCCACGACTGTTCATCCGCCGCTTTGTTGTAACCAATATCCGGCCCGCCATGGTCACCATGGCTCAACCGGTCCGCGTCGGGATTACTGAAGCCATGCTTGGCACCCTCAAGGCTGACGAACTGATAGTCGGCCCCGGCCTTGTCCATTTCAGTCTTGAACGCCGTCACGTTGTCCGCCGTCACCATGCTGTCCAGCGCGCCATGTTCAACGAGAACTTTCGCCTTCACGCTGCCCGGGGTCGCCGGTGTTGTGGTCGCCAGCGCCCCGTGGAAACTCACCACGCCCGCCAACGGCACGCCCTGTCGCGCGGCATTCAACACAACGGCGCCGCCGAAGCAATAACCGATGGCCGCCAGCTTGTTCGGGTCCGTTTGCGCCTGTTTCTTCAACAGATCAAGCCCCGCCTGGAAGCGCGCGCTCGACGCCGCGCTGTCTTTCAGGGCAGCCTGCATGAAGGTCATGGCGTCCTTGGGGTGCTCGGTATTCTTGCCGTCGCCATACATGTCGATGGCCAGCGCGCTGTAGCCCAGACCGGCCAGATCACGGGCGCGGCGTTTGGTGTAGTCGTTGAGCCCCCACCATTCGTGCACCACCACGACGCCCGGGCGTGGCCCTTTGATCGCATCGTCGTAGGCGTAATAGCCGATCAGTTTCGTCCCGTCGGCACTTTGATAGGGAATTTCCTGGGTCTTGATGGCGGCCTGGCTCAGCCCGCTCAGGGCCAGCAAAAGGACAGCGAGGAATAGGCGCATGGTCGGATCTCCTGATGAAAGTTCAAAACAGCCTAGTCGATTTGATTCAGCTCCGGTTCAGCCTGCGTTCAGGGGGAGTTCAGGGGCTGATGGGTAATGTAGCGCCGTACCCCGAAGCATCTGCGCATGAGGAAATCCCTAATGACTGGCTTTAAAAACCTGATTCTGGCGTTCACCGTTTTGAGTGCAAGCACCGCGGCGTTGGCTTCCGACGATGTTTTTGCCAGTCTCGCGCTTGGAAAGCCCGGCGAACGGGTCAAGAAGTCCCTGACTTTGAACCGCTTCAGCGCCGTCAGCACTGTCGATCACAGCGCCTGGGGCGCACATTTGAGCCAGCCAAGCCACCAGGCAGATTATTGCACCGGCTATGCCAACGTGTCGGTCTCGCACAATGGCATTAAACTTCGCCAGGAAGACATCATGGGCCGCTATGATCTGTCCTGACCAACGGATGGCCACACGGATTGATTTGCCTCGGAGAGCGTTATGAAATTGCTGGTCGTCGAAGATGAAGCGCTGTTGCGCCATCACCTGCAAACCCGCCTGACAGATAGCGGCCACGTGGTCGAGTCCGTGGCCAACGCCGAAGAGGCGCTGTACCAGACCGAGCAGTTCAATCATGACCTGGCGGTGATCGACCTTGGCTTGCCGGGCATGGGCGGGCTTGACCTGATTCGTCAGCTGCGCTCGCGGGGCAAGACCTTTCCGATCCTGATCCTCACCGCGCGCGGCAATTGGCAGGACAAGGTCGAAGGCCTGGCTGCCGGTGCCGACGACTACGTGGTCAAGCCGTTCCAGTTCGAAGAGCTGGATGCGCGGCTGAACGCGTTGCTGCGGCGTTCCAGCGGCTTCACCCAGTCGACCATCGTCGCCGGGCCGCTGTTGCTCGACCTCAATCGCAAACAGGCGTCCCTCGACGACCAGCCGCTGGCGCTGACCGCGTACGAGTACCGGATCCTCGAGTACCTGATGCGTCATCACCAGCAAGTGGTGGCCAAGGACCGCTTGATGGAGCAACTTTATCCGGACGACGACGAGCGCGATCCGAACGTGATCGAAGTGCTGGTCGGCCGTCTGCGCCGCAAACTCGAAGGCCCGGCGGGGTTCAAGCCGATCGACACCGTGCGCGGCCTCGGCTACCTGTTCAATGAGCGCTGCACTTGATTCGTTCCCTTCGCGTCCGCTTGATGCTCGCCGCCACCCTCCTGGCGGTGTTGTTCATGCTGGCGCTGTTGCCGGCAATGCAAGGCGCATTCAGCCTTGCGTTGCAGGATTCCATCGAGCAGCGCCTGGCGTCGGACGTCACCACGCTGATCTCCGCTGCCCGGGTCGAGGGCAACCGCTTGCAAATGCCGACGCAGTTGCCCGACGAGCGCTTCAACCTCACCGACAGCCGTCTGCTCGGCTACATCTATGACCGCGAGGGCCATCTGGTCTGGCGCTCGAAAGGCACCAGCGAAGAGCACATCAATTACAAGCCGCGTTACGACGGGCGCGGCAACGAGTTTGCCCGCATCAGCGAAGCCAACGGCCAGGAGTTCTTCGTCTATGACGTCGAAGTCAAGCTGCTCGGTGGCAAAAGCGCGGCGTTCAGCATCGTCGCCCTGCAACCGGTGCGCGAGTACGAAGTCACCCTGGAAGGCCTGCGGGAGAACCTCTATCTCGGCTTCGGCGCTGCGTTGCTGGTGCTGCTGGCGTTGCTGTGGATCGGGCTGACCTGGGGCTTGCAGGCGTTGCGCCGACTGAGCCAGGAACTCGATGAAATCGAAAGTGGCACCCGCGAAAGCCTAAGCGAGCAGCATCCGCGCGAATTGCTGCGCCTGACCGGCTCCCTCAACCGTCTGCTGCACAGCGAGCGTGAACAGCGCAGCCGGTATCGCGATTCTCTTGACGACCTGGCCCACAGCCTGAAAACCCCGCTGACCGTGTTGCAAGGCGTCAGCGAAGACATGGCGCAGCGGCCGGAGAATCGCGACCAGGCCAGGGTGCTGCAAACCCAGATCGAACGCATGAGCCAGCAGATCAGCTATCAGTTGCAGCGCGCCAGCCTGCGCAAAAGCGGCCTGGTGCGCCATCAGGTGCGGCTGCGGCCGGTGCTGCAAAGCCTCTGCGACACGCTGGACAAGGTCTACCGCGACAAGCGCGTGCGGGTGGCCTTCGACTTGCCGGAGCAATGTTACGTGCCGATCGAGCAGGGTGCCTTGCTGGAAATGATGGGTAACCTGCTGGAGAACGCCTATCGCCTGTGCCTCGGCGAAGTGCGTATCAGCGTGCGCGAGACCCTTAGCGGTACTGAATTGTGCGTCGAAGATGACGGCCCGGGCGTACCGCCGGATCAGCGTGCGCGGATATTGCAGCGCGGCGAACGGCTGGACCGCCAGCATCCGGGGCAGGGGATCGGCCTGGCGGTGGTCAAGGACATCATCGAGAGTTACAACGCCACGTTGACCCTGGGCGACTCACCGATGGGCGGCGCGGCGTTCCGCATTCATTTTCCAGTGGTTTGACCTGAATTTTTTAGCATTCTTTCGGGCCTCTTCGCGGGCAAGCCCGCTCCCACAGGGATTAGCGTCGTTCACAAATTGGATATTCAACCTCACAACCTGTGGGAGCGGGCTTGCTCGCGAAGAGGCCCGCATATCCATCCAAAAGCTGGCCGTGAAACTCAGTTCTCCTGAGCGCGATAGGCGCCAGGTGTCAGCCCGGTCCACTTCTTGAACGCCCGGTGAAACGCCGAGGGTTCGGAAAATCCCAGCTGTTCGGCAATCTGTTGCAACGACAGATCCGCCCGCCCCAAGTGATAAATCGCAATGTCCCGGCGTAACTGATCCTTCAACTCTTGAAAGCTTGAACCCTCTTCACGCAAGTGCCGGCGCAGTGTTTGCGGGCTGACATGCAGGTGCGCGGCCACCGCTTCCAGGTCAGGCCAGCGTGCACTGTCGCGGCTGAGCAAACGGCGCAACTGACTGCTCAGGCTGTCGCCATCGTCCGGACGCGACAGCAGGTCGGCGGGCGAGCGTTCAAGGAAATGCTTGAGCGTGCGCTCGTCCTGCAATAACGGCATGGCCAGGTAGCGACTGTGAAACAGCAGGCTGCTCTGCGGCGCGGAAAACGCCATCGGGCAGGGGAACAGCAAATCATATTCGGCGCCGTGCAACGGCTTCGGGTAGCTGAACGTGGCCTGCTCCAGGCGGATGCGCTGCCCGATCAGCCAACTGCCGAGTCGATGCCAGACCATCAACTGGCTTTCGGTGAGGAAATGGTCCGGGTCGCGGAACTGCGAATCGTCGAGGCTCAGGCGGATCATTTCGCCTTCGCGGCTCAGGGTCAGACGCGGACCTTCGGGGAATAGGCTATAAAACAATAAGCCGCGATGCAGTGCCTTATCGAGGTTGCGGCAGTGAATCACGGCATGGCACATCATCGCGAAGCTCCCGGTTTTGCTCGGGACCGGTCCGAAGCCGAGGTATTCGTCGTCGAGTGCCAGCCACAAACCCTGGATCAACCGGGTGAACTGCTCAGGGGCGATTCGCGCCCGCGGTTCATCGAGTAACTCCGGGCTGATGGCGAGTTGTTGCAACAGGTGTGAACAGTCATGCCCGAGGCGGCGTGCGCCACCCAGGGCGGCACGGGCGAAGTGACTGGCGATGGTGCGTTCGCGCATAACAGGCAAGTCCGTCATTGAACGACGGATGGTAGGCACGCCGGCTGACGATGAACAAGGCGGATATCCGCCAAATGGCAGGACGAGGTTTGGCGGATAGGCGGAAATCCGCCATTTTTTTGTAACGCGTTTATGGCACGTTGCACCTGCAACCCCTGATGTCAAAAGGCTTGCAGGTGTTTTGGCAAAGGTGGCACGCCACTTGCGATACATCGGGCAGATGCCTGCCGTCGCGCAGCTCGAAAAAACAAATCCCTCCAGTGCAGGAGGGTTCGCAATTCAGGTGTCGTGGACAACAGGTGGATGTTGTCACCGCGCACTCTTGAGGAACTTTGCAATGACGACTCGTCAGCCACTGTACAAATCCCTGTATGCCCAGGTGATCGTTGCCATCGTTATCGGCATTCTGCTCGGTCACTACTACCCGCAGCTCGGTGTGGCGGTCAAGCCACTGGGTGACGGGTTCATCAAACTGATCAAAATGGTCATCGCCCCGATCATCTTCTGCACCGTCGTCAGCGGTATCGCTGGCATGCAGAACATGAAGTCGGTGGGCAAGACCGGCGGCTACGCGCTGCTGTACTTCGAAATCGTTTCGACCATCGCACTGCTGGTCGGCCTGGTGGTGGTCAACATCGTCCAGCCGGGCAACGGCATGCACATCGACGTGGCTACGCTGGACGCGTCCAAGGTGGCTCAATACGTTTCGGCCGGTGCTGATCAAAGCGTCGTCGGCTTCCTGTTGAACGTGATCCCGGCGACCATCGTTGGCGCATTCGCCACCGGCGATATCCTGCAAGTGCTGATGTTTTCGGTGATCTTCGGTTTCGCCCTGCATCGCCTGGGTGCCTACGGCAAGCCGATCCTGGACTTCATCGATCGCTTCGCCCACGTGATGTTCAACATCATCAACATGATCATGAAGCTTGCGCCGATCGGTGCCTTCGGTGCCATGGCCTTCACCATCGGTGCCTACGGTGTCGGTTCGCTGGTGCAACTGGGTCAGTTGATGGCCTGCTTCTACATCACCTGCCTGCTGTTCATCCTGATCGTGCTGGGCGGTATCGCTCGCGCCCACGGCTTCAGCGTATTGAAACTGATCCGCTACATCCGTGAAGAACTGCTGATCGTGCTGGGTACTTCTTCTTCGGAATCGGTATTGCCTCGCATGCTGATCAAGATGGAGCGTCTGGGCGCGAAGAAATCCGTGGTGGGTCTGGTGATCCCGACCGGTTACTCGTTCAACCTCGACGGTACCGCCATCTACCTGACCATGGCGGCCGTGTTCATCGCGCAAGCGACTGACACCCACATGGACATTACGCACCAGATCACCCTGTTGGTGGTGTTGCTGCTGTCGTCGAAAGGCGCGGCTGGCGTGACCGGCAGTGGCTTCATCGTGTTGGCCGCCACCCTGTCTGCCGTAGGCCACCTGCCGGTTGCCGGCCTGGCGCTGATCCTCGGTATCGACCGCTTCATGTCCGAAGCCCGTGCCCTGACCAACCTGGTCGGTAATGCCGTTGCCACCATCGTTGTGGCCAAGTGGGTCAAGGAACTGGACATCGACGTGCTGCAATCCGAGCTGGCCTCGGGCGGTCGCGGTATCTCCGACGTACGTGTCGAAGACGACCTGGGTGTGGCCGAAGGCCCAACCCCGACCAGCGTCAAGTAACACACGCTGCACCCTGAAAAAACCCGCTTCGGCGGGTTTTTTCATGGCTGCGATTTGAGCGTAACGGTCACAGTTGCTGACACATCAGGTGATTGCCGCAATGCCATCGGCTGCCTAGGCTGGAAGGATCGCACAGGAGGTCACTCATGCTCGGTCCACTGGCATCACTCAAGGTTCTGGATTTCTCGACACTGCTGCCGGGGCCGTTTGCCTCGCTGCTGTTAGCCGACATGGGCGCCGAGGTGTTGCGCATCGAATCGCCGACCCGCCTGGACCTGCTGCGGGTGCTGCCGCCCCACGACCAAGGGGTGTCGGCCAGCCATGCGTACCTCAATCGCAACAAGCGCAGCCTTGCGCTGGACCTCAAGCAGCCCGAGGCGCTGGAAGTCATCACGCAGTTGCTTCAGGACCACGACATCGTCCTCGAACAATTTCGCCCCGGCGTTATGGAGCGGCTGGGCCTGGGTTATGAAGCGTTGAAGGCGATCAATCCACGGCTGATCTACGTGTCGATCACCGGCTACGGGCAGACCGGCCCCTACAAGGACCGCGCCGGCCATGACATCAATTATCTGGCGCTGGCAGGGCTGGCGAGCTACACCGGCCGCGCCGACAACGGGCCATTGCCCTTGGGCATGCAAGTGGCGGATGTCGCCGGTGGTTCGTTGCACGGCGTCATCGGCCTGCTGGCAGCGGTGATTGCCCGGCAGCAAAGCGGCGTGGGACAGCATCTGGACGTGAGCATGACCGACTGCGCGTTCAGCCTGAACGCCATGGCCGGTGCCGGCTATCTGGCCTGTGGTGAGTCGCCGGATCGGGAAGCGCAGATGCTCAATGGCGGCAGTTTTTATGACTACTACCGTTCGCGGGACGGACGTTGGCTGTCGGTGGGCAGCCTGGAGCCGGCCTTCATGAAGCAACTGTGCACGGCGCTGGGGCTGGAGGAGCTGGCTGCTCTGGGTTTGTCGCCTCAGCCGGCCCAGCAAAAGAAGCTCAAGGAGGCGCTGAAGACTGAATTCGAGAAGCATGACTTTGCCGAGTTGTGCGCGCTGTTTGCCGAGCTGGATGCTTGTGTCGAACCGGTGCTGAGTCTCGGCGAGGCGGTGCGGCATCCGCAGTTGCAGGCACGGCAGGTGGTGGTTGACGTGCCGCGGGGAGACGGCTCCAGTCAACCGCAGATGGCCTGTCCGTTGAAGTTTTCAGCGGGGTTGCCGGAGCCGAAGCATATGGGTGCGGCGCTGGGGCAGCATACGGATCAGGTGTTGGGGGAGTTGGGGTTTGGTGTGGAGCGCATTGAAGCCTTGCGGCGGGCCAAGGTGATTCTCTAGTGGTCTTGCGGGCCTCTTCGCGGGCAAGCCCGCTCCCACAGGTTGTGGTGTTGAATATCCGATTTGTGAACGACGCCGATCCCTGTGGGAGCGGGCTTGCCCGCGAAGAGGCCCGTGTGGGCACCACAAAATCCGCCTTACTCGACCCGCATCTCCCCACTGAACACCAACGTACTCCGGCAACGCCGGCACAAATACCGTCGCCCCTGTCGCACCAGGCTATGGCGTTGCGCCGAAAACGGGAAATCGCTGTCGGCGCACGGGCATCGGTAGATATAGCGGGTCACGCTACGACGCTTGACGTCATAGGTGTGGCAGCGATTGGGTGGCAGTTCGTACACGCCGCGCATGATCAACTGCCACTCCTCGCCGTGGGGCTGGATACGATCGCCAAACAACTGATGGGCGATCAGGTGCGCCACTTCGTGGGCGACGGTCTGCTTGAGGAAGTCTTCGGTGTTTTCCCGGTACAGCTGCGGATTGAAGCGCAGCAGGTTCTCGTGCAGATGCGCGACACCGGCTTTTTGCCCGCGCAGCTTGAGGCTGACTACGGGGCGTTTGAAAGTACGTTTGAAAAAGGATTCGGCTTGTTGGAAACAGTCTTCGACACGGGTATTGAGTTGCTCGGGCATGCTTGATGGATCTCCAGAGACGTCGAGTATGCCGCAAGCCTGAAGGCTTGCGAATCGCCGAGGCGCCGAATGGTCGTCCCGCTGTTTCGTTCCTGGCAGTGAAAGGCCGCCTTGCGGCGGCCTGTATTGGCAGATCTTGTTTTAGGAAGGATATTGCTAATTCGTATAGACCGGCCCCACGCCGAGTCCCCAGACAATGACCGTGAATGCCATGATGGCTACCAGCACCACCAGGCCAACAGCGAGCACCGAACTTGAAAACAGGAATCCTTCGTCGGTTGGAATGTTCATGAACGTGGGCAAACCCACATACAGCAGGTACACCGTGTAGCAGATGGCCGCCGTCCCGATAATCATCCCCAGCCACATGTGCGGGTACAGCGCCGCGAGGCCGCCGATGAACAGCGGGGTGGCGGTATAGGTCGCAAACGCAACGCAACGGGCCAGGCTCGGATTGGCATCATAGGTGCGCGCCATCCAGTGGATGAATGCGCCCATGACTGCAACGCCCCCGAGCATCGCCACGTACGACATGATTGTCATCCATAGCGCACTCTCGGTCGTCAGCATCACCGGCGCTCGATTGCCGATGACCCAGCCGACCTGCGTGGTGCCGATAAACGCCGACACGGCGGGGATCGCCGCCAGAATCAGCGTGTGGGTCAGGTACATGTGGCTGATGCTTTCCTCCTGGTCGCCACGGATGTCTTTCCATTCCTGGTCGGGGTGGGTGAAGAGCCCCACTACGTGATGGATCATGCCAGTCACTCCTCTTGTTTTTACCGTCGCCCCCCAGTGGAGCGCCTACAGGCCAAAGTGGCCAAGTAAGTAAAGGTCTGGATATGTATGCGACCTTATGTCGCAGTATAGAAAGGAGTTACCGGCGCAGGTTGTGGGGCGTTAGAGCAAATCGCGCTGTAAACCCTCCTACTAATCGCCGCTGGAACTGTCCCGCAGGGATGGAGGGCACTTCGCCCGCGCAGGGTTTTTGCGTAAAATGCCGGCCTTTCGTCACACCTCACGGATTTCGCGTCATGGGCACTCTCACGGTCAACCAGAACAAACTGCAAAAGCGCCTTCGCCGTCAGGCCGGTGAGGCGGTTGCCGATTTCAACATGATCGAAGACGGCGACAAGGTCATGGTCTGCCTGTCCGGTGGCAAGGACAGCTACACCATGCTCGACGTGCTGATGCATTTGCAGAAGGTCGCGCCGATCCGGTTCGAGATCGTCGCCGTGAACATGGACCAGAAGCAGCCGGGCTTTCCTGAGCATGTGCTGCCGGCGTATCTGAAAGCGCTGGGGATCGAGTACCACATCGTCGAGAAAGATACCTACTCGGTGGTCAAGGAACTGATTCCGGAAGGCAAGACCACCTGCTCGCTGTGCTCGCGCCTGCGTCGCGGCACGCTCTACACCTTCGCCGACGAAATCGGCGCGACCAAGATGGCCCTCGGTCATCATCGCGACGACATCGTCGAGACGTTCTTCCTCAACATGTTCTTCAACGGCTCGCTAAAGGCCATGCCGCCGAAGCTGCGCGCCGACGACGGCCGCAACGTGGTGATTCGCCCGCTGGCCTACTGCAACGAAAAAGACATTCAGGCCTACTCGGACTTCAAGCAATTCCCGATCATCCCGTGCAACCTCTGCGGTTCCCAGGAAAACCTGCAGCGTCAGGTGGTCAAGGACATGCTTCAGGACTGGGAGCGCAAGACGCCGGGCCGCACCGAAAGCATTTTCCGCAGCTTGCAGAACGTGATTCCGTCGCAGCTGGCGGATCGCAACCTGTTTGATTTCACCAGCCTCAAGATCGACGAAACCGCGGCTTCGCGCTTCGTCAACGTCGTCAACCTTTGATCAAAAAACTGTGGGAGCGGGCTTGCTCGCGAAGGGGAGTGTCATTCAACAATGATGTTGGCTGATACACCGCTTTCGCGAGCAAGCCCGCTCCCACAGGTCATCTTTATTCCTCAGGAGAGGGCATGCGCGACTACAAGTGGCTGCACGAATACTGTCTGAACCGCTTCGGTTCAGCAGCTGAACTGGAAGCCCATCTGCCCGTCCCCAAGACGCCGGCGCAATTGCGCAAGATCAGCGACGACCGATACCTCTCGACCATGGCGCTGCGCGTGTTCCGCGCCGGCCTCAAGCACAGCCTGGTGGACGCCAAATGGCCGGCCTTCGAAGAAGTGTTTTTCAAGTTCGACCCGGAAAAGGTCGTGCTGATGAGTGCCGAACACCTTGAGCGCCTGATGCAGGACGCGCGGATCATCCGCCACTTGGGCAAGCTCAAGAGCGTGCCGCGCAATGCGCAGCTCATCCTGGATGTGGCGCAGGAGAAGGGCAGCTTCGGCGCGTTGATCGCCGATTGGCCGGTGACGGATATCGTCGGCTTGTGGACCTACCTGAAAAAACGCGGCCATCAACTGGGCGGTTTGTCGGCGCCGCGCTTTTTGCGCATGGTCGGCAAGGACACGTTTGTGCCGAGCTATGACGTGGTTGCAGCGTTGAACGCGCAGAAGATTGTCGACAAGGTGCCGACCAGCCTGCGCGACCTGGCGTTGGTGCAGGATGTATTTAACCAGTGGCATGAACAGAGCGGTGGGCGGGCGATTAGCCAGCTATCGATGATGCTGGCGTACACCGCCAATCATTGAGGCCGAGTTGATCCCTTCGCGAGCAAGCCCGCTCCCACATTTTGGAGCTGCGGTGTTCGCAAATCCTCTGTGGGAGCGGGCTTGCTCGAAGGCGTCCTGTCAGGCGACTGAAATCTCGCCCTCACCCGCCAACTTGCGGTTCAACTGAAACCGCCACCGCACATACAGCAACGCCGAGCAAAACACCGCCAGGCTCGCGCCCATCTCCAGCAACCCGAACCACTGCCGGTTGGGGTCATACGCTGCCAATGCGCCCTTGATGAAATACAGGTTCACCACGAAGCACATCCACGAATGCCCGCGCGCGCTGCCGACGATCATCCCCGGTGCGAGCAACAGCAATGGCACCAGTTCAATCAGCAAAATCACCCACGGCCGCGCGCCATGCAGGTCGGCGACCACCAGGTAATAAACGCAGAGCAATCCCACCAGGCCGAAGTACCACAACAGGCTGATGACGCGCATCGCCCGCACCCGCGGTTCGAGCCATTCGATGGAAGGCAGCACCTTCGGCTTTTTCGCCATGTCAGCTCACCAACTTTTGCGCAGTCTTCGCCAGGCGCAGACCCAGGGCGCGGCACAGCGCCACTTCATGTTCATTCAGACCGAGTTTGCCATCGGCACCGGCGTGATGACTGGCGCCGTACGGCGTGCCGCCGCCACGGGTCTCCAGCAACGCCGATTCGCTGTAGGGCAGGCCGGTGATCAGCATGCCGTGGTGCAGCAGCGGCAGCATCATCGACAACAGCGTGGTTTCCTGTCCGCCGTGCAGGCTCGCCGTGGAGGTGAACACGCCGGCCGGTTTACCCACCAGCGCGCCGGTGAGCCACAGGTTGCTGCTGCCGTCGAGGAAATACTTGAGCGGCGCCGCCATGTTGCCAAAACGCGTCGGACTGCCGAGGGCCAGGCCGGCGCAGTTCTTCAGGTCCTCGAGGCTGGCGTACAGCGCGCCCTCGTCCGGAATGTCTGGCGACACGGCTTCGCATTCGGTGGAAATCGCCGGCACGGTACGCAGGCGCGCTTCCATTCCGGCCTGTTCGACGCCACGGGCGATCTGCCGCGCCATTTCATTGGTCGAGCCGCTGCGGCTGTAATACAGAACCAGAATGTACGGCGCACTCACGGCAACAACTCCAGCACGTTCTCCGGCGGACGGCCGATGATGGCTTTGTCGCCGACTTCGAGAATCGGTCGCTCCATGAGTTTCGGGTGCGCGGCGATGGCGGCGATCAATTGCGCCTCGCTCAGGCTGGCGTCGGCGAGGTTGAGGGATTTGTACTCGTCCTCACCGGTGCGCAGCAGTTGGCGGGCGCTGAGGCCGAGCTTTTTCAGCAGGCTCTGCAACTGCGTGGTGTCCAGCGGGGTTTCGAGGTAGCGGACCACGGTCGGGGTCAGGCCGCGGGCTTCGAGCAGTTCGAGCGCACCGCGGGATTTCGAGCAGCGCGGGTTGTGATAAAGCGTCAGATCGGTCATGTGCGGGTCGCATCTTGCGTAAGGTGGCGGCTATTCTAACTGGGCAGCGCGTATTCCAGAACCTTGGGAGGCGATGGGTCGCAGGCGCATTCAATTTTGAACAAGGATTACGACATGACAAGGCGACTGGCAGCGGCATTGGCGATCATCGGGACGTTGATGCTAGGGGGCTGCGGCAACGACTATGGCGTCGACCAGAATGGCCATAAAGTCGCCGCCGAACGCCTGGACAAACAATGGCTGGTGCTCAATTACTGGGCCGAGTGGTGCGGTCCGTGCCGGACTGAGATCCCGGAATTGAACGTGCTGGCCGATCGATTGAAAGACAGGAAGATCGGTGTGTTCGGGGTCAACTTCGACAACGTGCAGGGTGAAGAGCTGAAAAGCGCCAGTGAGAAGCTGGGAATCAAGTTCACCGTGCTGGCGCAGGATCCGGCGGAGTTGTTCGAGTTGCCACGCAGTGAAGCGTTGCCGGTGACCTACATCATCGATAACAAGGGCAAGGTGCGTGAACAGTTGATGGGCGAACAGACCGCGGCGGGCGTGATGGCCAAGCTCGAGGCGTTGCAAGCGACCCACTGATTCCATCTGCCGAACTGCGATCCCTTGCAGGAGCCAGCAAGCCGGCTCCTGCAACGTGTTAACCCTCTTCGAGCCACCAGCGCAGCGGCTTGCCTTCGGCGGGCCAGAAGCGCATCTGCTCGATCGGCGAGACGTCCCAGCGCTGCACGCCTTCCAGCGCCTGTAGGAAGCGTTTTTCCTGTTCCATGATCGCCGGTGCGCAGAGTTTGCGAGTGCTGCCGATCTTGCCGAAACTCAGTTTGTCGCCATCGAGGGTGTACGGCGCGAACCAGTGGTTGCAGCCGCCATTGCCGTAGGCCCGACCGTCTTCACCAAGGGTGATGGTCAGGTGGCTGTAATCCATCAGCGGGCGTTCACCGATCCATTCAAGGATGTAGCTGCGGTTTTGTTGCAGTTGCACCGGCTCGGCGGCGCAGCCCAGCAGGCTGGCGCCGACCATTGCGGTCAGAGCGAGGTGTTTCATCACACGGGCTCCTGGCAGGTCGGGCACAGGTGTTTCTCGCCAACGGTGGTCCAGCCCAACTCGACGATCCGCGCGGTGGCGGCAGGCTTTTCCGCCTTGTTGCCGAGCTTGGCGTCCACCGCGAACTCGAAGCTCAGTTCTTTGGCGCAGCTGTCGCAGTTGACCTTCCAAGTGTGAATCGCCAGCTCGCCGAACACCGGGCCGCTGGCCACCGCGACCCATTGGCCGGGCGGGTTGATCAGGTGGCGAACCGTTTCGACGGTGAGGCGCATGGACAGGTCCTTGGCACCTTTGAGGGTCACGACAAGCACGTCATTGTTGCGAATCGAGCCGCCGTTGCCGGTGACTTGATAACGCCCCGGCACGAGGGCGCGGCATTCGGTGAGGGTGTGCTGCGGGTTCATCAGGCTATAGCGAAAATCGTGTTCGACCATGGGTCCTCCAAATATGCGCGGCATGCTAGCACGGACATCGGCGCCGCACTGCGCAGGCACGTGACCTTCGATCCGGTTCAGCCCACCTCCACCTGATTTTGCGTCTGCCCGGCCGCCCAGGCCGCAATATTCTGCAACGTTGTCCCGGCAATCGCGCCCAGGGCTTCACGGGTCAGAAAGGCCTGATGCGCGGTGATGATCACGTTGGGGAAGGTCAGCAGACGCGCCAGCACATCGTCTTGCAGCGGCAAATCGGAGCGGTCCTCGAAGAACAGTTGTGCTTCCTCCTCGTACACATCCAGCCCCAGATAACCGAGCTGGCCGTCCTTCAATGCGTCGATCAACGCTGGCGTGTCCACCAGACCGCCACGCCCGGTGTTGATCAACATGGCGCCGGGTTGCATGTGCGCCAGTGATTCACGGTTGATCAGGTACTTGCTCTGCTCGTTGAGCGGGCAGTGCAGGCTGATGATCTGCGACTCGGCCAGCAACTGCGGCAAACTCAAGTAACGGGCGCCGAGGGCTTCGACCTGCGGATTGGGGTAGGGGTCGTAGGCCAGGAGCTGGCAGCCAAAGCCGTTCATGATTTTCGCGAAGGTTGCACCGATCTGGCCGGTGCCGACCACACCGACCGTCTTGCCCACCAGATCGAAGCCTGTCAGTCCGTGGAGGCTGAAATCCCCTTCGCGGGTGCGGTTGTAGGCGCGATGCAGACGACGGTTGAGCGCCAGGATCAGCGCCACCGCATGTTCAGCCACCGCATGGGGCGAGTAGGCCGGGACCCGCACGACCGCCAGTCCCAGGCGTTTCGCCGCCGCCAGGTCAACATGGTTGTAGCCCGCCGAGCGCAGGGCGATCAGGCGCGTGCCGCCCGCGGCCAGGTGTTCGAGCACCGGGGCGCTGAGGTCATCGTTGATAAACGCGCAGACCACTTCGTGATGCTCCGCGAGCGCCACCGTGTCCACGCTCAGTCGCGCCGATTGGAAATGCAGCTCGATGCCGGCGGGGAGGTCGGCGCCGAGAAAACTGTCACGGTCGTAGGTCTGGCTGCTGAAAAGAATCGTGCGCATGCATCCTCCTTGAGGTATCAAGCTTTTGGTCACCCTCCGATTCAATGTGGGAGCGAGCCTGCTCGCGAAGGGGGCCTGTCAGTCAATATCAATGGTGCCTGACCCGCCGCCTTCGCGAGCAGGCTCGCTCCCACAAAAGATCGTTGCGCCGCATCAAGCATTGATCCGTGCATGCGCCGCCAGCCGATTGATCGCTCGATCCAGGTCTTCCAGCGCGCCGGGCGCTTTCGGGTCCTGTTGCTTGAGCAGGGTTTCGCTGCGTTGGCAGGCCGCGCGCAGTTGCGGCACGCCGCAATAACGGGTCGCACCGTGCAGGCGGTGGACCCGCTCGATCAGCGCATTGTGATCGTGGGTTTCCCGAGCCACGCGGATCGCTTCGCGGTCGGCTTCGAGCGACGCCAGCAACATCGCCAGCATGTCCGCTGCCAGATCCGCCTTGCCGGCCGCCAGGCGCAGACCTTCCTCATGGTCCAGCACCTGCAACTCCTGGCCGCTGCCAGGGTTGTCGCTGGCACGCTCCGGCCCTTGGTTGCGCAGCGCCAGCCCGGTCCATTTCAGCACCACTTGCGCCAATTGCCGTTCGCTGATCGGTTTGGTCAGGTAATCGTCCATGCCGCTTTGCAGCAGCGCGCGTTTCTCATTGGCCATGGCGTGGGCGGTGAGGGCCACGATCGGCAGCGGCGTGCAGTGCCGCTCGCTTTCCCACTGACGGATGCTCTCGGTACTTTGTCGTCCATCCATGCCGGGCATCTGCACGTCCATCAGCACCAGGTCGAAGGTCTCGCTCTGCACCGCCTTGACCGCGGCATAACCGCTTTCCACCGCCAGCACCTTCGCCCCGAGGTCCTCGAGCAGGGTTTGCACCAGCAGCAGATTGGCCGGGTTGTCGTCGACGCACAGCACTTTCGGCGCACGGCTCGACACCGGCTCCCCAGGCTCGCTGCGCTGCTGGCGCGGATTGACCAGGTCCGATAGCGCGCGTCGCAGCTTGCGGGTGCAGGCCGGTTTGGCCTGCAACTGACTGTGCGGGTTGGGCACAGAGAGATGGAACAGCGTCTGTTCGGTGGTCGGGCACAGCACCAGCACTTTGCAGCCGAGGTGCTCAAGGTCCCAGATGTGTTGGTTCAACCGCTCCGGCGGCATGTCGTTGCTGGTGATACCGAGCACGGCGAGGTCGATGGCCTGATCGGTCTGGTGCGCCCCGGTTACGCCATTGGTCAGGCTTTCCAGGGTGTTGAACGGCGTGACCTCCAGCCCACAATCCTCCAGTTGATGCTGCAACGCCTGACGCGCCAGTTCGTGGTTTTCCAGTACCGCGACGCGACGTCCCAGCAGCGGCGCGCCGGGCAGGTCTTCGGCATCGTCGCGGGTTTTCGGCAGGCTCAGGCTGATCCAGAACTCCGAACCTTCCCCCGGCGTGCTATCGACGCCGATCTCGCCGCCCATCTGTTCGATCAGGCGCTTGGAAATCACCAGACCCAGACCGGTGCCGCCGGGCTGCCGCGACAGCGAATTATCAGCCTGGCTGAAGGCCTGGAACAACGCGCGTACGTCCTCGTTCGACAGACCAATGCCGGTGTCCTGAATGCTGATGCGCAGCTGCACGCTGTCTTCGTGTTCTTCTTCAAGCATCGCGCGGGCGACGATGGTGCCTTCGCGGGTGAACTTGATCGCGTTGCTCACCAGGTTGGTGAGGATCTGCTTCAGTCGCAGCGGATCGCCCACCAGCGACAGCGGCGTATCGCGGTACACCAGGCTCACCAGTTCCAGCTGTTTGGCGTGGGCGGCTGGGGCGAGGATGGTCAGGGTGTCCTGCAGCAGGTCGCGCAGGTTGAACGGAATATGGTCGAGCACCAGTTTGCCGGCCTCGATTTTCGAGAAATCGAGGATCTCGTTGATGATCCCCAGCAGGCTATCGGCGGATTTTTCGATGGTGCCCAGGTAGTCGAGCTGGCGCGGGGTCAGCTCGCTTTTTTGCAGCAGGTGAGTGAAACCGAGAATACCGTTGAGCGGCGTGCGAATCTCATGGCTCATGTTGGCGAGGAATTCGGATTTGATCCGGCTCGCTTCCAGGGCTTCCTTGCGCGCCAGGTCCAGCTCGATGTTCTGGATTTCGATGGTTTCCAGGTTCTGGCGCACGTCTTCGGTGGCCTGGTCGATGCTGTGCTGCAATTCTTCCTGAGCGTTTTGCAGGGTCCCGGCCATGCGGTTGATGCCGGACGCCAGTTCGTCCAGCTCCTGGCTGCCAAGGGGTGGCAAACGGGTTTCCAGATGACCGTCCTTGAGTTGCGTCACCGCTTGCTTGATCTGGCTCAGCGGCCGGTTGATCGTGCGACCCATGCGCAACGCCAGCAGCGCCGCACCGGCCAGACCCGCGCCGATCAGCAGCAGGCTGGCGAACAGGCTGCGATAACCGCGCAACAGCATGCCGTTGTGGGACAGCTCGAGTTCGACCCAGCCCAGCAGGCGGTCGGCTTCTTCGGGAATCACGTCACCGGCGAGGTTGCGGTGCTTGCCGAACACCGGCAGCAGGTAGCGCGTCGCATCGTTGCCACTGCGTCGCAGCATCTGCGAGCCATTGCCCAGGGGCGCCTGATTGAGCATGGTCGGGCCGGCATGGGCGAGCGGCGAGCGGTCCGGGGCGAGGAAGGTCACCGCGCGCACGTCGGGGGTTTCCAGGGATTGTGTGGCGATGCGTTCCAGCAACTCGGTGTCCCTGTGACTCATGGCCGGGGCAACGAGGGGCGCGAGCTGTTCGGCGATCATTTCGCCGCGCTGCATGAGTTGGGTTTGCAGGTCGGATTGCTGCATCCAGGTAAAATAGCCGCCCAGCACCAGCGCCATCAGGCTGGTCGGAAGCAGGGTCAGCAACAGCACGCGGCCTTTAATTCCCAGTTTCTTGAGCACGCCTCTCTCCTGCATCCAGCCATTTGGGACTCTGCGCGTACATCCGGCACGCGCCACTTGGGCAGTGTAGCGATTTGCTTGCGGGCAATCTTCGTAAAATTGATGTCGTCATTCGTCGGGCCAATCAGCGCTTTGGCGTTGCGGGCAAACCTTGGGTTGCCCCCGGCGAGGCAATCTTGAATAATCAGTCAACTGAGAATTATTTGCAGATACTCATGACTCCCATCTCTATTGGTCATCCCCGCATCCTCTCCATCGAAGACGACCTGGTGCTCGGTGCCTATGTGCACGAGCAATTGGGCCGCAGCGGCTTCCAGGTGACCTGGTGTCAGAACGGCCAGGAAGGCCTGACGATGGCCCGCGAACAGGCGTTCGATGTGGTGCTGATGGACATTCTGCTGCCGGGCATGAACGGTCTGAATGTGCTGACCCAACTGCGCCAGAGTCATTCCACCCCGGTGGTGCTGATGTCGGCGCTGGGGGCGGAGGCGGACCGCATCAGTGGTTTCCGTCTTGGCGCCGATGATTATCTGCCCAAGCCGTTCAGCATGGCTGAGTTGCGTGTGCGCATCGAAGCGATCCTGCGCCGCGTCGCGCTTGACCGTCGGCCGCCTCTCGAACCCGCTGTCGTGGCGGTGGACAGCCTGCGTTTCGACGACGAAGGCTTTGAGGTGTTCTACGGCGAGCAGGCAGCCGGCCTGACCCGCAGCGAGTATCGCTTGCTCGACACCCTCAATCGCAACGGCGATGAGGTACTGAGCAAAGCCTTCCTTTATCAGCACGTGCTGCAACGCGGTTACGCGGCTCATGACCGCAGCCTTGACATGCACATCAGCCAGATCCGGCGCAAGCTCAAGGCCATCGGCTACACCGAGCGGGAAGTACGCACGGTGTGGGGCAAAGGCTACGTCCTGAGTGCTGACCATGAAGTGGGCTGACCTGCCGGGCAGGCATTCGCTGTTCTGGAAGCTCGCCTGTTTGCTGGTGGCGTTCTGTCTGCTGATGATCTGGCTGAGCTGGTCCTGGGGCCGCTACATGGAGGAGCGCAACCAGTTTCTCTCGGATGAGGCCCGAGCCACTCTGACGCGCTATGCCGCTGAAGCCGAACAGGCGTGGCGTCAGGACCAGGGCGCGGGTGTCGATGATTGGCTGAAGAGCATGCAGCACCGAGAAAAAGGCTGGGTGGGTGTCATCGGTGGTGATTTGCAGTCGTTGAGCAGTCTGCCGCTGACCGAACAGGAGATCGAGCGACTGACTTTTCTCCGTGGCCTCGACTGGCCGATCCACAAGAAACGCCTGCCATGGTTGCGCGTGCCGTTTCCCGAGGACCATTCCGCCGGAAACCTGGTCATCGAATTGCCCCAGCGGTTCATGCCCGGACGCTATCAGGTGTTCTGGCGGGTCATCACCAACGGCGTGATTCCCGGCCTGTTCACCTTATTGCTGTGCATCGGCCTGTATCGATTGCTGGTGGTGCCCCTCAACCAACTGCGCGAGCAGGCCAACGCCTGGCGCGCTGATCAACTGGGCGTACGCCTGTCGCACCGCACGACCAATCGGTCCGATGAATTGGGCGAGCTGGGCCGGGCGTTCGACCACATGTCCGAACGCCTGCAAAGCACGGTGGCCCTGCAACAACAGCTGTTGCGCGACCTGTCCCATGAGTTGCGCACGCCCTTGAGCCGTTTGCGGGTGGCCAGCGAAGGTGAACAGAGCCTGACGCAATTGCGCGAACGCATTGGCCGAGAAGTCGACGGCATGCAGCGCTTGGTCGAAGACACGTTGCAGTTGGCCTGGCTCGACACCGAACGCTCGCCATTGCCCGACGAAGCGATCCAGATTCAGGCGATGTGGGAAATGCTCACGGAAAACGCCTGCTATGAAAGTTGTTGCCCGGCAGGGCAGTTGCAATGCGCGGTGGATTCATCCTGCTGGGTGCGCGGCAATCTCAACACCCTGGCCCAGGCGTTGGAAAATATCCTGCGTAACGCCATTCGTCACTCGCCGAAGGGCGGGGTTGTGCGTCTGGGCGGGCGCCGTGATGGCGACTTCTGGCATTTATGGCTGGAGGACGAAGGGGGCGGGGTGGCGGAAGAGGATCTGGAGCGGATCTTCTCGCCGTTCATTCGACTTGATGGTTCGCGGCCGGGGGATGGTGGGTTCGGGTTGGGGTTGAGCATCGCGAGGAACGCGGTGCAGCGGCAGGGCGGGCGGCTTTGGGCTGAGAACACCGGGACCGGGTTGCGGGTGAATATGCGATTGAAGGCCGATGATGGTGCCACCGGTGACGACGCTTTCGCGAGCAGGCTCGCTCCCACCGTGGACGTGTGCCAGCCGCAAACCGTGTGAGCCATCCAACTCCTCTGTGGAAGAGTCTGCTCGGGATGTAGGTGCATTAAACACCACGTTTGTTTTGCCGGAGCGTTCTGTTGTTTTTGTACGACCTTTCCTAAAGGGTATGACCGGCATTTTGAGGCTTCCTTGACCGTTTAAGCTGTGCTTTTACTCCTCGTCAAGGATTTGGGCATGAATGCATCCAGCGTTCCAGGCAGCACAGGCAACGACCGTTTCAATGAAGTGCTCTCCCTGATTCATGGTGCCAGGCAGCAGGCGATCAGGGCGGTAAATACCCAACTGATCGAGTTGTACTGGCAGGTCGGTGCTTACATCAGCCGCAAGCTGGAAAAAGCCGAGTGGGGTGATGCCGTGATCGGGCAACTGGCTGAGCATCTCGCTCAGACCCAGCCCGGATTGCGTGGTTTTACCCGACCCAATCTTTTCCGCATGCGTCAGTTTTACGAGACATACCGTGGCGACGAAAAAGTCTCACCACTGGTGAGACAATTACCTTGGACCCATAATCTGGTCATCTTCAGCCAAAGCAAACTGCCAGAGGAGCGGGAGTTTTACTTGCGCATGGCGATTCAGGAGAAATGGTCGAAGCGCGAGCTGGAGCGCCAGTTCAAGGCGGCCCTGTTCGAGCGCAGCGTGACCCAACCTGCAAAAGCTTCGGCAGCCCTGACGCAAACTCATCCATCCGCGCTTGATATCTTCCGCGACGCCTACATGGTCGAATTTCTCGACCTGCCCGGGGCTCATGCCGAAACCGATTTGCATCAGGGGTTGCTCGTGCGTCTCAAGGAGTTCCTGATCGAGTTGGGCCGCGACTTCTGCTTCGTCGGGTCCGAATACCCGCTGCAGGTGGGTGGGCGGGATTTTGCTCTGGACCTGTTGTTTTTTCATCGGGGGCTCAACTGCCTGGTCGCGATCGAGCTCAAGGTCGGTCGTTTCGAGCCTGAATACCTGGGCAAGCTGGATTTCTACCTCGAGGCCTTGGATCGCGATGAACGCAAATCGCACGAAAACCCCGCCATTGGCGTGTTGCTCTGCGCGAGCAAGGATGACGAAGTGGTCGAATACGCCCTGAACCGCAGCCTGTCCCCCGCGCTGATCGCCGAGTATCAAGTCCAGCTACCGGACAAACGATTGCTGCAGGCCAAGCTGCATGAGTTCTATGCCCTGGATGTGGCGCAGGAAGAAAATACTGAATCGACCGGTTATTCCCATAAGACATAAGCACCACACTTTGCGTGATATGGCCTGCGTAAGTTTGCCGGTATGATAGGCGCCCCCGCAGTCTGGATTGCGAATACGCCATGACCTTGCAGTACCCAACCATTGCCGATTGCGTCGGCAACACCCCGCTGGTCCGTTTGCAGCGCTTGCCTGGTGCTACCAGCAACACCCTTTTGCTCAAGCTCGAAGGGAACAACCCGGCGGGTTCGGTCAAGGACCGTCCGGCGTTGTCGATGATCACCCGCGCCGAGCTGCGCGGGCAGATCCGCGCTGGCGATACGCTGATCGAAGCAACCTCCGGCAACACCGGGATCGCCCTGGCGATGGCCGCGGCGATCAAGGGTTACAAAATGATCCTGATCATGCCGGACAACTCCAGCGCCGAACGCAAGGCCGCGATGACGGCGTATGGCGCCGAGCTGATTCTGGTCACCCAGGAAGAAGGCATGGAAGGCGCCCGCGACCTCGCCCAGCGGATGGAAGCCGAAGGCCGTGGCAAGGTGCTGGACCAGTTCGCCAACGGTGACAACCCGGAAGCGCACTACACCACCACCGGCCCGGAAATCTGGCGCCAGACCGGGGGTACCCTCACTCATTTCGTCAGCTCGATGGGCACCACCGGCACCATCATGGGTGTGTCGCGCTACTTGAAAGAGCAGAGCGACAGCGTGCAGATCATCGGCCTGCAACCGATGGAAGGCTCGGCGATCCCGGGTATCCGTCGCTGGCCCCAGGAATACCTGCCGAAGATTTACCAGGCCGATCGCGTCGATCGCATCGTCGACATGGCACAAAGCGAAGCCGAGGACGTGACCCGTCGTCTGGCGCGCGAAGAAGGCATCTTCTGCGGCGTGTCCTCGGGCGGTGCCGTGGCAGCGATGCTGCGTTTGTCCAAAGAAGTTGAAAACGCGGTGATCGTTGCGATCATCTGCGACCGTGGCGACCGTTACCTGTCGACCGGCATTTTCGACGCGCCCAACTGATGGCCAAGCATGAGAGAGGCCTGCGCTTCCAGCCCACGGGCGGCAGTAAAGCCGCGCAAATTCCGACCGGCAAAAAGCAGCGCCTGAGTATCGAGCGCCTGGCCAATGACGGTCGCGGTATCGCGTTTTTCGAAGGTCGTACCTGGTTCGTCCTCGGCGCATTGGCCGGGGAAGAGGTCGAGGCGCGGGTGCTCGGCGCCCATGGCAAAGTGGTCGAGGCGCGTACTGAGCGGGTGTTCCAGGCCAGTGAAGTGCGGCGCCCGGCCCCGTGCCCGCATGCCGGCCGCTGTGGCGGTTGCAGTGTTCAGCATCTGCCTCACGCCGAGCAGCTTGCCCTGAAACAGCGCATGCTCGCCGAGCAACTGTCCAAGGTCGCCGGCGTCGAACCCGAAGAATGGGCAGCGCCCTTGAGCGGTCCGGAATTCGCTTACCGCCGACGGGCCCGGGTGGCGGTGCGCTGGGACATGAAGGCGAAAAAACTCGACGTCGGCTTCCGTGCGGCAGGCAGCCAGGACATCGTCGCGATCAACGAATGCCCGGTGCTGGTACAGCCTTTGCAACCGATCATGACCCGCTTGCCGGAAATGTTGCGGCGTTTGAGCAAACCACAGGCGTTGGGACATGTGGAGTTGTTCAGTGGCTCGAAGCTGGCAGTGTTGCTGCGGCACATGGCGCCGTTGTCCGATGCCGACATGACGATCCTCAAGGATTTTTGCGCATTCCATAAAGCTCAACTGTGGCTGCATGGCGAAGGTGAACCGCAGCCGGTGGAAGCCGATCAGTCGTTGGGCTATCGCCTGGAGTCGTGGGATTTGAACCTGGCGTACCGGCCGGGCGATTTCATCCAGGTCAACGCAGCGGTCAACGAGGCGATGGTGGCCCAGGCGCTGGACTGGCTGAAGCCGACAGCAGAAGACCGCGTGCTCGATCTATTCTGTGGTTTGGGCAACTTCGCCTTGCCGCTGGCCAAGGCCGTGCGCGAAGTGGTCGCGGTCGAAGGCGTGCAGGCGATGGTTGAGCGGGCAGCCGCGAACGCTGCTAGTAACAATCTGCATAACGCGACGTTTTTTCAGGCCGATTTATCCCAGCCTTTGACGGATGCCGAATGGGCGCGCGAAGGCTTTTGTGCGGTACTCTTGGACCCACCGCGTGACGGCGCTTACGAGGTGGTGCGCAAGCTCAAGACCCTGGGCGCCGAACGGTTGGTGTATGTGTCGTGCAACCCGGCAACTCTGGCGCGCGATACGGTCGAATTGATCAAGCAGGGCTACCGGTTAAAACGTGCCGGGATTCTCGATATGTTTCCTCAGACGGCACATGTCGAGGCCATGGCGTTATTTGAAGCGAGCTAGGAAGGCTCGTCTGGTCCGACTGACTTGCCCGTTCAGCACTCGTCTTGGCCCCGCGAGTGCATTCGGCAACGAAGGTCAGCGATTTGACGCATTGAATCTGCGTCGTAGGGAAGGTAAAGCAAGATGGTACAGGTGAGAGCACACCAGCCGATCAACACCGACGGCAGTATCAACCTCGAGGCTTGGCTCGATCATGCGGTCAGTGTCGATCTCGCACTGGATCGCGAAGCCTTGAAGGACGCGTGCGAGTTTGCTCGTGCGTCTGAACAGCAGGCCAATGCGGCGAAAAACCTGTGGTCCGAAGGGACTTCGAGTTTCAGCACGGGCCTTGAGATCGCCGAGATTCTCGCCGACCTCAAACTCGACCAGGATTCGCTGGTCGCCGCGGTGCTTTACCGCGGCGTGCGCGAAGGCCAGATCGAACTGCCGGCGGTGAGCCAGCGCTTCGGTCCGGTGGTTGCCAAACTCATCGACGGCGTGTTGCGCATGGCGGCGATCAGCGCCAGCCTGAGCCCCCGTCAATCCCTGGTGCTGGGCACGCAGGGGCAGGTGGAAAACCTGCGCAAAATGCTCGTGGCCATGGTCGATGACGTGCGCGTCGCGCTGATCAAACTGGCCGAGCGCACCTGCGCGATCCGTGCGGTGAAAACCGCCGACGACGAAAAGCGCAACCGCGTTGCTCGCGAAGTCTTCGACATCTACGCGCCTCTGGCACACCGGCTCGGTATCGGCCACATCAAATGGGAGCTGGAGGACTTGTCCTTTCGCTACCTCGAGCCCGATCAGTACAAGCAGATCGCCAAGTTGCTGCATGAGCGGCGCCTCGATCGCGAGCGCTTCATCAGCGACGTGATGAGCCAGCTGAAAAATGAATTGCAAGCCACTGGCGTCGAAGCCGACATCAGCGGCCGGGCCAAACACATCTATTCGATCTGGCGCAAAATGCAGCGCAAGGGTCTGGAGTTCAGCCAGATCTACGACGTGCGCGCCGTTCGCGTGCTGGTGCCGGAGATGCGCGATTGCTACACCGCGCTCGGTATCGTCCACACCTTGTGGCGACACATTCCGAAAGAATTCGACGACTACATCGCCAACCCGAAAGAGAACGGCTACCGCTCGTTGCACACGGCGGTGATCGGGCCTGAAGGCAAGGTGCTGGAAGTGCAGATCCGCACCCACGCCATGCACGAAGAGGCCGAGCTCGGCGTTTGCGCGCACTGGCGCTACAAGGGCACCGACGTCAAATCCGGCTCCAACCACTACGAAGAGAAAATTTCCTGGCTGCGTCAGGTCCTCGAGTGGCACGAAGAACTCGGCGACATTGGTGGCCTGGCCGAACAGCTGCGCGTCGATATCGAACCGGACCGGGTCTACATCTTCACCCCGGACGGCCATGCCATCGACTTGCCGAAAGGCGCGACGCCGCTGGACTTCGCCTACCGCGTGCACACGGAAATCGGTCATAACTGCCGGGGCGCGAAGATCAACGGGCGCATCGTACCGCTCAACTACAGCCTGCAAACCGGTGAGCAAGTCGAGATCATCACCAGCAAGCACGGCACCCCGAGCCGCGACTGGTTGAACCCGAACCTGGGCTACATCACCACGTCGCGGGCGCGGGCGAAGATCGTTCACTGGTTCAAGTTGCAGGCGCGGGATCAGAACGTTGCGGCGGGCAAGACCCTGCTCGAACGCGAACTCAGTCGCCTCGGGTTGCCGGCGGTGGACTTCGACAAGCTGGCCGACAAGGCCAACATGAAGACCGCCGAGGACATGTACGCGGCGTTGGGTGCCGGTGATTTGCGCCTGGCGCAACTGGTGAACCTGGCGCAGCAGCTGGTCGAGCCGGAGCGTGGCAACGAACAGCTGGAACTGATCCCGCGCAAGGCCACCGGCTACAAGCCGGGCAAGCGCGGCGACATTCAGATCCAGGGCGTCGGCAACCTGATGACGCAGATGGCGGGCTGCTGCCAGCCGTTGCCGGGGGATGCGATCGTCGGCTACATCACCCAGGGCCGTGGCGTGAGCATTCACCGTCAGGACTGCGCGTCGGTGCTGCAACTGGCCGGGCGCGAGCCGGAGCGGATCATCCAGGTCAGCTGGGGCCCGGTACCGGTGCTCACCTATCCGGTGGACATCATCATCCGCGCCTACGACCGTTCCGGTTTGCTGCGTGACGTGTCGCAAGTGCTGCTCAATGAGCGGATCAACGTGCTGGCGGTCAACACCCGCTCGAACAAGGAGGACAACACCGCGCTGATGTCCTTGACCATCGAGATTCCGGGGCTGGATGCGCTGGGGCGGTTGCTGGGGCGGATATCCCAGCTGCCGAACATCATCGAAACCCGCCGTAACCGCACGCCTTGAAGATGATCCTGTGTGGGAGCTGGCCTGCCAGCGATTGCATCACCTCGATTCCCCTGAAAGACCGAGGTGCCTGTATCGCTGGCAGGCCAGCTCCCACAGGGTTTTGTGGTGAGACAGAAAAATAATGTACAGCCTTGAAGACCTGCTGCACCTGATGAACCGCCTGCGCGACCCGCAATTCGGCTGCCCGTGGGACCTCAAGCAAACCTACGCCACCATCGTCCCGCACACCCTCGAGGAAGCCTACGAAGTCGCCGATGCCATCGAGCGCGGCGACTTCGATCATCTGCAGGGCGAGTTGGGCGATTTGCTGTTCCAGGTGGTGTATTACAGCCAGTTGGCCAGGGAAGAAGGGCGCTTCGAATTTGCCGGCGTCATCGACGGCATCACCCGCAAGTTGATCCGCCGTCATCCCCACGTCTTCCCGACCGGCGAGCTGTATGCGCCGCTGGATGTTCCGCGTTTGAGTGAGGAGCAGGTCAAGCAGCGCTGGGAAGAGATCAAGGCCGAAGAGCGCGCGGAGCAGTCAGCAGCGCCGGAGCAACTGTCTTTGCTCGATGATGTACCCTCCGCGTTGCCGGCGTTGTCCCGTTCGGCGAAGCTGCAGAAGCGCGCAGGGCAGGTCGGTTTCGACTGGCCGGACGCCTTGCCGGTGCTGGACAAGGTCCGCGAAGAACTCGATGAGGTGCTCGAAGCCATGGCCGACAACGACCCGGCAGCGATCGCCGATGAGGTCGGTGACCTGCTGTTTTCCGTGGTCAATCTGGCGCGTCATTTGAAGGTCGATCCGGAAACCGCGTTACGCGGGGCCAACAGTAAATTCGAAAGACGCTTCCGTTTTATCGAACAGGCATTGCGCGACACCCACCGTCCCATAGAAGATTGCACCCTCGAAGAGTTGGACGCCCTGTGGGGCGAAGCCAAACGTCAGGAAAAGAATTTGCCCAGCTGCGGTTGAGCAGTGGCCTAAGTGAGAAATAAGCACCATGAGCATTTCCCTTCGCGACCAGTTGCTAAAGGCAGGGCTGGTCAACCAAAAGCAGGCCAAACAGGTCGGCAAAGAGAAGCAGAAACAGCAGCGTCTGGCCCACAAGGGGCAGATCGAACTCGATGACTCCCAGCAGCGTGCCGCTCAGGAAGCCATGGCCGAAAAGGTCAAGCGCGACCAGGAACTGAACCGCCAGCAGCAGGAGAAGGCCGAGGCCAAGGCCCGCGCTGCGCAGATCAAGCAACTGATTGAAGTCTCGCGCCTGCCGAAACTGACCACCGAGGACTACTACAACTTTGTAGACGACAAGAAGGTCAAGCGCCTGTCCGTCAACACGCTGATGCGTAACAAGCTCAGCAACGGTTCGCTGGCGATCGTGCACCATGCCGGTGGCTACGAAGTGATTCCGCGTGAAGCAGCCCTGAAGATCCAGGAGCGCGATCCACAGCGCATCGTGCAGCTCAACGTGCAGACCGAAGAAGCGGCCGCCGAGGACGATCCGTACGCGGCCTATCAGATCCCCGACGATCTGATGTGGTAAGCCGTTAACGGTTGCAACAACGACAAACCCCGCTCATGGCGGGGTTTGTCGTTTTCAATGCTGTAGTGACTTGTGCTTCACGCCTAGGCGGAACGCAATTCACGTTGCTGCTCCAGCGTTTCCAGTTCGGCTTTGTAATTGTGCGCGTCGGTCTCGGAGTGGAACATCCCGACCAGCATGTCTTGCTGGTGCACATCCCAAATACGGATACCGGCGGCTACGCCTTCATGGGACATATGTGAATCGTCGCGTTCAGTTACTTTCACAGTCATCTGCTAGCTCCAATTTCAGTTAGCTGCACCAAGGCATGTGCAGGACTCTGTTATATGTTTTGGTAGCTTGCTAAGTAAACGGCTGTGTTGGGTAACGAGTCATTGCGATTTTTGCAACAATGCTGCAGGCCGCGGAATACGCGACATTCGGTCGCAGGGCAGGGAGTTGCATGACAAAAGCTTCATGTTTCATTCGATCATTTATCTCTGCAGGAGCGAGCATGCTCGCGAAGAACGTTCAGCCACCACAGGCATCCAGACACCCAGCGTCATCGTTCACGACCATCGCGAGCATGCTCGCTCCTATTGTGGGGCAGGGTGTACAGACAAAAAAACGCCCCGAACCAGTCGGGGCGTTTTTGTGTGCGGCAAAGCGGCGGGGTATTACTTGCCCGACCAGCGTTTCAGCACCAGCGTGGCGTTGGTGCCACCGAAGCCGAAGCTGTTGCTCATCACGGTGTTGATGGTGGCGTCTTCGCGAGTCTTGGTCAGGATCGGCATGTCAGCCACTTCCGGGTCCAGTTCGTCGATGTTGGCGGAACCCGCCATGAAGTTGCCTTCCATCATCAGCATGCAGTAGATCGCTTCGTGAACGCCGGCGGCGCCCAGGGAGTGACCCGACAGGCTTTTGGTGGAGCTGATGGCCGGGGCCTTGTCGCCGAACACGGCACGCACACCTTTCATTTCCGCAAGGTCGCCGACCGGCGTCGAGGTGCCGTGGGTGTTCAGGTAGTCGATCGGGGAATCAACGGTGGACATCGCCATCTGCATGCAGCGGATGGCGCCTTCGCCGCTTGGGGCAACCATGTCGTAGCCGTCGGAGGTCGCGCCGTAGCCAACCACTTCCGCGTAGATTTTCGCGCCGCGGGCCAGAGCGTGTTCCAGCTCTTCGACCACGACCATGCCGCCACCGCCGGCAATGACAAAACCGTCACGCTTGGCGTCGTAGGCGCGGGAGGCCTTTTCCGGGGTTTCGTTGTACTGGCTGGACAGTGCGCCCATGGCGTCGAACAGGAACGACTGGCTCCAGTGTTCTTCTTCACCGCCGCCGGCGAATACGACGTCCTGCTTGCCCATCTGGATCTGTTCCATGGCGGTACCGATGCAGTGGGCACTGGTGGCGCAGGCAGAAGCGATGGAGTAGTTCAGGCCCTTGATCTTGAATGGGGTGGCCAGGCAGGCGGAAACGGTGCTGCTCATGGTCCGCGTAACGTAGTACGGCAGAACCTTCTTGATGCCTTTTTCGCGCAGGGTGTCCAGCGCTTCCATCTGGTTCAGAGTGGAGGCGCCGCCGGAACCGGCGATCAGACCGGTACGCGGGTTGGATACCTGCTCTTCGGTCAGCCCAGAGTCTTCGATGGCGCTCTTCATCGCTACATAAGCGTAAGCCGCTGCATCACCAACGAAGCGGAAGGTCTTGCGGTCAATCAGCTCTTTAAGCGGCAGGTCAATGGAGCCGGAAACCTGGCTACGCAGACCCATTTCAGCATATTCCGGGTTGAACCGGATGCCAGGGCGGCTTGCACGCAGGTTAGCGGAGACGGTCTCTTTGTCATTGCCCAGGCACGAAACGATGCCCAGACCAGTGATAACGACGCGGCGCATGCGGATAACCCTTAGAAGTTGTCAGTGGAGGTGAAAACGCCGACCCGAAGGCCTTCGGCGGTGTAGATCTCGCGGCCGTCGACACTGACCGAACCATCGGCGATGGCCAGGTTCAGCTTGCCTTTCAACACGCGCTTGATCTGAATGTTATACGTAACTTTTTTGGCGGTCGGCAGGACCTGACCGAAGAACTTCACTTCGCCCGAACCCAGCGCACGGCCGCGGCCCGGAAGGCCTTGCCAGCCGAGGAAGAAACCGACCAGTTGCCACATGGCGTCGAGGCCCAGGCAGCCTGGCATCACCGGGTCACCTTCGAAGTGACAGGCGAAAAACCACAGGTCCGGAGTGATATCCAGCTCGGCGACCAATTCACCTTTGTTGTACTTGCCACCCTCTTCGCTGATATGGGTGATGCGATCCACCATCAGCATGTTAGGGGCGGGCAATTGCGCGTTACCTGGGCCGAACAGCTCACCGCGACTGCAGCGCAGCAGGTCTTCCCGAGTAAAGGCGTGTTGTTTGGTCATGCGAGCTCCTCAATAGTCCCATGCGGCAGGTGGGGCAAATCTTCCCGGCCGATCGAAGCGTTCATGCCTCGAGTCAGCAGCCTACTCATAGACTATTGCGTTGTGGTGAAAGTCACAGCACCAAGGACATGAATGTACACTTGTGCACTGAAATTATTATACAAGCCCCTTTTCGGGCCTGATCGGGTGCCTAAGACTGCCGCACTTTCGCCTTTCACGCCAGTCGCAGATGGTCGAAAGGCCTGCACTACTGCACCCATCGCTGCAGAATCTGCTGCAAATCCGCACGTTTGAACGGCTTGGCCAGATAATCGTTCATACCCGCGGACAGGCAGGTTTCACGGTCGCCCTGCAAGGCGTTGGCGGTCAGCGCAATGATCGGCAGATCGGTGCAACCGGGCAATTGGCGGATCTGTCGAGTGGCCTCGTAACCGTCGATGATCGGCAGCCGGCAGTCCATCAGGATCGCTTCGAAAATCAGGCTTTCGGCGCTGCGAACCGCCTGGGCGCCGTCGGTGGCGACGCTGACCGTAAACCCCAGGCTACGCAGCATCGCCTCGATGACCGTCTGGTTGACCGGATTGTCCTCGACCAGCAGCACATTGCGCCCTGCGCCATCACCACTGTCGGTCAGCGGGCGCGGCGTCAGCACCGGCAGCGTCTGTTTATAGAGCGCCAGCGGGATTTCCAGGGTGAACACCGAACCGCGGCCTTCTTCACTCGTCGCGCGCAAGGTACCGCCCATGCGTTCCGCGAGGGTGCGGGCAATCGGCAGCCCCAACCCGGTGCCGCCGTAACGCCTTGAAATAGAACTGTCGGCCTGCTGGAACGCGTTGAACATCAGTTCCAGGCTTTCCGGCGAGATGCCGATTCCGCTGTCGCGCACGGTGCAGGTGAACCACAACAATTCGTGATCCAGCGACTGCCACTGCGGTTCGATGGTCACGCGGCCCTGCTCGGTGAACTTCAGCGCATTGCCCACCAGGTTCACCAGGATCTGCCGGATACGCGTCGGGTCGCCCTGAACCTGCAAGGCATGCATGTCGTCGGGAATCAGCAGGGCCAGATCGAGCCCACGTTGCGCCGCGCTGTGCTGGAACGACTGGGCGCAGCTGCTGATCAGGTCGGCCAGGTTGAACGGAATGTGCTCCAGCTCAAGCTCCGAACGTTCGATGCGCGAGAAGTCGAGGATATCGTTGATGACCTTGAGCAGGTGTTCTGTGGACTCCGACGCCAGCGCCGCGTACTCGACCTGTTCTTCGGTCATCTCGGTGGTTTCCAGCAGTTGCAACATACCGAGCACACCATTCATCGGCGTGCGCAGTTCGTGGCTCATCATCGCCAGGAAATCTGATTTGGCGTTGTTGGCCTTTTCTGCTTCTTCCCGCGTCTGGATCAACTGCGCCATGGCCTGGTGCTGTTCGCGGCTGGCCTGTTCGAGACCGCTGGCGAGGTTGTTGATGTGCTGCGACAGCGCGCCCAGTTCGGTGTCGTCGACAATCGGCAGCGGGGTCTTGTAGTCGCCGCTCTGGATCGCCTTGACCGCGTTGCCGATATCGCGAATCGGCTGCGACAGACTGCTGGCCAGGCGCCGAGCGATCAGGCAGGTAAACAGCAGGGCGAATGCCGCCAATATGCCGGCCTTGAACAGGATTTCCTGTTGACGTTTGCTGAACGCATCGTTCGACAGACCGACGATCACCCGGCCCAGATAATCCTCGGAGGACGCGATGTTGGCGACTTTGCTGGCCTGGAAAAAATCGTTGTGCAGCGCGATCCGCTGCAAGCGTACCGGCGCCTGGAACACTTCAACCTGTTGCGAGCGGGTGTGGGTTTCCGACGGGTGCTCGACGTACACCAGAATCCGGTTGGCGCTGTCCTGGACTTCCAGAAAGCGCACGTTCGGCGTGGCCAGCATCGCCTTGAGCAGGCTTTCGAGCACCTCGTTGTTGCCGGAAATCACCCCGTATTCCGCGGCCGGCGCCAGTTGGTTGGCGATCAGTTGCCCGGTGTGATTGAGCTCCTGACGCAAATCCTGAATCCGCACGAAGGTGAAGAAACTGATCAACAGCAAGGTCAGCAGCAGGGCAGGGCCGAGGCTGATGATTTGCGTACGGGTATTGATGTCCCAACGACGACGGAAGGTCATGGGCGGCTTTCTCCTTCGGCCAACTGTGTTGCCACAAACGCTTCGTTAATCTGTTCAAGGCCCAATGAACGAGCCACTTGCGGGTTACTCAAGACTTTGAAGCGGTTGGCGTAATGCGTGCGTGGCCACGTGGCCGGTGGTCGGTCGAGCAGTTCGTTGAGAATCGCCAGCCAGTCGTTCTGGTCGCTGTAGCTGCTGGCCAGGCTACCGGCCTTGACGAACCCGACGTTCGGGCCGATCAGCGCAGTTTGCCGGGCGTAGCTGCTGAGCAACAGGTTCTTCGCGGTTTTGGGGTTGTACAGGTCGGGATCATCGAGGCCTAACAGTACGTCGCTGTTTCGCAGCAGGGTCTGCAGCGGTCGACTGTCATTGGTGTTGTCCCAGTGCTCGGCGACGATTTCCAGGCCCAGGGGCTGGGCCGCCTGGCGCAATTCGTTCAAGAGGAATTCGCTGTGGTTGTCGTAGAGCACGCCGACCCGTTTGGCCTGGGGCAGCAGGAGTCGGACCAGGCGCAGTTGCCGATCCGGCGGCGGGTCGCTCCAGAGCAGACTCAAATGGGCGGGGGTAGTAGCCCCCAGGCGTTGCCGTGCTTGCAGGCGACTGATGCGCAGCACCAGCGTCGCCGGGCTTTGAGGGTCTTGCAGGCGCCAGTCGAGACTCGGCAGGTCGAGCAAAATCAGGCGGGTTCTGCCGGGCAGTTTGCTCGGTGCCGGCAGGCTGGCCAAAGGCTCGAAATGCACGGTGTCGCCAGGGCGCAAGTGGCCAAGGGCTGTCGCGAACGCCTGTATGCCGGTACTGTCCTCGGCGCCGGTCAGCAAAATGTCCTCGGCACTGGCGGACAGGCTCGGCAGCCAGCCGGCAAACACCAGGCACACCCCGGCCAGCAGGCGGCCAAGGGTTGGCGTCTTCCGTGACGGCCACGGCAGCATCTAGAACACCCGCTCCGCGCTGAAGTCCATCACTCGCCGTTGGTCGAGCCGGGTTTCGCCGCCAGTGAAGCGCGCACTGTTCCGGGCACTGCTCTGGCCAAAGGCACTGGGATGCAGGTTGGTCACCCGATAGCTCCAGTTGATGCTGTTCTCGAACATCGCCCCGCCTTGCACCCGCCAGTGTTCGGTCGCCCGCCATTCGAGTTGGCCGATGGTACGCCAGGTGATGTCACCGAGTGTGCCGCTGACGCAGGTCGCGGAATCGGCCCGGTCGTAACGATAGTTCATGCCGCTGAGTCCCGGGCGCCGCTGGCGCTGACCAGTTCGCTGTCGAGAAACAGATCGTCAGCCAGCAACGGCGGGCTGAACATCAGCGCCAGAACCAGCGGCGAGCGAGGTGAAGCGGAGCCGAACGACACATCACATCCTTGATAGCGAGTAACTGGCGCGCATGTTAACCGAGCCCGTCGACTTTTCCAGTCACGATAGCGGCATTTTCCTCGGATTTATTGGTCTTCTTCTGACAAGTGCCGCTAATTGATGCGGGGGCTGGCCGCCACTGGGCCGCTCCGTATAATGCCGGCATCGCCACTGGTATGGATTAACGGATTGCATATGACTGAACAGCGCCCGATTGCGGTCCTGGGAGGCGGAAGTTTTGGTACCGCCGTGGCTAACCTGCTGGCCGAGAACGGGCATCAGGTCCGCCTGTGGATGCGTGATCCCGAACAGGCCGAGGCCATCCGGGTCAACCGCGAAAACCCGCGTTACCTTAAAGGCATCAAGGTCCTCCCCGCCGTGGAAGCGGTGACTGACCTGCTCGCGACCCTGCAAGCCTGCGAGTTGTGTTTCGTTGCGTTGCCTTCGAGCGCACTGCGCTCGGTACTCGCGCCGCACGCAGAGCGCCTGAGCGGCAAGATGCTGGTGAGCCTGACCAAAGGCATCGAAGCCCACACGTTCAAACTGATGAGCGAGATCCTCGAAGACATCGCACCGCAAGCGCGCATCGGTGTGTTGTCCGGGCCGAACCTGGCTCGTGAAATCGCCGAACATGCATTGACCGCGACGGTGGTCGCCAGCGAAGACGAAGAGCTCTGCCAGCACGTGCAGACCGCGCTGCATGGCCGCACTTTTCGCGTGTACGCCAGCGCCGACCGCTACGGTGTGGAGTTGGGCGGGGCGCTGAAAAATGTCTACGCGATCATTGCCGGCATGGCGGTGGCGCTGGGCATGGGCGAAAACACCAAGAGCATGCTGATCACCCGGGCACTGGCGGAAATGACCCGTTTCGCGGTGAATCAGGGCGCCAATCCGATGACCTTCCTCGGGCTGGCGGGGGTCGGTGACTTGATCGTGACCTGCTCGTCGCCCAAGAGCCGTAACTATCAGGTCGGGTTCGCCCTCGGCCAGGGCTTGAGCCTGGAAGATGCGGTGACCCGCCTGGGCGAAGTCGCCGAAGGCGTGAACACCCTGAAAGTGCTCAAGGCCAAGGCCCAGGAAGTGGGCGTTTACATGCCGCTGGTCGCGGGGCTGCATGCGATCCTGTTTGAAGGGCGCACGCTGAATCAGGTGATCGAGCTGCTGATGCGCGCCGAACCAAAGACTGACGTCGACTTTATTTCCACCAGTGGTTTCAACTGATCACGCTTTGATAGAGGCAGGGAATTGCACATGAACGATCCGAAAGTAGAGGCCAGGTACGAGTCCATCCTGCTGCGGGTGTTGTGGATGATCGTCTTCCTGCTGGTGTGGCAGGTCGCGCAATTCATCCTCGGCGCCGTGGTACTGGTGCAACTGGTCTATCGTTTGTTCTATGGCGCGCCGAGCGCCAGCCTGATGAATTTCGGCGACAGCCTGAGCCAGTTCCTGGCCCAGATCGGTCGTTTCGGCACGTTTCATACCGACCAGAAACCCTGGCCGTTCGCCGACTGGCCAACGCCGCGTACGCCGGAAGGTGAAGCGCCGCACGTTGTGGCGCCGACACCCCATCCGGCCCGAGATGAGGAACCCAAGCTATGAAACTCTGGGTATTGCGTCATGGTGAAGCCGAGCCACACGGTAAACGTCCCGATTCCGAACGCGCGTTGACCGCCCACGGTCGGGAAGAAGTATTGCGCACGGCCGCCGAGCTGATCGGCACACCGATTACGGCCATCTACGCCAGTCCCTACCTGCGCGCGCAGGAGACCGCCGAAATCGTGCGGACGGCACTGGGCTTCGCACCGGAAATCCGCACCGTCGAATGGCTGACCCCCGACAACCGCCCGCAAGCGGTAGCCGAGCAGTTGGTGTCCGTGGACCACGCGCTGCTGGTCAGTCACAACCCGCTGGTGGGGAATTTGCTGGGTTACCTCCAGCACGGCCATGTGCAGGACCCGGAAGCGGTGCAAACCGCAGGTCTGGCGGAACTGGAAGGTGATTTGCCGCTGGCGGGCGCGATGAAGCTAAAAGGCATCAAGCACCCAGGCTAGACAGCGCTCCCACTGGAACCTGCTTCGAATCGTTTTTTGTAATGAAATAGTCGACCAAGCAACCGCTTGGTTGACTACGCTTGCTCCAGAACAAAAACACAGGAGCGAGTCGCATGTCTGCTGCTTTTCGTTTGCCGCTGGACGTCTTCTACGAACGTGAAGCCCGTCATCCTCGCCAGCGCTTTCTGGTGCAACCGGTGGGCGGTGGTCAGGTCGAGACGCTGACCTGGGAAGACGTCGGTCATCAGGCCCGTTGCGCCGCGCACTGGCTGCGGTCGCGGGAATTGCCCCAAGGCAGCCATATCGCGCTGATCTCGAAAAACTGCGCCCACTGGATCATCGCCGACCTGGCGATCTGGATGGCCGGGCATGTTTCCGTGCCGCTGTACCCCAACCTTACCGCCGAATCCATCGCGCAAGTGCTCCAGCACTCCGAAGCGGCGCTGGCGTTCATCGGCAAGCTCGATGACTGGCCCGGCATGTCCCGCGGGGTCAGCCCCGACCTGCCCACCATCAGCCTGCCCCTGCATCCGTCCGGGAGCTTCCCTTTCAGTTGGGCTGACTTGCAGGCGTATTCGCCGATCCAGGACGACCCCAAACCTTCCGCCGACCAGTTGGCGACCATTATCTACACCTCCGGCACCACCGGCCTGCCCAAGGGCGTCATGCACAGCTTCGGCAACCTGGGATTCGCCACCACCCGCGGCACGCAGTTGTTCGGCCTCAATGAGTCCGATCGGCTGCTGTCGTACCTGCCGCTGTGCCACGTTGCCGAGCGCATGTTCGTCGAACTGGCGGCAATCTATACCGGGCAAACCGTGTTTTTCGCTGAGAGCGTCGATACCTTCCTTACCGATTTGCAGCGCGCACGGCCGACCGCGATGTTTGGCGTACCGCGTATCTGGACCAAGTTCCAGATGGGCGTGTACAGCAAGATCCCGGCAAAGCGCCTCGACTTTCTGCTCGGGCTGCCCTTCATCGGCAAGCGGGTAGGGCACAAAGTGCTCGCCGGGCTCGGGCTGGACGCCTTGCGTGTGGCGCTGTCCGGCGCGGCGCCGGTGCCGCAGACCTTGCTACTGTGGTATCGCAAGCTCGGGCTCGACGTGCTGGAGGTGTACGGCATGACCGAAAGTTGTGGGTATTCCCACATTTGCCGGCCCGGCGAGAATAAGCCTGGCTGGATCGGCAAGCCCTGCCCGGAGGTCGAAGTGCGGATCGCTGAATCGGGCGAAGTCCTGGTGCGCAGCGGCGCGACCATGCTCGGTTATTTCAAGGAGCCGGAAAAAACCGCCGACACGATTACCGAGGACGATTTCCTGCGCACCGGTGACAAGGGCGAACAGGACGCTGAAGGCAATCTGCGCCTGACCGGGCGCCTGAAGGAAATTTTCAAAACCAGCAAAGGCAAATACGTGGCCCCGGCGCCGATCGAAAACCGCCTGGCAGTGCATTCGCGGATCGAGCAGGTGTGCGTGGTCGGCGACGGTTTGAGCGCGCCGCTGGGATTGTGTGTGCTGTCGGCGGTCGGGCAGCAGGATGCCGATGGAACCGCGCGCGCCGGCCTGCATTCTAGCCTGGAAAAACTTCTGGAGGAGGTTAACGGCGCCCTCGATAAACATGAGCGCCTGCGCCGGCTGGTCGTGGTCAAGGACAGCTGGGCCGTGGAAAACGGCTTCCTGACGCCGACCCTGAAGATCAAGCGCAACGTGATCGAAGCGGCCTACGGTGCCCGGTTCGAGGAATGGAGCGAGCGCAATGAGGCGGTGCTGTGGCAGGATTGAGCCGAACCAATCCAACAAAGGATGTCAGCAATGAGCTTGTGGCGTACCACTCCCAATATCGAGCAGTTGAACGCGATCCAGAAGAACACCATCGGCGAAGTGCTGGATATCCGCTTTGAGGCCTTCGACGAAGAATCGCTGACTGCGAGCATGGTCATCGACCACCGCACGCACCAGCCTTATGGTTTGCTCCACGGCGGCGCATCGGTGGTGCTGGCGGAATCGGTCGGCTCCATGGCCAGCTATCTGTGCATTGATGCGAGCAAGTTTTACTGCGTAGGCCTGGAAATCAACGCCAACCACCTGCGTGGGCTGCGCAGCGGCCGGGTGACGGCGGTGGCCAGGGCGATTCATATCGGACGCACGACCCATGTCTGGGACATCCGGCTGACCAGTGATGAAGGCAAGGCCAGTTGTGTGTCGAGACTGACCATGGCGGTGGTTCCACTGGGCGAAAATCCGCCGGCACGCTGAACACCGGCGTTGCTCGAATCGCCGCGTTCCGGAATATAGCCCTGACCGGACTGTCATCATTCCTGGCAGTTACAGTCATTGCTGCCGGACCTGCTCTTACGGACAATCAACGCCTGATTTCGCTTATGGATTTGCCGGTATGTCGCAGCAGGTATTTTTCGCCCACGCCAATGGTTTCCCTTCGGGAACCTACGGCAAGTTGTTCACGGCGTTGGCGCCGGAGTATCAGGTCGCCCATTTGCAGCAACATGCCCATGACCCGCGTTTTCCGGCGGATGACAACTGGTACAACCTGGTCGATGAGCTGATTCACCACCTCAAGCAACAGGCGGAACCGGTGTGGGGCGTCGGGCATTCCTTCGGCGGCGTGCTGCACCTGCATGCCGCGTTGCGCTGTCCTGAACTGTACCGCGGCGTGGTGATGCTCGATTCGCCAGTGCTGACCCGCGCCGATCAATGGGTGATCCGCGCGGCCAAGCGTTTCGGTTTCATCGACCGGCTGACACCGGCAGGTCGTACGTTGGGACGTCGGGAAGAATTCACCGACCTCGACAGTGCCCGCCGCTATTTTGCCGGCAAAACCCTGTTTCGCAGCTTCGATCCGGAATGTTTCGACGCCTATCTGCAGCACGGCCTGCACAAGGTCGGCGACAAACTGCGCCTGCGTTTCGACCCGGCCACGGAAATCAGTATCTACCGTGGCGTGCCCGATACCAGTCCCGGCCGGGCGCGCCAGTTGAAAGTGCCGCTGGCGGTGGTGCGCGGGCACAAGAGCCGTGTGGTGATGCGCCATCACGCCAGTTCCGTCGGCCGCATGCCGTTGGGTGAATCCCTGACCATGCCCGGCGGGCACATGTTTCCACTCGAACGTCCCCAGGACACGGCCGCACTGCTGAAGAGTCTGTTCAGTCGCTGGGACGCTCGCCATCAACAGGATTGTGCATGAGCAATGTCGTGGAAGAAGTTCGCCTGAGCCTGCCGCACATCGAGCTGGCAGCGCACCTGTTCGGCCCGGAGGACGGCTTGCCGGTGATCGCCTTGCACGGATGGCTGGACAACGCCAACAGCTTCGCCCGGCTGGCACCGAAGCTCAAAGGGCTGCGCATCATCGCGCTGGACATGGCCGGTCACGGTCATTCCGGACATCGTCCGGCGGGGGCCGGTTACGCGATGTGGGATTACGCCCATGACGTGCTGCAAGTCGCCGAACAACTCGGTTTGAAGCGTTTCGCATTGCTGGGACACTCCATGGGCGCCATCGCTTCGCTGATCATCGCGGGATCAATGCCGCAACGCGTCACCCATCTGGCATTGATCGACGGCATCATCCCTCCTACAGACAAAGGCGAAAATGCCGCTGAGCGCATGGGCATGGCCCTGCAGGCGCAGCTGGATCTGCGGGAGAAACGCAAACCGGTCTACACCACCCTCGACCGCGCCATCGAAGCCCGCATGAAGGGCCTGGTGGCAGTCAGTCGCGAAGCCGCCGAACTGCTGGCCCAGCGTGGCCTGATGCCGGTGCCGGGCGGTTATACCTGGCGCACGGATAATCGCCTGACGCTGCCATCGCCGCTGCGTCTGACCACCGAGCAGGCAATGGCCTTCGTCCAGCGCGTCAGTTGTCCTGCACGCTTGGTCGTTGCGGCCGACGGCATGCTCGCCAAACACTCTGAGTTGCTGGAGCGTCTACCCTTTAGCCGTGAACAGCTGCCTGGCGGTCATCATTTGCACCTGAATGACGAGCCCGGTGCCGACCTTGTCGCAGACTGTTTCAATCGGTTCTTCGCCGTTCCTTGACTTGCGCCGGGCAACTGTCGAGGCTGGGCGGGTTGAAAAGGGAGACAACCATGATCCATCTCTACACCGAAGGTGCCCGGGCCATGCTGATCCGATGAGCTTATCCATGCGTTCACTCAGTCTGCTGGCGCTGTGTTGTTTCAGTCCGTTGTCGTTTGCCGCCGATGTGCCGGGCAGTCAGGACCTGCCGATCGTGCCGCGTGTCACCGATTCGCAGATCGTCGACTATCGCCCGCCGGTCGAGCTCGAACGGATCTACCCAATGGGGTCGATTCGCAAGATCAGCGGCCAGTTGCGTTTCGACGGCCAGGTCAGTGCCCGTGGACAAACCACATCGGTGACCTACGAGCTGCCCTCCGAGCATTCCTCTACCGAAGCGTTTACCGTCGCGCGCGAAGCCTTGCAGAAACAGGACGCCCAGTTGCTGTTCTGGTGCCAGGCCCGTGATTGCGGGGAAAGCAGCCTGTGGGCCAATGAAGTCTTCGGCAACGCCAAGCTCTATGGCGCTGACGATCAGCAGGCGTATCTATTGTTGCGATTGGCCGCCCCTCACGACAATACGCTGGTGGCGCTTTACGGCATTACCCGTGGCAATCGCAAGGCTTACCTGCACGTCGAACAGTTCGACGCGGCGGCCCCGCTGGGAGATTTGTTGCCGACCTCCGCAACCCTGTTGAGGGAGCTCAAAAGCACCGGTGAACTCGATTTTCCGAAATTGACCGAAGCGCCGGACGAAACCTGGCTGCGCCTGCTTTCCCGCGGCCTGAACCTGGACACGACCCTGCGGGTGAGCGTTTCCGGGCCGAACGCCGAAGCCTGGCGTCAGGCATTGATACTCCAGGGTGTGCGCGCGGCACGCATGGAGACGGGCAGCGTCGAAGGCTCTGGCCTGCACATCGAGCTGTTGCGATAAGCTGTACCGGGCGAACGCGCTGACCGTGTTCGCCTACTCTTTTGCGGACTGACTTTTTTCGGGATTCGGATGATCAATAACGATCGGCTGTTGGTGCAAATCCTGCTCCTGGTGCTGTTTGGCGCGAGCTTATGGGTGATGGCGCCGTTCTGGTCGGCGTTGTTCTGGGGCGCGGTGCTGGCGTTCGCCAGTTGGCCGCTGATGCGTTTGCTGACCCGTTGGCTCAACGGTCGCGAATCCCTGGCGGCGGCGTTGCTGACCCTCGGCTGGATGTTGCTGGTGGCGGTGCCGCTGGTGTGGCTGGGGTTCAACCTGGCGGACCATGTGCGCGACGCCACGGCGTTCATCAAGGATGTGCAGATGGATGGCTTGCCCGAGGCGCCGACCTGGCTGGGCAGCATTCCGCTGGTCGGCGAGCGGCTGGTGGTGATCTGGAACAGCATCGATCAGCAGGGCGCGGCGATGATGGTGGCGATCAAGCCTTACCTGGGGCAGGTCGGCAATTGGCTGCTGGCGCGTAGCGCGCAGATCGGCGGCGGCATTCTCGAACTGACCCTGAGTATTGTGTTCGTGTTCTTTTTCTACCGGGACGGCCCGCGCCTGGCAGCGTTTGTCCACGGACTGTTGCAGCGCTTGATCGGTGATCGCGCCGGCTATTACATCGAACTGGTGGCGGGTACGGTGCAACGGGTGGTGAATGGTGTGATTGGCACTGCGGCGGCTCAAGCGCTGCTGGCGTTGATCGGCTTCCTGATTGCCGGGGTGCCCGGGGCCTTGGTGCTGGGCATCGTCACCTTTCTGCTCAGCCTGATTCCCATGGGCCCGCCACTGGTGTGGATTCCGGCCACCGCTTGGCTGGCCTGGAAAGGCGAGTACGGGATGGCGGTGTTCCTCGGGATCTGGGGCACGTTCATCATCAGCGGGGTCGATAACGTGCTCAAGCCTTACCTGATCAGTCGCGGCGGCAATTTACCGTTGGTGATCGTGCTGCTGGGCGTGTTTGGCGGTTTGATTGCCTTTGGCTTCATCGGCCTGTTTATCGGGCCGACGTTGCTGGCAGTGGCTTACAGCCTGCTGACTGACTGGAGCAAAAGCCAGGCGCGGGTGGAAGATCGCCGACCCTGAGTTTTTGATTGAGGCTAAGGACCCTATCGCGAGCAGGCTCGCTCCCACAGTAGTTTTGTATCGATCACAGATCAGGTAATCAATGCAGATCCACTGTGGGAGCGAGCCTGCTCGCGAAGCTTTTGACTCAGGTGGCCACGTTGAGGTACTTGCCCACCGTCGCCACCTTGTCGAGCGAGTACTGCTTGCTCAGGTTGGCGATCATCTTGTTCAGCGCTTCAGCGACGTTCGCCTGATCGGTGGAGCTGTCGCTGTTCTTTTCACGACCCGCCTGCAGCGCCGCCTTCAGTTCGTCGCTGCTGACACCCCCACTGCTGTCGGTGTCCAGCACCTTGAGCAGCTCAGCGCCAGTGTCGGTGCTGGTCGCTGAACCGTTGTCGCTGGCCTGCAACGCGCTGCCCAGTTCAGTGGCGCTGACACTGCCGTCGCCGTCTGCATCGAGTTGACTGAACAGCTCATCGCTGGATACCTGCTGGGGTGGCGGGGGTGGCGGTGCCATCGTGGCCATTTCTTCGCTGCTCAGACTGCCGCTGTCGTCACTGTCGAGGTCGGCGAACTGCTTGCTCAGGCTGACCAGCAAACCGTCGTCGGACTTCTGCGACAAGGCGCTTTTGAGTTCGTCCTGATCCACCGAGCCGTCGCCGTTGGTGTCTAGTTTGGCCAGCAGCTCTTTCTGGAACTGCTGACTGCGGGGGTGCTGGTGGTGTTGGCCGTGCTGTTATAGCTCGTGTAGTTGCTGACGCTACCGATCATTGGGTTCACTCCCTGGGATGGAAAACCGGTGGAGGCACCGGCTCATGCAGCCTCAGGGGGCAAGGTGTCGTAGGTATGTGAGGTTTGTACCGTGCGATACACACGGCTTTAAGGCCAGACGCAAATCCTTTGGGAGCGTCTGGTTCAAACGCGGGGCAGGCGGATCACCGCAGTCAGACCGCCATCCGGAGTCTCTTCCAGGCTCAATTGCCCACCCAGCCGTTCGGCCGCTTCGCGAGCAATGGTCATGCCCAGGCCGACACCGCCGGAGTTGCGATTGCGCGAGCCTTCCAGGCGGAAGAACGGTTCGAACACCGCTTCGCGCTTATCAGCGGCGATCCCCGGTCCGTGGTCGATGACCCGGATCACCAGGTGTTCGCGATGATCTTCGAGCACGATCTGCGCCTGGCCGGCATAACGCAGGGCGTTGTCCAGCAGGTTGTTGACACATGAGCGCAGGGCCATCGGCTGCACTTGCAACGGTGCGCAATGGCCGCTGGCCTGGACGTCGGCGCCCTGGTCCTGAGCGTTTTCACTCAAGGATTCGACCAGCGCCTGCACATCCATCCATTGCAGAGCTTCGCTGGTGCGCTGTTCGTGCAGGTAGGTGAGGGTGGCGTCGAGCATGCTGATCATGTCGTCCAGATCCTGGCGCATCTGGCCTTGCAGCTTGTCATCGTCGATCTGTTCCAGCCGCAGTTTGAGCCGTGAAAGCGGAGTGCGCAGGTCGTGGGAAACCGCGCCAAGCATTCGTGAACGTTGTTGCATCTGTTCGATGATGCGTTTCTGCATCAGGTTGAAGGTGTTGGCTGCCTGTCGGGCTTCACGCGGGCCGGATTCCTCCAGCGGCGGACTGTCGAGATTTTCGCTCAGGCGCTCGGCGGCGGCGCTCAGGCGCTGGATCGGCCGGCTCAGCAATTTGGCGCCGTACCACGCCGCGATGATCAGCGAGATCAGCTGGAATGTCAGCGGCACCAGCGGCCCACCGAACCAGGGTCGCGGTGGCCGCTTTTCGAAACGCGGGTCAAGCGGCGGCTGTTGTTCGTCGAAGCCTTCGGAGAACTCGGGGGGCGGTGGTGGAGGTGGCGGACCGTAATGGTGAAACCAGGCAAAAGCCAACAAGTGCGCCAGGATGATCGCCACCAGCAGCACGCCAAACAGGCGGCCGAACAGCGTATCGAAGCGCGCACGCATCAGCCGATGTCTCGGGCGTCGAACAGGTAACCCTCGCCGCGAACGGTCTTGATCAGCTGTGGGGCTTTCGGATCGTCACCGAGTTTCTGGCGCAGGCGCGAGACCAGCAAATCGATGCTGCGATCAAACGCTTCGATCGAGCGACCGCGCGCCGCGTCCAGCAGTTGTTCGCGGCTGAGCACCCGGCGCGGACGTTCGATGAACACCCACAGCAAACGGAATTCAGCGTTGGACAGCGGCACCACCAGGCCATCCGCGGCGATCAACTGACGCAGCACGCTGTTCAGGCGCCAGTTGTCGAAGCGAATGTTCGCACGCTGTTCGGTGCGGTCGTCGCGCACCCGCCGCAGAATGGTCTGAATCCGCGCGACCAGCTCTCGCGGTTCGAACGGCTTGGCCATGTAATCGTCGGCCCCCAGTTCCAGGCCGATGATCCGGTCGGTGGGTTCGCAGCGTGCGGTGAGCATCAGGATCGGGATGTCCGACTCGGCGCGCAGCCAGCGGCACAGCGACAGGCCGTCTTCGCCGGGCAGCATCAGGTCGAGCACCACCACGTCGAAATGCTCCGATTGCAACGCCAGGCGCATCGCGGCGCCGTCGGTGACACCACTGGCGTGGATGTTGAACCGGGCCAGGTAATCGATCATCAGTTCGCGGATCGGAACGTCATCGTCGACGATCAGTGCGCGAATGCTCCAGCGCTTATCGTCGCCGGGCACTTTCAGATCGTCGTTCAAAGGAGCTTGGATGCTGTGCATACGTGGGTTCATCTGCCAGGTAGGCTGCCAACCACAAAGATTAGGCCGCGAGGTTGTGGCTTCAGCATAGGCGACCGGCCCGTAGGCGGGAAGTGCTGTAAGGACGTGTTGCGGCTGCCGAGGGTAGTGAGGGAGGGTGTTGTGGGCGTGTCGGGTGTGTATCGGCCTCGACACAATGGGCGAAAAGGCTAGTCTTTGGCGGAGCGCCGGCGACGAATTACCGATCATCGGGTCCCGCAGCCGCGCTGGTTCCGCTACAATGCGCGCCGATTTCGTCCTGCCTGAGAGCCCGCACATGTCCGTCTGCCAGACTCCTATCATCGTCGCCCTGGATTTCCCCACCCGTGACGCCGCACTGAAGCTGGCCGACCAATTGGACCCGACACTGTGCCGGGTCAAAGTCGGCAAGGAGCTGTTCACCAGCTGCGCCGCGGAAATCGTCGGCACCCTGCGCGACAAGGGCTTCGAAGTGTTCCTCGACCTCAAGTTCCACGACATCCCGAACACCACTGCCATGGCGGTGAAGGCGGCGGCGGAAATGGGTGTATGGATGGTCAACGTGCACTGCTCCGGCGGCCTGCGCATGATGGCCGCTTGCCGGGATGTGCTGGACCAGCGCACCGGGCCGAAGCCGCTGCTGATCGGCGTGACCGTGCTGACCAGCATGGAGCGCGAGGACTTGGCGGGCATCGGTCTGGACATCGAACCGCAGGAACAGGTGCTGCGTCTGGCGGCACTCGCGGAAAAAGCCGGGATGGACGGGCTGGTGTGCTCAGCGCTGGAAGCCCAGGCCTTGAAGTCGGCGCACCCGTCGCTGCAACTGGTGACCCCGGGGATTCGCCCGGCGGGCAGCGCTCAGGACGATCAGCGCCGTATCCTGACGCCGCGTCAGGCGCTGGATGCCGGTTCCGATTATCTGGTGATCGGCCGTCCTATCAGCCAGGCGGCGGATCCGGCGCAGGCGTTGGCAGCGGTGGTTGCCGAGATCGCGTAAACACCGATACACCTGTGGGAGCGAGCAGGCTCGCTCCCACAGTTGGTTTTGCAGTGAGCTGGCCTTCGCGTTAAACCTTCAGCACCAACTTGCCGAAATTCTCACCGCTGAACAACTTTGTCAGCGTCTCCGGGAACGTCTCCAGTCCGTCGACGATATCTTCCTTGCTCTTGAGCTGCCCCTTGGCCATCCAGCCGGCCATTTCCTGCCCGGCAGCGGCGAATTGCGCGGCGTAGTCCATCACCACAAAACCTTCCATCCGCGCGCGATTGACCAGCAGCGACAGGTAGTTGGCCGGCCCTTTCACCGCTTCCTTGTTGTTGTACTGGCTGATGGCGCCGCAAATCACTACCCGTGCCTTCATGTTCAGTCGGCTTAGCACCGCATCGAGGATGTCGCCGCCGACGTTATCGAAATACACGTCGACGCCTTTCGGGCACTCGCGCTTGAGGCCGGCGATGACGTCTTCATTCTTGTAGTCGATGGCGCCGTCAAAACCCAGTTCATCGATCAGGAACTTGCACTTGTCCGCGCCGCCAGCGATGCCGACCACCCGGCACCCTTTAATCCTGGCGATCTGTCCGGCAATGCTGCCCACCGCGCCCGCGGCGCCGGACAGCACCACGGTGTCGCCTTCCTTCGGTGCGCCGACATCGAGCAGGGCGAAGTAGGCGGTCATCCCGGTCATGCCCAGCGCCGACAGATAACGCGGCAGCGGCGCCAGCTTCGGGTCTACCTTGTAGAAACCGCGCGGCTCACCGAGGAAGTAGTCCTGCACGCCCAAGGCGCCGTTGACATAGTCCCCGACCGCGAAGCCCGGGTTGTTCGACGCCACGACTTTGCCTACACCCAACGCGCGCATGACCTCGCCGAGACCGACCGGCGGGATGTAGGACTTGCCTTCGTTCATCCAGCCCCGCATGGCCGGGTCCAGGGACAGATATTCGTTTTTGACCAGGACCTGCCCCGCGGCCGGTTCGCCGACCGGTACTTCCTGATAGGTGAACGTCTCGCGGGTAGCCGCGCCCACTGGACGTTTGGCGAGCAGGAACTGACGATTGGTCTGGGAAGTCATGACAGGCACTCAAGATGAATGAAACCTTGTTGATAGACCTTCAAGGTCGATGCCGCAAGTTTGGCTGATACGGCGAATGCAGGCTGATCCAGTCCAGTGATAGTTAGTGCGGTGGTTTTATCACTGCAACTCATGAACGCTCAACCGGCCTTCTGATAGTGCTGCCGTGCCGGTGGCGCCTATGGCTAGACTGGGTGCACGCAACCCCCCCCGCATTCTTCTCTTCGAGGACCTAACAATGAGCATGACGTTTTCCGGCCAGGTCGCTGTCGTCACGGGCGCCGCCAACGGTATCGGCCGTGCGACCGCACAGGCGTTCGCCGCCGAAGGCTTGAAAGTGGTGGTGGCCGACATGGACACGGCCGGTGGCGAGGGCACGGTGGCGCTGATTCGCACGGCGGGGGGCGAAGCGACCTTCGTGCGTTGCAACGTCACCGTGGAAAGCGAGGTAAAAAATCTGATGGACGAAGTGGTGCAGACCTACGGCCGTCTCGACTACGCCTTCAATAACGCCGGCATCGAAATCGAAAAAGGCAAACTGGCCGAAGGCACCGTCGATGAGTTCGACGCGATCATGGGCGTCAATGTCAAAGGCGTCTGGCTGTGCATGAAGTACCAGTTGCCGCTGTTGCTGGCCCAGGGCGGTGGCGCGATCGTCAACACCGCGTCGGTCGCCGGCCTCGGCGCTGCGCCGAAGATGAGCATTTATGCGGCGTCGAAGCACGCGGTGATCGGCCTGACCAAATCGGCGGCGATCGAATACGCCAAGAAAAAAATCCGCGTGAATGCGGTGTGCCCGGCGGTCATCGACACCGACATGTTCCGCCGTGCCTATGAAGCGGACCCGAAGAAGGGCGAGTTCGCCAACGCCATGCATCCGGTGGGACGCATCGGCAAGGTCGAGGAAATCGCCAGCGCCGTGTTGTACCTGTGCAGTGATGGCGCCGCGTTCACCACCGGCCATTCGCTGGCGGTGGACGGTGGTGTCACAGCGTTCTAAGTCACCCCAACTCAGGAAAAGACCCGCCTTGTGCGGGTTTTTTTTCGCTTCGTGGAACGGTCGGCAATGTGTTTCAAATGGTTAGATCGATGAATTTTGACGGCGTTGTCTCACAGCCCCTCAAGCGCGGCTGTGATTAACTGCCTGCGTCAAACGAACAGGAGTTTGCTTGCTCATGGAGTTGAGAATCGATCGACAGGCCCTGGTGCCGGTCGTACAGCAAATCGTCGACGCGTTGGCGTGCTGGCTGCGTCAAAGTGACATCGTGCCGGGAACACGCCTGCCGTCTGCCCGGCAAATCGCGCGGATCAATCTGCTTAGCCAGTCCAGCGTGGTCGAGGCGTGTGACCGGCTGGTGGCGCAAGGGGTACTGGCGTCGAGGCAAGGCACCGGATTCATTGTGGCCGCCCCAACGCTGGCGGTGGATTCGCCTTGGTTAGAGGGCACGGCTCCGCAGCCAGCCAATGTGGCGGCTGAGTTGCGGCTGGGCTGTGGCGGGCTCCCCGAAAGCTGGCGGGAGACGGATGACCTGACCTACGCGATCCGCGAGGTCAGTCGTACGGACATGGCGGCCTTGTTCAACTACAGCTCGCCGCAGGGGCTGCCGGCGTTGCGTCAGCACATTATCAAGCGCCTGAGCCTGCTTGATATCGCCGTAGACGAACACCGGGTCATGACGACGGCAGGGGCCAGCCAGGGGCTCGACCTGATCGTGCGTGCGTTGCTCAAACCGGGCGATTGCGTGGTGGTCGAAAGTCCCGGTTATTCCCTGCTGTTCGAATTGCTCAGGCAGCAGGGTGTAGCGATGCTCGAAGTGCCGCGCACGCCGCGCGGGCCTGACGTCGGGGCGCTGGAGGCACTGCTGCTTGAGAACAAGCCTCGCGCCTTGTTCATTAACAGCTTCTATCACAACCCCACGGGCAGCAACCTGGCGCCGGTGGTGGCAAAGCAGGTCCTGCATTTGGCCAAAGAGCATGATGTGCAGGTGATTGAAGACGACGTCTACGCCGATTTGCACAGCGGCCCCGGGACGCGGCTCGCGGCATTGGATGACAACGTGATCTACGTCGGCAGCTTCTCGAAAACCCTCAGCAGTTCATTGCGGGTCGGCTTTATCGTGGGCGGGGCAGAGGTCATTTCACAGCTGGCCGAGGTCAAGCGGATCAGCAGCCTGGGTGCCTCCGGATTTTGCGAATCGGTACTGGCCTGCCTGCTGGACAGCGGTGCTTATCGCAAGCTGGTGCTGCGTCTGCGGCAGCGTTTGAGGCATGACCGCGAAGCCGCGCTGCAGGTGCTGGAAGACGCTGAATGGGAGGTTTTTGGCAAACCCGTCGGCGGTTTGTTCATCTGGGCACGGCCGCGCAAGTGCGACTACGCTCACCTGCGGGCACAGGCTCGGCGCTTAGGGGTCCTGCTGTCTTCAGCGACGGCATTCAGCCCCGCCGGTACGGCCACTGACTGGCAGCGAATCAATGTGGCCTGCGCCTGCGATCCCCGTGCCCGGGCGTTTTTTCAGGCCACCGCTTCGGATCGACCTCAAGCGTTCTGAAAACGACGTGGGCGTAGCTTTTTGCCATTATTCCGACGCCAGAGACTTGTGTTGGCACAGACCCGTTGCGAATCTGCGTCAACAGACTATGTCAGGGGACTAAGTGCAATGATTTCGGCCGTGCAAGGACGTTTTGCCAACCTCGGTATGGCAAAAAAAATGGGTGTCGGGTTTGTGCTGGTGCTCCTCTTGACTGCCCTGGTGGCGGCCATCGGCGTATGGTCTCTGCAAACCATCAGCCATCGCTTCGACGGCCTCAAGCAGATGTCGTCGCTCAACAGTGGCGTGCTCAAGGTGCGCCTGCTTGAGCAGGAGTACGCCTTGCACGGCAATCCGAAAAACGTCACGGCGCTGCATGAGGGTGTCGATAGCCTGGTCGCCCTGGCGAACCAGCTCAAGGCGCAATCGCCGGCCAACGTGCCGGTGATGACCGACGTCGAGCAGTCCCTGGGCGCTTACCGTAAAGCCTTTGATGAGTTCGTCTCGTTGAGTCAGGCCAAGGACCTGGCGCTGGAAATGGCCAGTTGGTCGGTCTCCAGCGTCGCCAATAACCTCGATGTGTTGCAGGCCGGGCTGGCCGACGATGGCGCTTATACCCTGAAGGAATCCGAAGGCAAGGACGGCTCCCAGTTCATCGAGCAGGCCAGTCAGATCAGTCAGGTGTCGCGACTGATGCTGCAAGCCATGAACGAAGCGCGCGTGCGCCTGGACCAGAGCCGCAAGGGCGACGACAGCGCCGGTCAAGGCAAGATCGAACAGGCCGACCAGGCACTGACTCAAGCCGAACAACTGAAAACCCAGATAAAGGACGAAGGCTACCTGACTGTGCTCAATGAAGTAGTTGGGCATATCGGCGGTTTCAGCGAAAAACTCGCGGAATACACCGGTCTGCTGGTTCAGGAAAAAACCGTCTACGAGCAATTGCATCAGCGCGCCGCCCAGGTGATGGAGCGGGTCGACCAAGCCTATGTGGCCGAAGACCAGTCGATGCAGAGCGAACTGAAAAAGAATTCCTTGCTGATTATCGGCTCCTCGGCCCTGGCCTTGCTGGTCGGTCTGATCGCGGCGTGGGTGATTACGCGTTTGATCGTTAGTCCGTTGCGCAGTGTGATCGGTGTTGCTCAGCAGATTGCCGCGGGGGATTTGAGCGGCACGGTTGAGGTGACTCGCCGCGACGAGATCGGCCAGCTGATGCAGGCCATGCAGCAGATGGGCGCAGGGTTGAGCAGCATTGTCAGCGGGTTGCAGGCGGGCATCGAGCAATTGGCCAGTTCGGCGCAATCGCTGTCGGCGGTGACCGAGCAGACCAACCTTGAGGTCAGCAGCCAGAAGGAAGAGACCGAGCAGGTCGCCACGGCGATGAACGAGATGACTGCCACCGTGCACGATGTTGCGCGCAATGCGGAAGAAGCTGCACAGGCCGCACAAACGGCAGACGGCAAGGTTGAAAGCGGTCAGGCGGTGGTGCGTCAGAGCATGGCGCGGATCGAGCAGTTGGCGGAATCGGCGTCTTCGGCCAGTTCCAGCATCGAGAGCCTGAGCGCGGAAATCCAGAATATCGGCACGGTGCTCAGCGTCATCAAGAGTGTGGCGGAACAAACCAACCTGTTGGCACTCAACGCGGCGATCGAGGCGGCCCGTGCCGGTGAGCAGGGCAGGGGTTTTGCAGTGGTCGCCGATGAAGTGCGGGCCCTGGCCAAGCGCACGCAACAATCGACTGAGGAAATCGAACGACTGGTCAGTGCCTTGCGCTCAGCGGCGCAGTCGTCGGTACAGCAGATTCAGAGCAGTGGCGAGTTGGTGCAGTTGGCGGTCAGTGACGCGTTACAGACCGAGAGTGCGTTGGGCAGTATTGCGGCGGCGGTGTCGTTGATTCAGCAGATGAACCAGCAGATCGCCGCGGCTGCCGAAGAGCAGAGCTCGGTAGCGGAGGAGATCAATCGCAGTGTGACCAGTATTCGCGCCAGTGCGGATCAGTCGTCATTGGCGATGCAGGGGAATGCGGCATCGAGTATCGAACTGGCGCAGTTGGGCGTTGAACTGAAGGGCATGGTGGGGCACTTCCGGCTCTGAAGAGGCGGGTTGCGGGCGCTCTCACCCCCAGTAGGCGCCAGCTTGCCCTTCGTACGTTCGCGCTGCTCAAACTCACCATAAAAAAAGCCACCCATTCAGGTGGCTCTTTTCCGCATGCGCTGATCAGTCGTAAATCACTTTCTTCTTCCAGTCCGCATCCGCCTCGACATCTTTGAGGCCTACGGTCAACTCGTTCACTTCGTCTTCAGCTTTCGCATTGTTGTCCATGACTTGCGCATTGGCCCGGGCCAGGAGTTTTTCCAGGTATTCGAGCTGTTCGGCGTAGACCTGCGGTTCCTGTTGTTTGCGCAGGTATTGCACGCCGCGCTCGAACGCCAGGCGAGCCTGGCCGGGCTGGTTCTGTTGCAGGGAGTGCTGGCCGAGGTTGTTGAAGAATTCGATGTGCAGCAGGACCAGGATGTGGCGGACTTCGCGGATCCAGCGTTTGGCTTCGTTGGTCGGCAGGAAGCCATCCTGGGCCGCGCGGGTGATCTGGCCGTGAAGGGCTTCCAGCAGGAAACGGACGTCCTTGGCCTTGGCTTCGGTCTGGATCGGCGCCGGTGGGTTGTTGACCGGGATCGATTCGCCCTGGGCGACCAGGGTTTCCAGTTCGCTGATCCGCACCTTGAGGTTGGCGCTGGATTTTTCCAGGTTCAGCAGGCGCTGGCAGACGTTCAGTTCCAGGCGGGTCAGCAACAGCTTGAGGGCCGGTGTCATCAGCTGGCCGGGAAACGTCTCGGTGATTTCGCCGCAGCGGCGCAGGCGGTCGTTGAGTTCGACCTTGGTGCGGGCCCTTTCCAGTTTGTTGCTTTCCACCACATGGTTCATGTACCCAATGGCGATCAATAGTGCGATCCCGGCTACAACTAGCAGGGTGATCATGAGTGGTGTCACCGGTAAGACCTCTTCGTGGGATTCGCGTGGAAGTGTAGTGGCTCGGCCTGGGAGCGCATAGCGCCGCCCGACGGGTTGGTTCGAGCGGGCTTCTACCCGTAGCGACTGCAACGCTGCCTATATAAGCAACAGTGTGCGAGGTGCAGATTGCCATCATCTGTTGCAAGGGGGACTATATCGTCTTGGCGAGCGTCAGAATATAGGCGTCAAACATTGGTTGACCAAAAAGCTGTATTCACGGCCCAAAGCAGGGCGAAGTCATTGATTTAAATAAATTTATATCTGGGGGTTGACGACCCCTCAATCCATCCATAGAATGCGCGCCACTTACAGCGTAAAGCACACAGCGAAACGCGGTAGGGAGTGAATGTTGTACGTGTGTCCCCTTCGTCTAGTGGCCTAGGACACCGCCCTTTCACGGCGGTAACAGGGGTTCGAGTCCCCTAGGGGACGCCAATGCGGGAATAGCTCAGTTGGTAGAGCACGACCTTGCCAAGGTCGGGGTCGCGAGTTCGAGTCTCGTTTCCCGCTCCAATTTTAAACAGCGTTGCTTTCGGGCAGGGCTGAGTGAAACCAGAACCAAGTCTTCGGACGCGGATCTGGGCTCCGAAACACACACCATGTGTTCCGGGTAGCGTGTCCCCTTCGTCTAGTGGCCTAGGACACCGCCCTTTCACGGCGGTAACAGGGGTTCGAGTCCCCTAGGGGACGCCATTTGCGGGAATAGCTCAGTTGGTAGAGCACGACCTTGCCAAGGTCGGGGTCGCGAGTTCGAGTCTCGTTTCCCGCTCCAAATTCACAAAAACGCCGCTCATTGAGTGGCGTTTTTGTTTGCGTGGGATTTGTATCCGATGTCAGCAAAAAGGCCCGCCAGTCAGACTGAGCGGGCCTTTTGCGTGGGCTATGTTTTTACATCGACAGGATCAGGCGCCCCGCGAACAAAATCAGAATCACCCCCATGCTGCGTTCGAACCAGTGCCCCATGCGCATGAACAGCACGCGCACCCGGGCGCTGGAGAAGAACAGCGCAACGATCACAAACCACAGCGCGTTCACGAAACACATCCACACGCCGTACAGCGCCTGAATGCTGAGGGGCGTCGTCGCACTGATGAGGGTGGTGAAGATCGCCAGGAAGAACAATGTGGCCTTGGGGTTGGTGGCATTGGTCAGAAATCCGGTGGTGAAGGCTTTCAGCAGCGTTTGCCCGGCCACCGCTTCGCCGGCGTCTTTTTCGCCCTCAAGCACCGATTTCGGTTGGCTGCGCAGCAGGCTGACACCGAGGTACAGGATGTAGGCGCCACCGACGATCTTGGCCACGGTTAACAGCCAGGGCGTGGCGTGCATCAAGGCACCGACACCGAGCAAGGTGTAAAGCACATGCACGGAGATGCCCGCGCCGATGCCGAGCGCTGTGCAGATTCCCACCCAACGCCCAAAACGCACGCTTTGGCGGATGGTGACCGCGAAGTCCGGCCCCGGCGCAACCACAGCCAGAAAATGGATGATTGCCAGGGCCAGAAATTCACCCAGGTAGTTCGAATACTGCATCTCAACTCCAGAAGGTCAGGGGTGAAGCATTGCCGCGGTAGCCGACAAAGAATGAAAGGCTCAGGCGCGGATCGGCCACGCCCGGCGTCACCGCGTGCATGCGGCGCGAGTTGAACATGATGAAATCACCGGGCTCGGGACGAATCTCCAGGATCGGAGTGCCGAGCAACGCGGGGTCGATGCCGTAGCTGTCGCCACGCATCTCGTCGAACTGGTCCGGGGAAATGTCGTGGTCCCACATCTGCAGGGCACCGCCCTCGGCAGGCATATTCAGGTACACATTGCAGGCGAACTGCGCGTCAAGGCTTCTCGCCTGGTAACTGTCCGGAGCGTCCTTGGCGAAGATGTCGTGGTGAGCCAGGAAGCACACGCCGGGTTTCACCACTCGGGACAGACCGACGTACATCTTGCGACCGTAGAGGTTTTCCAGATGGGCGCCGGCCGGCCAGGATTCGTCGAGCATGCAGCGCAAGGTGTCGACCGGAGACGAGTAGGGCGCGCAACGGTTGCGCAACTCCGCGATATTGCGGGTGGCGCGCTCGAAATAATCCTCGATCAGCAGTGGCTGGTTTTCCGCCTCGTAAAACGCCATGCCGATTCGGCCGATGCTCGGCGCGTTGATATAGCCTTCGAAGCCGGGCGCAAGAATCCTGTCGCCGATCTGCAGCGCCAGCGGCGGGGCGAGGAAGCGCTTGACGCGAATGGCGAGGACTTCTTCGTTGGCCAGTTTTTTTATGCACGTCTCATCGAGACGCTCGACATCAAGCATCATGGTTCAGGTCCATCCATTGGAGAGTCAACGGAGCCGGCGAATGCGGGCTCCCCAGGCGTCGGGTGCTGCCGGAACGTGCAGCGCCCCTAGGCTCAATTCACGCTGTAGTGCACTGACAACGTGCCTTTCTTCTGCGAGACGGAAGCGATCGTGACCGTACCCAGATCGGTCAGGCTACGTACGTGGGTGCCGCCGCAGCCGTAGGCGGGGAGTTCACCAAAGCCGATTTCCCGGGCGCCTTCGCGCAGGGATGTCAGACGCGGCAGGTCATGGGCGATCCATTGTTCGATGCCGAACTCGACGGTTCGGGCGTCGACTTCCTGTGCTGACTCAGCCGGTTTGAACTGCACCCGGCCTTCGCCTGGCCAGTGATGGGCCTTGATCGGCATCCAGCCCATGGCCTGTACGAAATGTCCGATCAGATGGCCGGCGGAATGCATCCGCGTATTGAACTGACGACGCGCCTCATCGACGCGAATCTGGGTCATGCCGAGAGTGACCGGGCGATCGACGAAATGGATGATCCGCTGCGGATCCTGCACCACGCGCAGCACCTGGCTATCACCGATCCAGCCGGTGTCGAACGGTTGTCCGCCGCCCTGAGGGTGAAACAGTGTTGCGCGCAACTCCACGGCGAATTCGTTCTCGTGGGGTGTGCATTCCAGTACTTCCACATTGGCCTTGAGGTCATCACTATGGAAAAAGAGGCGAAGCGTCATATTCCATGCCCTCGTTAAAGATGTTTTTCATTATATGAATCGTGGAATTGCGTGATAATCCGTTCCAACCTCAAAGGACTGTTGCGCTGTGAGCATAAATCTTCCGCTGCCATTGCTCGGTGAAATGGCGATTTTCGTCAAAGTCGTCGAGACCGGGAGTTTCTCGGAAGCCGCGCGCCAATTGGGCTCGTCGCCGTCGGCGGTCAGTCGCAGCATTTCGCGCCTGGAGAAGGCGCTCGCCACCCGACTGCTGCAACGCACCACGCGCAAGTTGCGGCTCAGCGACGGTGGTGAGGAGGTGTTCAAGCGTTGTCAGGAGATGGTCAGCGCCGCCAAGTCGGTGATGGAAATCAGTGGTCAGTTCACCGATGAAGCGGAAGGGCTGGTGCGAGTCAGCGTGCCCAAGGCGGTAGGACGGTTCGTGATTCACCCGCATATACCGGAATTCTTGCGGCGTTATCCCAAGGTGGATGTGGAATTGCTGCTTGAGGACCGTCAGGTGGATCTGATCGACGACAACGTCGATCTGGCGATTCGTATTACCGATCACCCCCCCGCCGGGCTGGTGGGGCGGCAATTGCTGACCATCGACCATATGCTCTGCGCGACACCGGAGTATCTGGCAAAGCATGGTACGCCGACGCATCCCCATGACTTGCTTAACCACAGTTGCATCTACCTGGGCGAAACGCCGAGTGATGCGCGCTGGAAATTCAAGAAAGGCTCCAAGGCCGTGACCGTCGGGGTACGCGGGCGATATGCCGCCAATCACACCGGCGTGCGACTCGGCGCGGTGCTGCAGCACATCGGGATTGGCAGCTTGCCGTACTTCACGGCGCGTTATGCGCTGGAGCAGGGCTTGATCGTGCAGGTGTTGCCGGATTGGACGTTTCTGGCGTCGTACCACGGCGGTGCGTGGTTGCTGCATTCACCAACCCGCTATATGCCGCCGAAGCTGCGGGTATTGATCGATTATCTGGTGGAGTGCCTGGAGAAGGAGCCAACCTTGAGCAAACCGGGGAAGCCGGGTGCGTCAGGTCGGATGGCGGTGGAATATGAGCTGCCTGAAAGTGAAGGGTTGCTTTGAGGCCCCTTCGCGGGCGAGCCCCTCATAACCCACTCCAAAAAAAGGCCCGCATGAACAACCATGCGGGCCTTTTGCGTGACTGATCGGGATCAGTGCTTGCTGTCGTCGTTCGACATCGCCAGCAGCTGTTTTTCCTGATTCCAGTCAAACGGTTCGTCGTTCTGTTCGGCTTCGAAGCGGCGTTCTTCAAGGGCCTGGTACAGGTCGATTTCATCATCGGGCATGTAATGCAGGCAGTCCCCGGCGAAATACCACAGCAGGTCACGCGGGACCAGATGGGCGATTTGCGGGTAACGGGTGATCACCTGGCACAGAATGTCCTGGCCCAGGTACTGGCTTTCGATCGGGTCGACCGGCAGCAACGCGCGCAGTTCGTCGAAGCGCTCCAGGAACAAGGCATGGCTTTCTTCGGGAACCTGTTCGGCCTCACCCACGGCGACCAGGATGCTGCGCAAGTGGTCAAGCAAAACGAGATGATCGGCAACGACGTTGGACACGAGATAAGTCCTCAAGAGCAAAACGGGCGCGGGAGTATAAAGCGCCCGCGCCCTTTTTTACATGGTCACGGGGATCAGCGGACCTTTCCTTCGGCCAGCGCCAACTCCTCTTTGTCGAAATCATCGACGTCAATCACCTTGCGCCGCGCCACTTCGGCATTTCGCAGGTTTTGCGCTTCCACCGGTTGCAGTACGCCCGCCTCCAGCGCGGCATCGACGGCATTTTCCCCGGCAGACGGTTTGACTTGACCGCTTTTGAGCGCCACATGCAGTTTTTTATGCAGGGGCTGCGCGGCGTTCAACAAGTCGCACGCGTGTTGCAGGGCGCCCACGGCGTCGTCGGCTGATTGCGGACGGAAGCAGCCACCCAGCAATTCCTCGAGGGTCGGATCGCCCTTGGCCCGGCCAATGACCGCAGCCACTTCGGCACCGAGTTTGTCCGACGGCCCTTTGTGGCGACGACCGAACGGGAACACGATCACCCGTAACAGACAACCCAGCACCTTGTTCGGGAAATTGGTCAGCAGTTCATCCAGCGCGCGCTCCGACTGGCCGAGGCTTTCTTCCATGGCCCAGATGAACAGCGGCGCCATGTGTTCCGGCGAGTCGAGGTCGTGATAACGCTTGAGCGCGGCGGAGGCGAGGTACATGTTGCTGAGCACGTCCCCCAAGCGCGCCGACAGGCGTTCGCGGCGTTTCAATTCGCCGCCCAGCAACATCATGCTCAGGTCGGCGAGCATGGCGAACGCCGCGGCCTGACGGTTGAGCGCACGGAAGTAACCCTGACTGAGCGTGTTGCCTGGCGCGTGTTCGAAGTGGCCGAAACCCAGGTTGAGCACCAGCGTGCTGGCGGCATTGCTCACGGCAAAACCGATGTGCTGGAGCAGCAGGCCATCGAACTCGACGAGGGCCTGATCCTTGTCTTCGCGACCGGCGAGGGCCATTTCCTTCAGGACGAACGGATGGCAGCGAATCGCACCCTGGCCGAAGATCATCAGGTTGCGCGAGAGGATGTTCGCACCTTCCACGGTGATGAAGATCGGCGCGCCATTCCAGCTGCGGCCTAGGTAATTGTTCGGCCCCATGATGATCGCCTTGCCGCCGTGAACATCCATGGCGTGGCTGATGCACTCGCGGCCGCGTTCGGTCAGGTGATACTTGAGAATCGCCGACAGCACCGATGGTTTCTCACCCAGATCCACCGCATTGGCGGTGAGCATCCGCGCCGCGTCCATCATCCAGGCATTGCCGCCGATGCGCGCCATGGCTTCCTGAATACCTTCGAATGCCGACAGCGGCACGTTGAACTGCTCACGAACCTGCGCGTATTGACCGGTCACCAGACTGGTGAACTTCGCTGCGCCGGTGCCGACCGCCGGCAATGAAATCGAACGCCCGACCGACAGACAGTTCATCAGCATCATCCAGCCTTTGCCGAGCATGTCCTGGCCGCCGATGAGGAAGTCCAGCGGGATGAACACGTCTTTGCCGGAGTTCGGACCGTTCATGAACGCCGCGCCCAAAGGCAAGTGACGACGGCCGATTTCAACGCCCGCAGTGTCGGTCGGAATCAACGCCAGACTGATGCCCAGGTCTTCTTTATCGCCGAGCAAGTGATCAGGGTCATAGGCCTTGAACGCCAGGCCGAGGAGGGTGGCGACCGGGCCGAGCGTGATGTAACGCTTCTCCCAATTCAGGCGCAGGCCAAGGGTCTCCCGGCCTTCCCATTCGCCTTTGCAGATCACGCCGCTGTCGGGCATCGAACCGGCGTCGGAGCCGGCCAGTGGCCCGGTCAAGGCGAAGCACGGGATGTCATCGCCGCGTGCCAGGCGTGGCAAGTAATGATTGCGTTGTTCGTCGGTGCCGTAATGCAACAGCAGCTCGGCCGGACCGAGGGAGTTGGGGACCATCACGGTGGAAGCGAGGTCGCCGCTGCGGGTTGCCAGTTTCATCGCCACCTGGGAGTGAGCGTAGGCAGAAAAGCCCTTGCCGCCGTATTCCTTGGGAATGATCAGGGCGAAGAAGCCGTTTTCCTTGATGTGCGCCCAGGCTTCGGCGGGAAGGTCCATGTCCTGGCCAATCTGCCAGTCACTGACCATCGCGCAGAGCTCGTCGGTCGGGCCGTCGATGAAGGCCTGTTCCTCTTCGGTCAGATGCGCTTTCGGGTAGGACAGCAGCTTGTCCCAGTCCGGACGGCCGCTGAACAGTTCGCCGTCCCACCACACCGTGCCGGCGTCGATGGCGTCGCGTTCGGTTTCCGACATCGGCGGCAGGGTTTTCTGGAACCAGTTGAACAGCGGCGCACTGAAGTATTTACGGCGCAGGTCGGGTAGCAGCAAAGGCGCCGCGACGGCGGCGATCAACAGCCACAACACCAGCAGCAACCAGCCCGGCGCGCGACTGAAGGCGCCCATTGCCACCACATAAACGGCAACGATGCACAGGGCGGGCAGCGGGGCGATGCGGCGGTGGGCTAAATACGCAATCCCGACAACCAGAACCAGTATCCACAACAGCAGCATATTTAATCCTCCGTGAAACAAGGGCAAAAACAACCTTCAGAGCTTAGACGGCATCCGCAAAACAGGGTGGTCAGAGCGATGGGATTGAAATCGTGGGAAACCTTCGATGAGTTTTGTCGGACCGGTTGGCAGCCGCCGGGGCAAATCGTTCGTTGAGCGGGCGGCTAAGCGTCCAGGTTTGGCCGATACGTCGTTATCTCCGTGCTGAAGCTGTCGCTAGACTCGTGGCATCTTCAGGAGATTGTTCTCATGCACGAGTATCTGAGTCCCGGCCGCTTCATCGATAGTGACCACCCGTCGGTGGTGGAGTTCGCCGAAAAACATCGTGGCAGTAGCCGCAATCCGCTCGAGCAAGCCATCAACCTCTATTACGCGGTGCGCGAGGCCGTGCGTTACAACCCTTACACGTTCAGTCGCGATCCGGTCACCTTGCGCGGCAGTTATGCGCTGGCGACGGGCGAAAGCTATTGCGTGCCCAAAGCCACGCTGCTGGCCGCTGCGGCCCGGCATTGCGGGGTTCCCGCGCGGATTGGCTTGGCGGATGTGCGCAATCATTTGTCGACCCCTCGTTTGCTGCAATTGCTTAAAAGTGACGTGTTCGCCATGCATGGTTATACCGAGCTGTACCTGAACGGCCGCTGGGTCAAAGCCACGCCGGCGTTCAACCAGCAACTGTGCGAACTGTTCAACGTGGCACCGCTGGAATTCGACGGCATCAACGGCAGCGTTTTCCATCCGTTCAATCGCGACGGCGCGCAGTTGATGGAATACCTGGTTGACCACGGCCAATTCACCGACGTGCCGGAAAAGTTCTTCTTCGAGCACCTGGAAAAGTGCTACCCGCATCTGTTCAGCGAGCAACTGCCGCCGCTGCTGGGGGACATGCAGAGCGATTTGAGTCGCGCCTGATCCGGCGTATGCTGCCTGCGCATTCATCCATAAAGAGGCGGTCATGCTGAAGATCTGGGGTCGGAAAAATTCGTCGAATGTCAGGAAACCTTTGTGGGCTGCCGAGGAACTGGGCCTGGCCTATGAAGCCATCGATGCCGGCGGTGCCTTTGGTGTCGTCGATACGCCGGAATACCGTGCGATGAACCCCAACGGCCGTGTGCCGGTCATTGAGGATGACGGCTTCGTGTTGTGGGAATCCAACGCCATCGTGCGTTACCTGATGGCCCTCCACGCCAGCGACACCGCCTGGTATCCGGCGGACCTGAAAGTTCGCGCCGCCGCCGACAAATGGATGGACTGGACCACGTCAAGTTTTGCCGGCCCGTTCCGCACGGTGTTCTGGGGTGTCCTGCGCACGCCGGCGGACAAACAGGACTGGCCGGCCATTCACGCCGCGATCAAGGAATGCACCGAGCTGCTGTCGATGGCTGATCAGGCGCTGGCGGTCAAACCGTACTTGTCGGGCGACGAGATCGGCATGGGCGACATTCCCCTCGGCAGTTTCATTTATGCCTGGTTCGAGATGCCGATCGAGCGTGCGCCGCAGCCCCATCTGGAAGCCTGGTATGCACGTTTGAAACAGCGTCCGGCCTACAAGAAAGCCGTCATGACCGCGTTGACTTAATACTCACTATCGACACACTTGACTGTACTTGTGTGGCGGCGACAAGCACCATTGCGTTCATGTGCTGCGGTTGTATTGTTCGCCGCCCGCCCTTATTGATCTCTTTCATCCCTTCTTGGTGCATAAATCCGATATGAGTTCCGCTCTGTCCATCCGGCAGCTAACCAAAACCTACGGCAACGGTTTCCAGGCCCTGAGTGGTATCGATCTGGACGTCGCCGAAGGTGACTTTTTCGCCTTGCTCGGCCCGAATGGCGCCGGCAAATCCACGACCATCGGCATTCTCTCGACCCTGGTGAACAAGACCAGCGGCACGGTGAATATCTTTGGCCACGACCTGGACAAGAATCCTGCGCAGCTCAAGCGCTCCATCGGTGTCGTGCCGCAGGAATTCAACTTCAACCAGTTCGAAAAAACCTTCGACATCGTCGTGACCCAGGCCGGTTACTACGGCATCCCGCCGAAAGTCGCCAAGGAACGCGCCGAGCAGTACCTGACCCAGCTCGGCCTGTGGGACAAGCGAGATGTACCGTCGCGTTCCCTGTCCGGTGGCATGAAGCGCCGCTTGATGATCGCTCGCGCCCTGGTTCACGAACCGCGCTTGCTGATCCTCGACGAGCCGACCGCGGGGGTGGACATCGAGCTGCGTCGTTCGATGTGGACGTTCCTGACCGAACTGAACCAGAAAGGCATCACCATCATCCTCACCACGCATTATCTGGAAGAGGCTGAGCAGCTGTGCCGCAACATCGGCATCATCGACCACGGCACCATCGTCGAGAACACCAGCATGAAGCAGCTGCTTAGCCAGTTGCATGTGGAAACCTTCCTGCTCGACACGAAAAACACCCTGAGCGTCGCGCCGCAGTTGCTCGGCTACCCGACCAAATTGCTCGACGCACACACCCTTGAAGTCCAGGTCGATAAAGCCATGGGCATCACCGCGCTGTTCACCCAACTGGCGCAGCAGAACATCGAAGTGTTGAGCCTGCGTAACAAAACCAATCGCCTCGAGGAGTTGTTCGTGTCCCTGGTGGAGAAAAATCTGTCGAAGGTGGCGGTATGAGTTCCGAGCTGCAACCCAACCTCGTTGCCCTCAATACCATCGTTTACCGCGAGGTCCGGCGCTTCACCCGGATCTGGCCGCAGACGCTGCTGCCACCGGCGATCACGATGGTTCTGTACTTCGTGATTTTCGGTAACCTCATCGGTCGGCAGATCGGTGACATGGGTGGTTTCACCTACATGGAATACATCGTGCCGGGGCTGATCATGATGTCAGTGATCACCAACTCCTACGGCAACGTGGTGTCGAGTTTCTTCGGCAGCAAGTTCCAGCGGTCCATCGAAGAGTTGATGGTCTCGCCGGTGTCGCCGCACACCATTCTGATCGGCTACACCCTGGGCGGCGTGCTACGCGGGTTGATGGTCGGGGTGATTGTGACGCTGCTGTCGATGTTCTTCACCAAACTGCAGGTGCATCATCTGGGCGTGACCGTTCTGGTGGTGGTACTGACGGCGACGATCTTCTCGCTGCTGGGGTTCATCAACGCCGTGTTTGCGCGAAATTTTGATGATATTTCGATCATTCCGACGTTCGTGCTGACACCGCTGACTTACCTGGGGGGCGTGTTTTATTCGATCTCGTTGTTGCCGCCGTTCTGGCAGACGGTGTCGCTGGCCAACCCGGTATTGCATATGGTCAATGCGTTCCGTTACGGGATTCTCGGGGTGTCGGATATCAAGATCAGCGTGGCGATTACGTTCATGCTGGTGGCGACGGTCGTGTTGTATATCGGTTGTGCGCGGTTGTTGGTGAGTGGGCGCGGGATGCGCACCTAACCGGTTTTTCGAACTGTACGCGATCCCTGTAGGAGCGAGCATGCTCCGGGCGGCGTTCCGACGATCGTCGTCAACGATAACGCGTGCAGCATGAATGAACGCAGTGGACCTGGGTCCATCGCCAGCATGCTGGCTCCTACAGGGTAAAAAGGCCTCCCATTCCAGGAGGCCTTTTTGCATTTCATTGCATCCGCTTTTTCTTCCGCCGCGCCCACTGCCGAGTCACCCACCACCGCCAATACAGCATCACTAGACAATAGGCGAGCGCCCCCAGAACCAGCCCCGTCACCACCGAACCCAGCAAAAACGGTCGCCACAGCGTTGACAGTTCGCCGCTGATCCATTCCCAGGTCAATTCATCCGGCAGGTGCCGCGCGGGCACGTCCATCAGCCAGGCACCGGTCTGATAGGTGCAGAAAAACACGGCCGGCATGGTAATCGGGTTGGTCAGCCAGACCAGGCTGACCGCAATTGGCATGTTGCCGCGGACCATGATCGCCAGAACGGCGGCCACCAGCATCTGCAATGGAATGGGCAGGAACGCTGCGAACAGGCCAACCGCCATGGCGCGCGCGACGGAGTGGCGGTTGAGGTGCCAGAGGTTGGGGTCATGCAACAGGGTGCCGAGAAAGCGTAAGGACTTGTGTTCCCTGATGCTGGTCGGGTCTGGCATGTATCGTTTGAATAAGCGCCGGGGCATAAGGCATCTCGGTCGGTTAAGGCGGCAAGTATGTCTGGATTCTATGAGCCGCCCATTCAGACTTTGTGACAATTAATAACGACGCGGGTGCTGTGTGCCGGCTATGCCTAGGAGAGGGACTCTCAAGGACGGGCGTATGCGCACAGGGATGATGGCGCTGGCGTTGGGTCTGCTGGCCCTGCGGTTTTTGCCGGTGTTACCGCCGGTCTGGTTATGGCTGGTGTTGCCCGTAACGGGTTTGATGTTGCTGCCGTTCAGGACGTATCCATTGGCGTTTTTCCTGTTCGGTTTCAGCTGGGCGTGCGCTCATGGGCAGTGGGCACTGGATGATCGACTGCCCGCCAGTCTCGATGGCGAAACCCGCTGGGTGGAAGGTCGGGTGACGGGTTTGCCGCACAACAGTGAAGGGGTGGTGCGTTTCGAGCTGGCGGATGCGCGCTCGCGACAGGCACCGTTGCCGCGACTGATGCGTCTGGCCTGGTACGGCGGACCGCCGGTCAACAGTGGCGAACGCTGGCGGCTGGCGGTGAAGTTGAAGCGTCCCGCCGGGCTGCTCAACCCCCATTCGTTCGATTACGACGCCTGGCTGCTGGCGCAAGGCATCGGCGCAACCGGAACCATCAAGGACGGCCAGCGACTCAGCGAAGCCCGCTGGGCGTGGCGCGATGGCATCCGCCAGCGCCTGCAAGCCGTGGACGCCCAGGGACGCGCCGGCGCCCTGGCGGCACTGGTGCTGGGAGATGGCGCCGGGCTCAGTCGTGAGGACTGGCAGGTGTTGCAAGACACCGGCACCGTGCACCTGCTGGTAATTTCCGGACAGCACGTCGGTCTGCTGGCCGGCGTGGTGTATCTGCTGATCGCCGGGCTGGCACGCTACGGTGTGTGGCCGAAGCGCTTGCCGTGGTTGCCTTGGGCGTGCGGACTGGCGTTCGCGGCGGCCCTCGGCTACGGACTGCTGGCGGGGTTCGACGTGCCGGTGCGGCGCGCTTGCGTCATGATCGGCCTGGTGCTGTTGTGGCGCCTGCGCTTTCGCCACCTCGGCGCCTGGTGGCCGTTGTTGCTGGCGCTCAATGCAGTTCTGCTGCTGGATCCGCTGGCGAGCCTGCAGCCGGGTTTCTGGCTGTCCTTCGCCGCGGTGGCGGTGTTGATCTTCACCTTCGGCGGTCGCTTGGGCGCCTGGCGGTGGTGGCAAACCTGGACGCGTGCGCAATGGTTGATCGCGATCGGCCTGGGTCCGTTGCTGTTGATGTTGGGATTACCGATCAGCCTCAGTGGACCGCTCGCCAATCTGCTGGCGGTGCCCTGGATCAGTCTGCTGGTCTTGCCACCGGCCTTGCTCGGGACGCTTTTGTTGCCGCTGCCGTATGTGGGCGAAGGCTTGCTGTGGCTGGCAGGCGGGCTGATCGACTGGCTGTTCAAGGGCCTTGGATTATTGGCGGGGTACATGCCTGCGTGGGTGCCCGCGGCGATTCCAGGGTGGGCATCGGCACTGGGCGTCCTCGGCGCCTTGCTGTTGTTGATGCCCCGTGGCGTACCGCTGCGTCCGTTGGGTTGGCCGCTGCTGCTATTACTGGTTTTTCCGCCCCGCCCCTTGCTGCCCGAAGGCATTGCTGAAGTCTGGCAGCTGGATGTCGGCCAGGGATTGGCCGTCTTGGTGCGAACCCGCCATCACACGCTGTTGTATGACACCGGGCCGCGCTTCGGCGATTTCGATCTCGGCGAGCGCGTGGTGCTGCCCACTCTGCGCAAGCTGGGCGTGGACGGGCTCGACCTGATGTTGCTCAGCCACGCCGACGCCGATCATGCCGGTGGTGCGCGGGCGGTGGCCAGCGGGCTGCCGGTGAGGCAAGTGCTCAGCGGCGATCCGTTGGCGCTTCCCGACGAATTACACGCCGAGGCTTGCCAGAGCGGCCAGCAATGGGCCTGGGACAACGTGCGTTTCCAGCTCTGGCAATGGCCTTCCGCGGCGGACAGCAACCAGAAGTCCTGTGTCCTGCAAATCGAAGCCAATGGCGAGCGCCTGTTATTGACCGGCGATATCGACACCGGCGCCGAGCGCGCGCTGCTCGACAGCCCGCTGGCCGTGCCTACCGATTGGCTGACGGCGCCGCACCACGGCAGCCGCAGTTCATCCTCGATGGCGTTGCTCGCCGGGTTGCAACCCAAAGCGGTGTTGATCTCGCGCGGCCAGGGAAATTCGTTCGGTCACCCGCATCCCACGGTCATGGCCCGCTACCGGAAACGCGGCATGGCGATCCATGACAGCGCCGAGCAGGGCGCCATTCGTCTGCACCTCGGGCGCTTCAAACCGCCGTGGTCGATGCGTCAGGAACGGCGTTTCTGGCGGGCTGCGCCATAATCGCGGGTGATTGAAGCCCGACCGGATGCGACATCACGGTCTTCGGTGCGTCACCCCCCTATGGTAGAGTGGCGCACTTTTTCGAGGGGACTGACACTGTGTGGGAATTGGTCAAATCCGGCGGCTGGATGATGCTGCCGATCATTCTGAGTTCCATCGCGGCCATGGCGATCGTCGCCGAGCGTCTGTGGACCCTGCGAGCCAGCCGTGTGACCCCGGAGCATCTGCTCGGCCAGGTCTGGGTGTGGATCAAAGACAAGCAACTCAATAAAGAAAAACTCAAGGAATTGCGCGCCAACTCGCCGTTGGGCGAGATCCTGGCGGCGGGCCTGGCCAACTCCAAGCATGGTCGCGAGATCATGAAAGAGTGCATCGAAGAAGCCGCGGCACGGGTGATTCACGAACTCGAGCGCTACATCAATGCCCTCGGCACCATCGCCGCCATGGCTCCGCTCCTGGGATTGCTGGGCACCGTGCTGGGCATGATCGACATTTTCAGCGCGTTCATGGGGTCGGGCATGACCACCAACGCCGCGGTACTGGCCGGTGGTATCTCCAAAGCGCTGATCACTACCGCTGCGGGCCTGATGGTCGGTATCCCGTCGGTGTTCTTCCACCGTTTCCTGCAACGCCGGATCGATGAACTGGTGGTCGGTATGGAGCAGGAAGCGATCAAACTGGTCGAGGTGGTGCAGGGTGACCGTGACGTGGACCTGTCCGAGGGCAAAAAAGCGTGAAATTCCGCCGCAAGCAACGGGAGAATGTGGACATCAACCTCGCGTCGCTGATCGACGTGGTGTTTATCCTGCTGCTGTTTTTCGTCGTGACCACCACCTTCACCCGTGAAACCCAGCTGCGCGTCGATCTGCCACAGGCGGTCAGCGGCTCGCCGGCCGAAGACCAGCAGGCCAAGCACCTCGACGTCGCCATCAGTGCCGAAGGCGTGTTCTCGGTGAACAACCAGATCCTGCCGAAAAACGACCTCGCAACGCTGATGGATGCGCTGCAGAAAGAATCCAGCGGCGATACCAACCTGCCGTTGTCGATCAGCGCTGACGGCAAGACCCAGCATCAGTCGGTCATCACCGCCATGGATGCCGCCGGCAAACTGGGCTTCAGCCACCTGCGCATGACCACCGTCGAGGCGGCGCCGCCCGCACCCTGATGGCCATGTCCGATCGCTTGCTCGCCGCGTGGTACGAAGGTCATCCGGCCCTGAAGTTGTTGCAGCCACTGGAGTGGCTGTACCGCCGCGTCGTCACCGGCAAGCGCCAGCGCTTTCTGGCGGGGGAGGGCGAGATCTATCAGCCGCCGGTGCCGCTGATCGTGGTCGGCAACATCACCGTCGGCGGCACCGGCAAGACACCGCTGATTCTGTGGATGATCCAGCATTGCCAGCGCAGCGGCCTGCGGGTCGGCGTGGTCAGTCGCGGCTATGGCGCCAAACCGCCACAATTGCCGTGGCGCGTCGAGGCCGAGCAAAGTGCCGATGTCGCGGGGGATGAGCCGCTGTTGATCGTCCAGCGCACCGGCGTACCGTTGATGATCGACCCGGACCGTAGCAGCGCCGTCAAAGCGCTGCTGGCGAGCGAGCCACTGGACCTGATCCTTTCGGATGACGGCATGCAGCATTACCGCCTGGCCCGAGACCTCGAACTGGTGTTGATCGATGCCGCCCGTGGCCTGGGCAATAGACGTTGCCTGCCCGCCGGACCGCTGCGTGAACCGATCGAACGCCTGCGAAGCGTTGACGCCGTGTTGTACAACGGCGCCGCCGAAGACCGCGCGGACGGGTTTGCCTTTCAGCTGCAACCCACCGAACTGGTCAACCTGCTCAGCGGCGAACGGCGTCCCCTCGACCACTTTCCCGCAGGCCAGGCGCTGCACGCCGTGGCCGGGATCGGCAATCCGCAGCGTTTCTTCACAACCCTCGAGACGCTACACTGGCAACCAGTCCCCCACGCCTTTGCCGACCACGCCGAATACAGCGTGCAGGCGTTGAATTTCACCCCGTCATTGCCATTGGTGATGACCGAGAAGGACGCGGTGAAATGCCGTGCCTTCGCCGCCGCCGATTGGTGGTACCTGGCGGTCGATGCTGCGCCATCGCCGGCCTTCGTGGCCTGGTTCGATACGCAGTTGATGCGCTTGTTGCCGGCTCGTCTTTTGCCTTAAACCGTTTTTATCCAGGGAATGCTCATGGACACCAAATTGCTCGACATCCTCGCTTGCCCGGTCTGCAAAGGCCCGCTCAAGCTCAGCGCTGACAAAACCGAGCTGATCAGCAAGGGCGCCGGCCTGGCGTACCCGATTCGCGACGGCATCCCGGTGATGCTTGAAACAGAAGCCCGCACCCTGACCACCGACGAGCGCCTGGATAAATGACCACAGCCTTTACCGTTGTCATTCCATCCCGTTATGCCTCCACGCGTCTGCCGGGCAAACCACTGCTGTTGATCGCCGGCAAGCCGATGATCCAGCACGTCTGGGAGCAGGCGAGCAAGAGCAGCGCCGAGCGCGTGGTCGTGGCCACCGACGATGCGCGCATTGTCGAGGCGTGCAACGGGTTTGGCGCTGAAGTGGTGCTGACCCGCGAAGATCACAATTCCGGCACCGACCGCTTGGCCGAAGTCGCCGAAAAGCTCGGTCTGGCCTCCGACGCGATCGTGGTCAACGTCCAGGGTGATGAACCGTTGATCCCGCCGAGCGTCATCGATCAGGTTGCCGCCAATCTGGCCGCCCACACCGAAGCGCGCATGGCGACCCTGGCCGAGCCGATCGAAGACGTGGACACCCTGTTCAATCCCAATGTGGTCAAAGTCGTCAGGGATCTCAACGGCCTGGCGCTGACGTTCAGTCGAGCAACCCTGCCGTGGGCCCGCGATGCCTTCGCCAAGAGCCGCGAGCAACTGCCGGAAGGCGTGCCGTATCGCCGTCACATCGGCATTTATGCCTACCGCGCCGGTTTCCTGCATGACTTCGTCAGCTGGGGCCCGTGCTGGCTGGAAAACACCGAATCCCTGGAACAGCTGCGTGCCCTGTGGCACGGCGTGCGGATTCACGTCGCCGACGCGCTGATCGCACCGCCCACCGGCGTCGACACCGTCGAAGACCTCGAGCGCGTTCGTCGCCTGCTGGAGGCCTGATGCGGGTTCTGTTCGTCTGCCTGGGCAATATCTGCCGTTCCCCGACGGCCGAAGGCGTGCTGCGGTATAAATTGCGCGAAGCGGGGCTGGCCGATCAAGTCGAAGTGGCCTCCGCGGGCACCGGTGACTGGCACGTCGGCAGGGCGCCGGACAAACGCAGCCAGGCCGCGGCCAAACTGCGCGGTTACGACCTGTCCGCACAACGCGCCCAGCAAGTGACCCGTGCCGATTTCGCCCGCTACGACCTGATCCTGGCGATGGACCACAGCAATCTACGCAACCTCCAGGCCTTGCAACCGGCCAAGGGCAAGGCCGAGCTGGACCTGTTCCTGCGTCGTTACGAATCGGACATCGACGAAGTCCCTGATCCGTACTACGACGGCGATCAGGGCTTTGAGTGGGTGCTCGACTTGATCGAGCGCGCCAGCGACCGGCTGGTGATCGAATTGAAGGGCCGGTTATGAGTTTGCAGGTACAGCCACAGGTTTCGCTCAAACCGTTCAATACGTTTGGCGTGGATGTTCAGGCCCGGCTGTTCGCCGAAGCCCACAGCGATGCCGACGTCCGCGAGGCGCTGGCCTACGCCGCGGACCATAACGTGCCACTGCTGGTGATCGGCGGCGGCAGCAACCTGCTGTTGACCGCCGATATCCAGTCGCTGGTGCTGCGCATGGCCACGCGCGGGATACGGATTCTGAGTGATGACGGCAGCAAAGTCGTCATCGAAGCCGAGGCTGGCGAGCCGTGGCACCCGTTCGTGCAGCACACCCTGGCGCAGGGCTTGTCGGGGCTGGAAAACCTCAGCCTGATCCCCGGGACTGTCGGCGCGGCACCGATGCAGAACATCGGCGCCTATGGTGTGGAGATCAAGGACGTGTTCGCCGGCCTGACCGCCCTCGATCGCCAGACCGGCGAACTGCGGGACTTCACCCTGGATGAGTGCAACTTCGCCTACCGCGACAGCCTGTTCAAACAGCAGCCGGGGCGTTGGCTGATCCTTCGGGTGCGGTTCGCCCTCAATCGCGCCGCGCATTTGCATCTGGAGTACGGGCCGGTGCGTCAGCGCCTGACCGAGCAGGGCATCGAGCAGCCAACCGCCACCGATGTCAGCCAGGCGATTTGCAGCATCCGCAACGAAAAGCTCCCGGACCCGGCGGTGCTCGGCAATGCCGGCAGCTTCTTCAAGAATCCGTTGGTGCCCGCTGCGTTGGTGGCGCAACTCAAGGGCGAATACCCGGACCTGGTGGCCTACGCGCAACCCGACGGACAGATGAAACTGGCGGCAGGCTGGCTGATCGAGCGGGCAGGCTGGAAAGGCTTCCGCGAGGCCGACGCCGGTGTGCACAGGTTGCAGGCGCTGGTGCTGGTCAACTATGGCGCAGCCACCGGCCTGCAATTGCTGGATCTGGCGCAGCGTATCCAGAAAGATATTGCCGAACGGTTTCATGTCGATCTGGAAATGGAGCCCAACCGGTATTGAAGCTAAGCTCTCAAGACGGATGACCCAGCCCTGTACAACATCCATTGTGCAGGGCTTTTTTGTTAATGCTGGGTTAACCCGGCCACCTGACGATCAAGCGTTTGTTTCATCAAAGGCCCGATGCAGACGCTTCCGTCTGGATAAGAGAGCCCCATTAGCCTGAGCCGATCTGCGTAATGCCAACCGCCAATCCTCGGCGGCAGATTGCTCGACCCCATAACCTTTACAACTATGCGGGCGTGCCCATGATTACCCTGAAGCTCAATGGTCAAGACCATCAACTGGATGTTACCGAGGACATGCCGCTACTGTGGGCGATCCGCGACGTGGCGGGTTACAACGGCACCAAATTCGGCTGCGGCATGGGCCTGTGCGGTGCCTGCACCATCCATATCGAAGGCGCCCCGGCGCGCAGCTGCATCACACCGATCGGCTCGGTGATCGGCCAGAATGTCAGCACCATCGATAACCTGCATGCCGACCCGGTCGGGCAAATCGTCCAGCAGGCCTGGCTCGACACCGCTGTGGCGCAGTGCGGTTTCTGTCAGGGCGGGCAGATCATGTCGGCGACGGCGCTGCTCAAGACCAACCCGAACCCGAGCGACGAACAGATCGAAGAGGCGATGGTCGGCAATATCTGCCGCTGCGGCACCTACAACCGCATCAAGACCGCCATCCGCCAGGCCTCCACTCACCTGAAGGAGGCCAAGGCATGAGCCGGTTACCGAACGATTTTGCCCTGAGCAACCTCAGCCGCCGTGGTTTTCTCAAAGGCGTCGGCGCTACCGGGGCATTGGTACTCGCCGCGAGTTGGGGCTGGCAGGACGCTTTTGCCGCCGAGAAAGAGAAGAAATTCGGCGCCGACGGCATGCCCCATGGCTGGATCGATGACCCGAAGGTGTACGTCAGCATCGCCGCTGATGGCACGGTGACGGTGGTCTGCAACCGCTCGGAAATGGGCCAGGGCGTGCGCACCAGCCTGAGCATGGTCGTGGCCGACGAGCTGGACGCCGACTGGGCGCAGGTGAAAGTGCAGCAGGCGCCGGGCGACGAAGTGCGCTTCGGCAACCAGGACACCGACGGCTCCCGCAGCATGCGCCACTGGTACGAACCGATGCGCCGCTGTGGTGCCGCCGCGCGGACCATGCTGGAACAGGCCGCCGCCGACCAGTGGAAAGTCCCGGTCGGCGAGTGTCACGCACAACTGCACAAGATCATCCACACACCGACCGGCCGCGAGCTGGGCTACGGCGCAGTAGCCGCTGCGGCCGGTGCGCTGGCGGTGCCGGCCCGCGACACGCTGCGCCTCAAGGAGCCTTCGGAGTTCCGTTACATCGGCAAGGAAGGCACCCGGGCCATCGATGGTGCAGACATCGTCAACGGCCGCGCGATCTACGGCGCCGACGTGCATTTTGACGGCATGCTCTACGCCACCATCGCCCGTCCGGCGGTCTACGGCGGCAAGGTCAAATCCGTGGATGACAGCGCCGCGCTGAAAGTCCCCGGGGTACTGAAGGTCATCCAGATCGAAGGTCGCCCGTTGCCCTCGGAATTCCAGCCGCTGGGTGGAGTGGCCGTAGTGGCCAGCAACACCTGGGCCGCCATCAAGGGCCGCGATGCACTGAAAATCGAATGGGACGACGGCCCTAACGCCAGTTACGACTCGATTGCCTATCGCAAGGAACTGGAAGCCGCGTCCCTGAAACCGGGGAAAGTGGTGCGCAATACCGGCAACATCGATGAAGCCATGGGCAGCGCCAGCAGCACGTTGGAAGCGTCTTACTACTTGCCGCACCTGGCGCAGGCACCGATGGAGCCGATGGTCGCCATCGCACGTTACAACAACGGCGTGTGCGAAGCCTGGGCGCCCAGCCAGGCGCCGCAGGTTACCCGTGAGCGAATCGCTGAACGCCTCGGCTTGCCGTTCGATAACGTGACGTTCAACGTCACCTTGCTCGGCGGCGGTTTCGGGCGTAAATCCAAACCGGACTTCATCATCGAAGCGGCCGTGCTCGCCAAGGAATTCCCCGGCAAAGCCGTGCGGGTGCAATGGACCCGTGAAGACGACATCCATTGCTCGTATTTCCACACCGTCTCGGCCGAATACCTCAAGGCCAGCCTGAACAAGGACGGTTTGCCGTCCAGTTGGCTGCACCGCACCGTGGCGCCAAGCATCACGGCGTTGTTCGCGCCCGGGATGAACCACGAGGCGCCGTTCGAACTGGGCATGGGGTTCACTAACCTGCCTTACAACTTTCCTAACGTACGCCTGGAAAATCCGGAGGCGGCGATTCATACGCGTGTCGGCTGGTACCGCTCGGTGTCGAACATTCCTCACGGTTTTGCGATCCAGAGTTTCATTGATGAACTGGCGCACAAGGCCGGTGAGGATCCGCTCAAGTATCAGATCAAATTGCTGGGGCCGGACCGTCAGATCGATCCGCGCACCTTGAGCGAAGAGTGGAACTACGGCGAGTCGCCGGAGCGTTATCCGATCGACACCGCGCGGGTGCGCACCGTGCTGGAAACTGCTGCGAAAGCCGCCGGTTGGGGGCGCCAGTTACCCAAAGGCCGCGGCTTGGGGCTGGCGGTGCATTACAGCTTCGTCACCTATGTGGCGGCGGTGATCGAAGTCGAGGTCAAGGACGACGGCACCTTGATCGTGCACAAGGCGGATATCGCCGTGGATTGCGGTCCGCAGATCAACCCTGAGCGGATCCGCTCGCAGTTCGAAGGCGCCTGCGTGATGGGCCTGGGCAACGCGGTGCTGGGGGAAATCAGCTTCAAGGACGGCAGGGTCCAGCAAGACAACTTCCACATGTACGAAGTGGCGCGCATGTCCCTGGCGCCGAAGGAAGTCGCCGTGCACCTGGTGACGCCGCCGGGCGTCGTGCCGTTGGGTGGTGTCGGCGAGCCGGGCGTGCCGCCGATTGCGCCGGCGCTGTGCAATGCGATCTTCGCCGCCACGGGCAAGCGCATCCGTAACCTGCCGGTTCGCTATCAGCTGCAGGGCTGGCAGAAGGCTGAAGCCTGATGGACAGCGTCGACCTGAACGTTCTGCGCAGCGTGCTGGAATGGCGCCGCGCCGGTCAGCGGGTGGTGTTGTACAGCGTGGTCCAGACCTGGGGCACCGCGCCCCGGGCACCTGGCGCCATGCTGGCCTTGCGCGAAGACGGAGTGGTGATGGGTTCGGTGTCGGGTGGTTGCGTCGAGGATGACCTGATCGCCCGGCTGCACGACGGCCGAATTCCCGCCGACGGTCCGCCGGTGCAGTTGATCACCTACGGCGTCACCCGCGAGGAGGCCGCACGTTTTGGTCTGCCGTGCGGCGGCACTTTGCGTCTGACCGAAGAGCGTGTCGGTGACCCTGCCTGGGTTGCCGAATTGCTGGCGCGCTGCGAAGGCCATGAAATCGTCGCGCGTTCGCTGGACATCGCGACCGGTGAGGTGGTGTTGCAGCCAGCGGACAAGAGCGATGTGCTGACATTTGATGGCGACACCCTGCGCGCGATTTACGGACCGCGGTGGCGGTTATTGCTGATCGGTGCGGGACAATTGTCCCGTTACGTCGCGGAGATGGCACGAATGCTGGATTTCGAAGTGCTGATCTGCGATCCACGCACCGAGTTCGTCTACGGTTGGGAAGAACAGCACGGACGCTTTGTCGCAGGCATGCCGGACGAAGCGGTGCTGAACATTCAGACCGACGAACGCACAGCCATCGTCGCGCTGACCCACGATCCGCGCCTGGATGACATGGCGCTGCTCACGGCCCTCGACTCCAAAGCGTTTTATGTGGGCGCGCTGGGCTCGCGGGTCAACAGCCTGAAGCGCCGGGAAAACCTGGCTCAGCTAGGCTTGTCAGCGGAAGCCATCGAGCGCTTGCATGGCCCGATTGGTTTGCACATCGGCAGCCATTCCCCGGCGGAAATCGCCTTGTCGCTGCTGGCTGAAATCGTCGCGACCAAGAACGGCGTCGAGCTGAAACAGAAGAGGCCGTTGCAGGAGGTGGTATGAGTGAGTCGATCGGCATCATCGTGTTGGCGGCAGGGCAGGGCAGCCGCTTCAGGCAGGTGGCGGGTGCCGACAAGGACAAGTTGTTGGCGGACTGTACGGGCCGCGATGGCGCCGTTCGTTCGGTGATCGAGCAGGTGTTGGCAAGTTTGCCGGCTGATCTGACGAAGCGCGTCCTGGTGACCACCGAGGAGCGCCCGCAGGTGCTTCGTATGGCACAGGCTTACGGGTTCGAGATTGTGCTGGTCGAATCGACCGGCATGGGCGACAGCATTGCGGCCGGAGTCGCGGCGTGTCCGCAGCTCGGCGGCTGGTTGATTGTGTTGGGCGACATGCCGTTTATTTTGCCGTCCACGATCGAGCGGGTGGTGGCAGGGATTGCGGACGATGGAATCAGCGTTCCGGTGATGAACGGCGAGTACGGACACCCGGTGGGTTTCGGGCGCACGTTTGGGCCGGGGTTGATGACGTTGGCGGGGGATCGCGGGGCCAAGCCATTGTTTGCGTCGGCCAGGGTAGTCGAGGCGGTGGTGGAAGATCCTGGGGTGTTGTGGGATGTCGATACACCTGAAGCTTTGGTCTTTGCCTGATAGATCGCTTTCGAACGATAACGCGGTCTATCGGCTTGAACGACAGACATAAAAAAGCCCCGCCTGGATCACCAGGCGGGGCTTTTTAGTGGCCGATGGAATCAGACGAGAGGTTTAGGCTCGTGCTCTTTTTCCAGGGCTTGCTCGTGTTGCTCTACTGCGTCCTGAACGGAGCGCGGCGCTTCATGGATCACCGAATCAACCGGTTCGGCAGCCACTTCAGCAACCGGGGCCGGAGCGGCCTCGACAACTTCAGCCACAACCGGGGCCGCTTCGACAGGCGCCGGAGCAGCAGCGGCAGCCTGTTCGGCTTCCTTCTGCAGGCGCTCTTCTTCACGCTTGCGACGACGCACTTCACGTGGGTCGTTTGGCGCGCGGCCGCTTGGCGTCAGGGCGCTGACCGGAGCAGCTTCAGCGACCGGCGCTTTTACTTCAGCGACAACCGGCGCTTCAACCACTGGAGTCGGTTCTGCAGCCGCGACGACGGGTTCAGAAACCATGGCTTCAGTCGTCTCAGGCTCAGCGACTGGCGCTGGAGCTGGCGTTTCGGCAACGGCTGATTCCGCAACCCAGTTGAACGCGGTTTGCTCTTCGCGAACTTCACGAACCGTTTCGGTGACTGTCTCAGCAGCGGTTTCAGCGGCCGGCTCTGCAACCACGACAGGTGCCTCGGCCACGATCGCCGGTTCAGCGGCAGCTTCAACCTGAGGCGGTGCTTCCTGGACCGGTGCCACTTCGATTTCCGGAGCGGAAGTTGTTTCCACAGGGGTAGTCGCTTCGACAACTGGCGCTTCGACTGGAGCTGTTTCCAGGGTGGCGGCAGTGGCGCGCTCGGCTTGCTCGTTGGCTTGTGCTTCGGCCGGAGCGCTGATCACGGTGCTGGCAACGGCTGCGGTAACAGCCAGGCCGGCGGCCAGATCGTTGGCGCTTGGGGCTTCGCGGCCTTCTGCACCTTCGTTGCCTTCGGCGGATTCCGATTCTTCCGAACCTTCGATCACGTTGCCGTTGGCATCGCGTTGACGCTCGCGACGGTTGCTGCGACGACGCTGGCCACGGGAGCGGCGGCGTGGACGATCGCCTTCGGCGCCATCCTGACCGTCTTCCTGCAGCTGCTCTTCGTTGCCGGTCAGTTCTTCTTCAGCCACGGCAGCAGCGGCCTGCTCGGCACGCGGTTGACGTTCTTCACGCGGTGGGCGCGGAGCACGCTCTTCACGTGGCTGACGGGCCGGACGCTCTTCGGTGGTAGCGGTCGCAGCAGCGGCCACAGCCGGAGCGGTAGCGTCCAGCGGTTCACGCAGCTCACGGACTCGCTCTTCACGCTCGCCACGTGGCTTACGGTCTTCGCGAGGTGCGCGCGGTGCACGTTCTTCACGAGGGGCGCGTGGTGCGCGCTCTTCACGAGGAGCACGTTCTTCGCGAGCGACGGCCGGGGTTTCTTCACGGGCTTCACGGGCTTCGCGTGGCTCGCGCGGTGCGCGCTCTTCACGCGGTGCACGTTCCTCACGAGGCTTGCGCTCTTCATCGCGGCGACCGTTACGGTTGCGGCTCTGCTGACGACCGTTGCGACGCTCTTCGTTGCGGGCCGGACGCTCGGTGGTGGCTGGCTTTTCAATCACGACCGGTGCCGCAGGCTCTTCCTTGGTGGCGAACAGGCTGACCAGGGATTTCACCAGGCCTTTGAACAGGCTTGGCTCTGGCGCGGCGACCGGTGCAGCAACAGGGGCGGCGACGACTTCGGTCGGAACCGGCGCGTTGGCGCGGGCCGGCGCCGTCTTGACCGCGGCTTCCTGGCGAACCAGGGTGCGGGTCGCAGCGGCTGGCTGGACTTCTTCGACTTCGGCAGCGGCAGCAGCGATTTCGTAGCTGGACTGGTTGATGCTGGCTTCCGGGCTGTCATCGCGCAGACGCTGGACTTCGAAGTGCGGCGTTTCGAGGTGATCGTTCGGCAGAATGACGATGCGGGCACGGGTGCGCAGTTCGATCTTGGTGATCGAGTTGCGTTTTTCGTTGAGCAGGAAGGCTGCAACCGGAATCGGCACTTGGGCACGAACTTCGGCGGTGCGGTCTTTCAGGGCTTCTTCTTCGATCAGGCGCAGAATCGCCAGGGACAGCGATTCAACGTCACGGATGATGCCGGTGCCGTTGCAACGCGGGCAAACGATGCCGCTGCTTTCACCCAGCGATGGACGCAGGCGCTGACGGGACATTTCCAGCAGGCCGAAGCGCGAGATGCGACCGACTTGCACGCGAGCGCGGTCGGCTTCCAGGCATTCGCGGACTTTTTCTTCCACGGCGCGCTGGTTCTTGGCGGGGGTCATGTCGATGAAGTCGATGACGATCAGGCCGCCGATGTCGCGCAAGCGCAACTGACGGGCGATTTCTTCGGCGGCTTCAAGGTTGGTCTGCAGCGCGGTTTCTTCGATGTCGCTGCCTTTGGTGGCGCGCGCCGAGTTGATGTCGATGGACACCAGGGCCTCAGTCGGATCGATGACGATGGAGCCGCCGGAAGGCAGTTCAACGACGCGCTGGAAGGCGGTCTCGATCTGGCTTTCGATCTGGAAACGGTTGAACAGCGGCACGCTGTCTTCGTACAGCTTGATCTTGCTGGCGTACTGCGGCATCACCTGGCGAATGAACGTCAGGGCTTCGTCCTGGGCTTCAACGCTGTCGATCAGCACTTCGCCGATGTCCTGGCGCAGGTAATCGCGGATGGCGCGGATGATCACGTTGCTTTCCTGGTAGATCAGGAATGGCGCGGAGCGATCCAGCGAGGCTTCTTTGATGGCGGTCCAGAGTTGCAGCAGGTAGTCGAGGTCCCACTGCATTTCTTCGCTGCTGCGGCCCAGGCCGGCAGTGCGAACGATCAGACCCATGTCGGCCGGGGCAACCAGGCCGTTCAGGGCTTCACGCAGTTCGTTGCGCTCTTCGCCTTCGATGCGACGGGAGATACCGCCGGCACGCGGGTTGTTCGGCATCAGGACCAGGTAACGACCGGCCAGGCTGATGAAGGTGGTCAGGGCGGCGCCCTTGTTGCCACGCTCTTCTTTTTCGACCTGAACGATGACTTCCTGGCCTTCGCTCAGGACGTCCTTGATATTGACGCGGCCTTCAGGGGCTTTCTTGAAGTATTCGCGGGAGATTTCTTTGAGGGGCAGGAAGCCGTGGCGCTCGGAGCCGAAATCGACAAAGGCAGCCTCAAGGCTAGGTTCGATGCGAGTGATTCGGCCTTTATAGATGTTGGCCTTCTTCTGCTCGCGTGCACCGGATTCGATGTCCAGGTCGTAGAGGCGTTGGCCATCTACCAGTGCAACACGCAACTCTTCGGGTTGGGTTGCGTTAATCAGCATTCTTTTCATGTAGTACCGTCGGTTTCCGGGCTGCCGGAAACGGCGTTCGGCACACACGACTTCTCACGGTCGGTGTCAGGTGCGTCGGGAGTGGTTGGCCATTCCCGTGTCCAGCGATGTCCGGCCAATGTGGGCCTTCGTCGCGACGTACGCGTCCTGCTTGCTGTGGCTACTTAAGCACTCAGTCAGGAGGAGGAATCAACCGGCGGCTGTGGACGAGATGAAGCGTCTTGATAAAGCCTAGTGCTACACAGTCCAGCGGTTGTGCATCTCCACCCTACACGTATCCCTGATAATTCGGGTGCTGCCGCGCGCAGAATCCGCAGCGGGTTGGCATTTACCGTGAGCTCCGAAAGGGGAGGCCACGCATCATGGCTAATTTAGGCGGTGTTTCCGAAGCGTTCGCTCGGGGTCGTTCGTCGCTGACTGCACTTTGTGAACTGGCCATGAATATTTGCTCGCAAGGCGAGTGAAAACTCTGCTTTGCGGCATGCTTCAGGCCTCATGTCACCTGCGCTCGTTACAACTGCAAACTCTGCCGTTTCGTAGCGAAAGCCCCGTAGGACGGCCTCTCGTCCTCGTGAATTGCGTTGGTCAGGGCCGGTTTTTGACCGTTTGTCCGCTGTCCAGGCCACTTTTGGCGGCGTTCGCGACTATAGCAGCAATGATTAAGTGCTTCAATTCCATAAAAAATTGTTATCATCCGCGCCATGACGACTACTGCCCCTTCGACCCCAGGCGTACAACTGCTTGAGGTCTCGCCGGAATATGCCGGCCAACGTATTGATAACTTCCTTCTCGCTCGGCTCAAAGGCGTGCCCAAGACTTTGATTTACCGCATTTTGCGCAAGGGCGAAGTGCGGGTGAACAAAGGCCGGATCAAGCCTGAATACAAGCTGCAGGCGGGCGATATCGTGCGGGTGCCGCCGGTTCGCGTGCCGGAACGCGACGAGCCAGTGCCGCTGGCACAGGGCCTGCTACAGCGCCTCGAAGCCTCGATTGTTTATGAAGACAAGGCGCTGATCGTGATCAACAAGCCTTGCGGCATCGCGGTTCATGGGGGCAGCGGCCTGACGTATGGCGTGATCGAAGCCTTCCGTCAGTTGCGTCCGGATTGCAAGGAGCTCGAGCTGGTTCACCGCCTCGATCGTGACACCTCCGGCCTGCTGATGATCGCCAAGAAGCGCAGCATGTTGCGTCACTTGCACACGGCCTTGCGCGGGGATGGCGTCGATAAGCGCTACATGGCGCTGGTTCGCGGTAACTGGGCGACGTCGATCAAGCAAGTCCGGGCGTCGCTGGGCAAAAGCAATTTGCGTTCCGGCGAGCGCATGGTCGAGGTCGACGAGGAGGAGGGCAAGGAGTCTGTGACCGTGTTCAAAGTCCTGCGTCGTTTCGGCGACTTTGCCACCCTGGTTGAAGCCAGGCCAATCACTGGGCGGACTCACCAGATCCGTGTGCACACCCTGCACGCCGGGCACTGCATCGCTGGCGACACCAAGTATGGCGATGACGATTTCAGTAAGGAAATCCGCGATCTGGGCGGCAAGCGCCTGTTTCTTCACGCCTACATGCTGACCGTGCCATTGCCGGACGGTGGCGAACTGAAGTTGCAGGCGCCGGTCGACGAGATGTGGGCCAAGACCGTGGAGCGCCTGAGTGCACCCCTCTGAGTACAAGCTGCTGATTTTTGACTGGGACGGCACTCTCGCCGACTCCATTGGTCGGATTGTCGAGTCGATGCACGTTGCGTCCGAGCGCTCCGGCTTTCAGTTGCGCGATGATTTTGCGGTGAAAGGCATCATTGGCCTGGGTCTGCCAGAAGCCATTCGTACGTTATATCCGGACATCGGCGACGACGAACTGCTCGCTTTCCGGCAGCACTATGCCGATCATTATATCGCCTCGGAGGCCGTGCCCTCGCCGCTGTTCGAAGGCGTGGTCGAGTCGATGGAAGCGTTTCGGGCCGCGGGTTATCACCTGGCCGTGGCGACCGGCAAGGCCCGTCGCGGACTGGACCGAGTGCTGAAAGCGCACGGTTGGGACGATTATTTCGATATCACCCGGGCGGCTGACGAAACGGCCAGTAAGCCCCATCCGTTGATGCTTGAGCAGATTCTCGCGCATTGCGACGTTCGCCCGGAGCAGGCATTGATGGTCGGCGATTCGTCCTTTGACTTGCAGATGGCGCGCAACGCCGGCATGGCGTCGGTGGCTGTCAGCTACGGCGCACAATCGATCGAGGCGTTGAAGGTGTTCGAACCGGTGCTGGCCGTCGATCGTTTTTCAGAATTGCATGCCTGGCTGAGTCAGCGGGCCTAATAGATTTTTGCTGGGGTAGATGGCATGACCGACGAATGGAAAGCACCCGCCAAGGCGAGCGCGGAGAGCGGTGACGAGAAAAGCTGGAAGCTGCTGGAAAAGACGTTGCTTGCCAGTGTTCAGGAACAGCGCCGGTCGCGGCGTTGGGGGATTTTCTTCAAGCTGCTGACCTTTGTGTACCTGTTTGGCGCTTTGATTCTGTTCACGCCGCTGATGGACATGGAAAAAGCCGCCACCCGCAGCGCCAATTACACCGCGTTGATCGACGTGACCGGTGTGATAGCCGACAAGGAGGCCGCCAGTGCGGACAATCTCGTCGGCAGCCTGCGGGCCGCCTTCGAGGATAAAAAGGTCAAGGGTGTCATCCTGCGCATCAACAGCCCGGGCGGCAGTCCGGTGCAGTCGGGTTACGTCTATGACGAGATCCAGCGGTTGCGCGGTCTGCACCCGGATACCAAGGTTTACGCGGTGATCTCTGACCTGGGGGCTTCCGGCGCGTACTACATTGCCAGTGCGGCGGATCAGATCTATGCCGATAAGGCCAGTCTGGTGGGGTCCATTGGAGTGACGGCGGCGGGTTATGGGTTTGTCGGCACCATGGAGAAACTGGGCGTCGAGCGTCGTACCTACACTTCGGGAGAGCATAAGTCGTTCCTCGATCCGTTCCAGCCGCAAAAGCCTGAAGAAACTCAGTTCTGGCAGGGCGTTCTCGATACGACGCACCAGCAGTTCATCAACAGCGTCAAGAAAGGCCGTGGCGATCGCCTGAAGGACAAGGAACATCCGGAGCTGTTCTCCGGTTTGGTCTGGTCCGGCGAGCAGGCGCTGCCTCTGGGTCTGATCGACGGCCTGGGCAATGCCAGTTCGGTGGCTCGTGACGTGATTGGCGAAAAAGAGTTGGTGGACTTCACCGTTCAGGAATCGCCGTTCGATCGCTTCTCGAAAAAGCTCGGTGCCAGCGTGGCTGAGCAGCTGGCGATGTGGATGGGCTTCCACGGTCCTTCGCTGCGCTGATTATCCTGCTGCATAAAAATCCGGCCTTTTGGCCGGATTTTTTGATCTTTACGGTATCTGCACGCCTTCAGCCAGCAACATATCGATAAGGCGAATCAGCGGCAGGCCGATCAGGCTGGTGGCGTCAGGGCCTTCGGTGCTTTGAAACAGGCTCACTCCCAAACCTTCGGCCTTGAAGCTGCCAGCGCAATCGTAGGGCTGCTCGGCGCGTAAATAGCGTTCGATGCGGGCGCTGTCGAGTGTGCGCATGTGCACCGTAAACGGCACGCAGTCGACCTGACACTGTCCGGTCTGGCTGTTGAGCAGGGCCAGGCCGGTCAGGAATGTAACGCTGGCGCCACTTGAGGCAAGCAACTGCTCGCGGGCTTTTTCGAAGGTGTGAGGTTTGCCGATAATGCGCTCGTCGAGCACCGCGACCTGGTCAGACCCGATGATCAGATGGGCGGGGTGGGTGCCGGCGAGGGCCTGGGCTTTCTCGCTGGCGAGGCGCTTTACCAGTTCGACCGCGGACTCATGCGGACGATGGCTTTCATCGATATCCGGCGAGCTGCAGATGAATGGCAGCTGCAAGCGGGCCAGCAATTCCCGGCGATACACCGAGCTGGAAGCGAGTAATAAAGGCAGCATGCGCATCTCCTGAAGACAGGCGCGAATTCTAGCGAGGCTTTCAGGTGACGGACAGGGCTGAATTTCCTTTGACATGGCCGGGTGCATCCCTATAATGCTGCGCCTATGTTGAATGACCCGATTCCACCTCACGTTGACCCGCGCAAATTGGCTGATCGTGGCACCACCCTTCAAGGTGAACTGCTGCTGGCCGATTTGGAGAGACTCTGCGACCCGCTTTCCGATACTGTCGGTACGGTGCAGGCTAAATTCGTTTTTGAACGAGATGAACGTAAGTCTGTGGTAATCCACAGCTTTATCGACACCGAAGTCAAAATGGTTTGCCAGCGTTGTCTTGAGCTGGTCACCCTGCCGATCCACAGCGAATGCAGTTATGCTGTGGTGAAGGAGGGTGCGAATACCCAGTCGTTGCCGAAAGGTTATGACGTGCTGGAACTGGGCGAAGATCCTTTGGATCTGCAGTCACTGATCGAGGAGGAGCTTCTGCTCGCCTTGCCCATTGTGCCTGCTCATCATCCGGAAGAATGCCAGCAGCCGGCGGGTCTCGATGAGCCCGAACCGAGCGAGGACGAGGTAACGCGGTCCAACCCGTTCAGTGTATTGGCGCAGTTAAAGCGTGACCCAAACGTTTAGGAGTTAATCAATTATGGCTGTTCAGCAGAACAAAAAATCCCGCTCTGCCCGTGACATGCGTCGCTCCCACGACGCCCTCGAGGCTAGCACCCTGTCTGTAGAAAAAACCACCGGTGAAGTTCACCTGCGTCACCACGTATCGCCAGAAGGCGTATACCGTGGCCGTAAAGTGATCGACAAGGGCGCTGACGAGTAATCCTTGTCCGCTCAAGTCATCGCGATTGACGCAATGGGCGGGGACTTCGGTCCCCGCAGCATTGTTCAGGCCAGCCTTGCTTGTCTGATTGCTACGCCCTCGCTGCACCTGACCCTCGTCGGTCAACCCTCCCTTCTTGAAGAATTGATTGCCGGCCACTCGGCTGTGGATCGCTCGCGCCTGTCGATTGTGCCGGCATCCGAATTCATCACCATGGACGAAAAGCCGGCCCAGGCCTTGCGCGGCAAGCCGGACTCATCGATGCGTGTGGCGCTTGAGTTACTGCGCGACGGCAAGGTTCAGGCCTGCGTCAGCGCCGGCAATACCGGCGCGCTGATGGCGTTGTCGCGGTTCGTGCTCAAGACCTTGCCTGGCATTGATCGGCCAGCCATGGTCGCGGCGATCCCGACACAGAAGGGTTATTGCCAGTTGCTCGATCTGGGCGCCAACGTCGATTGCAGCGCCGAGCACCTGTTGCAATTTGCGGTGATGGGCTCGGTGGCGGCAGAAACCCTGGGTATCGTTCGCCCGCGCGTCGCATTGCTGAATATCGGCACCGAGGACATCAAGGGTAATCAGCAGGTCAAGCTGGCAGCGACCTTGCTGCAGAACGCTCGCGGCATTAATTACATCGGTTTTGTCGAAGGGGATGGTTTGTACCGGGGCGAAGCGGATGTGGTGGTGTGTGACGGCTTTGTCGGCAATATCCTGCTCAAGTCCAGCGAAGGCTTGGCGACCATGATCTCGGGGCGCATCGAAGCCTTGTTCAGAAAAAACTTTGCATCAAAAGTAGTCGGCGCCATGGCGCTGCCGCTGATGAGGCGCCTGCAAGCGGATCTCGCGCCTGCACGGCATAACGGCGCCAGTTTCCTGGGATTGCAGGGCATTGTGGTGAAAAGTCACGGTTCTGCAGGGGTTCAGGGTTTTCAGAGTGCTATCTCCCGGGCCTTGATCGAGATCCAGGAAAACCTCCCGGAGCGCATTCACGGTCGTCTGGAGGATTTGTTGCTTTAGGCGTTTTCGTCGGACAATGCTTAAATGTGACCGCTCAGTTCAATTGGCCATCCAACTGTCAGTTTCTTGCGTCCCCCAAGCGGGACGTCAACTCTCCGACGACAAGATCATTAGGGGCTTGTTACATGTCTGCTTCCCTCGCATTCGTCTTTCCAGGACAGGGTTCGCAGTCCCTCGGCATGCTGGCCGAGTTGGGCGCGCAACATCCGGTGATCCTCGAAACTTTCAAAGAAGCATCCGATGCTCTCGGCTACGACCTGTGGGCACTGACCCAGCAGGGGCCGGAAGAGAACCTCAATCAAACCGATAAAACCCAGCCGGCCATCCTGACCGCCTCGATCGCTTTGTGGCGTCTGTGGCTGGCGGAAGGCGGCGCGCGTCCGGCGTATGTCGCCGGTCACAGCCTGGGCGAATACAGCGCCCTTGTCGCTGCGGGTAGCCTGACGCTGGGCGACGCGGTGAAACTGGTCGAACGTCGTGGCCAGCTGATGCAGGAAGCCGTTCCAGCCGGGCAGGGTGGCATGGCCGCTATCCTCGGTCTGGACGATGCTGACGTATTGGCCGCCTGTGACGAAGCGGCGCAAGGCGAAGTGGTCAGCGCGGTCAACTTCAATTCCCCGGGGCAGGTCGTGATCGCCGGCGCCAAGGCTGCGGTCGAGCGTGCCATCGAAGGCTGCAAGGCCCGTGGTGCCAAGCGCGCCATGCCATTGCCGGTCAGCGTGCCGTCGCACTGTGAGCTGATGCGTCCTGCGGCGGAACGGTTTGCCGAATCGATCGCTGCAATTGACTGGCAGGCTCCGCAGATCCCGGTGGTGCAGAACGTCAGCGCCGAAGTGCCGGCCGATCTCGAAACCCTCAAGCGCGATCTGCTTGAACAGCTCTACAAGCCAGTACGCTGGGTCGAATCGGTCCAGGCGCTGGCCGCCAAGGGTGCGACCCAGCTGGTCGAATGCGGCCCTGGCAAGGTTCTGGCCGGCCTGAACAAACGCTGCGCCGAAGGCGTATCGACATCCAACCTCAATACCCCAGATGCTTTCGCTGCCGCTCGCGCAGCGTTGGCCTGAATCAGGAGAAGCTTGCATGAGTCTGCAAGGTAAAGTTGCACTGGTCACCGGTGCGAGCCGCGGTATCGGCCAGGCCATCGCCCTGGAACTGGGTCGTCAGGGTGCCATCGTCGTGGGCACCGCGACCTCCGCCTCGGGTGCCGAACGCATCGCTGCGACCCTGAAGGAAAACGGTATTCAAGGTACCGGCCTGGAACTCAATGTTACCAGCGATGAATCCGTTGCGGCGGTGCTGGCGAGCATTCAGGAGCAGTTCGGTGCGCCGGCGATCCTGGTCAATAATGCCGGTATCACCCGCGATAACCTGATGATGCGCATGAAAGATGACGAATGGCATGACGTCGTCGACACCAACCTGAACAGTCTGTTTCGCCTGTCCAAGGGTGTTTTGCGCGGCATGACCAAAGCCCGTTGGGGACGAATTATCAGTATTGGCTCGGTTGTGGGTGCCATGGGCAACGCAGGCCAAGTAAACTACGCTGCCGCCAAGGCGGGCCTCGAAGGTTTCAGTCGTGCCCTGGCGCGTGAAGTCGGTTCGCGTTCGATTACGGTAAACTCGGTGGCCCCTGGGTTCATCGACACCGATATGACTCGCGAACTGCCCGAGGCACAGCGTGAAGCCTTGCAGACGCAAATTCCGCTGGGTCGTCTGGGGCAAGCTCAAGAGATCGCGTCTGTGGTCGCTTTTCTTGCCTCTGACGGTGCGGCTTACGTTACTGGGGCTACAATCCCGGTGAACGGCGGGATGTACATGAGTTAAATGTGACGGATTGCTTCAAAAAAATGTCATACGAGCTGTCTAAAATCCGTTATAAAGCTGCAATCTATTTATAGGCAGAGGGTCGCAGGGTTTGAGGAGTGAAGCTTTCAGTTGAAAAACTGAAAAGGCTTTCTATACACTTACCCACTGGCCAGCTGCCTGAATTTGTCCATTAGGAGTGAAAACAAGGTATGAGCACCATCGAAGAGCGCGTCAAGAAAATCGTTGCCGAGCAACTGGGCGTTAAAGAAGAAGAAGTGACCAACACTGCTTCCTTCGTTGAAGACCTGGGTGCCGACTCCCTTGACACCGTTGAGCTGGTGATGGCTCTGGAAGAGGAATTCGAGACCGAAATCCCTGACGAAGAAGCTGAAAAGATCACTACTGTACAAGCTGCAATCGACTACGTTACTAGCCACCAGGCGTAATAGTTTGTAATCGTTGCTTGCTGTCATGGAAAAACCGCACTGCCATCCTGGCGTGCGGTTTTTTCTTTAGGCCTGATGCAAAGTCGTCATTTGAAAAAGGAGAGTGCTGTGTCGCGTAGACGCGTCGTAGTCACCGGTATGGGTATGTTGTCGCCACTGGGCACGGATGTGCCGAGCAGTTGGCAGGGCATTCTGGCTGGCCGCAGTGGCATTGGTCTGATCGAACACACCGACCTTTCTGCCTATTCCACCCGTTTTGGCGGCTCGGTAAAGGGCTTCAATGTCGAGGAGTACCTGTCGGTCAAGGAAGCGCGCAAGCTCGACCTGTTCATTCAGTACGGTCTGGCTGCCGGTTTCCAGGCGGTGCGCAACGCAGGCCTTGAAGTGACCGATGCCAACCGCGAACGCATCGGCGTGGCCATGGGCTCGGGTATTGGCGGTCTGACCAATATCGAAGAAACCAGCCGTACGCTGCATGACTCCGGCCCACGACGGATCTCTCCGTTTTTCGTGCCTGGCTCGATCATCAATATGATTTCCGGTTTCCTGTCGATCCACCTGGGGGCACAGGGACCCAACTACGCCATCGCCACTGCGTGCACCACCGGTACGCACTGCATCGGCATGGCGGCACGCAACATCATGTACGACGAAGCTGACGTGATGATTGCTGGCGGCGCCGAAATGGCCGCCTGCGGTCTGGGCATGGGCGGCTTCGGCGCCTCCCGAGCGCTCTCGACTCGCAACGACGAACCGACCCGTGCCAGCCGTCCATGGGACAAGGGCCGTGACGGCTTCGTCCTGTCCGACGGTGCCGGTGCACTGGTACTCGAAGAGCTGGAACACGCCAAGGCGCGCGGCGCGACCATCTACGCCGAGCTGATCGGCTTCGGCACCAGTGGCGACGCCTTCCACATGACTTCGCCTCCGGCTGACGGCGCGGGTGCTGCCCGTTGCATCACCAATGCCTTGCGCGACGCGAAAGTCAATGTCGATCAAGTCCAGTACGTCAACGCCCACGGCACCTCGACGTCGGCTGGCGACCTCGCCGAAGCCTGTGCGATCAAGTCGGTGTTCGGTGATCACGCCTACAAGCTGGCGGTCAGTTCGACCAAGTCCATGACCGGCCACCTGTTGGGTGCGGCGGGCGCCGTCGAGGCGATTTTCAGTGTGCTGGCGATCAACAGTCAGGTAGCACCTCCGACCATCAACCTCGACGAGCCGGACGAAGGTTGCGACCTCGATTTTGTGCCGCACACCGCGCGTAACATGGACATCGATGTGGTGCTGTCCAACTCCTTCGGGTTTGGCGGCACCAACGGCTCGCTGGTGTTCCGCCGGTTCGCTGGCTGATGGACAGCTGGGTCGACGGTCAGCCGGCTGACGCTCTGTCGCTGAAGGATCGCGGCCTGGCTTATGGCGACGGTCTGTTCGAGACCATTGCCGTGCGTGGCGGGCAGCCACTGTTGCTGGACCGCCATCTGGCGCGTCTGGCGCACGGCTGTTCGCGCCTGGCGATCACCGCCGATCACGCGTTGATCCGCAGCGAGCTGCTGGCCTACGCCGTGGCACTGGGTGAAGGTGTGCTCAAGCTTATCCTCACCCGGGGCGACAGTTTGCGCGGTTACGCGCCCGATCCTTCGGCCCAGGCTCGACGCATTCTGCAAAGCAGTCCGCCCGCGACTTATCCAGCCATTCATGGGGAGCAGGGCGTTCGCCTTTTTCCTTGCGCCACGCGACTGTCCATGCAACCGCTGCTCGCCGGGCTCAAGCATTTGAACCGTCTTGAGCAAGTCATCGCCCGTTCCGAGTGGCAAGACACCGAGCACGCCGAAGGCTTGATGCTCGATCGGGTCGGGCGGGTGATCGAAGGCGTGTTCAGCAATCTGTTCCTGGTGCGCAACGGCACGTTGATCACCGCCGATCTCAAACGCTGCGGTGTGGCCGGCGTGATGCGTGCCGAATTATTGTTTCAAGCCGAGTCGTTGGGGATCACCACGCACATCACCGACATTACCCTCGAACAGCTGCAATGGGCTGATGAAGTCTTCATCTGCAACAGCGTGTATGGCGTTTGGCCGGTGCGCGCCTATGCAGCACTGAGCTGGCCGGTTGGGCCGCTCACCCGTAAACTCCAAACCATTGCCCGCGCGCTACTGGATGCTTGATACGTGAGACGTAAACTCTTGCTGTTGCTGGAAACCGGCCTGGTTCTGGCGGGGCTGTGTCTGGGCGCCTCGGCCTGGAAAATCCATTCGGCGCTGGAACAGCCGCTGAACATTACCCAGGAAAAACTCCTCGACGTGCCCAAAGGCACGACACCCACCCGCACTTTCTATCGACTCGAAGCCGACGGCGTCATCAAGGATGCTTTCTGGCTGCGCGTGTATTGGCGCTTCAACCTGGCCCGACAGCCGCTGCACAGTGGCGAGTACCGCATGCAGCCCGGCATGACCGTCGAAGGCCTGATCGACCTGTGGAAGCGCGGGGAAATGGTTCAGTACAGCCTGACCCTGGTCGAAGGCTGGAATTTCCATCAGGTACGAGCGGCCCTGGCCAAGGACGAAAAGCTTGAGCAGACTTTGAATGGCTTGAGCGACAGCGACGTCATGGACAAGCTTGGCCACGCCGGAGTCTTCCCGGAGGGACGTTTCTTCCCGGACACCTACCGTTTCGTGCGTGGTATGACCGATGTCGAGCTGCTGAAAAAATCTTACGATCGCCTTGATGAAGTCCTCGCCAAGGAGTGGGAGCTGCGGGCGGCGGACGTGCCCTATACCGAACCCTATCAGGCGCTGATCATGGCCTCGCTGGTCGAGAAGGAAACCGGCGTTCCGCAGGAGCGCGGGCAGATCGCCGGGGTGTTCGTGCGGCGCATGGAAATGGGCATGCTGTTGCAGACCGATCCGACAGTGATTTACGGCCTGGGTGATCGTTACAACGGCAAACTGACCCGCGCCCATCTCAAGGAAGCGACCCCTTACAATACTTACGTGATCGCTGGCCTGCCGCCGACGCCGATTGCCATGGTCGGCCGCGAAGCGATCCATGCGGCATTGAATCCGGTGGCCGGCAACAGCCTGTATTTTGTCGCCCGCGGCGATGGCAGCCACGTGTTCTCCGATGATCTGGACGCCCATAACAACGCGGTGCGCGAATTCCAGCTCAAGCGCCGCGCCGATTATCGATCCAGCCCGGCACCGGCCAGCGCACCTGAAGCGACGAATGAGCCGGCGCCGCTCCCGGCGGCTTCGCCCGACACGGCCCCCGAAGCGTTGCCACCGGTAACGCCGCAAGCGCCGGTGCAGCCGCCCGCTCAAGCGCCGACCCAAGCGCCGGCTGAGGAATCTGCCAAAGAGCCCGCTGCCGCGCCTGCGCCCGAACCGGCCGCCCCCGCGCCGCAAAGCCCGCAATGATTCTGACTAAGGACTGCCCGTGACTGGCTTGTTTATTACCCTGGAAGGCCCGGAAGGCGCCGGCAAAAGCACCAACCGTGAATACCTCGCCGAGCGCCTGCGCGCCGCCGGTATCGAGGTGGTGCTGACCCGTGAGCCGGGCGGCACGCCGCTGGCCGAGCGCATCCGCGAAGTGCTGTTGGCGCCGGTCGATGAAGTCATGGATCCGGACACCGAGCTGTTGCTGGTATTCGCCGCGCGCGCCCAGCATCTGGCTGGCGTGATCCGACCTGCGCTGGCCCGTGGGGCCGTGGTTTTATGTGACCGCTTCACCGATTCGACCTATGCCTATCAAGGGGGAGGGCGTGGTTTATCGCTGGAGCGCATCGCGACCCTGGAAACGTTCGTCCAGGGCGACCTGCGCCCGAACCTGACGCTGATTTTCGATCTGCCGGTAGAAGTGGGGCTAGCCCGGGCCAGCGCTCGCGGTCGCCTCGACCGCTTCGAACTCGAAGGTCGTACCTTTTTCGATGCAGTGCGCAGCGCTTTCCTCAAGCGTGCTGAAGCCGACCCGGCGCGTTATGTGCTCGTCGACGCTGCCCAGCCGCTGGCGCAGGTTCAGCAGTCGCTGGACGCTCTCTTGCCGCGCCTGTTGGAGCTGACCCGTGGCTGAAGCCTATCCGTGGCAGGACAGCCTCTGGCAGCAGCTGGCCGGTCGCAAGCAGCATGCGCACGCCTATCTGTTGCACGGCCCGGCCGGGATTGGCAAACGCGCGCTCGCCGAACGCTTGATGGCCAGCCTGCTGTGCCAGCGTCCGACCGCGCAGGGTGCCTGCGGTGAATGCAAATCCTGCCTGCTGCTCAAGGCCGGCAGCCACCCCGACAACTACATCCTCGAGCCGGAAGAAGCCGACAAGGCGATCAAGGTCGATCAAGTACGCGATCTGGTCAGCTTCGTGGTACAGACCTCGCAGATGGGCGGGCGCAAAGTGGTGCTGATCGAGCCGGTCGAGTCGATGAACATCAACGCTGCCAACGCTTTGCTCAAAAGTCTTGAAGAGCCATCCGGCGACACGGTCCTCTTGTTGGTCAGCCATCAGACAAGCCGTTTATTGCCAACCATCAAGAGCCGGTGCGTGCAACAGGCTTGCCCGCTGCCGAGCGAGGCCATGAGCCTGGCGTGGCTGGCGACGGCGCTGCCGGACTGTGCCGAAGAAGAACGCATCGAACTGCTGACCCTCGCCGCCGGTTCGCCGCTGGCCGCGGTCAACCTGCACGCCCAGGGCGTTCGCGAACAGCGGGCGCTGGTGGTCGACGGCGTGAAGAAATTGCTCAAACAGCAACAATCGCCCACCCAACTGGCCGAAGGCTGGAACGCGATTCCGCTGTTGTTGCTGTTCGACTGGTTCTGCGACTGGTCGAGCCTGATCCTGCGTTATCAGTTGACCCAGGACGAAGCCGGGCTGGGGCTGGCCGATATGCGCAAAGTCATTCAGTACCTGGCGCAGAAGACTGGCCAGGACAAAGTCCTGAACATCCAGGACTGGATTCTCGCGCAGCGTCAGAAAGTCATGAGCAAGGCCAACCTCAATCGGGTGCTGTTGCTGGAAGCATTGCTTGTACAGTGGGCGTCTTTGCCAGCCCAGAAGTGACTAGACTCTGAACAACAGCAGTGGAGGTCCGCATGAATGAAGTCGTCAACCAGGGGCCACGTAACGGCATCTTGTCCTTGACCATCAAGGACAAATCCGTGCTTTACGCCGCCTACATGCCGTTCATCAAAAATGGTGGCCTGTTTATCCCGACCAACAAGAGCTACAAGTTGGGCGATGAGGTATTCATGCTGCTGAACCTGATGGACGAGCCGGAAAAAATCCCGGTGGCCGGCAAAGTCGCCTGGATCACCCCCAAAGGTGCTCAAGGCAACCGAGCCGCTGGCGTAGGGGTGCAGTTCAACGACGGCGACAATGCCGCGCGCAGTCGAATCGAAACCCATCTGGCCGGAGCCCTGAAGTCCGACCGTCCCACCCATACGATGTAAGTTGCAGCCCTTTTTATGCTCGTAGATTCTCATTGTCACCTTGATCGCCTCGACCTTGCCGCACACGACGGCTCCCTGGATGCCGCACTTGATGCGGCCCGGCAGTGCGGGGTAGGGCACTTTTTATGTATCGGCGTCAGCGTCGACAACGCGGCCGACGTCAAAGCCCTGGCCGAGCGTTATGAGGATGTCGATTGTTCCGTCGGCGTGCATCCGCTGGATGTGCAACCGGGAGCCGCGCCAGCGCTGGACTGGCTGCTGCAGGAGCTCAACCACCCACGTGTGATCGCGATCGGCGAAACGGGCCTGGATTATCACTACGAGCCTGAAGCCGCCGAGCTGCAGCAGGAATCGTTTCGCCTGCACCTGCAAGCCGCGCAGCAGACCGGCAAGCCGGTGATCATTCACACTCGCGGTGCGCGGGCCGACACCTTGAGCCTGTTACGCGAGGCCGCGCTGCCCCAGGCCGGCGTGTTGCACTGCTTCACCGAAGACTGGGAGATGGCCAAGGCGGCGCTGGACATGGGTTATTACATTTCCCTGTCCGGGATCGTCACGTTTCGCAATGCCGATGCGCTGCGTGATGTAGCCAGTAAGGTTCCTGCCGACCGCTTGCTGGTGGAAACCGACTCGCCGTACCTGGCGCCGATCCCTTATCGCGGCAAGCCGAACCTGCCGCAGTATGTGCGGGAAGTGGCAGAGTTCCTGGCGATGTTGCGTGGTGAATCCTATGAGCGGTTCGCCGAGCAGACCACGGAAAACTTCAAGCGGCTGTTCCCGCTCGCGCATGTGAAAGGCTGAATCGCAGGCAAAAAAAACCCGGGTTCTGGGGGGTGAATCCGGGTTAAGACCATTAGGAGTAAAACAATGGTACGCGGTCCGTTGGTACCAATATCGTCGCGGCACTTGGGGGAGATGCCCCGCCGACAGTTGAAGTATTGATCAGTATTGCGCCGAGTCCAGTCTACCGACCCCGGTTTTTAAACAATTTTGGAATACGGCCGCTTCAGAAGCGTTCTCATTACATGAGGACCTTGTCAGAATTCATCAAGAAACACAGATATGGTCGGATGATCCGTGCATTTTGGCGCAAGTTAGGCATAATACGCGGCTTCGAATTTTGACCCCGACAGACCTTTTCTTATGCATAAAGAACCTCGTAAGGTCCGTGAATTTCGTCGCCGTGAGCAAGAAATTCTCGATACCGCGCTCAAGCTGTTCCTCGAACAAGGTGAAGACAGTGTCACCGTCGAGATGATTGCTGATGCCGTGGGTATCGGCAAAGGCACAATCTACAAGCACTTCAAATCGAAGGCAGAAATCTATCTGCGCCTGATGCTCGATTACGAGCGCGATTTGAACGAGTTGCTGCATTCCGCCGACGTCGACAAGGACAAGGAAGCCCTGTCCCGGGCCTACTTCGAATTCCGCATGCGCGATCCGCAACGCTACCGCTTGTTCGATCGCCTCGAAGAAAAGGTGGTCAAGGGCAACCAGGTTCCAGAGATGATCGAGGAGCTACACAAGATTCGCGCCTCGAACTTCGAACGCCTGACCCTGCTGATCAAGGGCCGTATCAGCGAAGGCAAGCTCGAAGACGTCCCGCCTTACTTTCACTATTGCGCGTCCTGGGCGCTGGTGCACGGTGCCGTGGCGCTGTATCACTCGCCGTTCTGGAGCAATGTGCTGGAAGATCAGGAAGGTTTCTTCCAGTTCCTGATGGACATCGGCGTGCGCATGGGCAACAAGCGCAAGCGCGATACCGACTCCCCGAGCAACTGAGCCATTCAGTTGCCTTATTGCGCCATTATTTCGCTACATGGCGCAGTACCTCAGGAATATACTCAGGCATAGGACTTGCTAAAACTTGATTTGTGAGTCAAGTTTTGTGTCATCCGAAATCCTTGTGCCGGAGTGACCATGATCGTTGACCGTCAAGGCAGGCGTTTCCGCAACCTGCGAATCAGCCTGACCTCAGCCTGCAATTACGCGTGTACCTACTGCGTGCCCAACGGCAAGCGGCTGGTCGCTGCGCAGGATGAACTGTCGGCCGAAGCCATGGCGCGCGGCGTGGCATATTTGATCGAAGCCGCCGGCATCGAGCGTTTGCGCATCACCGGCGGCGAGCCGCTGGTCAGTCCCAAACTCGAAGCGTTCATGAGGGCCGTCGGGCAGATGGGCCTGGAAGACATCAGCCTGACCACCAATGGTCAACTGCTGGCGAAAAAACTACCGCTACTGGTAGACGCCGGCATCCGGCGCATCAACGTTTCCCTCGATACCCTGGACGCCGGTGCATTCCGCACGATCGCGCGTGGCGGTGATCTGGCGACAGTGCTCGACGGGATGGACCAGGCCAGCGCCGCCGGCATGAAGATCAAAGTCAATATGGTGCCGTTGCGCGGGCAGAATCTCGATCAGGTGATGCCGCTGCTCGATTACTGCCTGGAACGCGACTATGAACTGCGTTTTATCGAGCTGATGCGCATGGGGCACCTGGCCAGCGACTCCAACGCCTTCCTGCAGCAGTTTGTCAGTCTGCAACAGCTGTTGAGCCTCATCGGCGATCGCTACGAGTATCTCCAGGCGAATGCACCGGTCGACGCAACGGCTGTGCGCTACGAGATCCCTGGTCGGGGCTACTTCGGCGTGATCGCCAACGAAAGCGTGCCGTTCTGCCGCACCTGCTCGCGGTTGCGCTTGTCGTCGACGGGCTGGCTGCATGGCTGCCTGTCGTCGAGCAATCGTCACTATGTCGGAGATCTGCTGGACAAGCCGCGTCACCAAGCCTTGCCGGGCTTGCAGCGCCTTCTGGTGAAGGCGTTGGGTGACAAACAGGAAGTGGCATTTTCCGGTGGCGCCACCGTCATGAAGATTATTGGCGGCTGATCCGGCCTATTCGCGGGCAAGCCCGCTCCCACAGTGTGTGATGTCGACACATGACCTGTGGGAGCGGGCTTGCCCGCGAATGCGTTCTGCCAAACGACGATGTTCTTGAGCTGGCGCGGAAGCTGCATCCCATGGCCATTCGCCGGTTTTCCGTCACCGGCCTCTGGAGGGTAGGATGCGTAGCCTGGTTTTGCTGCTGGCCGTTTTGGGGCTTGGTGGCTGCATGAATGTCAGCGATCTGGCTGAAGGGACTCGCTACCACTTGAGCGACGCGGGTCTGCTTGACCACAGTGACAGCCGCCGGGTGAACAACCTGCGCATTCAGCCGGATTCGTTCGTCTACATCGCGCAAGGCGCCTTTGCCCCACCGGGCAGCGCGGTCTACCCGCGACCTAACGTGATCGCCGAAGTCGCCTTCGACGGTTTTATCGAATATTTCCCGATGGTTCGTCGCGCACGTGCGCCAGAAGGTCTCGACCAGGCCATGGGCGAAGCACGCGCGGCTGGTGCGCATTACCTGCTCTATACCCGTTTCGCCAAGTCAGACGACCGCATCGGCAACTCCGACGAGTGGCTGGACCAGGAAGCGGTGGACCGTCTCGGTATCGACACTGGCGTGATTCAAATCATGTTGATCGAGACCAGCACCCAGTATTTGATTGATACTGCGCGCATCAAGAGTCGTGGCGGTTTACTGACGTTCCACGACAAAAAGCCAGAAGACCTGATGGGCCCGCCGCTGGAACAATACGCGCGTAGCCTGCTGGGGCTCAGCGACCAGTAAATCCCAAGGAGAACGCCATGAGTGGCCCGCAAAAAGCCAACGACCTGCTGGGGCAAATCCCCAAGACCCAAGGCTTGCCACCGGTCCACTTGTGGAACCCCGATTTCTGCGGCGACATTGACATGCGCATCGCCCGCGACGGCACCTGGTATTACCTGGGCACGCCGATCGGGCGCAAGCCGATGGTCAAGTTGTTCTCCACCATCATCCGCCGCGACGGCGATGATTACTTCCTGATCACTCCGGTCGAAAAGGTCGGCATCAAGGTCGACGACGCGCCGTTCGTGGCGATTGCCGTGGATGTAGAAGGCGAGGGTGATAGCCAGCTGTTGCGCTTTACCACTAACGTCGATGAAACCGCCGAGGCCGGTGCAGAGCATGGGATTCGGGTGGTGATCGATCCGGTCACCCAGGAGCCGGCGCCGTACGTGCATGTGCGCACGAATCTCGAAGCATTGATTCATCGGAATGTGTTCTACCAGTTGGTGGAGCTGGCGGTGACGCGTGAGATCGACGGGCAGCGTTGGCTCGGCGTCTGGAGTGGCGGTGAATTTTTCCCCATTGGCCTTGAGCCTTAAGCAGCCCAATCGGGTTCCTGCTGAAATTCAAATTGACACTTAATCGTATGATGATTAGCGTGGGCATCCATCGCGAACGTCTTTGAGGTGTCCATGTCCAGCAGCTTTCACGCGTCGACGGTCGATTGGCTGGGCTGCTGGATTGCTGCGGGCCAAGTGAAACCGGGCGAAACCCTCAAGGTCGAGGCCGACCTCGGCGAACAACTCGGCGTCAGTCGCACAGTCATCCGCGAAGCCATCAAAACCCTGGTTGCCAAAGGCCTGCTCGAAGTGGGACCGAAGGTTGGCACCCGGGTGCTGCCGGTGCGGCGCTGGAACCTCTTCGATCCGCAGGTCGTGGGCTGGTTGTCACGCAGCGGCTTGCCGGAAAACTTTGTCGACGACCTGCTCGACCTGCGCCGCACCATCGAACCCATGGCCGTGCGCTGGGCCTGCGAGCGAGCGACAGTCGAGCAGGTGCAAGCAGTGCTTCAAGCCTATAACGCGCTGGAGCGTGCCGTGGACAGCGGGGTCGATTACAACCGCGCCGACCAGTTCTTTCACGAGTGCATTCTCGCCGCCAGCCACAACCAGTTTATCGAGCAAATGGTCCCGGCCCTCGGCGCGCTGCTGGCGGTGTCGTTCGAAGTGTCGGCGGCCGACCCGGACGAACTGCGCCGCACACTGCCCATTCACAAAGACATGGCCGACGCTATCGCCGCCCGGGATGCCGCGCGGGGTGTGTGGGCCTGCATGACCCTGATCGACAATGCGGACCTGGCCATCAAGCGTTTTTACCCGCAAGTCATGGCCGACAAAAAAGCCAGCTAACGGCGCGTTCACATAAAAACAAGAACACGTCAGGAGGATCTCATGGAGTGGACCGCAGTCACCCAGCACCGCGCGCAGTTAGGCGAAGGCCCGTTCTGGGACGCACCGACCCAAGCCCTGTACTGGGTCGACATCGCCGGCAAGCAAGCCTTGCGGCTGATTGGCGCCAACGTACAGATCTGGCAGATGCCGGAACACGTTTCCGCCTTCATCCCCTGCGAAAGCGGCGATGCGCTGGTGACCTTGAGCAGCGGCGTCTATCGACTGGACCTCGACTCACCTGGGCTTGAGCCACGGCTGACGCTGTTCTGCGTGGCCGACCCGCAACCCGGCAATCGCGGCAACGAAGCCCGCTGCGATGCCCAGGGCCGACTCTGGCTCGGCACCATGCAGAACAACCTCGGCGAAAACGGTGAAGACCTGCCGATTGTGCGGCGTTCCGGCGGCTTGTTCCGGATCGACCGCGATGCCCGGGTCACGCCGCTTCTTCGCGGTCTGGGCATTCCCAATACCTTGTTGTGGAGTGACGACGCCACCACGCTGCATTTCGGCGACAGCCTGGATGGCAAGCTCTACCAGCATTTCATCCGCACCGACGGCAACCTCGATCCGGCGACAGTCTGGTTCGGCCCGCATGAGCGCGGCGGGCCTGATGGCTCGGCGATGGACGCCGAAGGCTACTTGTGGAATGCACGCTGGGACGGCAGTTGCCTGCTCAGGCTGACGCCGGACGGCAAAGTAGATCGCGTGATCGAACTGCCGGTCAGCCGTCCAACCAGCTGCGTATTTGGCGGCGCTGACTTGAAAACCCTCTACATCACCAGCGCCGCCAGCCCGCTCCAGCATCCGCTGGACGGAGCGGTGCTGTCCCTTGAGGTCGATGTGCCAGGAAAATCGTGTACGAGATTTCTGGGTTAAATCCCAATATGCGGGACGTAAAATTATATATTGAGATTATTTGGCGGTCGGGTTTATAGTCGGCTGCACTAGTTACACGCACTCACACTTAAAAAAACAAAACAGGTGAAGTGATGCAGGAATTTTCCAACTCGTTTCTTGGCCGGACATCGACAGATGCCCGGTTTTTGCCGTGCCTGCGAAAGGGGTTCCGGCACGACACGTACCCACCCCGGCGCATCGGTCAGCCCGTTGAAGTGGCGATGACCTCGGTGTTCCTGGCCAGTGACGAAGAGCCGTTCATCACCATCGACGGTGGCCTTTCGGTCATGTACCACGACTGAATAAAACGTCCTTCAGACGCGGAACTCCGTCTGAAAGCCAATCATCATACGATATGACTATTTGCGGTACCGGCTTGCAAAATAACGCTCAAAAAAAATAACAAGGAGTCAGCTTATGAATCGTCGTCGTGGAATCCGTTCCCTGTGCTGCGCCGCTTTGGCGGTCACCGCGGTAAGCCTCAGCAGTACGTTGCTGGCGGCCGAGGAAGTGAAGATCGGCTTTCTGGTCAAGCAGGCCGAAGAGCCCTGGTTCCAGACCGAATGGGCCTTCGCCGAAAAGGCCGGAAAAGACAAAGGCTTCACGGTCATCAAGATCGCCGTGCCGGACGGTGAGAAAACCCTCTCCGCCATCGACAGCCTGGCCGCCAACGGCGCCAAGGGATTCGTGATTTGCCCGCCCGACGTATCCCTCGGCCCTGCCATCATGGCCAAGGCCAAAGCCAACGGCATGAAAGTCATTGCCGTCGACGACCGCTTCGTCGACGCCAGCGGCAAGTTCATGGAAGACGTGCCGTACCTCGGCATGGCCGCCTTCGAAGTGGGCCAGAAACAAGGCAACGCCATGGCTGCCGAAGCCAAAAAACGCCAGTGGGACTGGAAGGACACCTACGCGGTGATCAACACCTTCAATGAACTCGACACCGGCAAGAAACGCACTGACGGCTCCATCGATGCCCTGAAAAAAGCCGGGATGCCAGCCGACCACATTCTGACCTCGGCCCTGAAAACCCTCGACGTGCCGGGCAGCATGGACGCCACCAACTCGGCGCTGGTGAAGCTGCCTGGCGCGGCGAAAAACCTGATCATCGGCGGCATGAACGACAACACCGTGCTGGGCGGCGTGCGCGCCACCGAGAGCGCCGGTTTCGCTGCGGCCAACGTGATCGGCATCGGCATCAACGGCACCGACGCCATCGGCGAACTGAAAAAGCCTGATAGCGGCTTCTTCGGCTCGATGCTGCCTAGCCCGCACATCGAGGGCTACAACACCGCCGCGATGATGTTCGAGTGGGTCACCACCGGCAAAGAACCACCGAAGTACACCGCGATGGACGACGTGACCCTGATCACCCGCGACAACTTCAAGCAGGAACTGGAAAAAATCGGCCTGTGGAACTGAGGCGCGGTTGATTTCATCGGCGGTCCTGGCGACGGGGCCGCTTGGTCTGTGGGATGAGGTGGTTCTATGCACGCGCAAGTACAGACACAACACGACAGCGTCAGCGGCAGCCTGCGTTTCAACGGGATCGGCAAAACCTTTCCCGGGGTAAAGGCACTGGACGGCATCAGCTTCGTCGCGCATCCGGGGCAGGTTCATGCCTTGATGGGCGAGAATGGCGCCGGCAAATCGACCCTGCTGAAAATCCTCGGCGGCGCTTACACGCCCAGCAGTGGCGACCTGCAGATCGGTGAGCGGACCATGGCCTTCAAGTCCACCGCCGACAGCATCGGCAGTGGCGTGGCGGTGATCCACCAGGAGCTGCACCTGGTGCCGGAAATGACCGTCGCGGAAAACCTGTTCCTCGGTCATTTGCCCGCCAGCTTCGGCCTGATCAATCGCCGCGCACTGCGTCAGCAAGCGTTGGCCTGCCTCAAGGGCCTGGCCGATGAAATCGATCCGCAAGAGAAAGTCGGGCGCCTGTCTCTCGGTCAGCGGCAACTGGTGGAAATCGCCAAGGCGCTGTCCCGTGGCGCACACGTCATCGCGTTCGACGAACCGACCAGCAGCCTCTCGGCGCGGGAGATCGACCGCTTGATGGCGATCATCAGCCGCCTGCGCGACGAAGGCAAAGTGGTGCTCTACGTCTCCCATCGCATGGAAGAAGTGTTCCGCATCTGCAACGCGGTGACGGTGTTCAAGGACGGCCGTTACGTGCGCACCTTCGACGACATGAGTGAGTTGACCCACGACCAGTTGGTGACCTGCATGGTCGGGCGCGACATTCAGGACATCTACGATTACCGTCCGCGCAAGCGCGGTGCCGTGGCGTTGCGGGTCGATGGCCTGCTCGGGCCGGGCCTGCGTGAACCGGTGAGTTTCGACGCGCACAAAGGTGAGATTCTCGGCTTGTTCGGCCTGGTCGGCGCTGGCCGTACGGAGCTGTTCCGCCTGCTCAGCGGTCTTGAACGCAACACCGCCGGACGCCTGGAATTGCGCGGTCGCAAACTGCAACTGCGTTCACCCCGCGACGCGATTGCCGCCGGCATCCTGCTGTGTCCCGAAGACCGCAAGAAGGAGGGCATCATGCCGCTCTCCAGTGTCGCCGAGAACATCAACATCAGCGCCCGCGGCGCCCATTCCACCTTCGGTTGCCTGTTGCGTGGCCTGTGGGAAAAGGGCAACGCCGACAAGCAGATCAAGGCGCTGAAAGTGAAGACTCCCAGCGCCGCGCAGAAAATCATGTACCTGTCCGGCGGCAATCAGCAGAAAGCCATTCTCGGTCGCTGGCTGTCGATGCCCATGAAAGTCCTGCTGCTCGACGAACCCACCCGCGGCATCGACATCGGCGCCAAGGCCGAGATCTACCAGATCATTCACAACCTGGCTGAAAGCGGCATCGCGGTGATCGTGGTGTCCAGCGACCTGATGGAAGTCATGGGCATCTCCGACCGCATCCTGGTGCTCTGCGAAGGGGCGATGCGCGGCGAACTGTCCCGCGACGACGCGAACGAATCCAACCTGCTGCAACTGGCTTTGCCGCGCCACCGCGCTGACGGCGTGGCGAACTGAGAGGTAACTATGATGACAACCCAAAACAACGCGCTGCCTACCGAGCGCAAACCGCTGGACCTGCGGCGCTTCCTCGATGACTGGGTGATGCTGCTGGCCGCCGTCGGGATCTTCGTGCTCTGCACGTTGCTGATCGACAACTTCCTCTCGCCATTGAACATGCGTGGCCTGGGCCTGGCGATATCCACCACCGGGATTGCCGCATGCACCATGTTGTATAGCCTGGCATCCGGGCATTTCGATTTGTCGGTGGGCTCGGTGATTGCCTGTGCCGGTGTGGTCGCGGCGGTGGTGATGCGCGACACCGACAGCGTGTTTCTCGGCGTCGTGGCGGCGCTGTTCATGGGGCTGATCGTCGGGCTGATCAACGGAATCGTGATTGCCAAGCTGCGGGTCAACGCGTTGATCACCACGCTGGCGACCATGCAGATCGTGCGCGGCCTGGCCTATATTTTTGCCAACGGCAAAGCGGTGGGCGTGTCGCAGGAATCGTTCTTCGTCTTCGGCAACGGCCAGTTGTTCGGTGTGCCGGTGCCGATCCTGATCACCATTGTGTGTTTCCTGTTTTTCGGCTGGCTGCTGAATTACACCACCTACGGGCGCAACACCATGGCCATCGGCGGCAACCAGGAAGCGGCGTTGCTGGCCGGGGTGAACGTCGACCGGACCAAGATCATCATCTTCGCCGTGCATGGCGTGATCGGCGCGTTGGCCGGGGTGATCCTGGCGTCGCGCATGACCTCGGGCCAGCCGATGATCGGCCAGGGTTTCGAGCTGACGGTGATCTCGGCTTGCGTGTTGGGCGGGGTGTCGCTGAGTGGCGGGATCGGCATGATTCGCCACGTGATCGCCGGGGTGCTGATTCTGGCAATTATCGAGAATGCGATGAACCTGAAGAACATCGATACGTTTTATCAGTACGTGATTCGGGGTTCGATTTTGCTGCTGGCAGTGGTGATCGACCGCCTCAAACAACGGTAACACCCCATGCCAGTGGAAGCGGGCGTGCTCGCGAAGGGGCCGTCCGCTTCCATAAAAAAATGCCGAGCGCCTACCCAGCTTTGCGCAACGCTTCGATCAACTCCTGCTTGCGCATGCTCGACCGCCCCGGAATCTTCTTCGCCGCGGCTTCTTTTCTCAAACTGTCCACGGTCTGCGTATCCCGCGACGCCTTGCTGGCGCGCGGGTGACCCTCACGACTGGCCACCGCGCGCCGTGACGATTCCTTGCGATCCTCGGACTTGGCGCTCGCCGGCTTCTTGCGCCCGGAACCGCCTTTGCGTTCACCGCCGCCCGATTGCTTGTTCACCGTCGCCCAGGCGCGGGCCTGCGCTTCATCTTTAGAGACACCTTTATGCTCGTAGCTCTCTTCGATGTGCTCGGCCTTGCGCTTTTGCTCGGTGGTGTATTTGTCTTTGCTTCCACGAGGCATGGATGTTCTCCTGCTGCTTGTAGAGTCGGTCACAGCCGCGCACGGCCGCGACCTGATTCAACCTGCTTAGACTTCCAGCTTGCGTGCCGCTTCAACCCCGGCGGCACTGAGTTTGATCGGTAAATTCAACGAGTGCTCGCCGGCCTCGTTGCAGGTCACATGACCGTGCTGGATCAACCCGCGTTCCTGCAGCGTGGCGAGGGTGCTGGCCACGACTTTCTCCCCCCGGTAATTGTCCAGGACCTCTTTGCCCAGCCCGCTCGGATGGGCGTGCAGCAAACGGGTCAGGACTTCTTTCTCAAGGTTTTTATCGACGTTCATGGTTACCTCTTCATGGTGTGGATAGTCATGGGTGTGGCTAGTCACGGATGTGGGCAGTTGCAGCTCGCGTCGGCGATTTATTGGCTGGCGCCGCCTTCGGAGCCCGAGCCACCGGTGGTGGTCTTCGAGCCGATGCCGGTGCCGGCGTTATCGGGTGTCTGCGCGTCGGGCATGTTCATGCCACCTTGACGGCCCGCGTCGTTACCCTGGATCCGTGGGTCGGTGCCCGTGGAAGGAGGCAGGCTGTTCTCGACGCCGGTGCCGTTGGTATTGAGGCCGGGTGCGCTTTGGATGGCGGGGGATTTAGGTTTCTCGACCGGGTCGGTCGGGCCGGTACCCGCGGCGAAGGCAGCGCAGGACAGCAGCGTAGTGAGGGCAAGGGCGGACAGTCGGGACATGTTCATGGTGTGTCTCCATTTAATTAGAGTCCTTACCTGATGTTGGTCCGTCCTCGATTTGGATGGTGCCTGATGAACGACGAACGGTTCAGGCCTGCTGCGGCGTCTTGACCTTGAAACGACGCCAGACCAAGCGGCCCACGGTGATCAGCCAGTTCAGCAGCGCCACGGCGAAAACTGTGAGCAAAAGTGTCGTCATGCCCTGCTCAACGATGATCTTTCCGGCCAGCAACGGGAAGCCGAACACCCCGATGAAATACGACAGGCTGAACAACAGCAGCGATTGCGCGGTGGTGTCACCCGGCGCTTCATTCGCCGCCAGGCCGTTGATCACTGAATAGGTCAGCCCGTAGCCGACGCCGAGCATCATCGCCGCCAGCACATAGGTGAAGCCGCTATCGACGACGAACCCGAACATCACGATCGAGCCCATCATCAGCCCCGACAACAGGCATGACGCGCGGAACGGATCGCGCTTGACCACGAACCCGGCAATGAACATCCGGCTGCTGATCGCTGCGCCCATGAAGCCGAAAAAGAACAGCGAATAATCCAGCGAGCGAGACGCTGCGTAACTGGTCTGGAAGCTCGACAAGCCACCGAACACGCCTCCGCCGAGGCCGACCATGAGAATCGGAAACACCGCCCTGGACGACAGCACCTTGACCGTGGCACCCCAGGAAATGCGCGCGACGGCAGCGGTGGGCGAGGGTGCTTTTTTCAACTGCGCGTCCAGGCGCCAGAACAGCAACACGCCGACCAGGCTGGCCAGCGCCGCGAGGTAAAAGGCCGCGGTCACCGGATAGCCGAGGGCACTGGCCGCGCGGCCCAGCAATGGACCGCTGCCGATCCCGGTCATCATGCTGCCCGACAGCAGCGCAAAGTATTTGGCCCGTTGCGCGGGCGTTACCAGGCTCGCGACGATAATCGGCCCGAGCGTATAAAAAACACCCCAACCCAACCCCAGCAGCAGCCCGAAAAACAGCAGTAGATGGCCAAAGCCCGGCGTCAGTGCAAAGCCAAGGCTGGCCGCGACCAGCAACACGCCAAACAGTGCGATTGAGCGCGCCGCGCCCAGCTTGTCGGACAAGTGCCCGGAGACAATCACCGCCACGAACGTACTGATCATCGCCGCAGAAATCACACTGCCCGCATCGTGTTCGTTACCACCCCGCGAGCCGATCAGCAGCGACAGTAAAAACGTCGAGCCGTAGGACAGCGACAGCAAATAACTGGCGAGGCAAAACAGGCCGAACAACTTGCCGGAGACTGGCGGTGGTGCGGTAGACATGACGCGGTTCCTTGACCCGATATCGGTGAGTGTCATCTATCTATCACGCAAGGCGCCGATGTTAGGTCCGAGGTTATCGATTCCAAGGTTAATGGTGGGCGGAGTAATGTCCCCGGCCAAGTAAAACAATCCTTGTGACGCGCGCCGCGCAGCGACTTAGTATGGCGTTTTCCACTTTTGACGAAGGCACGTCCATGACGATCGAAATCCGCCCGGCCACCCCCAGCGATGCACCGCAAATCCTCGGGTTCATCACTGAACTGGCCGACTACGAACGTGCCCGCCACGAAGTCATCGCCAGCGTCGCCGACATCGAGCGCAGCCTGTTCAGCGAAGGCGCCACGGCGCATGGCCTGATCTGTCTGCGCGACGGTCTGCCGATCGGTTTCGCCGTTTTTTTCTTCAGCTATTCCACCTGGCTCGGCAGTAACTGCCTGTACCTCGAAGACCTTTACATCACCCCGGAACAGCGTGGCGGCGGCGCGGGCAAAACCCTGCTGCGGCATTTGGCGAAGATCGCCTGCGCCAATGATTGCGGGCGCTTTGAGTGGAGCGTGCTGGACTGGAACACGCCGGCGATCGACTTCTACAAGTCCCTCGGCGCTCAGCCACAGGAGGAGTGGGTGCGGTATCGGATGGACGGCGCGGTATTGCGGGAGTTTGCCGAAGGTAAATGACCCTGCTTCAAAGACCGCAGCCTTTGACAGCGCTCCTGTGCCGGGATTCGCCTTCCCGCTGGAGCCGCCGAAAGCTGCGGTCTTTTTTTGTTTTAATCCCATAATATGGGAGTGATATTTATATATTGAGATTTCCCTCTGTCCGGGTTTATAGTCCAGCTCACTCACTGCCAATAAACAAAACAGGTGAAGCGATGCTGGCGCAATTGATCGCGCTCGATTGGGGGACAACCTCATTACGTGCTTACAAACTCGCTGCAGGCGGCCAGGTGCTGGAACAGCGTTCGCTGTCGTGCGGCATCATGCAGCTGCCGACATCGCCGCGGGTGATTGCCGGTCAGGTGTGCACCGACGGGTTTGAATTGGCCTTCGACGAAGCCTGCGGGGACTGGCTCGACGCGCAACCCGGTTTGCCGGTGATTGCCTGCGGCATGGTCGGCAGCGCCCAGGGCTGGCGCGAAGCGGCCTACCGCGACACGCCGGCGAACGTCGCCACTCTCGGAACATCCCTACAGACTGTCCACAGTATTCGCGGTGTCGATGTGCACATCGTGCCGGGCGTGATTCAGCGTTCGCGCTTGCCGAACGTGATGCGCGGCGAAGAAACCCAGGTCCTCGGCGTGCTGCAAAATCTTCCCCACGGGGCGGGCGGTGACCTGTTGATCGGCCTGCCCGGCAGCCATTCGAAATGGGTCGAAGTGGCCGACGGCTGCATCGTGCATTTCGATACGTTCATGACCGGCGAGGTCTTCGCCGTCCTCAGCGAACACAGCATTCTCGGGCGCACCCAGCAACGCGGCGGCGCTTTCGAGGGCGACGCGTTTGACCGTGGGGTGCACGTGGCGCTGTCGACGGAGGGCGAGATCGGTCCACTGTCGACCCTGTTCAGTGCTCGTAGCCTGGGGCTCACCGGTGAGCTCAGTGGCAGCGCGCAAGCGGATTACCTGTCCGGCCTGCTGATCGGTCACGAACTGGCGGCGCTGGCCACGGTTCAGCGGCGTCGGCGCAACAGCGTCCATCTGCCGTCGATCATTCTTATCGGCAATTCCCAACTCTGCGCCCGCTACCGCCGGGCCCTCGACACCTGCGGTTTCGCTCGCGTGACCCTGGCCGAACAAGCCACCGAACGCGGGTTGTGGCAACTGGCGCTGGCCGCCGGACTGGTTACCCCGCATCCATCCCGTTAAACCTGACTGGAGGTCTGACATGCTCAAGCAAGCCCTGGCGCAAAACGGTCTGATCGCGATCCTGCGCGGCCTGCGTCCGCAAGAAGCAGCCGCCATCGGCGAAGTCCTGTATGCCCAAGGATTTCGCGTCATCGAAGTGCCGCTTAATTCTCCCGAGCCGTACGAAAGTATCCGCATCCTGCGCAGTACCTTGCCCGCTGATTGCCTGATCGGCGCTGGCACTGTGCTGACGCCGGAACAGGTCGAGCAAGTCAAGGCCGCCGGCGGACAGGTGATTGTCATGCCCCACAGCGATCCCAAGGTGCTGCGTGCGGCGAAAGCGGCGGGGTTGTTCCTGTCGCCAGGTGTTGCGACGCCAACCGAAGCCTTCGCTGCACTGGCCGAAGGCGCGGACGTATTGAAAATGTTTCCGGCCGAGCAAATGGGGCCGGCCGTCGTCAAGGCCTGGCTCGCGGTGTTGCCGGCGGGAACGATTCTGGCGCCGGTGGGCGGGATCACGCCGGACACCATGCAGGTGTTTATCGACGCCGGTGTCAAAGGTTTCGGTCTCGGTTCCGGCCTGTTCAAACCGGGCATGACGCCGGAGCAAGTGGCGATCAATGCCAAGGCTTACGTGGCTGCCTGGAAAGCCCTTCGCTAAGACTTTTTGGCGCTGCGAGCGCTGCCTCTAACAAGAGAGACCCACAGATGAAAATCACCAAACTGACCACCTTCATCGTTCCGCCGCGCTGGTGCTTCCTCAAGGTCGAAACCGACGAGGGCGTGACCGGTTGGGGCGAGCCCGTGGTCGAAGGCCGGGCTCACACCGTGGCGGCCGCGGTTGAAGAATTGTCCGACTACCTGATCGGCAAAGACCCACGCAACATCGAAGACATCTGGACCGTGTTGTACCGCGGCGGCTTCTACCGGGGCGGTGCGATCCACATGAGCGCCCTGGCCGGCATCGACCAGGCGCTGTGGGACATCAAGGGCAAGGCGCTGGGTGTGTCGGTCAGCGATCTGCTCGGCGGTCAGGTGCGGGACAAGATCCGTGTCTATTCGTGGATCGGCGGTGATCGTCCGGCCGACACGGCGCGTGCGGCCAAGGAAGCGGTTTCCCGTGGTTTCACCGCAGTGAAGATGAACGGCACCGAAGAGCTGCAATTCCTCGATTCCTTCGAGAAAGTCGACCTGGCCCTGGCCAACGTCGCCGCCGTGCGTGATGCGGTCGGCCCGAACGTTGGCATCGGTGTGGACTTCCATGGCCGGGTGCACAAACCCATGGCCAAGGTGCTGATGAAGGAACTCGATCCCTACAAGCTGATGTTCATCGAAGAGCCGGTGCTCAGCGAAAACTACGAAGCGTTGAAGGAACTGGCACCCCTGACCAGCACGCCGATTGCTCTCGGCGAGCGGCTGTTCTCGCGCTGGGATTTCAAGCGTGTATTGAGCGAAGGCTACGTCGACATCATCCAGCCGGATGCCTCGCACGCCGGCGGCATCACCGAAACCCGCAAGATCGCCAACATGGCCGAAGCCTACGACGTGGCGTTGGCACTGCATTGCCCGTTGGGCCCGATTGCCCTGGCGGCGTGCCTGCAACTCGACGCGGTTTGCTACAACGCGTTCATCCAGGAACAGAGCCTGGGCATCCATTACAACGAGAGCAACGACCTGCTGGATTACGTCAAGGATCCGCGGGTGTTCGACTACGACAAGGGCTTCGTGAAAATCCCGAATGGCCCGGGCCTGGGCATCGAGATCAACGAGGAATACGTCATCGAGCGCGCGGCGGTCGGCCACCGCTGGCGCAACCCGATCTGGCGGCATGCTGATGGCAGTTTTGCCGAGTGGTGAGTTCTCCCTGACCCCAAACCCCTGTGGGAGCCAGCCTGCTGGCGATGTGGTCTGCACCTCCAGCCGTTAAGGTGACTGACAAATCGCTTTCGCGAGCAGGCTCGCTCCCACAAGGGGGCGGTGCAACGTTTCAAACTGACCTCGATAATCATAAGAAGAGGCACCCCATGCAACCGCAAACCCTCACCGGGCAGGCGTCGTTGGTGACGCCCAGCCGCAAGCGTTTTTTCATCATGGTGCTGCTGTTCATCACCGTGGTGATCAACTACCTCGACCGCAGCAACCTGTCCATCGCCGCCCCCGCGCTGACCAGCGAATTGGGCATCGACCCGATTCACGTCGGGTTGATTTTCTCCGCGTTCGGCTGGACCTACGCCGCCATGCAGATCCCCGGCGGCTGGCTGGTGGATCGCGTGCCGCCGCGGATTCTCTACAGCGTCGCGCTGTTGTTGTGGTCCGTGGCGACGGTCATGCTCGGTTTCGCCGCCAGTTCCATTGCCTTGTTCGTCCTGCGCATGGCGGTGGGCGCGCTGGAAGCCCCGGCGTATCCGATCAACAGCCGCGTGGTCACCACCTGGTTTCCCGAACGCGAACGCGCCACGGCCATCGGTTTCTACACCTCCGGGCAGTTTGTCGGGTTGGCGTTCCTGACGCCGGTGCTCGCCTGGCTGCAGCATGAATTTGGCTGGCACATGGTGTTCGTCAGCACCGGTGCGGCAGGCATTCTCTGGGCGGTGATCTGGTACGCGGTGTATCGCGAGCCGCGGGATTTCAAAGGCGCCAACGAGGCCGAAATCGACTTGATCCGCGAAGGCGGCGGGCTTGTAGACATCCAGGTGGAACAGGCCAACGTCAAAGCCAGATTCAGCTGGAGCGATCTCGGCATCGTGCTGACCCAACGTAAACTCTGGGGTATCTACCTCGGCCAGTTCTGCCTTAACTCTACGCTGTGGTTTTTTCTGACGTGGTTCCCGACCTACCTGGTGAAATATCGCGGCATGGACTTCATTAAGTCCGGGCTGCTGGCGTCGTTGCCGTTTCTCGCGGCGTTCATCGGCGTGCTCTGTTCTGGGTTCTTTTCCGATTTCCTGATTCGTCGCGGTTACACGGTGGGCTTTGCCCGCAAGCTGCCGATCATTGGCGGGCTGCTGATCTCGACCTCGATCATTGGCGCCAACTTCGTCGAGTCGACGCCGCTGGTCATCGCCTTCCTCGCGTTGGCCTTCTTCGGCAACGGACTGGCGTCGATCACCTGGTCGCTGGTATCGACCCTGGCACCGGCACGCTTATTGGGGCTGACGGGCGGCGTGTTCAATTTCATCGGCAACCTGTCGGCGATTACCACGCCAATCGTCATCGGTTTCCTCGCCAGCGGTGATTCGTTTGCTCCGGCGATCACCTACATCTCGGTTCTGGCGTTGATTGGCGCACTTTCCTACGTATTGCTGGTGGGCAAGGTCGAGCGTATCAAGTTGTAGTCGCCACCATCGCGCGACCATAATGCCGCCGATTCTCTCGCTCAACGGTAAAGGCTGGATATGCAGGAAGACCCCGCAAAAATCTCCAAGGACGCCGCGCCGACCGGCACCCAGACTCTGCTTCGCGGTCTGGGTGTGGTTCAGGCCGTGGCCAGTGGCGCCCGCGACCTCAAGGAAATCGCCCGACAGATCGGTACTACGCGCAGCACCACCCACCGCCTGGCCAGTTGCCTGGTGGACGAGCGCTATTTGCGGGTGGTGCCGCAGATCGGTTACCTGCTAGGGCCGAAGCTGATCGAACTGGGTTTTCAGGCGCGTGAAGAACTGCCGCTGGTCACCCTGGCCGGGCCGTATCTGGATGAGTTGTCGGCGTTGACCGGCGACACCATTCACCTGGCGATCCGCGAGGGCGACGAAGTGCTGTACCTGCACAAGAATCCGGGGCGCAACGGTCCGGAAATGCGTTCGCGGGTCGGCCATCGCATGCCGCTGGCGCGCACCGGGATCGGCAAGGCGCTGATGCTGGACGACACCCGGGAGGAATGGCAGCGGCTGTACGAAGTCAGCCTGCCTGCGGGTGGGAAAAATCAATTCTGGCCGCAGCACCCGGAACAATCCTGGGAGCAGTTCCAACAGCGCATGATTGAGTACGTCGCGGGGGGCTATGCCTTCGATCTTGAAGACAACGAACCGTCGATCCGCTGTGTGGCTGCGCCGATTCGGGATGCCAGCAAGCGCATCATCGCCGGCATCAGCATCGCCAGCACCGTGCCGTACATGCCGCTGGAAAAAATGGCCGAGCTGATTCCCCTGATCAAAGGCGTGACAGCCCGACTGTCGGCGGAGCTGGGCTTGAAGGTTTAGGCCTTCAGTGCGTGATGCATCGATGATCCCCGCTCCCACAAGGGAAGGGGTGTAGGGGCATAAATTTGCGGGCAACAAAAAGGCCCCCATCAGGGAGCCTTGATGTTCAGGCGTTCGACTTACATGTTCGGGTAAGTCGGGCCGCCGGCACCTTCCGGCGCCACCCAGGTGATGTTCTGTGCAGGGTCCTTGATGTCGCAGGTCTTGCAGTGAACACAGTTCTGGGCGTTGATCTGGAAGCGCTTCTCGCCGTCTTCCTTGGTCACCACTTCGTACACTCCCGCCGGGCAGTAGCGCTGGGCCGGTTCATCGTACAGCGGCAGGTTCTTGCTGATCGGGATGCTCGGGTCGGTCAGCTTCAGGTGGCACGGTTGTTCTTCTTCATGGTTGGTCCCCGAGATGAACACCGAACTGAGTTTGTCGAAGCTGAGCTTGCCGTCCGGTTTCGGGTATTCGATCTTCTTGCAGTCGGCCGCGAGCTTGAGGCAGGCGTAATCCGGTTTGGTGTCGTGCAAGGTGAACGGCAGTTTGCCGCCGAAGATGTTCTGGTCGAGCCAGTTGAAACCGCCGCCGACGATCGCGCCGAACTTGTGGATCGCCGGGCCGAAGTTGCGGCTGGCGAACAGCTCGTCGTAGAGCCAGCTCTTTTTGAATGCGTCCACATAAGTGGTCAGCTCTTCGGTGCCATCTTTTTCGGCGAACAGCGCCTCGGCCACGGATTCAGCGGCGAGCATGCCGGACTTCATCGCGGTGTGGCTGCCTTTGATCTTGGCGAAGTTCAGGGTGCCGAGATCGCAACCGATCAGCGCGCCGCCCTTGAAGACCATTTTCGGCAGCGAGTTCAGGCCGCCCTTGCAGATGGCGCGGGCGCCGTAGCTGATGCGCTTGCCGCCTTCCAGGTACTGCTTGAGCACCGGGTGATGCTTGAGGCGCTGGAACTCGTCGAACGGCGACAGGTAGGTGTTGCTGTAGGAAAGATCGACGATCAGGCCGACGACCACCTGGTTGTTTTCCAGGTGATAAAGGAACGAGCCGCCGGTATTCTCGGTGCCCATGATGTCCAGCGGCCAGCCTGCGGTGTGCACCACCAGACCTGGCTGATGCTTGGCCGGGTCGATTTCCCAGATTTCTTTCAGGCCGATGCCGTAGTGCTGGGCATCGGCTTCGCTGTCGAGGTTGAAGCGCTTGATCAGCTGCTTGCCGATGTGGCCGCGGCAACCTTCGGCGAACAGGGTGTACTTGCCACGCAATTCCATGCCTGGGGTGTACAAGCCGTCTTTCGGATGGCCTTCGCGGTCGACGCCGAGGTCGCCGGTGATGATCCCGCGAACCACGCCGTTCTCGTCGAACAGCGCTTCCTGAGCCGCGAAGCCTGGGTAGATTTCCACGCCCAGGTTCTCGGCCTGCTGGGCCAGCCAGCGGCACAGGTTGCCCAGGGAGATGATGTAGTTGCCTTCGTTGTGCATGGTCTTGGGCACAAAGAGGTCAGGAATTTTTTGCGCGCTGTCGGCGTTCTTGAGAACGAAGATATCGTCGCGGGTCACCGGTGTGTTCAGCGGGGCGCCGAGTTCTTTCCAGTCCGGGAACAGTTCGTTCAGGGCGCGGGGTTCGAACACCGCACCGGACAGGATGTGAGCACCCACTTCGGAGCCTTTTTCGACCACGCAGACGCTGATTTCCTTACCGGCTTCGGCGGCCTTCTGCTTCAATCGGCAGGCAGCGGAAAGACCAGCGGGGCCGGCACCGACGATGACGACGTCGAATTCCATGTATTCGCGTTCCACAGGTTATCTCCTACTCAAGGCTCAACAGTTTTTTTTCTAATTGGAGGTTTGGTGTCGCATCCATGAATCCCTGTATAAGCAGGGAAGAGCACAATCGCTGAACCACCTTTCTCTCTGGGTGGCGCATTATATCTACACCACTCTCAGCGTCCAATACAAACGTTTGTTTGAAATGGCTCAAAGCCAGAGAAATCAAAGTCACGCGGCTTATGGGCGGCCATTTTTCTGTATTGACCGGAATAGGTGTTCCGGTCAAGATACGGGCGGTTTTGCGCTCGCCGTAGGCTGACTGATGGTTTCAAGAGCACCTCTAAAGACAGGGCGATGGCAGTAGAAAGTGAAATGCCGCGCAGGTTGCGCGCGCAGTTTACACGTCGCGATATTGAATGACTGTTGAGTCGCTACTGACGAACGGTCATCCGCATCACGAGCGAGGCTCACTTGACACACAGGCCGGCGTTTTTAGAGGTGCCCTTGCGCCGATGAGCATCAACCGCCAGGTTCGCCTAGGCGACTTTCTTTTCACCGGAGAGTAACGAGGAATCCATGAAGGTTCTTGTAGCTGTCAAACGCGTTGTGGATTACAACGTCAAGGTTCGCGTCAAGGCGGACAATTCCGGCGTCGACCTCGCTAACGTGAAGATGTCGATGAACCCGTTCTGCGAAATCGCAGTGGAAGAAGCCGTACGCCTGAAAGAGAAAGGCGTTGCGACTGAAATCGTCGTCGTATCCGTTGGTCCGTCTACCGCTCAAGAGCAACTGCGCACCGCGCTGGCTCTGGGTGCCGACCGCGCCATCCTCGTCGAATCCGCTGAAGATCTGACTTCCCTGGCCGTTGCCAAACTGTTGAAAGCCGTTGTCGACAAGGAACAGCCTCAGCTGGTGATCCTGGGCAAGCAAGCCATCGACAGCGAT
>NZ_JANLOD010000047.1 GCF_025466085.1 Pseudomonas sp. 14P_8.1_Bac3
GGGCTGGCTATGACGGTTTGAAAAAAATATCTTGGTTTCTGATTCGCCGCCATCGCGAGCAGGCTCGCTCCCACATGCGTATCTGCCCTGTCTCTTTATCTAATTTGCTTCTTTCACCGCGCTGAGAAATGCGCAGGTGCGTTCCTGCTGCGGGTGTTCGAATATCTGCGCTGGCGTGCCCTGCTCGTGAATCTGCCCCTTGTAGAAAAAACACACGCGATCCGCGAACTCCCGAGCGAAGCCCATCTGGTGCGTGACCATCAGCATGGTCAGGTTGTGCTCGGTGCCGAGCTTGCGGATGACGTTAAGCACTTCGCCACACAGTTCCGGGTCGAGGGCTGAGGTCACTTCATCGAACAGCATGACTTTCGGGCGCATTGCCAGCGCCCGGGCGATCGCCACCCGTTGCTGCTGGCCGCCGGACAATTGCGACGGGTAATGCCCAAGCTTGCTACCCAGCCCCACCAGTTCCAGCAAGTCTGCGGCGCGCTCACGTGCCTCGGCGGGTTTCATGCCGAGCACCTGCACGGGCGCCTCGATCACGTTTTGCAACGCCGTCATGTGCGGGAACAGGTTGAAACTCTGGAACACCATGCCGATCTTGCCGCGCACCCGACGGATGTGCCGATCGTTGGCAGGCACCAATACGCCATTGCGGTTGTGCATGTGGGTCAGCAAGTCGTCTTCGATGCGGATCAACCCGTCGTCGATGCCTTCGAGCGTCATCAGTACCCGTAACAGCGTGGATTTGCCCGAGCCGCTGGGACCGATGATCGCGACTTTCTCGCCCGGCGTGACATCGAGGTTCAAGTGATCGAGCACCGTGAAGTTGCCGTAGCTCTTGGTGACGTCCTGGAAACTGACGATCGGTTTGACCGCCTGGGTTGCCTGCATGGCCGTGGCCTCCTGCGGATGCAGCGGGGGCGGGGTGCTGTGTCGGGAAAAGTCGCTGGGTGTCGAGAGTGGAGAAGTCATTAGCGTAGCTCCAGGCGCACTTCAAGGCGCCGTACCAGATAAGCCAAAGCGATGCTCAGGGCGAGGAAAAACAGACCGACCATGGTGATCGGCTCCAGGTAGCGGAAGTTCTCGGAGCCGATGTTCTTGGCCTGTTGCATGATTTCCACCACGGTAATCGCCGACAGCACCGGCGTGTCTTTGAGCATCGCCACCAGGTAGTTGCCCAACGGCGGCAGGATCGGCCGCAGGGCCTGGGGCAGAATGATGTTGCGATAGGCGCTGTACGGGGCGATGTTCAGCGCGGTGACCGCCTCCCATTGCGCGCGTGGCACGGCATCGAGGCCACCGCGATAGACCTCGGCGATGTAACAGGCGTAATGCAGGCCGATGCCGAGAATGCCCACTTGCATGGCGCTCATGCTGACGCCGTAGTTGGGCAGCACGTAATAGAGGAAATACACCTGGATCAGCAGCGGCGTGCTGCGAATGAACTCGATCACCCCGGTCGCCGGCAGCGAGAGCCACAGCCTGCGACTGCGGCGGCCGATGGCCAGGAACAAGCCCAGCACGATGGCGATCAGGAAACCGATCAGGGTAATGCCCACGGTGTTGAGCGAGGCCTGCAGCAAGTCGGGCAGGATTTGCCAGGCATAGGTCCAGTCGAACAGGGTCATGACAGACCTCCACGCATCCGTCCGCGCGCCAGGCGCCGTTCAAGCTGGCGCATGCCGAGGTTGATGGCCTGGGCCAGGATGAAATACATCACCAGGGCCAGGCTGAAAATCTCCAGGGTCTGGAACGTCGCCTGATCGAGTTGACGAGCGCGGAAGCTCAAGTCCGACAAGGTAATCAACGACACCAGCGAGGTGTTTTTCAGCAATTCGATCAGCAGGTTGGTGCCCGGCGGAATGGCCGCCAGCAGTGCCTGCGGCAGAATGATCCGGCGAAAACGCTTGTAGCCGCTGAAGTTCAGCGCCGTGGACGCTTCGTACTGACCCTTGGCGACGGAGCCGATCGCACCGCGCATCACTTCCGCACCGTAAGCACCGATGTGCAAACCGAGGCCGACGATGGCCACGCTGTATGAACTCAACTCGACGTTGAACGGCGGCAAGGGCAATACAAAAAACAGCCAGAACAATTGCACCAGCAACGACGTGCCGCGAAACACTTCAATGTAGGCAATGGAAAACCAGCGCAACGCTCGCCATGGCGACATGCGTCCCAGCGCCGCGAGGATGGCGGCGACGATGGCCAGCAGCGAGCCGAACACCGTCACCTGGAGCGTGACCCAGGCGCCTTGTATCAACAGCGGAAGTAATTCACCCATGGTTTAAACCTGGCCATCCGGATTAAGCAGGGAAATAGGCATCGCGCCGCAGCGCCATGCCTGTTTCGACTATTGAGCGCAGAGCTCGGCAGCCGTTTTGCTGGTCACGTTGGATTTGTCGAACCCGAACGGGGCGACGGCCTTGAGGTGCTCCTCGGAGCCCAGCCACTTTTTCAGTTCGGCGTTGACCGCGTCACGCAGGTCCTTGTCTTCCGGACGGAAGGCGAGGGCGCCGTAACCGATGTGCGACGGATCGTCCTTGAACTCGGTAACCGCTTCGACTTTCTCGCCGCCCTTGGAAGCCAGGCCTTTCATGGTCAACTGAGTGCCCACGGCCGCATCGGCACGCCCGGCCCGTACGGCTTGCAGTTGTGCGGTCGTGTCCGGCACCTGAAGAATCTGCGCATCCTTCACCCCCGAATCCCGCGCATACGCCAGGTTCACCGTGCCGGCCATGATCGCCAGTTTCACATCCGGGTTCCTGGCGATGTCTTCATAGCTGTGCAGGTTTTTCGGATTGCCCTTGGCGGTCAGCAGGGCGTCCGGCAACTGGTACTGCGGATCGGTAAACAGCACTTGCTTGCAGCGCGCCGGGGTGATGTACATGCCGGCCGCGATCACATCAAAACGTCCGGCGCGCAAACCCGGAATCAACGAGCCCCACTCGGTCAACACGCCGTCGACTTTCTTGATGCCCATTTTCTCGAAGATCGCCTTGGCGATTTCCGGCGACTCACCGGTGACCCTGCCGTCGGTTTCAGTAAAGGCAAAAGGGGTTTCGTTGGCGTAGCCGATGCGGATGCTGCTGTTTTGTTTGACGGTTTCCAGCGTAGTCGCGGCGTGGGCGCTGGCGGCCAGGCCGAATATCGCGCAGGCCACGAACAGGCAACGCAATGCAGGGGTCGTGCGGGAAGGGAAATTGCTCATCGATAAAATCTCCTGTTTCTTGTGGACCCGTCGTTGACGGCTCTGTGGTAGGAGGCAGTGTTACAAGAGCAAAGCGTACAAAGGCTGGTTCCATTGAATGGGACACCGCCTGGGTACAGATCGATTGGTATTTTTGTGAGGGCTTGCTGACAAGCCCGGGCATCGACCTTGGACCGAGCATACAAAAGCCCCGGCCATCATTGCATTGCACTAGGACAATTGCTTTGCAGGGATTCTCGCGGGATGCTGTCGGCACTGGCATTTACGCGGGTTTTAGCGCTGATGGAGAAGTGGAAAGCAGCTTTGGAGATCGCCCGCAGCGGCGAATCCAAATACAAGATCCTGGTGCAGGCCATCGCCGAAGACATCGAGCAGGGTGTGCTGGCCAACGATCAGCGCCTGCCACCCCAGCGGCAGGTGGCCGATGCCATGGGTATCAGCGTGCAGACGGTGACCAATGCTTACAAGGAACTGGAGCGCCAGGGCCTGGTGCGTTGCGAAGTCGGGCGCGGCAGCTTTGTCTCGCGGCGCATGAGCGACCGGGTGGCGACCTATATTCTCGACAGCCCCGAACGGGCGCTGGTGGACTTTTCTATCGCACGGATCCTCCACACCCGCGAGCACGATCAGTGCTGGCGCGACACCTGCCGGGCGCTCAGCACGGAAGAAGACCAGCCGTGGATTCGCGCCTTTCGTCCGATCGCCGGTTTCGAATCGCACCGCGAAGCCGCGATGCACTGGATCGCAAAGCTGGGCCTGCGGGTAGAACGCGACGATATCCTGATCACCAATGGCGCGGCGCACGCGGTGTTCCTTGCCCTGGCCTCACTGGCCGGCCCAGACGACGTGGTGTTGTGTGAAGGCATCACCGACCATGGCGTCATCGGCAATTCCCAGGTGTTGGGGTTTACCCTCAAAGGCTTGGAGATGGACCGATATGGCATCGACCCGGAACACTTTGAAGACATGTGCAGCAACGAGCGCATCACCGCGCTGGTGTGCACGCCGAACCTGAACAACCCGACCACGACCCTGATGCCGGACAGTCGTCGCCGGGAAATCGCCGACATTGCCCGACGGTTCGGCGTGCACATCATTGAGGACGACGTGTATGGCCCGCTGCTGGATGAGCGCCACGCACCGCCGATCAGTCACTACCTGCCGGAACTGTCGTTCTATTGCACCAGCATGACCAAGTCGGTGCTCACCGGTTTACGCGTCGGCTATCTGGTCATGCCCAAGCGGCTGGCGTTGCGCACCGAGAGCATCCTGCGAGTCAACAGCTGGATGGCCACGCCCATGGTGTCGGAGATCGCGGCGCGCTGGATTCGCGACGGTCGCGCCGACACCCTCGTGGCTTTGCAGCGTCAATTGCTGGCCGGGCGGCAGGCGATGGTCAGCGAATACCTGGGCGAGTTCCTGCTGGGGCAGCATCCCCATGCCTTGAACGCCTGGGTCGGGATTCCGGCGCATTGGGAAGTCGACAGTCTGGTGCGGGCCCTGCGTCACCGGCACATTGCGGTCACCTCGCCTGACCCGTTCACCGTACGTGGCACGCCCCGGGCCCGGGCGGTGAGGATGTGTGTCGGCGCCGAATGCAGCGATGAAGAAATGCGTGACGCACTGATGAGCATGCGCGAGATCTTCGGCCAGTACCCGCAAATCCATGACTTCTGACCGGGGAAAAGACGGCGAAAAGTTTGTCGGCTAAATTGCCCTAGTACATTCATTGCGACAATCCAGTCCTCTTAGACTGCGCCCAACACCTCCGTCGGGACGCGGTCATGGCAACGTTGCAGCTACAGGATATTTACCTCGCTCGCCAGCGCATCGAATCGCTGGTTCGGCGGACCCCGATGGAATATTCGCCCAGCCTTTCACAGCGCCTGGGCGTGGCGGTTTACCTCAAGCTCGAATCCCGGCAAATCACCGGCAGCTTTAAGTTGCGCGGTGCAAGCCATGCGGTGGCGCAGCTCAGTGCCGAGGAAAAAAGTCGTGGCGTCGTGGCAGCATCGACCGGCAATCACGGTCGCGCGCTGGCGTATGCCGCTTCCCGCCAAGGCGTGAAGGCGACTATTTGCCTGTCGCAGTTGGTGCCGGCAAACAAGGTTCAGGCCATTCGCGACCTGGGTGCCGAGGTGTGCGTTTTCGGTCGGTCCCAGGACGACGCCCAGCGTCAGGCCGAGCGCATTGCCAGCGATGAGGGCGCGACCTTGCTGCCGCCGTTCGATCACCCGGCCATCATCGCGGGGCAGGGCACGCTGGGCCTGGAAATCCTCGAACAACAACCCGACGTGACGCAGGTCCTGCTGCCGTTGTCCGGTGGTGGTCTGTTTGCCGGTGTGGCGCTGGCGCTCAAAAGTGCCAGCCGGAATATCGTCACTCATGGCATCAGCATGGCGCGCGGTGCGGCCATGCACGCCAGCCTCGCGGCCGGTTATCCCGTGGTAGTCGAAGAGCTGCCGACCCTCGCCGATTCGCTCGGCGGCGGCATCGGCCTGGACAACCGTTACACCTTCAGCCTGACCCGCGAGCTGTGCGATCACCTGCACCTGCTCAGCGAAGCCTCCATTGCCAATGCCATGCGCCATGCCTATCGCGAAGAGCGCCTGGTGCTCGAAGGCGCGGCGGCGGTCGGCATCGCCGCGCTGCTCGATGGCCTGATCGAGCCGCGCGGACCGATCGTGGTGGTGGTCAGCGGTCGCAACGTCGATGTCGATCAGCATCTGCGCGTACTTGCCGGAGCCGATGCATGAACCCCAACCAAACACTGACGGGAGCGCTGCGTTGATGAGCGGAATCACTTTATTGAGCGAAGCGGATCTGCGCGCCTGCGTGGCGCTGGATGTGTCGGTCATCGACGCCATCGAACAGGCCTTCGTGCTGTTGGCCACGGCGGACGTGGCAATGCCGCCGATCTTGCGTCTGGATATTGCGCAGCATAACGGTGAAGTGGACGTGAAAACCGCTTACCTGCCAGGTCTCGAGCGGTTCGCGATCAAAGTCAGTCCGGGTTTTTTCGATAACCCCACACTGGGCCTGCCGAGCCTCAACGGCATGATGATGTTGTTGTCGGCGCGCACCGGTTTGCTGGACGCCTTGTTGCTGGACAACGGTTACCTGACCGCTGTCCGCACCGCGGCGGCGGGTGCGGTCGCGGCGCGAGCCCTGTCGCGGGTCGACAGTTGCTGCGTGGCCTTGATCGGTGCGGGTGAGCAAGCCGCGTTGCAGCTTCAGGCGTTGCGTCTGGTGCGGCCGATTGAGTCGGTCCGCGTCTGGACACGGGACATCGCCAAGGCCGAAGACTTCAGCGCCGGGCTGGCGCGCACTACCGGGCTGACGGTCAGCGCTTGCGCGAGCATCGAAGAGGCCATCGCTGACGCGGACATCGCCGTGACCTGTACGCCGAGCCGTGAACCGCTGATTGAAGCGCGTCACTTGCACCCCGGCCTGCATATCACCGCCATGGGCTCGGACGCCGAACACAAGAACGAAATTTCCCCCCAGGCGCTGGCCAGGGTCGATCGTTACGTGGCGGATCGCCTGAGCCAGACGCGCATTCTTGGCGAGTTGCATCACGCCCTGGTGGCCGGCGCTATCACCGACGAATCGGGCCTGACGGAGCTGGGCCAGATCCTCGCGGGTCAGCACCCCGGTCGCACCGATGCCTCGCAGATCACGTTGTGCGACCTCACCGGCACCGGAGCTCAGGACACGGCCATGGCCAATCTGGCCTTCGAGCGCGCGCGCTCGGCCGGCAAGGGTTTTCAGTTCGGCAGCTAAACGTTTTTTTCATCCGTGCGTCATTTATCAGAGGGCATGTGCATGTCTCAGATAGTCGTCAATCTCCCGTTCGAACGGGAAGAGTACGCCCAGCGTCTGGCCAAGGTTCGAGCGGCCATGCAAACCCAGGGCATCGAGCTGTTGCTGGTGACCGATCCGTCGAACATGGCCTGGCTGACGGGCTACGACGGTTGGTCGTTCTATGTTCACCAATGCGTGCTGCTGGCGCTCGACGGCGAGCCGGTGTGGTTCGGTCGCGGGCAGGATGCCAACGGTGCCAGGCGCACGGTGTTCATGCAGCACCAGAACATCGTCGGCTACCCGGACATTTACGTGCAGTCCCGGGAACGGCATCCGATGGATTACCTGTCACAGGAAGTCATCAGCGCCCGCGGCTGGGACGCGCTGACCATCGGCGTGGAAATGGACAACTACTACTTCAGTGCGGCCGCGTATCTGTCGCTGCAACGACACCTGCCGAAAGCCACCCTGATCGACGCCGTCGGGCTGGTGAACTGGCAGCGGGCAATCAAGTCGCCCCAGGAAATCGCCTACATGCGCATTGCCGCGCGCATCGTCGAGAACATGCACGGGCGGATCCTCGAGCGGATCGAACCGGGCATGCGCAAGAACGAACTGGTGGCCGAGATCTACAGCAGCGGCATCCTTGGCGCCGATGGCCATGGTGGCGACTACCCGGCTATCGTGCCGCTGTTACCAACCGGCGCCGACGCCAGCGCGCCGCACCTGACCTGGGACGATACGCCGTTCGAAAAAGGCGCCGGGACATTCTTCGAAATAGCCGGGTGCTACAAGCGTTATCACTGCCCGTTGTCGCGCACGATCTACCTGGGTAAACCGCCGCAACATTTTCTCGAAGGCGAAAAAGCCGTGGTCGAAGGCATTGCCGCGGGGCTGGACGCGGCGAAACCGGGCAACACCACCGGCGACATTGCCGTGGCGTTTTTCAAGGTGCTGGAGAAGTTCGGCATCCACAAGGACAGCCGTTGCGGCTATCCGATCGGGATCAGTTATCCGCCGGACTGGGGCGAGCGCACCATGAGCCTGCGCCCCGGCGACAGCAGCGTGTTGCAACCGGGTATGACGTTCCACTTCATGCCGGGCCTGTGGATGGACGACTGGGGGCTGGAAATCACCGAAAGCATCCTGATCACCGAGACCGGCGTCGAAACGCTGTGCACTGTGCCGCGCCAACTGTTCGTGAAGGATTGAGCCATGAGCGAACTGCCAGAAAACCCGATCAGCGCCACGGTGGATTTCGCCCGTGAAGGCGTGCAGCACGGGTTTCTCAAACTGCCTTACTCGCGGGACGACTCGGCCTGGGGCGCGGTGATGATTCCGGTCACGGTGATCCAGCGTGGTCAGGGGCCGACCGCACTGTTGAGCGGCGGTAACCACGGTGACGAATACGAAGGGCCGGTTGCGCTGAGCAAACTGGCCCACCGTCTTACGGCTGCCGAGGTGACCGGGCGGGTGATCATCGTTCCGTTCATGAACACGCCGGCGTTCCATGCCGGTCGGCGCACATCACCGATCGACAAAGGCAACCTCAATCGCAGTTTTCCCGGCAAACCGGACGGCACCGTCACCGAGAAAATTGCCGATTATTTCAACCGGACGTTGTTGCCCCTGGCGGACATCGTCCTGGACATTCATTCCGGCGGTCGCACCCTGGATTTCCTGCCATTTGCCGCGTGTCATGTGCTGCCCGACAAACGCCAGCAGGCGCAATGTGAAGCCGGCATGCGCGCGTTCAATGCGCCTTACAGCATGCGCATGCTGGAACTGGATGCCGGGGCGATGTACGACACTGCCGCCGAATCCCAGGGCAAGGTGTTCGTCACCACGGAGTTGGGCGGTGGCGGTTCGTCCACTGCGCGCAGCGTGGCGATTGCCGAGCGCGGCGTGCGTAATCTGCTGATTCATGCCGGGATCGTCGAAGGCAAGATGCAGTCGGCGCCGTCGATCATGCTCGACATGCCCGATGGCGATTGCTTCATCGCCAGCGAGCACGACGGTTTGCTGGAAATGTGCCGCGACCTGGGCGACACCGTGGACAAAGGCGAAGTGATCGCCCGGGTCTACGACGCCACCCGCAGCGGCGTGGCGCCGGTGGAGTACCGCGCGGCCCGCAGCGGCTTGCTCGCGGCGCGGCATTTCCCGGGGTTGGTGCAGTGTGGCGACACCCTTGCGGTGATTGCCGACATACTGGACTAAGGTCCCCCTGTAGGAGCGTGCTCGCTCGCGATGGACGTTAACGAAAACGCGGGGTGCCTGATGCCCAACGGTGCATCGTCGGAATGCCGCCCGGAGCGTGCTCACTCCTACAGGGGTTTTTTATTTATTCAGGAGATCACCGACCCATGCACAAACTCGATCGCTATGACCTGAATATCCTGCGGATCCTCGCCGAAGACGGTCGGATTACCAAGTCGAGTCTGGCCGAGGCGATCAATCTGTCGGTGACCCCGGCCTGGGAGCGGGTGCGCAAACTGGAGGCGCTGGGGCTGATCAAAGGCTACCGCGCGCAAATCGACTGGAACGCCGTGTTCAAAAGCCAGCAGGTGCTAGTGGAAATTACCCTGGCCCGGCACACGGCTCAGGACATGCGGCGTTTCGAGCAGCGCATGCGCGAGTCCGCTGAAGTCGCGTTCTGCTACGCCACCGGTGGCGGCGTCGATTACATGGCGATGATCCAGGCGCCGGACATCGATCATTACCAGCGTTTTATCGATCAGTTGCTGCTCGATGACCTGGGCATCGAGCGTTATTTCACCTACATCGTCACCAAGACCATCAAGACCGCTGGCGCCTTGCCGGCCGAGTTGTCGCAAGAATCCTGAACACCCCCGAAAACCCTGTGGGAGCTAGCGCCCACAATCGTTTTGCTCCAACCGCAAAATCAGCTGTTCACCCCCGCCCAATCAGAAAAAACCACCTGCCAGCCCCCGCCAAACGCCAAATCTGCCGGCCCCCGCTGCCCTAGCATGGGTTCACGCACACGGTTTGGAGTGAACGCCATGACATACAAACATCCACTGCTGTTCAAAGCCCTTTGCTACGTCGATGGGCATTGGGTGCACAGCGACAGCGGCCACAGTGTTGCCGTGCACAACCCGGCCGACCAGCAATTGATGGGGCATGTGCCGATGCTCGACCGGCCGCAAATAGTCGCCGCGGTCGATGCGGCGCACCGGGCCTTTGCCGGTTGGCGCGAGCAGAGCCTCGACGCCCGGGCCACGATCCTGCGGCGCTGGGCGGCGTTGATGCTTGAGCATCAGGAAGACCTCGCGCGCATCCTCAGTCAGGAGCAGGGCAAGCCACTGGCCGAGTCCCGTGGCGAGATCGCCTACGCGGCGAGTTTCATTCCGTGGTTCGCCGAAGAAGCGCGCCGCCTGTACGGGCAGAACATACCCAGTCATATCCCCGGTGCGCACCTGGGGACGCTGAAGGAGCCGGTCGGCGTCTGCGCCCTGCTGACACCCTGGAACTTCCCCTCGGCGATGATCACCCGCAAAGCCGCGGCGGCACTCGCCGCCGGTTGCACCGTGGTGATCAAACCGGCCCACGAAACGCCGTTTTCGGCCCTGGCCCTGGCGCAACTGGCGGAGGAGGCCGGCTTCCCGGCGGGTGTCTTCAACGTGGTCCTGGGTGAACCGCAAATGGCCATGGAGACGCTGGTGCAGGACGCCCGCGTGCGCTCGGTCAGCTTCACCGGATCGACCCGCGTCGGTCGGTTGGTCCTGCAGGCCGCCGCTCAGGATGTGAAGAAAGTCTCGCTGGAATTGGGCGGCAACGCGCCATTCATTGTGTGCGCGGATGCCGATCTGGAGCTGGCCGTGAAGGTCGCGGTCGAGGCCAAGTTCCAGACCTCTGGTCAGGATTGCTGCGCCGCCAACCGGATCATGGTCGAGCGCTCGATCTACCCGGCCTTCCTCCAGCGCTTCGCGGCGGCAGTACGCGAATTGCGGGTCGGCCCGGCGCTGGTCGGTCAACAGGAGCAAAGCGTCGATATCGGGCCGTTGATGCATCAGGCCGCGCTAGAGGTCACCGCCGCCCGTGTGGCGGATGCCGTGCAACGGGGCGCCCAACGGCTGGTCGGCGGTGAGGCCCACGCATTGGGGGGATTGTTCTATCAACCGACGGTGCTGGCCGATGTCACGCCCGAGATGCGCATCTACCGCGAAGAGAACTTCGCGCCGATTGCCGGCGTGATGCCATTCGACAGCCTCGAGCAGGCCATCGAGATGGCCAATGACACCGAATACGGTCTGGCCGCCTACATTTGTTCCAATCGCCTGGACCTGATCTACCCGCTGATTCGTCGTCTCGACCACGCCATGGTCGCGGTCAACGGCGTCAAGTTCACCGGCCATCCGATCCCGTTCGGTGGCATGAAAGCCTCGGGCCTTGGCCGCGAAGGCGGCACCGAGGGCTTCGACGCCTTTGTCGAAACCAAATACTTTTGCCTGCACCATCAAGGCCAGTTCTAAGGAGATCCACCATGAGCCAAGAACTCGACACGCTGTTCGAACAAGACCGCGCGCACTTCATGCACCCGTCGACCCACGCCCACGACCACGCCAGTGGCGCGCTCAAGGGGCGCATCATCAAGAGCGCGTCGGGCATCCGCATTCGCGACCACGAAGGCCGTGAATTCATCGACGCCTTTGCCGGTTTGTATTGCGTGAACATCGGCTACGGTCGCACCGAAGTCGCCGATGCGATCTACAAGCAAGCCAAGGAACTGGCCTATTACCACACCTACGTCGGCCACTCGACCGAGGCGATCATCGAGCTGTCCAGCCGCATCATGGACTGGGCGCCGGAGGGCATGAAAAAGGTCTACTACGGCCTGTCCGGCTCCGACGCCAACGAAACCCAGATCAAACTGGTGCGTTACTACAACAACGTGCTGGGGCGTCCGCAGAAGAAGAAAATCATCTCCCGCGACCGTGGTTATCACGGCTCGGGCATCATGACTGGCAGCCTGACCGGCCTGCCGACCTTCCATCAGCATTTCGATCTGCCGGAGCAAGGCATCAAGCACACGGTGTGCCCGCATTGGTATCGCAAGGCGCCGGCCGGGATGGATGAAGCCACGTTTGTGCGGTATTGCGCCGACGAGCTGGAAAAAATGATCTTGGCGGAAGGGCCGGACACCGTCGCGGCGTTCATCGGTGAACCGTTGATGGGCACCGGCGGGATCATCGTGCCGCCGGCCGGTTATTGGGCGGCGATTCAAGCGGTGCTGAACAAATACGACGTGCTGTTGATTGCCGACGAGGTGGTCTGTGCCTTTGGTCGCCTGGGCTCGAAGATGGGCAGCCAGCGTTACGGAATGCGTCCGGATTTGATCACCACCGCTAAAGGCCTGACCAGTGCCTATGCACCCTTGTCGGCGGTGATCGTCGGTGAAAAAGTCTGGGATGTGATCGAAAAGGCTTCCGAATCACAAGGTGCCATGGGCCACGGCTGGACGTACTCCGGCCACCCGATTTGCGCCGCCGCGGCCTTGGCCAACCTCGATATTCTTGAGCGGGAAAACCTGACGGCGAACGCGCAGAAGGTCGGCAGTTACCTCAACCGTCGGTTGCGCGAGGTGCTGGAAGGTCATCCGCTGGTGGGCGAGGTGCGCGGCGACGGCATGCTGGCGGCGGTCGAATTCATGGCGGACCGTGAGCAGCGCACACCGTTCGATGCGGCGTTGAAGGTGGGGCCGAAGGTCTCGGCGGCGTGCCTGGAGCGCGGCATGATCGCCCGCGCGATGCCCCATGGCGACATTCTCGGCTTCGCACCGCCACTGATCCTGACCGAAGCCGACGCGGACTTGATCGTCGACATCACCCAAAGTGCGGTGGACCAGGTGGCCAGCGAGGTGCTTGGCTGAGGTGATCTCCTGTGGGAGCGGGCTTGCTCGCGAAGAGCCCAACCGCCCAGCAGAAATAATGGAAACAAAAAAGCCCCCGGACGAGTGATCATCCGGGGGCTTTTGGTATCGCGCGAAACCTGATTACTTCTTCAGACCGTAATGCTCATCGAGCATGCCCGGCGCGTTAGGGGCTTTCGGGGCGTAGTCGCGAGGCGGCTCCTGATTGCGCGGTGGCGTCAGGCGTTCACGTGGGGCCGCTGCCGCATCGGCGTGCAGCGAGGCCAGCAGGCGTTGGCGGGTCTGCTCGTCCAGGGCCAGACGATTGGCACCCTCGGCGAGATGATCCTGCACTTCCTGATAGCTCTGAGTCAGTTTCTTGACCAGGGAAGCGGTGCTGTTGAAGTGGGTAACCACCTCGTTCTGATAACTGTCGAAACGTTCCTGAACGTCATCCAGCTGACGTTGCGTGCTGCTGGGAGCGGCATTCGGCACCAGGCGAGCGATCAGGAATCCAATGGCGACACCCACGACCAGGGCAAGAGTCGGCAACAACCAAACTAAGAGCGAGTGTTCCACGAGTCCTTCCTCTATAAACGGCTTTGCTTTACGTTAACGGCTCGAACCTGCGCTGTATACCGCGATTCACTCGCAATAGACTGGCACAGACAATTTGCTAGACGAGTCGACCCGATTCGAGGTCACGGAGTTCCTTCCTTGCTTATGCGCGAAACCCCTGTAGTGATTGATGGCCCGGTCGGTCAACTGGAAGCTTTGTATCTGGAGATTGAGCAGCCCCGCGGCCTGGCGCTGATCTGCCATCCAAACCCGGTGCAGGGCGGCACCATGCTCAATAAAGTCGTGTCGACCCTGCAGCGCACCGCGCGCGATGCCGGTTTGATTACCTTGCGTTTCAATTACCGGGGCGTCGGTGCCAGCGCAGGCACGCACGACATGGGCACAGGCGAGGTCGACGATGCCCAGGCCGCGGCGCAATGGCTGCGGTCGAAACATCCCGGCTTGCCGCTGACGTTGTTCGGTTTCTCCTTCGGCGGTTTTGTTGCCGCAAGTCTCGGCGGACGCCTGGAAGCCAAGGGCGAACACTTGAAACATCTGTTCATGGTCGCGCCGGCGGTCATGCGCCTCGGTGATCAGGATCAACTGCCGCAGCACGGCGAGCTGACCCTGATCCAGCCGGAAACCGACGAAGTCATCGACCCGCAAGCCGTCTACGACTGGTCCGCGAAACTCGAGCGTCCCCATGAGCTGCTGAAAGTGGCAGAATGCGGGCACTTTTTTCATGGCAAGCTGACCGATCTCAAGGATCTGATCCTGCCGCGTCTTTCGAATTGATTGCAGTCTGACAAGCGATTACCCATGACGACTCGTACCCGTATCCTCACTGGCATCACCACCACCGGCACGCCGCACCTGGGCAACTACGCCGGCGCCATCCGCCCGGCGATCCTGGCCAGCCGTGACAGCAATGTCGATTCGTTCTACTTTCTGGCCGACTACCACGCCCTGATCAAATGCGATGACCCGCTGCGCATCCAGCGTTCGCGTCTGGAAATCGCCGCGACCTGGCTGGCCGGTGGCCTCGACGTGGACCGCGTGACGTTCTACCGCCAGTCCGACATCCCGGAAATCCCCGAGCTGACCTGGCTGCTGACCTGCGTCGCCGCCAAGGGCCTGCTCAACCGCGCCCACGCCTACAAGGCCTCGGTGGACAAGAACGTCGAAACCGGTGAAGACCCGGACGCCGGCATCACCATGGGCCTGTACAGCTACCCGGTGTTGATGGCCGCGGACATTCTGATGTTCAACGCGCACAAGGTGCCGGTCGGTCGTGACCAGATCCAGCATGTGGAAATGGCGCGGGACATCGGCCAGCGTTTCAACCACCTGTTCGGTCAGGGCAAGGAATTCTTCACCATGCCCGAAGCGTTGATCGAAGAAAGCGTGGCCACGCTGCCCGGTCTCGACGGTCGCAAGATGTCGAAAAGCTACGACAACACCATTCCGTTGTTCAGCAGCGCCAAGGACATGAAAGACGCGATCTCGCGGATCGTCACCGACTCCCGGGCACCGGGCGAAGCGAAAGATCCGGACAATTCGCACCTGTTCACCTTGTTCCAGGCCTTCGCCACTCCGGCGCAGTCCGACGAATTCCGCAGCGAACTGCTGCAGGGACTGGGTTGGGGCGAGGCGAAGAATCGCCTGTTCCAGCTGCTCGACAGCGAACTTGGCGAGTCCCGTGAGCGCTATCACCAGTTGATCGAACGCCCGGCAGACCTGGAAGACATGCTGCAGGTCGGCGCCAGGAAGGCCCGTTCGGTGGCGACGCCGTTTCTTCAGGAACTGCGTGAAGCGGTCGGCCTGCGTTCGTTTGTCGCCCAGACCCAGGTCGCGGCGACCACCAAAAAGAAAGCCGCGAAAGCCGCGCGTTTTGTCAGCTTCCGCGAAGACGATGGCAGTTTCCGTTTCCGCCTGCTGGCAGCCGATGGCGAGCAACTGCTGCTGTCGCGCAATTTCGCCGACGGCAAGACCGCCGGTCAGGTGACCAAGCAACTGCAAGCGGGCCAGCCACTGGACGTGCGCAGCGAAGACCTGAGCTTCAGCGTCTGGCTGGAAGGCGAGTGCGTCGGCGACAGCCCGGCCTTCGCCGACAGCGCCGCTCGCGACAGCGCGATCGATGCCCTGCGGGTCGCGCTGACGCCGGTTCAGGAATAATCAACGGCGCGGCCCGACCAAGGGCTGATTGCCATTCCCACGGGCCATCGCTACAGTGACGGCCCGTTTTTGTTGCCTTGCTAACGAATTATGACGCCCCTAGAACGATATCAAGCTGATCTGAAACGCCCGGAATTCTTCCATGACGCCGCGCAGGAAACCGCCGTGCGCCATTTGCAGCGCCTGTACGACGATCTGGTCGCGGCCTCGCAAAACAAACCGGGCCTGCTCGGCAAACTGTTTGGCAAGAAGGATCAGGCGCCGGTCAAGGGCCTGTACTTCTGGGGCGGCGTGGGTCGCGGCAAGACTTACCTGGTCGACACCTTCTTCGAAGCGCTGCCGTTCAAGGAAAAGACTCGCACGCACTTCCACCGCTTCATGAAGCGCGTGCACGAAGAAATGAAAACCCTCGGCGGCGAGAAAAATCCGCTGACCATCATCGCCAAGCGTTTCTCAGATGAGTCGCGGGTGATCTGCTTCGATGAATTCTTCGTCTCCGACATCACCGACGCGATGATCCTCGGCACGCTGATGGAAGAGCTGTTCAAGAATGGCGTGACCCTGGTCGCGACGTCGAACATCGTGCCGGACGGCCTGTACAAGGACGGCCTGCAACGTGCGAGATTCCTGCCAGCCATCGCGCTGATCAAACAGAACACCGAGATCGTCAACGTCGACAGCGGCGTCGATTATCGCCTGCGTCACCTTGAGCAAGCGGAGCTGTTCCATTTTCCGCTGGACGAAGCGTCCAACGAAAGCCTGCGCAAGAGCTTCCGCGCACTGACGCCGGAATGCACCGCCGCCATCGAAAACGATGTGCTGATTATCGAGAACCGCGAAATTCGTGCCTTGCGTACTTGCGATGACGTGGCCTGGTTCGACTTCCGTGAACTGTGCGATGGCCCGCGCAGCCAGAACGATTACATCGAACTGGGCAAGATCTTCCACGCCGTGTTGCTCAGCGGTGTCGAGCAGATGAGCGTCACCACCGACGACATCGCGCGCCGCTTCATCAACATGGTCGACGAGTTCTACGACCGTAACGTCAAGTTGATCATTTCTGCTGAAGTCGAGCTGAAGGACCTCTATACCGGTGGTCGCCTGAACTTCGAATTCCAGCGCACCCTCAGCCGGTTGCTGGAAATGCAATCCCACGAATTCCTGTCCCGGGCGCACAAGCCTTAGCACGCCCCGCTTCCTGTAGGAGCGAGCTTGCTCCGGGCGGCGCTCCGACGATGGACGTCAACGATGACGCGCTCATTCTGGATGAACGCGTTGTCAGGACGTTTTTTCGCGAGCAAGCTCGCTCCTACAGTGGGGTGTGTCAGTCGTGGGCGAGGAAAAGCGCCAGCTCATCCTGTCGCTGGCATCCCACCAGCAACCACAGCAGAATCCTGGCTTTGCGCGGACAGAGAAACCCCGCCATCAACGCCCCCCTGCCGAGCAAATCCATCTCGCTGCCGATAAACCCGTAGCTCGACCGAGCCGTCGAGCCTGAACCGGTCCGTGTGGCAATCACCACCGGGATCTTTTCGGCAACGGCCTCAATGGCATCCGCCCAGCCCCCGGATACATGCCCCGCACCGAAACCCGCAATGACCAGTCCGTCGTAGCCCATGGCGATGATGTTTTCCAGCAGCAGGTTGTCCGCAGAAAGCGACGCTTCCAGCAGCGCAATCCGCTGTGAGGTCTGCAATGGCAACGGCAGGGTTTTGCGCGGGCAGGGTGGGCGCAGATAGCGAACGGTGTCCTCCACCATCAGGCCCGCAGGCCCGACGATGGCTGAATTGAACGCCTGCAACGCCAGCGAGTCGCTTTTGCGCACGGCGTTTGCCGAGTGAATTTGCCCGTTCATGACCACCTGCACGCCGCGACCGCGGCTACGGTCTGCCATGGCTACCCGACAGGCATCCAGCAGGTTCGCCGGACCGTCCGCCCCCGGCTGCGCCGCCGAACGCATGGCGCCGGTCAGGATCAACGGCTCGGGGTGGTCCCATAAGTAGTCAAAAAAGGTCGCGGTTTCTTCCAGGGTATCGGTGCCCTGGAGGATGACGACGCCTGCAGCGCCTTGCTTGATCTGGAAATTCGCCCAGGACAGCACGCTCAGCAGAAACTCGAAATCCAGTGAGGCACTGGGCAACAATCCAAGTGTTTCGATCTTCACCCGGGCCAATGACGACAACTCGGGGACGGAAGCCAGCAGGGTTTCGCCACTGATGGTCGGGATGACGCCTCCGCCGGCGTTCCTGGCTTGCATGCTCACGGTGCCGCCGAGCGCCGCAATGGCCAGTGTGGGTAAGTCCATGTGCTACCTCGCTTTGCTGTGATGAGGGCGGCTGCACCGCGTTCGCGCTGCAGCCGGATAACAGGGTGGGTCAGTGGGTGAGCAGGAAGCCGATGAACGGAATGGTCAGCAGCGTACTAAGGGCCATGGACAGCACGTTGCCAATGAACCCGTGCATGTCCGCCGGCAACCGCTTCGCTATCGCCCACGCCAGAGGCGGTGCAATCAAGGCCCCGAGCAGTGCGCTCATGACAATCACCTGCCAGCTACCGCCATAGGTCAGCAGCGCCGCCGGCACCACCGACACCAGCGGAACGTAGGTGGGATACCAGCCATAGGCGATCCAGTGCCGACGCCAGATCACCACACCCAGCGCCGAGGTCAGCGCTTGCGCCGCGATCAGCTGTGGCAGCAAGGCCGAGCCGTAAACCGGGCTCAACGGATTCAGCGTGAACGCCAGCAGAGCGCCCAGGATCAGGCCGAGGCTCGCCCATTCGTTGCCAAAGAACGGCGCTTCCGAAAAGTCGGCGAGGATTCGACGCAGACTCCAGATCACCCCGTAGTCAGGCGCCCTGGTGGGCTCGGGTGCAGGGTCGGACGGTTGCACCGGCGCCGTGGGTTTCACCAGGCCCGGCAGATAGCGGCAGAGCAAAAAGGCCAACACGCTGGCGATGGCCATGCCGGAGACATTGCCAATCACGACGGGCAAGCCGAGCGGGTTGCACACGTAATTGACCATGAGCAAACACATCGGTGTGACGAGCACGGCGCCCAAAATTGCCCCGTTGATCGTGACCTTCCAGCCGCCACCGAACATCAACACCATCGCCGCCGGCAGTGAAACAAACGCGGCAAAAGTGGGTTGCCAACTGGTGGCGGTCACCGTCCAGCCCCACATCAGGTTGCTCAGCAGCAGCCCGAGCAACGAACTGGTGACCAGCCACGGCCATAAGCCGCTGCCGTAGGCGATGGCAAAACCTTGCCAGGATTTGCGCGTCCGGTTCGCCCAATAGGCCAGATAGGCGCCCGCCAACAGTCCGATCGAGGCGAATTCGTGCTTGTAGAACGCCACTTCGCTGATGTCGCCGAGTACCCAGCGCAGCCAGGCACTCGGCTCGGGAAGCCCCGACAGCATGTCGCTGTAACCGGGCCAGTGAGCGGCCCAGAGCGTACGGTTGGTGAGTGAAAGCCAGATCACCAGCAGCGTGATGCCGATCATCAGCAAAATGACCGCCGTATCGAACGGCGATCGCTGGGCAGACCGGTTTTTCTCGGTTGTGGTTTGCATGAGTCAGGCCCCCTTAGCGCGGGAGGCATGGGTGATGGGTGTAACCGAGCATCTGATCGTAAAGGTCGGCGCGACGATCACGATGCAGATCGTTCAGGTCGTTCCAGATCGGCGCGCTGCGGGCGCTGGTCAGGTCGATGTCGGCCAACAGGATTTCCTCTTGGTCTGCCGACGCCACCGCGCCAATCGGCCAGCCATTGGTACCGGCAATCAGTGAGCAGCCAAGATAACGGGCGCCGCGCTCCTCACCGATCCGGCTGGCCGCAGCGATAAACACGTTGTTGACATGCGCAGCGGTCATCGTCAGGTACGACGCCATGCATTTGCCCGCTTCGTCGAACAACGGCGGGGGCGTCCAGACCCAGTTGTTCAGGCTGCAAATGATGTCCGCGCCTTGCTGGCTGAGGATGCGCGGCACTTCCGGAAACCAGATGTCCCAGCAGATCAACAAACCGATGCGACCGATCGGTGTGTCGAACACCGGAAAACCGAGGTCCCCCGGCGTGAACCAGAGCTTCTCCAGATTCCACAAATGCGCTTTGCGGTACTTGCCGATAAACCCGTCAGGCCCGAGCAGCACGCCGGTGTTGAACAGCCGCGCACCGTCGCGCTCGGTCAGGCCAGCCACCAGGTAAACCTGGTGCTGGCGGGCGAAGTCCATCCAGGCTTGCACGCTCGGGCCATCGGGCACCGGCTCCGCATGGGCGAAGGCATCCTGCCGATTGTTGAAAAAATACCCGGTGCTGGACAGCTCGGGCAGAACAATAAGGTTCGCTCCACCGTCCAGCGCTTCCTGCGCCAACTCCAGGCTTCGCCGGAGATTTTCCTCACGATGCTCGATGCCGACTTGTGGATCGAATTGCACGACTGCTACGCGAACAGGACTGGTTACTTCGCTCATTCCGGTGACCTCTTTTTATTGTTATTCACGCTGTTTAATTGCGTGTTTATAAGAGTTGAAAGCCGGCGATGAGCGGAAGTCGGCGGCTTCCGGTACCGTTGTAGTCCTTGTCCGAAGATGCGCGGGTTATTTTGCCAAGGGCGTAGGACGCCAGTGCCAGCACGAGGCGTGCAGGGCGCTGGCGTCAGGTTTGTCGGACGTTGGGCTGGTAGTGCGGATAGTCATTCATGGAAAACCCGCCGTTAAACGTTGCGTGGGTTTTGCTGCAGATGTGAATGACCGCATCCACGGCACCGCGAAAGCAGGGTTCCGTCCAGCCGGCATCCACGGAAAATGATTCACCAGAAAAATACAGGCCTGAAACATGGGCGAAATCCCGGTTGTACTTCATCAATCCCACGGCTTCGTAATAGGTGCCGGGCCGATATAACTTTGCACAGCCCAGCGCATTTTTATCGGTGATCCAGCGCTGGACCACCGCATGTTCAAGCGCAATGTATGGCGAGATTTTTTCCCGGATGTTGGTGGCGTTCATGAGGATGCGATCCAGTTCATTGGCGCACCGAGTCACCAGTTCCTTGTCGCTGAATGAGGCAAGCTTGGTGGCATCGTCTTCCCAGGTGTAACTCAGAAGGATGCAGTCATAACTGTAATGATCGTTGTAGCGATAGGTGTAGACATCGTGGATAAAACTGTCGGTGACGATGGCTTGAGGAATGTTGGTGTTTTTTGAAAGAAACGATTTTTTCAAGGGCGCGAAAACCTTGCAGCTGGTTTCCCAGTGTGCGGTTTTATAGGCATTGATCGTCTCGAAAGGCAGCATCTGCGCTGTGAAGCTTTCCAGGGTGATCCGGGTTTCGATCAGCCACGACGGCAGCGTCATGATGACCGAATCGAAGTCGGCGAAGCGTTCCCGGGCTTCCTCGGGTTGGCTGTGTTTCCAAGTGAAGTAAACGCGGATTTTCTGGTTGCTCAGTTTTCTGAGCCTGGTAACGGACGCATCGGTCAAGAGGCCGGTATTTCGTTCGTGGCTGTGTTCGTAGACCGATTTTCCGGTCTCGGCGGTTTTCATGAACATCAGGCATTCGTCCAGCGCGGCGAGCCCAATGTAGCGGGGCGGATCGAACGTCAGTCCCGCCGAGTCGAAAACGGCTTCATTGTTGAGGTAGGGCGAATCCAGTGGATCACCGTTTGAGTCGACCCGGCCATGGATCAACTGCAGTTGGCTGCTGAAACCAAAGATGGCAGTGCGTAGCGGATACAGGCAGCAAACGTCGTAAAAGGCGCCCCAGCTGCCGTCACCGATACCGATCGCATAGAAAATCGCCGACTCCTCTGTGGACATCCCCATGCCGCCAAAGTCGCCGGGCGAGCGTTCATCCCAGGCGTCCAGGGCCGCCATACTGACCAGATCGCGAAATGAAACCCGTTGGTATTTTTTGACGATGGCCGCCCACATCGCCTCCCATTGCGAGCTCGCGTAAACCTCGGCGACATGATCGGTCATGCGGTCGGCGAAGGTTTTCCATCTGGCATAGACCTTCTGCAGTGCCTCGCCAGGGGGCGGGGTCAAGCCATCCGCGTTTTTCCAAATCAGCATGTGCGGTGCCGGTTCGCCGCTGAGGCTGCCTTCTCGCAGATAGATGCCGGTCGAGCTGACCCATTGGCTACCGGGGTTGGCGAAGTCTGAAAATGCCAGGTCGAACGTCTGGGCGTAGTGGGCCATGAGTGACCGCCCTTCGGTCGGCGACTCGTCGGCGCGATTGAAGAAGGGCATGCGCATTGCGCCCATCTCGAACGGTGTGTGGCTCCGCGTGGAGTGTCGGCTGCCGGGGACGGTCAGGTGTCGGCCACCGATGCGTCGGGCTTGTTCGATGAGGGAAATCTGGGTAAAGCCGCACCGATAAAGTTCTCTGGCCGCTGTCAGTCCAGTAACGCCGGCGCCGATGATGCAGATGCTGTGTTGTAAGTCGGTTGCCTTGGCAATGCCGTTTTCTTGCTCCACCAGCGCTCTGTAGTCAAAGCAGAGATCTGGCGGATTGGGAAAGCGTCCAACCCATTTATTGTCAGCCGAACGCTTGGTTCGAACGGCATCGCGGGCAATGGAGGAGGGGTAGTCGTAGCTTGATCCAATAGTCACTGTTCATCTTCCCTGATGGAATTGCGAGGGAAGATGTTGAGGTATTAAACGGGCCGTGTATGTGAGTAAAGTCCGGGGCTACGCTGTTCCGTCTTCGGTTTTTCGCGTGGGAAAACAGACGTTGAGGCCCGACCGTTCAAGCCGCCTGCTGAAACTGCTGCCGATACTGGTTCGGCGACAATTCCGTGTGCTGGCGGAACAGCCGTGCAAAGAAGCTGGCGTCGTCATAGCCGACTTCATAGCTGATGGTCTTGATGCTTTTACGACTGCCGGACAGCAAGCCCTTGGCGGTTTCGATGCGCAGGCGTTGCAGGTAATGCAGTGGCTTGTCGCCGGTGGCGGTCTGGAAGCGGCGCATGAAGTTGCGGATGCTCATGCCGTGTTCGCGGGCAACGTCTTCGAAGCGGAACTTGTCGGCGAAATGTTCTTCGAGCCAGTGCTGGATCTGCAGGATGATCACGTCCTGATGCAGCTTCTGCCCGCCGAAACCGATACGGCCCGGCGCGTAGCTGCGTTGCACTTCATAGAGAATGTCGCGGGCCACGGCCTGGGCGACGTTGGCGCCGCAGAAGCGCTCGATCAGGTAGATGTAGAGGTCGCACGCCGAGGTGGTGCCGCCGGCGCAATACAGGTTGTCGGCGTCGGTCAGGTGCTTGTCTTGATTGAGATAGACCCGCGGGAAGCGTTCGGCGAAGGCATTGAAGAAACGCCAGTAGGTGGTCGCTTCCTTGCCGTTGAGCAGCCCGGCTTCGGCGAGCCAGAACACGCCGGTGGCTTCGCCGCAGAGCACCGCGCCACGCGCGTGTTGCTGGCGCAGCCACGGCATCACCTGTGGATAACGCTGGCACAGGGTTTCGAAATCGTCCCAGAACGCCGGGAGAATAATGATATCGGCGTTTTCCAGGCCGCCGTCCACCGGCATGATCACATCGCTGAAGCTGTTCACTGGTTGGCCGTCGGGGCTGACCAGTCGCGTTTCGAACGCTGGCGTCAGGCCGTGGCCCAGTTGTTTGCCATAGCGCAGGCTGGCCAAATGGAAGAAATCCTTGGCTTGCATGAGGGTGGAAGCGAAAACCCGGTCGATCGCCAGGATGCTGACGCGCCGCAAGGGCGTGGAGGCTTGGTTAGACATAATTCAACTTTATTCTTATAGGGGAAAGTGGTCACCAGACGGCTGGATCGTCTTATTTTTTGTCTGATGTGTCCAGTGTCCTGTGTCGAACGCGCGGCTTAGTCTCTGATGGTCTACTCCCCCCAACAATAACGACAGGTGCCGCATGATTCCCAGAACCTTGTTCAGCTCCGAGCACGAACTTTTTCGTGACAGCGTGCGAACGTTCCTCGAAAAAGAGGCCGTGCCATTTCATGCGCAATGGGAGAAACAAGGCTATATAGACCGTCAACTCTGGAACAAGGCAGGGGAGGCGGGCATGCTCTGTTCGCACCTGCCGGAAGAATATGGCGGGCTGGGAGCGGACTTCCTCTACAGCGCGGTGGTCATCGAAGAGGTCGGCCGGCTTGGCCTGACCGGCATTGGTTTTTCTCTGCATTCCGACATTGTTGCGCCGTACATCCTGCATTACGGCAGCGAAGCCCTGAAGCACAAATACCTGCCGAAACTGGTGTCCGGCGAGATGGTCACTGCGATTGCCATGACCGAGCCGGGCGCCGGTTCCGACCTGCAAGGGGTGAAGACCACCGCGGTGCTGGATGGCGACGACTACGTGATCAACGGCTCGAAGACCTTCATCACCAATGGCTATCTCGCGGACCTGGTGATCGTCGTGGCCAAGACCGATCCGAAGGCGGGCGCAAAGGGCACCAGTCTGTTTCTGGTCGAGGCCGACACGCCGGGTTTTGCCAAGGGCAAGCGTCTGGAAAAGGTCGGCATGAAGGCGCAGGACACCTCGGAGCTGTTCTTCCAGGACGTTCGCGTGCCCAAGGAAAATTTGCTGGGGCAGGCGGGAATGGGCTTCGCCTATCTGATGCAGGAACTGCCGCAGGAGCGCCTGACGGTCGCCATCGGCGGGCTGGCGTCGGCGGAAGCCGCGCTGCAATGGACGCTGGAATATACCCGCGAGCGCAAGGCGTTCGGCAAGGCGATTGCCGACTTCCAGAACACCCGATTCAAGCTGGCGGAGATGGCCACCGAGATTCAGATTGGCCGGGTTTTCGTCGATCGCTGCCTGGAATTGCACCTGCAAGGCAAGCTCGATGTGCCGACTGCAGCGATGGCCAAGTATTGGGGGACCGACCTGCAATGCAAGGTGCTCGACGAGTGCGTGCAATTGCATGGCGGCTATGGGTTCATGTGGGAGTACCCGATTGCCCGGGCCTGGGCGGATGCGCGGGTGCAGCGGATTTATGCGGGCACCAATGAAATCATGAAGGAGATTATTGCGCGGTCCCTTTGATTTCTCGGCGTCTGCGCGGGCCTCTTCGCGGGCAAGCCCGCTCCCACTGGGAATTGTGGTGCGCTCAGATTCAGGCGCGCCACACATCCTTGTGGCAGCGGGCTTGCTCGCGATAGCGGTGGGTCAATCATCATCGATGTTGGAGGTGATGGCCTCATCGCTGGCAGGCCAGCTCCCACCGGGATCTATGGCGAGCTCAGGATTCCGGCTCGATACCAATCCACTGCAGGAGCGGGCTTGCCCGCGACGGGATTTCAGGAACAATCAAGGCGCCGGATTCGGATGATCCTTGTGAATCGCCTCGATCCCCGCCAGCACTTCATCGGAAAGTTTCAGCTCGAAGCTGGCGATGTTGCTGTCCAGTTGCTCCAGCGTCGTCGCGCCGATGATGTTGCTGGTCACGAACGGCTGCTGCGTGACAAACGCCAGCGCCATCTGCGCCGGATCAAGCCCGTGTTCCCGGGCCAATGCCACATAGCGGCTGCACGCGGCTTCCGACTGTGGATTGAAATAGCGGCTGAAGCGGCTGTAGAGGCTCAGACGACCTTTCGGCGGACGAGCGCCACCTTCGTACTTGCCCGACAGGAAACCGAACGCCAGCGGCGAATAGGCGAGCAGGCCGCACTGTTCGCGGATGGCGATTTCCGCCAGGCCAACCTCGAAGCTGCGGTTCAGCAGGTTGTACGGGTTCTGGATCGATACCGCGCGTGACCAGCCCCGGGCTTCGGCCAGCGCCAGGAAACGCATGGTGCCCCACGGTGTTTCGTTGGACAGGCCGATGTGACGGATCTTGCCGGCCCTGACCTGTTCGTCCAGTGCTTCCAGGGTGTCTTCCAGCGGCGTCAGGTTGGCTTCGGTCTGGTGCTTGTAGCCGAGCTGGCCGAAGAAGTTGGTGCTGCGCTCCGGCCAGTGCAACTGGTAGAGGTCGATGTAGTCGGTCTGCAGGCGCTTGAGGCTCGCGTCCACGGCTTCGGTGATGTGCTGGCGGTTGTGCCGCAGGTTTTTATCGCGGATGTAGTCGATGGTGTTGCCGGGGCCGGCGATCTTGCTGGCCAGGATCCAGTCGGCGCGATCGCCGCGGCTTTTGAAGTAGTTGCCGATGTAACGCTCGGTGGTGGCGTAGGTTTCGGCCTTGGGCGGCACCGGGTACATCTCGGCGGTGTCGATGAAATTGATCCCGGCGCTTTTGGCCCGTTCAATCTGGGCGAAGGCTTCAGCTTCGCTGTTTTGCTCGCCCCAGGTCATGGTTCCGAGGCAGATGGCGCTCACGTTCAGATTGGTTCGGCCTAGCTGGCGATAGTCCATCGGGTGCTCCTTGGGCAAAACAATCATAAAAGCAGGTTGAAATATTTTTCGCAATCTGCATAATTGCGCACCTCTTTCTGCAGTGGAAGTGATGCGCCGCCGCCGAAGAATCTTGCCGTTGAACGGACGCGCCGACCCGAGCCCCCGAAAGCGTCTGTATCCGGCTGCCTTTGACTTGTCAAAGTACGCACTATTCAGTAAGATCCGCCGTCTAATTTACAGGGCGGCCCCTGAGGCTATAAAGAATGAAAACTTTTACTGCTAAACCGGAAACAGTACAGCGCGACTGGTTTGTCGTCGACGCTGCAGGTCAGACCCTGGGTCGTCTGGCCACCGAAATCGCGAGCCGTCTGCGTGGCAAGCATAAAGCTGAGTACACTCCTCACGTTGACACCGGCGACTACATCGTCGTTATCAATGCCGAGCAGATTCGTGTAACCGGTGCTAAAACCACCGACAAAATCTACTACTCCCACTCCGGTTTCCCGGGCGGCATCAAGTCGATCAACTTCGAAAAGCTGATCGCTAAAGCCCCTGAGCGCGTGATCGAGACCGCGGTCAAAGGCATGCTGCCTAAGAACCCGCTGGGTCGCGACATGTATCGTAAGCTGAAAGTCTATGCGGGCGCTGTACACCCTCATACTGCTCAGCAGCCCCAAGAACTGAAGTTTTAACGGAATAGTTCATTATGTCGGCGACTCAAAATTACGGCACTGGCCGTCGCAAGACCGCAACCGCACGCGTTTTCCTGCGTCCGGGCACTGGTAACATCTCCATCAACAACCGTTCGCTGGATAATTTCTTCGGCCGCGAAACTGCCCGCATGGTAGTTCGTCAGCCGCTGGAATTGACTGAGACTGTCGAGAAGTTCGACATCTACGTCACCGTGATCGGCGGTGGTGTAAGTGGTCAAGCTGGCGCAATCCGCCACGGTATCACTCGCGCTCTGATGGACTACGACGAAACCCTGCGTGGCGCTCTGCGCAAAGCTGGCTTCGTTACTCGCGACGCTCGTGAAGTTGAACGTAAGAAAGTCGGTCTGCGTAAAGCGCGTAAGCGTCCGCAGTACTCGAAGCGTTAATTCGCTTTCTCGTTCAAAAAAGAACGCCCAGTTTCCTCACGGAGCTGGGCGTTTTTTTATGCGCGCGATTTATTAAAGAATTGCTCTGTGACAACTTGCCACAGCCGTAGAGGCCCTATACTGCAAGGCTTGGCAGTGGGGCCCTTCGGTAATTACCTTGTCAGAATTGGGGCTTTTCATTACCATTCGGCAAAATTTTTATAAGTACATAGATTTACTTAGTAGATGCCTGATTTAACAGGCCACAAAGCTGATGGGAGAGGACTGAATGAGCAATGACGGCGTGAATGCAGGCCGGCGTCGCTTCTTGGTAGCAGCCACATCCGTGGTGGGTGCTGCAGGAGCGGTGGGGGCTGCGGTCCCGTTCGTGGGGTCATGGTTTCCCAGTGCCAAGGCGAAAGCCGCAGGTGCACCGGTGAAAGTGAATGTCAGCAAAATCGAACCAGGCCAGCAGATGATTGCTGAGTGGCGCGGTCAGCCGGTGTTCATCGTCCGCCGTACCGAGGAAATCCTGGGGAATCTGAAAAAGATCGAGGGCCAGTTGTCTGACCCGACCTCCAAGAACTCGACTCAACCGACGTATGTCGACCCGGAAACACGATCGATCAAGCCAGAGGTTCTGCTGCTGATCGGTATCTGCACACACCTCGGTTGCTCGCCGACCTTCCGCCCAGAAGTGGCACCTGCGGATCTGGGCAAGGATTGGGTAGGTGGTTATTTCTGCCCTTGCCACGGCTCCCACTACGATTTGGCTGGCCGCGTCTACAAGTCGCAACCTGCGCCTTTGAACCTGCCAGTTCCCCCGCATTCCTATGAGACCGATGACATCATTGTCATTGGCGTCGATACGGAGAAAGCGTGATGAGCAAGTTCATGGATTGGGTTGATGCGCGCTTTCCCGCGACCAAAATGTGGGAAGACCATCTCAGCAAGTACTACGCCCCGAAGAACTTCAACTTCTTCTATTTCTTTGGTTCCCTCGCGCTGCTCGTTCTGGTCAACCAGATCGTCACCGGTGTCTGGCTGACCATGAGCTACACCCCGTCGGCGGAAGAAGCCTTTGCCTCCGTCGAATACATCATGCGCGACGTCGAGTACGGCTCGATCCTGCGTCTGCTGCACTCCACCGGCGCTTCGGCGTTCTTCATCGTGGTCTATCTGCACATGTTCCGCGGCCTGCTCTACGGTTCGTACCAGAAACCGCGTGAGCTGGTGTGGGTCTTCGGCATGCTGATCTATCTGGCGCTGATGGCGGAAGCCTTCATGGGCTATCTGCTGCCGTGGGGCCAGATGTCCTACTGGGGCGCCCAGGTGATCATCTCGCTGTTCGGTGCGATCCCGGTCATCGGTAACGACCTGACCCAGTGGATCCGTGGTGACTACCTGATTTCGGGTATTACCCTGAACCGCTTCTTCGCCTTGCACGTGGTGGCCTTGCCGATCGTGATTCTCGGTCTGGTGGTGCTGCACGTTCTGGCGCTGCACGAGGTCGGCTCGAACAACCCGGACGGCGTGGACATCAAGAAACACAAAGACGAAAACGGCGTACCGCTGGACGGCATTGCTTTCCACCCGTACTACACCGTGAAAGATATCGTCGGCGTGGTGGTGTTCCTGTTCATCTTCTGCTCCATCGTGTTCTTCTTCCCGGAAATGGGCGGCTATTTCCTCGAGAAGCCGAACTTTGAAGTGGCGAACGCCTTCAAGACCCCTGAACACATTGCCCCGGTCTGGTACTTCACCCCGTTCTACGCGATCTTGCGCGCGGTTCCGGACAAGCTCCTGGGCGTTATCGCCATGGGTGCGGCCATCGCTGTCCTGTTCGTCCTGCCATGGCTCGACCGTAGTCCGGTCAAGTCGATGCGCTACAAGGGCTGGTTGAGCAAGATCTGGCTCTGGGTGTTCTGCATCTCGTTCGTGATCCTGGGTGTACTGGGCGTACTGGCTCCAACTCCTGAGCGGACGTTGCTGTCGCAGGTGTGTACGTTCCTGTACTTCGCCTACTTCATTCTGATGCCGTTCTACACCAGGCTCGAGAAGACCAAACCGGTTCCGGAAAGGGTGACTGGCTGATGAAAAAGCTATTTGCTGTACTGATTCTTGCTGCTTTGCCTGTCCTGTCCTTCGCGGCTGAACACGGTGGTCCAGAACTGGAAAAGGTCGATATCGACGTTTCCGACAAGGCTGCCATGCAGGATGGCGCACGTACCTTCGCCAACTACTGCATGGGCTGCCACAGCGCCAAGTTCCAGCGCTACGAGCGCGTGGCCGACGACCTGGGTATTCCCCATGACCTGATGCTGTCGAAGCTGGTGTTCACCGGGGCCAAGATCGGCGACCACATGAGCATCGGCATGCAGCCGGCTGACGCCAAGACCTGGTTCGGTGCCGCGCCGCCTGACCTGACCCTGGTGGCCCGTGTTCGTGGCACCGACTGGCTTTATGGCTACCTGAAGTCGTTCTACGAAGACCCGTCGCGCCCTTGGGGTGTGAACAACAAGGTCTTCCCGAACGTCGGCATGCCAAACGTTCTGGTGGGCCTGCAAGGTCGCCAGGTCATCGGTTGCAAACAGGTGCAGATCGTCGAAGACGGCAAGAAGCAATATGATCCGCTGACCGGTACCGCGCTGACTCATGAAGCGTGCGATCAGATGACCATCGTGCCGAAAAGCGGTGCCCTGACCGAAGAGCAGTTCGATGAGAAGGTCAAGAATCTGGTAACCTTCCTCGCTTACTCGGCTAACCCGGTTAAGTTGCAACATCAGCGCATTGGTACCTACGTCCTGCTGTACCTGGCGTTCTTCTTCGTATTCGCTTATCTGCTGAAGCGCGAATACTGGAAAGATGTGCACTGATTAAGTTTCAAGCAATTGCTGTTAATCGCGCGCGCCCAAGGGCGTCTCTGAACGTGTAACGAGCCTGATCATTCAGGCGTTACGGGAGACGCCCTCTGGGCGCGCTCGTTTTTCCGCTTCCGATAATTTCAACAAGCGAGGAGGACCGCCATGGGCGTGACCAATCGGTTGGCCTGTTACTCCGACCCCGCCGACCACTATTCCCACCGAGTGCGCATCGTACTTGCAGAGAAGGGTGTAAGCGCCGAGATCATTTACGTGGAAGCTGGCCGCCAGCCGCCTAAACTGATTGAGGTGAACCCTTACGGAAGCCTGCCTACCCTGGTCGATCGTGACCTGGCGTTGTGGGAGTCGACCGTGGTGATGGAATATCTGGATGAGCGTTACCCGCATCCGCCTTTGCTGCCGGTTTATCCAGTGGCGCGTGCCAATAGCCGTCTGCTGATTCATCGTATTCAGCGTGACTGGTGTGGCCTGGTGGATCTGATCCTGGATCCCCGGAGCAAGGAAGCAGCCCGTGTCGTTGCTCGTAAAGAGCTGCGCGAAAGCCTGACCGGTGTGTCGCCGTTGTTCGCCGACAAGCCGTTTTTCCTCAGCGAGGAACAAAGTCTGGTGGATTGCTGCCTATTACCAATACTCTGGCGCTTGCCGATTCTGGGTATTGAACTGCCGCGGCCAGCCAAGCCGCTGCTTGATTATATGGAGCGCTCGTTTGCGCGTGAGGCTTTCCAGGCGAGTCTGTCTGGCGTCGAACGCGATATGCGCTAAGGCTTAAGGAGCCGCTATGAACTCCAGTCGACCTTATCTGGTCCGCGCGCTCTACGAGTGGATTGTGGATAACGATTGCACCCCGCACATGCTGGTCAATTCCGAATATCCGTCGGTGCAGGTGCCACAAGGTTTCGCCAGTGACGGACAGATTGTCCTGAACGTATCGCCGGCCGCCGTGCGTCATCTGCACATGGACAACGAAGCGGTCAGCTTCGAAGGGCGCTTCGGTGGTGTGCCGCACACCCTGTACGTGCCTATCGCTTCGATCCTGGGCATCTACGCTCGGGAGAATGGGCAGGGCATGGTGTTCGATCTGGAATCGCCTATGGAAGACGAGGACGAGATCGAGCCGGATGATGATGTTCCGCCACCCGATAGCGAACCGCCGCGACCCAGCGGTCGACCCAGTTTGAAAGTGGTGAAGTAATAAAAAAGGCGATCCGAAAGGATCGCCTTTTTTTGTGCCTGCTCCCTGTAGGAGCGAGCATGTTCGCGATGGTCGTCAACGATAACGCTGGCTATCTGGATGCCCGCGGTGTCTGGGCTACCATCGCGAGCATGCTCGCTCCTACAGGGGGGGGGCAGGGACCGTGTTCAGTCGATGTATTCGAACAGCTTCACAATCTTTTGTACCCCGGAAACGCCTTGCACCAGGTTGGTGGCCTGGGCCGCTTCCTGCTTGGTCAACAAGCCCAGCAGATAGACGATGCCGTTCTCAGTGACCACCTTGATGCGCGTGCCCGGGATGCTCGGGTCGGTGAGCATCTGGGTCTTGATCTTGGAAGTCAGCCAGGTGTCATTCTGGCGGGCGAGGAAGCCCGATGGTGGCAGCACCTGAAGTTCGTTGTGCACCTTCTTCACGCGCTGAACGGCGGCGGCGGCTTGCTCGGCCTTGGCCTTCAGGTCTTCACGCGGAGTTTGTCCGGCGAGCAGCACGATACCGTTGTAGCTGGTAACGACGATGTGCGAATCGTTATCCAGGGCCGGATCGGCCTTGGCAATGTTCACACCCACCTTGGTGTCGATCAGTGAGTCGTCGATCTTGCTGCCCAAGGTACGCGTGCCGCGGTCATCATCGATCGGCGCTTCACGGCTGGCGTTAACCACCGAGGTGCAGCCGCTGATGCCAAGGCACAGGGTCAAGGCCAGAAGGCCTAAGCGATTAGGGGTCATTCTTCACTCCCGAACAGTTGGCTGTCGATCAAGTCGCAAAGGCAATGGATCGCCAGCAGGTGGACTTCCTGAATACGTGCAGTGACGTTGGCCGGTACGCGAATCTCGACGTCCTCGGGTAATAGCAGCGACGCCATGCCGCCGCCATCACGTCCCGTCAATGCTACGACAATCATTTCGCGATCATGTGCGGCCTGGATCGCCTGAATTATGTTGGCCGAGTTGCCGCTGGTGGAAATCGCCAGCAAGACATCGCCCGGCTGGCCAAGGGCGCGGATCTGTTTGGAAAAGATTTCGTTGTAGCTGTAGTCGTTGGCGATCGAGGTGATCGTCGAGCTGTCGGTGGTCAGTGCGATGGCCGGCAGGCTCGGACGCTCGCGCTCGAAGCGGTTGAGCAGCTCGGATGAGAAGTGCTGGGCGTCGCCGGCAGAGCCGCCGTTCCCGCAGGACAGCATTTTGCCCTCGTTGAGCAGGGCGTTGACCATGACCTGGCTGGCTTGCTCGATGTGCGGTGCAAGTACGTCCATCGCCATTTGCTTGGTGTCGATACTGGCCTGAAAAAGCTGGCGAATTCGGGATTGCATGTCCATCTGTGTGACCTTAATTAGCGCGGCTACTGGGCACATGAATGTGCAGCCCGCAACGCAAAGAGCAAAATTGTCGGGTGGAAGTGTCCGGTTCGGGACGCACGCGATCAGCTGTCGAAGGCATTCTTCAGCCAGTTCAACTGATCGTGGTCGCTGTCGATGGCAACCACGTCGAAACGGCAAGGGGAATTGGCCCAACGCGACTCGCGCTGAAGAAAATACTGCGCGGCAAATATCAGTTTCTGCCGTTTGCGCTCATCGATGCTAGCGAGCGCGCCACCCCATTGAGTGTTTTTTCTGTAGCGAACTTCAACGAATACTACTGTATCGCCATCAAGCATGACCAGATCAAGCTCGCCCCGTTTACATAACCAGTTCTGCGCCAGCAGGCGCAGACCCTGTCGTTGCAGATGCTCGAGCGCATGGCGCTCGGCATCTTTACCGCTTTGCTGGCGTGACCTGTCCGGCATCAGTGCGGGGTGTCCGGCAGGCGTTGAACCTGACCGTTGACGAACTGTGCCCATGGCAACTGGCGTACGACGCGTTGGTTCTGGCTCATCCCCAGGCTGCCCGATTGGCCTTCGATGCGGCTGTCCGGCAAGGCCTTGAGTTGCCCCAGGCGCGGCGCCAGGCGGTAAGCGTCGACGCCCATCGCATACAAGCGGCCCAGGCTGCCGCCCGCTTGCGGCCATTGCGCAGTCACTTGCTTGCGCAGCGGATCGTTGGCATCCAGCAACCATGGGGTTTCGCAGAAGCGAATGCCGTTCATGTCGTTGTACTGGTTGACGTCGCCGCTGGCACTGAACACATGGGACGTGGCGTAAACCGGCACGTCACCCGCGTACTGGAAGTTCAGGGTCGGCTTGATCTGTTGGGCTTGCTGAGGCGTGGCGGCGAGGAAGATGAACTCGATGTCCTGGCGACGCGACGGCTGGGCGGCGACTTGCGAACCCACCGTGCTTTGCAGGCTCTTGGCGCGGCCTTCGCTCTGGCGCAGCTGGAACATGTCGGCAATCTGCTGGGCCAGTTGCACCGGCTGATCAACCCGTTCGGTGGCGACGACGGTGCCGCCGTTGGCTTGCCAGTCCTGGCTGAACGCCCGGAGGACGCGGTCGCCCCATTCGCCTTTCGGCACCATGATCGCGGCGCGATGCAGGCCATCGGCGCGGGCGCGACGGGACACTTCGCGGGCTTCGTCTTCTGCGGCCAGACCGAACTGGAACAGCTGCGCCGGACCTTGTTCGCCTTCGCTGTAGTTCAGCGCCAGGGTGGTGATCGGCAGTTGCGGGCGAGCGCTGAGTTGTTTGACCAGTGGCTTCTCCAGCGGACCGACGACCAGTTGCACGCCATCGGCTTGAGCCTTGCGATAGAACTCGTCCATCGAGGTCAGGCGCGAGCTGTCATAGAACTCGATGGCTGGCGGCTTCTGACCGGCCTGTTGGGCCTGGTAGTGAGCGGCGATGAAGCCTTCGCGCAGCGCTTTGCCGACCGATGCCAGCGGGCCGTCCTGCGGCAGCAGCAGGGCGATCTTGCCCAGGGGCTGGCTGGCCAGTTCCTTGAGTTTGGTCAATGGCAACGGCAGCTGGATGGCGGCCGGGTGTTTCGGGTTCTGGGCGCGCCAGTTGTCAATCGCGGCTTGCTGCTGTTCCAGGGTGCCGGCGGTTTTCACGGCCAGCGCCAGGCCCATCCAGCCACCGAGGTCGTCGTTGGTGGTCGGTTGCAGTTGATCGGTTGGCAGCGAAGCGACCAAGGTCCAGATCGCTTCATGGTTTTTGGCTGCCGCATCACCGCTGAGCATTGGCGCGATGAAAATGCGTTCGCGCGCTGCTGCGAGGGTCTGGCCATCGGCCTCAAGGGCGCGAGCGTGCACGGTGCCGGTGCGAACCTGTTGCTCGACTGGCAGCTCGCCCAGGCGTTGCAGGCTCGGATGGCTCAAGGCGGTTAGCGCGGCTTTCGGTTGATTGCGGACCATGGCCAGTTCAGCGGCCAAGGTACTGGCGAAGACTTGTTGGCCGGGCTTGAGCTGTTCGACCGGCACTTGTTGCAGGATTTGCGCGGATTGACCGGCATTGCCCTGGTGATAAGCGAGGTCGGCGGCGCTCAGGCGAAGGAGCGCGGCTTGTTCTGGCGTTTTGGCTTTGGCGGCTTGATCGAGCAGTTGCTCGATACTGGCATCCGGGGTCCGTGGAAGTTCGCCAAGGCTGGAAGAGGGCGAGCTGGCGCAAGCGGCCAGCAACGCAGCGAGGCAGAGGGCAGTGAACAGCCGCAGGCAAGCGATCATGTAGTGTTCCTGATACTCGATCAAATTAGCGTGGAATTGTACCCAAGCACTGGCCGGGGCGCGATGTTACTGGCGTGAATCGATCAATTTAGCTCGTGCAAATGTTGCAGCGCTGCACAAAGGGCTGAAAAAACCGGCCTTGCTTGCGCGTATCGAAAGCATCGCCACGCGCTACAATGTCGGCTTTTACCGATCATGAGGTGTGCGCTTTGACTGCTCCAGGTGCTTTGAATTCCGCTGCTGGCTCGCTTTATGTGGTGGCGACGCCCATCGGCAACCTGGACGATATCAGTGCACGAGCGCTGAAAATCCTGCGCGAGGTGGCCTTGATCGCCGCCGAAGACACCCGCCACTCCCAGCGCTTGATGCAGCATTTCGGCATTCCCACGCCGTTGGCGGCCTGCCATGAACATAATGAACGGGATGAAGGTAGCCGGTTTATTACTCGCCTGCTGGCTGGCGACGACGTGGCGCTGATCTCCGATGCCGGGACGCCGCTGATTTCCGATCCGGGTTATCACTTGGTCCGCCAGGCGCGCGCGGCGGGTATCAATGTGGTGCCGGTTCCTGGCGCCTGTGCATTGATCGCGGCATTGTCGGCAGCGGGCCTGCCGTCCGACCGTTTTATCTTCGAAGGCTTCCTGCCGGCCAAGGCCGTCGGTCGGCGTGCGCGTCTGGAGCTGGTAAAGGAAGAGCCGCGCACGTTGATTTTTTATGAAGCGCCGCACCGTATCCTGGAATGCCTGCAAGACATGGAGCTGGTCTTCGGTCCTGAGCGTCCGGCGTTGCTGGCACGGGAACTGACCAAAACCTTTGAAACCCTCAAGGGCCTGCCATTGGCCGAGTTGCGCGAGTTCGTCGAGTCGGACAGCAATCAACAGCGCGGCGAGTGCGTGGTCCTGGTCGCCGGCTGGTCGGCGCCCGAGACGGAAGACGCGGTCAGCAGTGAAGCGATGCGCATCCTCAACTTGCTGCTGGAAGAGATGCCGCTCAAACGTGCCGCGGCGTTGGCTGCGCAAATTACCGGTGAGCGCAAGAATGTGCTTTATCAAGTTGCGCTGGATAAGCAGAAGGGCGAATAAAACCCGACGTGCAACAGCGGCTTAAGGCGTTTAGCGCTTGTTCTTCAAGCGCTCTGCCGTTAACCTTCGCGGCGGAGAGTCGATCGGACAGTCGCTGCCCTCTATGAAAATTAGGGGGGGGAGGAAAGTCCGGGCTCCATAGGGCGAAGTGCCAGGTAATGCCTGGGAGGCGTGAGCCTACGGAAAGTGCCACAGAAAATAACCGCCTAAGCGCTTCGGCGCCGGTAAGGGTGAAAAGGTGCGGTAAGAGCGCACCGCACGTCTGGCAACAGTTCGTGGCTAGGTAAACCCCACTTGGAGCAAGACCAAATAGGGTCCCAAGGCGTGGCCCGCGCTGGGACCGGGTAGGTTGCTAAAGATGTCCAGTGATGGCCATCGTAGACGAATGACTGTTCAAGACAGAACCCGGCTTACAGATCGACTCTCCACCTTTTTCTCCTCCTTGTTTGAAGCATTGAACAGGGCGTTCGTAATGGCAGTTTCCCTCCTTGTAAAATCAGTCACAGAACCTCCTTTGTAATACCGAAAAAATCTTACTCTTAATAAATCACTTTAACTTCCGGACGCAGTTTCCTGTGCTTGTTCGAGTTATTGGTCGGATTCGTCTGTCAGATTCTGGTTACCCCTCCGGATACGCTCCTAAATCTCAGTTCTGTAAGGGTTTTCCTTTGCTCCGCGCCTTGACGGTGCGGTGGCCGCATTCCTATAGTGTGCGCAAGTGGCGGAAAGTGGCACGAAGTGGGTTTTTTGAGCGCAAAACGCTAATATTTGGAGAAACGCTGACGTGTTTCGCGGAGCTAACGCTATCAGTCTCGACGCAAAGGGCCGTCTCGCCATGCCGAGCCGGTACCGTGACGAGCTCGTTTCGCGTAGTTCCGGTCAGTTGATCGTCACAATTGATGCCGTTGATCCGTGTTTGTGTGTTTACCCCCTCGATGAGTGGGAAATTATTGAAACCAAACTGCGCGCACTGCCTTCGCTTCGCGAAGAGAACCGCCGCCTGCAACGTTTACTGATTGGTAATGCCGTCGACCTCGAGCTCGATGGCAGTGGTCGTTTCCTGGTTCCGCCGCGTCTTCGCGAATATGCCAAGTTGGATAAGCGCGCAATGCTGGTAGGCCAACTGAACAAGTTCCAGTTATGGGACGAGGATGCCTGGAATGCGGTTTCTGCCGCTGACCTGGCTGCTATTCAACAACCGGGCGCGATGCCTGATGAACTGCGTGATTTGATCCTGTGACTATTGATAGCGGCTTTAACCACATCACCGTACTGCTTGACGAAGCCGTCGAGGCTCTCGCCGTACGTCCTGATGGCTGCTATCTGGATGGCACGTTCGGGCGCGGCGGGCACAGCCGGTTGATCCTCAGTCAGCTCGGTCCCGACGGTCGGTTGCTCGGATTCGACAAGGATCCTCAAGCGATTGCCACCGGGCAGACGCTAGCGGCCGAAGACGGCCGCTTTGTCGTTGTGCAGCGCAGCTTTGCCGAGCTCGGTTCGGAAGTCGCCGAACGCGGTCTGGCCGGCAAGGTCAGCGGCGTTTTGCTCGACCTCGGCGTGTCCTCGCCGCAGCTCGACGACCCTGAGCGCGGTTTCAGTTTCCTCAACGACGGTCCGCTGGACATGCGCATGGACCCGTCCCGCGGGATCAGTGCAGCCGAATTCGTCAACACCGCGCCGGTGGAAGAGATCGCCCGGGTGTTCAAGGAATATGGCGAGGAACGTTTCTCCGGGCGCATGGCCCGTGCCGTGGCCGAGCGCCGCGACATCAAGCCGTTCGAACGCACCGGCGACCTGGCTGAAGTTTTGAAAGTCGCCAACCCGGCGTGGGAGAAGGGCAAGAACCCGGCGACCCGTGCGTTCCAGGGCCTGCGTATTCACGTCAACAACGAACTGGGCGATCTGGAAGCCGGTCTCGAAGCCGCACTGGAAAGCCTGGAAATCGGCGGTCGGCTGGTGGTCATCAGCTTCCATTCCCTGGAAGACCGTATCGTCAAACTGTTCATGCGCAAGCTGGTGAAAGGCGAAGCCGACAACCTGCCGCGCAACCTGCCGGTTCGCCACGTCGCGTTCGAACCGAAAATCAAAGTCCATGGCAAAGCGCAGTCCGCCTCCGAGGCCGAACTCAAAGCCAACCCGCGTTCCCGTAGCGCCGTCATGCGCGTCGCGGAGAAGCTGCGGTGAGCAAGCTTTTCGCCAAGCCACTTCCCGGCGGAAGCTTTTTCATGCTGCTGCTGTTTGTTGCCGTGCTCGTATCGGCCATCGGCGTTTCGTACAGCGCCCACTGGAACCGCCAGTTGTTGAACTCGCTGTACAACGAATTGAGCGTGCGCGACAAGGCGCAGGCCGAGTGGGGTCGCTTGATTCTCGAGCAGAGCACCTGGACCGCCCACAGCCGTATCGAAGTCCTGGCTACTGAACAACTGAAGATGCACATTCCCGGTGCCGCTGACGTGAAGATGGTGGCGCCATGATGAAACTCGAAGGCGCGCTCTTCCCATGGCGATTCCGCCTGGTTCTGGGTTTGCTTGGCGTCATGGTGGCGGCGATCTGCTGGCGAATCATCGACCTGCAAGTCGTCGACCGTGCCTTCCTCAAAGGCCAGGGCGATGCGCGCAGTGTTCGTCACATTCCTATTCCGGCGCACCGTGGCCTGATCACCGACCGTAACGGCGAGCCTTTGGCCGTCAGTACCCCGGTCACCACCCTGTGGGCCAACGCCAAGGAAATGCAGCTGGCTAAAGAGAAGTGGCCGGCACTGGCCGCCGCCTTGGGGCAGGATCCGAAAGCCCTGGCTGAACGTCTCGAAGCCCAGGCCAACAAAGAATTCATTTACCTGGTGCGCGGGCTGACCCCCGAGCAAGGCCAGTCCGTGCTCGACCTGAAAGTACCGGGCGTCTACGGCATCGAAGAATTCCGCCGCTTCTATCCCGCCGGCGAAGTGACGGCGCACATGGTTGGCTTTACCGACATCGACGACCATGGTCGTGAAGGGGTCGAACTGGCCTATGACGAATGGCTCGCCGGTGTGCCCGGCAAGCGGCAGGTCATCAAGGACCGGCGCGGACGACTTATCAAAGATGTTCAGGTGACCAAAAACGCCAAGGCCGGCAAGCCCTTGGCGTTGTCCATTGACCTGCGTCTGCAATACCTGGCCAACCGCGAGCTGCGTAACGCGATCATCGAAAACGGTGCCAAGGCCGGCAGCCTCGTGATCATGGACGTGAAGACCGGCGAGATCCTCGCCATGGTCAACCAGCCGACCTACAACCCGAACAACCGGCGCAACCTGCAGCCGGCGATGATGCGTAACCGCGCAATGATCGACGTGTTCGAGCCGGGTTCGACGATGAAAGCGATCTCGATGAGCGCCGCGATCGAGACCGGCCGCTGGAAACCGAGCGACACCGTCGAGGTGTACCCGGGCTCCTTGCAGATTGGCAAGTACACCATCAAGGACGTGTCCAAGACTGAAGGTCCGGTGCTCGACCTGACCGGCATTCTGATCAATTCCAGTAACGTCGGCATGAGCAAGGTCGCGTTCGATATCGGCGGCGAAACCATTTTCCGCCTCGCGCAGAAGGTCGGCCTCGGCCAGGACACCGGCCTCGGCTTCCCGGGCGAGCGCGTGGGCAACCTGCCGAACTACCGCGAATGGCGCAAGGCCGAAACCGCCACGCTGTCCTATGGCTATGGCATTTCCGTGACCGCGATCCAGTTGGTCCACGCCTTCTCGGCCCTGGCCAACAACGGTCGCCTCGCGCCGCTGACCCTGATCAAAACCGACAAGGCACCGCAAACCACGCAAGTGCTGCCGGAAGCGGTCGCGAAAACCATGCAAGGCATGCTGACCCAGGTGATCGAGGCCCCGCGCGGAGTATTCCGTGCACAGGTGCCGGCGTATCACGTGGCCGGCAAGTCGGGTACTGCGCGTAAAACATCGGTGGGTACCAAGGGCTATGCCGAAAACTCGTACCGCTCGCTGTTCGCCGGTTTCGGCCCGATGAGCGATCCGCGTTATGCCATCGTGGTGGTGATCGACGAACCGAGCAAGGCTGGCTACTTTGGTGGTCTGGTGTCGGCGCCGGTGTTCAGCAAAGTGATGTCCGGGACCTTGCGCCTGATGAACATCACGCCGGACAACCTGCCGCCGACGCAACAGGCCAACGCAGCCCCGGTCGTTCCACTGAAAGCCAATGGAGGGCGCGGCTGATGTCTCTTAGCCTGAACAAGATTTTCGCCCACGCTGGCCGCGATCTGTTGATCCGTGAATTGGCCCTCGACAGCCGTAACGTGCGGGCGGGCGATCTGTTTCTTGCCGTCCCGGGTGGCCGCTTCGACGGTCGCGCGCACATTGCCGACGCCTTGCAGCGCGGTGCGGCGGCAGTGGCTTATGAAGTGGAAGGCGCGACCGTGTTGCCGATCACCGATGTGCCGCTGATTCCGGTCAAAGGCCTGGCTGCGCAACTGTCGGATATTGCCGGGCGTTTTTACGGTGACCCGAGCCGCCACTTGAATCTGGTCGGCGTGACCGGCACCAACGGCAAGACCAGCGTGACCCAACTGGTGGCTCAAGCCCTGGATTTGCTCGGCCAGCATTGCGGCATCGTCGGCACGCTGGGCTCCGGTTTCTACGGCGCACTGGAAAGCGGCCTGCACACCACGCCGAACCCGATCGCGGTGCAAGCGACCCTGGCCGACCTGAAAAAGGCCGGTGCCAAGGCCGTGGCCATGGAAGTATCGTCCCATGGCCTGGATCAAGGCCGCGTTACCGCGCTGGCGTTCAATGTGGCGGTGATGACCAACCTGTCCCGCGATCACCTGGATTACCACGGCACCATGCAAGCCTACGGCGAAGCCAAGGCCAAGCTGTTTGCCTGGAACGATCTCAAGTGCAGGGTGGTGAACCTCGATGACGATTTCGGCCGGCAACTGGCCGCCGAAAAACGTGAGTCGCGCCTCATTACTTACAGTTTGCTCGACAGCAGCGCCTACCTGTTCTGCCGCGAAGCGCAATTCGACGACGAAGGCGTGCGCGCCACGCTGGTCACGCCTCAGGGCGAGCACCATCTGCGCAGCGCCTTGCTCGGCCGCTTCAACCTCAGCAACGTACTGGCCGCGGTCGGCGCCTTGCTCGGTCTCGACTACGCGCTGGACGAAATCCTCAAGGTCCTGCCAAAACTCGAAGGCCCGGCCGGACGCATGCAGCGTCTCGGCGGCGGCACGCAACCGTTGGTGGTGGTCGATTACGCCCATACCCCGGATGCCCTGGAAAAAGTGTTGATGGCCCTGCGTCCGCACGCCAAAGGCCGGTTGTTGTGCCTGTTCGGTTGCGGCGGCGATCGCGATCGCGGCAAGCGTCCCCTGATGGCGGAAGTGGTCGAACGTCTGGCCGATGGCGTGCTGGTCACCGATGACAATCCGCGCACCGAAGACCCGGCCGTGATCTTCGATGACATCCGCGCCGGTTTCACCGATGTGGACAAAGTCACCTTCGTTGCCGGCCGTGGCAAGGCGATTGCCCAACTAATTGCAGGCGCTTCGGTGGATGACGTGATTGTCCTGGCCGGCAAAGGTCACGAGGACTATCAGGAAATCAACGGCCAGCGCCATGACTTCTCTGATCTGGTCGAGGCTGATCACGCCTTGACCGCGTGGGAGGTGGCCCATGCTTAAGAACTGGAAATTGAGCGAGCTGACCGGGGCCTTGAATGGCCAATTGAACGTGGCCGATGCCACATTTAATGGCGTCAGCATCGACAGCCGTGCGATCAAGCCCGGGCAGCTGTTCATTGCCCTGACCGGTCCGCGTTTCGATGGCCATGATTATTTGAACGACGTGGCCAACAAAGGCGCCGTGGGTGCCTTGGTCGAGCGCGAAGTCGCCGACAGCGCCTTGCCGCAACTGGTGGTCAAGGATGCCCGTCAGGCCTTGGGCCAACTGGGTGCGATGAACCGTGCGGCGTTCACCCATCCGGTTGCCGCCATCACCGGTTCCAGCGGCAAGACCACGGTCAAGGAAATGCTCGCGAGCATCCTGCGCACTCGTGGTCCGGTGCTGGCGACCCGTGGCAACCTGAACAATGACCTCGGCGTGCCGCTGACCCTGCTCGAACTCGCGCCGGAACATACCGCCGCCGTGATCGAACTCGGTGCCTCGCGCCTCGGCGAAATTGCCTACACCGTCGGCATGACCAAGCCTCATGTGGCCGTGCTCAACAACGCCGGGACCGCCCATGTCGGCGAGTTCGGCGGGCCGGACAAAATCGTCGAGGCCAAGGGCGAGATTATCGAAGGGCTGGACGCCAATGGCGTCGCCGTTCTGAATCTTGACGACAAGGCCTTCGACATCTGGAAGACCCGTGCCGCCGGTCGCAAAGTGCTGACGTTCGCCTTGAGCAACGTCAGCGCCGACTTCCATGCCAGCGACCTGGATCGCGATGCCCGTGGCTGCCCGGCGTTCAACCTGCACAGCCCCGACGGTGTGGAGCGCGTTCAATTGAACCTGCTCGGCACCCATAACGTGGCCAACGCCATGGCCGCTGCTGCGGCCGCGCATGCCTTGGGCGTGTCGCTGTTCGGCATTGCCACGGGCCTTGGCGCGGTGCAGCCGGTCAAGGGTCGCACCGTCGCGCAACTGGCCAGCAATGGCATGCGCGTAATCGATGACACGTACAACGCGAACCCCACCTCCATGTGCGCCGCCGTTGATATACTCGCCGGCTTTTCCGGCCGCACCGTTCTGGTGCTCGGGGATATCGGCGAACTCGGCGACTGGGCGGAGCAGGGTCACCGCGACGTGGGCGCGTACGCCCGTGGCAAGGTTTCCGCGCTCTATGCCGTGGGTCCGCTGATGACCCACGCCGTGAACGCGTTCGGCGAGCAGGCTTTTCACTTCAGCACCCAGGCTGAACTGATCAAGGCCCTTGGCGCCGAGCAAGACACAAACACCACCATTTTGATCAAGGGCTCGCGCAGCGCAGCGATGGAAAACATCGTCGCCGCTTTGTGCGGGGCCAGTCCGGAGAAACATTAATGCTGCTGCTGCTAGCGGAGTATCTGCAACAGTTCTACAAAGGCTTCGCGGTCTTCCAGTACCTGACCCTGCGCGGGATTCTCGGTGTGCTGACCGCGCTGGTCTTGTCGCTGTGCTATGGCCCGTGGATGATCCGCACCCTGCAGAACCGTCAGATCGGCCAGTCCGTTCGTAACGATGGTCCGCAATCGCACCTGTCGAAATCCGGCACCCCGACCATGGGTGGCGCGCTGATCCTGTCGTCCATCGGTGTCAGTACCTTGCTCTGGGCTGACCTGAGCAATCGCTATGTCTGGGTCGTGCTGCTGGTGACCCTGCTGTTCGGTGCCATCGGCTGGGTCGATGACTATCGCAAGGTGATCGAGAAAAACTCCAAAGGTCTTCCGAGCCGCTGGAAATACTTCTGGCAGTCGGTGTTCGGCCTGGCCGCAGCGATCTTCCTGTACAAGACCGCTGCAACGCCGGTGGAAACCACGCTGATCCTGCCGATGCTCAAGGACTACAGCATTCCGCTGGGCGCGGGTTTCATCGTGCTGACCTATTTCGTCATCGTCGGTTCGAGCAACGCGGTCAACCTGACCGACGGCCTCGACGGCCTGGCGATCATGCCGACCGTGATGGTGGGCGGTGGCCTGGGGATTTTCTGCTACCTGTCGGGTAACGTGAAATTCGCCGAATACCTGCTGATCCCTTACGTGCCGGGCGCCGGTGAACTGATCGTGTTCTGCGGCGCGCTGATCGGTGCGGGCCTTGGCTTCCTCTGGTTCAACACCTACCCGGCGCAAGTCTTCATGGGTGACGTCGGCGCGCTGGCGCTGGGCGCGGCCCTGGGCACCATCGCCGTGATCGTCCGTCAGGAAATCGTCCTGTTCATCATGGGCGGCGTGTTCGTGATGGAAACCCTGTCAGTCGTCATTCAGGTTGCCTCCTTTAAGCTGACCGGTCGCCGTGTGTTCCGCATGGCACCGATTCACCACCACTTTGAACTCAAGGGCTGGCCCGAGCCGCGTGTGATCGTCCGTTTCTGGATCATCACCGTGATTCTCGTATTGGTCGGCCTTGCCACCCTGAAGCTGAGGTAGAACGAGTGTCTCTGATCGCTTCTGACCACTTCCGCATCGTTGTCGGCCTCGGCAAGAGCGGCATGTCCCTGGTTCGCTTCCTGGCGAACCGGGGCACGTCGTTTGCTGTCGCCGATACGCGGGAAAATCCACCGGAACTGGCCACGCTCAAGCGTGACTATCCGCACGTGGAAGTGCGTTGTGGCGAGCTGGACGTCGAATTCCTCTGCCGTGCCGACGAGCTCTACGTGAGCCCCGGCCTGGCCCTGGCGACCCCGGCCCTGCAGGCCGCCGCGGCCCGTGGTGTGAAGTTGTCCGGCGACATCGAGCTGTTCGCGCGTAACGCGAAGGCGCCGATCGTGGCCATCAGCGGTTCCAACGCGAAAAGCACCGTCACCACTCTCGTGGGCGAGATGGCTGCTGCGGCGGGCAAGCGTGTCGCCGTCGGCGGCAACCTCGGCACGCCGGCGCTGGACCTGCTCGACGATGCTATCGAGCTGTACGTGATGGAGCTGTCGAGCTTCCAGCTTGAAACCACCGATCACCTCGGTGCCGAAGTGGCGACCGTGCTCAACGTCAGCGAAGACCACATGGACCGTTACAGCGGTCTGCCGGCCTATCACCTGGCCAAGCACCGGATCTTCCGGGGCGCCAGGCAGTTCGTGGTCAACCGTCAGGATGCCCTGAGCCGTCCGCTGATGGGCGAGGGTCAGCCGTGCTGGACTTTCGGTTTGAGCCAACCCGATTTCAAGGCGTTCGGTATCCGCGAAGAGGATGGCGAGAAATACCTGGCCTTCGAATTCCAGAACCTGATGCCGGTGCGTGAACTGAAAATTCGCGGCGCGCACAACCAGTCCAACGCCCTCGCGGCATTGGCCCTGGGGCATGCGGTCGGCCTGCCGTTCGACGCCATGCTGTCAAGCCTGCGCACCTTCGCCGGCCTCGAACATCGCTGCCAGTGGGTGCGTGATCTGGACGGCGTGAGTTACTACAACGATTCCAAAGCCACCAACGTTGGCGCCGCACTGGCCGCTATCGAAGGCCTCGGTGCGGACATCGAGGGCAAACTCGTGCTGATCGCCGGCGGCGACGGCAAGGGTGCCGAGTTCAAGGATTTGCGTGATCCGGTGGCGGCCAACTGCCGCGCCGTCATCTTGATGGGGCGCGACTCCGACAAGATCGGCGAAGCCATTGGCGACGCCGTGCCGCTGATCCGTGTCGGTTCGCTGGTCGAAGCGGTCGAGCAATGCCGCGCCGCTGCGCATCCGGGCGACGCGGTGCTGCTGTCACCGGCCTGCGCCAGCTTCGATATGTTCAAGCATTACGAAGACCGTGGTCACCAGTTCGTCCGCGCTGTGGAGGATCTGGCATGAGCCTGAAAAATATCATCAAGCCCTATCCTTCGCCGCTGATCACCGGGCGCGGTATCGACCTCGACTTTCCGATGCTTGCCGGTTGCCTGGCGCTGCTCGGCCTCGGTCTGGTCATGATCGCCTCGGCGTCCACCGAAGTGGGTGCCGTGCAGTCGGGCAGCGCCCTGTATTACATGATTCGCCACCTGATCTACGTCGTGCTCGGCCTGGGTGCCTGCATCGTCACCATGATGATTCCGATCGCCACCTGGCAACGCCTCGGCTGGCTGATGCTGATCGGTGCGTTCGGTTTGCTGGTGATGGTGATCGTCCCGGGGATTGGCCGTGAAGTGAACGGTTCGATGCGCTGGATCGGCTTCAGTTTCTTCAACGTCCAGCCGTCCGAAATCGCCAAGGTATTCGTGGTGATCTACCTCGCCGGTTACCTGGTGCGTCGCCAGAAAGAGGTGCGCGAAAGCTGGATGGGTTTCTTCAAGCCGTTCATCGTGCTGTTGCCGATGGCGGGCCTGCTGCTGATGGAGCCGGACTTCGGTGCCACCGTCGTCATGATGGGCGCCGCGGCGGCCATGCTGTTCCTCGGCGGCGTCGGGCTGTTCCGTTTCTCCCTGATGGTGGTCCTGGCCGTCGCGGCGGTGGTGTTGCTGATTCAAGTGCAGCCGTACCGGATGGCGCGTCTGACCAACTTTGCCGACCCGTGGGCCGACCAGTTCGGCGCCGGCTACCAATTGTCACAAGCGTTGATCGCGTTTGGTCGCGGCGAATGGCTGGGCGTTGGCCTGGGCAACAGCGTGCAGAAGCAGTTCTACCTGCCGGAAGCGCACACCGACTTCGTGTTCTCGGTCCTCGCCGAAGAGCTGGGTGCCGTCGGTTCCCTGTGCACCGTCGCGTTGTTTGTGTTCGTCTGTATCCGTGGCATGTACATCGGCTACTGGGCCGAGAAGGCCAAGCAGTTCTTTGCCGCGTACATCGCGTATGGCTTGTCGTTCCTGTGGATTGGCCAGTTCCTGATCAACATCGGGGTGAACGTCGGCCTGTTGCCAACCAAAGGCCTGACCCTGCCATTCCTCAGTTATGGCGGCAGTTCGCTGGTGATTTGCTGTGCCTGTCTCGGCTTGTTGCTGCGCATCGAATGGGAGAGTCGAACCCATTTGGGCAGCGAAGAAATGGAGTTCCATGAGAGCGACTTCGCCGAGGAGTCGACCCATGGGCGCTAACGTCTTGATCATGGCGGGCGGCACCGGTGGCCATGTGTTCCCGGCATTGGCCTGCGCGCGCGAATTCCAGGCCCGCGGTTACACCGTGCATTGGCTCGGAACGCCGCGCGGCATCGAGAACGACCTGGTGCCGATGGCCGGCATCGAGCTCCATCGGATCAACGCCAGCGGCCTGCGCGGCAAGGGCAAATTGTCCCTGCTCAAGGCACCGCTGATGTTGCTCAAATCGGTCTGGCAGGCGCGGGCGATCATTCGCCAGCTGCGGCCGGTGTGCGTGGTCGGCTTTGGTGGTTATGTGACCGGCCCTGGTGGCGTTGCGGCGAAACTGGCCGGCGTGCCGGTGATCGTTCACGAACAGAACGCGGTCGCCGGTACCGCCAATCGGTTGCTGGTGCCGTTGGCCGCCCGAGTCTGTGAAGCGTTCCCCGACACCTTTACCCTGTCGGACAGCCGACGGACCACCGGTAACCCGGTGCGCACCGAGCTGTTCCTCGACACACCGCGGCCTGCCATGGCAGGGCGCAAGGCGCGTTTGCTGATCCTGGGCGGAAGCCTGGGCGCAGAACCGTTGAACAAGTTGCTGCCTGAAGCCCTGTCGCAAGTCAGTCCCGACCTGCGCCCGGACGTGTTCCATCAGGCCGGCAAAAACCACGATGAAGTGACTGCAGAGCGCTATCGCGCGGCTGGCGTCGAGGCGCAAGTGCAGCCGTTCATCAAAGACATGGCCCAAGCCTATGGCTGGGCCGACCTGGTGGTGTGTCGCGCAGGCGCATTGACCATCAGTGAACTGGCCGCCGCCGGTCTGCCCTCGATGCTGGTGCCTTTGCCCCACGCGATCGACGATCACCAGACCCGCAACGCCGATTATTTGGCCCGTGAAGGCGCTGCCTTCCTGATGCCACAAAGAACGACTGGCGCAGCGGATCTAGCCGCACGCCTGACAGAGGTCCTGATGCAACCACAACGACTCACCGATATGGCCAGCGCTGCACGTCGCCTGGCGAAACCCGATGCCACCCGTAATGTGGTCGATACCTGTCTGGAGGTGGCCCATGGTTGAGCATCAGAAAGCCATGCCACAACCGGAAATGCGCCGCATCCGTCGCATCCACTTCGTCGGTATCGGCGGCGTGGGCATGTGCGGCATCGCTGAAGTGTTGCTGAACCTGGGCTATCAAGTGTCCGGTTCCGACCTGAAGGCTTCACCGGTGACCGAGCGCCTCGAATCCTTCGGCGCACACATCTTTATCGGTCACCGCGCCGAGAACGCCGCGAACGCCGATGTGCTGGTCACCTCGAGTGCCGTGAACACCTCCAACCCGGAAGTGGCCACTGCGCTGGAACGGCGTATTCCCGTGGTTCCGCGCGCCGAGATGCTGGCCGAGCTGATGCGCTATCGCCACGGCATCGCCGTCGCCGGTACCCATGGCAAAACCACCACCACCAGCCTGATCGCTTCGGTGTTCGCGGCCGGTGGCCTGGACCCGACGTTCGTCATCGGTGGCCGTCTGAATGCCGCGGGCACCAATGCCCAGCTCGGCACCAGCCGTTACCTGATCGCCGAAGCCGACGAAAGTGACGCGAGTTTCCTGCACCTGCAGCCGCTGGTGGCCGTGGTCACCAACATCGACGCCGATCACATGGCGACCTACGACGGTGACTTCAACAAACTGAAGAAGACCTTCGTCGAGTTCCTGCACAACCTGCCGTTCTACGGTCTGGCCGTGGTGTGCCTGGACGATCCGGTGGTGCGTGAAATCCTGCCGCTGGTCAAGCGTCCGGCCGTGACCTACGGCTTCGGCGATGACTGCGACGTGCGTGCAATCAACGTGCGCCAGCAAGGCATGCAGACGTTCTTCACCGTGCTGCGTCCCGATCGTGAGCCGCTGGATGTTTCGGTGAACATGCCGGGCAACCACAACGTGCTGAACGCGCTGGCGACCATCTGCATCGCCACGGACGAGGGGGTCAGCGACGAAGCCATCGTCCAGGGCCTGTCCGGATTCCAGGGCGTCGGCCGACGCTTCCAGGTCTACGGCGAACTGCCGGTCGACGGCGGCAACGTGATGCTGGTCGACGACTACGGCCATCACCCGACCGAGGTCGCCGCGGTGATCAAGGCCGTACGCGGTGGCTGGCCGGAGCGCCGTCTGGTGATGGTCTACCAGCCGCACCGCTACAGCCGCACCCGCGATCTGTACGACGATTTCGTCAATGTACTGGCCGACGCCAACGTGCTGCTGCTGATGGAAGTGTATCCGGCGGGCGAAGAGCCGATCCCGGGCGCTGACAGTCGCAAGTTGTGCAACAGCATCCGTCAGCGCGGCCAGCTCGACCCGATCTACATCGAGCGCGGTGTCGACCTGGCGCCGATCGTCAAGCCGCTGCTGCGTGCCGGCGACATCCTGCTGTGCCAGGGCGCCGGTGATGTGGGCGGTCTTGCCCCGAGCCTGTTGAAGAGTCCGTTGTTCACCGGTGCCGTGGCTGCGCCGGTCGAGGGGAAGTTGAAATGACTGCTGCCTACGCCAACCTCGTCTCCACGATCGCGCCGAAAGACTTCGGCCGCGTCGCCGTGCTGTTCGGTGGCAAGAGCGCCGAGCGCGAGGTGTCCCTGAAGTCGGGGAATGCGGTGCTCGAAGCGCTGCAAAGTGCGGGTGTGGACGCGTTCGGCCTCGACGTGGGCGACGACCTGCTGCAGCGTTTGCTCAACGAAAAAATCGACCGCGCCTTCATCATCCTCCACGGTCGTGGCGGTGAAGACGGCAGCATGCAGGGCCTGTTGGAATGCCTGGGCATTCCGTACACCGGCAGCGGCATTCTGGCCTCGGCCCTGGCCATGGACAAACTGCGCACCAAGCAGGTCTGGCACAGCCTCGGCATCCCGACGCCACGCCACGCAGTGCTGAGTTGCGAGGCCGATTGTATTTCGGCAGCGACGGAACTGGGCTTCCCTTTGATCGTCAAACCGGCCCATGAAGGCTCAAGTATCGGTATGGCCAAAGTGAGTTCCGCGTCCGAGTTGATCGACGCCTGGAAAGCGGCCAGTACCTACGATTCGCAAGTGTTGGTCGAGCAATGGATTCAAGGTCCGGAGTTCACCATCGCCACCCTGCGTGACCAGGTGTTGCCACCGATTGCCCTGGGCACGACGCACAGTTTCTACGACTACGACGCCAAGTACGTGGCTTCCGATACCCAGTACCGGATCCCGTGTGGCCTCGACAGCACCAAGGAAAAAGAATTGATGGACCTCACGGCGAAAGCCTGTGAGGCGCTGGGTATCGCCGGTTGGGGCAGGGCAGACGTGATGCAGGACGCCGACGGGCAGTTCTGGTTTCTCGAAGTCAACACCGCACCGGGCATGACCGATCACAGTCTGGTGCCCATGGCGGCCCGTGCCGCCGGACTGGATTTCCAGCAACTGGTGCTGTCGATTCTGGCCGCCAGCATTGCCGGCAACAACGAGCCGCGAGGGTAAGACCATGCAAGGCGCTCAGCTGAGACATCAGCCTCCACCCGCACCCGGCCGCAAGCCGGTGCCGCGGGGTGCCAGCCGAATGGTGGCGAAAGAGCCGATGTCCGCGCGCCTGCCGAAAGCCAATTTTGGTTTTCTCAAAGCCTTGTTCTGGCCGGTGCTGCTGGTGGCGCTGGGGTTCGGTACGTACGAAGGCGCGCAGCGTTTGCTGCCGTATGCGGACCGGCCGATCACCAAGGTCGCGGTCCAAGGCGACCTGAGTTACATCAGCCAGCAAGCGGTGCAGCAGCGGATCGCTCCTTACGTGGCGTCGAGCTTCTTCACCATCGACCTGGCGAGCATGCGCACCGAGCTGGAACAGATGCCCTGGATTGCCCACGCTGAAGTGCGTCGGGTGTGGCCGGATCAAGTGGTGATCCGCCTGGAAGAGCAATTGCCGGTGGCCCGTTGGGGCGATGAGTCCCTGTTGAACAACCAGGGTCAGGCGTTCACCCCGCGCGAGCTGGCGAACTACGAACACTTGCCGCAGCTGTTCGGCCCACAACGGGCCCAGCAGCAAGTGATGCAGCAATACCAGGTACTGAGCCAGATGCTCAGGCCGCTGGGCTTCTCGATTGCGCGCCTGGAGTTGCGTGAACGGGGCAGCTGGTTCCTGACCACCGGTGCCGGCAGTTCGGGCCCGGGGATCGAACTGCTGCTGGGCCGCGGCAACCTGGTGGAAAAGATGCGCCGCTTCATTGCCATCTACGACAAGACGCTTAAAGAACAGATTACGAACATTGCGCGCATCGATCTGCGCTACGCCAACGGCCTCGCTGTTGGCTGGCGGGAACCTGTAGCGCCCACGACAGCCCAACCCGCTGTCGCGAAGAATTAAGAAGAGGCAGGACCCATGGCAAACGTGCAAAGCGGCAAAATGATCGTCGGTCTCGATATCGGCACCTCCAAAGTGGTGGCGCTGGTAGGCGAGGTCTCGGACGACGGCACGCTGGAAATCGTCGGGATCGGCACTCATCCGTCCCGCGGCCTGAAGAAGGGCGTGGTGGTGAACATCGAGTCCACCGTGCAGTCGATCCAGCGCGCCATCGAAGAAGCGCAGCTGATGGCCGGTTGCCGGATTCACTCGGCGTTCGTCGGCGTGGCGGGCAATCACATCCGCAGCCTGAACTCCCACGGCATCGTGGCGATTCGTGATCGCGAAGTCAGCGCCGCCGACCTTGAGCGCGTCCTCGATGCCGCCCAGGCCGTGGCCATCCCGGCGGACCAGCGCGTGCTGCACACCCTGCCGCAGGATTACGTGATCGATAACCAGGAAGGCGTGCGTGAACCCCTGGGCATGTCCGGCGTCCGTCTGGAAGCCAAGGTCCATGTGGTCACCTGCGCCGTCAACGCCGCGCAGAACATTGAAAAATGCGTGCGTCGCTGTGGCCTGGAAATCGACGACATCATTCTCGAACAGCTGGCGTCCGCGTACTCGGTACTGACCGACGACGAAAAAGAGCTGGGCGTGTGCCTGGTGGACATCGGCGGCGGCACCACCGACATCGCGATCTTCACCGAAGGCGCGATCCGTCATACCGCGGTGATCCCGATTGCCGGCGATCAGGTGACCAACGACATCGCCATGGCGTTGCGCACCCCGACCCAGTACGCCGAAGAAATCAAGATCCGCTACGCCTGCGCCCTGGCCAAGCTGGCCGGTGCCGGTGAAACCATCAAGGTGCCAAGCGTCGGCGACCGTCCACCGCGCGAACTGTCCCGCCAGGCCCTGGCCGAAGTGGTCGAGCCGCGTTACGACGAGCTGTTCACGCTGATCCAGGCCGAGCTGCGTCGCAGTGGCTACGAAGACCTGATCCCGGCCGGCATCGTGCTGACCGGCGGTACTTCGAAAATGGAAGGCGCGGTCGAACTGGCTGAAGAAATCTTCCACATGCCGGTCCGCCTGGGCGTGCCGCACGGCGTCAAGGGGCTGGACGATGTGGTTCGCAACCCGATCTATTCCACCGGCGTTGGTTTGTTGATGTACGGCCTGCAAAAGCAGTCCGACGGGATTTCGTTCTCGGGCATCAGCAGCCGCGACAGCTACAGCAATGAAGAACCGAAAGCCGCCCTGCTCGATCGCATCAAGAGCTGGGTACAAGGCAACTTTTAAAGATTTACCGCAACACCGCAGTAAAAGCAGTAGGCGAAAAAACTAGAGAATCAAAGGAGAGGGAACATGTTCGAACTCGTAGACAACATCCCCGCAAGCCCGGTCATTAAGGTTATCGGTGTTGGCGGAGGCGGCGGCAACGCCGTCAACCACATGGTCAAGAGCAACATTGAAGGCGTCGAGTTCATCTGCGCCAACACTGATGCCCAGGCGCTGAAAAGCATTAGCGCGCGGACCATCCTGCAACTGGGCACCAGCGTGACCAAAGGTCTGGGTGCCGGTGCAAACCCTGAAGTAGGTCGTCAGGCCGCTCTCGAAGATCGTGAGCGCATTGCCGAAGTCCTGCAGGGCACCAACATGGTGTTCATCACCACTGGCATGGGTGGCGGTACCGGTACCGGTGCTGCGCCGATCATTGCCGAAGTGGCAAAGGAAATGGGGATTCTCACCGTTGCGGTGGTGACCCGTCCGTTCCCGTTCGAAGGTCGCAAGCGCATGCAGTTGGCCGACGAAGGCATTCGCCTGCTGTCGGAAAGCGTCGACTCGTTGATCACCATTCCCAACGAGAAACTGCTGACCATCCTCGGTAAAGACGCCAGCCTGCTGTCGGCTTTCGCCAAGGCTGACGATGTCCTGGCCGGTGCCGTTCGCGGTATCTCCGACATCATCAAGCGTCCGGGCATGATCAACGTCGACTTTGCCGACGTCCGTACCGTAATGAGCGAAATGGGCATGGCGATGATGGGCACTGGCTGCGCCAGCGGTCCGAACCGTGCACGCGAGGCCACCGAAGCGGCCATTCGCAACCCGTTGCTGGAAGACGTGAACCTGCAAGGCGCACGCGGCATCCTGGTGAACATCACCGCCGGTCCTGACCTGTCCCTGGGTGAGTACTCCGACGTGGGTAGCATCATCGAAGCCTTCGCTTCCGAGCACGCAATGGTCAAGGTCGGTACCGTTATCGATCCGGACATGCGCGACGAGTTGCACGTGACTGTAGTTGCTACGGGTCTGGGCGCGAAAATCGAGAAGCCTGTGAAGGTCATCGACAACACCGTTCACACGTCCATGGCCTCGCAGCCGCAACAATCGGCTCCCGCTCGTCAGGAAGCACCCGCGGTGAACTACCGTGATCTGGACCGTCCGACCGTCATGCGCAACCAGGCTCAGGCCGGTGCTGCGACTGCCGCGAAGATGAATCCGCAGGATGACCTGGATTACCTGGACATCCCGGCGTTCCTGCGTCGTCAGGCCGATTAATGGAATGTATCAGGGCTATGAAGGTGATTGGTGTTCAGCAAAGGCGTGGTCTGCTATCATCGCCAGCCTTTGTTGATACCAGTTCGCAATTTGCGCTGAAGCGGCCCAAGCCATGATTAAACAACGCACACTGAAAAATATTATCCGTGCCACAGGTGTCGGTCTGCACTCCGGGGAGAAGGTATACCTGACCCTCAAGCCTGCACCTGTCGACACCGGCATCGTGTTTGTTCGTGCCGATCTGGACCCTGTGGTGCAGATTCCTGCTCGCGCGGAAAACGTTGGCGAAACCACGATGTCGACCACACTGGTCAACGGTGACGTCAAAGTGGACACGGTGGAGCACTTGCTCTCGGCCATGGCTGGCCTGGGCATCGATAACGCCTACGTCGAGCTCTCCGCGTCCGAAGTCCCGATCATGGATGGTAGCGCTGGACCTTTCGTATTCCTGATTCAATCGGCCGGCCTGGAAGAACAGGACGCTGCCAAGAAATTCATTCGCATCCTGCGGGAAGTGACAGTGGAAGACGGCGACAAGCGCGCCACTTTCGTCCCTTTCGAAGGTTTCAAGGTGAGTTTCGAGATCGATTTCGATCACCCGGTTTTCCGTGACCGCACACAAAGTGCAAGCGTGGATTTTTCCAGCACTTCGTTCGTAAAAGAAGTCAGCCGCGCCCGTACCTTTGGTTTCATGAGTGACATCGAGTACCTGCGCAAGCACAACCTCGCACTCGGCGGCAGCGTTGAAAACGCTATTGTGGTCGACTCGGATGGCGTACTGAACGAAGACGGTCTTCGCTATGAAGACGAATTCGTGAAGCACAAGATCCTCGATGCAATTGGTGACCTCTACCTGCTGGGCAACAGCCTGATTGGTGAGTTCAAGGGCTTCAAGTCCGGACATGCATTGAACAACCAGCTGCTGCGCAAGTTGATTGAGCAGACAGATGCTTGGGAAGTCGTGACTTTCGAAGACGCCAGCACTGCACCGATCTCTTACATGCGTCCGGTTGCGGCGGTGTAAGTAAAAACCTCTCTAGTTTTTAAAGGCTGCCTTCGGGTGGCCTTTTTTTATGACTTCGATTTGATGGGGGCTGTGATTGCCCTTTCGTGAGCAAGCCCGGTCCTTACACCGCAAATCTCATGCGGCCACCACCCGATTTCGCCCACTCTCCTTCGCCTGATACAGCGCCTTGTCCGCCGCAAACAACAACTGCTCCAGGCTGGTATCCATCGTCGTGCTCCAAGTGCTGATCCCGATACTGACAGTAATCGGCGATTCAACGCCGGTCACACAGGGCAATTGCTCCACTGCCAACCGGATGTGTTCGGCAATCTGCTGCGCGCCGGCGCTGTCCGTTTCCGCCAGCACCACGGAAAACTCCTCGCCGCCGTAACGGGCCACCAGATCCGCCGGCCGTCGTACGTTGTCGGTGATCACTTTGGCCAGCGCCCGTAACGCATCGTCGCCGGCCGGATGACCATGCTGATCGTTGAACGCCTTGAAGTGGTCGGCGTCGATCATCAGCACCGACAGCGGTTTACCCGAGCGCTGGGCGCGGAACCATTCATGACGCAGGGTCTGGTCGAGCATTCGGCGATTGGCCACGCCGGTCAACGCGTCGGTGGCCGCGAGTTGCGCCAGTTCCTGCTCGGCAGTGTGGCGCAGGCGCAGTTCCCGGCACAGCAGCCAGGTCAGCCACAGCAGGCCGATGCACAACACGCCCGTGGCACCGCTGATCACCAGCGCCGTGCGTTTCCAGGCGGCGAACACTTCGTTGCCGGAGAGCGCGACGATCACCGTCAACGGCAGGTTGCCAACCCTGGAAAAGGTATACAGGCGTTGATGGTGATCGATGCTCGACACGCTATCGAAGCTGCCGCTGCGTTCGCGCAAAATGCGCTGGACGTTCGGGCGGCTGGCAAAGCTCTTGCCGACCGAGTCATTGATCAGGTGAGGCTTCTGCGCCAGCAGGATGCCGTCGTCGTTGATGATGGACAACGCGCTGCCGGGGCTCATGTTCAGGCTGTTGAACAATTGATCGAAGTAGCTCAGGCGCATCGAGGCGACGGCAACCCCGAGAAATTCACCCGTGGCCGATGAGATGCGGCGACTGAAGCTGATTTGCCATTCCTCATTATCGTTGCAGTCACAACGGGGCTTGAAGGGCTGGCTGATGAACATGTCGCTGTCACGATTGTCGGCATGCGCGAGGAAGTAATCGCGATCGGCGAAGTTGCCGGCCTTGGGCTCGATCAATGACGAGTCCGCCAAAACCTCACCGTGCTTGTCCAGCAGCCGTATGTCGGCCTTGAAGCGCGCCGTGGTGGAGCGGTCGAACAGCACCAGATGACGGATCTGTGGCGACACCTGCTTCAGGTCGTCCCGCTGCGAGGCGGCAATCAGCCCTTGCAGCGTCAGGTCGTAGAGTTCGACGGTGCGCAGCACATCCGCATCGATCAGTTGGGCAATCGTGGTTGCGCTACGCGTGGCCGCCTGCTGGGCATTGGCGTGTTCGCGGATCAGCAGAAAGGTGACGATGCTGATGATCGCAATGACAGTCAGCGAGCTGCCGAGGATCACCATGAGTTCGGGGCGACCGGTTTTGCCTGATGCGTAAGGAGAACGACTCGCGGGCATGGGAATAAGGTCTGCTTGAAGAGCAAAAAAAGGCCAGCAAACCGCGCTGGCCTTACTTATTCAAGCGTAGAAGACATTGAGCGGGTAGTCGACGATCCGCGGTTAATCGGATGATCGTTGCAGCAATTGCAATGAATAACCGCTGTGCAGCACAAAAAAAAGCCGCTGATAGCAGCGGCTTTGAAGACAACTTTTCAGCAGGAAGAGCCGCTGAAAAGTGTCGAGGGAAACAGGGCGATGCGGTGTGATCAGCTGTCTTTCTCGACCCCTGGCTGGGCCTGGGAGGACGACGCTTGAGGGGTTTGCGCAGCGTCCGGTGCCTTGGCCGTCATTTCGCTCTGATGCGCTTCGAACGCCGATGCGCGGGCTGCCGACTGGGCAACAAACGTCTGCGACTCTTCGGCCATGGCGAACGGGGAAAGGAACAATGAGGACAAAACGAAAGCGCTGGCAATACCCATAGTGTTGGACATCTTTAAAACCTTCTTGCTTGGCAAGTGCTGTTTGGTGGCGCAAAGATAAGGATCCTGGCCGCTGAAAAACAGAGCCAATTCGCGAAAAAACTATTGCACCACGCGCAAAGATCGTCCGGGCGCGCCCCCTAGGCCCTCGGATGATCTCTGGATGTTGGAGGGGGTCAGACAGGCAGGTGAATGCCGAAGGTATTGATGCCGTGATCGCTGCGCACAAACACGTCGCCGCCATGCATCAGCGCGATCGCCTTGACGATCGCCAGCCCCAACCCGTGGTTGTTGCCGCTGTTGCTGCGCGAGGCATCGACACGATAAAAACGCTCGAACAAGCGTGGCAGGTGTTCGTTGGCAATCGGTGACCCCGGATTAGCAACGCCGATGCTGACCCGATGTTCCTCGACCTCGATCAACACCTGAATCACCTGCCCGGGCTCGGTGTGTTGCACCGCGTTGCTGAGCAGGTTGATCAACGCCCGACGCAGGTGCGCGATCTCGATTCGCACGTGCGCATCGCCACTGACCTGCACCTGGACCTGTGCGTCTTCGAGGATGAAATCCAGGTATTCCAGGGTCGTCGCCACCTCATCGGCCAGCGAGGTCGAGGTCAGTTTGGTCGCCTTGCTGCCCTGGTCGGCGCTGGCGAGGAACAGCATGTCGTTGATGATCGACCGGAGCCGCTCCAGCTCTTCGAGGTTCGATTGCAGCACTTCAAAATAGTGTTCCGCGGAGCGTCCGCGGGTCAGCGCCACCTGGGTCTGGCCGATCAGGTTGGTCAGCGGCGAGCGCAGTTCGTGGGCGACATCGGCGTTGAACGACTCAAGCCGCGAGTAGGCCTGCTCGACCCGTTCCAGGGTGGAGTTGAACGAGTTGACGAACTGATTAAGCTCAGGCGGCAACGACGACAGACGCAAGCGTCCGGAACGCAACGGCGGCGCCAGGCGCTGGGCTTCGTGGGACAGTTTGATCAAAGGCTTGAGACCGATCCGCGCGACCCAGTAACCCAGCGCCGATGCCAGCAAGACACCGACAATCGCCAGGCTGATCAACGCGATCAGCAGATGATGCTGGGTCTGGAAGAACGTCTCGGTGTCGATGCCGATCATGAAGCGCAGCGGCGGGCGCTGATCCTTGGCCGGGAACTGGCTGACCAGCACTTTCAGAGGGTAAGGCTGCTCCGGCAGCTGCAAGTCACGCATGCCCAGCGGCCCTTCGGCGAAGGCGCGAATCTGCGGCGTCGGGTTGCCATATTCGTAGCGGGGGTCGCCGCTGATGATCCAGAAACTGATGCGCTTATCTTCTTCACCGAGCAGCTTGAGCTTGTTGTTGATCTTCACCCAATGCTCCGGCGTGCCGTAACGGCCGACGGTGGATTCGAGCACGCTGTAACGCGCGTCCAGCTCCGCTTCGGGCAGCAAACCCAAGCCCTGGTCGACCTGCTGATACAGCGCCCAACCGATCAGCAGGAACACCAGCAGCGCCACCAGCGTGAACATGCCGCTGAGTCGCAGGGCAATCGAATTACTGGACACCCCGGCTCTCCAGCACATAACCCATGCCGCGGATGGTGTGCAGCAGCTTCTCGTCGAATGGCCCGTCGAGCTTGGCGCGCAGGCGTTTGATCGCGACTTCGACGACGTTGGCGTCGCTGTCGAAATTGATGTCCCAGACCATTTCGGCAATCGCCGTTTTCGAGAGGATTTCCCCTTGGCGGCGAGCCAGCACGCTGAGCAGCGAGAATTCCTTGGCGGTAAGGTCCAGGCGCGTGCCGGCGCGGGTTGCCTTGCGGCTGATCAGGTCGATCCACAAATCGGCAATGCTCACCTGCACCGGTTCGTGGCCACCGCTGCGGCGGGTCAGCGCTTGCAGGCGGGCCACCAGTTCGAGAAAGGAAAACGGTTTGCCGAGGTAATCATCGGCGCCGTCGCGCAGGCCCTTGATGCGGTCTTCCACACGTTCGCGGGCGGTGAGCATGATCACCGGGGTTTGCTTGCGCGCACGCAGCGCGCGCAGGACGCCGAAGCCATCGAGGCCCGGCAGCATGACGTCGAGGACGATCACCGCGTAGTCGCTTTCCAGCGCCAGGTGCAGGCCTTCGACGCCGTCCCGCGCCAGGTCCACGGTGTAACCCTGTTCCGTCAGACCGCGGTGCAGGTAATCCGCGGTTTTTTCCTCGTCTTCGATAATCAGAACGCGCATGACCCCGCCTCAGTCTGTGGTCGCCAACGCCGGCATCGGTGCCGACGATGGTTTGGGCCGATGGAAAAATCGCTCAAGCCACAAGTATATGACCGGAGTGGTAAACAGCGTCAGCGCCTGGCTCACCAGCAAGCCGCCGACCACCGCGATCCCCAGCGGCTGGCGCAACTCGGCGCCGGTGCCGTAACCGAGCATCAGCGGCAGGGCGCCGAGCAGGGCGGCCAGCGTGGTCATGATGATCGGCCGGAACCGGGTGATACAGGCCTGGTAAATCGCTTCTTCCGGCGGCAAACCGCGGTTGCGTTGGGCGTCGAGGGCGAAGTCGATCATCAGGATGCCGTTTTTCTTCACGATCCCGATCAGCAGCACCAGCCCGATCAGCGCCATGATTGAAAAGTCCTGGCCGCAAATCCACAGCATGATCACCGCCCCCAGCCCCGCTGAAGGCAAGGTCGAGATGATGGTCAGCGGATGCACGAAACTCTCATAGAGCACGCCGAGAATGATGTACACCGCCACCAGCGCCGCGAGGATCAGCCACGGCTGGCTGGCCAGCGAACTCTGGAACGCCTGGGCCGCGCCCTGGAAATTGCCGCTTATGGCCGCCGGCATGCCAATGTCGGCCTTGGCCTGGTTGAGCATGATCACCGCATCACCGAGCGCCACGCCGGGCGCCAGGTTGAAGGACAGGTTGGCGGCCGGGAACATGCCGTCATGGGCAATCGATAAGGGACCCACAGTCGGCGCATCGAATTTGGCCAGGGCTGACAGCGGCACCATCTCGCCGCTCAACGGCGAGCGCAGGTAGAAATAATTCAGGCTTTCTGCCTTGCCGCGTTGCTTGGTGTCCAGTTCCAGAATCACGTTGTACTGGTTGATCTGGGTCTGGAATTCGTTGATCTGCCGCTGGCCGAAGGCGTCGTACAGCGCCTCGTCGACATCGCTGGCGGTCAATCCGAATCGCGCGGCGGCGCTGCGGTCGATGCTGATGTGGGTGATGCTGCCGCCCAGTTGCAGGTCGTTGGAAATATCGCGGAACGCCGGGTTGCTGCGCAGTTTGTCGGTGAGCCGTTGGGTCCAGGTGCTGAGGGTTGGGCCGTCGTTGCTCTTGAGTACGTATTGGTACTGCGCGCGGCTCGGGCCGGAGCTGAGGTTGATGTCCTGGCCGGCGCGCAGATAGAGCACGATGCCGGGGACTTTCATCAGCTGCGGGCGGATCCGGTCGATGAACTGGCTGGCCGAGACATCGCGGTCGCCGCGTTTTTTCAGGGAGATCCAGAAGCGGCCGTTGGCGATGGTCTGGTTACTGCCCGAGACACCGACCGAGTGGGAAAACGCCTCGACCGCGGGATCCGCCGCGACGATTTCTGCCATGGCCAGGTGTTTTTTCACCATGTCGCCGTAGGAAATGTCAGCGGCCGCTTCGGTGGTGCCAAGGACAAAACCGGTGTCCTGTATCGGAAAGAAGCCCTTCGGAATAAAGATGTAACCGGCGATGGCAAGGCCCAGGGACAAACCGAACACCCCGATCATCAGTTTCTGGTGGGCGAGGGCGCGGCGCAGGAGCTTTTCGTAGCCGGCCAGCAAGCGTTCGCCGAACGTCGGTTTGCTGTGGGCGTGATGCACCGGCGCGCGCATGAACAGCGCCGCAAGGGTGGGCGCCAAGGTCAGCGACACCACTACTGAAATCATGATGGTCGAGGTGGCGGTCAGGGCGAATTCCTTGAACAATCGCCCGACCACGCCGCCCATGAACAGCAGCGGAATGAACGCCGCCACCAGCGAGAAACTGATCGACACCACGGTGAAACCGATCTCGCCGGCGCCCTTGATCGCGGCCTCGCGCATGCCGTCGCCGGCCTCCAGGTGACGGTGAATGTTTTCCACCACCACGATCGCATCGTCGACCACAAACCCCACGGCCACCACGATCGCCACCAGTGTCAGGTTGTTCAGGCTGAAGCCCATGATGTACATCAGGGCGAAGCTGGCCGTCAGCGAAACGCCAAGCACGGCGGAGACGATCATCGTCGCCGACCATTGGCGCAGGAACAGCGCCATCACCGCCACGACCAGCAGGATCGCGATCAGCAGGGTGATTTCCACTTCATGCAGGGAGGCGCGAATGGTCTGTGTGCGGTCGATCAGCACTTTGACCTGCACCGAGGCCGGCAGCATCGCTTCGAGACCGGGCAGGGCCGCCTGAATGCGATCCACGGTTTCAACGATGTTGGCCCCTGGCTGACGGGAAATCACCAGGTTCACCCCAGGCTTGTCGCCGGCCCAGGCTTGCACGTAGGCATCTTCCGAACCGTTGACGACTTTGGCGACGTCCTTCAGGTGAACCGGTGCACCGTCCTTGTAGGAAACGATGAGCTGACTGTATTCGTCGGGGTGGAATAGCTGGTCGTTGGTGGACAGGGTCGAGATGCTCGACTCGCCGTACAACGCACCTTTGGCGAGGTTGAGGCTGGTGTTCTGGATCGCCAGGCGAATGTCCGCCAGGGTCAGGCCGATGGCGGCGAGTTTGTCGGCGGACGCTTGCACGCGAATGGCCGGACGTTGCTGACCGGTGATGTTGATCTGGCCTACGCCGTCGATCTGGCTGATCTGACGCGACAGCAGGGTTTCCACCAGGTCGCTGAGTTCGGTGCCGGGCATTTGCGTCGAGTTGACGCTGAGGATCAGTACCGGGCTGTCGGCCGGGTTGACCTTGCGCCATGTCGGCAGGGTCGGCATGTCCTTGGGCAATTTGCCCGCGGCAGTGTTGATCGCCGCCTGTACTTCCTGGGCGGCGGTGTCGATGCTCTTGTCGAGGGTAAATTGCAGGGTCAGGTTGGTCGAGCCGAGGGCGCTGCTCGAGGTCATCTGGGTCACGCCGGGGATGGCGCTGAATTGCACTTCAAGCGGCGTGGCCACCGAGGAGGCCATGGTTTCCGGGCTGGCGCCGGGCAGTTGCGCGGCGACCTGGATGGTCGGGAATTCCGCTTCCGGCAGCGGTGCGATCGGCAGCCGCGGGAAGGCGATCACGCCGAGCAGGATCAGGGCGAAGGTCAGCAGGATCGTCGCTACCGGATGATCAATGCACCAGCCTGAAACACCGCCATGGACCTTCATGGCTTCGCCTCCGACTGGACCACTTGCGGTGGCTCGCTCATGACCTGAACCGTCGAGCCAGGTTTCAGCCGCGACTGGCCATCACTGACCAGAACGTCGCCGGGTTTCACGCCTTTGATGATGTCCTGGCCGCTGCCTTGGTAGACCATCTGCACCTGGACGGTTTCCACCTTGTCGCCGTTGACCCGGTAGACGAAGTGTTGATCGAGGCCACGTTGAACGACCGTGGGCGGCACCACCAGCGCATCTTTCTCCAGCGCCGTCTGAATTTTTACCGTCACCAGCAGGCCCGGCCAGAGCTTCTGCCCGGCATTGTTGAATTCGGCCTTGGCGCGGATGGTTCCGGTGTTGGCGTTGATCTGGTTGTCGATCAGGGTCAGGTGACCTTCGCCCAGCAGGTTGCCGGTTTCGCCGTCAGTGTCGGCACCGATGTAGGCCTTCACGTGTGCGCGCTCGGGGTCACCGATCAAGCCTTGCAGGGTCGGCAGCATTTGCTGCGGCAGGGAAAACTCCACGGCGATCGGGTCGATCTGGGTCACGGTGAACAAACCCTGGGCGTCGGTCATGCGCAGGAAGTTGCCTTCGTCCACTGTGCGAATGCCGACACGACCGGTCACCGGGGAGCGAATTTGGGTGTAGGAAAGCTGCACTTGTGCGGCGTCAATCGAGGCCTGATTGCCTTGGGCGGTGGCTTTTAGCTGGTTTACCAGCGCCTGTTGCTGGTCGTAGGTCTGCTTCGACACGCCGTCATCCACGCTGAGCAATTTGTAACGCTTGAGGTTGACCAGCGCCACTTGCAACTGCGCCTGGCTTTCGCCGAGCTGGGCGCGGGCCTGGTCGAGGCTGGCGCGAATCGAGCGGTCGTCGATGGTGGCGAGCAGGTCGCCCTGACTGACCAGTTGCCCTTCCTTGACCAGGATTTTGGTGAGGATGCCGTCGATTTGCGGGCGGACCACCACGCTGTGCAGCGACAGCACCGAGCCGATACCGCTGACATAGCGCGGAACGTCTTTTTCGACGACGTTCACCACACGCACCGGAATTGCGGTCGGCGCGGCGAGTTTCGCCGTGGCCGGCTTGGTCAGGTACCACGTGCCCAGCGCTGCCAGGGCAATCAGCAGACCTGCAATCAGGGCGGTTTTTTTCTGGATTCGCATGCGAGTGAGGCGCCGGGGCTGGAGTGGACGGAGTTTGGCCAGGGTTATGGCTCCCTTTATAAACCTGTTCGCCGGTCAGGAAGGTGACTGCTAACTGACGGCGCTGTCAGTTTGGGGGCCTGTAGGAGTGAGCGTGCTCGCGATGGAGATGAACGATAACGCGGGTTGCCTGGGTAAACGCGGTGTCTGGACGTTTTTCGCGAGCGTGCTCGCTCCTACAGGATCGCGGGGAGGTATACTGCCGCCTTTCGCGGCTCGCTGACCGGGCCCGACTCTATCGCATCACCCGGAGCTTTCATGACTTCCTCGACACAACCGCCGGTTGCCGACGCCTTGAGCGACGACCCGGCAGACCTGCCAGACAGCGTCGACTCCAGCGCAGACAGCGAAACCAAAGCCGCGATCCCGGCGTTCAAGTTCCCGTTCAAACCGGGTGAGCTGGCCGCTGCGAAAACCGCCAGCCAGCCGTGGTACAAGAACGGCGCCAAGAACGGCCACACCAAGACCCCCGGCGCAGCGCCTCCCGGCACCCGTCGTTCAATGGGCAAGCGTTAACGTTTGATTGACCGGTGGTTGGGCGGGCCTCTTCGCGAGCAAGCCCGCTCCCACATTGGATAGTGTGTACGAAGAGAATCCTCGTGGGAGCGAACCCGCTCGCGAAGGGGCCGTCAGCAGCAACAAAGACGCTGGATCAAGCCGCCCGCAACGAAATAAACGCATAGTTGACCGGCACCTCAGTGGCCACCTGTGCGCCGCTCGCCAGTACCTGCCCGGCGATGTCGTCCCCAGACACTTGGAACTGCCATTCACTGCCCGACCCCGCCAACGGTTGCCGCGTCACCTGATCAACGACGCTGGCAAACGCGGCCATATCCGGTAGATAGGCAGTGAAACCATCGCCCTTGAGCGCCGTCGTCCGAATCCCCAGCAACGCGCAAATTGCTTCCTTGGTGCGGATGTCATCGCGATCCGCCTGACGTGAGCGCTGGATGAGTCCTGCCAGTTCCTGATCGACCAATTCGCCGCCAATGATCAGGTCCGGACCTTTTTCCCACGACTCCGGCGGACATTCCTTGATCGCCGGGTTCAGCGGAATGTGCGGATTGATTTCCATCGGATAGATCCGGCACACCAGCGGCCGGCGCTCATAGATGCGGCAGAGGTTGTCTTCGTCAAGATTCCGGCAGGGGCCGACGTTGTAAGCGGCGAAGGTGATGGCGACGTACGCTTCGGACGTTCCGCTCCGGACGGCCACCGAACGGCGTTCGGCATGTTCCCGCTGCTGCGCCGGTAAGCCCAGGCCGTTGCCCAGGAACGCTTCCACCAGCACGATCACCTGACCGCCGTCGGCCGCCCACATCCGGGCTTCGGCCAGGGTCAGGGGTACGTGATGGTCATTGCAGCACTTGCCGCAACCTACGCAGGAAAACGTCGTATTCATTGAAGGATCAATCACCTGGCCGGGCCCGAAACGGCGACAGAATGCCACCGCAAAGGCCGGTGTCGAAGCAAGTTATGCGCCATTCACTTGGATTTGGCAGGCACGCGAATGGAGTCCCATTCGGTCACGTAGGCGGTTTTGCTTTTCTTGTTGTAGAGGCACAACTCGGTGCCTTGCTGGCCTTTCATGTGTTTTTGCGGGTATTGGCCTTGCAGCAGCACGGCGGTGTAGCCGACCCGGTCATCGAATTGCGCGGCGTTGCCGACGGGCTTGGCGTCTTTGAGACCACTGGCCTTGGTGCAGCTGGCGAGCACGGCTTTGTCAAAGGCGGCCCAGGCGTCGGAGCTGGAGGCGTGGGCTTGGCTGGTGGCGAGGGCGGTGAGGCAGAGGAAGGTAAACGTGGTGGCTTTCATTGTTCTGGATCCTTGGGCATGTTTTGGCCGAGTATGCCTGATGATATGAGGTTGAATGTGTCGGCCTCTTCGCGAGCAAGCCCGCTCCCACAGTGGACCGAGTACTGCGGTGGGAGCGAGCCTGCTCGCGAAAGCGATTTATCAGGCTGGAACCAGCTCCCGCCGGACCACATACATCCCGACCCGCTCATACAATCGCTGCGCCCGAACGTTATCTTCCAGCACCTTCAGATCCACAAACCCTTCGCGCCGCTGTTGAAAAACCTGGAACGCATTCAGCAGCAGCGCACGACCCAATCCCAGTCGCCGAGCCCGCGGATGCACCACCAGATTCTTGATGTAGGCACTGGTCCAGCACTGGCACACGGCGACGATGCCCTCGGCATCCTGGGCAATGAAGCACAGTGAGGGATCGTATTCGGGATCGGTCTCGAACCGTTGTTGCCAGACGTCCAGCGCAGGCACGCGACCGCCGCCGTCCTGGTAACCGAGTTCCATCAATCGATGAACCTCTTCGGCCAGTTCAGGCCCGTAGGCATGCACGCAGACGCCCTCAGGCCAGGTGATCACGGGCACATCCTCCGCCAGGTTGCGCCGCATCAGAAAACAAAATACCTCGGCCAAACTCAATGTCCCTGTTCGGCGACCGCCTTGGCCGCGTCGATCAGGCATTTGGTCAGCTCCGGCGAGGAGAACTTGGTCAGTACCGCGTTGGCCCCGGCCAGGCGCGCTTTTTCACTGTTCATCGCGCTGTCCAGCGAGGTGTGCAGCAACACGTACAGGTGCGAGAAGTCCGGGGTTTCGCGCAGGGTACGGGTGAAAGCGTAGCCGTCCATCTCCGACATTTCGATGTCCGAGACGATCAGGTTGATCTGCTGCGCCGTGCCTTGTAGGTCCAGCAGGCAGTCGATGGCTTCCTTGGCGCTGCGGGCGGTGTGGCATTGCAGGCCGAGGTTGCGCAGGGTATGCACCGATTGCTGCAAGGCCACCTGACTGTCGTCGACCACCAGGATGCGCGCGTTGCCGAGCACTTCGGCGTCTTCCATGCTCAACTCGGTCGGGGCCATTTCGATCTGTGCCGGGGCGATGCCGTGGATGACTTTTTCGATGTCCAGCACCTGCACCAGCGTGCCGTCGACCGAGGTCACGCCGGTGATGTACGAGCGCACGCCACCGGAGCCGAAGGGCGGCGGGCGGATGTCGGTGGTCAGGCAATGGACGATCTTGCTCACGGCTTGAACGTGCAGGCCCTGCTTCGAGCGGCTGACGTCGGTGACGATCAGGCAGCCACCGTTCGGGTCTTCCAGCGGTCGCTCGCCGATTGCACGGCTGAGGTCGATCACCGACAACGAGGCGCCGCGCAGGGTGGCGATGCCTTTGACGTGGGGATGCGACTCCGGCAGTTTGGTCAGCGGCGGGCAGGGGATGATTTCACTGACTTTGAGCAGGTTGATCGCCATCAGCTTGCCGCTGCGCAAGGTAAACAGCAGAAGCGAAAGTGAGTCTGCGCGGGCTTTGGTGGTGGACATAAAAACCTTCTGTGGAAAAGGTGATGGGCGACCGCGAGGATCGCCAACAGCTATCGATGCCGGGTTATCGACTTGATGGGGGCAGGCTTTAGGATTTCCGGTGAATGGTAGAACGTATTCGCGAGCAAGCCCGCTCCCACATTGGATCTTCGGCGAGCACAACGTATGTGCAAGACGAAAATCCCCAGTGGAGCGGGCTTGCTCGCGAAGGGGCCTCACTTCATACCGAGTCTCTTGGCCATCCGCCCAAGGTTCGCCCGGTCCAGGCCTAGCTCACGCGCCGCACTCGCCCAGTTGTTGTGGTGACGTTCCAGGCAAGCGCCGATCAACTGCCGTTGATAATTTTCCGTCGCCTCACGCAAATCCCCGGACACCAAAGCCACCGGCGCGGCGCTGAGTTGTTCGGGTGCCACATCAACGCTGGCGTTGGGCAGATCGAGGTCCGCCGCGCCCAGGCTGAGAATCTTCGGCCGCTCCTTGCAGCGGCCGAGCGCTTTCAGCGCGCTGCGGCCAATCAAGTGCTCCAGTTCCCGCACGTTGCCCGGCCAGTCATAGGCGAGCAGCGCAGCCTGGGCGTCGCTGGTCAGGCGCAGGCTGTTGAGGCCCATGCGCGAACGGTTCTGCTCGAGGAAGAAACCGCTGAGCAGCAGCACGTCCCGCCCACGATCGCGCAGCGCTGGCACCAACAACGGGTAGACGCTCAAGCGGTGATAAAAATCGGCGCGGTAGCGGCCACTGCGCACTTCTTCGGCGAGGTCACGGTTGGTCGCGGCGATGAGCCGCACGTCAACCTGATGTTCCTTGTCCGATCCCAGCCGTTGCAGCTGACCGCTTTGCAGAACGCGCAGCAATTTCGCCTGCACGGTCAACGACAGCTCGCCGACTTCATCAAGAAACAGCGTGCCGCCGTTGGCCAGTTCGAATTTGCCGCGGCGGTCGCTGGTCGCCCCGGTAAAGGCGCCGCGTACATGGCCGAACAGTTCGCTTTCCACCAGGGTGTCTGGCAGTGCCGCGCAGTTGAGGCTGATGATCGGCTGGTCGGCGCGGGACGAGGCGGCGTGAATCGCCTGGGCCACCAGTTCCTTGCCGACCCCGGTTTCGCCGGTGATCAGCACGGTCAGGTCGCTGCCACCCACCAGGCTGATTTCTTCCACCAGGCGTTTGAGGGCTTTGCTCTGGCCGATCATCTCGCGATTCTGCTGGCCGCTGGCCTGGCGGTACAGCTCGGCGCGTTGATGTTCGTCCTCGACGCGATTGGCCAGCCGCTCGATGCGTTCGGCGGCATTGACCGTGGCGGCGGCGAGGCTGGCGAAGGCCTGCAGGGCGTCCAGCTCGATGGGTTCGAAACGTTCCGGATCGAGGGCGTCGAGGGTCAGCAGGCCCCATGGACGCTCGTCGATAAACAGCGGGCAACCCATGCAGTCGTGGACTTCCAGGTGATCGTCGAGGCCATCCACCAGTCCGTCGTAAGGGTCGGGCAACTCACTGTCGGCGGCGAAACGGGTCGGGCCGGGGCTGCTGAGTAGCGCTTCGAAGCGCGGGTGTTCGCTGACCTTGAAGCGCCGGCCAAGGGTGTCGGTGCTCAAGCCGTCGACGGCCAGCGGCACCAGCCAGTCGCCGTCGAGGCGCAGCAGCGCGGCAGCGTCGCAGGGGAGCAGGGCGCGCATGGCTTCGAGCAGGCGCCGATAGCGTTCGCCTTCGGGGAGTTCGCGGGACAGGTCCGAGACCAGGGGAAGCAAGGTGGTGAGCAGCGATTTTGCAGTCATAGTGACTCCATGTAGTCGGGATGACTATAAGCCAGGCTGTGTCTTTATGACTATATTGTTTTTAACTTGTTGATTTATAAGGTTTAAATAGCTGGCACGGAAAATGATAAGTATAGGGTAGTCAACTGGAAACCCCGAGGATTTACCCATGCTTAGCGTTCAAGACCGTGCCATCGTCAAATCCACTGTGCCCCTGCTGGAAAGCGGTGGTGAAGCCCTGATCACTTATTTCTACCGCATGCTGCTCTCCGAGTACCCGGAAGTCCGCCCGCTGTTCAACCAGGCCCACCAGGCCAGCGGTGACCAGCCCCGCGCCTTGGCGAACGGCGTGTTGATGTATGCGCGGCACATCGATCAGCTCGACCAGTTGGGCGACCTGGTGGCCAAGATCATCAACAAGCACGTGGCCCTGCAGATTCTGCCGGAACACTATCCGATTGTCGGCAGCTGCCTGTTGCGGGCGATTTCCGAAGTGCTGGGCGACGAGATTGCCACGCCGGAAGTCATGAGCGCCTGGGGCGCGGCTTACGGCCAACTGGCCGACATTCTGATCGGTGCGGAAACCAGCATTTATGATCAGAAAGAACAGGCACCGGGCGGCTGGCGCGGGGCGCGGGAATTTATTGTCGCGGCCAAGGTTGAAGAGAGCGCGGAAATCACCTCGTTCTACTTTGAGCCGGCTGACAAAGGTCCGATCCTCGCAGCGGAGCCGGGTCAGTACATCGGCATGAAACTGACCGTCGATGGCGAAGAAATTCGTCGTAACTATTCGCTGTCGGCCTTGCCGAACAAAGGCCAGTACCGCATCAGCGTCAAGCGTGAACACGGTGGCCGTGCCTCCAACCATTTGCACGATCAGTTGCCTGTCGGTTCGAGCATCCAGCTGTTCCCGCCGTCGGGCGAGTTCACCCTGACCGCCAGCGACAAGCCGTTGGTGCTGATCAGCGGCGGCGTCGGCATCACCCCGACCCTGGCGATGCTCGAAGCGGCGCTGGAAACCGAGCGGCCGGTGCACTTTATCCACTGCGCACGCAATGGCAGCGTCCACGCCTTCCGCGACTGGATCGAGGAGCTGGCCGGTCGCCATCCGCAACTCAAGCGCTTCTACTGCTATGCCGAGGATGACGGCGTCAGCCCGGCGGCGCACAAGGTGGGTTTCTTGAGCGAGGAGCAACTGGGCGAGTGGTTGCCGCAGCAACGCGATCTGGATGCGTACTTCCTGGGGCCTAAAGGATTCATGGCGGCGGTGAAGCGTCACCTGAAAGCGTTGGGCGTACCTGAGAAGCAGAGCCGCTACGAGTTCTTCGGCCCGGCCTCTGCGCTCGAATAACCCGCAGATCCACTGTAGGAGCGAGCTTGCTCGCGATGGCGGTCGAACGATCACCGCAAGTGTTCAGAACCATCGCGAGAAGCGCGTATCAGCCTTTCAATTCTTTCAGGTGCTTGTACACCGTCGCCCGGCCCATGTTCAGCACGTTCGCCACGTAGTTGGAGGCGCTTTTGCCTTTGAAGGCACCTTCTGCGTGCAGCGCCAGGACCAGTTCGCGTTTGTGGTCGCGGGTCAGCAGGTTCAGGCTGAGCTGCCGTTCGCGCAACCAGCCATGGAGGAAGGTGTTGATCCGTTCCTGCCAGTCGTCGCGAAACAGTGAATCCGGTTGCGGGATCAGCTTGCTCGGCGACAGGAACAGGTCCAGCGCCGCCTTGGCATTTTCAAACAACGAAATATTCAGATTGATGCACAGCAGCGCCAGCGGATGACCGTCGCTGTCGCGCAGGACGCTGCTCAGGCTGCGAATCTTCTGACCGTCCCAATTCAGCTTTTCATACGGCCCGATGTTTCGATCGCTGATGTCATCGCTGAGCATGTCCTCCAGCGCGGCGTCATCGCCGATTTCGCGTTTGGACAGGTTGTTGGCGATGTAATCGATCTTCTGCGTGCGCAGATCGTGCAGCACCACCTCGGCGTGGGGGAAAAACAACGTGGCGATGGCATCGGCAATCGCGCGGAAGTTATCCAGGGCCGGGTCTTTAACAGGTGCGTTCATACAATGGAGCTCCAGGCAGCGTCAGCGCCCTGCAAAAAAGGGCGCTGGAAGTTTGCCGCAATCGTGTCGACACGTCACCTGAGGACGCCGGTCAACCCAGGCGCTTCGGGGAGAGCATTCCGGCATTCAGGCCAAAGCGCGTGAGGGGTTCGGGCAACGCTTCACCGCGCACCAGGGCGGCGCTGGCCTGGCCCATGGCCGGCGAGGTCTGGATGCCGTAGCCACCTTGCGCCGCGACCCAGAACAGGCCCGGCACTTGCGGATCGAAACCGGACAGCAAATCACCGTCGCCGACAAAACTGCGCAAGCCGGCCCAGGTGCGCGTAGGGCGTCGAATCGTCAGGGTGGTGGCCTCTTCGATCTGGTAGATGCCCATCGCGATGTCCAGTTCTTCGGGCTGCACGTCGTGAGGTTCCACCGGGTCGGCGTTGGCCGGCGAGCCAAGGAACATCCCCGCATCGGGCTTCATGTAGAACGACTCGTCGAGGCTGACCAGCATCGGCCAATGGTGGATGTCCACGCCCTCGGGGCCGGCGAAGATGAACGCCGCGCGGCGCTTGGGTTGCAGGCCCAGTGGCTTGGCGCCGGCCAGTTCGCCGACCTTGTCGGCCCAGGCGCCGGCGGCGTTGATGATCACCGGCGCGCTGAACACCTGGCCGTTGGTTTGCACCTGCCACATGCCCTCGGCATCGCGCGTCAGGCTCAATACTTCAGTGTCGGTATGCACTTCACCTTTGTTGCGGCGGATGCCGCGCAAGTAACCCTGGTGCAAGGCGTCGGTGTCGATGTCGCTGGCAGTCGGATCGTAGATCGCGCCGTGGACTTTTTCCCGGCGCAGGATCGGCAGGCGCGTGCAGGCCTCGTCGGCGCTGAGCAATTGCATCTCCGGCACCGTGGCTTTGGCACTGAGGTATTGATTGTGCAATTCGGCCGGGTCGCCGGTGAAGTCCACCGTCATCTCGCCGCGCGGAGTCAGCAACGGGTGCTCGCAGAAACCGGCGGGCGGCGCGTCGAAAAAATCCCGGCTGGCCTGGGTCAAGGCCCGAACCTGCGGTGTGCCGTAGGCGGCGGTGTACAGCGCGGCGGAACGTCCGGTGGAGTGATAGGCCGGATGGGATTCCCGTTCGAGGACGATCACCCGCGCATGCGGCGATAGCCAGAAACCGGTGGAAGCGCCGGCAATCCCGCCGCCGATGATGATGAAATCTGCCTGGCTCATGCATGTCTCCTGAAAGGGCGCAATGGCATTGATGTAGCGGAACCCTGTGGGAGCGGGTTAGCGGTTCAGGCGGTAGATCGCATTGGCCAGCGCGATGTCTTCCAGGCCCAGGCCGATCGAGCGGAAGAACACATGCCGGTCATAAGCGGGACGCTGGACCTTTTCGCTGAGCAGGTCCGGCAGGTCGCCGACAATCGAGCGCGGATCCCAGCCATGCTGTTCACCGGCAATCAACATTTCACCCGCCGAACCCGGAGTGGTCAGACGATAGTCGCAGAACACCTGCATGTCATGCAGGCTCTGCGGCGGCACTTCGTGGGCGCGCGGCGCGTTGGTGCTGATGGACGTGATCAGCGCCGGTTTGCTCAGGCTGGACGGATCGATCACCGGGCCGGCGGACGAGGTGCACAGCATGATCACGTCGGCGTCCTCCACGGCGGCTTCCCGCGAGTCGACCAGCGTCAGCCGCGGATCGAGGTTTTTGATCTCGGCCAAGGCTTCAGGGCTTAGTTCACTCAGGTTCGGCGAGAACAACTGGATGCTCTGCCAGTCGCGCACGCTTTTGACGTAATGCAAATGTGCCAGCGCCACCTTGCCGCTGCCGATGATCGCCAGGCGTTGGGCGTTCAGGGGGGCGAGGGCATCGACCGCGACAGCAGTGGTCGCAGCGGTACGTGCAGTGGTCAGTTCGCCGGCATCGCACAGCAGCAGCGGTTCGCCGGTCTGCATCGACATCAGCAAGGTCCATGCGGTCACCAGCGGGCCTTGCTCGCGGACGATGTACGGCGAGGTCTTGACCCCGTAAACCCCGTCTTCGGCCAGCACGCCCAGGTAGTTGATGAAATCCCCGGCCGCCTTGGGAAATTCCACCAGCTGCTGTGCTGGCTGCACAGCCTGCCCGGCGGCCAGGTCGCGGAACAGTTTGCGCAGGGTCTGCGGCACGTCGACTTGCGCCAGCAGTTCGCGGGCCTGGGGTTGGGTGATCACGTAAGGCGTACTGGGCATGGTCGGCTCCGGGAGCTGGAAGTAAACTAATTTGTCTATTATGGACTTTTAGTTTTATCGAGCAAGCATCTGTTGCAAAAAGGTTTGCCCGCAATCAACGCAATGCCTGTAGGAGCCAGCCTGCTGGCGATGGCCTCAAGGGCGCCGCGTTTATTCAGGCAGCACGCGTTATCGTTAGCCACCATCGCCAGCAAGCTGGCTCCTACAAGAGCCAGCGGTCGGTGCCACAAACCAGAAAAAGGCCAAAAAAAAACGCAGTCCGTTGCCGGCTGCGTTTCTTTTATTGCGACCTGGTTTTACGGCCGCTTGCGCTCAACCGGTCGCAACAGGTGCGTCGGTGGCGTTTCACAGCTGATCTTGCGACCCAGCAGCGCCTCGATGGACGGCAGCTGATAGGAATCGTCTTCCCCGGCGAAACTGATCGACACGCCATCGGCGCCGGCACGGCCGGTGCGGCCGATGCGGTGCACGTAATCGTCCGGGACTTCCGGCAGGGTGAAGTTGATCACGTGGCTGATGCCGTCGATGTGAATGCCACGACCGGCGACATCGGTGGCTACCAGCACTCGGATCTTGCCTTCGCGGAAACCTTCGAGGGTCTTGATGCGTTTGTGCTGCGGCACGTCGCCTGACAGTTGCGCGGCGTTGACGCCATCACGCACCAGGCGTTCTTCGATGCGGCGCACTTCGTCCTTGCGGTTGGCGAAAACCATGACCCGCTCCCAGCCGTTGTCGTTGACCAGGTTGTAGAGCAGTTTGTATTTGTCGGCGCCGGCCACCGCGTAGATGTGTTGCTCGACGTTTTCGCTGGCCACGTTCTGCGATTCGATCTCGACGATCGACGGGTCGGTGGTCCATTGCTTGGCGAGGTTCATCACGTCTTCGGTGAACGTCGCGGAGAACAGCAGCGTCTGGCGCTCGTTCTTCGGCGGCGTCTGGCGAATGATCTGGCGGACTTGCGGGATGAAACCCATGTCGAGCATGCGGTCGGCTTCGTCCAGGACCATGACTTCGACCATGTCCAGGTGCACGTCGCCGCGCTGGTTGAAGTCGAGCAGGCGGCCCGGGGTGGCGACGAGGATGTCGCAGTGCCGGGCTTCGAGGTGTTTGAGCTGCTTGTCGAAGTCCATGCCGCCCACGAACGTCATGACATTGAGGCCGGTGTACTTGGTCAGGTCGGCGGCGTCCTTGGCGATCTGCACCACCAGTTCGCGGGTCGGCGCGATGATCAGCGCCCGCGGCTCACCCATGTAGCGCTCTTTCGGCGGCGGGGTTTGCAGCAGTTGGGTGATGATCGAAATCAGGAACGCCGCGGTTTTGCCGGTGCCGGTCTGGGCGCGACCGATGGCGTCTTTGCCGGCGAGGGTAAAACCCAGCACCTGGGCCTGGATCGGCGTGCAATACGGGAAGCCGAGGTCCTGGATGGCGTGCATCAGTTCCGGGGCCAGTTTGAAATCGTGGAAGCGGGTTTTGCCTTCCTGGGGGGCAACAACGAAATCTTCGAGTTTCCAGGGGATGACCGGTGCTTTCGGCTTGGGCTCACGACGCGGTCTGGCAGGCTTTGCGGCTTCGTTTTGCAGCGGCTCGGCGGCAATGGCGTCGACAACGGCAGCGGCCGGCAGAGGTGTCGACGCCTGTTTCGGTGCCGCTCCGGAGGCGGTCCGGCCAGGCTGATGACCGTCGGTGCGGTGGCCGGGGCTGTGAGACGGAGCGCTGGAGGCTGGCGCGAGCTGCTCAGTCTCGCTTTTACCGAACATTTTCTTGAGTGCTTTGAGCACGGTCATCTCATCAATAGGTTAAGTGCCGGCCAGTGTAATGCAAGAATCGGGCGCGGCGTAGTGGGAGGGATCAATGGGCGCTTTTTCCCCGAAGGGTCAGCGCAAGCGCTCGGCGAGCCAGACGCCGATGTCGCGGATCTCCTCGGGTAACACTTCGTGACCCATTGGGTATTCCTGCCATGTCACGGTGACACCATGCTGCTTTAAATACTCGTACGCGGTGCGACCCATGGAGTTTTGCACCACGTCATCGTACTGGCCGTGCAACGACAGCACGGGGATGCGCTGCTGGCTGGCGGACAACTCCAGGTCTTCACTGAACGTCGGGGCATAAGTAGAGAGGGCAAGTACGCCACCCAACGGTCCCTGCCACTTCAGAAACGCGGTGTGGAAAACCACCGCGCCCCCTTGGGAAAAACCTGCCAGGAAGATCCGCGAGGCGTCTATTCCAACGGCTCGCTGCACGTCGATCAAATGAATGATGCGGTCTGCGGACGCGTCCAGCTGATCGCGATTGATCGCGCGCGCCGGGCTCATGGCCAATATGTCGTACCAGCTCGGCATCTCGTAGCCACCGTTGATGGTGACAGCGCAGGTCGGTGCCTGCGGTAGAACGAAGCGGGTGGTCAGCAATTTTTCCTGCAACGCTTCAGCCACCGGAAGAAAGTCGTAGCGGTCGGCGCCCAGGCCGTGCAGCCAGATAACGCAGGCGTCTGCGGGCTTGACGGGTTCGAGTATCAGGGGCTCGGTCATGGCTGCTCCAATGTTGTGCGTGCGCTCTCAATGAGTGCGTGATCTGAGGGCGCGTCTGGTTGATCAGTTACGAAGATGTCGCAAGGCTGCAAGTTTGGCTATTGACCTGTCGCTGAACCGCTTTAGCGAGCGGTCTGGTACGGGCTTTGCTATGGGAAAGCCTGTACGAAAATCCCACGCCTGTCGGTAACACTATCAGGCCATTGTTCTCAGTGGGATAGCAAAAAAATCCGGTGATGGATGTTCGCCAGCGGCCGCTACGGGCTTCGCGAACGTGAAAGGGCTACCGCCCGTTCGGCCGATTGGTGAGAAGTGAGTGGTCCATGATTTGGATTTTCTCCTACTAGACTCATAGCTAAGGTCTTACGTCGGTTGACCCCAAAAAAAGCCAACACGGGTCGACAACGCCTCATAAGGGTGCGACTGGACTCACGCTCCGACACAACAAGAGCAAAACTGGAGGTTTGAATGAAGATGTTGAAATCCACCCTGGCTATCGTGACTGCAGCCGCAGTACTCGGTATCAGCGGGTTCGCTCAGGCGGGTGCAACCCTGGATGCAGTGCAGAAGAAAGGTTTCGTACAGTGCGGTGTCAGTGATGGCCTGCCGGGTTTCTCGGTTCCGGACTCGACCGGCAAGATCGTCGGCATCGATGCTGACTACTGCCGCGCTGTGGCTGCTGCCGTTTTCGGCGACGCGACCAAGGTCAAGTTCAGTCAGTTGAACGCCAAAGAGCGCTTCACCGCGCTGCAGTCTGGCGAAATCGACATCCTGTCGCGCAACACCACCATGACCAGCTCCCGTGATTCGGGCATGGGTCTGAAATTCCCTGGCTTCATCACTTACTACGACGGCATCGGCTTCCTGGTCAATAACAAGCTCGGCGTGAAAAGCGCCAAAGAGCTGGACGGTGCAACCATCTGCATCCAGGCCGGTACCACCACCGAGCTGAACGTTTCCGACTACTTCCGCGGCAACAACCTGAAGTACACCCCGATCACCTTCGACACCTCCGACGAAAGCGCCAAGTCGCTGGAATCCGGTCGTTGCGACGTGCTGACCTCCGACAAATCCCAGCTGTTCGCCCAGCGCAGCAAGCTGGCTTCGCCGAAGGACTACGTGGTTCTGCCGGAAACCATTTCCAAGGAACCACTGGGTCCGGTCGTGCGTAACGGCGACGACGAGTGGCTGGCCATTGTGCGCTGGACGGGTTACGCCATGCTCAACGCCGAAGAGGCGGGCATCACCTCGAAAAACGTCGAAGCTGAAGCCAAGGGCACCAAGAACCCGGACGTCGCTCGTCTGCTGGGTACCGACGGTGAATACGGCAAAGACCTGAAAGTGAAGAAAGACTGGGTCGTGCAGATCGTCAAGCAGGTCGGTAACTACGGTGAAGTGTTCGAGAAAAACCTCGGCAAGAGCACTCCGCTGGAAATCGACCGCGGGCTGAACGCCCTGTGGAACAACGGCGGCATTCAATACGCACCACCAGTGCGCTGATGGTTCTATCACCCGGTGGGCCAACCGCGGGGTGATGTTCTGTTCCATTACATCCGGGGCACTTCATGCAAAATTCAATCGGCGCACCAAAGCAGAGGCTCAGCCTCAGCGATCCCAAAGTGCGTGCGTGGCTGTTTCAGATCATCACCATTGTGGCGGTGGTCTCGATGGGCTGGTACCTGTTCGACAACACACAGACCAACCTGCAACACCGGGGCATCACCTCCGGTTTCAGTTTTCTGGAGCGCAGTGCCGGTTTCGGCATCGCTCAACACCTGATCGACTACACAGAATCGGACAGCTATGCCCGAGTGTTTGTCATCGGCCTGCTCAATACCCTGCTGGTGACCTTCATCGGCGTGATCCTGGCCACCATCCTCGGCTTCATCGTCGGCGTGTCACGGCTGTCGAAGAACTGGATCATCAGCAAGCTGGCGACGGTGTACGTGGAAGTGTTCCGCAACATTCCGCCGCTGCTGCAAATCCTGTTCTGGTACTTCGCGGTGTTCCTGACCATGCCAGGGCCGCGCAACAGCCATAACTTCGGCGACACCTTCTTCGTCAGCAGCCGTGGCCTGAACATGCCGGCCGCGTTGATGGCGGACGGGTTCTGGCCCTTCGTGGGCAGCGTCGTCGTGGCCATCGTCGCCATCGTGCTGATGAGCCGCTGGGCCACCAAACGCTTCGAAGCGACCGGTGTGCCGTTCCATAAATTCTGGGCCGGCCTGGCGCTGTTGCTGGTAATCCCGGCGTTGTGCGCACTGATCTTCGGCGCGCCGCTGCACTGGGAAATGCCCAAGCTGCAAGGCTTCAACTTCATTGGTGGCTGGGTGCTGATCCCGGAACTGCTGGCGCTGACCCTGGCCCTGACCGTGTACACCGCGGCGTTCATCGCCGAGATCGTGCGCTCGGGCATCAAGTCGGTCAGCCACGGCCAGACCGAGGCGGCGCACTCGCTGGGCCTGCGCAACGGTCCGACCCTGCGCAAGGTCATCATCCCGCAAGCCCTGCGGGTGATCATCCCGCCGCTGACCAGCCAGTACCTGAACCTGGCGAAAAACTCCTCGCTGGCGGCCGGTATCGGTTACCCGGAAATGGTCTCGCTGTTTGCCGGTACGGTGCTGAACCAGACCGGGCAGGCGATTGAAGTCATTGCCATCACCATGAGCGTGTACCTGGCGATCAGTATCAGCATTTCCCTGCTGATGAACTGGTACAACAAGCGCATTGCGCTGATCGAGCGGTAAGGAAAAGCGCATGAGTACTCATACTTTCAAACCCGACATGCCCCCGCCGAACAGCAGTATCGGTGTGGTCGCATGGATGCGCGCGAACATGTTCTCCAGCTGGCTCAACACCCTGCTGACCCTGTTCGCGTTCTACCTGATCTACCTGGTGGTCCCGCCGATCCTGAGCTGGGCGATCCTCGACGCCAACTGGGTCGGCACCACCCGCGCCGACTGCACCAAGGAGGGCGCCTGCTGGGTGTTCATCCAGCAGCGTTTCGGCCAGTTCATGTACGGCTACTACCCGCCGGAACTGCGCTGGCGCGTGGACCTGACCGTGTGGCTGGCGGTGATCGGCGTGGCGCCGTTGTTCATCTCGCGTTTCCCGCGTAAAGCAGTGTACGGGCTGAGCTTCCTGGTGCTGTACCCGATCATTGCCTACTTCCTGCTGCACGGCGGTTTGTTCGGCCTGACCCAGGTGGCGACCAGCCAATGGGGCGGCCTGATGCTGACCCTGGTGATCGCCACCGTCGGTATCGCTGGCGCCTTGCCGCTGGGGATTGTCCTGGCCCTGGGCCGTCGTTCGAACATGCCGGCGATTCGCGTGGTCTGCGTGACCTTCATCGAATTCTGGCGCGGCGTGCCGTTGATCACGGTGCTGTTCATGTCCTCGGTGATGCTGCCGTTGTTCCTGCCTGAAGGCATGAACTTCGACAAGCTGCTGCGAGCGCTGATTGGCGTGATCCTGTTCCAGTCGGCCTACGTCGCCGAAGTGGTGCGCGGCGGTCTGCAGGCGATTCCCAAAGGTCAGTACGAAGCGGCTGCGGCGATGGGCCTCGGCTACTGGCGCAGCATGGGCCTGGTGATTCTGCCGCAAGCCCTGAAGCTGGTGATCCCCGGCATCGTCAACACCTTCATCGCCCTGTTCAAGGACACCAGCCTGGTGATCATCATCGGCCTGTTCGACTTGCTCAACAGCGTCAAACAAGCCGCCGCCGACCCGAAATGGCTGGGCATGGCCACCGAAGGCTATGTGTTCGCGGCCCTGGTGTTCTGGATTTTCTGTTTTGGTATGTCCCGCTACTCCATGCATTTGGAACGTAAGCTGGACACTGGCCACAAGCGTTAGGAGTTCTGTGATGAGCGAAGCAATCAAACAGCCTGTGAGCCCTGAAGGCATTATTCAGATGCAGGGCGTGAACAAGTGGTATGGCCAGTTTCACGTGTTGAAAGACATCAACCTCAACGTCAAGCAAGGCGAGCGCATCGTCTTGTGCGGCCCGTCGGGGTCCGGCAAATCCACCACCATCCGCTGCCTTAACCGCCTGGAAGAACACCAGCAAGGGCGCATCGTGGTCGACGGCGTGGAACTGACCAACGACCTCAAGCAGATCGAAGCGATTCGCCGTGAAGTCGGCATGGTGTTCCAGCACTTCAACCTGTTCCCGCACCTGACCATCCTGCAGAACTGCACCCTGGCGCCGATGTGGGTACGCAAGATGCCCAAGCGCAAGGCCGAGGAAATCGCCATGCATTACCTGGAACGCGTACGCATTCCGGAGCAGGCGCACAAATTCCCGGGACAGCTGTCCGGCGGCCAGCAACAGCGCGTGGCCATCGCCCGTGCCCTGTGCATGAAACCGAAAATCATGCTGTTCGACGAACCGACCTCGGCCCTCGACCCGGAAATGGTGAAAGAAGTGCTCGACACCATGATCGGTCTGGCTGAAGACGGCATGACCATGCTCTGCGTGACCCACGAAATGGGCTTCGCCCGCACCGTGGCCAACCGCGTGATCTTCATGGACAAGGGCGAAATCGTTGAACAGGCGGCGCCGAACGACTTCTTCGATAACCCGCAGAATGAGCGGACCAAGTTGTTCCTGAGCCAGATTCTGCATTGATTGACGTTTGGCTGTGAAATAAACCCGGACTGAGTGCCGGGTTTATTTTTGCCCGAAGAAACATACACCCCGGTGGGAGCCGGCTTGTTGGCCAGGGCGGCGTTTCAGGCGACATGGCGTTTGGATGTTCAGGTTGATGTCTTCCGCGACGCTGACTAACATGGCGGAAAATTCATCCTATGATTGGATGAAAGGGCGAGTCCTATGTCTGAAATTTCTCCACTAGTAAAACGATCCCTGGTCGATCAGGCCCTGGATCAACTGCGTCTGCGCATCAATCAAGGCGTCTGGGTGGTGGGTCAGCGTCTGCCCACCGAGCCCGAGCTGTCCGCCGAGCTGGGCATCAGCCGCAACACCGTGCGTGAAGCCATGCGCGTGTTGGCGTTTTCCGGGTTGATCGAGATTCGCCAGGGCGACGGCAGTTACTTGCGTGCCGTGGTCGATCCGCTGGACACGCTGAAGGTGTTGTCCAAATGCTCCCTCGAACAGGCCCGCGAGACCCGGCACATCCTCGAAGTCGAGGCCGTCGGCCTGGCGGCGTTACGTCGGACGGATGAAGACCTTGTGGCCTTGCGCGAAGCACTGGGCGTCAGCGGCAGTCACTATCACGGCGATCTCGATACCTACATCACCTGCGATCTGGTGTTCCACCGCCGTCTGGTGGACGCCGCGCACAACCCGACCCTCAGCGAGTTGTATCGCTATTTCTCCAGTGTCGTCGGCGCGCAGTTGCGCCATTGCCTGACCATCACCCCGCGTCGCCAGGAAGTGTTCGACCTGCATATCCAGTTGCTGGATGCCGTCGAACAACAGGACCCGGAGCGGGCCAAAGCCTTGTCGAGGCAACTGATCAATGAACCTTGAAACCGAGAAAACCATGACCGACCACCGTCAGATCTCCGAAGCCCAACGCACGGCGGAGCTCGATGCGCTGCTGATCGACGCCGAGGCCGATGACGAGCAGGTTCAGCAAAGCCATCCGCTCCTGCGCCGTCCGTGGCTGTTGTTGCTGGGCCTGATCCTGGTAGCGCTGAACCTGCGTCCGGCGCTGTCGAGCATGGCGCCGATGCTCAGCGAGGTGTCGAAATCCCTTGGCCTGTCCGCTGCACAGGCCGGTTTGCTGACGACCTTGCCGGTGTTGTGCCTGGGACTGTTTGCGCCCTTGGCGCCGATCCTGGCGCGGCGTTTCGGCGCGGAGCGGGTGGTGCTGGGCATCCTCCTGACCCTGGCTGGCGGGATTATTTTGCGCAGTTCGTTCGGCGAAATCGGCCTGTTCAGTGGCAGCGTGCTGGCGGGCGCCAGCATCGGCGTGATCGGCGTGCTGTTGCCGGGCATCGTCAAGCGCGACTTCGCCAGCCACGCCGGCACCATGACCGGCGTCTACACCATGGCCCTGTGCCTGGGTGCAGCCATGGCAGCGGGCGCCACCGTGCCGTTGAGTGAGCACTTCGATAAAAGCTGGGCACTGGGCCTGGGTTTCTGGGTGATTCCGGCACTGGTCGCGGCGCTGTTCTGGTTGCCGCAAGTCGGCCAGAAGCACGGCGCGCACAACGTCGCCTACCGGGTTCGCGGTTTGTTGCGCGACCCGCTGGCCTGGCAAGTGACCTTTTACATGGGCCTGCAATCGTCCCTCGCCTACATCGTCTTCGGCTGGTTGCCATCGATCCTGATCGGTCGCGGCCTGACCCCGACCCAGGCCGGCCTGGTGCTGTCGGGTTCGGTGATCGTGCAACTGGCCAGCTCACTGGCGACACCGTGGCTGGCCACCCGTGGCAAGGACCAACGCCTGGCGATCGTGATCGTCATGGCGCTGACCCTCGGCGGCCTGTTCGGTTGCCTTTACGCACCGATCGAAGGCCTGTGGGGCTGGGCGATCCTGCTCGGCCTGGGGCAGGGCGGGACGTTCAGCCTGGCCCTGACCCTGATCGTCCTGCGCTCGCGGGATTCCCACGTCGCGGCGAACCTGTCGAGCATGGCCCAGGGCTTCGGTTACACGCTGGCGTCCATGGGGCCATTCGCGGTCGGCATCGTCCACGACTGGACCGGCGGCTGGAATGCCGTGGGCTGGATCTTCGGCGTGATCGGCCTCGGCGCCGTCCTTGCGGGGCTTGGCGCCGGGCGTTCGCTGTACGTCCAGGTAGTCAGCGAAAAGATCTGACTCAAATGTAAATCACGTCCAGGGTCGCCGAGCCGTCGAGCTGGATGTCGGTGCTCACGTCCAGTTCGGAGGTGGGGGAGATGACGGTTTCGACGGTGACCCGGCTCGACAGGTTCTGAATGAAGATCGGCCCGGCACTGCTGCCGGCGACATCGGTGAATCCAAGGTAGCTGCGGGCGCCAATCGGAATCGGTCGGCTGTTCGACGAACTCCAGGCCACGCCGCCGGTGGTGGAGTCCGTGCGGAACACCTGCGACAGGTCATCCACCACCGTTTGCGTCGGGTCGAAATTCAACGAATACAGACCGATTTTGTTGCCGCTGTTGTCGTGATTCAGGCCGTAGAAAATCTCGCTGTTGACGATCGCCGAGCCGTCGCGGTTGTCGCGCATCATCAGGGCGAAACGGGCGGGACCGTTGCACTGGATGGTGAAGTCGAGGTGCTTGTCGTGCAGTTGCGTGCGCTTGTCGGCGCTCAGGTCTTTGTAGGAAATTTTGCCGTAATCCACCAGGCCGTTATTCGACAGGCCGGGCGTGCAGGCGATGGGCGTGATCGTGCCCTTCACCGTCAGGTCGACCGTCGAGGCGGCGAGGGCGCTGGGTGTGGCGCTGATCAGTAAAGTGGTCACGAGTAAGGCGAAGTGAATGTTCATTCGCGAAGGTCCTTTTCGTTAAGCGGTTGACACTGAAGCGCTCGCACCGACGGCGGTGCGAGCGCTGACGTCTTTAGAAGTACTGCATCTCGAAGGTTACGGAGCCATCGACGCCGACCTCGTCGGTCAAGGTGAGGTTGTTGGTGGCGGCGATGTGCGTGGAGACATCGATCTCGAACGTGACGTCTTGCGCCAGCATCGGCGTGGTGGTGTCGCTGGTGGACCCGGCGGCGATCAGAATGTTGGGGCGCAGGTGATGGTGAGCACCCCAGGTCTCCCCGTCGTTCCATGAAATGATGGTCCGTGCCGGTTGCCCGTCCGCCACCACGCCTTTCATCATCGGGATCACAAAGCCGATTTTTTCGTTGGCTTCGGTATTCCCCAGGCCATACCAGTCGCGGTTGGACTGCGATCCGGCCCGGTTATCGATCGAGCGCAGGGCAAAGGTGTTCGGCGCCGTGCAGTTGACCGTCAGGTTCATCGTCTGGGTGCCGATGAGGGTGAAGGTGGCCGCGTTCAGGTCTTTCTTCGAAATTTTGCCATGGTCGATCATCCCGTCGCCCGACAAGGTCGGCGTGCAAGCCACCGGAGTGATTTTGCCAGTGACGCTCAGGTCGGTGCTTGACGCTGCCGATGCATACGGTGCCATGCAGATCAGGGCGGTGGCGGAGAGTGCTGCGAAGTAATTTTTCATCATTAAATTCCATGTAGTTAAAGCCGCAATAGCGACACAAATCCTGTAGGAGCGAGCTTGCTCGCGATGGACGTCAACGATGACGCGGGAAACCAGATGCCCCGCGGCGCCCGCGAGTTCATCGCGAGCAAGCTCGCTCCTACAAAAAAACGCCCCCCTGTAGGAGCGAGCTCGCTCGCGATGGACGTCAACGATGACGCGGAAAACCAGGTGCCCCACGGCGCCCTCGAGTTCATCGCGAGCAAGCTCGCTCCTACAGGTTGAAACGGGGTTTAGAGGTAGTTCATTTCCAGCGTCGCCGAGCCATCGATCTGGACTTCATTGGTCAGGTCGAGACCGTCGGCGCGTGCGATGAACGGAGCGATGTCCAGCTCCATGGTGACGTCCTGCACCAGAATTGGTTGGCTGGGATCACTCCTGTCGGCCACCGAAGCGAAATCCCCCGGCATCCAGAACACATGGCCTTCCCAGCCAGTCTGCCCGTCCTTGGATTTGACCGGCAGGACCGACACGCCATCGGCAACAGCGCTCATCATCGACACCATGAAATGCCCCAGATTCTGGGTGCCATCGATTTTGCCGAGACCGAACGCTACCGCTAAGGTGCTCGAGCCCACACGGTTATCGATGCCCTCCAGCGCGAACCGGGTAAGGCCATCGCAATTGACCGTCAGCATCACCGTGCGCTTTTCGAGGTACGTACCCGTGGTTTGATTCAGATCCTTCGACGAAATCTTGCCGTACTCGACGACGCCGCCGTTCGACAGCGTCGGCGTGCAGGCACTCGGGATGATTTTGCCGGTCACGCTCAGGTCGGTGCTCGAAGCCGCCAGCGCATACGGCGCCAGGCCGATCAGTGCGGTGGCGGAAAGTGTTGCGAGGTACTTTTTCATTTCCAGATCCTCATCGATTTGAAATTTGCCCCTGTAGGAGCGAGCTTGCTCGCGATGGGCGTCAACAATGACGCGCGCTGTCTGGTTCGACGCGGCGGCCATAGATTTTTCGCGAGCGAGCTCGCTCCTACAAAAGCGTGGGTCCCGGCTTTAGCGGTACACGACTTCGATTGTCGCGGAAGCATCAAGGATGGTTTCGTCGGTCAATGTCAGGGTTTTGGAAGGCGCGATGAACGTACTGACTTCCAGATCCATGGTGAGGTCTTTCACCATTATTGGGGTTTCCAGGTCCGCGGGATTGCCAGCCGATACGAGCACTGTTTTGTTTAGGTTGGTGCCCTTCGACCAGGACACGCCTTCATCCTCAGACTTGATAGCCTGAGCCGCCTGTCCATCTGCCAAGGTCTGTTTGATCCCTAAATAAACAAAACCGAGTTTTTCTCCCGCGTTGCTCAATCCCAGGCCAAACCAACCGGTGGTTGATTCAGTATTGTGTTTGTTATCGATTGATCTCAGGGCAAAGGGCGTGGGGCCATCACATGCCATGGTCAATTGCAGAGGGTTTGTGCTTATTACCGTATTCACGTGGAGGTCAAGATCCGCCGCCGAGTATTTGCCAATATCGATCACTCCGCCCCCGGACAAGCTCAACGTGCAAGCATTTGGTGTAATTTTGCCGGTCACGCTCAGGTCGGTGCTTGAAGCCGCCAGCGCATACGGCGCCAGGCCGATCAGTGCCGTGGCGGAAAGTGTTGCGAGGTACTTTTTCATTTTCCTTACTCACTTTTAGGGTTGATAAATCGACTGCCATCGCCAGCAAACTGGCTCCCACGCGTGGGGCGACGTGCCCGACCGATAGCGGCGTTACAGGTAAATAATCTCGATCGTCCCCGCGCCATCGAGGTCGATGGCGTTGCTCATGTCCAGGCTGTTGAGGGGGGCGATGACCGCGTCGACGGTCACCGTGGTGTTGAAGTTCTGGATCATCGCCGGGCCCGCGCTGCTGCCGGCGCTGTCGGTAAAACTCAGGTAGCGGGTCTTGGCGATGGCGATCGGGTTGGCACTGGCGCTGCTCCAGGCTCCGTTACCGCCGAAGGAGTCGGTACGGTACAGGCGCGCAAAGCTGTCGGCACTGGCACTCGCCGGGTCGATGTTCAGCGAGAAAAAGCCGATCTTGTTGTTGCGACTGTCCGTGCCAAGGCCGTATTGGAAGTCGTTGTCGTCCGTCGCCGAACCGGCACGGTTGTCGTGCATCACCAGCGCGAACGCCGTGGGCGCGTCGCAACCCACCCGCAAATTCAGCGAGCGGGGCGGCAGGCGCGTGGCCTTGTCGGCGCTGAGGTCGTTGATCGTCAGGTTGCCGAAATCCACCACGCCGCCGTTGGACAGCGCCGGTTCGCAGGCGGCCGGGGCGAAGCGTGCGCGCAAGGTCGCCTCACGGCTGCGTCCGGCGGCGACGGCGTCGAACACCCCGGTCGCTTCCCAGGTCAGCGCGTCGCGCACTTGCATGCCTTTCTCATCGACCCAGGCCGTCAACTCCAGCTGCGCCGAAAATGTGCGGCCCTGCAACGGCGTGCCGGCTTGCAACGGCACCACCCCGTGTTCCGGACGCCAGGTCAGCTCCGCTGCGGTTTCCGCCGGCGCCTGACCGACGCCGGCAATCAACCCGAGCTCCACCGACTGACCGTCCAGCACTGCGTCGCGAATCCGCATCTGGTACGTGCCGCGGTCGGCGAAGTGAAAGCGGTTGGCCGTCGCCGCCATGGCCCGGTAAAACAGGCTCATGTCAGTGGGCGTCGAGCAGCTCAGGCTCAGGCTCAAGCGCCGCTCGCCGAGTTTGCGCTCCGGCGCGGCATCGGGGCGAATCGCCCGGTTCATCAGGCCGTAATCGAGCACCGGTTGGCTCAGGTTGAGCTGGCAATCGTCAGCCGATGCCCAGGCGAACGGCGTGAACGCCAACGGCGCGAGGGTGGCCAATAAACGGCGGGACAGGTTCATGAAAGTCATCCTCAAAGGGCTCGACACTTGGCGGGGGCGGTTTCGTAATACGCGTTGGTGTCGGCGTCTTCCGGCAGCTCGAAACGCAGTTCGCAACGCTCGAGTCCCGGTGCCTTGATAAACAGCGCACGGGTGTCGAGCACGTTGGGCAGGAACACCAGGCCGCCTTCCTGGACCAGGGTGACGAACTCGCCATCCTCGTTATTCACCGAGGCGCCACGGGGCAGCGGGGCACCGTTGGCGGTGGTGGCCTTGAGCAGGGCGCGACGGGTCATGGTCACGCCGAACTCGACCTTGTCCACCGCCCCGCGCCCGGCGGACAGCACCGCCAGGCCGTTGCTGATGTCGGCGTTGCGCGGCAGGGTCTTGGTGTCGACTTCCACCGGGCTCTTGCCGTAGGCCGACAATTGCGGGATCACCGCCTGACCTTGCCAGTCGGTCCACACCGGACCGCTCGGCGTCGACACTTTGATCGCACCCATGTCGCCCACCGAGAGCAGGCCGAAGGTGTCGCTGATCGGATACGGCGACAGGGTCAGGCCGCCGCCATGCAGCACCGCGCCGCCACGGGCACTGGCTTGATAACTGGAGCGATCGGCATCGGCGCGGGTGTAGTTCAGATCGAGTTGGGTGTAGCGCGGCAACAGCGAAACGCCGACGGTGCTCTGCACTTCTTTGTCGCGGGTGTCGTGTTCAACGCCGACGCGGTACGCCAGCTGATCGTTGATCTGCTCGCTGACGCCCACACCGCTGCGGAATTCGCCCTCGGTGTTGCGCACCCAGGTGCGCGCCCGACGGTTCGCGCCCAGGGGAATGCTCAGGTTCACATAGACGCTGTCACCGTTACGGTTCGAGCCGCTGAGTTGCCATTCGGCCGTCGTCGACACGGACACGCCGCCGATGTTGGTGCCCCAGGACGCGAGGGCGCGGCTGCTGTTGCGACCATCGAACGAATTGGACTGACTGAAGCCGCCGCTGAAGGCGCCGAGCCATGGATGCGACCACGACAGCGCCGCGCTTTGCTGGTCGCGGTAGCGGGATTTGCGGTCGTCGCTGGTGTTGGCGAACACCGCGTCTTCCAGCTCCCGGTAACCCAGAGTCCGGTAGGAACTGCCGGCGTTCATCGCCCACTGCTCGCTCAGACGATGCGACAAGGTCAGGTCGGCTTGCAGCCCCTGGCTGGTTTCGTGACCCGTGGCCTGGGCGCCGGTCAGCGTGGTTTGCACCTGAGTGTCGGGCGTCGGCAAAAAGCCCAGGCTGGCACCGGCCGCGCGGTAGTCGGCGGCACCGGTTACGCCGCCGCTGACCAGCACTTGCGGGTTCAGCGCACCGCTCCAGCCGCCGCTGATCACCCACGGCTCGTCGCCTTTTTCATTGCCGACCCGGCGCACGTGGCCCGCCGCCAGCGAGTAACCCGGCGCCGGCAAACCGATGCCGAGCATCGCCGCCGGTACGGTGAAACTGCGCTGGCTGCCGTCCTCCTCCTTGACCGTGACTTCGACGTCGGAGCGGCTGTTCAACCGGCGCACATTATTCAGCGCAAACGGCCCGGCGGGGACCACGGTGGAATAGATCAGCGAACCGTTCTGCCGCACCTCGACCTGCGCCTGACTGTTGGCGATGCCTTCGATGACCGCGCTTTGTCCTTCGGCTTGCAGCGCCTGTTCGTTGAGCACCTGCACGCCGGTGATCTGCGCGCCGGCCAGCACCGGGTTGTAGAGGTTGATCTGACCCGCCTGCAACACCGCCTCATGTTCGGCGAAGGTGCGTTGGGCGTAGGCGGCGATGTGCGTGGTGCGCGACACGTCGTCCTGCCAGGTCTGCACCTGACGGCTGCGCACGATCCAGTCGCCGGCATTGAACCCCAGCTCGGTATTCGCCGAGGCGTAGCGGCTCGAACTGTCGCCAAAGCGGCTGTGCTGGCCGGTCACGTCGTAGTTGAGCAGCGCCGCGACACCGCCGGTTTGATAGCCGGACACATCACGCACGGCCGGGCGAATCGCGTCGGTCGGCACGACCAGCGCCAGCGCCAGGTTGGCCGGGTCCTGCTCGATCGCCGTCTGCGGCGCGCTGCCGAGAAAGTCGTAGCAGCGGCCATCGTCGAGGGTCTGCTCGGGCACGTTCAGGTTGGCCTTGTCGAGCAGGGTGCGATCAAAGCACAGCGCCCCGGCGCGGTCGAAGGCGACGTCGACTCGGCCGTGGCGCTGACCGTTGACGCTGAGCGTCACCGAATGCCGGCCCGCGTGGAACCGCGGCGCTTCCATCAGCAAGGTCGCCAGTGCCGGGTCGATACCGCGCTGGCGCAGGGTGTTGGTGTCGAACGACGCCAGCAATAAATCACTGCCATGGGCGTCGAGCACCATCAGCGCGTTGATCAGCAGCACGGCCGCTGCGGTGCGGCGAGGCAGCAGGCGCGGGTGGGCTGTGGGCCGAATCGCGGGCACGGCTTCGCCATCACGGTAAAAAGTTACTGTGTTCATTGGGTTCACTTGGTTTATGCCGGCGTGCTGCCCTGTCTACTCAGGTGCAGCCACGCCTGTTGCCACGGCGCACTCGCCGTTGCCTGGAAACGTTCGGTGCTCAGCGATCCTTCGTCGCGCACGTGTGGGTGGTTTCAGGACTCGAGCGGCGCCTCGAAATGCGGCACCGCGAAGCCGTAGACCGTGGCCGGTTGCAAACGCACGCTGGTCGCCGTCGCGCCATTGGCCGGCACGCTCAGCGTTTCGCCCGGCAGCACATAAGTGCGCGGCAACAGCGCCGACCCGTTACCCGGCAACAGCGTCAGTTCCTGGGCCAGCCGCACCACATACGGTGATGGATTGTGCACGCTGACCTGATCGTTTTTCAGGCTCCAGGTCAGCCCCGTCCATGGGGTGCGGTTCGGTGCCAGACCTTTCGGATGCAGGATCACCGGCAGGTTCTGCCGCACCGTCACGCCAACCCGCGCGTGCCCGGCTTCGGCCGGCGGACGGTCCTGGGGCATGCCTTCGAAGATCACCCGTTTCAGGCGTTGGGTCTTCAGCGGTTCGGACGTCTGCAGGATGAACCGCACCAGTTGGCTTTTCGACGGCTCGACCCGGGCCAGCGGCGGCGTGACGAACACCAGCGGGTCCTTGTCCTCGGGAATGTCTTCGAGGGTGACGTGCAGCAGGGCCAGGGTCGAGTCGGTGTTGGTCACCGACACCGAGGCTTCGCCGTCAGCTTCGTTGACGATCACCACCGACGTGTCCGGCACCATGCCGTCGGCCACGACGTGGCCGGCGAACAGCAAGGCCAGGCCGCCCAGGCAGAAATGTCGGCATCGCGCGCCGTTGAAAAGGTTCATGGTTAACGCCTGTATAGAAGAAGGAAAAGTCAGCATGGCTAGAGGTATCTCAGGTCAAGGACGATGGCGCCGTCCAAAGGCACTTCCTGCTTCAGGGTCAGGAAGGACGCGGCGTTGATCGAGGTATTGATGTGCAGCGTCGCCGTCAGCAGTTGATGGGGTTCTGGCACCAGCGTGCCGGGCTTGGCGAAGCCCATGTAGTTGTTCGGGTAGGCGTTGTTCTCCGGGAACCAGGTCAGGCCCTGGTTGCTCGACGCCAGCACCAGCGCGGGCTCGCCGTCGGCCACCGCGTTGCGATAGGCCAGGCTCACCGAGCCCAGGCGTTCGTCGGGGGCGTGGACGTTCCAGCCCAGCCCGTAATAGAAGCCCGGCCCCAGCGACGAGTCCGCGCGGTGGTCCATGCCCACGAGAACAAACAGCAGGGGTTCGTTGCAGCTCACATGCAGTTCCAGTTGCCGACCGGGCAAGGGGCTCAACTCGTATTGATTGAGGGTGCGCGCCGGCACCTTGCCGTGATCGACGATGCCGTCGTCCGAGAGCAGCACGTCGCAGGCGTTGGGGGTGATCTGGCCCACGACGTTCAGCTCGACTTCGGACGCGGCCATGGCCACTGGCGCGAAACTCAGCAGGCAGAGGATGGCGAGCAGGTGTGGAGTCGCATGTTTCATAGCGGTCTGAAATCCTTGTCAGCACGGTGGTGCAAGTGAGAGCGGTCAGGCGCCGGGTGGACGTCCCGCCGCTCTTCGGGTTGTCGGTGTGTTATCGGTAGACCACGGACAGCGTTACGGAGCCGTCGATGGCGGCTTCGTTGGTGAGGGTCAGTTGGTTGGCGGGGGCGATTTGCGGACTGATCCGCAGGTCAGCATTAAACTGCTGGAGCATGATCGGGGTCAGTGTGCCGGGGACCGCAGCCGCAACGATGTTGTCGGTCCACAGGCTGCGTTCGTTGGCCCAAGTCGAACCATTATCAAGCGAGCCGATAGTGCTGACCGTTACGCCATCGGCTACCGGTGATTGCAGCATCAAGGTCATGGCACCGAGTTTTTCGTCTGTGTTGATCATCCCCAAACCGAAATACCCACCACTCTCAGAGGAGGAGCCGGCGCGGTTGTCCTGGGCTCGTATTGCCACCGGAGTGGGAGCGTCGCAGATGAGTGTGAATTGCAAATATTGGTGACCCAAGTGTGTCGGCTTGTCAGCATTCAAATCCTTCGCCGAAATCTTCCCGTAATCCACCAGCCCGCCAGCGGACAAAGTAGGCTCGCAAGCACTCGGGGTGATCGTGCCTTTGACGGTCAGGTCGACGCTGGAGGCGGCAAAAGCACTGGCACTGCCGGCCAGCAACAGGGCGGCGAAAAGGGCGTTGAAAGTCTTGTTCATGATGAAAATCCTGAATCTGAATTAAAAAATAATGTGGCTGATCAGTACGTGATCTGCACCGTGGCGTGCCCGTCGATGGGCAGCTCGTCGAGCACGGTCAGGTCTTTGGCCGGCGCAATGATCGTGAAGGCGCGCAGGCGAGCGCTCAGGTTTTGCAGGGCGATCGGTGTATGCGGATCGCTCGGCGCGGCAAAGGCCGTCCACCCGGCGTGGCCCAGATAGGTGGACGCTCCCCAGCTCGAACCGTTGTCCCGGGACATGATGGTGATCACCGGATTGCCGTCGGCTTGCGGCTCGAAAATCCCGAACCCGACGCTGCCCAGCATCTGGTCATCGTTGACCGTGCCCAGGCCGTGGTACGCCGGGTTGATCACCGATGTGCCGGCGCGGTTGTCGATGGTGGTCAAGGTGAAATTCGTCGGGCCTTCACAGTCAACCTGCAGTTGCATCTCGCCGACCGGCAAGCGGGTGGGGCTAGCCTGATCGAGATCCTTGGAGGTCAGCTTGCCGTGATCGACGATGCCGCCGTCCGACAGCGTAGGCGTGCAGGAACTCGGCGTGATGATGCCGGTGACGCTGAGGTCGGTGTTGCTGGCGGCCAGTGCCGCAGGGGCGACGGCGAGCAACAGGGCGGTCGAGAGAGCGAGGGAGCATCTTTCCATGATGGGTCGTCCTTTAAGTCAGTGGGTAAGGCCGGGTGTTCGGCATTACCGGTTGAAGGAGGCTGGGTTAGAGGTACTCGATCTGCAGGGTCGCGGAACCGTCCATTGCCACTTCGTCGGTCAGGGTCAGGCCGCTGGCGGGGGCGATGGCAGTTTGCAGGGCAAGGTCTACCGTGACGGCTTGAAGTGACTCTGGCGTTCTGTTGTTTCCAAACGCGACCCAATCGGTCGTCTGGACTGATTCACCCGCACTCAGGTCGTGCCAGAGATTGCCTTTGTCCTCGGAGAACATGGCTCGCACGGCGATATCGGCGACGGGGTTTCTGAAAAACAGGCTGTACCATCCGAGTTTTTCACCGCCATTAATCAGACCCAGGCCGAAGGTATGTCCATTACCGGCATTCGGATCGCTGGAGGTGCCGGGACGGTTGTCAGTCATCGAAATCGCGAACGGCGTGGACGCGTCACACGTCACGGTCAGTTGAAGTGTTTGTTCGCCGAGTTGTGTGTGTGCCGCCTGATCCAGGTCCTTCGCGGAAATTTTTCCGTAATCGACCATGCCGCCATTGGTCAGCTCTGGCGAGCAGGCCGAAGGCGTGATAGTGCCCGTGACGCTCAGGTCAGTGCTCGACGCAGCAAACGCCGACGAGGCTCCGGTCAGCAGCAACGCAGCGGTCAGCAGGGATAAACGCGTGTTCATGTGTTGGCATTTCCTTGAAGGAGGATTGTTGGAAGTCGCCCTTTATGGACTGGGCGCAATCTATCGATCGAGGTAGCGGGGTGGAATGCAACTAATACGAAAATGCAACCGTTCGGTTTCTTTTCGGTTGAGCGGGCTTCGCCATTTGATCGGCGTTGCCCGCCGAAGGAGGCTGGTTACAGGTACTCCATTTGCAGCGTTGCGGAGCCGTCCATCTTCACTTCGCTGGTCAGGGTCAGGCTGCCAGACGGGGCGATTTCGGTACTGATGGCAAGGTCCACCGTGACGGTCTGGAGAGGCAGCGGTGCGCGGTTTTCTCCGAACGCAATCCAGTCGGTTTTTTGTGCCGACTCGTTGGCTCCAAAGAAATTCCACGTGCCGCCCTGGTTCGCTGAGTAAAGCGCTCTCAGGCTGGTATCGGCGACCGGGTTCCTGAAAAACATCTCATACCTGCCGAGTTTTTCGCTGCTGTCGGTCAAGCCCAGGCCGAAGGTTTCAGGGTCGGTATCAGTGGCTGTATTGAGGCGGTTGTCCGTCAGCGAAAGGGCAAATGGCGTAATGGCGTCACACGTCACGGTGAGCTGAAGGGTTTTTTCGCCCAGTGGGGTGTTCGATGACTGGTTCAGGTCTTTCGCGGAGATTTTTCCGTAGTCGACCACGCCGCCATTGCTCAGGCTCGGCGCACAGGCACTCGGCATGATCGTTCCGACGACGCTCAGGTCAGTGCTGGACGCGGCGAACGCCGACGTGGTGCCGATCAGCAGCACTGCGGCTGTCAGCAGGGGTAAATGGTTGGTCATGTATGGGTTCTTTCTAGTGTTGAGCGGACAACGCCGGGTGGGCGGCGTTGCCTTATGGGAGGCGGTGTTGTCAGTACCTGACTTCGATCGTGACCTGGCCATCGATGGGGACTTCGTTGGTCAGGTCCAGTCTGTCGGCTTGGGTGATGACGGTGTATACATCGAGGTCCAAAGCCAAGTCCTTGACTAGAATCGGCTGGCTATCGTCGGCCAGTGAGCCAACGGACATCAACGTCCTGGGGTCCCAAAGGTCATCTCCGAACCAAGTGCTACCGTCATACGAGGCGATCGACTGGACTTGAGCGCCGTCAGCTATCGGATTTTTGATATTTACGCCCAACCCACCCAGCTTCTGGTTAGTGTTGATGAATCCGAGGCCGAACTTGATAGACTCAGTCGCCGAACCTGGTCGTCCGTCGATGCCGGCCAGTGCAAATCTAGTCGCCGCGTCGCACTTGACCGACAGATTCAACGTCCGCTGGTCAATGAGTGTTGGGGCAGTCTGCTTCAAGTCTTTCGACGAAATCTTGCCCAGATCAATCGCATTGCTGGACAGCGTCGGCGTACACGCCGCCGGCGTAATCGTGCCCGTCACAGTCAGGTCGGTACTGGACGCAGCAAACGCCGACGATGCACTTGTCAGCAATAACGCGGCAGTCAACAGGGTTAAATGTTTGTTCATGTGTTGGCTCTTTCTTAGCGTTGAGCGGACAACGCCGGGTGGGCGGCGTTGCCTTATGGGAGGCGGTGTTGTCAGTACCTGACTTCAATCGTGACCTGGCCATCGATGGGGACTTCGTTGGTCAGGTCCAGTCTGTCGGCTCGCGCAATGACAGTGGACACGTCGATATCCGCTGTCAGGTCCTTGACTGAAATCGGTTGGCTGTCATCAGTCAATGAACCGACCGCTATAAATATTTTGGGCTCCCAGATGCTCTCCTTGTACCAAGTGCTGCCATCAAACGAACCAATGGTTTGGACCGGAACGCCGTCGGCTACGGGATTTCTGATGTACAGGCCTAGCCCACCCAGCTTCTGATCAGTGTTGATAAAACCAAGGCCATATTTGATCGATTCAATCGACGAACCTGGCCGGCCGTCGACACCGACCAGCGCAAACGAGGTCGTCGCGTCGCAGTTGACGGACAAGGTCAACGTTCGCCGGTCAATAATTGTTGCGGACGTTTGTTTAAGATCTTTCGACGAAATCTTGCCCAGATCAATCGCATTGCTGGACAGCGTCGGCGTACACGCCGCCGGCGTAATCGTGCCCGTCACAGTCAGGTCGGTACTGGACGCAGCAAACGCCGACGATGCACTTGTCAGCAATAACGCGGCAGTCAACAGGGTTAAATGTTTGTTCATTTGTTGGCTCTTCCTTATAAGGAGGATTGTCGTTAATGGCCCCTGTTCGGGCAGGGCGCAATCTATCGAAAGAACCCGCGAGCGGTAATACAACTAATACGAAAATGGCCCGGCGAGCTGTGTGAAGAAGTTGCCGCTAAAAATACCGATAATGTGTAAGCCCGAAGTTTTGTCTCGGTAATAATAACTAACGGTTTTCCTCTGAGAGGGTGTTGCGCAATTGATCGGGCAAGCCGATAAGGGCGTGTCATAAATACGAAACCGGACGGTAACGTGTAAGAAAACGTGTAGAGATTTACAATTTGTATCGAATTGGGGTGATGTCTGTAGGCTCCGTGTGTGGTCCATTGCGCAGATTAATGTAGGGCGGTTCCTCTTGTTTTATAGGAGAAAGACCTCGCCCCCGAATCCATTGGGGGTCGCATTTTCATGGTCAAGATTGGTCGTTGTGAAGGGATTCGGGCGGCGCTATTTTTCGCGCATTCCAGTCATCAAACAGGATTAATCCCACAATGCGCGTAATCATTGCTGACGACCATCCTGTCGTTCGAATCGGCTTGCGAATGCTCATCGACCTGAGCAGACCCTGTGTGGTCGTGGGCGAAGCCGATGGACCCGACAGTCTCTTGAATCTGCTTTTAACCACCCCCTGCGATCTGCTGATCACCGATTTCAGCATGCCGGGCAATGTCCAGGCCGACGGCTTGAAGATGCTTGACCGGGTGCGTCGGCACCACCCGGAGACCGCGATTATCCTGGTCACGATGTTCGCCAATGTCACCACGTTGAGGGCGGCGTTTGCCCAAGGCGTGATGGCGATCATCGCCAAGGATGCGTCGGCGAAGGAGCTGCCCCTGGCGATCAAAGCCGTCAGCGAGGGACGGCGGTTTATCAGCGAATCCTTGCGTGCGGTGCTGGTTCAGGCAGACGCCGAAGCGCAGTCCGGCCCCCCTTCGTTGTCGGCCAAAGAGCACGAAGTGGTGCGCATGCTCGCCAGCGGCATGACCGTCAGTGAGATAGCCGATTACTTCAAACGCAGCGTCTCGACCATCAGCAAACAGAAGAGCATGGCCATGCAACGGCTGGGCATTTCCACGGACGTGGACTTGTTTGCGTATGCGCGGGACAGTGGCATGGTGCATTAGGCGTGCCCCACGAAGTTGTTTCCGATTGTATGGCCGTGCGATGTTTCCAGCCTCACAGTCAGTCGCGGCGGATAACAGTGGTTTTTCGTATTAGTTGTATTTCTTGACGCTTTTTGCAGCTCTATAGTGCGCTGCCTGGATCGGGATGAATGTTCGCTGACAATCGAATGGTCTCGCTGTTACTGCAAATAACCGAAGTGTCTGACGGATTTAAAAAAGAATGGGCAAGAAGTTAAGTTATCTCACGGCTGTCGTATGTTTGGCCGCCGCATCGAATGTAAGTGCTGCGTCCAGCACGGACTTGAGTGTTAAAGGGACTATTACGCCAGCTGCGTGTGTGCCGCAGTTGTCCAATGGTGGGGTGGTTGATCATGGGAAGATATCGATCAAGGATTTGCCTGGTAGCATCGGCGCGATCAAGCCACTGCCGAATGTTACGCTGCAACTGAGTGTGAGCTGCGATGCCGCGACGTTCTTTGCAGTTAAAAGCACCGATAACCGAAAAAATACCGCGGCTGATAACAGCATTTCCTCCTTTGGCCTGGGTTTGGGTGAGAATGATCAGAAGCTCGGGTTATATACGTTGAGGATGGAGAATGCGTTGGCTGACGGTGCGCAAGCGTCACTGGTGGAGTCAGTTGATGGCACTACCTGGTTTCTGGCCGCCCCCGGTCAGATCTGGCAGCCCGACTGGATGCGGACCGTCAATGCGCCCGGCCCGGATTACGCACCAATCGCCATGCAGACATTTACGACGGATGTCGTGGTAGCCACGAAACTCTACAAGCCGAAGGTCCTGACTGCCGAAACCCCGCTCGATGGCAGCGCTACCCTGGACATCGTTTACCTGTAATCCGCACAACGCAGCCATCGGCAGCTACAGGGGCAGGCGAAAAAAATTGGGCGACCTGCAGAGGTCGCCCAATTTTCGTTTTGCCGTTGCGGACTACTGGATGGGGTCGAGGTGGTCCAGTGCGCGGTTCACCGAGATTTCTATCGCGGAGATGATCAATTCCAGGCCCAGCAGGGTATTGCGAATCGAACCTGTCTCCCGGTCGGCCCGGTCCATGATGATCACGCAGGCCGATGCCGCCGCCTCGCTTGCAAGACCCAGCAATTCTTGTACAGGGAGTTCGGGGTTGACGATGAAGAACGTGGACGGCTTGCGCGGGATGGCTTTGATGTCGGCGAAGGAGAAGGCGGCGTCATCGACGGTACGGTCGGTGGCTTCGTTGGGCTTGTCTGGACTGGAGCTGTCTTGCGGGGGATCGGGAGTTACCTTAGGCATATCTGTATTCCCTATTGGGCGCCAACTCTTTCCACCGCTAAGCGGAAAGGGTGGCGGCTGCACGCAGGTTAGCGGACCGGGGAACACAGCAAAGCCGGTGCGCCCGAAGGCGCCCTGCGCACAGCCACCATCAAATCGCAGGTACAAAAAATACCTGTGCGATGGTTGCACGTGCAGCTGTGAACCTCGGGCCGCTAAACCCGACCACTGATGAGCAGTGGCAGGCAAACGATAAAACCCGTGGTCAGGCCGCACAAGCCGGCGAAGTCTGGCGTAGTCGTAGGTAACGGCGCAAGGTTGTGTGGCTTACAAGACGTAAAACCAAACGCAGTTAAACAGCCGCAGCAAGTCAGTAATCCGTCTGACACACGAGACCTGCGAGCGAGCACTTCCAGCGTAAACTTCAGAAAATTCCGACATGATTCCGAACGCAAAACCTGTGGGAGCGGGCTTGCTCGCGAAGGCGGTGTGCCTGCCAGCATCAATGTCGAATGTGAAGGCCCCTTCGCCGGCAAGCCAGCTCCCACAGGTCATGTGGCCAGCCCAGACATCACGACTCACCCCGGCCCCTACTCGCCGAAGGCGGCATGTCAGCCAGCATCAATGTCGAATGTGATGGCCCCTTCGCGAGCAAGCCCGCTCCCACAGGGTTGCATGAATGACTGACCGGCATCAGCCGCAGTGCCAGCATTTTTGTGGTGAATGGCCATAGTCATTCCGGCCCTCGCGGATTATCGTGCTGGCCTATTGATGATATTCCCGGAGCCTGTCCATGAGTGATGCCCACGACGCCTTGATCACCCGCTTCTACCAGGCCTTCCAGCGTCTGGATGCTGAAGCGATGAGCGCCTGCTACACCGACGACGTGGTGTTCAGCGATCCGGCGTTCGGCGAACTGCGCGGGCGTGACGCGGGTGATATGTGGCGGATGCTCACCACCCGGGCCAAGGATTTTTCCCTGACCTTCGATAACGTGCGCAGCGATGAGCGCACCGGTGGCGCGCATTGGGTGGCGACGTACCTGTTCAGCCAGACCGGCAAAGTGGTGGTCAACGACATTCAGGCGCGCTTCGTGTTTCGTGACGGCAAGATTTGCGAGCACCATGACCGTTTCAATCTGTGGACCTGGTCGCGCCAGGCCCTGGGTTTCAAGGGCCTGCTGCTGGGCTGGACGCCATTGGTGAGAAACGCCGTGCGTGCCCAGGCCTTGAAGGGGCTGAAGGCATTTCAGGCCGGTCGCTGATAAGATCGCGGCTTGTTTCCTACAAGCCCTGATCGTCACGTGAGCACCCCCAGCGAATCCTCCGTCATCGCCGCCGAACCATTGCCGGTCAGCAAACCCTGGTTCGTCTACCTGGTTCGCGCGGCCAATGGCTCGCTCTATTGCGGTGTCAGCGACGACCCTGTGCGCCGCTTCGCCAAGCACCAAAGCGGCAAAGGCGCACGCTTCTTTCTGTCCAGCCCGGCCATGGCGCTGGTCTACACCGAAGCCTGCCGCGACAAAAGCGAAGCGCTGCGCCAGGAACGGCTGATCAAGAAACTCAGGAAAAGCGCCAAGGAATGCCTGGTGGCGACCTTCGCTGCCGGCTTATCAATCTGACTGATCAGTTCCCATAAGCCCGATCCGTAGGCCGCCTGCGCATTGCGCGCTAAGCTGCGAATTCCTATTCGTGCGGCGGAGCCGAGCATGTCCGAGTTGATTCTTCATCATTACCCGACGTCCCCTTTCGCCGAAAAGGCCCGCCTGCTGCTGGGCTTCAAAGGCTTGTCCTGGCGCTCGGTGAAAATCTCGCCGGTGATGCCGAAACCTGATCTGACCGCCTTGACCGGCGGCTACCGCAAGACCCCGGTGTTGCAGATCGGCGCGGACATCTATTGCGACACCTCGCTGATTGCCCGTCGACTGGAACAAGAGAAAGCCTTGCCGGCATTCTTCCCGGAAGGCCAGGAAATGATCGCTGCGACCTTCGCCGCGTGGGCCGATTCGGTGGTGTTCCAGCATGCGGTGAGCCTGGTGTTTCAGCCGGAATCGGTTGCCGTGCGTTTTGGCAGTCTGCCGCCGGAAGCGATCAAGACCTTCCTCGCCGATCGCGCCGGGTTGTTCAGTGGCGGCAGCACCACCAAGTTGTCGGCGGAACAGGCGCGGCATCAATGGCCGACGATCATGTCGCGCCTGGAGCAACAACTTCAGCGCGAGCCGGGCGACTTCCTGTTCGGCGAGCCGTCGATTGCCGACTTCGCGTTGGCGCATTGCCTGTGGTTCCTCAAGGCGACGCCGGTGACCGCGCCACTGGTTGATGCTTACCCGGCGGTGGCCGCGTGGCATGCGCGAGTGATGGGTTTTGGGCATGGCGCGTCGAGCGCGATGTCGTCCGAGGAAGCGCTGGAAGTGGCGCGGACATCGACGCCGGCGCCGTTGCCGGTTGAGCCATTTGATGAGCCGAATGGTTTTGCGGCGGGCCAGCAGGTGGTCATTGCCGCGACCGATTACGGGGTGGATCCGGTGGCCGGCGAGTTGCTGTTTGCCGGGCGCGAGGAATTGATTCTGCGCCGGGAAGACGAGCGGGGCGGGGTGGTGCATGTGCACTTTCCGCGTTTCGGGTTCCGCCTCGAAAAACGCTGATGTTCCGAAGGTGGAAGCGGGGGGGGGGGGGGGTGGGGGGGGGGGGGGGGGGGCCCCCCCCCCCCCCCCCCCCCCCCCCCCCCCGGCGCCTACAACCGAATTCCGATGTTACGCGGTTTCTACCGTCGGAAAACTCTTCACCAGTTCGTCCAACGCTTTGAGCTGGGCCAGGAATGGCTCCAGTTTGTCCAGACGCAAGGCGCATGGGCCGTCGCATTTGGCATTGTCCGGGTCCGGGTGCGCCTCGAGGAACAGACCGGCCAGCGACTGGCTCATGCCGGCCTTGGCCAGATCGGTGACCTGGGCGCGGCGACCGCCGGCGGAATCGGAGCGACCACCGGGCATTTGCAGCGCGTGGGTCACGTCGAAGAACACCGGGTATTCGAATTGCTTCATGATGCCGAAGCCGAGCATGTCGACGACCAGGTTGTTGTAGCCGAAGCTCGAACCGCGCTCGCAGAGGATCAACTGATCGTTACCGGCTTCCACGCATTTGCTCAGGATGTGTTTCATTTCCTGAGGCGCGAGGAACTGGGCTTTCTTGATGTTGATCACCGCGCCGGTCTTGGCCATTGCGACCACGAGGTCAGTCTGGCGCGACAGGAAGGCCGGCAACTGGATGATGTCGCAGACTTCAGCCACGACCGCGGCCTGATCAGGCTCGTGGACGTCGGTGATGATCGGCACGCCGAAGGCTTGCTTGATGTCCTGGAAAATCCGCATGCCCTCTTCCAGGCCGGGGCCACGGTACGAGGTCACGGAGGAACGGTTGGCCTTGTCGAAGCTGGCCTTGAACACGTAAGGGATACCGAGTTTCTCGGTGACCTTGACGTACTCTTCGCAGACCTGCATCGCCATGTCGCGGCTTTCCAGCACGTTCATGCCACCGAACAGCACCATTGGCTTGTCGTTGGCAATCTCGATTTCGCCTACGCGGATGATCTTCTGCGCCATAAGGTTCAAGCCTTCTTCTGGTGTTGAGCCAAAGCTGCTTTGACGAAACCACTGAACAACGGGTGACCGTCGCGAGGTGTCGAGGTGAACTCAGGGTGGAACTGGCAAGCGACGAACCATGGATGATCCGGGGCTTCGACCACTTCAACCAGCGCGCCATCACCGGAGCGACCGGAAATTTTCAGGCCGGCTTCCATGATTTGCGGCAGCAGGTTGTTGTTCACTTCGTAGCGGTGACGGTGACGCTCGACGATCACGTCCTTGCCGTAGCAGTCATGAACCAGGGAACCTGGCTCCAGCAGGCAATCCTGCGCGCCGAGGCGCATGGTGCCGCCCAGGTCGGAGGTTTCGGTACGGGTTTCGACGGCGCCGGTGGCGTCTTCCCACTCGGTGATCAGACCCACGACCGGGTGGCCGCTGGCGCGATCGAACTCGGTGGAGTTGGCGTCTTTCCAGCCCAGGACGTTACGAGCGAACTCGATCACGGCCACTTGCATGCCCAGGCAGATGCCGAGGTACGGAACCTTGTTTTCGCGAGCATATTGAACGGCGGTGATCTTGCCTTCCACGCCACGCAGACCGAAGCCGCCTGGAACGAGGATCGCGTCGACGCCTTCCAGCAGCGCGGTGCCCTGGTTTTCGATGTCTTCGGAATCGATGTAGCGCAGGTTGACCTTGGTGCGGTTGCTGATGCCGGCGTGACTCATCGCTTCGATCAGCGACTTGTAGGCGTCCAGCAGTTCCATGTACTTGCCGACCATGGCGATGGTGACTTCGTGCTCGGGGTTGAGCTTGGCGTCAACCACGGCTTCCCACTCGGACAGATCGGCGCCGCCGCATTGCAGGCCGAAACGCTCGACGACAAAATCATCCAGGCCTTGCGAATGCAGGATGCCCGGGATCTTGTAGATGGTGTCGGCGTCTTCCAGGGCGATCACCGCACGTTCTTCAACGTTGGTGAATTGCGCGATCTTGCGACGCGAGGAAATGTCGATCGGGTGATCGGAGCGGCACACCAGCACGTCAGGTTGCAGGCCGATGGAACGCAGTTCCTTGACCGAGTGCTGGGTGGGCTTGGTTTTGGTTTCGCCGGCGGTGGCGATGTAAGGCACCAGGGTCAGGTGCATCAGCATCGCGCGCTTGGCGCCGACTTCGAAACGCAACTGACGGATCGCTTCGAGGAACGGTTGCGACTCGATGTCACCCACGGTGCCGCCGATCTCGACCATGGCCACGTCGGCATCGCCGGCGCCCTTGATGATCCGGCGCTTGATCTCGTCGGTGATGTGCGGAATGACCTGGATGGTCGCGCCCAGGTAATCACCACGGCGCTCTTTGCGCAGGACGTGCTCGTAGACACGGCCGGTGGTGAAGTTGTTGTTCTGGGTCATGGTCGTGCGGATGAACCGCTCGTAGTGGCCCAGGTCCAGGTCGGTCTCGGCGCCGTCGTGGGTGACGAATACTTCACCGTGCTGGAACGGGCTCATGGTGCCTGGATCGACGTTGATGTACGGGTCCAGTTTCAGCATGGTGACCTTAAGTCCCCGCGCCTCCAGGATGGCCGCCAATGAAGCCGATGCAATGCCTTTCCCCAATGAAGAAACAACACCGCCCGTGACGAATATGTAGCGCGTCATGAAAAACCCTAGAAGTCTGCGTTAAAGCGGTCCGAGCCGCCGGGGAAAGCGAAGGAAGGCCGAAGCCCCCGATCACCTGCATTAATCACAGTGCACCTTTCAAAAAAACCGCCGCGTTGTGACAGACCGGGAGATGTAACTCCGGTGCGTTGCTCGCTACACATTTTTTGGAATCGCCCAGCAAAGACTGCTTGGTAATCGGCAACTCCTGCAATTCAGGCGAATCCACAGAAGTTGTATCAAGAAGGGAGCGTAGTCTACCGGAAAGCCCCTTTCAGCTCAAACCTTGATCTTCGTCCGGTGGCTGCCAATGCAAATTCCAGCCGCCCTGCGCACTGCCATTCAAGCCTTGCAGGTTGGCTACCGCCAGCAAATGCTCGCCGCGATACAGCAGCGGCAATCTGCCACGGACGAAGCCTGGAACCCCGCGTTCATTGAGCAAACGCTTCAAATCCCGGCGGCCGCGAGCCGGCAGATTCATCACCTCGCCTCCCTCACGATAGCGGATATGCAGCGGACCATCAGGGGATTGGCCCGAGAACGTCAGTACGCCGTTATCCGGCAACGCCAACGCTGTCGACGGCTCGGCCCAGGCCCCAACGGCGGGCGGCGTACGCAACCAGCCGCCTGACAGCCACCAGATCCGCCCCCCGGCCCGATGCATCTCGCCCTCCGCCAGACGCCAGATCGGGTGCGCATCGTCGGCGGCATCGCGCAGATCTTCCCAACCCGACCAATGGTCGCTGTCGGGCAGACGCGTCAGTGCGGCGAGCCAGTGACTCAGTGCATTTCGCTGACGAGCGGCGGACAACATCGCAAGCGTCGACAACTGAAGGGACCGCACCCCCAGCCAATCGAACTCACTGGCAGTACGGGCATGGGTCAGATCGATTTGCGCCAGCTCATCAAGCAGTCCCTGAGCTTCGCCGAGATGCGCCGCGCTGCGGGCCATGCTCGCCAAGGCTTGCGGCCAACGCTCGGTCATGACCGGAAACACCTGGTGCCGCAGGTAGTTGCGGGAGAACTGCCGGTCCTGATTGGAAGGGTCTTCGATCCAGTTCAGAAGATGCTCCGCGGCGTAAGCCTCCAATTCTGCTCGCGTGACATCGAGCAGGGGGCGCAGCAGGTGGCCTTTGCCCAGCGGGCGCTGGCGCGGCATCGCCGACAAACCTCGCACCCCTGCCCCGCGCAGCAATCGGAACAACAGGGTTTCCGCCTGATCGTCACGATGCTGGGCGGTCAGCAGCACTTCGCTGGCCTGGGTGGCTTCGAGGAACGCGCCATAGCGCGCGTCCCGGGCGGCACGCTCGAGGCTGGCGCCGGGATGAACATAAACGTGAACGACTTGTAGCGGCACGCCCCACCCATCACACACCAACTGGCAGTGTTCCGGCCACGCCTCGGCGGCAGCCTGGAGGCCGTGGTGGACGTGGATGGCGGTCAGCGTCGGCAGGGATTCGGTTTTGGCGAGGTGGGCGAGGAGGTGCAGCAGGACGGTGGAGTCGAGGCCACCGGAGAACGCGATGCGCCAGGTCTTGGCGTTGCGCCACGGAGCGAGCTCCACGAGAAGCCGGGCAGCGAGATCAATCTTTGGCTGACTCATATCGATCACTTTGCAGATATCAAATGTGGGAGCGGGCTTGCTCGCGAAAGCGGCTGAACATCCAACACGTCGGTTGACTGTTATACCGCTTTCGCGAGCAAGCCCGCTCCCACATTAAAGCCGGGGTCAGATCAGAGACCGTAGCTCATCAGACGCTCATAACGACGAGTCAGCAACGCTTCGTTATCGAACTTCTTCAGCATCGCCAGTTGCGAGGTCAGCTCGGCACGGATCAATGCCGCGGCCGCCGCTGGGTCACGATGAGCGCCGCCCAACGGCTCGCCGATGACTTTGTCGACGATACCCAGGCCTTTCAGACGCTCGGCGGTGATGCCCATGGCTTCAGCGGCATCCGGCGCTTTTTCGGCAGTTTTCCACAGAATCGAGGCGCAACCTTCCGGCGAAATCACCGCATAGGTCGAGTACTGCAGCATGTTCAGTTGATCACACACGCCAATGGCCAATGCACCGCCGGAACCACCTTCACCGATCACGGTGGCGATGATTGGGGTTTTCAGGCGGGCCATGACGCGCAGGTTCCAGGCAATCGCTTCGCTCTGGTTGCGCTCTTCAGCGTCGATGCCCGGATAGGCGCCCGGGGTATCGATGAAAGTCAGGATCGGCATTTTGAAACGTTCGGCCATCTCCATCAGACGGCAGGCCTTGCGATAGCCTTCAGGACGCGGCATGCCGAAGTTGCGGCGAACCTTCTCGCGCACTTCACGGCCTTTCTGGTGACCGATGATCATCACCGGCTCATCGTTCAGACGGGCAACGCCGCCGACGATGGCCGCGTCGTCGGAGAAGTGACGGTCACCGTGCAACTCGTCGAACTCGGTGAAGATGTGTTCGATGTAGTCCAGGGTGTACGGACGTTTCGGGTGACGCGCCAGACGCGCGATCTGCCAGCTGGTCAGCTTGCCGAAGATGTCTTCGGTCAAGGTGCTGCTTTTGTCCTGCAGGCGGGAGATCTCATCGCCGATATTCAGCGAATTGTCGTTACCGACCAAGCGCAACTCTTCGATCTTGGCTTGCAGGTCGGCGATCGGCTGTTCGAAATCTAGAAAATTCGGGTTCATAGGCGTCCGTCTTGGGTCGACGTCCAAGAGAGCTTGGGCCGGCCGGTTGTCTATTCGCGCCCTACCTTAAGGGACGGGCGCGTTCAGGTCGAGATTAAAAATTCAGGTCGAGATCAGGCGAACGAATGAGGCCTGACCGTCAACGGTATTGGAGGAAGACGTTGTCTCGCCCGAACTGGTCACGCAGGGCTTGAATCAATGCATCCGCCGGGTCGATCCGCCAGGTCTCGCCGAACTGCAGCAAGGCCTTGGCATCGGGGCTCGTGTACTCCATGGTGATCGGGCACGCACCGCGGTGGCGTTTGAACAACTCACCCAGCCAGCGTAGCTGATCGCCTTTCAAATCCTTGGTCTGCAGTTTCAGGCGCAGGCTTTCGGCCAGATTGGTGCGCGCATCTTCCATGCTCATCACCCGCTTGACCCGCAGGCGCAACCCACCGGAGAAGTCGTCGTTGCTGACCTCGCCTTCGACCACCACCATCGCATCCGTCTGCAACAGCGACTGCGCCGAATGGAATGCGTCGGCGAACAGCGAGGCTTCGATCCGGCCAGAGCGGTCGTCGAGGGTGATGAAGCCCATCTTGTCGCCCTTTTTGTTCTTCATCACCCGCAGCGCGATGATCATGCCCGCCACTGTCTGGGTATCCCGGGCCGGCTTGAGGTCGATGATGCGCTGACGGGCGAAACGGCGGATCTCGCCTTCGTACTCGTCGATCGGGTGACCGGTCAGGTACAGGCCCAGGGTGTCTTTCTCCCCTTTCAGGCGTTCCTTGAGGGTCAGTTCCTTGGCCTTGCGGTGACTGGCGTAAACGTCGGCGTCTTCTTCGACGAACAAACCGCCAAACAGGTCGGCATGCCCACTGTCATGGGTGCGCGCGGTTTGTTCAGCGGCCTTGATCGCCCCTTCCATCGCATTCAGCAGGACCGCACGGTTCTGGTCGATGCTCGCTTGATAGGCTTTCGGTTCGTCATGGAAATACGGACCCAGGCGATCCAGCGCACCGCTGCGGATCAAACCGTCGAGGGTGCGTTTGTTGATGCGCTTGAGATCGACCCGGGCGCAGAAATCGAACAGGTCTTTGAACGGCCCGTCCTGGCGCGCCTCGGTAATCGCTTCGACCGGCCCTTCGCCCACGCCCTTGATGGCGCCGAGCCCATAAATGATGCGGCCTTCGTCGTTCACCGTGAACTTGAACTCCGACGTGTTCACGTCCGGCGCGTCGAGGCGCAGCTTCATGGTCCGCACTTCTTCGATCAAGGTCACGACCTTGTCGGTGTTGTGCATATCCGCCGAGAGTACCGCCGCCATGAACGGTGCCGGGTAGTGCGCCTTCAGCCAGGCGGTCTGGTACGAAACCAGGCCGTAGGCGGCGGAGTGGGATTTGTTGAAGCCGTAACCGGCGAATTTTTCCACCAGGTCGAAAATGTTACCGGCCAGGTCGGCGTCGATATTGTTGGTGGCGCAACCTTCAATGAAGCCGCCCCGCTGCTTGGCCATTTCTTCGGGCTTTTTCTTACCCATGGCCCGACGCAGCATGTCCGCACCGCCGAGGGTGTATCCGGCCATGACCTGAGCAATCTGCATAACCTGTTCCTGGTACAGGATGATGCCGTAAGTCGGCGCCAGTACCGGCTTGAGGCCTTCGTACTGGTAGTCCGAGTGCGGATACGCGAGCTCGGCGCGACCGTGCTTACGGTTGATGAAGTCATCCACCATGCCGGACTGCAATGGCCCCGGACGGAACAGGGCCACCAGTGCGATCAAGTCTTCCAGGCAGTCGGGCTTGAGCTTTTTGATCAGCTCTTTCATGCCGCGCGACTCGAGCTGGAACACCGCGGTGGTTTCAGCTTTCTGCAGCAACTGGTAGGTAGGCTTGTCATCCAGCGGAATGAACGCGATGTCCAGCGGCGGCTCGTTGACCTTGGCGCGGTCTCGGTTGATGGTTTTCAGCGCCCAGTCGATGATCGTCAGGGTACGCAGCCCAAGGAAGTCGAACTTCACCAGGCCGGCCGCCTCGACGTCATCCTTGTCGAACTGGGTTACCAGACCATCGCCGGCTTCGTCGCAATAGATCGGCGAAAAATCGGTCAGTTTGGTCGGTGCGATGACCACACCACCGGCGTGCTTGCCGACGTTACGCACAACGCCTTCAAGTTTGCGCGCCATCTCCCAGATTTCCGCGGCCTCTTCATCGACCTTGATGAAATCACGGAGGATTTCTTCCTGCTCGTAGGCTTTTTCCAGGGTCATGCCGACTTCGAACGGAATCATCTTCGACAGACGATCCGCCAGCCCGTAGGACTTGCCCTGCACCCGCGCCACGTCACGGACCACGGCTTTTGCCGCCATGGAACCGAAGGTGATGATCTGGCTTACCGCGTTGCGACCATATTTCTCGGCCACGTAATCGATCACGCGGTCGCGGCCGTCCATGCAGAAGTCGACGTCGAAGTCGGGCATGGAAACCCGTTCCGGGTTAAGGAAACGTTCGAACAGCAGGTCGTATTCCAGTGGGTCGAGGTCGGTGATTTTCTGCACGTAGGCTACCAGCGACCCGGCACCCGACCCACGGCCCGGACCCACCGGTACGCCGTTGTTCTTGGCCCACTGGATGAAGTCCATAACGATCAGGAAGTAACCAGGAAAGCCCATCTGGATGATGATATCCAGCTCGAAATTCAGCCGGTCGACATAGACCTGACGCTTGGCCTCGTAATCCTCGGTTGTGTCCCGGGGCAGCAGGACGGAAAGGCGCTCTTCCAGACCATCGAAGGACACCTTGCGGAAATACTCGTCGATGGTCATGCCATCGGGAATCGGGAAATTGGGCAGGAAGTGCGTGCCCAGTTTCACTTCGATGTTGCAGCGTTTGGCGATCTCGACGGTGTTTTCCAGTGCCTCGGGAATGTCGCTGAACAGCTCGGCCATTTCCTCGGCGCTTTTGAGGTATTGCTGATCGCTGTAATTCTTCGAGCGCCGCGGATCGTCGAGGGCGCGACCCTCACCGATGCAAACGCGGGTTTCGTGCGCGGCAAAATCTTCCTGCTTGATAAAGCGCACATCGTTGGTTGCCACCAGCGGCGCACCGAGTTTCTCGGCCAGGGCCACGGCGCCGTGCAATTGTTCTTCGTCGTAAGGGCGATTGGTGCGCTGGATTTCCAGATAGAAACGGTCCGGGAACACCGCCATCCATTCGCGGGCCAGGGTTTCGGCTTCGGCGGGATTACCGCCCAGCATCGCCATGCCGATCTCGCCCTCTTTCGCTGCCGAGAGCATGATCAAGCCGTCGCTGGCCTCCGCCACCCACTCGCGCTCGATGATGATCGAGCCGTTGCGCTGGCCCTCAATGAAGCCACGGGAGATCAGCTCGGTGAGGTTGCGATAACCCACGGCGTTCATGGCCAGCAGGCTGATCCGGCTCAACGCGCCGTCCGGATCCTTGTTCGACAGCCACAGGTCGGCGCCGCAGATCGGCTTGATGCCCGCGCCCATGGCGGCTTTATAGAATTTGACCAGGGAACACATGTTGTTCTGGTCGGTGACCGCTACGGCAGGCATGTTCATGCCGACCAGGGTCTTGACCAGCGGTTTGATCCGCACCAGACCGTCGACCAGGGAATATTCAGTGTGCAGGCGTAGATGAACGAATGAAGCCGGCATAGTGATCCTGCGTTAAGTCATGAAAACAACAAGGCCCGGATTGTACCGGGCCTTGGCAAAAACATCAGCCTTGCGACTAATTCTCCATGAGGCTTTCACGCGCTTCGTACGCCAGCCGCACCGGCGCGAACGAGCGGCGGTGAATCGGGGTCGGCCCCAGGCGAGCGAGTGCTTCCAGATGAACGGGCGTCGGGTAGCCTTTGTGGCCGCCGATGCCGTAGCCCGGGTAAATCAGCTCGAACGCGGCCATCTCCCGGTCGCGGCTGACCTTGGCCAGAATCGACGCGGCAGCGATGGCCGGCACTTTGCCGTCGCCCTGGATCACCGCTTCGGCGCGCATGGACAGTTTCGGGCAACGGTTACCGTCGATCATCGCCAGTTTTGGCTGAATGTGCAGGCCTTCAATCGCACGCTGCATGGCCAGCATGGTCGCGTGGAGGATGTTCAGCTCGTCGATTTCCTCGACTTCGGCGCGAGCGATGCACCAGCTCAGGGCCTTTTCACAGATTTCGTCGTAGAGCTTTTCGCGGCGAGCCTCGGTGAGCTTTTTCGAATCGTTCAGGCCAAGGATCGGGCGGTTCGGGTCGAGGATCACCGCTGCGGTCACCACGGCACCACAGAGCGGGCCGCGACCGACTTCGTCAACACCGGCAACCAGATCTTCGACTTCAGCGACCAAGGTGAAATCCAGCCCCATTTGCATCGTGGTTTTACTCATTGTACTTGGCCAATCAGCTTCAGCACTGCGTCCGCAGCCTGGTTCGAGGCGTCCAGACGCAAGGTCCGGTGAATCTGGTCAAAGCCGCGAGTCTGCTCCTCGCCGCCTTCGATCAGCGGCGACAGCGTCTGGGCGAGCGCTTCAACCGTCGCGTCGTCCTGCAGCAACTCGGGCACCAACAGGCGCTGGGCCAACAGGTTTGGCAACGAAACGTAGGGGCTTTTGACCATGCGTTTGAGAATCCAGAACGTCAGGGGCGCCAGACGGTAAGCGACGACCATCGGCCGTTTGTACAACAGCGCTTCAAGGGTAGCCGTTCCGGAGGCAATCAACACGGCGTCGCAGGCGGCCAGTGCCAGATGGGACTTGCCGTCGAGCAGGGTCAACGGCAAATCGCGACCGGCCAGCAATTCTTCGAGTTGCTTGCGGCGCTCCGGGCTGGCGCATGGCATCACGAAGCGTACGCCAGGCCGCAGGGCGCGAAGGCGCTGGGCGGTATCGAGGAACAACGCCCCCAGACGACCGACTTCGCCGCCGCGGCTGCCCGGCATCAACGCGACCAACGGTCCGTCAGGCAGACCGAGTTCGGCGCGTGCCGCGGCACGGTCGGCTTCGAGCGGGATCGCATCGGCCAGGGAATGCCCGACAAACCGCACCGGGACGCCTTTCTCTTCATAGAATTTGGCCTCGAACGGAAACAGCGTGAGCATCAGGTCGCAGCCTTCGCGAATTTTCAGCACTCGCTTCTGCCGCCACGCCCACACCGACGGGCTGACGTAATGCACGGTCTTGATCCCGGCCTGACGCAGCTTGAGTTCGATATTGAGGTTGAAGTCCGGCGCATCGATACCGATGAACACGTCCGGCTTCTCGGCGATGAGGTCGGCGACCAGCTTTTTCCGACGCTTGAGCAACTCGCGCAGTCGGCCCAGCACTTCCACCAGGCCCATGACCGAGAGACGTTCCATCGGGAAATACGAGGTCAGACCTTCGGCCTGCATCAGCGGACCGCCAACCCCAATGAACTCGACCGCCGGATGCTGTGCCTTGAGCGCACGCATGAGACCGGCGCCCAGAATGTCACCGGAAGCTTCACCCGCTACCAGCGCAACACGCAGAGTAGCCATGGTTAACGCGTGATGCCGCGGGTCGAAGACTGGATGGAATCACGGAACACCGCAACTTCCGGGAACTGCGCCGAAGGTTCGGCCAGCTCGGCAAGCGCCTGTTCAACCGTCAGGCCCTGGCGGTAAACCACCTTGTAGGCACGACGCAGGGCGTGGATCGCATCTTCGCTGAAACCACGACGGCGCATGCCTTCGAAGTTCATGCTGCGCGCTTCGGCCGGGTTGCCGAACACGGTGACGTACGCTGGAACGTCTTTGCCGATGGCGGTACCCATGCCGGAGAAGCTGTGGGCGCCGATGTGGCAATACTGGTGAACCAGGGTGAAACCGGAGAGGATCGCCCAGTCTTCAACGTGCACATGACCCGCAAGCGCGGTGTTGTTGACCAGGATGCAGTGGTTGCCGATAACGCTGTCGTGGCCGATGTGGGCATAGGCCATGATCAGGTTGTGATCGCCCAGGGTCGTTTCCGAACGGTCCTGAATGGTCCCGCGATGAATCGTCACGCCTTCACGGATGACGTTATGGTCGCCGATGACCAGACGGGTTTCTTCGCCCTTGTATTTCAGATCGGGCGTGTCCTCGCCTACCGAAGAAAACTGGTAGATGCGATTGTGCTTACCGATTCGGGTCGGGCCCTTGAGAATCACGTGCGGCCCGATCACTGTCCCCTCGCCGATTTCCACACCTGCGCCGATGATCGACCACGGGCCGACCTCGACGCCGTCAGCCAGGATGGCCGTCGGATCGATGATTGCGCGAGGGTCAATCAAACTCATAGTTTACGTTCCGCACAGATGATTTCAGCGGAGCAGACTGGCTTGCCGTCGACCGAGGCCTGGCATTCGAACTTCCAGATCTGGCGCTTGCAGCTCAGGAACTTGGCTTCGAGGATCAGTTGATCACCCGGCAGCACTGGCTGGCGGAAGCGCAGCTTGTCGGAACCGACGAAGTAATAAAGGGTGCCGTCTGCCGGTTTCACGTCGAGCATCTTGAAACCAAGGATCCCGGCAGCCTGGGCCATCGCTTCGATGATCAGCACGCCCGGCATGATTGGATGCGCAGGGAAGTGACCATTGAAGAACGGCTCGTTGATGCTGACATTCTTGTAGGCGCGAATGCGCTTGCCTTCCACATCCAGATCCACGACCCGGTCCACCAGCAGGAACGGGTAACGGTGAGGCAGGTATTCGCGTATCTCGTTGATGTCCATCATTTCGGGGGGAAGCCTATGTAAAGATTGGGAACGCGCGACTGACGCGCGCTCCTCTAGCAAATCAAGGAGGCAGTCTAGCGGCTGTGCACACTTGATATGGAAATGGTATCAGCCATCTGATGAAGCATTACCGTCAGGGGTCACTTCCCCGGACCGCTTTTCCAGCTGTCGCAGCCGCCGTGCGATGTCATCGAGCTGACGGATACGTGCCGCGCTTTTGCGCCATTCGGCAGCCGGTTGCATGGCCGTACCGGAAGAATAGGAACCCGGCTCGGTAATCGAGTGGGTCACCATCGTCATTCCGGTGATGAAAACCTTGTCACAAATTTCGATGTGCCCCACCAGCCCAACGCCACCGGCGAGCATGCAATGCTTGCCGATCTTGGTGCTGCCGGAAATTCCCACACACGCGGCCATGGCCGTGTGATCCCCGATCTGGACGTTGTGGGCGATCTGAATCTGATTGTCGAGCTTGACGCCATTACCGATGACGGTATCCGCCAATGCACCACGGTCGATGGCGGTGTTCACGCCAATCTCCACATCGTCACCCACCAGGACCCCGCCAATCTGGGCGATTTTCTGCCAGATGCCTTTCTCGTTGGCAAAACCGAAACCTTCGCCCCCCAGAACCGCACCCGACTGAATCACCACCCGCTTGCCGATCCGCACGTCGTGATACAGCGTGACTTTCGGGGCCAGCCAGCCGCCCTCGCCAATCTCGCTACGGGCACCGATGAAGCAATGCGCACCAACGGTCACACCCGCGGCAATACGCGCGCCGCTTTCGATGACGGCAAAGGCACCAATACTCGCCGCCGGATCGACCACCGCGTCATCGGCAACGACCGCTGTCGGGTGAATACCGACCGCCGCCTTGGGCTTGGGATCGAACAGGTGGGAAATACGTGCATAAGCCAGGTAAGGGTCGGGAACGACCAGCGCATCACCGCAAAAACCTTCGGCGTCAGCGGCCTTCAGCAACAGGGCTGCGGCCCGGCTGTCCGCCAGGTATTTACGGTATTGAGGATTTGCCAGAAAGCTCAACTGAGCTGGGCCAGCCTCTTGCAAAGTGGCTAGCCCAGTAATTTCCTTCTCCGGATCGCCACGCAGGGTGGCGCCGAGGAACTCGGCCAATTGGCCGAGCTTTAGGGTCGCTGTCATGATTACTTCAGCTGATTCATGCGCTCGATAACCTGGCGAGTGATGTCGTACTGAGGTTTGACATCAATCACTGCGCCACGCTCGAAGACCAGGTCAAAAGCACCTTTCTTGATGACTTCTTCCACAGCACTGTCCAGTTTCGGCTTGAGCTGCTTCAGCATTTCACGGTCAGCAACGGCTTTGGCTTCGTTCAGTTCCTTGGACTGGAACTGGAAGTCACGGGCCTTTTGCTTGAATTCGAGCTCCAGACGCTCACGCTCGCCTTGCTGCATCTTGTCGCCACCCGCCATCAGACGGTCCTGAATGCCTTTGGCACTGCTTTCCAGTGTCTTGAGCTTGGTCAGCTGCGGGCCGAACTTCTTCTCGGCATCCACGGCGTATTTCTTGGCCGCGTCGGATTCCAGCAGAGCCATCTGATAGTTCAGAACGGCGATTTTCATATCGGCAAAAGCCGGACCCGCTACCAGTACGGTCGCCAGGAGAACCAATTGAGTCAACTTACGCACGATGCACTCCTACAAAATCCATTGTCGTTATCTTGGGTCAGACGCTTAGAACGTCTGGCCGAGGGAGAATTGGAACACTTGAGTTTCAGCCTGATCCGGTTTCTTGACCGGCATGGCCAACGCGAAACTCAGAGGCCCCAACGCGGTAACCCATGTCACACCCACACCGACAGAACTGGCCATGTTGCTCAGGCTGATGTCGTTGCACTTGGTATTGGACGATGAACCGTTCGCATTGGTGGTGTCTTTGCACTGCGAGTCAAATACGTTACCCACGTCCCAGAATACCGAGGTACGCAGGGAACGCTGATCCTTCACGAACGGCAGAGGGAACAGAACCTCGACACCGCCCTGGATCAGGACGTTACCACCAAACGGCAGCGGATCCTGGTCCGGGTCAAGCGCCGTACCCGGGTTGGTGCCACGACTCGGCGTACTGCGAGGACCCAGGGTGCTGTCCTTGAAGCCACGAACCGAGTTGAAACCACCAGCATAGTAGTTTTCATAGAACGGCAAGCCGTCGGTCGAACCGTAACCATCGCCATAACCGAGTTCGGTGTGCAGACGCATGGTGTAGTTTTCGCTCAGCGGCTGGAACAGCTGGCCACGGTAGTCGAGTTTGAAGAACGACAGGTCGCTGCCAGGGGTAGTGGTTTCCAGCACCAGGCTTTGGGAATGACCACGGGTCGCCAGCACGCCTTTGTTCAAGGTCGATTCGGACCAACCGGCCGACGCCTTGAAGTTCAGGTAGTTGTCGCCTTCCTTGTTAACGAAGTCGAAGATCTCGTCAACGGTGTACAGGCCAGTCTTGATCTTGTCCTGTTGTGCGGTCAGGCCGAAGGTCAGACGCGATGTTTCGCTGATCGGGTAACCGACGCTTACGCCAGCACCCAGGCTGTCCACGGCATAGCTGGCTACGTCGACGTCGAGGTCTTTGTAATCGGTGGTGCGATAGAACGCATTGTAACCCAGGCTCACACCGTCAGCGGTCCAGTAGGGGTCGACATAACCGAAGTTATAGCGGCTCTGGTATTCACTACGGGTCAAGCCGACGCTGACTTTGTTACCGGTACCCAGGAAGTTGTTCTGGGTGATCGAACCACCGAGGATCAGACCAGCGCTCTGTGCGAAGCCGACGCTGGCGGTAATCGAACCGGACGCTTGTTCTTCAACGGTGTAGTTCACGTCAACCTGGTCATCGACACCCGGAACGGCCGGGGTTTCGACGTTGACTTCCTTGAAGAAGCCCAGGCGCTCAAGACGGGTCTTGGACTGGTCGATCAGATAAGTCGAAGCCCAGCCACCTTCCATCTGACGCATTTCACGGCGCAGCACTTCGTCCTCGGACTTGGTGTTGCCGCGGAAGTTGATGCGGTTGACATAGGCACGCTTGCCCGGATCGACGGCGAAAGTGATGTCTACGGTGTGGTCTTCATCGTGAGGCTGAGGCACGCCGTTGACGTTGGCGAAGGTATAGCCCTCGTTACCCAGACGGCGGGTGATCAGTTCGGAGGTAGTGGTCATCAGCTTGCGCGAGAACACCTGACCTTTTTGCACCAACAGCAACGATTTGACCTGGTCTTCAGGGACTTTCAGGTCACCGCTGAGCTTGACGTCACGAACGGTGTATTTCTCCCCTTCGTTGACGTTGACGGTGATGTAGACGTGTTTCTTGTCCGGGGTGATGGACACCTGGGTCGACGCGATATCCATGTTGATATAGCCGCGGTCCAGGTAGTACGAACGCAGACGTTCCAGGTCACCGGACAGTTTTTCGCGAGCATACTTGTCGTCGTTCTTGAAGAACGACAACCAGTTGGTGGTCTTGAGTTCGAACAGGTCGATCAGGTCGTCATCAGGGAAGACGGTGTTACCCACCACGTTGATGTGCTGGATGGCCGCGACGGTGCCTTCATTGATGTTGACCTTGAGGCCAACGCGGTTGCGCGGCTGCGGCACCACTTCGGTATCGACGGTGGCCGAGTAGCGACCTTGGGCGACGTATTGGCGTTGCAGTTCGTTACGCACGCCTTCGAGGGTGGCGCGCTGGAAGATCTCGCCTTCGGCCAGACCGGATTGCTTGAGGCCTTTCATCAGGTCTTCAGTGGAGATCGCCTTGTTACCCTCGATCTCGATACTCGCGACTGACGGGCGTTCGACTACCGTGATGACCAGGACGTTGCCATCGCGGCCCAGCTGGATATCTTGAAAGAACCCGGTTTTGAACAGCGCACGAGTGGATTCCACCAGGCGACGATCATCCGCCTGTTCACCGACGTTCAACGGCAAGGCACCAAAGACGCTACCCGCGGAGACCCGCTGGAGGCCATTGACGCGAATATCAGAGATAGTGAAGGACTCGGCGTGAACTTCGGCGATCATCAATACGGTGAGAACCGCAGTTAGCAGCAGACGTTTCATGAAGTCCTTTCTTATTCCAACTGGCAATAAACAAACTGCCGCAAAATGCGGCAGATTCGCAATTCAGCGAAGTGTTACAGACGGCCCAAATCATTGACCAGAGCAAGCAACATCACCCCGACCACCAAACTGATGCCGATCTGTATCCCCCAACCCTGCACCCGATCTGACAAGGGACGACCACGCGCCCACTCGATCAGATAAAACAACAAATGCCCCCCATCCAGTACAGGAATGGGCAACAAATTCAGAACCCCCAGGCTAATACTCAGATAAGCAAGGAAATTCAGGAAATCAGCGACGCCCGACTGGGCAGAAGCGCCCGCCACTTTAGCAATGGTTATCGGTCCACTCAAGTTTTTTACCGAGAGCTCGCCGAACAACATTTTCTTGAGCGAATCGAGGGTCAGTACGCTCATGGTCCAGGTGCGTCGCGCCCCTTCGCCAATCGCTGCCAAAGGCCCGTAACTGACCTCGCGAACCATCTCGGGCGGCCAGTCGATCGGCTTCACCCCGGCGCCCAGATAACCACTGGGTGCCTTGCTTTCGCCGCGAGCGGCCAGGGTCACAGGGACGTCGATTTGAGCACCATCGCGCTCGACCCGCAGCAGAATTTTGGTATCCGGATGCATACGAACACTGTCGACGACCTGTTGCCAGTCATCGACCGCCTTGCCATCCAGCGCCAGCAAGCGGTCGCCAGTCTTCAGGCCGGCAGCCTGTGCCGGGCCTTTCGGATCGAGTTCAGCCAGGACCGGGGGCAATGCCGGACGCCATGGGCGAATACCCAGCGAACGGATCGGATCCGGCTCGTCGGCCCCCTTGAGCCATTTGTCCAGTACCAGCTCACGGGGCGAATCCGCCGCGGAACCTTGCTCACGGACCAGCACCTGAAGTGAACCGCTCTCACCGAGACGACGCACCAGCTGCAGATTCACCGCCCCCCAACCCGACGTCGGCTCGCCATCGATGGCGACAATTTCCTGGCCCGGGCTCAAACCGGCCTGCGCCGCGATGCTGCCGGATTCAACGGCACCAATGACCGGGCGCACCTGCTCGCTGCCGAGCATCGCGAGCACCCAGAAAAAAATCATCGCCAGTAAGAAGTTGGCAATCGGCCCAGCCGACACAATGGCAATGCGCTGGCGGACGGACTTGCGGTTGAACGACTGATCGAGCTGATCGACTGGAACTTCGCCTTCGCGCTCGTCGAGCATCTTCACGTAGCCGCCCAGGGGGATCGCGGCGACGACGAACTCAGTGCCTTTCTTGTCGTGCCAGCGCAGCAATGGCATGCCGAAGCCCACGGAGAAACGCAGCACTTTGACCCCACAGCGACGCGCGACCCAGAAATGGCCGAACTCGTGGAAGGTGACCAGCACGCCCAGGGCTACCAGGGTGCCGACAATCATATAGAGCGCGCTCATCTATTTTCTCCGCAATCCTATCCAGTGCTGCATGGGTCAACGTGTTTCAGCACTTACCGCCCGTGACGACTCAGCCATTGTTCGACCAGGACTCGCGCTTTCGCGTCAGCCGTGAACACCGCTTCGAGATCATCCACCGCAACCACAGGCTCGAGATTCAATACCTCTTCGATGATACTCGCGATTTCCAGATAGCGAACCCGCCCGTCGAGAAAGGCCGCGACCGCCACTTCATTCGCGGCATTCAGCATGGCTGGCGCACTGTTACCGGCCTCAGCGGCCTGACGCGCCAGGCGCAGGCACGGAAAACGCTCTTCATCGGGAGCCTGAAAATCCAGGCGGGCGATGGCGAACAGGTCCAGCGGTGCCACACCCGAATCGATGCGCTCAGGCCAGGCCAGGGCATTGGCGATCGGCGTGCGCATGTCGGGGTTGCCCAGTTGGGCCAGTACCGAACCGTCGATGTAGTCGACCAGCGAATGAATCACGCTTTGCGGGTGAATCACCACTTCAACCTGAGACGGCCTGGCATCGAACAGCCAGCAGGCCTCGATCAGTTCGAGCCCCTTGTTCATCATGCTTGCTGAATCCACCGAAATCTTGCGCCCCATGGACCAGGTCGGATGCGCACAGGCTTGATCAGGAGTCACATTGGCCAGTTCGGCCAGCGGTGTCTGTCGGAACGGACCACCAGAGGCTGTCAGCAGAATCCGACGCACCCCCACCACTCCGAGCCCACGGGAGAAATCTTGCGGCATGCACTGGAAAATCGCGTTGTGCTCGCTGTCGATCGGCAGCAAGACCGAACCGCTTTTACGCACCGCTTGCATGAACAGCGCGCCGGACATCACCAGCGCTTCTTTATTGGCCAGGAGGATTTTCTTGCCTGCCTCCACCGCCGCCAGCGTCGGACGCAAGCCCGCCGCTCCAACGATGGCCGCCATGACCGTGTCGACTTCAGGATCGGAAGCGACCTGACACAGACCATCCTCCCCGACCAGAACGCGAGTCGACAAACCGGCGGCACGCAAGTCGTCCTGCAACACTCGGGCAGCGCCCTGCTCCGGCACTACGGCGAACTTCGGCGAATAGCGGACGCAGAGCGCAAGCAACTCGCTCAAACGCGTGAAGCCGCTCAAGGCAAACACCTGATAACGCTCGGGATGACGGGCAATGACATCGAGCGTGCTCAGACCGATCGAACCGGTTGCCCCCAGAACGGTGATTTGCTGCGGGCGGCTCACGGTGCCGCCATCCACAACAGCACGGCGAATACAGGGATCGCGGCGGTCAGGCTGTCGATGCGATCCAGTACACCGCCGTGACCCGGCAGCAAATTACTGCTGTCCTTGATTCCGGACTGGCGCTTGAACATGCTTTCGGTGAGGTCGCCCACCACCGAGATGAAGACGATGATGGCCGCGCCGATCAAGCCCTTGAACAGCTCGGCAACCGTCCAGTCGCGAACCAGGCCGACGATGAGGGTGATCACGAGACTCAACGCCAGGCCGCCGTACACGCCTTCCCAGCTCTTGCCGGGACTGACCAGCGGCGCGAGCTTGCGCTTGCCGAATGCGCGACCGGAAAAATAGGCACCGATGTCAGCGCCCCAGACCAGCACCATCACCGCCATGATCAGCCAGTTGCCCAAGGGCTCCTGCTTGATCTGGACCAGACCTTGCCACGCGGGCAGCAGGATCAGCAGGCCGATCGCCAGCTTGCAGGCAGCACTGGACCAGAGTTCGCTGGAGCGCGGATAGGTCAGCACCAGGTACGTCGCCACGGCCCACCACAGCACCGAAGCGCCGAGCACCCAGGGCGCCAACCCCGGCAGGATGTACATGACGAACAACATCAACGCGACCACCGCTGCAAAGGCGACGCGAATCGATTGAGCTTCAAAACCGGCCAGTCGCGCCCATTCCCAGGCACCGAGGGTCACGACCAGCCCGATGAACAGCGCGAAGCCGGAGCCTTCGAGCAGGAAAAACCCGCACAAGGCGATCGGCAGCAGGATCAGCGCAGTGATGATTCGTTGTTTAAGCATTAAACCCGGGCTCCAGCCTCGACCTGCTCGCTCGTTTTACCGAAGCGGCGCTGGCGAGAAGCGAAATCGGCCAGCGCGGTGCGCATGGCGTCGTGTTTGAAGTCCGGCCAGAACAGGTCGGAGAAGTACAACTCGGCGTAGGCCAGTTGCCACAGCAGGAAGTTACTGATGCGGTGTTCGCCACCGGTACGAATGCACAGGTCCGGCAACGGCAGGTCGCCGGTGGCCAGACAGGTTTGCAACAGCTCCGGGGTAATGTCTTCCGGGCGCAGATGGCCGGCCTGGACTTCCCGCGCCAAACGCTGTGCGGCTTGCGCGATGTCCCACTGACCGCCGTAGTTGGCGGCGATCTGCAGGACGAAGCGATTCGCCCCCGCCGTCATTGCCTCGGCTTCACGCATGGCTGCCTGAAGCTCCGGGTGAAAGCGCGAACGATCGCCAATGATGCGCAGACTGATGTTGTTGTCGTTCAGGCGCTTGGCCTCGCGACGCAACGCCTTGAAGAAAAGGTCCATCAAGGCACTGACTTCATCGGCCGGGCGCTGCCAGTTCTCACTGGAAAAGGCAAACAGGGTCAATACCTCGACCTTGGCTTCGGCACACACTTCGATCACTGCACGAACCGCATCAACACCCGCTTTATGCCCGGCGACACCCGGCATAAAGCGTTTTTTCGCCCAGCGATTATTACCATCCATGATGATCGCGACATGGCGCGGCACCGAGGACGGCGCACCCTGCTTGGTCTTTTCCATGAAAATGCGACCCTTATACGGCCATCAGGTCTTTTTCTTTCTTCGCCAAATTCGCGTCGATTTCAGCCACGTATTTTTTGGTCAGGTCGTCAATTTCGCCGGTGGCGCGACGCTCTTCGTCTTCGCTGATTTCCTTTTCCTTGACCAGATCCTTGAGCTGGCTGTTCGCGTCACGACGAATGTTGCGCACGGCAACACGGGCGTCCTCGGCAACATCACGAGCCTGCTTGGTGAAGCCCTTGCGGGTTTCTTCGGTCAGGGCCGGCATGGAGATCAGCAGCAACTCACCCAGGTTGGTCGGGTTGAGGTTCAGACCCGCGCTACCGATGGCCTTGTCGACAGCACCGAGCATGTTGCGCTCAAAGGCAACCACTTGCAGGGTACGGGCATCTTTGACGGTGATGTTCGCCACTTGCTTGATCGGGGTGTCGGAACCGTAATACGGCACCATCACGCCTTCCAGAATGCTCGGATGCGCCTGGCCGGTACGAATGCGACCGAAGTTGTGCGCCAGGGATTCGACGGATTTCTGCATGCGCTCTTGAGCGTCTTTCTTGATTTCGTTGATCATTGTTGGCCTTCCTCGATCAGGGTCCCTTCAGCGCCGCCATGCACGATGTTCAGCAGGGCGCCGGGCTTGTTCATGTTAAATACGCGCAACGGCATCTTGTGGTCGCGGCACAGGCAAATGGCCGTCAGATCCATCACACCCAGCTTGCGATCCAGTACTTCATCGTAGGTCAGATGATCGAACTTCTCGGCATGCGGGTCCTTGAATGGATCGGCGGTGTAGACACCATCGACCTTGGTCGCTTTCAACACGACGTCGGCGTCGATTTCGATCGCACGCAAGCAGGCTGCCGAATCCGTGGTGAAGAACGGATTGCCGGTACCGGCCGCGAAGATCACGACTTCCTTGGCGTTCAGGTGGCGCATGGCTTTGCGGCGGTCGTAGTGGTCAGTCACGCCGACCATGGAAATGGCCGACATCACGATGGCCGAGATATTGGCACGTTCCAGCGCATCACGCATCGCGAGGGCGTTCATCACAGTGGCCAGCATGCCCATGTGGTCACCGGTAACCCGATCCATGCCGGCCGCGCTCAGCGCTGCACCGCGGAACAGGTTGCCGCCGCCAATCACCAGACCGACCTGGACACCGATACCGACCAACTGGCCGACTTCCAGTGCCATGCGATCCAGAACTTTCGGATCGATCCCGAACTCTTCCGAGCCCATCAGGGCCTCGCCGCTAAGCTTGAGTAGAATGCGTTTATAGCGAGCCTGATAACCACTGCCCTGCTGAGCCATTGCGAATCTCTCCTGCGGCGTATTTTAAAAATTCTTTGCGAGCTGTTTACAGCTGGCGTTCACTCTAGCTTGGCGCTGCTTCAGCGCCATCGGAACATGGCTTTGTAAGCCAGTTCCAAAGGGAAACCAATAAAAACTTGGTACCCCATCTGAAAAGAGGCTGCGCGCGTAAGCGGGCAGCCTCTTCAGGGCGACAGTTAAAAACCGTCTTATTGCTTGGCGGCAGCCAGCTGGGCAGCAACTTCTTCAGCGAAGTTGTCGACCGGCTTCTCGATGCCTTCGCCTACTTTGAAGTAGGTGAAGGAAACGATTTCAGCACCGGCTTTCTTGGCCAGTTCGCCAACCTTGATTTCAGGGTTCTTGACGAACGCCTGCTCAACCAGGCTCGCTTCAGCCAAGAACTTGCTGATACGGCCTTTGACCATGTTTTCAACAATGTTTTCTGGCTTGCCTTTGATTTTTTCTTCGTTCAGCTGCAGGAACACGGCTTTTTCGCGCTCGATCGCTTCAGCGGAAACTTCCGATGGCAGCAGGAACTCAGGGTTGCTGGCCGCTACGTGCATGGCGATGTCTTTGGCCAGCTCAACGTTGCCGCCCTTCAGAACAACCGCAACACCGATCTTGTTACCGTGCAGGTAACCACCAACCACATCACCCTCAACGCGGGTCAGGCGACGGATGTTGACGTTTTCGCCAACCTTGCCGACCAGCACCAGACGATCGGCTTCTTGAGCTTCGATCAGCGGAGCGACATCAGTCAGCTTGTCAGCGAATGCTTTTTCAACGCTGGAAGCCACGAATGCCTTGAAGTCGTCCTGAAGAGCCAGGAAGTCGGTCTGCGAGTTCACTTCCAGAAGAACGGCGGATTTACCGTCTTCCTTCAGCGCGATAGCGCCTTCAGCAGCGACGTTGCCTGCTTTCTTGGCAGCCTTGATGGCGCCCGAAGCACGCATGTCATCAATGGCTTTTTCGATGTCGCCGCCAGCCTTGGTCAAGGCCTTTTTGCAATCCATCATGCCTTCGCCAGTACGCTCGCGCAGTTCTTTGACCAACGCTGCAGTAATCTCTGCCATTTCAAAATTCCTCTTGGATAGGTTTTCAACCATTCCACCCGATCGAACGGGCGTTCAATTCTTCCCGAACCACCTTTGTTAGCCGCTGCACGTTACAGAAGCTGTAGCTGCGCTGCCGACAAATGGTTTTCGAGGTGGCAAAAAGGGGGCCAAGCCCCCTTTTTGCTTACTGAGTCAACGCCAAGGCGTCAATTACTCAGCTGCAGCTGCCGGAGCTTCTTCGACGAACTGCTCGGTGCCACCAGCAACGTGGTTGCGACCGCGGATAACAGCGTCAGCCATCGAACCCATGTACAGCTGGATAGCGCGGATTGCGTCATCGTTGCCTGGGATGATGTAGTCAACGCCTTCCGGGCTGCTGTTGGTATCGACTACGCCGATAACCGGGATGCCCAGCTTGTTGGCTTCGGTGATCGCGATGCGCTCGTGATCAACGTCGATAACGAACAGAGCGTCTGGCAGACCGCCCATGTCCTTGATACCACCCAGGGAACGATCGAGCTTCTCAAGATCGCGAGTGCGCATCAGCGCTTCTTTCTTGGTCAGCTTGGCGAAAGTACCGTCTTCAGCTTGCACTTCAAGGTCACGCAGACGCTTGATGGAAGCACGGATGGTTTTGAAGTTGGTCAGCATGCCGCCCAACCACCGGTGATCGACGTACGGCGAACCGCAACGTGCTGCTTCTTCAGCAACGATCTTGCCAGCGGAACGCTTGGTGCCGACGAACAGAATCTTGTTTTTGCCCTGGGCCAGGCGCTCTACGAAAGTCAGAGCTTCGTTGAACATTGGCAGGGTTTTTTCAAGGTTGATGATGTGGATCTTGTTACGCGCGCCGAAAATGTATTTACCCATTTTCGGGTTCCAGTAACGGGTCTGGTGACCGAAGTGCACACCGGCCTTCAGCATATCGCGCATGTTGACTTGGGACATGATAGTTCCTTAATAAGTCGGGTTTGGCCTCCACGTATCCCAATGACCAACCAGCAGCATCAGCTGAAGGCACCCAGGTCATCGTGTCGACACGTGTGTGGATTTAAGCCTTTCGGGGTATCCCCGGAAAGCGGCGCATTTTATATCACAGGGTAGGAAAAAACGGAACCCGGATTCTCGATTCCTGACGCGTGCCTTTATGTACGCCCTTGGAATCGCTCAAGAATGCACCTATCTATAGAGAGACCATAGAGAGAAGCGATGCACAGAGGCTCAGATTTGCGCTGATCGTCTGTTAGAATCGCGTTTTTCAGGGCGGCGACGAATTGATCGCAAACTGCCCATTCCGTGTTAGCAAGCGCCATCGAGCGCAAAGAGAGCCTGTATGACCGTCACCCTCAAAACCCCCGAGGACATCGCAAAAATGCGCGTCGCCGGCAAACTGGCCGCCGATGTGCTGGAAATGATTGCTGAACATGTCAAGCCGGGCATCACCACCGAAGAGCTGGACCGCATCTGTCACGACTACATCGTCAACGTGCAGCAGGCTATCCCCGCCCCGCTCAACTACAAAGGCTACCCGAAGTCGATCTGCACCTCGATCAACCACGTGGTCTGCCACGGCATTCCGAACGAGAAGCCGTTGAAGGATGGCGACACGCTGAACATCGACGTCACCGTCATTAAAGATGGCTACCACGGCGATACCAGCCGCATGTTCCACGTCGGCACCGTGCCGGTCTGGGCCGAGCGCCTGTCGCAAGTCACCCAGGAATGCATGTACAAGGCCATCGAGATCGTCAAACCCGGCTGCCGCCTGGGCGACATCGGTGAAGTGATTCAGAAGCATGCCGAAAAGAACGGTTTCTCAGTGGTCCGCGAGTTCTGCGGTCATGGCATCGGCAAGGTGTTCCACGAAGAGCCGCAGATTCTGCACTACGGCCGCGCTGGCACCGGCATGGAACTGCAGGCCGGCATGACCTTCACCATCGAGCCGATGATCAACCAGGGCAAGGCCGACACCAAGGTGTTGGGCGACGGCTGGACCGCCATCACCAAGGACCGCAAGCTGTCGGCCCAGTGGGAACACACCCTGGTGGTGACCGAGACTGGCTACGAGATTTTCACCCTGCGCAGCGATGACACCATCCCGCGCGTATCGGCCTGATCCAACCCGAGCAAATCCCAGCCTTATAGAAAGGAAAGCCAATCGATGCCGCAGGTGGATCCCGAACTCTTCGACCGTGGCCAGTTCCAGGCTGAACTGGCCCTGAAAGCCAGCCCGATCGCGGCTTTCAAGAAGGCGATCCGCCAGGCCCGCGAGGTGCTCGACGGGCGCTTTCGCAGCGGCCGGGAGATTCGCCGACTGATCGAGGATCGCGCCTGGTTCGTCGACAACATCCTGCAAAAGGCCTGGGAACAGTTCAACTGGAGTGAAGACGCCGACATCGCGCTGGTCGCGGTCGGCGGCTACGGGCGCGGCGAGTTGCACCCTTATTCCGACATCGACCTGCTGATTCTGCTGGACAGCGCCGACCACGAAGTTTTCCGCGATTCCATTGAGCGTTTTCTGACGCTGCTGTGGGACATTGGCCTGGAAGTCGGTCAGAGCGTTCGCTCCGTTGACGAATGTGCCGTGGAAGCCCGCGCCGACCTGACGGTGATCACCAACCTGATGGAAAGCCGCACCATCGCCGGCCCAGAGCGCCTGCGCCAGCGCATGCTGGACGTCACCAGCACCGCGCACATGTGGCCGAGCAAGGAGTTCTTCCTCGCCAAGCGTGCCGAGCAAAAGGCCCGCCACCACAAGTACAACGACACCGAATACAACCTGGAACCCAACGTCAAAGGCTCGCCCGGCGGACTGCGGGATATTCAGACCATTCTGTGGGTGGCCCGTCGCGAATACGGCACCCTGAACCTGCGGGCGCTGGCGGGCGAAGGTTTTCTGGTCGAAAGCGAAAACGCCTTGCTGGCCTCCTCCCAGGAATTCCTGTGGAAAGTGCGTTACGCGCTGCACATGCTTGCCGGGCGCGCCGAAGACCGCCTGCTGTTCGACCACCAGCGCTCGATCGCGGGCCTGCTGGGCTTCGAAGGCGATGACGCCAAGCAAGCCATCGAAAACTTCATGCAGCAGTATTACCGGGTGGTCATGAGCATCGCGCAGCTCAGCGACCTGATCATCCAGCACTTCGAAGAAGTGATTCTCGCGCCGGAAGATGAAGCGCCGCCGCAACCGATCAACTCGCGGTTCCAGCTGCACGACGGCTACATCGAGGCGCGCAACGACAACGTGTTCCGCCGTACGCCGTTCGCCATGCTCGAGATCTTCGTGTTGATGGCGCAGCAGCCGGAAATCAAGGGCGTGCGCGCCGATACCATTCGTCTGCTGCGGGAAAACCGTCACCTGATCGACGACGATTTCCGCAATGACATTCGCAACACCAGCCTGTTCATCGAGCTGTTCAAGTGCAAGATCGGCATCCACCGCAATCTGCGGCGGATGAACCGTTACGGCATCCTCGGGCGCTATCTGCCGGAGTTCGGTTTCATTGTCGGGCAGATGCAGCACGACCTGTTTCACATCTATACGGTCGATGCGCACACGCTGAACCTGATCAAGCACCTGCGTAAGTTGCAGTACACCCAGGTGTCGGAAAAATTCCCGCTGGCCAGCAAACTCATGGGCAAGCTGCCCAAGCCCGAACTGATCTACCTCGCCGGTCTGTACCACGACATCGGCAAGGGCCGGCACGGCGATCACTCGGAAATCGGCGCGGTGGACGCCGAGGCCTTTTGCCAGCGCCACCAACTGCCGGTATGGGACAGCCGCCTGATCGTCTGGCTGGTGCAGAACCATCTGGTGATGTCGACCACCGCCCAGCGCAAGGACTTGTCCGACCCGCAGGTGATCCACGACTTTGCGCAGATCGTCGTTGACGAAACGCGCCTCGACTACCTGTACGTGCTGACCGTCGCCGACATCAACGCGACCAACCCGACACTGTGGAATTCCTGGCGGGCCAGCCTGTTGCGTCAGCTCTACACCGAGACCAAGCGTGCCTTGCGCCGTGGCCTGGAAAACCCGGTGGACCGCGAAGAGCAGATCCGCCAGACCCAGAGCGCCGCCCTGGACATCCTGGTGCGCGGCGGCAACGATCCCGACGATGTCGAACAGCTCTGGGCGCAGTTGGGTGATGACTATTTCCTGCGTCATACCGCCGGCGACGTGGCCTGGCACACCGACGCGATCCTGCAGCAGCCCGCCGACGGCGGCCCACTGGTGCTGATCAAGGAAACCACCCAGCGCGAATTCGAGGGCGGTACGCAGATCTTCATCTATGCGCCGGACCAGCACGACTTCTTCGCCGTGACCGTGGCGGCGATGGACCAGTTGAACCTGAACATTCACGACGCCCGGGTCATCACTTCCAGCAGCCAGTTCACCCTCGACACCTACATCGTGCTGGACACTGACGGCGACTCGATCGGTGACAACCCGGCGCGGGTCAAACAGATCCGCGAAGGCCTGACGGAGGCCCTGCGCAACCCGGACGACTACCCGACGATCATCCAGCGTCGCGTGCCGCGCCAGCTCAAGCACTTTGCCTTCGCGCCCCAGGTGACGATCCACAACGACGCCCAGCGGCCGGTCACGGTACTGGAGCTCAGCGCCCCGGACCGCCCGGGCTTGCTGGCGCGGATCGGGACGATTTTCCTGGAGTTCGATTTGTCGCTGCAAAACGCCAAGATCGCGACCCTCGGCGAGCGCGTGGAAGACGTGTTCTTCATCACCGACGCCCACAACCAGCCGTTGTCCGACCCGTTGCTGTGCAGCCGCTTGCAGGATGCGATCGTCGAACAACTGAGCGTCAACCAGGAACCCGATATCAAACTGTCGCGCATCAGTATCTGAATCAACCAGCCCTCCCCCCTTGTAGGAGCGAGCTTGCTCGCGAAGGTGGCCCAGACGATACGGGTGATCTGATACCCCGCGTTATCGTTGACGACCATCGCGAGCAAGCTCGCTCCTAAAGAGGGGACACCGAACGAGATCTACCATGAACAACGCCTTGTCCCAGCTGCAGCCCTACCCGTTCGAAAAGCTCCGCGCCCTGCTCGGCAGCGTCACGCCAAACCCGGACAAACGCCCGATCGCCCTGTCCATCGGCGAGCCGAAGCACCGTTCGCCGAGCTTTGTCGCCGAAGCCCTGGCGAACAATCTGGATCAGATGGCCGTTTACCCGACCACCCTGGGTATCCCGGCCCTGCGTGAAGCCATCGCCGCCTGGTGCGAGCGCCGTTTCAACGTGCCCAATGGCTGGCTCGACCCGGCGCGCAACGTGCTCCCGGTCAACGGCACCCGCGAGGCGTTGTTCGCCTTTACCCAGACCGTGGTCAACCGCGGCGACGATGCGCTGGTGGTCAGCCCGAACCCGTTCTATCAGATCTATGAAGGCGCGGCGTTCCTTGCCGGTGCCCAGCCGCATTACCTGCCGTGCCTGGACGAGAACGGTTTCAATCCGGATTTCGATGCGGTGTCCCCGGACATCTGGAAACGCTGCCAGATTCTGTTCCTTTGCTCCCCAGGTAACCCGACCGGCGCGCTGATCCCGGTGGAAACCCTGAAGAAACTGATCGCCCTGGCCGATGAGTATGACTTCGTGATCGCGGCGGACGAGTGCTACAGCGAGCTGTACTTCGACGAACAGACGCCACCGGCCGGCCTGCTCAGTGCCTGCGTGGACCTGGGCCGCAAAGACTTCAAGCGTTGCGTGGTGTTCCACAGCCTGTCCAAGCGCTCCAATTTGCCGGGCTTGCGTTCGGGGTTTGTGGCCGGTGACGCCGACGTTCTCAAGGGCTTCCTGCTGTACCGCACTTACCACGGCTGCGCGATGCCGGTTCAGACCCAACTCGCGAGTGTCGCCGCGTGGAATGACGAAGTGCATGTACGCGCCAACCGTGCGCTGTACCGCGAGAAATACGACGCGGTGCTGGAAATCCTCAGCCCGGTGCTGGATGTGCAGCGTCCGGATGGCGGTTTCTACCTGTGGCCGAATGTTGAAGGCGATGACGAAGCGTTCTGCCGTGATCTGTTCGTTGAAGAACACGTGACCGTGGTGCCGGGTTCGTACCTGTCTCGCGAAGTCGACGGCAACAATCCCGGCGCCGGTCGAGTGCGTATGGCGCTGGTTGCGCCGCTGGCGGAATGTGTCGAAGCGGCTGAGCGGATTCGCGCCTTCATCCAGCGCCGCCAGTAAATACAATCCCCCTGTAGGAGCGAGCTTGCTCGCGATGGTCGTCAACGATCACGCAGGGCGCCTGACGCCCCGCGGTGTACCGTCGTTCACAGCGAGCAAGCTCGCTCCTACAGGTTTTATTTCACCGGGCCAAGATTGGCCTCGCTCAGATCCAGCTCCCCCAACACTTCTCGCAACACGTCATCACCAATCTGGTGATGGCGACTGAGGCTGTACAACTCCAGGCGCTGCGCCCGCAGCGCCTTCAAACGCAGACGCCGCTCCAGCAAATCCATCTGAAACGCCAGCGCCTGGGCTTCCGCCGAGTCGTTGAACACCTCCAGCTGATGCCGATATTCGGCCATGATCCGCGCCTTCAGTTCAATGGCCAGGGCGGCCTGGGCCGCGTCCTGCGGGTTGACCTCTTCGGCTTCCAGCGCATGAATCGCCGCTTCCGCGGTTTTGCGCCAGGCATCGCGCACTTCGCCGCGGCGCTTGTCGTCCGGGCTCTTTTCAATGCCGCGTAGCAACAGGGGCAACGCAATACAGGCGGCGATCAGCGACAGCAGGATGACCCCGGCCGCAATGAAAATCAGCAGGTCGCGTTCAGGAAACGCATCACCCGCCATCAACATCGGCACGGACAACACGCCCGCCAGCGTCACCGCCCCGCGCACCCCGCCGACCGTCAGCAGCCAGCACGAACGCGCGGTCGGCATCCGCACCATTTCGTCCTGACCACGCCAGCGGCGCAACAGACTCGACAAGCGCCAGATGCTCTGCACCCAGACAAACCGCAGCACCAGCAACACCAGGAAAATCGCCAGCACATCGAGGCCGCGATACAGGAGCGTCGGCCACAAGGAGGTTTCGTGGCTGGCCACCGCCTTGATGATGTCCGGCAGCTGCAGGCCCAGCAGCAGGAAGATCAGGCCGTTGAAGGCGAACTCCAACAATGACCAGACGCTGCGATTGAGCAAGCGGGTGCTGGTCTGGCGCGGCAGCAGGTCAAGCCAGCTCTGCATCATGCCCGCCGCCACCGCCGACAAGATGCCCGAGGCGCCCAGTCGTTCGGCCAGCACGTACGCGGCAAACGGCAGCAGCAACATGAACACGACGTGCGTTGCCGGGTCATCCCAGCCTCGCGCCACCATCCACGAGCGCAAGCGCCCGACCAGCCAGCTCAGGGCTACACCGACGGCGAGACCACCGACCGCGACCAACACGAAAGTCAAACTGGCGTTGGCCAGCGAAAACACGCCAGTCACCGCTGCGGCCAGGGCAAACTTGAACGTCACCAGGCCCGAGGCGTCGTTCATCAGCGCCTCGCCCTGCAGCATGTGCATCAATGGCGTCGGCAAGCGGTTCTGGGCAATCGCCGACACCGCCACGGCATCCGTCGGCGACAGCACCGCCGCCAAGGCAAAGGCCACCGGCAGCGGAATGGTCGGTATCAGCCAATGAATGAAATACCCGGCGCCGACCACGGTAAACAGCACCAAACCAACGGCGAGGGTCAGGATCGGCCCGCGCAAACGCCACAGTTCACGCTTGGGCATGCGCCAGCCGTCGGAAAACAGCAACGGCGGCAGGAACAGGAAAAGAAACAATTCCGGGTCCAGCGCCACGTGCAGGCCGAGCGTCGGCCAGGCCAGCAAGGCACCTGCCGCGATTTGCACCAACGGCAAAGGTAATGGAATCACCCGTCCGACCAGGCGCGAGACGCTGACCAGCATCAACATAATGAGGACGGTGTAGGCGGTTTGCATAAGGCGTGGTTCCCGGGCAATCGACAGCGTTGAAGTGCCATATTAGCCGCTTAGACTGCCGTATGACCGTTGCACCAATGTCGCATCACCGCAGAGCACCGCCCATTCCCTTGTGTGCGGGCTTGATCGCGAAGGCGGTGTATCAGGCACCGGCTCGCCGGGATGGCGGCTGCGTGACCATCACGCCATTGACACCACACGACACACTGTTGCCGATAACCGCGTGCACCGCTGCTCCCATTTGATACCGGACGACTACATCCCCATATTCCAAAGCATGGCCTCCATTGCGAAGCGGCGATTTACACGCGACTACTGCTGCAGGCCAATTGCCGCGGCACAACCAACTGATTGATGGACAGGGTTAAACGATAAGTGTGCTCGCCGGCACTTTAAATACGGGTTTGTTAATGGACTTTTACGAATTTACGATAATAGTCTAACGACTCATTCACCATGCTTTCATGGCAGTAATAGTTAGTGAGTGCCAAGCGCACTTTGCCGTCGGGTTGAGGCGGTTGGCCGGCATGAATTGTTGACGTATCAAAAAGTATAAGCGTCCCGGCCTTAACGGCGAATTTCTCAACTCTCCCGGGTGACAAAATATCAAACCTGTCGCCTGCGTCTTTCAGCCGGGTACAGGTTACGCCACTCACAACCCTGCTGGATATCCATCGGCCGACCTGGCGAGCATCCCGAAATATATTTGATAACCGATGTGACTTTGCAAGCACAGAAAAAGGCCCGTCTGCGTTTTCTACATCGGTCAAGTACAGCATTGCCTTCATTTGTCGCCTGAAACCGTCCCGGTGCCATTCCCCACCGCTGCCATAAGAGCCTGGTCCTTTGTAAAGCACTCTATTCGCCATACAAAATAGAAGGCGCTCATCGGAACGAGCATAATCAGACGATATTCCGCTAAGAAACGGATCATGTGCAAACTCGGCGGCAGTCGAAGAAGCCCTTTCAATACCGAAAACTCTATCGTCCTCAGCGGTATGAGTTGCCGTATCGTCATTACCCAGCGCCGCGATCAACTCGGAAGCCGCCAAATTGCACCAATCACGACTTTTATAATCAGGAATAGTTACATACCCGAGCTTGCTCAACTGGGATAGCAATTTCTCTTTTTCAGGGTCAGCTTTTGTTGTTCCCAACCAAAATCTCTTAGACCGAAGATCAAATATGATTCTTTGATTTAACAGCACATAGGCACTTTCGATGTAAAACGAAACTTTGCCAGGAATATGTTTTAGCGTACGCCTAAGAAACGACTTAACCACGTAGAACTCCCTTTCAGTTCGTTTTTAAATAATCGTACTGATAGCTACAGCATAGCTCGTCTTTTTTTGTGCATAACCAACGGCGGCGAGTGTTCATGCGGGGTCGGCCGCGCCATGCCGACCAGAGCGCGCAGCATCCCCGAACTTGATTTCTATTCCACTGACCGCGTCGGTAACGTGACCGGTGGTACTCGCTTCAAGAGTCATCACGCCAGAGTTCATATAGGCGTGGATGGAGAAAAGCGTCCCAGGCGTGAGTCCGGTCGCGGCACGTGAGACGTCAGCACCTGGAATGGCCTGAGCGAAGTCGTAGATAAAAAGCTGATTACCATTGAAAGGCGTTAGGACAACATTCCCTCCAACCTTTTTCAGGTGGCACTGACCCACCGGTGACCTGGCTCAAGTAGTCAAGCAATGCCGCGATAGCGTTCTGTCACAACACCTGGTGCATCATTGCCCGGGCGGCGGGGCAGACTAAAGCTGGCCAGCCGGTGGTGCTGGGCACCCCGAGCTCGGCTTTTTGCCGAGGCTCGGGACAAGGCCGGCACGAAGTTGGGGATAATTTTCGACCAGCAGCCTCCGTTCTTTCACGAATAGCGCTCGCTTGCCGCACATCTGCACGAGCTCGAAGGCCGCGATGCCCAGAAACTGCTCGCTCACCTTTCGGCCACAATGACCGATCTGTACCGCGACAGTCGAGGCGCTGAGTGGATCGACGTGGCATAATTGGCGGCTGAATTTTCGGGCGATATTGGGAAAGTTTTAGGGAGGAATTTATGCCCAATGAAATCAAGCATCTACAGCTCTTCGGCATCAAAGCCTGCGACACCATGAAAAAGGCGCGCACCTGGCTCGATGAACACGCTGTCAGCTATGACTTTCATGATTACAAGACGGCCGGAATCGACCGTGAACACCTGAGCCAGTGGTGCGACGAGCACGGCTGGCAAGTGGTGTTGAACCGTGCAGGCACGACCTTTCGCAAGCTCGACGACGAACGCAAAGCCGATCTCGACCAGTCGAAAGCCATCGAGCTGATGCTCGCCCAACCCTCGATGATCAAGCGCCCGGTGCTCGATCTCGGTGACCGAACCCTGATTGGCTTCAAGCCAGATATCTACGCGGCGGCGCTCAAGTAAGCCTGCCCGTTCAATTTTGTTAGAGGTATTTACATGTCCACTACCCCATTCAGCCTGGCCTTTGGTGTCGGCACCCAGAACCGTCAAGGCGCCTGGCTCGAAGTGTTTTACGCACTGCCATTGCTCACCCCGTCGGCGGACCTGATCGCGGCCATCGCGCCGGTCCTGGGTTACACCGAAGGCAATCAGGCCATCGCGTTCACCACCGCCCAGGCTTCGCAACTGGCTGAAGCGATCAAAGGCGTCGACGCCGCACAGGCTGCCCTGCTGACTCGTCTGGCCGAGAGCCACAAGCCGCTGGTCGCGACCATCCTGGCTGAAGACGCGCAGCTGACTTCCACGCCTGAGGCGTATCTCAAGCTGCACCTGCTGTCCCACCGTCTGGTCAAGCCACACGGCCTGAACCTGGCCGGTGTGTTCCCGCTGCTGCCGAACGTGGCATGGACCAGCCAGGGCGCGATCGACCTCGCCGAACTGGCTGAACACCAACTGGAAGCCCGCCTGCGCGGCGAGCTGCTGGAAGTGTTCTCGGTGGACAAGTTCCCGAAAATGACCGACTACGTAGTACCGGCCGGCGTTCGTATCGCTGATGCGGCACGTCTGCGCCTGGGTGCCTACGTGGGCGAAGGCACCACCGTGATGCACGAAGGTTTCATCAACTTCAACGCCGGCACCGAAGGCCCAGGCATGATCGAAGGCCGCGTTTCCGCAGGCGTGTTCGTCGGCAAGGGTTCGGACCTGGGCGGCGGCTGCTCGACCATGGGCACCCTGTCGGGCGGCGGCAACATCGTGATCAAGGTCGGCGAAGGCTGCCTGATCGGCGCCAACGCCGGTATCGGCATCCCGCTGGGTGACCGCAACACCGTTGAATCGGGCCTGTACGTGACCGCTGGCACCAAAGTGGCGCTGCTGGACGAGCACAACACACTGGTCAAAGTGGTCAAGGCTCGTGAACTGGCCGGTCAGCCTGATCTGCTGTTCCGTCGCAATTCGGAAACCGGTGCCGTGGAATGCAAAACCCACAAATCGGCGATCGAACTGAACGAAGCGCTGCACGCTCACAACTAAGCGTCAGTCGACACCTGTAGGAGCGAGCTTGCTCGCGAAAAACGCAAAGGCAACGCGGTTATTCAAGTGGCACGCGTTATCGTTGACGTCCATCGCGAGCAAGCTCGCTCCTACAGGGTCAGGCGTACAGGCGAACTAGATGATGATTCCCTCCCCCTGGCGCGCCGATTTTCCGGCCATCGCCGCCCTGCAACGGCAAGACCAGACCTACCTGGACAACGCCGCCACCACGCAAAAACCCCAAGCCCTGCTGGATGCCCTGGCGCATTACTACGCCAACGGCGCGGCTAACGTGCATCGGGCGCAACACCTGCCTGGCGCACATGCCACCCAGGCGTTCGAGGACAGCCGCAGCAAAGTCGCCCACTGGCTGAATGCCGGTGACTGCGGGCACATCGTCTTTACCCATGGCGCAACCTCTGCGCTGAACCTCCTGGCCTATGGCCTGGAGCACGTATTCAACCCCGGCGACGAAATTGTCATCAGCGCCCTGGAGCATCACGCCAACCTGCTGCCCTGGCAGCAACTGGCCCACCGTCGCGATTTGAAACTGGTGATCCTGCCGCTAAACGCCGATGGCTTGATCGACCTGGAGGCCGCCGCCACATTGATCGGTCCACAGACCCGTCTACTGGCGGTCAGTCAGCTGTCCAACGTGCTCGGTGCCTGGCAGCCGCTGCCGGCCCTGCTGGCGATGGCCCAGGCCCATGGCGCGCTAACCGTGATCGATGGCGCCCAAGGGGTGGTGCACGGCCGACATGACGTGCAGGCGCTGGGTTGCGACTTCTATGTGTTTTCCAGTCACAAGCTCTACGGCCCCGACGGTCTGGGCGTGCTGTTCGGGCGCCACGAATCGCTGAAGCAGCTGCGCCACTGGCAGTTCGGCGGTGAAATGGTGCTCGATGCGGATTACCAGCACGCACGCTTTCGCCCGGCGCCGCTGGGATTCGAGGCAGGGACACCGCCGATTTCCAGTGTGATCGGTCTCGGCGCGACGCTGGATTACCTCGCCGGTCTTGACCAAGACGCCGTCTCGGCCCATGAAGCCGCGCTGCATGACTATCTGTTGAAAGGCCTTGAGGCGCGCAACGGCATTCGGCTGTTGGGCAAGCCGCAACTGGCCCTGGCAAGTTTCGTCGTCGAGGGTGTGCACAACGCTGACCTGGCGCATTTGCTGACGGAACAGGGCATCGCGGTACGCGCCGGTCATCATTGCGCCATGCCGCTGCTCAAACGCTTCGAACTGGCCGGGGCCATTCGCGTGTCGTTGGCGCTGTACAACGATTCCGAAGACCTTGAGCGATTCTTTGAGGCGCTGGATCAAGCGCTGGAGCTGTTGCGATGAGCCTGCCAGCGGCGGCCGTCGCGGCGCTCGACACTTTTCAGGCTGCAGCGGGCTGGGAACAACGGGCGCGCTTGCTGATGCAATGGGGCGACGGCCTGCCGGCGTTGAGCGATGTGGATAAGGTCGACGCCAACCGCGTGCACGGCTGTGAAAGCCAGGTGTGGTTGGTGGGCTCGCTGGAGGACGGTCACTGGCAATTTGCCGCGAGCAGCGACGCGCGGATGATCCGGGGGTTGGTGGCGTTGCTGCTGGCGCGGGTCAACGGATTATCCGCTGCAGAATTGCAGCAGGTGGATTTGCCCGACTGGTTCAATCAGCTTGGATTGAGCCGGCAACTGTCGCCATCGCGCAGCAATGGCCTGAATGCCGTGCTTCAGCGGATGAATGAGTTGGCGGGCTAACCGCTAACGGTAGGAGCGAGCATGCTCCTACAGGAAACAATCAGGCAGGCTTGACCCGATCTGCCGGCCGCCGCACACCCGCGACAATCTTATCCACAGCCTTGGTCGCCGCGACCATGCCGAACGTCGCCGTCACCATCATCACCGCGCCAAACCCGCCAGCGCAGTCCAGCTTCACGCCATCGCCGACAAAACTCTTCTGCAAACAAATGCTGCCATCCGGTTTCGGGTAGCGCAGTTGTTCGGTGGAAAACACACACGGCACGCTGTAATGACGGGTCACGGTGCGGGAGAAGTTGTAGTCGCGACGCAAGGTCGAGCGCACTTTCGAGGCCAGCGGGTCGTTGAACGTACGGTTCAGGTCGCAGACCTGGATCAGCGTCGGGTCAATCTGCCCGCCCGCCCCGCCGGTGGTGATGATCTGGATCTTGCGGCGTTTGCACCAGGCGATCAGCGCCGCCTTGGCGTTGACGCTGTCGATGCAGTCGATCACGCAATCGATGTTCGGCGTGATGTATTCGGACATGGTCTCGCGGGTGACGAAATCCGCCACCGCGTGGACGGTGCAGTCCGGGTTGATCCCGCGAAGGCGTTCTGCCATCACCTCGACCTTGGGTTTGCCGACGGTGCTGTCCAGCGCATGCAACTGGCGGTTGGCGTTGCTGACGCAGACATCGTCGAGGTCGAATAGCGAAATCTCGCCCACGCCACAACGGGCGATGGCTTCCGCCGCCCAGGAGCCGACGCCGCCAACGCCGACGATTGCCACGTGGGCCGCGCGCAGGCGCTCCAGGCCCTCGATGCCATACAAACGGGCGATGCCTGCAAACCGCGGATCTTCTGTGCTCATGACCATTACCCCAAAAACCGGCGCGCATTATAGGGCTACGTTGCAACAAGATCTAAGCGACAAGCGACAAGTGTAAGAACTTATGTGAAACGGAATTGCCCAACGTCAGGCTTTTCCCTGCCCGCTGTACGGTCAAGGAAAGCACGGTGTAGGATGCGCGCCCTTGGCACACCGCCGACCGTTCCTTCGTTCCACAGCCTTTGGAACCCGAAATAGCTATGTCATCGCGTAAATTTGGACTCAACCTGGTCGTGGTGCTCGCCATCGCCGCCTTGTTTACCGGCTTCTGGGCGCTGATCAATCGCCCGGTCACCGCTCCCAACTGGCCTGAACAGATCTCCGGGTTTTCCTACTCGCCGTTCCAGCAAGGCCAGTACCCGCAGAAAGAGCAGTACCCGACCGACGACCAGATGCGTCGCGATCTGGAGATCATGAGCAAGCTGACGGACAACATCCGTACTTACTCGGTCGATGGCACCCTGGAAGACATCCCCAAGCTCGCCGAAGAATTCGGCCTGCGGGTGACCCTGGGCATCTGGATCAGTCCGGACCAGGAACGCAACGAGCGGGAAATCACCCGCGCCATCGAAATCGCCAACACCTCACGCAGTGTGGTCCGCGTGGTTGTAGGCAACGAGGCGATCTTCCGTAAGGAAATTACCGCTGCGGAACTCAGCGTGATCCTCGATCGCGTGCGCGCTGCGGTGAAGGTACCGGTCACCACATCCGAGCAATGGCACGTCTGGGAAGAACACCCGGAATTGGCCAAGCACGTCGACCTGATTGCCGCGCACGTGCTGCCGTACTGGGAATTCATCCCGGTGGACAAGGCCGGTCAGTTCGTCCTCGACCGCGCCCGCGATCTGAAAAAGATGTTCCCGAAAAAACCGCTGCTGCTGTCCGAAGTTGGCTGGCCGAGCAACGGCCGTATGCGTGGCGGCACCGACGCCAGCCCGGCGGATCAGGCGATCTACCTGCGCACGCTGGTGAACAAGCTGAACCGCCAGGGCTTCAACTACTTCGTGATCGAGGCGTTTGACCAGCCGTGGAAGGCCAGCGACGAAGGTTCGGTGGGCGCGTACTGGGGCGTGTTCAACGCCGCGCGTCAGCAGAAATTCAACTTCGAAGGGCCGGTGGTCGCGATCCCGCAATGGCGCGTGCTGGCCATCGGTTCGGCAGTACTGGCCCTGCTGTCCCTGACCTTGCTGATGATTGACGGCTCAGCGCTGCGTCAACGTGGCCGCACCTTCCTGACCTTCATCGCGTTCCTTTGCGGTTCGGTGCTGGTGTGGATCGGCTATGACTACAGTCAGCAATACAGCACGTGGTTCAGCCTGACGGTCGGCTTCCTGCTGGCGCTTGGCGCACTCGGGGTGTTTATCGTCCTGCTGACCGAGGCCCATGAACTGGCCGAAGCGGTCTGGACCCACAAGCGTCGGCGTGAATTCCTGCCCGTGGTGGGCGATTCGGACTACAGACCGAAAGTCTCGATCCACGTGCCTTGCTACAACGAGCCCCCGGAGATGGTCAAACAGACCCTCAACGCCCTGGCCAACCTCGACTATCCGGACTTCGAAGTCCTGATCATCGACAACAACACCAAGGACCCGGCGGTCTGGGAACCGGTGCGCGATTATTGCGCAACCCTGGGCCCACGCTTCAAGTTCTTCCACGTCGCGCCACTGGCCGGCTTCAAGGGTGGCGCGCTGAATTACCTGATTCCGCACACGGCCAAGGACGCTGAAGTGATTGCGGTGATCGACTCGGACTACTGCGTCGACCCTAACTGGCTCAAGCACATGGTGCCGCACTTCGCCGATCCGAAAATCGCCGTGGTGCAGTCGCCGCAGGATTACCGCGACCAGAACGAAAGCACCTTCAAGAAGCTTTGCTACGCGGAATATAAAGGCTTCTTCCACATCGGCATGGTCACCCGCAACGACCGTGACGCGATCATCCAGCACGGCACCATGACCATGACCCGGCGCTCGGTGCTCGAGGAACTGGGCTGGGCCGACTGGTGCATCTGTGAAGACGCCGAACTGGGCCTGCGCGTGTTCGAGAAAGGCCTGTCAGCGGCGTACTACCACACCAGCTACGGCAAAGGCCTGATGCCCGATACGTTTATCGACTTCAAGAAACAGCGTTTCCGCTGGGCCTACGGGGCGATTCAGATCATCAAGCGTCACACCGCCAGCCTGCTGCGCGGCAAAGACACCGAGTTGACCCGTGGCCAGCGCTACCACTTCCTCGCGGGCTGGTTGCCGTGGGTCGCGGACGGCATGAACATCTTCTTCACCGTGGGCGCGCTGTTGTGGTCGGCGGCGATGATCATCGTGCCGCAACGGGTCGATCCGCCGTTGCTGATTTTCGCAATCCCGCCATTGGCACTGTTCGTGTTCAAGGTCGGCAAGATCATCTTCCTTTACCGTCGCGCCGTCGGCGTGAACCTCAAGGATGCGTTCTGTGCTGCGCTGGCCGGCCTGGCGCTGTCGCACACCATCGCCAAGGCGGTGCTGTACGGCTTCTTCACCAGCAGCATTCCGTTCTTCCGTACGCCGAAAAACGCTGATAACCATGGCTTCTGGGTGGCGATTTCGGAGGCCCGTGAAGAGGTGTTCATCATGCTGCTGTTGTGGGGCGCGGCGCTGGGAATCTTCCTGGTCAACGGCCTGCCGAGCAACGACATGCGTTTCTGGGTGGTCATGTTGCTGGTGCAGTCGCTGCCGTACCTGGCGGCGTTGATCATGGCGTTCCTGTCTTCGCTGCCGAAACCGGTGGTCGCAGCGGAAACGGCACCGGCAGTCTAAATCTTTGCCGATGCACTAAACGGCGGCCAATGGCCGCCGTTTTGCTTTAAGATAACCGCCATTTTGCAGGGCGTGGCGTGATATCCATCCCTGTGGGAGCCAGCCTGCTGGCGATGGCAATGTAACAATCACCGCTTATGTTGACGGCTACACCGCCTTCGCCAGCAGGCTGGCTCCCACAGTGAGTTCGCGCCCACATTCATGATCTCCGGAGTTTTCCATGACGGCCCACGCCGACCTTTCGCCGACCCTTCAACTCGCCATCGACCTGATCCGCCGTCCGTCCGTGACGCCGATCGACGCCGATTGCCAGAAGCAGATGATGCAGCGCCTGGGCGATGCCGGCTTCCAGCTGGAACCGATGCGCATCCAAGATGTGGATAACTTCTGGGCAACCCACGGCAAACACGACGGCCCGGTACTGTGCTTCGCCGGCCACACCGACGTGGTCCCCACCGGCCCGGTCACTGCCTGGCAGATCGACCCGTTCAACGCGCTGATCGACGAACACGGCATGCTCTGCGGCCGTGGCGCGGCGGACATGAAAGGCAGCCTCGCGTCCATGACCGTGGCCGCCGAACGCTTCGTCGCCGACTACCCGGATCACAAAGGCAAGGTCGCGTTCCTGATCACCAGCGACGAAGAAGGCCCGGCGCATCACGGCACCAAAGCCGTCGTTGAACGTCTTACCGCGCGCAAGGAACGCCTGGACTGGTGCATCGTCGGCGAACCGTCGAGCACCACGCTGGTGGGCGATGTGGTCAAGAATGGCCGTCGCGGTTCCCTCGGCGCCAAATTGACCGTGCACGGTGTGCAAGGTCACGTGGCCTATCCGCACCTGGCCAGGAACCCGATCCACCTCGCCGCCCCGGCCCTGGCCGAACTGGCCGCCGAGCATTGGGACCATGGCAACGATTTCTTCCCGCCGACCAGCTTCCAGATTTCCAACGTGAATTCCGGCACCGGCGCGACCAACGTGATCCCGGGTGACCTGGTGGCGGTGTTCAACTTCCGTTTCTCCACCGAATCCACCGTCGAAGGCCTGCAGAAGCGCGTCGCCGACATCCTCGACAAACACGGCCTGGACTGGCACATCGACTGGGCGCTGTCCGGCCTGCCGTTCCTCACCGAGCCGGGCGCCCTGCTGGATGCAGTTGCATCGAGCATCAAGGACATCACCGGTCGCGACACCAAGGCGTCCACCAGCGGTGGCACCTCCGACGGGCGCTTCATCGCGACCATGGGCACGCAGGTGGTCGAGCTGGGTCCGGTCAACGCGACGATCCACCAGGTCAACGAACGTGTACTGGCCGCCGACCTCGACGTGCTGACCGAAATCTACTACCAGACCCTGATCAAGTTGCTCGCCTGATGCTCGCCTGCCCGATCTGCAGCGAACCGCTGAACGCGGTGGACAACGGCGTGGCCTGCCCCGCCGGGCATCGTTTCGACCGCGCGCGCCAGGGATACCTGAACCTGTTGCCGGTGCAGCACAAAAACAGCCGCGACCCTGGGGATAACCTGGCGATGGTCGAAGCCCGTCGCGACTTTCTGAACGCCGGCCATTACGCGCCGGTGGCCAAACGCCTCGCGGAACTGGCAGCTGGCTACGCGCCGCAGCGCTGGCTCGACATCGGTTGCGGCGAGGGTTACTACACCGCGCAAATCGCCGAGGCCCTGCCCCATGCCGACGGTTACGCCCTGGACATCTCCCGGGAAGCGGTCAAACGCGCCTGCAAACGCAACCCGCAGCTGACGTGGTTGATCGCCAGCATGGCGCGGGTGCCGCTGGCCTCGGGCAGTTGCCAGTTTCTCGCCAGCGTCTTCAGCCCGTTGGACTGGGAGGAAGCCAAACGCCTGCTCAGTCCGGGGGGCGGCCTGATGAAAGTCGGGCCGACCAGCGGCCATCTGATGGAGTTGCGCGAGCGCCTGTACGACGAAGTGCGTGAGTACACCGACGACAAGCATCTGGCGTTGGTGCCGGCGGGCATGGCGCTGCAACACAGTGAAACCCTCGAGTTCAAACTGATGCTGGCCAGTGGTCAGGATCGCGCCAACCTGCTGGCCATGACGCCCCACGGTTGGCGCGCCAGTGCCGAACGCCGGGCGGCGGTCATCGAACAGGCTGAACCGTTCGAGGTCACTGTGTCGATGCGATACGATTACTTCGTACTTCAATAATTTTTGGTCTTGAGCAACGGCTCGAGGCCGGCTAAATCCGCGAATGGATTTTTCAGACCCGCAGTGAGGACATCCATGCGCCAACCGGATATCGAGATTTACCTGAAAGACGCCGACGTCGACTACAAGGCCATTGCGACCTGGCTCGGCGAAGCGCTGGGCCCGTGCACCGACTGGGTTCAGAAAGGCCAGACCTACAAGTGCAAGGCCGGCAACGTGCCGGTGACCTGGCTGCCGAAAGCCGTAGGAAAGTGGAACAGCCTGTACCTCGAAAGTGACCAGACCCCGTGGGAAGACGACATCGCCTGCGCCCGCGCCGCGTTTGCCGCACTGAACGTCGAAGTGCGTTGCGCGCCGGGGAGTTGGGTCGAGGAAGAAGGTGAGGAGACCGCGGATCGCTGGATGCGCATCAGCGCGGACGGTGAAGAAGAAATCACCTGGAAAACCGCGTAGCCGTAGCAACACCCACCACATGTGGGAGCGGGCTTGCTCGCGAATGCGGTGGATCAGTCGACGTTATATCGACTGATCCACCACATTCGCGAGCAAGCCCGCTCCCACACTGGTTTTGGGTGATCTGGAGAAATGGATTTACAGCCCCACCACGTCCTCAGCCTGCAACCCTTTCTCGCCGGTCACCACGGCGTATTCCACCTGCTGACCTTCAGTCAGCGAACGATGCCCTTCTCCGCGAATTGCGCGGTAGTGCACGAACACGTCCACCCCGTCCTCGCGTTGAATGAAGCCGTAGCCCTTGGCGTCGTTGAACCACTTCACATTGCCGGTCTCGCGCGTTGCCATCTGTTCATACTCCTTTTTTATTATTGATCGGGCTTTTCGCAGGAAAGCCTCGGGAACATTGCTTGCACTGAGTGTGCCACTGTCTGGCCAGTGCGGGCTCGCCGAGTATATGTCAGGCGGCAAAACTCTCAACTCAACTTTACTTAGCCGCTTTTTTGCCGATTTTCGACGAATCCGGCACACTAACCGCCGCCCGAGCACATGCTCGGTTTTATTCACTCACGCAGAAGCCGTATGACCCGCTCCCCGTTCCGCCGTCTTGTGTTTGGCACCCTGCGCCGACTGCTCTATCTCTGGGTTCGCTCGGAGACGATCAATCAGTCGTCGTTCACCCTCAACCTCGACCGCAGTCGTCCGGTGTTCTACGTCCTGCAAAACCCTTCGCTGACCGACCTCGCTGTGCTCGACACCGAGTGCACCAAGGCCGGCCTGCCGCGTCCGGTGCTGCCGGTGTCGGTGGGCAACCTGCTCGAACCCGCCGCGTTCTTTTACCTGACGCCGGACCCCGACTGGCTCGGCCGCCAGGACAAACGCGGCGCGCCGCCGACCCTGACCCGCCTGGTCAGCGCCCTGAGCCAGAACGCCGCCGAGGATGCGCAGATCATTCCGGTCAGCGTGTTCTGGGGCCAGTCGCCGGACAGCGAGTCGAGCCCGTGGAAACTGCTGTTCGCCGACAGCTGGGCCGTCACCGGTCGCCTGCGCCGCCTGCTCAGCATCATCGTGCTCGGGCGCAAGACCCGCGTGCAGTTCTCCGCGCCGATCCACTTGCGCGAGCTGATCGAGCACAACAAGGGCCACGAGCGCACCGTGCGCATGGCCCAGCGCATCCTGCGGGTGCACTTTCGCAACCTCAAGGCCGCGGTGATCGGCCCGGACATCTCCCACCGCCGCAACCTGGTCAAGGGCCTGATCAATCAGCCGCTGGTCAGGCAAGCGATCCTCGACGAAGCCGAGCGCGAGAACATCTCTGCGGAAAAAGCCAAGGCCCAGGCCCTGCGCTACGGCAACGAGATTGCCTCGGACTACACCTACACCGCGATCCGCTTTCTGGAAGTGGTACTGAGCTGGTTCTGGAACAAGATCTACGACGGGATCAAGGTCAACCACATCGAAGGCGTGCAGAATGTTGCCCAGGGTCACGAAGTGATCTATGTGCCGTGTCATCGCAGCCACATCGACTACCTGCTGCTCTCGTACCTGCTGTTCCGCAACGGCCTGACCCCACCGCACATCGCCGCCGGCATCAACCTCAACATGCCGGTGATCGGCAGCCTGCTGCGCCGTGGCGGTGCGTTCTTCATGCGCCGCACCTTCAAGGGCAATCCGCTGTACACCTCGGTGTTCAACGAATACCTGCACACCCTGTTCACCAAAGGCTTCCCGGTCGAGTACTTCGTCGAGGGCGGCCGTTCGCGCACCGGGCGCATGCTGCAACCGAAAACCGGAATGCTGGCGATCACCCTGCGCAGCTTTCTGCGTTCGTCGCGCATGCCGATCGTTTTCATCCCGGTGTACATCGGCTACGAACGCGTGCTCGAAGGCCGGACCTACCTCGGCGAGTTGCGCGGCGCGAGCAAGAAGAAAGAATCGATCTTCGACATTTTCAAAGTCATCGGCGCGCTCAAGCAGCGCTTCGGCCAGGTCGCGGTGAACTTCGGTGAGCCGATCAAACTCGCGGAATTCCTCGACAACGAACAGCCGGACTGGCGAGAGCAGGAACTCGGCCCGCAGTTCAAACCGGCCTGGCTCAACGAAACCACTAATCGCCTCGGCGAGAAAGTCGCGCAGCATTTGAACGAAGCGGCGGCGATCAACCCGGTCAACCTGGTGGCGCTGGCCCTGCTGTCCACCAGCCGACTGGCCCTGGACGACCGCGCCATGGCGCGAGTGCTGGACCTGTATCTGGCGCTGCTGCGCAAAGTCCCGTATTCGCCGCACACCACGCTGCCGGACGGTGACGGACGCGCGCTGATCGAACACGTGAAGGACATGGACCTGCTGTCCGAACAGAGCGATGCCCTCGGCAAGATTCTGTACCTGGACGAGCAAAACGCCGTCCTGATGACCTATTACCGCAACAACGTGCTGCACATTTTCGCATTGCCGTCCTTGCTCGCCAGCTTCTTCCAAAGTGCCTCGCGCATGAGCCGCGAGCAGATCCTGCGCTACACCCGCGCGCTGTATCCGTACTTGCAATCGGAGTTGTTCATTCGCTGGTCGATGGATGACCTGGAGGCGGTGATCGATCAATGGCTCGAAGCGTTCGTCGAGCAAGGCCTGCTGCGTTTCGAGAACGACGTTTACCTGCGCCCGGCGCCTAGCTCGCGGCATTTCGTGTTGCTGACGCTGTTGTCGAAGAGCATCGCCCAGACCTTGCAGCGCTTCTACATGACCGTTTCCCTGCTGCTCAACAGCGGCCAGAACAGCATCAGCGCCGAAGAACTGGAAGACTTGTGCACCGTAATGGCCCAGCGCTTGTCGATCCTGCATGGCCTGAACGCTCCGGAGTTTTTCGACAAGAGTCTGTTCCGCCACTTCATCCAGACCCTGCTTGACCTCGACGTGCTCAAGCGTGATGAAGCGGGCAAGCTGAGCTATCACGAACTGCTCGGCGAACTGGCCGAGGGCGCGGCCAAACGGGTGCTGCCGGCAGAGATACGTTTGTCGATCCGCCAGGTTGCGTTGCATCGCAGTGAAGATGCGGCGGACCTGGCTGCCACCCGTACCGAGGCCTGACGCAATCCCTGTGGGAGCGGGCTTGCTCGCGAAGGCGGTCTACCATTCAGCACATCAGCTGTCTGACACAACGCTTTCGCCGGCAAGCCGGCCTCGCTCGCACAATGTTCAAACGGAGATTTTCCATGAAAAAACTTACTCTATTGGCCATGACCGCTTTGCTCGGCGCCTGCCAGTCAATGTCCCCCGCCACCAAAACCAGCCTCGACGGCGAAGTCTTCTACCTGCAACGCATCGCCCTGCCGCCGACCGCAACCCTGAGCGTCAGCTTGCAGGACGTGTCCCTGGCCGACGCCCCTGCCGTGGTGCTCGACGAACAGAAAGGTCCGGTCAAGGGCCAGGTGCCGCTGCCGTTCCATCTGAGTTACGATCCGGCGCAGGTCAAACCCGGCCATCGATACGCCGTCAGCGCGCGCATTGAAGTGGACGGCCAACTGATGTTCATCACCACCGAACATCACGCGGTGAAACTCGATGGCAGCGATCCGCAGCCGCTGAAGATCCGCGTCGATGCGGCCCGCTGATTTATTTTTCGAACACTTTTTATGAACAAGGAAGCCGCCATGTTCCGCCCTACCCTTCGCTTCGCCGGCCTGTGTGCAGGCCTGATGATTTCCGCCAGCGCGATGGCGTTGTCGCTCAGTGACCTGTCGCAAAAAGACGCCACCGGCGGCCTCAAGGACGCGCTGACCCAAGGCGCGCAACTGGCCGTGAAACAACTCGGCACGCCGGGCGGTTTCAGCAACAACCCGGAGGTGAAGATCGAACTGCCGGGCAAACTGGGCAAGGTCGCCAGCAAGATGAAGGCCTTCGGCATGGGTGCCCAGGTCGATGAGCTGGAAACCAGCATGAACAAAGCGGCTGAAACCGCCGTGACCCAGGCCCAGCCGATCCTGGTGGATGCCGTGAAGAAAATGAGCGTGGAAGACGCCAAAGGCATTCTCAGCGGCGGTAACGACTCGGCCACCCAGTACCTGAACAAATCCAGCCGCGAACAGATCCGCGCCAAGTTCCTGCCGATCGTCAAGCAAGCCACCGACCAGGTGGGCCTGGCCAAGCAATACAACTCGTTCGCCGGACAAGCCGCTACCATGGGCGTGGTCGATGCGAAGAGCGCCAACATCGAAAGCTACGTCACCGAGCAAGCGCTGAACGGCCTGTTCGAGATGATCGGCAAACAGGAAGCCACCATCCGCCAAAACCCTGCCGCCGCGGCGACGAGCCTGGCGAAGAAAGTGTTCGGCACGCTCTGAGTTTTAACGCGGATCCTGTGGAAGCGAGCCTGCTCGCTTCCACAAACGATCAGGTCGCCAATCCCGATCGCAGGAAGAACACCCATTCCCGCCCGATCTTCCTTTTCTCGAACACCTCCAACTCGACCAACCTGTTCAGGATCCCCGACGCAGTGTTGTAAGAGCAGTCCAGATTTTGCTTCACGTTGACTGCCGTAAACTCCTTGGCCATCCCGCTCTTGGCCACCTGGAATATGACACGCTGTTTCTCGGTCAATCGGTGAAAAAAACCGGACGCCACTAACCAGCGGTCAAAGCTGTCGGCGTATGCCAGGCTTTTCCGGTAGGCCATGGAAAATCCGCTGACAGCCCGCAAAATGACCTCGCACTGAAAGTCGATGAAATACGTCAGATCAAGATCATCCACTTCCGTGTTCAGGTAAGAGCGTCCGTATTTCACCGGCGCGTTGCGCAGCAAAATGCTGATGGCAATGTAGCGAAACGCGGAAAAATCATTCTTGAACATGGACCAGTAAAATAGCGCTCGCGCGACACGGCCGTTGCCATCGCGGAAAGGATGCTCGTAGCCCAGCGCAAAATGCAGGGCGATGCCTTTGATCAAAGGATGCAGGTAATCATTTTGCTCGGGATCGTGATGGGACTGGTTGAACCACGTCGACAACACTTGCAGTCTGGACACCAGTCCAGCGGTGGGCGGCGGTGTATGCACGGTATTACCCTCGCCGTCCTGTACCACCACGTCATCGTTCTTCCTGAAACACCCCGGCGAATACAACGTGTCATCAATGCCCTCGACGCCTATCCGGTGCATGGCTGATATCAGCTCGGGACTCAGCGGTACATGGCGCTTTTCCCAGGCGAAATTCATCATTTTGTAGTTACCGATCACCATGCGCTCGTCCGGCGTGCGTGGCAGGCGCTTGCGCTTGAGCATGTCCTTGGCCACCCGCGTGGTCGTCGCCGCACCTTCGAGCTGACTGCTGCTGATGGCTTCGTCTTCGATCAGGTCGTTAAGCAGATAGCTGAAGTGCGCATGCTCGCCAATCTGACTGGTCATGAATTCCAGCGCGGCCGTCGTTGCTTGCCGGTCAACAGCAGAAATCGCTTTTTGCGCCAGCGGTGTGAGCATGAATTGCCCCCACCGAAGCGGCTCGCCCAGCGGCAGTAGACTTGAGTACTGCGCAACACGCGCCTTCTTCACCAGCGCCCAGCACAGATTTGAATCCAGCCCCGGCGCCCAGCGGTAGCGCAATTCATTGAAAGGTCGATAGCGCCATTGATCATCCAGCGGCCTCAGCAGGGCGAGGTATTCCGAGAGACGTTCTTTGTGGGGAGACTTCCCCAGCAGGTCGAATACCGGATCGGTCCGGCCTTCCAGCATCGGTGGCTTTTTCATTGATTGCTGTCTCAGAACCTCATGAAACTGAGGCTCGAGTACAGCATTCGGGCTCCTCTGACTCAATATCAGAGGTTTCTGAAATACCTGTAGGAGCGAGCAGGCTCGCGCCTAGAGGTGTCAGGCAGGCTCTTCTTTCTTGATGCGGAACCACGCTGCATACAGCGCCGGCAGGAACAGCAACGTCAGCGCCGTCGCCACGATCAGGCCGCCCATGATCGCCACCGCCATCGGCCCGAAGAACACGCTGCGGGACAAAGGAATCATTGCCAGTACCGCGGCGAGCGCGGTCAAGACAATCGGCCGGAAACGCCGCACCGTGGCTTCGATGATCGCCTGCCAGGGCTTGAGGCCGGCGGCGATGTCCTGCTCGATCTGGTCCACCAGGATCACCGAGTTACGCATGATCATCCCGGACAGGGCGATGGTCCCGAGCATGGCGACGAAGCCGAACGGCTGACGGAACACCATCAGGAACAGGGTCACGCCGATCAGTCCCAAGGGTGCCGTCAGAAACACCATCGCCGTGCGTGAGAAACTTCGCAGCTGCAGCATCAGCAACGTCAGCACCACCACGATGAACAACGGCACGCCGGCCTTCACCGAGTTCTGCCCGCGGGCGGAGTCTTCCACCGTGCCGCCGACATCCAGGAGGTAGCCGTCGGGCAGTTCAGCGCGGATTGGGTCGAGCGTCGGCATGATTTGCTGCACCAGCGTCGCTGGCTGTTCCTTGCCGTAGATGTCGGCACGGACGGTCACGTTCGGCAAGCGGTTGCGGTGCCAGATGATGCCCTCTTCGAAGCCGTATTCCAGGGTCGCGATCTGCGACAGCGCCACGCTACGACCGTTGTCGGTCGGCACCGCCAGGCTTGGCAGCAGCGACAGTTCGGTGCGTTCATGCAAGGTGCCGCGCAGGAGGATTTCGATCAACTCGTTGTCTTCGCGGTACTGGCTGACGCTGGAGCCGGTCAGCGAGCTTTGCAGAAACTTCGACAGGTTCGCGGTGCTCACGCCGAGTGCACGGGCGCGGTCCTGGTCGACGTTGAGGTACACCACTTTGCTCGGTTCTTCCCAATCCAGGTGGACGTTCACCACATGGGGGTTCTCGCGAACCTTGGCCGCCACCTTGCGGGCCAGGGCGCGGACTTCCTCGATGTGCTCGCCGGTGACGCGGAACTGCACCGGGTAGCCGACCGGCGGACCGTTTTCCAGGCGCGTCACCCGCGAGCGCAAGGCCGGGAATTGTTCGTTGAGGGTTTCGATCAGCCAGGTGCGCAGGGTTTCGCGGTCCTCGATGGTCTTGGCCAAGACGACGAACTGAGCGAAGCTCGCCGCCGGCAATTGCTGATCCAACGGCAGGTAAAAGCGCGGCGAACCGGTGCCGACGTAAGCCACGTAATTGTCGATGCCGGCATGATCCTTCAGCAGACCTTCAAGGCGCTTGACCTCGTCGGCGGTGTTGCTCAGCGACGCGCCCTCGGCCAGTTTCAGATCGACCATCAACTCCAGCCGGCCTGAAGCCGGAAAGAATTGTTGCGGCACAAACCGGAACAGCACGATGGAGCCGATGAACAACACCACCGTCAGCGTGATCACCGTTTTGCGCCAGCGCACGCACCACTCCACCAGACGACGGACGCGCTGATAGAACGGCGTGGCGTACGGATCCGGCTGAGCAGCGCCGTGTTTGGCTGCGTGAATCTTCGCCAGATCCGGCAGGAGTTTTTCCCCCAGATACGGCACGAACACCACGGCGGCGATCCATGACGCGAGCAGCGCAATCGTGACCACCTGGAAAATCGAACGGGTGTATTCGCCGGTCCCCGATTGCGCGGTGGCAATCGGCAGGAACCCGGCAGCGGTGATCAGCGTGCCGGTGAGCATCGGGAACGCGGTGCTGGTCCAGGCGTAGCTGGCAGCCTTGATCCGGTCGAAGCCCTGCTCCATTTTGATCGCCATCATTTCCACGGCGATGATCGCGTCGTCCACCAGCAAGCCCAGCGCCAGGACCAGCGCGCCGAGGGAAATCTTGTGCAGGCCGATGCCGAAGTAATACATGCAGGCGAAGGTCATCGCCAACACCAGCGGAATCGCCAGGGCCACGACCATGCCGGTGCGCACGCCGAGGGAAAAGAAGCTCACCAGCAGGACGATGGCCAAGGCTTCGACCAATACCTGGACAAACTCGCCGACCCCGGTTTTCACCGCGGCGGGCTGGTCCGAGACCTTACGCAACTGCATGCCGGCCGGGAGGTTTTTCTGGATCCGCGCAAACTCGATTTCCAGGGCCTTGCCCAGCACCAGAATGTCGCCGCCGTCCTTCATCGCCACGGCCAGACCGATGGCGTCTTCAGCCATGAAACGCATGCGCGGCGCCGGAGGATCGTTGAAACCGCGACGCACATTCGCGACATCGGCGATGCGGAACGTACGATCACCGACCCGGATCGGAAAGTTCTTGATCTCCTCGACTGTCTGAAAATTCCCCGAGACCCGTAGCTGCAGTCGCTCGCTGGTGGTTTCGAAGAAGCCCGCCGTGGACACCGCGTTTTGCTCTTCCAGGGCCTGTTGCACCGCCGCCAACGGCAGCCCCAGGGTGGCGAGTTTGACGTTGGACAGCTCGATCCAGATCTTCTCGTCCTGCAACCCGAGCAGGTCGACCTTGCCCACATCATTGACCCGTTGCAGCTGGATCTGGATGCGGTCGGCGTAGTCTTTGAGCACTGCGTAATCAAAACCGTCGCCGGTCAGCGCGTAGATATTGCCGAAGGTGGTGCCGAATTCATCGTTGAAAAAAGGCCCCTGAATGCCTGGCGGCAGGGTGTGCCGGATGTCGCTGATCTTCTTGCGGACCTGATACCAGAGCTCCGGAATCTCCACCGAGTGCATGGAGTCACGGGCCACGAACGTCACCTGGGACTCACCCGGTCGGGAGAACGAGACGATGCGCTCGTACTCGCCGGTTTCCATCAGCTTCTTTTCAATGCGTTCGCTGACCTGGCGCGACACTTCCTCGGCGGTCGCCCCCGGCCAGTTGGTGCGGATGACCATGGCCTTGAAGGTGAACGGCGGATCTTCGCTTTGGCCGAGCTTGGTGTAGGACAATGCGCCGACGATCGCCAGCAACAGCATCAGGAACAGTACGATCTGGCGATTACGCAGCGCCCATTCGGAAAGATTGAAACCCATCGGGGATTACTCCTTGTCCGCCAGATTGACCACGCGGTTGGAGCGATCCACCGGGCGCACCTGCTGCCCGTCATGCAACACATGGACACCGGCCGCCACCACCCAATCGCTGGCGTTCAGGCCTTCGAGCACCGGCACGGTTTTCTCACCGAATGCACCGACCCGGACCGGGGCTTTTTTCAGGGTGTTATTGGCGCCAAGCACCCACACGTAGGTGGCACCGTTTTCGGCGGTGAGCGCCGACAGTGGCACCGACAACGCAACCACGTCAGCGGCCTGGATAAACACCCGAGCGCTCTGGCCAAGTTCGGCCGGGACCTTGCCCGCGGTGAACGCAATGCGCGCAGCGAAAGTGCGGGATTTCGGATCGGCGGCGGGAGACAGTTCACGGATGCGCCCGGCGAAACGTTGATCAGGCTGGCTCCAGAGCTCCACCGACACCGGCTGGCCGACCTTGAAACGCCCGAAGCCCTGCTCTGGCAGGCTGATCAGCACTTCGCGCTCACCGTCGGTCGCGAGGGTGAAGACGGTCTGGCCGGCGGCGACAACCTGTCCGACTTCCACCGCGCGCTTGGCCACCACACCGTCCTGAGGCGCGCGCAACACTGCGTAGCTGGCCTGGTTGGTGGAGACGTTGAATTCGGCCTTGATCTGCTTCAGGCGCGCTTCACCGGATCTGTAGAGGTTTTCAGAATTGTCGTACTGCGAACGGCTGACCATCTGACGGTCCATCAGGGTCTTGTAGCGATCACGCTCGGCACGCACCAGGTTCAGGTTGGCTTCGGCCGCGGCCACTTGGGCGCGGGTGGCTTCCAGTTGCAGGCGCACGTCCTGGGGATCGAGCTCCGCCAGCGGCTGATCGGCCTTGACCCGCTGCCCTTCCTCGACCAGTCGTCGGCTGACTTTGCCGCCAATGCGGAAGGCCAGGTCCGGCTCGTAGCGCGCACGGACTTCACCGGGATAACTCTCCATCGCCTGGGCCGAAGGCTCTGGCTGCACCACCATGGCCGGGCGAACGCTGACTTGCGGCGCCTCCTCATGCCCACACGCAGACAATAAAAACGCCAGACTGACTGGCAATGCGAGGGGCAAGGCATAGCGGAACATGGTGAAGGACCTTTCGCTAATGGAGCTTGGAATAATTATACTGGCGAGTATGTTATTAATAGCAAACTCACCAGTCCAGTAATAAAGCGAAGAATGTCGAACAATCTTTCAGCACCCAATGGTCCGGGTCGCCCCAAGGATCTCGCCAAGCGCCAGGCGATCCTCGATGCGGCGAAAACCCTGTTTCTGAGCAACGGTTACGCGAACACCAGCATGGACGCCGTGGCGGCTGAAGCGGGCGTGTCGAAGCTGACCGTCTACAGCCATTTCAACGACAAGGAGACGTTGTTCTCCGCTGCTGTGGTCGCCAAGTGCGAAGAGCAACTGCCTACACTGTTTTTCGAATTGCCCGACGGTATTGGCGTCGATTCGGTGCTACTGAACATCGCCCGCGGTTTCCATCACCTGATCAACAGCGATGAATCGGTCAACCTGCACCGGTTGATGATGACCTTGGGCAGCCAGGACCCGAAGCTGGCGCAGATCTTCTTCGAAGCCGGCCCGGAACGCATGCTGCATGGCATGGAACGGTTGCTGAGCAAGGTGGATCAGAGCGGCGCGTTGAGCATCGACAAGCCTCGCAACGCGGCGGAGCATTTCTTTTGCCTGTTGAAGGGGGCGGGGAATTTTCGCTTGCTGTATGGCTGTGGCGAGCCGCTGACCGGGGAAGCGGCGGAGGAGCATGTGCGGGAAGTGGTGGGGTTGTTCATGCGGGCTTATCGGCCTGGGACAGCCTGATCGATGGGTGGTGTCTGGCCTGGCGTCTTCGCGATCAAGCCCGCTCCCACAGGATTGGCGCAGTTCCTGTGGGAGCGGGCTTGCTCGCGAAGGGGGCGACACGGTCTCAGGGCTTGAGCGCCTTCTTCGGATAAATGTCATACCGGCTGGATTTCCCGTCCAGCGCATGACTCGGCTTCGGCCCGGCAATGCATGGCGCCTTGCGCGGGCGCTTGACCACCACCCGGTGACTGGCCAGTGCCAACGCCGCTTCGAGCAACGCCGGCGCGTCCGGGTCATCGCCGACCAGCGGCCGGAACAGGCGCATCTCCTTCTTCACCAGCGCGGTTTTCTCACGGTGCGGGAACATCGGGTCGAGGTAGATCACCTGCGGCGGCTCGCCTTCCCAGTTGCGCATGACCTCGATCGAGTTGCCCTTGAGCAGATGCATGCGCGCCACAATCGAGGCCACGTCGAAATCTTCGGCGCCGCGCGCCAGGCCGTCTTCAAGCAGCGCGCCGATCAACGGCTGACGTTCGATCAGGCTCATCTCGCAGCCCAGGCTGGCGAGCACGAACGCATCCTTGCCCAACCCGGCCGTCGCATCCAGTACCCGCGGGCGCACGCCCTGGGCGATGCCGACAGCTTTGGCGATCATCTGCCCGGTGCCACCGCCAAACAAACGTCGATGGGCAGCGCCACCCTCGACGAAGTCCACCCGCACGGGCCCCGGCGCGTCCGGCCCCAGCTGTTGCAGCTGCAAGCCCTGCTCGCCGATTTGCAAGGCAAACTCACCGTCAGTCACCTGCAACGGCAGGCCCAGGCGCTCGGCCCACTGCTCGGCCTGTGACTGAAAAGCCGTGCCCAGGGCCTCGACGTGGATGCGGCAAGCTGCCGGTTGTTCAATCATGGGAAAAAACGCTCAAAAAATTAATGATCGGCAAAAACGGCCGATAACAAAACTAACGAGCATTTTGCCAGAGCTGAGCGTCGACCGAGAGAAATGTCAGACATTCAACCCACATCGATAGGTTACATCTCGCCCTACGGCGATTTTGGCCTGCGAAACTCTCAAGCACTGAGCGGCGTCAGTCACCTGTGGCAGGATTTTTTTGCCCAGGCCCTGGCCGACCAGTCGAGCGATGGGCTGACGGCTGCTCTGGATTTCCCCCCGGTCGACCTCGAAAGCCCGGTTGAACCTACAATCGGCAGCGAGCTGCTGGCGCACATCGTTTCCCAGCGCGAATGCGATGTGAAGGAAACCCAGGTCAAGCCGCCTGAACCGCTGTTCCTGCCGATTGCCGAATTCGAAATGGACCTGGCGGACAAACCGTTCCCACCGTTCCCGCCTGAGGAAATCGTCGCTCAACAGAAACAACAGGATTTCGAAAGCGGCTGGGTTCGTCCGATCGTGCTGACTAACGGCCAACCGCTGCCAACGCCTGGCGCGGCACCGCAACCGCGTCCATTGCACTTGCCGATCGCCGAGTTCGAACTGGACCTGCTGGATAAACCGTTCCCGCCATTCCCGCCTGAAGAACTCGCGGAACAACAGAAAAACTTTGATTTCGACATCGGCTGGGCGCGCCCGATCGTGCTGCAGAACCTGCGCATCGCCGCCTGACCTTCCCTGACAAGCCTTCAACGGCACACCCACCACGGCCCGACATCGAGATGAAAGTGATTGCGATGGGCGGCGTTGTAGTCCGGGCTCAGCACCACACTGAACACGTCGCAGGAACCGTCGCGAACCTGACGCAAGAACCGTGCGTCCTGATTATCCTTCGGCCAGTCCTTGAGCACGCTGATCGTTCGGCCGTCGGCAAGGCGAAAGCCCGCGATATCCAGCGCATTGGCCGACGCGTGCTGACTAAGCCTGCCATTCTCGCGTCCGTAGACGTTACGGCAGGCAAAGCTGCCCAGGTGATCGACGCGCGTCACCGCCTGCCCATAAACCGCCTGCGCGGCCGGTTGTAGCGCGTGGTGTTCGAACAGGGCAAATGACACCGCCAGGCGGCAACTGGCGAGGAAACTGCTGCTCAAGACCACGTCGCCGCCCTGCACGCGCAAGGCGTCGGTCAGCGGGCACTTCGCGTCAGGGCTGTCGGCCTGACGGGCCACGCGCAAGCCGGAGCTGCTCAAGGCTTGCTCGCACAGCTGCGGATCATCGCTCAGGCGCATCAGCTTATAGCGGGTCAGCAGATTCGGTTCGGCCCTGACGTCCAGCGGCGCCCACGGGTTCCACTGCGGCGGCAGCGAGATCCAGCCGCGCCAGGCGCTCACGCCGGCTAAACCGACCATCAGCAACAACACCAACAGCACCCGCGAAAACCGCATCGTCAGCCTTTGAACAGTTGATTGGCCTGCGCGTACGGCATCGACCGCGAGGTAAAGCTGAAGGTGCCCGAGGTCTTGATCTCTTCGGCTGCCCGGTAGAACTCGCCCAACGCCGCCAAGGCCAGCGCCGAACCGACACTGATGCGTTTGACGCCCATCTCGCTCAACTGCTCGACCGTCAGTTTCAGCCCGCCGGACATCAACACGTTGACCGGTTTCGGCGCCACGGCGCGCACCACCGCCAACACGTCTTCAGCGCTGCGTAAACCCGGCGCATACAGCACATCGGCGCCGGCTTCGGCGAAAGCCTTCAAGCGGCGGATGGTGTCGTCCAGATCGGGATTGCCGTGCAGGAAGTTTTCCGCCCGGGCCGTCAGCGTAAACGGGAACGGCAAACGGCGGGCAGCGGCGACGGCGGCTTCGATCCGCGCCACCGCGTGTTCGAAGCAATAGATCGGCGCGTCTGCGCGTCCGGTGGCATCCTCGATCGAACCACCGACGGCCCCCGCTTCGGCGGCCCGCAAAATGCTTTGAGCGCATTCGGCCGGGTCATCGGCAAAACCGTTTTCCAGGTCCACCGCCACCGGCAGATCAGTGGCCGCGACAATCGCCCGAACGTTCGCCAAGGTCTCGTCCAGCGACAACCCGCCATCGTGACGCCCCTGGGAAAAGGCGTAACCGGCACTGGTGGTCGCCAGGGCCTCGAAGCCCAGGCTGGCGAGCATTTTCGCCGAGCCGGCGTCCCACGGGTTGGGAATGACAAAGGCGCCGTCGCGTTCGTGAAGGGCTTTGAACGCCTGGGCTCGTAGGGTTTGCGCATCCATTTGGCAGGCTCCTGAAAAAGGCAGGGAATCCGCCTCAGAGCAGGCCAAGTTGCTCGGCGGCGGGCTCTCTGTATAGCTCAGGCAGCGGCGGCAGGCCAGGCAAACGCAGCATCAGTCTGGCGTGGAAACGTTGCGCGAGTTTCGCCGCCAGCAGGTTGTCAGCGGTGTGCAGGAAGATATAAGGCGTGCGGCCCTCTTCGATCCAGTAGGCAATTTTCTCGACCCAAGGCACCAGGAACGGGTCATTGGCTTCCAGTTGCGGATGGCCGATGAAGCGCACCTGTGGAAATGGGGTGAGCGCCGCCGGACGGGGGGGAACCCGGGGTTTCTTGGATTGCGCGTGGAGGACCGATGGATCGGTCGAGGTGCAACTGAACAGTGCGCGCGGATCGAGGCAGATGCGCTCGACGCCGCGATCCAGCAACAAGCGATTGAGCGAGCGCTCGGCATCGCCCTTGGCGAAGAAAGCGTCATGCCGCACTTCGACGGCCAATGGCCGGTCCACCGCATCGATAAACCCCGCCAATTCGTGCAAACGCTGCGGCGTGAAGCTTTTCGACAACTGCAACCACAGCGGCGACACGCGCTCACCCAACGGGCTAAGCAATTGCAGGAAGGTTTCGGTGGCGCTCAACTGTTCGCGCAGATCACCACCGTGGCTGATGTCGCCGGGGAACTTGGCGGTGAAGCGAAAGTGTTCAGGCATGATCTCGGCCCAGCGCTGCACGGTACTGGCAGCCGGGCTCGCGTAGAAGGTCGTGTTGCCTTCCACGGCATTGAATACTTGGGAATAGAGATTGAGAAAATCGGAGGATTTGGCGTCCTGCGGATAGAGGTAATCACGCCAGGCGTTTTCACTCCAGGACGGGCAGCCGAGGTAGTAAGGCAAGCGCATCAGATGTACAGGTCGAGGCCCAACACATCCGCATCCCAATCGACAAAACCGGCGGTGCTGAGGTAGCTGGCCAGGGCCATTGCGACGCTTTTGCTCATGGCACGGTGGTAAATCATGTCTTGCTGGCGTGCCGGAAGATTGCTCAGGCGTTGCGCGGAGGCTTTGGCAGCGCGGGCGGCCATTTGCTCTTCGGAGGGGAATTCCAGCTCGCCATCGATATCGACGGACTCGTCCTCAACCACAGGCCCTTTGCGAGGCTTGCGCTTGATGGGGTAGGACTGAGAGGAAAGGCCGTCTATGCGCATAAAGTCATGCTCGGTATCAATGATGGCAGTCTAGTGGCACTTCGCACACTTCGCAAACCGCCGAGTGATAACTAGAACACAGAAAAACGAAAAGGTTTAAAAGCCGAGGGAATGAAACGACGATTGGTTACATCTGTTTAATCGCTTTCGCTGGCAAGTCGGCTCTCACAGGGTCTGCGTCGATCACTCCTCTTGCTCCCTACACGAACACTGTGGGCGCTGGCTTGCCAGCGATGGCGGCCGGTCTGTCAACTGATGGGGCGAATGTCATGCCGTCTTCGCGAGCAAGCCCGCTCCCACACGTACCGGGCGGATTAACGCGCCTTCGGCGTCGCCACTTTATCGCGCAGATAAACCGGCTGAGCCTCATCCGCCACAATTGCCTCACCCCGCGCCCAGGCAAATTGCGCCAGCGTCAGCAGGTCTTCGGCGTGAGGCAACAGGGCGGCGTCCTGGCCGCTCAGGTTGACGGCGATGCGCTCGGCATAACCCCAACCGGTGCCAGCACCGAACCATTCACCACTGGCATCAACTGGCAATGCCGCGGCTTCCGGCGGCAACACCGCTTCGTTACCCACCAGCCGCATCTCCCCCGCCGTTTCGCGGTAGCAGCCCCAATACACTTCATCCATCCGCGCATCGATGGCCGCCGCGACCTGGCTCACGCCATGCTCGCGATAAGCGCGTTGTGCCAGCACCGCCAGGTTCGACACCGGCAACACCGGGCGATCCAGCGCAAACGCCAGACCCTGCACCACGCCGATGGCGATCCGCACGCCGGTGAATGCGCCCGGTCCACGGCCAAACGCAATGGCATCGACCGCTTGCAGCGTGGTCCCGGCGTCGGCGAGCAACTGCTGGATCATCGGCAACAGCTTTTGCGCATGCAGGCGCGGGATCACCTCGTAATGGCTCGTGACCTTGCCGTCATGCAGCAAGGCAACGGAGCAAGCTTCAGTCGCGGTGTCCAGGGCCAGCAAGGTGCTCATCGATGTATCCGTCAGAGAGTCATAAAAAAGTGCGCCAGTATAAACAACTACGGCCCGCAAGCGGGCCGTAGAAGATGAAGCGTTTTTTCAGCGCAGCGCTTCAAGCACCTTGCCGGTGATCGCTTCTACCGAGCCAACACCTTCGATGTGGCTGTACTTCGGCTTGCCCTGAGCCGCGGACAACTCCTGGTAGAACTTCACCAGTGGCTCGGTCTGAGCGTGGTAGACCGAGAGACGATGACGCACGGTTTCTTCGGTGTCGTCCTTGCGCTGCACCAGCTCTTCACCGGTGATGTCGTCTTTGCCAGCGATTTTCGGCGGGTTGTAGACGATGTGGTACACGCGACCGCTGGCCTCGTGAACGCGACGACCGGCGATACGCTGAACGATGTCTTCGTCCTTGACGTCGATTTCCACCACGTGATCCAGCTCAACGCCGGCCTTCACCAGGGCTTCAGCCTGAGGAATGGTGCGCGGGAAACCGTCGAACAGGAACCCGTTGGCGCAATCCGCCTGGCTGATGCGTTCCTTGACCAGATTGATGATCAGGTCATCGGATACCAGGCCACCGCTGTCCATGATGCTCTTGGCAATCAGGCCCAGCTCGGTGCCGGCCTTGACCGCGGCACGCAGCATGTCGCCGGTGGAGATTTGCGGGATGCCGAACTTTTCGGTGATGAACTTGGCCTGAGTACCTTTACCGGCCCCGGGAGCTCCCAGCAGAATGACGCGCATCGATGTGCTCCTCAATTTTTATATAGATAACAACGGATTCGCCTCGTGGGGCCAATCTCAAAACAGGGTCGTGACCGCCCAAACGGCCAAAGGCTGATCAAGATACACAGCAGGCCCGGACCACACAAGCCGCCGAAAGTCGGAGAAACCCGAGCCTCGCGTGACCCTGCGACGGGGTACCCCAAGTCGCAACCCCATCATTAACTGTCGCTTGGCAGCACTTTCCTGCCCTGCGCGAATGGGCACTCAAGGCCTGTGTCGAGTGCCCGAACCCACGACGAAAACATTAGCCGGTATTTCGCAAACCGGCGGCAATCCCCGCCACAGACACCAGCAACGCCTGCTCCACCGGGCTGCCCTGTGCCACCTCTTGCGCTCGCGAACGCGCCAGCAACTCGGCCTGCAATAGATGAAGCGGGTCGAGGTAGGTGTTGCGCAAACGGATGAATTCAAGGGTGTCTGGGCTATGTGCCAGTAGCTGCGACTGACCGGTCAGACCCAAGACCACCGCGCAGGCCTGCGACAATAGGTCGCGTAAGTGCGCACCTAAAGGCAACAGATCCGGCTCGACCAGCCGCTCATCGTAGGACCGGGCGATGTCGGCGTCAGCCTTGGCCAGGACCATTTCCAGCATGTCGATGCGCGTGCGAAAGAACGGCCACTGCTCGCGCATCTGCCCCAGCAACTCGCCTTCGCCGCGCTCCAGGGCCTTGCTCAACGCCGCCTCCCAGCCGAGCCAGGCCGGCAGCATCAAGCGTGTCTGGGTCCAACCGAAGATCCACGGAATCGCCCGCAGGCTTTCGATCCCGCCAGCACGACGCTTGGCCGGACGGCTGCCCAATGGCAGGCGACCCAACTCCTGCTCCGGTGTGGATTGACGGAAATACTCGACGAACTGCGGATTTTCCCGCACCACGGCGCGGTAAGCGCTGACACCGTCTGCCGCCAATTCGTCCATCAAATGGCGCCAGGCGGGTTCCGGTGGTGGCGGTGGCAGCAAGGTCGCTTCCAGCACGGCCGCGAGATACAGGTTGAGGTTTTGTTCGGCGATATCCGGCAGGCCGAATTTGAAACGAATCATTTCCCCCTGCTCGGTGGTACGGAAACGCCCCGCCACCGACCCCGGCGGCTGCGACAGAATCGCCGCGTGCGCCGGGCCGCCCCCACGACCCACGGTGCCACCGCGACCGTGGAACAACAGCAACTCGACTTGCTGCTCGCGGCAGATATCGACCAGGCGCTCCTGCGCTCGGTACTGCGCCCAGGCCGCTGCCGTGGTGCCGGCGTCCTTGGCCGAGTCGGAGTAGCCGATCATCACTTCCTGCGGACCTTGCAGGCGCGCGCGATAACCCGGCAGCAGCAACAGCGTTTCGATCACCGGGCCGGCGTTGTCCAGGTCCGCGAGGGTTTCAAACAGCGGCACCACCCGCATCGGCCGCAACACGCCGGCCTCTTTGAGCAGCAGTTGCACGGCCAGCACATCGGAAGCGGCGCCGGCCATGGAGATCACGTAGGAACCCAGCGAAGCCCCCGGCGCGGCAGCGATTTCCCGGCACGTGGCGAGCACTTCGGCGGTGTCGGCGGACGGTTTGAAGTACGCCGGCAGCAACGGCCGACGGTTGTTCAGCTCGCGCATCAGGAAGGCGATGCGCTCCTCCTCGCTCCAGTCTTCATAGCGACCGAGACCAAGGTAATCAGTGATTTCAGTCATCGCCGCCGAATGACGCGATGAATCCTGGCGCACGTCGAGACGCACCAGGAACAAGCCGAAGGTCACCGCCCGACGCAGGCAGTCGAGCAGCGGCCCATCGGCGATCACACCCATTCCGCACTCATGCAGCGACTGGTAGCACAGCTCCAGCGGGTCGAGCAGGTCACGGTTGTTTTGCAGCACACCGGCGGGCGCCGGCGTCGCGGTGGTCAACGCGGCATGCGCCCAGTTTCGCGTGGCACGCAGGCGCTCGCGCAGTTGCTTGAGCACCGCGCGATACGGTTCGGCGCTGTCCCCGGCCTTGGCTTTCAGCGCGTCGCTGGCCTGCTGCATCGACAGTTCGGCCGCCAGGTGATCGACATCGCGCAGGTACAGATCGGCCGCCATCCAGCGCGCCAGCAGCAACACTTCACGGGTCACGGCGGCGGTGACGTTGGGGTTGCCGTCGCGATCGCCGCCCATCCACGACGCGAAACGAATCGGCGCGCCCTCCAGCGGCAGATGCAGGCCGGTGGCGTCATGCAGGGCTTTATCGGCCTTGCGCAAATAATTCGGGATCGCCTGCCACAGCGAGTGCTCGATCACCGCAAAGCCCCATTTGGCCTCGTCGACCGGCGTCGGGCGGGTGCGGCGGATTTCTTCGGTGTGCCAGGCTTCGGCGATCAGGCGCTGCAGTTTGGCCTGGATCTGCTCGCGCTCGGCGCTGGTCAGGTCGCGGTGGTCCTGGGCGGCGAGTTGCGCGGCGATGGCGTCATATTTCTGGATCAGGGTGCGGCGCGCGACTTCCGTCGGGTGTGCGGTCAACACCAGCTCGATTTCCAGTCGCCCCAGCTGCCGGGCGAGGGACTCGGCGTCGTGGCCTTCTTTGAGCAGTCGCGCGAGCAATTCGGGCAATACGCGGGATTCGAAGGGCGCGGGCTGCGATTCTTCGCGGCGATGAATCAGCTGATATTGCTCAGCGATATTCGCCAGGTTGAGAAACTGGTTGAACGCCCGCGCGACCGGCAGCAACTCGTCTTCGCTGAGCTGGTTGAGACTGGCGCTGAGTTCGGCGTCCATCGAACCGCGACGGTCGGCCTTGGCGCCCTTGCGGATCTGCTCGATCTTGTCGAGAAAACCGTCGCCGTACTGCTCACGAATGGTGTTGCCCAACAGCTCACCCAACAGGTGAACGTCCTCGCGCAAGCGTGCATCAATATCGGTCATCAGCCAGTCTCCAGCGAAAAATCCGGGGGTGCTTTTGTAAAGAGAGTGCCGCCGCGAAGCGCTTCTTACAAGCAGACGACGAAGGGACTTTAAACCTTGTGCGCAGAAGCTAGTCTCAATAGTAAGCCGTACAACGGCTTTCGCCGGCCATGGCCGGACATTCACCAGCCTGCCACGAGCAGGCGCGCCATGAGGTTTTTATGAAAATCCGCGAGCTTGCCCATCATTGGGAAGAAAACGCCAAGGGTCGTCTGACCGACACCGGCTACGCGATTCATCTGGATGTAGAGGCTGCCGCACGACTGGCGGCGATCATCGAGATGTACCCCAAGCGGCACCCCGAAGAACTGCTCGGCGAACTGATCGGCGCCGCGCTCGAGGAGCTGGAAAAAAGCTTCCCGTACGTCAAGGGTTCAACCGTTGTCGCCACTGATGAGGAGGGCGATCCGCTGTACGAAGACGTCGGTCCGACTCCGCGTTTTCTCGCGCTGTCCCGTCGGCATCTGCATGATTTGTCGTCCACGGATGACAAGCAGAAACACTGATTTTACCTAGGA
>NZ_JANLOD010000008.1 GCF_025466085.1 Pseudomonas sp. 14P_8.1_Bac3
GGGTCCGTGGTGAATCTGTGTCCACGGTAGGCGCCCACCATCGTTGAAACAATCGGGCTAATATGGGATGAACTGATGCAGGAACCAGCACAATGCAAAAGATGGGATTGTTCGAACTCAATGCCATGGTCGCCGTGTCGACCCACCGCAGTTTCCGTCGCGCCGCCGATGAACTGGGCATGTCGCCCTCGGCGATGAGCCACGCCATCGCCGCACTGGAACAACGCATGGGCGTGCGTTTGTTCAATCGCACCACCCGCAGCGTGTCGCTGTCCGAGGCGGGCGAGCAGTTTCTGGCCCGGGTGCGACCGGCATTGCACGAAATCTCGGCGGCAATGGAGGCGGTCAACCAGTTCCGCGACACCCCCAGCGGCACCTTGCGCATAAATGCCACCGAAGGTTCGATGCTGATGATCATGAGCCCCGTGGTGGTGGAATTTCTCAAACGCTACCCGGACATGCGCCTGGACATCGTTACCGACACGGCGCTGGTGGACATTGTCGCCGACGGTTTCGACGCCGGCATTCGCCTCGCCGACAGCGTGCCGCTGGACATGATCGCGGTGCCTTGCAGCCCGCCGCTGGCATTCGCGGTGGTCGGCTCACCGGCGTACTTCGCCCGTCATCCCAAACCTGAGTCGCCGTCAGACCTGGCCCGCCACAGCTGCATCCGCACGAGGTTCGCCAGCGGCTCGATCTATCGTTGGGAGTTCGAGAAGCACGGTCAGCAGCAGATCATCGACGTCAACGGCCCGCTGACTCTCGACAGCCATCAACTGATCGTCGAGGCCGCGCTTCAGGGGGTTGGTCTTGCCTGTACCAGCGAATACTCGATTGCCCGGGAAATCGCCGACGGGCAGTTGATCCGCGTGTTGCAGGACTGGACACCGCCCTACCCCGGCATCTGCCTTTACTACCCGGCCAACCGACACGTTCCCGCCGGGTTGCGCGCGTTTATCGACCTTATTCGTGAGGTTTACTGAAGAAAAACCGGCGAATGACGTTTTTTGCGCGTTATCTGCCGCTTTCCACCTTGCCCTCGGCGCCTGCGTCTACGATCCTTCAAGAACAACGACAACACCCGAGAAGCCACCATGAAAACCGTCGCCCAACTGCTCAAGTTGAAAGATCAGAAAAATCAGGAAGTGCATCAGATCAAGCCGGATCACATGGTGCTCGAAGCGCTGATGAAAATGGCCGAGAAAAACGTCGGGGCCTTGCTGGTGGTGGAGAACGACGAAGTGCTGGGCATCATCAGTGAACGCGACTACGCGCGCAAACTGGTGCTGCATGGCCGTTCTTCGGTGGGCACGCCGGTGCGCGACATCATGGTGTCGCCGGTGATCACCGTGGACACCCACCAGACCGTCGATACCTGCTTGAGCATCATGTCCGACAAACGCCTGCGCCACTTGCCGGTGGTGGAGAACGGCCGGTTGATCGGCTTGCTGTCCATCGGCGACTTGGTCAAGGAAGCGATTGCCGAGCAGGCGGAATTGATTCGCCAGCTGGAGCAGTACATCCGCGGCGACTGACCCCAAACCCCACGCCCCCCTGTAGGAGCGAGCTTGCTCGCGATGGTGTATCTGACGACTCATCAGTGCCTGACACACCATCGCGAGTAAACTCGCTCCTACAGGGGATTTGTGTTTTCAGGACGGCCAATGCCGCGCAAACACCGGTGCCAGCGTCGGGTGCCGGTCGATTCGCTCCAGCCAGGCGAAAAACCCGGGCCGGGCGCTGCGCAAATGCTCCCGACTCCCCGCCCAACGGGTGATCACCGCCGCCAGCACATCCAGCGCCCCCGGCGTCTCGTCCCCCAGATACAACTCCCCCGAGAACTGATCGGCAAACACTTCCCAGCTCCAGTGCAGTCGCGCTCGCGCGCCGGCCATGAGGTTTTCCTGGGTGGCCTGATCCGCCACCGCCAGCCAGCGTTCCGGGTAATCGATGATGCCAATGGCCGCGTAACAATTGCTGACAATGAACGCCATGCCACGAATGGCCTGGTCGCGCTCGCCAGGGTCTTTCGGCAACAGGTTCGATTCGGGGAAGGTCAGCCCCAGGTGAATCAAGATCGCCGCGCTTTCCGTGAGGAGACTGCCGTCGGGCAATTGCAAGGTCGGGATCTGCTTGAGCGGGTTGAGCTTCTCCAGGGCGTGGGCCGCCTCGGTGGATAACTCGACGTCGATGAAGCGGTAGGCAATCTCACAGAGTTCCAGCGCGGCTTCGATGGCGGCGGCGCCGGAGTTCTGGTGTCCATAGAGTTGGTACATACACACCTCCATTACGGTGTTCTCTTTGTAGCAGCTGACTCTGACGATGCCTGAAAATTTCTTTTTTCCGCCCTGCATCCAAATCGCTTTCCGACGGGTAGTCCCTGTAGCAGCCCCTGTTGCTGCGCAGCGGATCACTCATTACGGAGAGACTTTCATGAACGCCAAACAGCTGATTTGCCTTGCCGCTCTGCTCACCGCGACGCCTGCCGCGTTTGCCCAGACCGGGTTGCCCGACAGCATCAAGGTGCCGGATGGCCACAAGGTCGCCCTGGAAACCACCGGGGTCGGCGAGATTACGTACGAATGCCGCGACAAGGCCAATGCCGCCGGGCAGGTCGAATGGGTGTTCGTCGGGCCCAAAGCGGTGCTCAGTGATCGCAGCGGCAAGCAGGTCGGCACCTACTTCGGCCCGCCGGCCACCTGGCAGGCGAAGGACGGCTCGAAAGTTACCGGCACCCAGCTGGCCGTTGCCCCGTCGAGCCCGGGCAACCTGCCGTATCAATTGGTCAAGGCCAACCCGGCCGAGGGCAAAGGTGCGATGAGCGGTGTGAGTTACATCCAGCGCGTGGCCTTGAAGGGGGGTGTCGCCCCGAGCGCCGAATGCACGGTTGCGAACAAGGGCAAGCAAGAGGTGGTGAAGTATCAGGCGGATTATATTTTCTGGGCCGCCCGTTAATCCTTCGGCCAATACCATCACCTGTAGGCCCCGGCTTGCTGGGGCCTACAGGGATCTGGTTTGTTTGCTAGATTGCATGCGGATGCCCCACATAACGGCTGAGCTCTGTGTCCTTGCCTGAACCTTTTTTCGACTATGAAGCGCGCCTCGCCGCCTGTGCCCGGGGCGAGCGTCAGGCCCTGCGGGATTTGTATGTACAGGAAAGCCCGCGGCTGCTCGGCGTGGCCAGGCGTCTGGTGCGGGACACGGCGCTGGCCGAAGACATCGTCCACGATGCGTTTCTGAAGATCTGGAGCGGTGCAGCAGGTTTCGACCCGAGGCGCGGCTCGGCACGGGGCTGGATGTTCAGCGTGACCCGGCATCTGGCGCTCAATTTCATCCGTGACCACAGTCGCGAGATCCAGAGCGATATCGAGGGCCACGACGACGCGGAATCCTTCGATGCCCAGGCCCACTCGTCACGTATTCACCGTTGCCTGGAGCAACTGGAACCGGTGCGGCGCGATTGCATCCTGCATGCCTACGTCGACGGTTATTCCCACGCAGAAATTTCACACAAGCTCGGCACCCCGCTGGGCACGGTCAAAGCCTGGATCAAACGGAGCCTGACGGCCTTGCGGGAGTGCATGGGATGACCACCCGACCTGTGGATGAAACCCCGGACCAACGCGACGAACTGGCCAGCGAGTACGTGCTGGGCACGCTCTCGGCCGAACAACGCGCCGAGGTTCAACAGCGCCTGCACGACGATGCCGAGTTGCGCACGGCGGTCGACACTTGGGAACGGCGCCTGCTGGACCTGACCGACTTCGCCGAACCCAAAACGCCATCGCCCCGGCTGTGGCCTCGCATTGAGCGCAGCGTCAACGCTTTGGGCCGACCCTCCACAACGCCGACGCTCGCGCCGTCCTCCTGGTGGAATCGGCTGCCGCTGTGGCGCGGACTGGCCGGGGCCGGGCTGGCGGCCACGCTGTTGCTCGGCGCGTTGCTGCTGACGCAAGCCACGGTCAAGCCAACCTATCTGGTGGTGCTGGTCGCGCCGCAAGACAAGGCGCCAGGCTGGGTGATTCAGGCCAGCAACCCGAGGGAAATCCAGCTGATTCCGCTCGGCGTCGCGCAGATTCCGGAGGACAAGGCGCTGGAGTTCTGGACCAAGGCTGACGGCTGGCAAGGGCCGGTGTCCCTGGGGCTGGTCAAGCCGGGGCAGACCCTGTCGGTGCCGCTGGACAAACTGCCGCCGCTGCAACCGGACCAGTTGTTCGAACTGACCCTGGAAAACCGCACCGGCTCGCCGATCGGCAAGCCTACCGGGCCGATCCAGTTCATCGGTCGTGCGGTGAAGGTGATCTGAGCCCCCTCCCCTCAATTGAACCATCAGCCTCACACACGACGATTCAGCCGATCCATCATTGCCGTCGATGTTCACCATCACGCCAATGAAGTTCTCATAAAAATTCCGGGGCGTAACATCGCATCCATACCAACCAATAACACCCCGGAGCACACCATCATGAAACGCCAAATCATCCTCAGCATCGCTTTTTCGATTCTTGCAGTGAACGCTTTTGCCGCCCCCGCCCGCACCATGATCGCCGAAGGCGGCTCGGATCGTCTGATTGAAAGTCGTGTGGCTGAAGGTGGTTCCGATCGCCTGATCGATCGCCGTGTGGCCGAAGGTGGTTCCGACCGCCTGATCGATCGCCGTGTGGCCGAAGGTGGTTCCGACCGCCTGATCGATCGCCGTGTGGCCGAAGGTGGTTCCGATCGTCTGATCGATCGCCGTGTGGCCGAAGGTGGTTCCGACCGCCTGATCGATCGCCGTGTGGCCGAAGGTGGTTCCGACCGTCTGATCGATCGCCGCGTTGCTGAAGGTGGTTCCGATCGTCTGATCGATCGCCGCGTTGCTGAAGGTGGTTCCGATCGCCTGATCGATCGCCGTGTGGCCGAAGGTGGTTCCGACCGCCTGATCGAAAGCCGCGCAGTATGAGTCACGGCTTGACCGCAGGACTCGACAAAAAACCCGGCCTGACCCGCCGGGTTTTTTTATGTCCACTGTTTTTGAAGATGTTCAGTTCAGCCACGGTCCCTGTGGGAGCCGGCCTGCCGGCGATGGACGAAAGAGCGCCGCGCCCATCCAGACAGCACACGTCATCGTTAGCGACCATCGCCAGCAAGCTGGCTCCTACACCGGCGACCTCACTTCCCCGCCCGCGCCATGCAGCGCTGATAACGTTCGTCAACCCGCTTGGCAAACCACGCCGTCGTGAGTTTGCGGGTGATTTTCGGGCTCTGCAGCACGATCCCCGGTAATACCGCGCGCGGCAATGCGCGGCCTTCGGCCTGTTCGGCCAGTTCGAATACCCGCTGATACAGCGTCGTGTCTTCAAACTCGAGGCTTTGGCCTTTTTCCAGCTGATCGCGAATCGTCGGGTTGCGCATGTCCAGGCGCTTACCGAGGGCGCGCACGGCCAGCTCGGTGGTGCCGGGCATGATCGAGCCGTAGCGCACCAGATCACCATCCAGCGCCAATGGAATCCCCGAGGCGCGGCTCAGCGCATTCTGAAACGCAGCATTGCGGCTTGCGTACCAGCCGGCGTTGAAATCGGCAAAGCGGTACAGCGGCTGCTGATAGCTCACCGGATACCCGAGCAAGTGGGCGATGCCGAAATACATGCCGCCGCGGCGGCTGAACACTTCATGCCGAATCGTGCCGTCCACCGGGTAGGGATAATTGCGCGACTGCTGCTCGGCGAAGTCGATGCTGACTTGCATCGGACCGCCGGTGTGCACCGGGTTGAAACCGCCGAACAGCGTCCGCCCCATGGGCACCATGCCAATGAAGTCATCGAAAATGGCGCTGAGTTCCTTTTCACTGCGCGCGGCATTCAGCCGGTCGCTGTAGCTTTTGCCGGTGCTCGAACGCACCTGCAGCGCAGCACTGACCAGCAGCCCGGGAATGTGCACCTTGGCGGCACGGCGGTCGATTTCATCCCGGGCGATCTTGCCCAGGCCCGGCACCGGTGGATCCACCTGAAACGTCGATTCCTGCTCCGTGACTGCCAGCACGGAACAGAGGTTTTGCGTGGAGGGGTCAATGTTCTGCGCGGCAAACGCGGCGTAAATGTCTGTGGCCCAGCCCTGGCGATCCACGGTTTTTGCCGGCAGCAGGCGCACGATCTCGGCCTTGACCTCGGCGGGTGCCCGGACGAGCGGTTCCTGGCTGCGCTGACTCGCGCAACCGGCCAGTGCCAACAGCGTCGCGACGCTCATGATCAATCGATTGGCTTGCATGCTGCTCCATCAAATCCGTTGAGCCGGGATCACCATACGATCAATGGCAGGGTGCAGGCTATGACTGTGCAGACACTTCGCTGTTCCCGCTGAGAATACCTACCGGTGGGAGCGAGCCTGCTCGCGAGGGTCGTTAACGATAACGCATGCTTGCTGGCGAAACGCGGCGGTCTTGAGTCCATCGCGAGCAGGCTCGCTCCTACAGGTTTTTCCCGTTGGGCGGCCCGCCTGCCGCCCCTCCTCGCCTGGACCATACTTGAGCCAGACGCCAGAGAGGACAGGCGCATGAACCGAAGCGATGTACTGATCATCGGCGCCGGCCCCACCGGGCTGGTGCTGGCCTTATGGCTGAGCAAACTGGGGATTCGCGTGCGGATTCTCGACAAGACCGCGGCCCCGGGCACCACGTCCCGGGCACTGGCCGTGCAGGCGCGGACGCTGGAGCTTTATCGCCAGCTCGACCTCGCCGACGCCGTGATCCACAGCGGTCATCGCGTGGCGGCGGCCAACTTCTGGGTCAAGGGCGAACCCGTGGTGCACCTGCCGCTGAACCGGGTCGGTGAGGGTCTGACGCCGTATGCGTTCCTTGAAATGTTTCCCCAGGATGAGCACGAGCGGTTGCTCATCGAACGCCTGGAGACCTTTGGCATCCTGGTCGAACGCAATACCGCGCTGGAAAGCTTCGAGGAAACTAGCGACGGCATCAGCGCACGGTTGCGCCTGCCCGACGGGCAAGAGGAAATCTGCCAGGCCTGCTACCTCGCTGGTTGCGACGGCGCTCGCTCGATTGTGCGCAAAACCCTCGACAGCGGATTTCCCGGTGGCACCTATCAGCAGATTTTCTACGTCGCCGATGTACTGGCCAGCGGGCCGGCACTCAATGGCGAGTTGCACGTGGACCTGGATGAGGCGGATTTTCTCGCCGTGTTTCCGATGGCCCACGAAGGTCGCGCACGCCTGATCGGGACGGTGCGCGATGAACGTGCCCAACAGGCCGACGCCCTGCAATTTGCAGACGTCAGCCGCCAGGCCATCGAACATTTGAAGGTGAAGGTCGAGCAGGTGAACTGGTTCTCAACCTACCGCGTGCATCACCGGGTGGCCGATCATTTTCGTGGCGGACGCGCGTTTCTGTTGGGCGACGCCGCCCACGTCCACAGCCCGGTGGGCGGCCAGGGCATGAACACCGGGATAGGCGATGCGATCAACCTCGCCTGGAAGCTGGCTGCGGTCTTGAGCGGTGGCGCCGAGGTGCAACTGCTCGACACCTATGAGACCGAGCGCATCGCCTTCGCCCGCAAACTGGTTGCCACCACCGACCGGGTGTTCAGTTTTGTCACTGCCGAAGGCCGCGTGGCCGATCTGCTGCGCACGCGGCTGGCGCCGTTCCTGCTGCCGAAAGTCACCGCGTTCGAAACGCCCCGCGAGTTCCTGTTTCGCACGGTGTCCCAGATCACCGTCAATTATCGCGGGATGCCGTTGAGCAGCGGCATGGCCGGACACGTGCACGGCGGCGACCGGCTACCCTGGGCGCACGACGGTGAAGGGGATAATTTCGAATCACTGAAATGCCCGACCTGGCAGGTGCATGTGTACGGTGACACCAGCGATGAAATGATCGCCTGGTGCAACGAACATCATTTGCCGCTGCATGTGTTCGACTGGCGGCCGGCGTTTGATACGGCAGGTTTGGGGCGCAACGGGTTTTATCTGCTGCGCCCGGATACCTACGTGGCGATTGCCGAGACGTGTTCCGATCCCAAGGTGATCGAGCGGTATTTCCGCGATCACGGGATTCGGCCATTTTTTACGGCTCACTGACTCAACGCATTCAAAATGTGGGAGCGAGCCTGCTCGCGAAGGCGGTGTATCAGACGAATCACTGTTGGCTGACTCACCGCTTTCGCGAGCAGGCTCGCTCCCACGTGGATTTTAGGCGTTGATCAGATCCCGGCCAGGGCCAGGTCCATCGCGAAGTAAGTAAAGATCAAATCCGCCCCCGCCCGCTTGATCGCCCCGAGGCTCTCACGCACCACGCGATCTTCATCGATCGCCCCGGCCTGGGCGCCGAACTTGATCATCGCGTACTCGCCGCTCACCTGATACGCCGACAGCGGCAGACGTGACACCTCGCGGATGTCGCGGATGATGTCCAGGTACGCGCCAGCCGGCTTGACCATGATCGCGTCGGCGCCCTCCTGCTCGTCCATCAGCGATTCACGCACCGCTTCGCGGCGGTTCATCGGGTTCATCTGGTAGCTCTTGCGGTCGCCCTTGAGCGCGCTGCCGCCGGCTTCACGAAACGGGCCGTAGAGCGCCGAGGCGAATTTGGTCGAGTAGGCCATGATCGGAATCTGGGTGAAACCAGCGGCGTCCAGCGCCCGGCGAATCGCCTGGACCTGCCCGTCCATGGCCGCCGACGGCGCAATCACATCGGCACCGGCCCGCGCAGCGGCCACCGCTTGTTTGCCGAGGTTGATCAGGGTCTGGTCGTTGTCCACTTCGTGACCGTGCAGCACGCCGCAATGACCGTGGTCGGTGTATTCACAGAAGCAGGTGTCGGACATGACGATCATCTCCGGCACCGCATCCTTGGCGATGCGCGACATGCGCGACACCAGGCCATTGTCGTTCCAGGTGTCGCTGCCGTTGCTGTCCAGATGGTGCGACACACCGAAGGTCATCACCGACTTGATCCCGGCCCGGGCGTATCGCTCGATCTCGCCGGCCAGTTTCGACTCCGGAATCCGCATGACTCCGGGCATGCTCTTGATCGGCACGAAGTCGTCGATTTCTTCCTCGACGAAAATTGGCAACACCAGGTCGTTCAGGCTGAATTCGGTTTCCTGGAACAGGCTGCGCAGGCTCGCATTGCGGCGCAGACGGCGTGGACGTGCTTCGGGGAACTGACTGGTCATGGGCATTCCTGAAATCGGCGGGTGAGGCGAAAGTCGCAGGGGGCGAAAGCTTATGCCCTGCGCCCCATCCGTTACAAACCCGGCCGGACGAAAAACCCTTACTGCATCAGCAACAATTCCCCTCTGTGGAAGCGGACTCTGCGTCAGCTGGAGAGAGGCTTGGGAATTTCCAGCCCGCGCACCACCGCCGGCCGCGCGAGGAAACGCGCCAGCACCCGCGTGACGTTCTTGAAGTCGTTGATGCCCACCAGGTCGCCCGCTTCGTAGAAACCGATCAGATTGCGCACCCATGGGAACGTGGCGATGTCGGCGATGGTGTAGCGATCGCCCATCATCCAGTCGCGCCCTTCCAGGCGTCCGTCGAGCACTTTCAACAGGCGCTTGCTTTCCTCGACGTAGCGGTCACGGGGCCGTTTGTCTTCGTAGTCCTTGCCGGCGAACTTGTTGAAGAACCCGACCTGGCCAAACATCGGGCCGATACCCCCCATTTGAAACATCAGCCACTGGATCGTCTCGTAACGTGCGGCGGACTCCTGGGCGAGCAACTGGCCGCTTTTGTCGGCAAGGTAAATCAGGATCGCGCCGGACTCGAACAACGGCAGCGGCTGGTCGCCCGGACCATGGGGGTCGAGGATCGCCGGGATCTTGTTGTTGGGGTTCAGCGACAGGAATTCCGCGGACAGCTGGTCATGGGTGTCGAAGCCCACACGGTGCGGTTCGTAAGGCAGTCCGATCTCTTCCAGCATGATCGACACCTTGACGCCGTTGGGGGTCGGCAGCGAGTAGAGCTGAATCCAGTCAGGGTATTGGGCCGGCCACTTTTGAGTGATGGGGAACGCAGACAAATCGGTCATCGCAAGGATCCACGTAGAGAATTGAGAGTGACGATCATAGTGCGAGCCGCAGCGGGCCGCGATCTTTTGCCGCTATCAATTTGATTGATCATCAAGATCAAAAGGCAGGCGGCGGTGACCCGGTGCCTGCCTGTGTACTCTGTCCATAAATCCGCAACATCCTGTCGATAACCTCTGCTGCAACCCGTTCGAGGTTGCCGGTACATTGCTGCGCACACCGCCGGAATCGAACCAAACGGGCTTCAGAGGACTCTGAGTTTTGCCCTTCGGAAACGGACCGGCTTCAATGACATGGAAAACACCCGCAGCTGGGAGCTCGCGGTGTAAAGGTTTGTCAGCCTTAATCGAATGTGCTGAAGAATCTCTATCAAAATGACGAACTTTTTGAAATTCGCCCGACGCTTCAAACATTGCGCGTACGTCTTTCTTCCCACACTGTTGGCCGCGAGTGCTTTGCTGCTGTCACTCGAAGCCAGAGAAAGCCGCGCCCAACCAGCCGACGGCACTCAGACGCTGGTGTTCCTGCGCCACGCGGAAAAACCCGCCGGCGGCCTCGGCCAGCTCAATTGCCAGGGACTGAACCGCGCCATCGACCTGGCAACCCTGCTCCCGGAAAAATTCGGCAAAGCCGACTATGTATTCGCTGCCAACCCGACGCGCAATGTCGAGGAAGGCGAACTGGATAATTCCTACAGCTACATTCGCCCGCTGATGACCATCAGCCCCAGCGCGATCAAGCTCGGCCTGCCGGTGAACATCGAGTTCTCGGCCAACGACACCAGCGACCTGGCCGATGAATTGCTCCACGACAAGTACCACAACTCGGTCATCTATACCGCCTGGTCCCACGGTTACCTGCCCGAGCTGATCAACAAGGTCGCCGGCGAAGCCGTCGGCAAGAAACAGAACATCACCAACGACTGGGCGTCCAGCGACTACGACTCGTTGTTCGTGCTGACCCTGACCTGGCACAACGGCAAGGCCAGCCTGCAGAGCCACAGCTACAAGCAAGGGCTGGATAACGGCCGGGAAACCTGCCCAACGTAAAAAAGCGGCGGCATCGCGCACGTTGGCAGGCACGGATTTTGAGGGGCTGGGCTATCCTGTACCCATCTCCTCATTGCCCGGAACATTGCCATGTCACTCTCAACCACTGCTGTCCCCGCCCGGGGCTGGTCGTTCTGGTGGAAACCCGCCCTGTTCGTCCTGGTTGCCTGCATCGGCCTCTACTACGTCAAATGGTCGCCCTATTACGTGAAAGCCTTCGTCGCGGCTGACAACCACAGCATCGGTGCCTCCATTCTCAACGACTCACAGACCGCGCCACTGGCCGCGGCGCTGACCTACGCCAAGGTGTATTTCCTGGCGATCTGGAAAGCCGCGGTGCTGGCGGTGATTCTCGGTTCCCTGCTGCAAGTGCTGATCCCGCGCGACTGGCTGCTGCGCCTGTTCGGCCGTGCCGGGTTCGCCTCGACGGTACGCGGCGGCCTGTTCGCCCTGCCGGGAATGATGTGCTCGTGCTGCGCGGCGCCGGTGGCCGCCGGCATGCGCCGTTCGAACGTCTCGGTCGGTGCGGCGCTGGCGTTCTGGATCGGCAACCCGGTGCTCAACCCGGCCACTCTGGTGTTCATGGGCTTCGTGCTGGGCTGGGGCTTCACGGTGATCCGGCTGATTGCCGGGGTTGTGCTGGTGTTCGGCGTGTCGATGATCGCCCAGCGCATCTCCGGCCCCGAAGCGCTGCCGGAAGCGGCGGTCGAAGCGGTGGCCGACGTCAGCGAAAAGGACACACAACCGTTTCTGACCCGTTGGGCGAAAACCCTATGGCAGCTGTTCTGGAGCACCATCCCGATCTACATTCTGGCCGTGCTGGTCCTGGGTGCGGTGCGGGTCTGGGTGTTTCCGCACATTGACGGGGCCATGGCCAACAGCCTGCTGTGGCTGGTGCCGCTGGCGATCATCGGCACACTGTTCGTGATTCCCACCGCGGCGGAAATCCCTATCGTGCAGACCATGATGACCCTGGGCATGGGCACCGCCCCGGCGGTGGCGTTGCTGATGACGTTGCCAAGTATCAGCCTGCCGTCGCTGTTGATGCTGCGCAAGGATTTTGATGCGCGGGTGCTGGTCAGTGTGGCGCTGATGACCATGGGGATCGGAGTGGTCAGCGGGTTGATCGGGGCGGCTTTGCTTTAGGGTTTATGGTGTCTGGCAGGGCCTCTTCGCGAGCAAGCCCGCTCCCACATGGGATCTGTGGTGTTCACAGGATCAATGTGGGAGCGGGCTTGCTCGCGAAGGGGCCGGCAACCCATAGATTATCCCTGGCGACCGCCACGCGCTCGCAGGTACTCGAAAACCGCTTCCTTCCTTCCGGCAAACTCAATCCGCGCGCCCTTCTTTTCCCGCTGAAACGCATACATCGGGTCGTAATACTCGCGCAACAACCCCTCGATCCAGCTCCGGTGCGCCTCCACCGCCCCGCTCCGCGCCTGCTGCGCCAGCGCATCCTCCATCAGCACCAACATACGCCGATGACGCTCGCCGCCCAGGCGTTTCTGCACGTTGTTCAGGCTCGCCAGCAAGCGCTCGGAAAACAGCGCGAAGCCTTCATCGCCATGCACGTCGATGAACTCGGCACACAAGTCGACCACGTAATCGCGCAGGATGCGCTCAACCCGCCCTTCCAGGCTGTCTTCCAGCCAGACCATCGGAAATTGCTGCATACCCTGAAACAGTGGCAACGGCAGCGCACAGCTGCCGACCATGCGGCTCTCGTCTTCGAGGACAAACTGCTCGATGCCGCGGCTGCGCTTCTTCAGCACGTCCACGGCCAGGCGGTTCTCGAAATCGATGTTGGACGGTTGCCCCGTGGCACGCTTGCCGAAACTGGAGCCGCGATGATTGGCGTGGCCTTCCAGGTCCAGGCCGTTGCGCAATTGCGTGAGCACGTCGGTCTTGCCGGTGCCGGTCATGCCGCCCAGCAGGACGAAATCACACTCGGTCACCGCCTGATCGAGGGTCTCCAGCAGAAAGGTGCGCATCGCCTTGTAACCGCCGGCGACCCGCGGATAATCGATGCCCGCCTCGTCCTTGAGCCATTGCTGGACGATCTGCGAGCGCAAGCCGCCGCGAAAACAATACAAATAACCGTCAGGATGAGCCTGGGCAAACTCGGCCCAGGCCTGGATGCGCGCGGCCTTGATCTCGCCGGACACCAGCTGATGCCCCAAGGTAATGGCCGCTTGCTGACCGTGCTGCTTGTAGCAGGTGCCGATCCGCTGCCGCTCGTTGTCGTTCATCAGCGGCAGATTGATCACACCGGGGAATGACCCCTTGATGAATTCGACCGGCGCACGAGCGTCCATCATCGGCCGTTCGTTGAGGAAGATGTCGCGGTAATCGGCGCAGTCGATGGACATCAAGACACCTCGACCGCGTTCGTCTGTCGCTCCACCAGCTCACCGATTGGTTCAAGGCTCAAGCCCAGTTCGGCGGCGACCGTGAGGAATTGTTCGTTGCCCTCGGGGGTGACCGCCACCAGCAGACCACCGCTGGTCTGCGGGTCGCACAGCACGCGCTTGTGCATTTCCTGCAAGCGCCCGAGCTTGCTGGCGTAGCTGTCGAAATTGCGCAACGTCCCGCCCGGCACGCAGCCCTGATCGAGGTAATACTCGACGCCTGGCAGGCGGGGCACACGGTCGTACTCGATCAGCGCGGTCAGGTGGCTGCCGTCGGCCATTTCCACCAGATGCCCGAGCAGGCCAAAACCGGTGACGTCGGTCATCGCGGTCACGCCGTCGAGCTTGCCGAAGCGGCTGCCGGGCTTGTTCAGGGTGCACATCCAGTCGCGAGCCAAGCCGATGTCGGCGTGGCGCAACTTACCTTTCTTCTCGGCGGTGGTCAGGATGCCGATGCCCAGGGGTTTGGTGAGATAGAGCAGGCAACCGGCGGTGGCGGTGTCGTTGCGTTTCATGTGGCGCTTTTGCACGAGGCCGGTGACGGCCAGGCCGAAGATCGGCTCCGGCGCGTCGATGGAGTGGCCACCGGCCAGCGGGATCCCGGCTTCATCGCACACGGCACGCCCGCCGCGAATCACTTCCCGGGCAATCTCCGGCGCCAGCACATTGACCGGCCAGCCGAGGATCGCGATGGCCATCAACGGATCGCCGCCCATGGCGTAGATGTCGCTGATGGCATTGGTGGCGGCGATGCGGCCGAAATCGAACGGGTCGTCGACGATCGGCATGAAGAAGTCGGTGGTCGAGACCACGCCGCGCTCTTCATCGATCGCATACACCGCCGCGTCATCCCGCGAGGCGTTACCGACCCAGAGCCTGGGATCGAGGTTCTGCGCCCCGCCGCCGGCCAGGATCACTTCCAGCACCTGGGGTGAAATCTTGCAGCCACACCCTGCGCCGTGGCTGTATTGGGTCAGACGGATCGGCTCGCTCATGGGGGCACCTCATAGGATCAATGGGCCGATTCTAACAGAGCGCCTGCGGTGGCAAAAAAAATGACCTTCACAAAATCGCGGGAAGGTGTAGGAGCCAGCTCGCTGGCGATGGACCAAAAGGCGCCACGGTGAAGCCGGCAGCAAGCGTTATCGTTGACGACCATCGCCGGCAAGCCGGCTCCTACAGAGGTCGCGCGCAGCCTTCGAAATCGGTTTCAAGCAAAAAAAACCGCCCTTTCGGGCGGCTAAGGTGTTTCGACTGCGATCAGAAGCCGTGACTGAAACGGCGCCTTCGCCCGTGGAAGGTCAGGGCAGCAGAATGACCTTGTCGCCGCTGCCCTGATTCACCTCGGCATAACGCTCCAGCCCTTCGGCCAACGGCGATTCGAACAACCCTTTCGGCAGCGGCAGCAGGTCCTGATCGAAGAATTGACCGAACTGATCGAGCATCGCTGCGCAGGCCTGTACGCCGTACAGCAGCGAGTTGATGCCCACCACCGAACCGCCCTTGCGGTACAGCGCCAGCGCCGGCAATTGCACATGGCCGTCCACCGGCGCGGCGATGATCGCGATTCGGCCGAACGCCGCCAAGGCTGCGACGGAGGCCGGTAGCCAGAACCCAGTGGTGTCGAAAATCACATCGGCGCCACCGCTGTAGACAGCGTTTACCTGTGCACCGAGGTCGTCGGGTTTATCCAGTTGCAGGGTCTGATAGCCCTGGGCCTGCAAGTCCTTGACCTGCTCCGGCCGCCGCGCTGCCGCCAGCACTTGGGCGCCACGCACCTTGGCCAGCGCCAGCGCTGCACTGCCCACCGCCCCGCCGCCGATGACCAGCAAACGTGTGTGCGCCGTCACCCCGCTGCGCTCCAGCGCATCCCACGCCGTGGTGTAGGGCACGCCGAGGCTGGCGGCCTGGGCGAAGCTCAGGTGTGTCGGTTTGAGTGCCACACCGTTGGCCGGCAACTTGACGTATTGCGCATGGGAACCGTCGGCGAAAAACCCCAGCTCCCGGCCGGTGCCCCAGACCTCTTGGCCAATCATTGCCTGCGGACCTTCTACGACGACGCCAGCGAAATCGCGTCCAGGAATGCGCGGCAACGTGGTGTAGGGAAAACGCCCCAGCACGTTCTTCACATCGCTGGGGTTGAGACCGGCGGCCTTGATCTGCACCAGCACCTCATCGGCGCCAGGAACGGGGGTCGGCACTTCGACATAGCGCAGGGCTGCGAGGTCGCCGGTTTTATCGAACTGCAATGCTTTCATGGGGAGTGTCCATCGAACAGGGAAAGAAAATTCAGGAGATCCAGCCAGCCACCAGTTGCCGGCCCATCGGCCACAGCTTTTCACCGGCGAGCATGCCCAGCAGGCCCACCAGCGCGATGGCCGGTGGTGCGGGAGAACGAAAATCCAGCGCGCCGTAGAGCAAACCGACGCCCAGACCGATGACCAGCGAAACGAGGTAGCTCATGGCAGACTCCGTGGGCAATTGAGGTATGTGCGGAGTCTAGAGCTCGGCCACGACGAGCATCGGCCAAGTGCTTCTGAATTTCGGCCAAAGCTCAACATCGAGGTTGGATGCGATGGCCTCTTCGCGAGCAGGCTCGCTCCCACAGGGGAATGGTGGGGTTCAGGAGATTTGTGTCAGGACTGGGCAGCGCAGAACTGTGAAGGCGCGACACCCAGTTCACGGCGGAACATGTCGCTGAAGCTGCTCGGCGAATAGCCCAGCTCCCGGGCGATGGTGCTGACAGCCACGCCCTGGATCAACTCGGCCGCCGCGGTGGCCAATTGCACCTGACGTCGCCATTCGGCGAAGCCCATGCCCAGGCCGTCCTTGAACAGCCGCGCCAGGGTGCGCACGCTGGCGCCGGCATTTTCCGCGTGTTGTTCGAACGGGATTTCCAGCGACGGCGCGGCCATGACCGCTTGGCACAGGTTCATCAGGCGTCGATCTGAATCATCCGGCAGCGGGATTTTCAGCAGCGAGCGCCGGGCCCGTTTGAGCTCCAGCAGCGCCAGGCCGACCAGCGCCTCGTAATACTCCGGCGCGCCATCGTCCCCCTGCTCCACCAACCCGACGATCAACTCACGCAGCAACCCGCCCACTTCGATCACCTGCACCGTGGCGTCCAGTGTCGCCGCCAACGAAGGTCGCAGGTAGATGTTGCGCATCTGCAAGTCCGAGACCACACGAATCCCGTGGGGCACGCCCGGCGGCAGCCACACCGCCCGTTGCGGCGGCACCACCAGCGCTTCATGAGGCGTTTCGACCCACATCACCCCGCTCATGGCGTACAACAACTGGCCCCAGACATGTTCGTGCGGCTCGATATACAACCCGCGCGGGTACGTACGGGCCAGCGGTTGCACAGGCACATCGGTGTCACTCAGGTCAGGCGGTGCGGCAAGGGCCATGGGCAGTAATCATTGGGGTTTTCGGAGACTGCATGGTAACCAGCCGCAAGCCCCGTCGCCACTGGCGCCCGCCGTCTGACAATCCGACTGAATTTTCCGCCCCCCCGACGATCCCTCTATTACCACAGGGAGGATTACGGGTTTTATGAACAACGCAAAACTTTTCGTCATTGAGTACACCCTTCATGGCGCCCCCAAGTCTTTCATTATCCGTCTGGACAAGATGGACAATGCCGAGGCCTGGCATTGGGCAAGCTGTGACGCCGGCGTGGGTCGGATCCCGCGCTTCGGCCGGGAAAAGGTGCAAAAGACCAGCAAGCCGATGGCGGAGAAATTCGGGGTGGAAAACGTCAAGTGGCGCCCGGCGAACTGACTGAAGGCAATGATTGGGAGGGACCGGTACATGACCAGCACGCAACCCACCAGCAAGGCGCACCTCGACTACGGCCTCGATACGCTGTTCGGTCGGGTCACTAAAAGCGCGGAGTGTCAGGTCGCCCTGGAGCAGGTCGAGCATGATCCGGCCCGCTTCGCGCTGCGTGTGCAGTCGCCGTTACCGCCGGATCTGGAACAGGCTAAAACCGTGTTGGTGCGGGTCGAGGGGCGACGACTTACAGGCATCGTCCGCCATACCGAACGGCAGGACGATGAAAGTTTGAAGCTGGAAGTGGAGCCCGAATAGGCTCCACTTTTTTGCCCGCGCCCGAACTCAGCCATGGGCGCACTTGCAGCCCTTGCTCGTGCATGCTTCACCGTGTTCGTGGTGCTTGGCGCAGGCTTCGCAGCAGTAGTGCTTGCCGTGGCGCGCAATCGGGTGCTGGCCCAGTTTGCAGGAGCATTTCGGGCAGTCGCAGGTACTTTCGCTATCGATCATGAGTCTGACTCCTGGGGTGGTGGTCGTCGGGGTCTGATCGACCCGTCTCACCAGTGTAGGAGTTGTCATGGGTAACGCGAAAACCACTGCCCGACGCACATCGCCTCTGCTTCTGTAGGAGCGAGCTTGCTCGCGATGCAGGCGCCGCGATTCTTTAGCTAGACCACGTTATCGTTCATCGCGAGCAAGCTCGCTCCTACACAATCAAAAGCCGTCAGGCCTTTCGGGTATTGCTGCGGTACATGAACACCAGCGCCAACCCCAGCAACACCATCGCCAGGATCCGGCTGTTGGACAGCTCGATCTGCGGGTTACCCAGCCAGCCGAAGTTATCGATCAGCATGCCCATGCCCAACTGCCCGACGATCACCGCTACGGTCGCCACCGCGGTCCCCACCCGCGGCACCGCGCCGACCATCACCATCATGTACACCACGCCGAACAGCGCACCGCTGAGCTGCCATTTCGGCACCTCCAGCAGGCTCACGGCATGGGCCGGCTCGAAAAACAGGATCAGCAACCCGGTGCTCACCGCGCCGACCACGAACGTCAGCAAACTGCTGCGCAACACCCCGACGGTTTCGCCCAGACGTCCGTTGATCGCCGCCTGCACGCTCAATACCGCACCCGCGGCGACCACCACGAGCAACAAAATAATCAGATTCATCATCAACCCCGAGCAATCAGAACAAGTGCCGCAACAATCAGCAGCAACGCCAGCCAACGTTCACCGTTGACCTTTTTGCGGGTGGCGCCGAACCAGCCGAAGTGGTCGATCAGCACGCTTTTGCCGACCTGCCCGGAAAGAATCGCGATCATCGTCATCGCAATGCCGATGTGCGGCGTGGCCAGGGTCAGCACCACCACGTACATCGGCCCGAGAAAGCCGCCGATCAACTGCCAGCGCGGCAAGTCGCTGAACGCCGGGCCCTTTTGCGGGCCGCTGAACAACAGCAGCAGGAACAGAATCGCCGAGCCAACGCCGAAGATGCTCAGGGTGGCCCACAAGTGTCCGACCTGGACCCCAAGCGGCCCGAGCAGGCCGGCCTCCACGGACAGGCCCATGCCGGCGAGGATGACCAGGGGCAGCAGTAAAAGCCGCATCCCCGGTTTGGCCGCGGGTGCGGCCGCGATGTCGATTGAAGAGGATGGCATCTGGAACTCCTGAATATAAGGGATTGAACACGACCCCTGCAGGAGCGAGCTTGCTCGCGAAGGTGTGTCAGGCACCGCTGCGTTTAATGACAAGCCATCGCGAGCAAGCTCGCGCCTACAGGGTTCCGCGTGGAAAGTGCGCGCATTATCGGCTGGTGTTGCTTTGCGATAAATGGGAGCATCCTGACAACACTTTTGCGCATCTCGCACAGCAGGATGGGTTATGCACGGCCTCCACGAATTGGGATTCAAGGCACTTCGGCTATTTGTCGCAGTGCTCGACCACGGCAGCTTTTCCGAAGTCGCGCGTCGCGAAGGCCTGGCGCCGTCGTCGATTTCCCGGCAGATCCAGTTGATGGAACAAGCGCTGAGCCAGCAATTGCTCTATCGCCACACCCGCGCCGTGACGCCCACCGAGGCCGGGCGCATGCTCGGTCATCATGCGCGACTGGTGCTGGTGCAACTGGAAGAAGCCGAGCAAGCGTTGCAGGAACAGCAAAGCGAACCCAGCGGCCTGGTGCGCATCAATGCCCCGGTGGTATTCGGGCAACGGCACCTGACGCCCTGGCTTGGGCGTTTATGCGAACGGTATCCGAAACTGCAACTGGATATTCAGCAGACCGACAGCTATGTCGACCCATTGCAGGAAGGCGCCGACCTGCTGTTTCGCATCGGTCCACTGCACGATTCGAGCATGCAGGCACGCATCCTCGCGCCCCATCGCTTTCAGGTGGCCGCGAGCCCGGCCTACCTCAAACGCCACGGCACTCCGCAACGCCCCCACGACCTGGCGACCCATCAATGCCTGGCCTACAAAGGCGTGACCGGCCAGCAACGCTGGTTTTTCCGCCAGGACCAGCAGGACTGGACGCCCTACTCGGTCAAGGGACCGATCACCGGCAACCACGCCGACACCCTCACCCAGGCCGCCGAACAGGGGCTGGGGCTGGTGATGTTTCCGTCATGGCTGATCGGCGAAGCGGTGCGCAACGGCACGCTGGTGCCGGTGCTGGGGGAATATCAAGTGTCCAACAGCCTCGAGCCGCAACAGATCGCCGTGCTCTGGCCCGGGAGCCGGCGCTTGTCGGTAAAAGTGCGGACGGTGATTGATTTCTTTGTCGAGTGTTTTGGGCCGGTGCCGTATTGGGACAGACCCTAGGCACCGCCAATCCCTGTGGGATCGGGCTTGCTCGCGAAGCGGTGTATCAGTCGACATCCCCGTTGCTTGACACGCCGCCTTCGCGAGCAAGCCCGCTCCCACAGGTCTGTGTTTGAACCCTAGATGCGGAACTGGCCGACCAGGCCGCCGAGGCGCTGACCGAGATCGGCCAGGCTGCGGGACGTCTGGGCGCCGAGCTGGGTTTCGTCGGCCACGTTGTCCACGGCCACCGCAATCTGATGCACGCTGCGATTGATCTCTTCCGCCACGGCGGTCTGCTCTTCGGCAGCGCTGGCGATCTGCGCGTTCATCGAGTTGATGGTGCCGATCAACTGGGCCATGGTGTCGAGCGACGCCCCCGCTTCGTTGGCCTGGGCAGAGGTGCCGTCACCGGCCTCGCTGGAACGGCGCATCGCTTCCACCGCCGATTGCGTACCCGCCTGCAAGCGGTCGATCATGCCCTGGATTTCCTGGGTGCTGATCTGCGTGCGACTGGCCAGCGCACGAACCTCATCGGCCACCACGGCAAAACCACGTCCCGCCTCACCGGCGCGGGCGGCTTCGATCGCGGCGTTGAGCGCCAACAGGTTGGTCTGCTCGGCAATCGAACGGATCACCCCGAGCACACTGACAATCGACGACACGTCCTTTTGCAGGCTGTCGAGGGACACGCCGCTGCTGCGAATATCGTCGACCAGCGCATGAATCTTGACGATGCTGCCGGCCACCACCCGCTTGGCGGCCTGGCCTTCGGCGTCGGTCTGCTGCGCAGCGACGGCAGCATTTTGTGCACTTTTCGCCACTTCCTGTGCCGCTGCCGACATCTGGTTGATCGCCGTCGCCACCTGATCGGTTTCGTGACGCTGACGCTCCATCGCCTGATCCGAGCGCTGCGCCTGATCGGAGACCTGATTCACCAGCCCGGTCAGTTGCGAGGTCATCTCGGTGATCTGGCGCACCAGGCCGTGGATTTTATCGACAAACCGGTTGAACGACCCGGCGAGCTGGCCGAGTTCGTCCTGGCTGGTGATGCTCAGGCGCCGGGTCAGGTCGCCCTCGCCCGCCGCGATGTCATCCAGGTTGGCTTTCATCTGGTTCAGCGGACGCAGGATTGTATTGGCCAGCAGCATCCCGACGGCCGCGATCACCAGCAGCACCACGACGGCGATGCCGATGATGCTCAGCAGCACGCCTTCCATGCGCTCCTGGACCTTGGCTTCGACCACCGCCACTTGTGCTTCGATACCGTCGAGGTTGACCGAGGTGCCAACGGCCATGTCCCACTTCGGCAGGTACTCGGTGTAGCCGAGCTTCGGCACCAGCACCTGGCTGTTGCCGGGCAACGGCGAGCTGTATTGCAGGTAGTGAGTGCCGTCCTTGGCGACTTTCACCAGGTCGCGGTTGACGTAGACGCCGTTCGGATCACGGTTGTCCTTGAAACTCTGGCCCACGCCTTCGGGGCTGTTGGCCTTGAACAGGCGCACGGTGTTGGAGTCGTAGCCGAAAAAGTAACCTTCCTTGCCATAGCTGATGCTCGACAGCAACTTGATCACCTGGGCCCGCGCCGCGTCGTCGCCGGGAGTGGCGGCGTCGTACAGCGGCTTGATCGCGGTCATGGCCACGGCCACATAACTTTGCAGGGTCGCCTTGGCATCGTTGAGCAGGCGTTGGCGCGTCTCGTCGACTTCCTTGTGGGCTTGCTCCTGCAGGACAAACAACGTGGTCAGACTGATGATCAGCGCAAAGAGCAACACCGGGAGGACGGCAAGGGACAGGACTTTAGCCTTCAGGCTCATGCGCATGACGGTTCACTCTTTTGATTTTATTGGCGTGGTTAAAGGCTTTAACGGCACGCAAGACCAAAAGTTGAATGCGCTCGGGGTGGGAGCGGGCTTGCTCGCGAACGCGGTGTGTCAGGCAACGGCTATGTCGACTGAGCCACCGCTTTCGCGAGCAAGCCCGCCCCCACAAGGGTTTGGGCGGTTAGAGGACCATCGCGGCCACCCAGCCGAACGCCAGCAGCGGCAGGTTGTAATGCAGGAAGGTCGGGACCACGGTGTCCCAGATGTGGTGATGCTGGCCATCGATATTCAGACCGGAGGTCGGGCCGAGGGTCGAATCCGAGGCCGGCGAGCCAGCGTCGCCCAACGCACCGGCAGTGCCGACGATGCACACGATCGCAATCGGGCTGAACCCCAGCTGCACGCACAACGGCACGAAAATCGCCGCCAGGATCGGCACGGTGGAAAACGACGAGCCGATGCCCATGGTCACCAGCAGGCCCACCAGCAACATCAACAACGCGCCGATGCCCTGGCTGTGCCCGATCCACGCCGCCGACGCTTCCACCAGCGTCTGCACCTGGCCGGTGGCCTTCATCACTTCAGCAAACCCCGAGGCGGCGATCATGATGAAGCCGATCATCGCCATCATCTTCATGCCTTCGGTGAACAGGTCGTCGGTGTCGCGCCATTTGACGATGCCCGACACCGAGAAGATCAAAAAGCCCACCAGCGCACCGATGATCATCGAATCCAGCAGCAGCTGAACGATGAACGCCGCGGCGATGGCCACACCGGCGACCATCAGGCTCAGCGGGTTGTACTGCACGGCGACCTGCTCGACCTGCTCGATTTTTTCCAGGTCATAGACGCGCTTCTTGCGGTAACTGATGAAAGCGATCGCCAGCCCCACCACCATCCCGAGCGCCGGAATGCCCATGGCATGGGTGACGTTGATGCCGCTGATGTCCACGCCGCTGCGGGCGACGTTGGCCAGGAGGATTTCATTGAGGAAGATGTTGCCGAACCCCACGGGCAGGAACATGTACGGGGTGATCAGGCCGAACGTCATGACGCAGGCGATCAGGCGCCGGTCCAGCTGCAGCTTGGTCAGCACATACAACAGCGGCGGCACCAGCAGCGGAATGAACGCAATATGTATCGGCAGAATGTTCTGTGAAGCGATGGCTACCACCCACAACAAACCGATCAACAGCCACTTGACCGAACCGCCGCCGCTGGCGTGCTGACGATCGACCATGGCCAAGGCCTTGTCCGCCAGCGCATGGGCCAGGCCGGACTTGGCGATCGCCACCGCGAACGCGCCGAGCAAGGCATACGACAAGGCCACCGTGGCACCGCCGCCGAGGCCGCTGTTGAACGCTTTCAGGGTGGCGTCGATGCCCAGGCCGCCGGTCAGGCCACCCACCAGCGCGCCGACAATCAGCGCGATCACAACGTGCACGCGGGACAGGCTGAGCACCAGCATGACGCCGACCGCGGCAATTACAGCATTAATCATCGTTACCTCAAGGCAAGCGAAAGGAGTCCGTCCGGCAGTCTGCGAAGAGGCGCCAGCGGATCAGGGAATGGGTTTTATTAGAGGGCGCGCACTGTGCCGGACCGCTACCGCCTTGTCAAAGCCGGCGCCCTCACCGGAGTCACACGGTCCTTGGGGTTTTGTGCGCTTGATCTGAATTGCAGCCGCGGCATAAAGAAAGGGGAATGACAGCCGTTACAGTGCAAAGTCTCAGATATTTATCGAATAAGGACATCTCCATGTCGATCAGACACCTTTCCATTCAATGGAAAATCACCCTGCTCGCCGGGCTCTGCCTGGCGGGCATCGTGACCCTGCTGGTGGGTCTTTCGCTGTATCGCATGGAGCACAGCTCCGCGCTGGTGAAAGCCTCGAGCATGGAGATGTTGAACGAAGCCGCCCAGGCGCGGATCGAGTCACAGGGCGAAAACCAGGCGCTGAACATTCGTCAGCAGTTCATGGACGCCTATCAGTATGGCCACGGCTTTTCGCGTCAGGTGCTGTTCCTGCGCGATCAGGCGGAAAAGCGCTTCCTCGACGCCTTCGACCTGCGTGAAGACCTGACCCGCCAGGTCAAGTCGGCGTTGCAGGCCAACCCGGAACTGCTCGGCCTGTCCTTGGTGTTCGAACCCAACGCTTTGGACGGCAAGGACGAACTGTTCGCTGGCCAGGCGGAACTGGGCAGCAACGACAAGGGCCGTTTCGCCCTGTACTGGTCGCAACCGACGCCGGGCAAGGTGACGTCGATGGCGCTGCCGGAAGCCGACATCGCCGACACCCGCACCGGCCCCAGCGGCGAACCGGCCAACGCCTGGTTCACCTGCCCGCACACGACTCTCAAGCCTTGCGTGATCGAACCCTACTTCTATGCGATCGACGGCCAGAACGTGCTGATGACCAGCATCGCCTTCCCGCTGATGCTCAACGGCAAAGTCATCGCTTCGCTGTCGGTGGACATCAACCTCAACAGCCTGCAAGCACTCAGTCAGGGCGCGAGCAAAAAGCTCTATGACGGCCAGACCAGCGTCAGCATCATCAGCCCGGCCGGCTTGCTCGCCGGTTACAGCCCGGACGCCAGCAAACTCAGCCAGCGCCTGGATGCCGTGGACAAGACCAGCGGCGCGGAGCTGGTCCGTCTGCTCGCCGCCAGCAGTCAAACCGAAAGCCTGCACAGCGAGCATCAGTTGAAGGTGCTGGCGCCGTTCCTGCCGATTCCCGGTGGCAAGCCGTGGGGCGTGTTGCTCGATGTACCGAAAAAAGTCCTGGTCGGCCCGGCGCAAGCGCTGAAAAAACAACTCGACGAGAGCAACACGACGGGCTCCCTGATTGAACTCAGCCTCGGCGTGCTGGCGGCATTGATCGGTCTGTTGCTGGTGTGGTTGATGGCGCGCAGCGTGACCCGGCCGATCCTTGGCGTGGCGCACATGCTCGAAGACATCGCCAGCGGCGAAGGTGATCTGACCCGGCGGCTGGCCTATGACAAGCAGGACGAACTGGGTCAGTTGGCCGGCTGGTTCAACCGCTTCCTCGACAAGCTGCAACCGATCATCGCCGAGGTAAAACGCTCGGTGCAGGACGCCCGCAGCACCGCGGACCAGTCCTCCGCGATCGCCACGCAAACCAGTGCCGGCATGGAGCAGCAATACCGCCAGGTCGATCAGGTGGCGACCGCTTCCCACGAAATGAGCGCCACCGCCCAGGACGTCGCCCGCAGCGCCGCGCAAGCGGCACAGGCGGCCAAGGACGCCGATCAGGCAACCCGTCGCGGCTTGACGGTGATCGACCAGACCACCAGCAGCATCGACGACCTTGCTGCCGACATGAGCGCGGCCATGGTGCAGGTCGAAGGCCTGGCGGCGAACAGCGAGAAAATCGGCTCAGTGCTGGAAGTGATTCGCGCCATCGCCGAGCAGACCAACCTGCTGGCCCTCAACGCCGCAATCGAAGCCGCCCGAGCCGGTGAAGCCGGACGCGGGTTTGCCGTGGTCGCCGACGAAGTGCGCAACCTCGCGCGGCGCACGCAGGATTCGGTAGAGGAAACCCGCGTGGTCATCGAGCAGTTGCAAAGCGGCACCCAGGAGGTGGTGGGGTCGATGAACAACAGCCACCGTCAGGCCCAGGGCAGCGTCGAGCAGGTCAGCCAGGCGGTCACGGCCTTGCGCCAGATTGGCGACGCGGTGACCGTGATCAGCGACATGAACCTGCAGATCGCATCAGCGGCGGAAGAGCAAAGCGCGGTGGCGGAAGAGATCAATAACAACGTCGCGACGATCCGCGATGTGACCGAGTCGCTGTCCGGGCAAGCGAACGAGTCGGCGCGAGTGAGCCAGTCGCTTAACAGTCTGGCGAATCAGCAGCAGAGCCTGATGGACCAGTTTCGCGTCTGACGCTCACCTCAGTTCCAATGTGGGAGCGGGCTCGCTCGCGAAGGCGGTGTGTCAGGTAACAAAGATGTCGATTGGCATACGGCCTTCGCGAGCAAGCCCGCTCCCACATTTTTGAAGGGTGACAATCTGAGGTTCTCCGATCCACTGCAGAGGCCAGCTTGCTGGCTCCTACAGGGTTAACTCAGCGTTTGGGCAGGTCGATGATGACCTTCAGGCCGCCCCACTCGCTCTCGTCCAGTCGCAACACCCCGCCCCAGGTATCGACGATATCGCGCACGATGCCCAGCCCCAATCCGTGCCCATCCGTCTGCTCATCCAGGCGCGCGCCCCGGCTGAACACCTGATCGCGCTGGTCTTCGGGAATTCCCGGCCCATCGTCTTCCACGCTCAGCTCAAACCCTGCAGCCGTTTCGACCACGCTCAAGCGCACCTCGGCGTCCGCCCATTTGCAGGCGTTGTCCAGCAGGTTGCCCAGCAGTTCCAGTAAATCCTCGCGGTCCCACGGCAACTGCAAACCTGTCGGCGCGCGATAGCTCAGCGCAAGGTGTTCGCCGTGAATCATGTTCAACGTGGCGAGCAAGCCCGGCAGTTCCCCGTCGCAATCAAACAGCGCGCCCGGCAACGCATCACCGGACAGCCGCGCGCGATTGAGCTCGCGATTGAGGCGCTGCTGGACCTGTTCCAGCTGCGCCTTGAGGATCTGCCGCAGCTCGGGATGGGCGTCGAGTTTTGCGCTGGAGGCCAGGCTCAACAACACCGCCAGTGGGGTTTTCAAGGCGTGGCCGAGGTTGCCCAACGCGTTGCGCGAACGCTTGAGGCTGTCTTCGGTGTGGGCGAGCAAATGGTTGATCTGCGCCACCAGCGGTTCAAGTTCCACCGGCACCTGGTCGTCCAGTTGCGAACGCTGGCCCTGCTGCAACTGGGCGATCTGCTCGCGCGCCCGTTCCAGTGGACGCAAGGCGCGGCGCACGGTAATGCGCTGCAACAGCAAAATCAGCAGCAAGCCCGCCAGGCCCAATCCCAGCCCTACTTGTTGCATGCGCTTGAAACTCTCGCGCACCGGGGTGTAGTCCTGGGCGACGCTGATGGAGATCGACTGACCCAAGCGACGGTAGTCCGAGCGCAACACCAGCAACTGTTGCCCTTCCGGGCCCAGTTGCAGGTTGCTCTCAAGACCGGGTTGTTCGAGGCGTGGCAATTCCTGGTCCCACAGCGAACGGGAGCGCCAGTGGTTGTCGGCGAAATCGATACGGAAATAATGTCCGGAAAACGGCCGCTGGTAGGCCGGTGACAGATGCCGTTCATCCAGCTGCAAACCCTGGGGACCGCGCACCAATGCCACCAGCAGGTTCTCGCTGTCGTTGCGCAGCCCGGCTTCGAGGTAGCGCTGCAAACCCACTTCGAACAGCCACAGGCTGGTTTGCGCCAGCACCAGGCCGACGATCACCATCACGCTGATCAGCCCCAGGCTCAAGCGGCGCTGGATCGACCTCACTGCGTTTGGCCGCCGAACAGATAACCCTGGCCACGCCGGGTTTCGATCACGCTGCGCCCGAGTTTGCGCCGCAGGTGGTTGACGTGGACTTCCAGCACGTTGGAATCGCGCTCGGTTTCACCGTCGTAGAGGTGCTCGGCGAGGTGGCTTTTCGAGAGGATCTGCTCGGGGTGCAGCATGAAATAGCGCAGCAGGCGGAATTCCGCGGCCGTGAGCTGAATGTCGGCGCCGTCGCGGGTCACGCATTGGCGGCCCTCGTCAAGGTGCAGGCCCGCCGCCTGCAACGTCGGTTGATTGACCTGGCCATGGGAGCGGCGCAGCAACGCCTGAATGCGCAGATGCAGTTCTTCAGGGTGGAACGGTTTGGTCAAGTAATCGTCGGCACCGGCCTTGAGGCCTTCGATCCGCTCAGCCCAGGAACCGCGGGCCGTGAGGATCAACACCGGCGTCGCCAGCCCGCCCGCGCGCCACTGTGCCAGCACGTCGAGGCCCGGGACACCCGGCAAGCCGAGGTCGAGGATGATCAGGTCGTAGGGTTCGCTGCTGCCCTGATAAACCGCGTCGCGACCGTCGGCCAGCCAGTCCACCGCATAGCCCTGGCGGTTAAGGCCGGCCATGAGTTCGTCGGCCAGGGGCACGTGATCTTCCACCAAGAGCAAACGCATCGGTCAATCTTCCTTGTCTTTCAGTAACTGGCCAGTGGAGGCATTCACGTCCAGCTCGCGGACCACGCCTTCGGTGGTCAGCAACTCGACTTCATAAATGTAGACGTCGTGTTTCTCTTCAAGCTCGGCTTCCAGCAGTTTCGAGCCAGGGTAGCGGTCCATGGCCTGTTTCAGCAGCTGTTCGAGCGGCAGGATCACCCCTTGCTGGCGCAGGCGCAGGGCTTCGTCCTGATCGAGATCGCGGGCCAGCACCACCGAGCAGAATGCCAGGAGCACCAGCGCCAGGCGTGAACATGAAAACACCTTCATTACGTATCCTGATGATCCTTGAGAACCTGTCCGCTGACAGCGTCCAGTTCGAGATCCCACTCAATGCCCTGTGGGTCGCGCAGCTCCACCTGATAGATGTACTTGCCGTACTCTTCTTCCAGCTCGGTTTCAGTGATCTTTGAGCCGGGGTGTTTGGCCAGCGCGGTGGCGTTGAGTTTCTCGAAAGACACAATGGTACCAGCGTCACGCAGCCGCAGGGCTTCGTCGGGGCCCAGGTCGCGGGCGTGGGCCAGGCTGGCGGTCAGGGTGAGGATCGAGGCGATGAACAGGGCAGTCAGCGTTTGCATGGGGTGTCTCCGTATTTTTATGTGTTGCATACGAGGAGCACCTTAGCGATTCGAACTTAACTGAAACTGAATTGCCATCATTGCAGTGAACCACCCGCTCCCACAGGAGATTTGTGACGCTGCCCCGTCTGTTTATAATCCGCCCGCCTGCCAGACATCGAGACCGGTATGACCGCCATCCACATCAAGTTCCCCTCCCTGACCCTCAAGGCCGGCCCGCGGGCGTTTGCACGCATCCGTGACAACGGCCTGAACGCCGCCGACGTCGGCACGCTGCCGGGTGCCGCCGGTGGGCCGAAAGCGTTGGGGATTCAAGGTCTGGACCTGGCGCTGTTCGGTGAGTGGCTGCCCGCCGCGCCCCGCGAGCGTTCGCTGATCGGCGCCTCGGTGGGTTCCTGGCGCTTCGCCAGCGCCTGCCTGCCGGACGCCGCCGAAGGCCTCCGCCGCCTCGGCCATCTCTACACCGAGCAGGATTTCGCCAAAGGCGTGACCATGGCGCAGATCAGCCAAAGCTCCCGGCGCATGCTCGACGAACTGCTCGATGGCCGCGACGCCTCGATCCTCGACAACGCGCATTACCGACTGAACATCATGGTAGTCAAAAGCCACGGCCTGCTCGCCGACGATCATCGCGGGCGTCTCGGCTTGGGTCTGTCGTCAGTGATCGCCGATAACCTGCGTGGCCGCGCGCGGCTGTCACGGCACTTCGAACGGCTGATCATCCACGACCCGCGCCTGGCGCCGCCGCTCAATGCGCTGGATGATTTTCCGTCGCGCTTCGTCGCACTGAGCGCCGGCAACCTGCGCCAGGCCCTGCTCGCCTCAGGCTCGATCCCGATGGTGATGGAAGGCGTGCGCGATCTGCCGGGCGCCGGTGCCGGGACCTTCCGCGACGGCGGTCTGCTGGATTATCACCTCGACCTGCCCTACAGCGGCGATGACATTGTGCTCTACCCGCATTTCACCGACCGGGTCATCCCCGGCTGGTTCGACAAGACCCTGCCCTGGCGCCGCGCCTGCACCACGCGCTTGCAGGATGTCCTGCTGCTGGCGCCGTCGAAGGAATACCTCGCCCGCCTGCCCTTCGGCAAACTGCCGGACCGAAACGACTTCAAGCGCTTCATGGGCGATGCGCCGAGCCGGCAGCGATACTGGCGCGCCGCAATGGATGAAAGCCGCCGGCTGGGGGACGAGTTCCTTGAACTGGCCGCCAACGGTCGCCTCGGCGAGCGCTTGCTGACCCTTTAGTCAGGACAAGCTGTTAAACTCGCCGCCTGCCCACATCGCCGCGGCGATCGCCACCTGACAGAGCTGAAAACACCTGTGGAAATCTTCAAAGATTCCACGGTAGATTCCCGCCGAAAACCCCACCGTATCTCAAACCCTCTAAAATCCCCGTATACAGCAGCGTTCCAGTATCACCGCGTACCGTGCCGAACCTTCACAGCGCCTGCGACTTAGTACATCATCCAGTACATTGAGAACAAAAATCAGAGGATGTACTAGTGGCGATCTCGGACACCGCAGCCAGGCAGGCAAAGCCAAAGGGCAAGGCTTACACGCTTCCAGACTCACTTGGGCTTTCCCTCTACATAGCGACAAGCGGCATTAAGAGTTGGCATTTTCGTTTTACTTGGTTAGGGAAGCAGGCGCGTATTTCGTTCGGGACATACCCGGACACCGGCCTAAAGGAAGCGCGCGCTCGTAGAGACGCGGCAAGGGAGGACATCGCAACAGGGATAGACCCGCGCAATTCAAGAAGGGAAAAGAAGGCCGAGATGATCGAGGCCGGAGGGCGAACCTTCCGTCGTGTGTATGACGAGTGGCTGGCATTCAGAAAGGGGAGTATCTCGCCCGGGACATACCGGATCATCAGCAACCTGATGGAACTGGACGTGTTGCCAGCGTTCGGCACAAGGCAGATTGACTCCATCAAGCGCGCTGACGTGATCACCTTGATCCGGCGCATTGAGAAACGCGGATCGGTCGCCACAGCCGTCAAAGCCCGGCAACGGACCGGACAAGTGTTCAGCTACGCCATCGCCATCGGACTGCTCGACGTCAACCCGACCGCCGAGATGCACGCCGTTACGGAAAAGATGGGGCAGCACAAGCCGCACCCGTTCTTACCCTTCAGCGAGATGCCCAAGACCATGGCCGCCATCCAGGCGTGCTCATCAGGCATACAGTTACGTGCGGCTCTGATGCTGATGATCTACACCGCTTCGCGACCAGGTGAAGTCAGGCATGCTGAGTGGTCGGAGATCGATCTTGATGCCGCAACGTGGACCACGCCGGCCGCTAAGATGAAAATGCGCAGGGACCATTCAGTTCCTCTGTCGCGCCAAGCTGTGGACCTGCTCAAAAGTATGCTGCCCATCACGGGGCACTTGCGCTACGTCTTTACTAATCGCAGCGACTCAACATCGCCGATCGGCACCAACTACGCGAATAACGTAATGGACGCATGCGGACTCACAGGAAAACAGTCACCTCACGGGTTTCGGCACCTATTCTCCACAGAAATGAACGGGCGCGGTCACAACCGCGATTGGATCGAACGGCAACTGGCCCACGCCGACAGCAGCTTCATTCGCGACGTCTACAACCACGCCACCTATCTGGAGCAGCGCAGAGAGATGATGCAGGAATGGGCCGATCTAGTGACGCCAAAAAACACCTAGTGCCCGAGCCCGTCGAAGGCCTGTTCACAGGTCACTCCGCGTCCGTGGCTTTGATCAGCATAGATCGCCAAATCTCCCGCTCTTTCATCAGCGCGCTTGAACACGTCGGCAAACACCATGATGGCACGAGTAGCTGCTGCGCTTGTGGCGGCAGTGCAGGAATGGCCGCTGGCCTGACTGGCTGCGAGTCGAGCGGCAAGGGCGTCGGCTGTCCCGCGCAGGCTGTCAGCAGAAGCGCGAGCAGTGACAGCATCGGCAGTGACTTGATCAATGATCTGTTGGCCATTCTGGATCGCCTTGTTGATTGACTGTTGATAGGCCTGCTCCTTTGTGCGCTCGGCGGCCTCGTTTACCTCCCTGGCTTGTGCGTCCCGCGTATCGCGTGCGCTCCATTGCGACTGCCATGTCGCGCTTGTGACGCTCACGCCGTGGCGGTAGGCCCCATACAGAGCGCCCAGAACCAACAGCACCGCAGCTATATAAGGAAGGATCTTCAGCAGGAGTGCGTTCATGCCAGTACCTTCAGAGCTACGTTATAGAAGGCCAATCGCTCAGCCAGACCATTGACCCCACCGTTGATGCGCCGGGTGATCATCTCGAAGGATCCGGAGTCAGCCAAAGCATTCAGATTGCGCGAGTTCCAGAACCACGCCGCAGACTTACACGCCCACTCCGCCTGTTCGAGGAGTTCAGGCGTGCGCAACAGACGGTCGTCGCCGAAAAGTGCCTTGCTGCATGCCAGATAGTTGTCGTGCCCGGTAATCTGAATCAGGCCCCTGCCACGGTACTTCTGCCCGTCCCCGTCCGCCTCGGGCGTGTTGCCCAAGCGCTTGGCCAATGGGCCGATGTCGTACTTGCTCAGGTACTGGTCGCCGCCGAGCTCACGTACATAGCGGAACTGGCCAGACTCATGACCCACTTGGGCAATGAACGCCGCCATACGCAAACGGGTGTTGATCTGGAAGCGATCCATGGCCAAATTCAGCGCAGACGCAAAAACGCCGGCTTGTTTGCCGGCGTTCGGGAGGATCTGCAGCAACTGCTGAGCGGTGATTGGCATGTCAGATCGCCTTGTAGAAATTGATTTTGGTGGTCATGCCCTTGGGCTCTTCGGTCGTTCCCGCATGGCTTGGCTTGACCTTGAAGCCGAAGCGCACAACGAAAGCGTGTTCCGCGCTCCACTGGTGAACCCAATAGAAGCCGTACCAGTGCTTTCCGCCGTTCTCGACGTTGACGAACTGCCAACCGGCTTGGCCCGGGCTGTCCTCGACGGTGTAGTCGCCGCGGTAAGTGATCGTGCTGCCCTTGATCGGCGCCTGCCACAACTTGACGAAGCGCATGTTGTTGACCGGGTTGCGCACGGCAGCCCACCACCACATCGCCTTGAACGAGTCGACCGGCCAGCCGAAGGGCGTATTGGCCGCCCACCAGCCGCGCTTGTCGCCTAGCAGGCCGTCGTAGTCGTTGCCGAACAGCCATACCCAATTTGGCAGGTTGACTATCGGGCGCCCATCGCTGCCACTGACGCCAGGCACGCGGAACGGGATCGCCGCAGCCACCACAAACAACCCCAGCAGATCAAGAATCAGGTTCGACACCAGCAGGAAGACCCACTGGACGAGCGCCTTGCAGATGTCGAGCATGATTTTCTCCGGGCGTGATAAATTCGCATTACGCGGATAGCGAGGCGCGAATGTTGGTTCGTATTTAGGAAGGAAGAGCAAACGTCAATCAGGTATCATACGTTTTATTGCCAGCCACATAAGACCAGCGTCATAAATAACCCTGGCTGAACAAGGATGTGAATATGCATCGAATCCACTCTATCGATTACCTGCGCGGATTAATGGCGCTTTCCGTTTTGCTTTATCATTTTATGAGTTGGACTATTGGTGTTCCCGACCCTTCTTCTGTAATTGGGAGACTTGGTATATATGGGGTGTCGACATTTTACATCGTTAGCGGGATGTCGCTTTTTATCGCATACAAAAGTTCAACATGGGGCGTTATCGACATTTTTTACTTTGTGGCAAAGCGCTACCTTCGACTTATCCCAGCCTTCTGGGTAGCCTGTACGCTGTTGATTTGGATGGTATCTGTTATGTCTCCATCCTTCGAGATCACTGATGACAAAATCATCTCGAACTTCACTCTAAGTTTCGGATTCACCAAGCCTGGAGACTATTTAACTACAGGCGGATGGTCAATCGGAAATGAGATGGTTTTTTATGCATTTTTCCCATTAGTCATGATGTTACCAAGGTTCAGACCGACACTAATGATCATATCTTTATTGTTGAGCTTTTCTATCTATTGGTATTTCGCATTTATCAAGTTAACCCCATCGTTAGATTTTGGTGATCAGTGGTATACGTACATTGATCCGATGAATCAGGCATTTCTGTTTTTCGCGGGGGTGGCAATCGCATGGGTGAGCACAACCCATAAACTAATGGGTAACAGATCTAATACACTAATACTTTTTGCATCAATAGCGGTCTTCTGTTTTTACCCAGCATCGGGAAACCAAATAAATATTATTTATGGCTGGACTCGGCTAGCGTTCACCGCCGCGTGTGCAGCGTGTTGTTTTGCAGTGCTGAACACTGAATTTAAAATAAACGAGTTTTCCAAAAAAATCTTATATACAGCTGGAGTTCTGTCTTATTCTCTGTATATGTTCCATGGCATTTTTGCGGACTTCTCACTTCAAGTAATTGCGCCGCGCCTTGGAATAACAACACAAAGCAAACAGTTAGCCTTGCTGCTCTTGGTTACACTTCCTGCGCTTATTTTGTTTACATACTTTTTCTTCAAGTTTGTCGAGGCGCCGGTTATGAGTCTTGGCAGGCACTTGAAATCTGGAAAATACCCCGCGCCCGCCACATAAATTACGCCATCCTTGGCCACATAGGTCACGCAGGGAGTGGGTATCTGGCCTTGATTGCGGACACTGCCAATATCCATTCTGCGTAGTCTGGTTCCAGGCCTGCAGCCTGGGCATCATAATCGGCTTCGTTTTTTATCGGGTCCGATTCGAGAGAATATGCTGCCCTGCGCCTGGCTTGTACCTCACCTTTAGTTTGTACGGTTGCAAAATCTGGCGGTTCTTTCGAAAAAACCTCGTTATCACTAACTCCACTTTCATTTTCAACGCATCGGAAACCAAGCTTGTCCTTTCTTACGGCATATCCTGGCGCACTCATATAGTGTCCTCCCATCCTGCGCAACTTGCGGTACAGCTAGCCGCCGCTACGTTGCCAGCGTAATAAATTGCCGGTGTTTCGAACATGATGTCAGCAAGCAACACCACGTTCCCACCCGAAGAACTTGATGTAACTGCCGGAGAACCAGCGCCAACGGAAACATTTGAGTTTGGCGAAATCTGTATGGTTCCACTAAGTACAAACATAGAAACAGTGATGCTCGCTGCTGTCGGGGGTACGGGGAGAGCTACACTGTTAACAATTACAGCCGTAACACCGATCGTCCCCTGAACGCCGGCGGCCACGACAGGCAATATAGTGGTGTTCGACCCCGGCGCCACCTTGTACCGCGCGCGGCGGCCGTACTGAATGATGCTGAACGGGAACTTGCTACCGGTGTTGTCCGTGCGCACTGCGCCAACCCTGGCTTTATGCGTGTAGCCAGAAGGAAGCGTAGGAGCAGTTGACGACAGCGAGAGCAGCCCTGCCGTTGTAGTGCCGTTCCAGATGACCCAGACGTAGTACCACGTCAGTACGGTCTGAGAGCTGCCCGCGCCGACGTCAAGGCCGTTTGCGCCGGCATTGGCGAAGCTTGGGGCAATGCTGATGCCGCGCAGCGTTTGATATTGGTTCGAGCTGTTCTCGACCACCAGCTCGTCGGCAGAGACGGTGACTACGGCGCTGAGACCTGTGGTAGACAGCACCAAGTTCTTGAAGAGACCCTGCAGAGTCGGCCCGGCCGCCACCAAGGTTTGGGCCTGGCCAAGCGGTACGGCGTGCTGGCTTTTCGTGGCAGTTGCCACTTGAGCGCCACCGCCAGTGGCATCAGTCAACACCCAGGAGCCGGCGCCGACCGAGCTATTCCACTGCAGCCATGCATCGCCAGTCGCAACCATCTCCCCGCCTTGAAGCGCAGCATGAGCAGCGCCGACAATCGGAGCGGCGGCAATTACGCCAGGGGCCGGCGTGAAGGTGCTGGCCGCAGTGTTGGCGTTTGCGACCTTGATGCAAACACGCATCTTGTCAGTGAGCGAGGTGATAGCCGGCGTGAAGTTGGCGGCGTAGGTGTTGGCGGTGCCAATGTCATTGGCGTTCAGCGTCTGACCGGACTGCATCGACTGCAGCAGGCCCGCGGGCAGCAGCGGTGCGCCACTGTACTGGGCGATGTTGCCCGCAGTGATGGTCGTTTGGCCAAAGGCCACAGTCACGACATAGAGGCCAATGTAGCCAGCGTCAGGAGCCGGGGTAACTTGGCTGCCAGTGACGGCCGAGGCACCAGCCTTCACTGCCACAACTGCTGCGCCCTTCCGGTTGGTGTTCTGCGTCAGGCCATTGTTACCCATACCGCTATAAGGCATGGCAGGGTTGGCGCTGTTGTAATACGGCAAGAGCACTGGCGTGGAGTCGGTGTCCTGATAGGTCACTTGCACCAGATAGTTGATGGATTGGCCAGTGGTGCCCGGGGCTGGGCAGCTCAGCGTCACGCCATCGAGCAGGATACCCTGCTTCATGATCGAGTGTGTGGTGTCCGCGGGGAGCGTAGAGAACGCCAGTGCGTCAATGCTGGTCAGGCTGTAAATCTCGCCAGGAGCACAAATCACTTGCAGCGAAGCCGGACCAGTGGGCGTAACGGCGAACCCGTTGGCCATGGTGCTGGTGCCGAGAACTGCCGCGGAAAGTTTTGCCACACCGATCATGGCGTCTTTTGCCATCTGGAGCAGGCTGGTTTCCGGCAGAATCTGGCCCGGGTAAACGATCTGTCTGTCCATGGAATCCCCAATAAAAAGCCCGCTCAAGGCGGGCATAGAGTTGAATGAGTGAAATCAGCTGGTGATTCGATACCAGACCGTGGAGCCATACATCTTGGTGGCTTCAATGGCGGCGACGATATCGGCGTCGGATACATCGGCGAACAGTTGTGAGGCCGGGACCAGGGCGCTGGTCTGCGAGAGCCCGAACCAATTGGTGGCTAGCCCCGGCCAGTTCGCCGCGCCGCTGCCGCTTGGCCTGTAGGCAGTGACAAACGCCTGATAGGGACAGCTGATAGAGCCGACAGGCCCCGCCACACCGAGCCCGAGCGTGATGCCAAGACAACCGCAGTCGTCTGGCTTGGCCGGCTCAATAATCAATGGGTGCCGCCCGGTCAGATCGAACAGGACTTGGTCGATGCTTCGGCGTGTTGCCCGCTCACGGAAAATGTTGATCAGAATCCGGTTTCGATAGCTCTGGTCGAGCTGCGTGGCGTAGCGCAACAGGTTGTTTCCGAAGAAATCCAGCCCGATCAAATCAAGCCAGCCGTCGGTAGCCGTCTTGATCCGCGTCTGGTTCTTGGCGTACAGGTAGAGGGTGAAACCCCAGGAGAGCGCTTGGGCATAGCCCCACAGCAGCGCGTCTCTGACGGGGTTGTTGTCGCCGAACCAGCCTGGAGGCAAAAGGCTCTTCAGCCGGCCGAACATGTCCGTTTGGTCGCCAACGCTCATTTAAGCCACCGCTACTGTGCCGGGTCGGATGACCTGTTTATTGGTTGCACCGACATCCGCGATGCCGCCATTGAGCAGAACACCGGAAACGTTGGTGATGGCAGGCGTCACCGCGTATGCAATGGCCGCAAGTTGCGTATAGGGCAGGATCTGGCCCAGCTTGAGGCTGGAAATGTAAGCCTGGATCGCCGTGGTAACCTGCGCCACGACAACGCTGTGCGTCACCGATGGGTCGGTGGTGATGGTCATCGCAACGTTGGCCGTCACCAGAACGGGGGCGAACACACCGTATCGGGTAGTGAACCCGCGAACCGATTCGATGGCGGCCGCAGCGGACACCAGAAACGCCCCGGAAGGCGCCCCGCTGCCATCGTCAACCACGGCGTAGAAGTAACCGTACAGCGTGTTACCGCTGTAATCCTGGTTCTCAGTCAAGGTGTAGGAGACGCCCTGCTGCATCGAGGACAGCGCAAAGCCGATGGCGGCCTTGGTGGCCTTCGACAAGGACTGAACCCACAACACAAAGCGTGCGCGGAAGGCTTCATCCGTCTCAGGATCAACGCCATTGGCGAACACGGTCGTGTTTGTGACAGTGTCGATGCCCGGGATGCTGCCGACGATCACCGTGACAGTCCCGACCAGCGCGTTACCCGCAGCGCCTGCAGTGCTGGCGATTACGGGCACCGTCGCCGATGCCGTTCCGCCCGGGATCAGATAGCCGCCCAGCGTGGCGTTGTACAGCACGTTGGTGGTGTCTATCGTTACCGAAAACTGCTGCGAGCCATCAGTCGAGCCGACCAGGGCGCCGATAGGAATCAGCGCCGGATTGGTCGGGGTAAACCGAGAGTAGGTGACGCTGCCTGTCGCAAAGCTTGCCGAGAGCCGGTAAAAGCCGAAGTCAGCCATCCATCTGTCAAGATCAGCGCCAGAAGACGTAGATGCTCTGGTGGTAGCCAGCAGCGTGACGATCAGCTGCTGCAGCCACTGGAGAATACTGGCGTTGCTTTCTGTAATAGCCCGCAACAAAGAGCCAATGGTGAAATCGACGAGCCCGGCGGCGCGGCCTTGGATGGCCGTCACCTGGTCCCGAACCAGCGTGGTGAAGTCCTTGATATTTAGCGATGCCATATCAGCGATTTACCTCAAACGAGAGCGTCACCGGCTCGCCTGAGGCAGAGTCGGTGTAGCTGATATTGACGGAGAGGGTTTCATTCGACGGTGTGACAGAAATGACCGGGGCGGGCTTTTTCATCACGCAGTCTTCCAGCAGGATCTGGCCGCGGATCAGGGAGATGATCTCGGGAATGTTCGTCAGCGCGCCAACGTATCGGCCCAGGCCTGCGCCATATTCCGGGTGAAAAATGTAGTCGCCCGGGTTGGTGATCAGTCGCCGAAGGATGCGCTGCTTGCCGCGCTCCATGCCCTCGACAGGTGAGAGGCTGCCGGTCGGCGACAACGAAAGGTCGTCGCCGACGTAGTGATTCAAATCTTTCATGGCACAGGCACTCCTGATGTCCCGGTGCCAAATTGCACTTGGCTGGTTTTGTGCAGTTTCAAACTGATCGTGTCGGCCTTGACGTCGCCTCCAGTGACCACTATCCCTGTGCTGTCCGTCACGGTGAGGGTGTGGTCCATCGTTACGGGGCCACCAGTAAAGTGGTGCGCCGGGGCGTCATAGTTGATGGCAACCTCCGAATGGAGCGACACGGTGCCGTCCGTGTTGAACTTGAGCAACGCCCCAGACTGATGGACCATCCAGATTTCACCGGAGGGAACGGGCATCGGCAGGCTCTGGCTATTTGTGTGTCTGCAGATCACTTTCCCGAGGTTTGCGTCTGAGGAGTCGAACGATACGGTCACCTCGTCGCCGATCTGCGGGCCGATCTGCACCCCCCAGCCATTGCCGACCCCAGGGCAGTCGAGCGGCATCCAGTTGGTCTCTCGACCTTCGGGTTGAATGGCGACCTTCACCACCCCGTTTGCAGGGTCATAGCTGGTGATCGTCCCGGTGCGCGGGCCAGTCAGGTCATCCGACTGCTGCTGCCGCATAGCATTGGCAAGGTCTGCAATCACGGCTGCACCATTGAGTTAGGGTTATGGTTCTTGGCCGAAAGGCTCATGGTGTAGCCCGATTCAAAGCTCAGTGAGCGACGAACCGAATCGACGTAATACAGCTGGTCGAAGCCCGAGCCCGTCCCTTCGACGCGAACGATGGTGTTCGGCATCAGCGAGTTGTCGCCCGGCAAAGAGCCGTACATGCGCATCTCGTGATTGGTGATCTGCTTGTGAATCTTCTGCGCCAGTTGCTGCGCGGCATACTGGTCGAGCCCGTTGCGCTTGATCTCGTAGACCTGGCGCCTGGCAACAGCCTGCCCTGGTGAGATCCCCTTGGCCGAGTTGTTCGGGTAGGTCGCCTTGTAGGTTTTCCCGTCCTTGTAGGACAGGACCTGCACCGTCACGCCGCGAGCCAGGGTAAGGTCGCGCTCAAACGTAAGGTCGTCGGACGTGTTGCACTGCGGGTAAGCCAGTTCGCCGGGCTCAACCCAGCGAATCAGGTATTGGTCAGTGGTGTCTGGATCAAGCGCCGGCTCGTAGTGCAGCTCGTCGCCCATCACGTAGACCTGAAATCCGTCCAACCCGGCGAAGTAGGCCAGCAAGTCCCACTCGGTGCGCTCATCCGTGCAGTGCGCGTGATCCCACTTGGTGATCCCGCCCACCTGCGTGGCGGTGGCCGTCACTACAGGCTTCAGGCCGCGGCGGTTCGCCAACAGGGTGGCGACCTCGCTGGTGGTCATGTTGGCGAATTTCTCGTTGGTCTTCGTGTCGATGAACTTGCTGGTGTAGTCGCGGCCGTCAAGGTTGACCTCAAAACGGCTCATCGGAACGCTCAGGCGGTCCACCGTGCCAACAATCAGCGTCCGCCAGTCCTCGATATTGCTGTCGATAAGCCCAATGGAAATGGACACCTCGATCGATGTCTGCGCGCCCCACCATTGCACCGTGTTATAGGGTGGCGGCATGTCATCGCGCGCAAACTGCACCGCGAAGGTGTCCGCCGAGTAGAAGGCGTTACTGTCGATATCGCAGGACACAAACGGCACCTCAACCCCATTGAGAAGCAGGCGGCCGGCTACCTGCCGGACGATTTGCTCTGTCTCGGCTGTATTCAGGTCCACTTATTCACCTACTGGGATTTTGATCGTCTGGATGCCGTCGAGTTGAGGGTCGACGATGCTGTTGGCGGCGGCGATCTCGGTCCAGCGTGACTGGTCGCCGTAACTGTCGGCAGCCACCTTCTGGAGCGTGGAATTGCTGGTGGTGACGCTGGAGGTGCCGTTAGCCAGCGGGCCGGCCAGAACGTTTTTCTGCATCCGCTCCAGTACGCTCTGCATCTGATACAGCGGCGCCAGCTGGGTCAGCGCAGCGCCTTGGCGCAGTACGTTCCTGGCTGCGGTCGCTACCGGGTTGCCCGGCACCAGGCCGCCCAGCGTGGTGATGTCGTTGACCGACGCGCCCACTTGAGCAATGACCGACTGCACCACGGCCTGAGCGGCCACCAGCGGACGAATCACCGTCTGGATGGTGTCGATGGTGGCATTGGCGAACCCTTGCACCTGCGAAACGGCGTCCTTAACGGTATTAATCGTGCTGGTGACCGCATCAGAATTGATGATGCTGGCCAGGCCAAGCGATTCTCCGACGTCGCTGTTGATCAGCGCGTCGAGCGTGCCGGCCAGCGCGTTTTCGGTAACCGGCGCATCCAGGCGCGCCACGACCAGCAAATCAATGCTGTAGTAGCGACGGTAGACATGCTCGAAGCGCGCCTCGAAGTCTTCAATCAGGACGCTGAAGTAATAGCCGTCCATGTTGAATGTGAGCGGCTGGCCGAGATCGCGCAGCGTTTCCAGCTCCGTGACTCGATCGCCGGCCGTTGCGCCCGTCATCCAGCCGGACCAGTTGATGTTTTTGTAATCCAGCCCCAAAACATCGACGACGCGCTTGCCACCCACCAGCTTATGTACGACCAACCGCTGTTTGGCGCCGATCGTCACCGCCTCTGGAACCTCCAGGCCTGTGAACTCGACATCGCCGACGATCAATCGGGTGGCAAACGGATCCCCGCCCGGAGCGAAGTTGTCCAGGAAGCTCGTAAAGCCCATCGTTGATCACCTCGGGTAGGCTGTGCTCGGAGTTCCTGGCATCAGCATGCTGCGGGTAGGGTCGAAGCCCTGCGTTCCGGTCCGTGGCTTGGCCGCTTCCTTGGCCGCACGCTGAATCACGACGTCCGTCAGCTTCTTGCCGTCCAGGTACAGATTGATGTTCTGGTCTTCCTTGCCGGCGGACTTGCCCGGAACCGGAGCCACCAAAGGCGACCAAGGTTCGCGCGCCTGAGACTTTCCCCTGAAATCATCGGCGAAGGTCGTCTTCGAGATCTGCATCGATGCGGGAAGGATCAGGTTGGCGCCGGCGATCAGCGTGTTGAAGATCGTCTGCCAGCCAGTCAGGAACACGAGCGCGAAGGACTTGAAGGCCCCGCCGATATCACCATTGAACAGCTTGACGAATCCGGTCTTCATGTCATTCCACATCAGCTTCAGCGAGGCACTGATCTCCTTCCAGTTGTTCCAGAGGAGGAACGCGGCCAGAGCAATAGCCGTTACGACCAAGCCGATCGGGCTCATCAACAGTGCGCGACCGAGGAACGCTACTGCCTTGCCGATGTTCATGATGAACACCACAAGGTAAGTCCCCATGCGCGCGATCCACGGCACCAGCGGTGCAAGCGCGCCGGAAGACACGAACAGCAAGGCTTTGCCGAGCAGCAAGAATCCGCGGCCAGCGGCCAGCACCAGGTTGATAAGGCCGCCAGTGATGAGCGCTGCAGAAAGGCCCAGGAGCGCGTACGTGATCCCTTTAACTGCGCCCTGATTCTTGTCCATCCACCCAGCCAGATCTTTCAAAGCAGGGTTCAGCTTGTCGAGCGCTTTGATCGCCAGGGGCAACACCACGGCGCCGAGGTTGAGCATCAGGTCTCTCCACTTGGCGCCGAACTCAATTTCCTTGCCGGCCAGCGTAGTCTTGGCGTTTTTCGTCAGCTCGTCGATGCCCGCGGCGCCGGCGTTCAGCTTCATGTTCTTCTCGATGTTGGCCTGCTGCAGGAACATCGTCGAATAGAGCTGAGAAGCCGTGCGGTTGGTAAAGATCGCACCGATTTCATTGAGGATCGCCTGCTTGTCGGTAATCCCCTTGGCGGCGAAGGCTGGCAGCATCACCGACTGCATCCATTTGAACGGGTCAGCCACCATCATGTCGGAGCCGCTAACGGCGCCGGGCTTGATTTGCTTGATGTTCCCGACCTTGTCGTAATCGACTTTCCCTGGGTCAAGCATGCCGATGCGCATCAACTCATTGGCCGCGCGTTGCGTAGTACGTCCTTGCACCAGGTTCTGGTAGGCCGACATCAGTCCTGTACCGACCCGTGAGCCGCCCATCTCCTGAATCAGCGGCTCCATGCCGTAGTAGAAGTTCTCATCCTTGATTCCCTTGGCTGCCACGCCACCGGTCTTGATGAAGTTCAGGAACTCATTGGCGCCGACGCGGCCACCTGTTGCGGTCTGAACCTGCTGAACCATGTTAGCCTGCTTGGTGAAGGCCTCTTGGCTGGCCAGACCACCACGCATTTCGATGACTTTTAGCATGTCCATGAAGGCACGATCTTTCATCGCGCCGCCTTCGTCGCCATACAGTGCGGCGTTGGCAAACTTCATCTTGGACAGCAGGGGAACCACCATCTTGGCTTCTTGGAAGTCCCCGAAAACGGTTTGCGCATCCCGCAGAAGACCGAGGTTCTCGCGGATGCTGGTGCCGTAGGTGTCCATGCCGCTAGCGAACTTCACCGCGTCAGTGGTCACCTTGTCGCCCAGGCCAAGTGAGCGGAAGCGCTCAACCTCGTTCTGGAATTTCTTCGCCTCGTCGAGCGGAGCCTTGAACATCGCGGCAATCCCAAGCCCGCCGGCCACCATGAGGCCCCCGATGGCGCCTTGCTTACCGATCGATGCGAGCTTAGCATTGAGCTTGTCGACATCCTGGCCAGTCGTGGCGAGGCTTTTGCTGATCATAAGCATGCCGGCACTGACGTGGTTGATCAGCGACAACTTGACGGCTACCGAGTACGCCTCAAAAGCCATAATGACAATTCCTATTCTGTGGGTGCATCACATGGCAAATGGATTTCGAACATACGAATGGCGCGGCAGACGCATCGCCGAGGTTGGCGAGCCGGTGAGGGCCGCCCTCGGCATCCAGAACGGTCTGTTGCTGTTCACGCTATGCAGCCTTGGGCTGGTCTTCGCCGGCGGCGCGCTTGGCGCCATCGGTTTTGCGCTGTATGCAATCTTCATTCGGTGAACGCATGAAAAAAACACTGATCTTCCTGGCGGTGGCCGCACTATCGTCTGCAGCAATGGCAGCCGAACTGAAGCTGGACGGTGAATATGGCTGCGAGGACCAAGGCACCCAACAGTCGCGCCAGGTGCTGATGCAGAACATCCTGTCCGACAACCCGCACTACGTTGCGCAGCGTGCCGAGATGCGCGAATCGCTGGTCAACCTGTCGACTTACATGTGCAAGCCGCTCGCCGGCCAGTACAAGGTGCTGAAGCGAGAAGGCGTGTACACGCAAGTCAAGACCGAGAACGGCCCGATGTGGGTCACGGAGTAGAGTCGTAGCCCAGCGACTTGTGAATCACTGAGCCGCCGACCAAACCGGAAACGGTGGCCATCCCCAGCACTCGCCGGATGTACTCCTTGTTGCGCAGCACCGCGGGCCCCATCACTGGGCGCGCCGACATCTTTGGCGTTCCGAATTCGTGATAGACCATCTTCTCGTCAGTGGAGCCAATCACCGCCTCAAGCATGTGCGTAGCGTGGCTGATGCTTCTCTGCATATCGCCACTGGCAAGCAGCGGGGCATCGGAGGGGTAGCCCATCTTTGCCTTGTGCTCTTCGGTCGAATCCGCAAGGTCTGCCCACGCCGGGAACGGTCCGATGCCTGACTGGTAATGGCCGATCTCATCCTTGGCTGTCGTCTCAACCCGCACCGCGCACTTCTCAAGCCCTTCATGCAGGCTGGCCAGCAACGCGACTTCCTGGGCGGCCATGTGCAGCGCAAGGCTGCCCAAACTCTTGAATTCCATGGTCAATCCTTCTTGTCGAACTGCATGCTGGACCAGTTCCAGACTCCGGCGCCCTCGAACTCGGAAAACATGATTGAGAAGGCCATTCGCTCGTAATCAGCCAGAAGCCCGCAGTCAAAAATCCGATCGAAAGGAACCCCGTTCTTCACCAGCCAGCAGCGGCTGCGAAAATCGGGGTCCTCTGTCAGTTTTTTGCGGCGACCTGCTCAGCGCTAAGCGCCTGGGCAGCGGATTCAGCCTCTTGCTTTTCTTGAGCGGCCTTGTATTCAGCCATCATGTGGTTCTCGATGGCTTCCATACCTTCAACGCCCAGCTCGGCCAGCACTGCATCGACCTGTTTGAGGGTCTGAGGCAGGCCAAAACCAACGTCATCGATGTAGACCACTGAAGCGGCGGGCAGCGCAAAGGCGCCCATGTAGACCTGGTTCGACGCCAGATCACCTCCCACAGCCATCACGATTCGTGACTTCTGCAGCGGGTCGAGGTTGCGCAATTGGATAGTGCGGCCACGGCTGTCCTGAATCGAAACAAACTTCGGCTTCTGGTCAACATGAACAGGTGCAGCGGATTCGGTAACGTTTACGGTAGCCATTGGTACTTCCTCTGGTCAGCGAGTCGTCAAAGGTGCATGGCGTGCGGGGTGACGAGTCCCGCGCCCTGCCGGGCTGCCATGCATAACGGGTTAAACCTTGATCCGACGGCGAGCGGTGAAGGACATGGACTGGTGAATCGTCTTGTCGCCCTCCTTCTTACCGGCATCCTCAAGCTTCAGAATCACGTTCGTGTAGCGCCAGGTGGTCACGCCGCCGCCGACTTCCTGAATGGTTTCGGTGATGGTTGCCGGGTTCTGGTTGACGCCGTTGTAGTAGTCGCTTTCGAACTGCGCCCACCAATCGTCGAGGGTCGAATCGACGCGCTCAGCTTCAAAGGTGCCGGTCCAGCCTTTCGGGATCATCAGCTCGTCGGTCTGGCCGTTGAGCGGGGTGATTTCCTGGTTGGTCACCTTCGGCTTGGAGTCGAAGTTCATCAGCTTGCTGAGCCGGATTGGCCCGTTCGGGGTGTTGATGTCGATCGAGACATCCTTACCCGTGTTGTATCCACCTTGCATGGCGTTCTCCAAATGAAAAACCCGGCGCTAAACCGGGCTGGACGGTGGTTTGAGCGCTTAGGTGCGCGGGGTGGCGGATGCAACGATCGAGACAGACTGGCCGGCTTCGAGGTTGACGAGGAAGTAGCGGATTACCGACAGGTACTTGACCTGCACGTCGGCCTGCATGTAGCCCAGGGCAACGCGTGCGTCAGGGTTGTTGGCTGCGTCGATCTGCACCGAGAACGCAGGGCCGCCGTTGGCGTCACCAATCATGCCTTGGAGACGCAATGTCTCGAGGAAGCTTTCCATCGTTGACTTCGTTTCTCGGCGAACATCAGGCGTTTGAAGTCGCCCGATAGTCCCGCCGAACGAGGCGGCAATGGTCAGCGAGATGAAGTTGGTCATCCGGGTGTAGTTGTCGCCGTTCACCGCCGAGTTGCTGGAGCAGTTCAGGCCAGAACGATGGCCGAAGTAACTGCCGCCCGGGCACGGGTTGGTGATGACGTCCAGACGCGCAGCGTTGATCGCGCCGATCTCGGCAATGCTGTACGGTTGCTGTGCCAGGTTGCGCTGAGTCGACACCGCGTTGGTGATCGCTTTGTTCAGGGCGTTCTGGTGCGGAGCGAGCGAGGCAATCTTGGCAGCGGAGAAGGTAGCCGGCGCAATCATGCGCTGCTGACCGTTCACCTGATCCTGCCAGTAGACCCAATCGCCCGACAGCACTTTCAGCGCGTAGCTGTCACAGCCCGCAGTGGTCAGCGCGGTGGCGACGGTGGTGTACGAAGCACCTGCAACGCCTTGGGTAACCATGTAGCAACCTTCGGACAAGCCGTAGGTCAGCATGGTTGGCCACTGGGTACTGTCGGTGACATCCACCAGGTTGGCGACTTGGGCACCGGTGCCGCGCAGCGAGTACATGCCCTTGCGAGCCGATCCGATGACGCCGTCAACACCCACCAGAACCGCATCGGTCAGCGTGGTGTTGCCAGAGGTGCCGGTCGTGAAGGCGATGGTCTGGGTCAGCGCAACAGGGGCCAGCGCAGTAGAGCCAACGGCGGCCACCACCAGCTGCGAAGGTCCACGGACGCCGGATTGACCGTTGTTGACCGCACTGACAATGTTCTGCCACAGCGCCAGGCCGGAGCCTGTGATGTTGTCGAACACTTCAGGTGATACGCCAGGCAACGAGATTGTCAGTTTCCAACTCGATGCAGCCGAGCCAGTGGCCAGGGTCGCGCTGAGCGAGTTGCCCAGGGTGCCAGTGTAGAACGCGGTCAGGGTTGCGCCGGTTGCAGCCGCCGTATCCTTCAGGGTGCCGGTCGCTGCGGTATCAGTGCCATCGGTGACCCGAACGGCGCGGATGTTCGAGGCGCCGCCCTGGATCGACACAGCGATCGCGGTGCACAGGTCGTACTTGCGCACGGTCTGGGTGCCGAACTTCTGCGAGGCATCACCCGGCGAGCCGATCAAGGTCGCGCTGTTCACCGGGCCCCAGTCAGCAATGCCGACGATGCCCAGGATGTCAGTGGCCACGCCGTTGATGAAACGGGTCTTCGGCGGAACGATTTGAATGTAAAGGTCCGGGGCCTGAAGTGCCGCCGTGTTCAAGCTGCCTGCCGGGTAAATGGGCATGGCGTCCTCCTAATGAAAAAGCCGCCTCAGTGGGCGGCTTCTTGTGTGTGGGTTTCGCTTGTTAGGCGTTGGCGACTTTCAGGACCTTACCGTCGCAGTCACCGGCCAGGACGGCAGCAACTTCAGCGGCATCGGAGATTTCTTGGCCGACTTGGTAGTCAGCGAAGGCAAACTTTACGACCAGCTTGTACGGTGCCGACTTGGTCTTTACGGACGGGACGTCTGGGGTATCGCTCATGGTGGGCCTCAAGGGTTTCGAATGATTTCAGGAAGCCCGGTCTGGGCGTTGTCGATTTCCAGCACCGGCGCAATGGCCTCGGCCGCTTGCATCGTTTGCGTTGTTGCGTAATCGATGATGTAGAACAGATCGATCCGGTACAGGTCGGCTTTCTGGAGCTGATCGGTCATCAACTGGCCGTTGCCGGTGATCACACCGAACGAGCCGTCAATGAACGAGATGTTGTTGTTGTCTGACAGCGCGGAGTCGAGCGGGCTTGCCACTGCATCACGCGCCTGCGGGCTGTTGCCCCATACGGTTATCTGCACCGGCTGTTCCTGGCGCTTCGTCTCCTTGTAGGCAGTACCGAAGCCGCCGACCCTGGCAAAGACTCCATGGGCACCTGTGAGCGTGATGACCGGGCCAGCGCTAGAGGCGCCGGGGATCATCGAGGCTAACGCGGTGGCCGCAGTCGTTAGCGTGTCTGACTGCTGAACGGCGTACACGTAGCTGAAGCCGTTCAGGTTGATCAGGATGTTCTGGGGCGAGATAGTGCCCGACAGCGTCACAACAGACGCTGCCACCGTCATCACCAGCGTGTGCACCGGCGCCGTCAGTGGAGTCCACGTCCGGCCCAGGTATCTGGTAGTTTTGCGATCCTTGCCGTGCGGGAAGATGCTGATGTGGGCCCAGCCATTGGAAAGATCCGTCTCAAGCTGGTTCGGCACAGGCCAGCCCGGGTAAACCCTCAGCGGGATGCCGGCAACACTCGGCTGGCCTGTGCCGCTTGGATAGACCACCGCGGCGACCTGGGCGGCGACCTGCTTCAGTACGTCGGTAAGGCTCGCCATATCACACCTGCGCCTGCATTGCGGTGATGCGCCAGCCCATATCGGTCAGTTCAGCGCTCGAGATCACGTATTTACGTCCCAATTCGCACCTAATTACGTCGCTGGTGCGCAGGATGATGCCCGGGTAAGCCGGCATGAGGATCGCCCACCACGGTGTTTTCACGTCCAATGGCAGCTTGACGTCGTTTGTCTCACCTTTGGTCCCCTGCACAATGCTGGAGGGCCAGCCATCCATCAGGACAACTTCAGTCGCCCGGGTACCGCCTGAGTAGGAGCCAAGTCCAATGCTTTGGTCCTGCACATCGCGGCGAACGCTCACGGTGCGATTCGTCTGCACGCAGTAGATCGGCAGCGTGTCCTGCATGGCGGCGATGAAGAACGTCCCCTGCCGGCCCACCAGGTAGTCACCGACGACGAACTGGCGTGCATCGAACAGGCCCAACCACGTCGCCTCGCCGTATTTGTTCGGGGCGCTGTACGTGAACTTGGTAGTGAAAGATGCAGGCAGCGTCTGCAATGCGGTTGACGACAGCGGGTTACTGGCGCTTGTAGCGCGAAATTGCTGATAGTCGAAGCCAATCCGCTTGGCTGCCTGTCCATAACCTTTGTAAATCTTGTCCTGAAGCTTTGTACCGTCCATATCAGCCCCTTACCAAGCTGATTCCGCCCGTGCCGAGCGATGGTCCAGGCTCGACGCCAATAAAGGCACACATCTCACGGCGCCACATCCGGTAAAGCTTGTTCCGGTCGGCGACTTCGTTCTTGTTGTGCACCCAAACAGCGGCTTGATCGGTATCTAGGTTATCAGTGGACGACAGCAGATCAGTTTCCAGGCCGGAAAGTGTGGTGATGAACGTCACCACCCGCGCCTCTTCTTCTGGCCGAAGGGTAGCGAGACGGTAATTCAGTGCCTGCCATGTAATCGGCGCCACCTGGCCCCAAGCGAGGTCGTTATCCTTGCTGAGCGCCACATCGCCTCGCATTGGGTAGCCGGCAAACCGCCGAACATCAGAGAGCTGCAGATCGGTAAGCATGTTTCAGCCCTCTTTCAGTTCGGTTATAGGCCAAGCGCGGCCGTGTAGGCAGGGAGCGCGTATCCGGCCACAGTGGCGTATCCCGCCGCTGTTGGGTGAGTGCCGTCGAGGACTTCGTATCCCGACCAAGTGGCCGTTTCGATCCAGATGACGTTCGGGTTGGCTTTGGCATCCACTACCGCCTTGAGCGCGGCGTTGGCCGGGATGGACAGGGTCGAGGAGCCATCAGTCGAAGGCAAAATTCCACGACAAAGCACCTTTCCATAACCCTTGGCCAGCAGCTTGTCGATGCACAGCCCGTAGTCGGCCTGCTCCGTCGCGTCAATGCCATCGGCGGCGTTGTTGCCGCCCAGCGCAAGAATGGCCGCGTCCGTTGAGTTGACCGTCCGCAGTGGCAGCACGGCGTCGAGCATGGTCTTGCCTGCGCCTACCGTTAGGCCGCTGATCCCGTTCGTGCTGCCAACAAACCCCATGGCCGCTGCAACACGCATCGTTTCGGTATCGGACGAAGTCGCCCCAGGGCCAGAGCCATAGGTGATCGAGTCGCCATATTGATCCAAGCGCCGGCGGGTGCCTATATCCAGAAACGTCGAGTCGACCGCCACGGCAAAGGATCCGCCGTTTTTGAAGTTACCGTCATCCCACACGTTATAGGTCGAGGTCGAACCATCGCACGGGATGATGAGTGCGCGCGGCGGAGCGCCGGCTTCATCTGCCACGGCGTAGAAGATCGGAGCGGCACCGTTCTTGCTGACGCCGACCTTTCGGTTACCGTTAAGGGTCAGCACAAGCTTGGTGAAGGCGCCCTTGATCTTGACCGAGCCCACGTTGGAGCCGTATGTCTCGCCTTTCGGCGCCTGAAGTGCGGGCGTATACGTGGCGCTGTTGGCCAGTGCTGCTGCGCTGTACAAGCCGATCGATGAATCTGCGCCGACTTGAATTTTGTTGGACAGTGTCGCCAACGCTGGGGGCTGGCCAGTGACGGCGAGCACGTTGCCGGATGACGCAATGTACGGCGCATCCCCCATCGCCTCGACCCAGCGCACTTCGACGAATCGAGTCGCATGAGGAAGGCCAGTAAACAGGGTGTAAAGCGAGGCCACGTTAGGCGCAGCAGAGAATGCGCCGCCATCGATCGCTACTTCCATCGACCCAGGGTTATCGCCAAAGTCACTTGGGTTTGTCAGTTTCGCCTCGGTCCCGGTGATCCAGCCAGACCACAGAGTCAGTGCGCCGCGGGCATAGATGCGGGCGGCGTTCTTGGCGGTGCTGACGGAGCCGGTAAAGCCGGGTGACACCTGGGCGGCTGTAAAGTTGACCGTTGTAGGCGCCGGCAAGGCGACAGATCCGCCGACGGTGCCAACGCCCTTGACCCCGCGCCAGATACTTGCGCCCAGGCCGATCATCAGTACATCGCCACGATGCTGGTGGCAGTCGTGCCGGCCGACATGACCTTTTTAGCGCGAATTGGCAAGATCTGCCCGGCCGATACCGCCACGAACACGACCGAGGTAGCGCCATCTTCAGGCACAACCGCAACGTTGCCAGCGGCACCGATATAGAGAGAACGAGGCAAAGGAGAGAGAACAGTAGTGTCGCTCGGGGTTACAGCGTATGCGGAAGACGCTGGACTGTCGGCGGTTCTGGACATCATAGCGATCCTTCTGGTTAGGCTTCTTTCCAGCCCATGCGCTTGTGGTCGGCGAGTGCAGTCGGATGTACGTCCAGGGTCTCGCCGCCCTTGATGACCGTGATCAAGTGGGAGTTGTCCACCACTTCATCGACAGGCTTCTTGGAAGCGTCAGCCTTGTTCAAAGCCTCAGCATCCAGTGCCTCTTGCGCCTTGGTGGTGTATGCAGCCTGCTCTTCAGCAGACAGCTGATTGAATTCTTCGGCCTTCAGGCCGCTCAGTTCAACGGCCTTTTCCAGCAGGGCCTTTGCTATTTTTTGCTCTTTAGTCAAACCAGCCATGATTCACTTCCTCTTGAGTAGCCGGGGGCCGAAGCCCCCAACTAGGTACAGGCCTTAGCCCATGACGACCGCAACATGTTCGCCCTGAACGACTTTGAAGCCGTAGGCGATGTGCAGCTGCCAGGTGGTCATGCCGTAACCAGCGATTTGCAGCAGGAGGTAAGTCATGCCGAATTTGTCGCTGATCATGGTCTGGGTGATGATCGGGTTAGCCGGGATGATCGGTGCGCGCATCACGCCCACAACAGCCGAGCGCTCGAACGCGAGGTTCGGCACGTAGTTGTTGCCGATGGTCATGGCGTTAGCGGTCGGGATCACGATCTGAGCGCCAGGGCGACCCAGAGTGATGGTGCCCGGAGCTGCTACGCCAGTGTTCACGACGTACTTGTTGCCAGTGTCGGCAGCGAAGGTCACTACGTCACCAGCCAGCACGGTGCCGGAACCAGTCACCAGTGCAACGCTCGGTACGTCGATACCGGTCGAGCCGGAGGTGACGTAAGCGGTGCCGGTGCCTTTGGTGTGCGCGGTGATACCGGCAGACTCGCGGATCGAGAAGCCGAACTGACGCAGCAGATCGCCAGAGCGACGCTCTTGGTCGTTACCAGCCTGGTACGCCTGCTGGATGATGCCGAGCTTGCGGGCAGAGGTGCCAGCGCTCGAATCGATGCAGAGCTGCAGGTCAGCCATCGGTGCGCCGTTGTCGAACAGCACCTTGCGCACGTCAGGGATGATGTTGATATCCGAGGCGAACGGGTTAGTGCCCGCGGTGCCGACTGCGCGGGTGGCGCCGACCTTGATCGCGGTGCAGGCGGCGACTTCAGCCTTGTTACGCAGAGCACGCATGCCCTGGGCAATCATCTGGCGCACCCACTCTTTGTCAGAGCCGGCGTTTTCCAGCGACTTGATCTGCTCGCCGGTCAGGTTCCAGTCGACGTAGTCAGTGTTGGTGATCTGAACGGACACGCCATCAGCGGTCGCGTCGTCGCCGGTTGGCATCGCCATCGACGGGGTGAAGGATTTGACGGCGCGGATCGGTGCGACCGGGACCTTGACCGCGTCGCCAACGGCAACGCCTTTGTCATCAAAGTCAGCGGTGATCGCAGAGATCACGCCAAACGGTTCGTTCGAAACTTCCTGAGCGGCGCTGTACAGAACCGGCTGGAGAGCGGTGAAGATGTTGGCCATGTGGCGGTTTCCTTAAGACAATAAAAAACCCGCACATGGCGGGCCGGGGATTGGGTTGTGTGAATCAGCCTTTGATGGTGACGCCGCTATCCATCGCTGCAGCCCGCTGCTTGGCAGGGAGCGCATCGAAATCAGCCTGAGTCATCACTTTCGAGCCACTACCGCCACCATGGCCCGCGCCGCCACCGTTGCCGGAAGCGGGGAACCAGTGGGGACGGGAGTCTTTCATTTCCGCAAACCACTCCTTGAGCGTCAGCGGTTTGCCGTCTTTGCCGTACTTGCCCTCGCGAGCGATGGGGTTGCCATCGTCGTCCAGTTCAAAGTCACGGGCAGCGGCGAGCATCGCGTCTTCCATGGCGTACTTGTGCACGCCAGCCTCGGATGCAGCTCCTACCACTTCTCCCTTCAGCACGCGGGAGGCGAACTTCTCGGTGCGGCTCGATGCATGGGTTGCAGCGTCTTGTGCGGCCTTCAGGTCTTTTTCGAAACCAGCCTTCATGCGGTCAGCACGCTTGGCCAGAACCGTGTCGATGTCGCCCTTGGCAATCAGTTGGGCTTCCTCGTCGTTCGCAAACTTAGAGAGAATCCCACGTACTGCTTCAGGGTCGATGCCATCAAAGGTCTTGAGCTTGTCGCTCGTCTCTTTGAACTTGCCCAGCAGCTCGGAGTTTTTGGTCTTCAGGCCGGTTACAGCCTCACCAACGCGAGCGTCGATGATCGCCTGAAGCTCTGGAGTGATTTCCGGGCCTGACCCGCCACCACCACCGCCATTACCACCTTCACCGCCGTTCTCTTCCGCCATCAGCGGATACCATCTGCCGAAAATAAACATCTGCTAACCCCTTGGGTTTGTTGGCCGCCTAGCGGCAGTAAAAAGCCCCGTCATTGACAAGGCCGTGTGAATCATTTTTCAGTCAGCGTCGCAACCTGCGCCTTAGGCTGGGCTGCGATCTTGTCCTTCTCCTCCTCCCACTTCCTGTCGCCAGACACCACGTTGCGGCGCTGGAATTCAGTGAAGAGGGTTTCATCGGAGAGCTTGCCGGCCACTGCCATGTTGAGCAGGAGGGGCAAGGTAGTTTCTGGGGCAAAGTCGATGTCGAAGTTGCCATTGACCTCAACGTGGCCACCTTCTGGTACGCCTGACAACTCAGCAAAGAACTGAAGTAACTGATCAAGCGAGTCCTCAAGGTTGCCGGCCATGGTCTGGAGCGGGCTCATTTCCTGAGCAGCTTCGTCTTCCGCCTGCGTTGCGGTCTTGACTGCCTGCTTGTCGCGCTGGAGCAGCTTGGCCCCGGCAACACGCATCTGGTCTTCGAGGTCTTGCAGAGAGGTGCGGCCAGCATCGATCGACTTCCCAGTGTGCTCGACCCACTTCATGTCGCAGTCTTTCGGCAACCTAGTGGCAGAGCCAGCACCTACAACGATGACCTCGGTTTCATCGAGGCCGATCACCGCAAGCATCGGCACCCGAGCAATATGAAGGATGTTGTCCTGATCGCTTTGAGACTGCCAATGCTTGACATTAAGGTGAGCAAGTTCCAGCAACGGCGGCTTAGCCGTCATGTACCCGGTGCGGTCGGTGTAGAGCGTGCTCAGCGGGATATGCGAGAGAGACGTGCTGCCCTGGTCGTGCATCACCCAAGCCTTCGCTCCATTTGAGTCGATCTGTTCGCGGTAAGTCGCCCATGCACCAGGCACTAGCACGCGAATCTGAGTAACGCACTTTGCGCCAAACAGGCCGTCGTCCTCCTCAACCGACTCGATGTAACGAAACTGCGTCAAGACGTGTTCGCCGCCTTCGTTGGTCGCGCGCCAGCCGAGCACCTGTTGCGGGCGGATCATGATGGCGTACGGGCGAGCCTTCACGGCTTGAGCATCAGCCTGGGTCACCAGTTGCTCAGTGTCTCCACTCGGCTTGATGTTTGGGTATTCAGCCAGGGCATGGCACAGACCGTGCGACAGCGCTTGACTGAAGTAGGACTTGGCCCAGACCTGGAGGTTGTTCCCTTGGCGGTCGAAGTCCTCTGTGAGGTCCTGAATCGGCACAGGAACGTCCTTGCCCAGAACGATTGGCTCGGCGAAGACACGGCCGGTGCTGTTCTTAACCGTCTCGCTGTACGCGGGAAACAGCGTCGAGAGCTTCAAGCGGTCTTGATAGGTCTTGCCCTCCTCCTTTGGCCACTTCGGCAGCAACGCCTCGCCAGCCTCGCGCATCGCCCTGGTGCCACCCATCAAAGGATCGACGATGGCCCAGTCTTCGCGCATAGCTTCCACTGCCGGCAGCGTTTTACTCGGGTCATCACTCATAATCACATTCTCAGAGGTTCGCTGGTGGCGGTGCGTTTGACGATCGGGAATTCTTTGTGGATGAAGTAACCGCCCGCGTCGTTCGGGTGGTCCTTGCCCTGGGTCTTATCCGGCTCGCCATTCGGCCCCCATACCTGCTGCTCAAGCGAGTCAGCGTATTGTGGGCAGGTGAATGGGTTGACCCGGTACCGGCGCTCGCCGGCCGCATTACAGAACATGGCGTTCATGGCGTTGATGCGGTCCTTCACCGGCGGGTTGGCCGATGGCGCGATGACCACGAACCCAGCCTGCTTTAGGATCGCGATGTCCGTTTCGCTAGCGTTTACCGACTTACGGGAGTCGCCAGAGGCGTCCGGGTAGATCCGGATCTCGCAGGTCTTCACGAACTTGTCACCGTCGTGGCGCCAGTACTTTTCCTTGATGCGACGCACCATGTCCGGCGTGTCGTAGCCATCCATCAGTTCATCCACCGCCCGCGGCATACCGTTGTCGCGTTTGACGTGGGTGATCGCCGCCATCTTGCCAACGTTGAAGTCCATGCCGATGAACAGCTGCTCGCCGGGCTGAACGGTGTCGAAGCACTCGTTCAGCTTGCGGTCGTAGGTGTGGTAGATCGATCCGGACGTCAGGTTGACGAACTGGCCTCTGAGGTAGGCCTGAATCAGTTGTTCCGGATATGACTCCAGCAGCGACTCGATGTAGTCGTCCGGCAGATTCAGTTCGTTGTCGAACGTGCTGGCCTGCACCAGACCGTACATCTCATTCAGAGCTGGCTTGTCGCGCAGCTGCTTCACGAACTGGAGATAGACGAACTTGAAACCCTCAGGGGTCGTCGTTACGTCCACGCCGTTCTTCAGCCCTGGCAGGTTATAACGCATCCGGGCAATGATCTTGCGCCAAGCCTGCTGAGCCTTGATCGACGTCAGCACGTCCAGCTCATCCACTAGGGCATGGCCGATCTTGAAACCGACGATCGTCTGCGGCTTCTCCATCGACCGACAAATCACAGTGCCCCGGTACTGCCGGCCGCTGTAGATGTGAACCTCATGGTTCGCCTGATTGATCTTGGTCTTCAGCCCCCAGTCAAACGCCACCTCATCCATGGTCGGATAGAAGATGTCTCGGATCTGCGGGTAAGTCGGTGCGAAGTACCCAGCGTTGACGCCAGGCCACTCCATGAAGTGCTTGCTCAGCGCCGAGCATCCGACCCAAGTCTTCCCTGAGCCGAACCCTGCAACGAATGCGCGGAACTTGTGTGGCAGCGTTAGGAAGTGAGCCTGCGGAACGTTAAGGCTCGGCATTGGGCTTCCTCGCATCGATTACATCGACCTGGATGCGGGTCGGGATTGCTGGCTCGTCGTCTGGCTCGTCTCTACGGTGCCGGTTGACGTACATGTCGCCGGCTTCTTTAGCGGCCTGCTCCAGCAACTGAGCAGTTAACGCCATGTTCTTCATGCTCTCGGCCTTCTCGGCCATACGCCCAAGTGTGCGCAGTCGGTAGGCACGGTTGGCGATTGGAATGTCTCCAGTCTCTTCCCGGAATCGCTTGCGGGCATCGCGGAACATGGTTGCCCACTTATCGCCGAGCGCTTTGCCAGCAGCCTTGGTCGGGTCATGTGATTCGCATTGCTGGCGGGTGACAACCACGTTGAATTCTTTTAAGACGGCCTCTACCACCTGTGAGGGCGTGTCAAAGCACGCCAATGCCTGAACAATGAAGGCTTTCACCTCACTTCTAAGAGCTGCCATAGGTGATCATCCGTCTAAGCCTGTCTAAAAATCAGGCCGACTTGAGCAGACAGGTTCCGCAGGCCCTTGCAATGTTCAATTTCCCCACCTCAGCAGGTTTGTTTGCAGCATCCACCAACACCTGAACGTCTTCGCTCGCACCGTAGCGGCGAACCACTCCGACGAACTCTTCAACGTCGTGGCCGCGCATCTCAAGCTTGGGTAGGCCTTCTTGGGTGAACTTAGGAGCGCCGTATCCATCCTTCGCCTGGGCGATGTGGTAGCACTCATGCTCAACCAGGGCACAGAAGTCGATATCCGAACACTCGGCGCAGTAGTCGGCGGCAAGCGTGATGATGAAGGTCGGCAGTCGGCCAAACCAATCGAACATCTGCTGCTCCATCCGGGCTTTCTGCCAGCCACCTGCGCGGAACGCTACCTGCTCGGCTTGACCGAGGACGAATCGACCTTGCTTACCGAACCCTGACGAGGCCCAGAGGAAGCAGATATCAGCATCGATCAGGTGTGCGTGATCCTCGTTGTGCATCTCCCCGTCAATGGAGAACACCTGAGCCTTGAGCCACTCAAGTACTTCCTGCGCCGGGGTAAGCCTCAGGCCGAGCTCAGCGAACTCCGAAAGCTCAAGGATCGACGCAGGAGGCATTGGGCGCTTCACAACTCAACCTTCACGGTAAGCGTTCTGATCTTGCCGCCAGTGCAGCTGTCACGCTTCATGGCCATCTCTACGGCTTGGTAGGCAGATGCGCCCATGTCCATTGCGGTGAGGGCGTGACTTGAACCGGAGCCGATCGCATAAGGCCGCTCCATTAGGATTGGCGTCTTACACAGTCCTTCGGTCACGTCGTAGGCGGCATAGCAAAGTGATTCGCCATCGAACACAAGCGCGGACGCCTCAACAGCAACGGTGAATGTCTCGCCGAACCAAGCGCCAATCAGCTTGTTGTAGTCGCAGAGGTAACCGCACAGCGCGAAACTGATGCCGTCACGCTCAACGAACTTTTCATAGTCGTCGTAGGTGATGGTCGTGCCATTGGTGATTCTCGCATCGCAAGCGATGATCCCGTCCTTGTAGGCGATCGTGGTCATTGGCTCGCCTCGTCAGCAGGGATGATCTCGCGGTACCGGGTCGCCTTCCGCCCTTGGGCCTCAAGCTTTTCGGTGTCGGCCTCCATACCAATCAGGTAGGCAAAGGTATGCACCGCTACCACGTACAGGCGGAACCACCATGGGTGATAGGCGGTCAGGAATACTTTCCGGGCCATATCGTCACCATGGATGTAGAGAGTGGCGCCCGCACGAAGCCAGGCACCCTTTGGTTTAAACGGTAGGCTTGTCGGCGGACAGCTCTGGCTGCTTGATGATGCGGGAGATGATCACCGCCAGGCCGAGGAAGGAGTTCACCGCAGTGAACACGCCATCAGGCAGCACACCTTGGAAGGCGGGCCAGTAAGTCGCGACAAGGTTCAGCGCCACCAGCAGCGCGGACAGTTGAACGCTGTACATCTTCCAGAGCTGCTGCCATTGGGGAATCAGGTTCATGTCTTGTCCGCCTCTTTGGTGTTGTTCAGGCATTGCTCGCAGTGCAGGTATCGGCATAGCCAGCCCTTAACGATGGGCCAGTGGTTGGCGACGAACCAGTGTCTCAGTCCAGCCAATGCGAGAGCTCCGTGAAAGGTGACGCCGGCAACCGTCGGCGTGATGTACACGGCCTCGGCACGGGTGACGATGGCAAAGCCTGAAATGGCGATCGTGATGTAAATGACTTTCCCGACGATGCCGTCACTCACTTGTCTGGCCAGCACGCACCAAAGCGCATGCAGCGCAACAATGGCGATGAACGTGGTGCTCAGGGTTTGAGTGCTCATGGATTTCCTCCGCCGAACCGCTGGCGAATGAACGCCCATAGGTCGGCAGCCTTGATGGCCCGGGTAACTGCGGCGATAAGCGATCCGCCAAACGTACCAAGCAGGAATCCGACACCAGCAACACTGCGCGGCTCGACCACTCCGAAGTAGGAGCTGACCAAGCCAGTTAGGTAATGGGCGCAGACCGCACCCGAGAAAATGAAGATCGCCCAGGCCTTTCGGTCTACCAGGTCCTCTCTGTGCCAGAAGCTTGCGGCGATTGCGCCGAGTAGCCCTGCAAATGCCCAGCTGAGCCAATCGACCAAGCGATGAATGAATTCCATGCGCTCGACCTCTCAGTTGCATGTGTGGAATAAAAGGGCCGTCAGGTGGCGGCCAAACCGCTGGAGAGCGGGAAAATGGATGCGAGGGCTGGATTTGAACCAACTAGCCCCTGTGGCTAAAGCCACGACTTGCATAAGTTCGACGCCGATGGCAATTCGCACATCTGACATCGCATTTTTCTATCTCTCTGGCTATTGTCTCGATCGACAAACAGCGCCGGAAGACATCGCCAATTTCATATTTCTTTTCGACGCCCGGACGATGATCGAATTCGAGAACAATCGGGTCTTGCTCACCACAATCCACGCATGGATTTTCCAAAAGGTATGCCAGAACGAACTCCTTGGCCGCGGCCTTCGCCTTTTCCTTTCCCAAGATAGCCCTGGCTATGTATATGCTTTTGTTGGCCTGATAGTGTCTCTTTGCCGCTTCCGCCTGATCTTTCTTACATGCGTACGGCATTCTCACCACCTTATGAGCCTGACGAGCTACCGGGCTGCTCTACCACGCAAATTCTGGGCAATAAAAAACCCGACGCAGTGGCCGGGTTTTGTATTGTCATTCTTTAACACGCAAGAAGGACAAGATAGTGATTAATCTATGCCAGTCTGCCACTTTCGTCAAGCGGCAATATCACCAATTAGGCCCTCTGCATCTAAAATGCCCTGAGCCTCGGCCAAAGCCGCATCAACCATACTCTTCAGCTCCTTGCAGATGGCCGACTTCCAGCGGTATTGGGTGCGCTCAGCGGTCGGCTCGTCGAGCCAATTGTCCATGCAGTACCACCCGGACGGCAGGACGTTGGTCGAGCGCTTGCCTTCCTGCCCTGGCAGCTTCGGCATTGCCCAGGTGACGACCGCTGCATGACGGAACCGCTCAGGCGCTGGTGACTTGATGGCCTTGGCGATAGTCACGATCGCGTCGTGCTTGCGTTGGGCGTGCGTGGAGTACTGGGCCAGCAGTGCGAGCCAGTGCGCCGCAGCAAGGCTCTTGCGCAGCCGGCTGAAGACCATGCAGTCGACGAGGAATGCCGCCTCTTTCCCGACGATCTCCCCCTTCTGCTTGGCGCACTGGACCTTCGGCTCGAAGTCACACCCCCCGGCCGAGTTGATGGTTTCGGCGGCGAGAGCGCGCACGACTGCTGATACGACGTTTCTGTAGGTCATGTCCAACTCCCCCTTAAACCGAATACACAGTACGACGTTTCGAGGCTTCAGCACCTGGTACGGCTTTGGCGATGATGTCCTTGACCTCTTCGGCGCTGATGGTGATGCGACCCTTCTCGCCGTATGTTTTTGAGCGAAGCACCGCGGTGAGGCAAGCACGGGACCGCCAGCCACCGTCATGAGCATACTTGTCGCCCGGGGCGAGCTGGTTCCATGACTCGACCGTCACGCCGGCTGATTCCTTCGACTGCATGCGATGGTGGATATGGCCGATGTCGATGTAGCGGTAGGTCGACTCGCCCCAGTCCACGGAGAAGTCGGTGGCCATCACATCAATGAGGCGATCCGGCTTGCACTTGTCGCTGTGGTGGCACATGACGAAGGTGTTACCCATGCGGTACGGGATGAACACGCTGGAGTTGTCGAGGACGTGGAGGCGCGGGTTATCCTGATAAACGTGATTCAGGAATATCCGCATCCACACGTCATTCGATCGAGAGTGGTTGCCCTGATTGACGATCACGTCCACAAACTGGAACTTAGCCAGAGCCTTGTCGACGATCGACCGCATGATCCGCGCGCAGACCTCGATCATCTTCGGGTAACGGCTATCGAAATCGAAATCGTGGCCGGATTCACTCTTGGCGGTGAAGTCCTGGTAGTGCGACATGTCCCCCAGATCCTGAATCACGCAGCGCTCGCAGCTCGGCGCCCGGTCAATCAGCTTGTGCATGGCGACGATCAATTCGCGCTCGGCAATCTTCAAGTCGAAGTTGTGGCCGACCTCATGGGAGTGGGCGAGCATTCCGACATGGGCATCCCCGATTTGAAACCAGGGGATGATGTCGGTATCTAGCACCTCAATAGGCCCTGTAATTTCAGGCAGAGGGTTAACATCCTCCATGAAGGCATTGGCAAAGGCTTCGTTGATGGCCCGCTGACGCTCGGCATCGACATCGGTCTTCACCCACTGGAGTACAGGCGCCTTCACCCCCTCCTTGTACAGACTTGACGTCCCTTTCAGACGGAACCCGTCCGGCACGATGTGAACCATGTCGTGCTCTGGGCTCCAGCCCTTACGCACCAATGTGGCCTTGCGCCGCTCGATGCTGCGCACATTCATGTCGAAGTGCCGGGCGGTTTCGGCCACGCTCATGGTCTTGAGCGCTTCCAGTACCTGCTCGTCGGTGACTTTACGTTCAGCCATTACTGAGCCCCTTCGATTGTGTAGTGCGTCGGGGATTTGTCTTCGTGTACGGCCTTTAGGCGCGCCACATGAGGCGTAAGCGAATTGATCAGCGCACGGTAGCCACCCGGGGCTTGGCGGTCGTCATTGAGCTTGCCAGCAGCCTCTGCGTCGACAATGATTGCAAGGCAGGCGAGCGCGTGGGCTAGGTGAGGAAGTCCACTGTCGGGGTCGGAAGCCTCACCTTCGAACCATGCATTCAGATGGCGACTCGCTGCATCGTAGTAGATCGAGGCACGAATGCCTGTCTCGCGAAAGTTCGAACGCCCGTACTTAAGCATGCCATCCAGCAAGCCAAGGCTGCCCAGCGCAGTGGCAGTTGCCGGCCAGAGGTGCATGGGGATTTTCCCGCAGCCAATGAGATCCTTGGGGTTCGACTGTTTCATCTCTGGATGGTATTCGCTCATGCTGCCTTCCCCTGTGTCGATTCAAAGTGATTGATGCATGCCGCCTTGGCGCTTTTCTCGCTCTCTCCTGAGTACAAAATTTTCGAGGCTGGCGTTGGCGTGCGGGCAATAAAGGCGTTTCCGTTCTGCATCCGGTACCGACTCACCAGATAGCCTTCGACGCTTGATAGGCAGTTGTTGCTGATGCCTTTCCAGTTCATGTCCGCATACCCCGCGCAATTCGATCCCGGCGAATCAACCGGCGGCACACCTCAAGGCAGCCACCGCTGAGGAACAACATGAATCCGAAGTACAAGTGAATGATCATGGCTTCACCTTCAGGGTGTGAAACGCGATGGTGCGCATGTCGTCGAGGTGCTTCTGCATGGCTGCCGACTGCCCGACGCTGCCCTGCTCTTGCGAAGGCCGGATACCGATGCGCCAAAGTTCATCCAGTAACTGCTGAGCATCGGCCGGCATCAGCTTCATGAACGGATCGGCAACCTCCCCGTCTGGCAGCTCCACCATCAAAACTGGTTGAGCTACCGCGAATCCGCCGGCTCGGGACTCAACCCCGGCCCGCAACTCGATGAGCAGGCTCCACGGATGGCGGTCGGCGGTGATGCGCATTGTTCCGTTCATGCTGCAGCCCTCTTCAGTTCACGGGTTTTGGCGCGGTATTCGGCGGTGATGGCTTTCAGATCTTCGATGGCGTAGCGCTTGGCCTCATGCGGGCCTTCCAGCCACTCGACCAGCTCGGCGCCGATGCGCTTCACCAGCTCGATGCGGTAGTTCACGATGTCGCCGGACTTGTGCGTATTGCAGGGCGAGCACTGGCGATGGCAGTTCAGCGGCTCGAAGCGAAGCGCGGGATTACTCCCGACGGTGCGGTAATGTCCGGCGTCGTACTTACCCTGGTGGTGCCGGCCGCAGCTGATGCATGGCAGCTTGGCGTCACGCTCGCGCACCCAAGCGTTGAAAGCGGTCTGGGCGTCCTTCATGTGCTCGGCACGAGTCTTGATCTTCTCTTTGGCCGCTATGAGTTCCTTGCGGCCTACATCGGCAAGGGCCTTGCGCGCCTTGTCAGCGTTAACGTCCTTGGTTGCCAGCCCACAGGCAGGGCTGCAGACCTTCTGACCAAGGCGCTGCGGACTGAATAAGGCCCTGCACTCTCCGTTGATGCAGGTCTTTTGGCGCGGTTGTTTGGCTGGTAGGCTCATGCGCGCGCCTCCCAATCCCAATGGAGTTTCGGATTCGGTTGCGGGGTGCACTCCAGCGTCGTGAGATTCACCAGCGTGAAGTGGCCGTCCATCCACCCGGCAGTGTCGATGTGATAGACGTTGCCGAGGACCGCTGGCTGACGCAGAGGCGTATGGCCGACGATTACGGCGCGCACCCCAGTGACACCACCGTGGTTTTCATCAGTGATGCGCTTGCGCGACCACTGGAGCATCGCGGCAGTGTGCTCAGCTTCCGCAACTGGACCACCAAGCGCTTTCAGCATCTCTTCCCAGCTACCACGCGGCACATCGGCGTGAACGATCCCAATGAGGCCCTGCGTTGTCTCTACCTCGATCACCAGGGGCAAGTCTTCGAGGATGCTCGCGTAGCAGTCTTGCTCAACACTGGAAAGGCCGTAGAACCATGCTCCGCCGTTGATGAAGTGCATCCCGCATTGATCGCTGGCGCGCCCGGCAGTGTGCGAATCAATGGTCATCTGCTCATGATTGCCACGGACCGCATGAAACCAAGGCTTACGCAGAATCCACTCATCGACATCGATCGATTCCGGACCGCGGTCAACCAGATCGCCGACGCTGAACAACCGGTCAACGGCGGGATCAAATCCAATCGCATCTAGTGCCGCCTGCAGCCGGGTGAAATGGCCGTGGATGTCGCCAACCGCGAAATCCCGGCCAGCAGTGTTTGCGGCGAATCGCTTCACTTGACTCATGCAGCCCTCCTCTCGCCGTAGATGGCGTACATCAGATCGTCGGGATGCGGGAGTAACAGATGCAGGTGCTCGGCGCAGTAGGCGTCCAGCAACTCCAGATACTGGGTCATCTCGGCGATGGTGAACTTGCGGGTCTTGGCTCGGCCGACGCGGTACTTCGTTCCGTCCGGAAGCTGGACCGGATGAACCTCGGCTGGCCACAGCTTCGATACCAGGATCTCGTGCCACTCTTCAGAACTGGCGAGCTGGCCGAAGGATTCGCGCAGGTGGGTCTGGATCAGACCGTTCCACATCCACAGCATTTTGTTCTGCGCGTCACTGCGCTTGCTGCGGACCTCGACGATAGTCAGCTTGCGGGGTTTGGTCAGGTCCAATGCAGTCAGGTAGCCGATCAGGCGAGTTCGGTCGGACTCGTTGCGGAGCATGAGGTCAGCCACGGCGAACACCTCCCTTCACCAGCGCCACCCGCTCAGCACAACCCACGCACAGCTTCACGCCCTTGACCGCATTGCGACGGCCTTCCGGGATCTCCTCAGAGCACTCTTCGCACTCTTTGGCGCTGATGCCGGTGTAACGGGGGATCTGGGCAATGGACCGATTCAGGGACTCTTCGATTGCCTCGTCGGCAAGATCGGCGATATCAACCATTGGTAGCCTCCTTGCTCAGTGCTGACAGGATGTCGTGTAGATAACCTGTCGCCACGCTTGGCTGTTTACCTGCGGAATCGCACAGTTTCTTGACGAAAGCGGTAGCTTTTTTCAGGCGCTCGGCATCCTTGCGAAGCTCAACGGCCAAGCCCTCAAGCTCGCTGGCGTCATCATCCATCTCGGCGCCTAAGGCTTCGCCGAGGCTGCCAATGTCGCAAGCAGCCGCCAGGAGCATCCGTTTGTGCGATTCGAGATCTTTAAACAGGGCCAAGACGCCTTCACGCGCCGCAACCATGAACTTGGCGAAGTCAGCTGTGCATGCCTCGACATATATTGGCCCGTCGTAGTCGTAATCCTCCCCTTCCAGACGGAATGGCTTGCCGTAGACGGAGTAAAAACCAGTCGCCTCGCCGCCAAGCGATTCGCCTGATGGGCCGTTGAAGAACGGGTCGGTGTTGCTGTCCCAATCCAGATCAGCCGGGAACGCCTCTGCCAGACGTTTCAATTCACTGTGGTCAGCCATGTCAAAAGCCCTCCTTGCCGCGTTGTGATTCCCAGTCGAATTTCACCGCGATGCCGCCACCTTCGCGCAGGCGATCGACACAGCGTTCACCCAACGCGCCGGGCAACTCTTCGGCCTTCAGGTTTGAAACGATGATGGTCGGGCGCTGCTGCTCGTAGCGGCCGTTGATGATGGTGAACAAGGTGGCCAGCTCGAAGTCGCTCGGCTTTTCCTTCGTGGCACCGATTTCATCGAGGATCAGAAGCGAAGGTCGAATCATGCTGGCGAAAATCTGGCTTTCACTCTGCTCGCTGGTGTTGTCGTAAGTGCCGCGAATCGCCTGGAGCAAACCGCCCACGGTGCGATACACAGCCGTGGCGTTGGAGACGCTCATGATTTGGTTGGCAATCGACACGGCAAGATGGGTCTTGCCGGTACCGGGCTTGCCCAGCAGCAAAAGGCAGCGGCCAGTCTCGAAGATCTCAGGGAACACGTCGGCGTACTTGCGACAGATACGAAGAGCTTCCTTCTGCTCTGGCGTGGCGGCCTTGTACGCATCGAACGTCTTGCCTGTGAAACGCTTCGGGATCAGTGCCGCCCCGAGTTTTTCGGCCATCCTGAGACGAGACTCAAGCGCCTCCTGCGCCTGCTTACGGGCCGCCTCCTCCTCGTTACGCATGCGGCTGCACTCAGGGCACCCAGTCTTGAACTCCTTGCCGAAGATCACGTTGATCTTTTGGCTGAACGGCCCGTGGTCTTCGCACATCGCTGGCTGGGCGTGAGGCTCGACGACAGCGACCGAAGACATTGCGACAACGTTTTCAGAACGCATAGGTGCCATCCTCCCGCTTGGTCAGGCCAGCGGAGTAGTCGCGATCATCGAAGCCGGTATGGCGCGATTGAGTTGGGAATGGGTGGACATTGCTGGCGGTCTTGTCCGGGAATATTCCGGTCCAGCCGTTGGCAATCGAATTCGATAAAACGTCATCAGGAGTTGCATGGCGCGCCAACAACTTCGCCTGTTGCTCGCAGCTTTTGGCGGTCAATGGCTTGCGGATTTCCTTGCGATGTTGGCACCAGTCCGCCCACGCTTTTTCGCTGACATTGATCGGGCGAGCAGTCAGAGGATCGAACTTTCCAACCTTCGCCGGAGCGTTAGCGACCTGCTCTTTCGGTTTAGTAATGGTTAATTGATGGTTAGATGATGGATTGGGTGCAGCTGGTGCACCCCGTTCTGTCGTGAGCTGCACCCCGTCGTGTTCTGAGCTGCACCCCGTTGTGTCGTCATTTGCACCCCGTTCCTTACCGGGTGCAGGAGGTGCACCCCGTTCAATGCAGAGGTCGTAGACAACTGGGCGACGATCATGACGGTCGATATACGCAGCGGCGATGGACTGGTTGCCCAGTTGAATCGCCCCCACTTCAAGCAGGTGGTCGAGCTTGTAACGGACTGTGCGAACAGAGAGCCCGGAATCTTCGCTGAGGCTTTGGGCGGATGGGAAGGCACCCTTCCCGTTCTTGTCGGCGTAGTTGGCCAGGCACAGCAGAACGTAACGCGCAGTCGCGTCGACAATATCGTTCTGCTCAAGCGCCCAACTCATGGATTGAACGCTCACTTCACACCTCGCGAAGTGGACTTATTCAGGCCCTGTACTTTTGATTTTGAGTCGGACATAATCAGCTCCAGAACGTTGTAAAAAGCGCAACTGAAGAAACCACCTGGCCGGGTGGTTTTTTTTCGCCTGCTGGTTGGGTTTTGCTACATGGGGTATTCATCAGCCCCTCCTTCTTCAGGCCCTTTTAAGTCCGGCGGGTGATTACGCCGGGGTGTTGGAAGGTTCCGAAGCTTTCCGGCCCCTTTTGGCCTGGTCTTTTCGAAAAAGCGTTCTGCTCCAAGCTTTGCGGCGTACTCATCGGGCGTCATGCCCGCTTCCTTCGCCAACCGTTCAAGCTTTTCGTAGAGGCGCCCTTCGATCCCATGGCAGATCGTGGTTTCAGGCACGTAGCCTCCTTCAGGCCCTTCAGGCCGACATGTGTTTACCGGTAGCATCCGTCTCAACAATGCTTTCCAGTTTTTCCTCAACGCACATGCGAACGAACACGGCGAGCTGAAGCTTGTGCAGGCGCGCTACGGCTTTCAGCGCTTCGTAGGTTTCATCGTCGTAGCGGGATTTGATTTCCCGGTCCTTTAAGTGGCGTGTGTCGTCGTAGGCCATTTGCTGTTTCCTTGCGTGGTTGGAATTCAGTTACGCCGCGAAATCGGCGGTACTAGGTTGGGAAAGAAGTTCGTGGAGGTCTGGACGCATGCCTTCGAGGGTTAGGACGCCGTCGCTGCTCTTGTTTAGGCGGACGGCTAGCTCTACGGATGCTTTTCGATGGCCACCGGCAAGCTGCCAGAGGTAACCAACAGACGTGCCGGCGGAGTCCGCTAACGCGGTTCGCTCATCGTCTGTGTGGCTGTTTAGCCAGTCTCGGACTTGGGTGGACATGGGGATTCTCCTTTGAATACGAGGAGAATTTAGCGCACCGCTAAACTAAAGGCAAGTGGGGTTTAGCCGCATGTATATTTCAAAGTTAGCGCCGGGCTGTAATCCTGAAGGTATGGATATCAAATCGATTCGCCGAACCAACATGACCGCGCTTCTCAAAGGGCGATCTAAAGCAGAGTGTGCCGACCTGTGGGGCACCTCCGCGTCCTATCTAAGCCAGATGCTGTCGGACAACGCCACTCGCAGCGTGGGTGACGTCATGGCCCGTCGAGTTGAGATGGCCGAGCTACTTCCGCATGGATGGCTTGACCAGGTACACGACGCCGTCGATCACCCGGAGCTAAACAATGTCGTTCGATTGCCGATAGCGCGGGAGAGCGATTTGCATCTGATAGGGGAAATTTCCCCTTGGGATAGTGAAACGCCACTCGAGGAAGAGGAGGTAGAAGTGCCCCTTTATAAGGAAGTTGAAATTTCTGCGGGCAGCGGTGCAATGGCAGTGCAGCCAGTGCCAGGGCGATGCATCAGGCTTTCAAGATCTACCTTAAGAGATGCCGGCGTTGAGCCAGCAAACGCGATGGCGGCCACGGTCGCGGGCAACAGCATGTCGCGACTAATACTGCCGGGGTCGACGGTTGGGATTGACAGGGGAACAACTCAGGTCATTGACGGGGAGATCTATGCAATTGAGCACGGCGGCATGCTACGAGTGAAGTACCTCTATCGTCAGCCAGGTGGTGGTCTGCGTCTTCGGTCCGAAAATACAGAAGAACACCCAGACGAAATCTACTCGGCTGACGAGGCTGCGGAATCCATTCGAATTATTGGTTTCGTTTTCTGGTGGTCAACGATTCGATCGACGCGTGGTCGCGGTCGGACTCTGTAACGCCCTAGCCTTCCTTCTTGGCGGTGCGCTGGTCAATCCCAGCGCCCTTATAATCCGTTCGATAGACGCCCAGCTCATCACGGATCAATTGCCTGGCCGCATCAGTACCCACCTCCTCAACTAAAAGTCTGACCGCAAGGGCCGCAAGTTCGCCGGTAGTAGACACGCTCATCTTTATCTCCTGGTCATCCCACTTCGCTTCTATCGAAGCTCGAACCTTCACGCCTGCCATACGACCTCCCGCAATTTTCTTTATCTAGCCGAGACTTATTTCTCTATTGGCTAAGACCTAGTACGCCTCCTTTTTATCCCCCTGCTAAATTTTTCGCAACTATTTAGCGATGAGCTATTGACGCATCTTTAGCAGCAAGCTAAATTCTGTTCAACGCCACAGAACAACGAGGCGCCAGGGCCTGAAAGGGACCGCCGCTCTTTAAACCTGCCAAGCAACACTCCGCCCTACGCCTCGGCAACAGCCCGGCAAAAAGTCTGGGGGAGTTATGAAAGACAGCCTGCTTCCGTGATCGGGATTCGACACGCAAGGTTTGCTGAGCAAGACCCACAGATTTACTGATGCCGCTTCGATGAGGCGGCATTGGAAATCCAAAGAGAGATTGATCATGAGCGTGAAAGACGTTGTGCAAGAACACATTCGGTTAGCGCGGATTTGCCGATCTCGGTACGTCGCTATGAGCGAAGCCGATTGGCTGGCAGGAGGAATTGTTTTCGTGCTGAAGCACTCGTTGAGCGTCATCTCTGACCGGGATCGCTTCGCTCAGGAGGCTCGCGAGTACGTCCAGGAGTTAGGCAACGCCAACCAGCATGAAGCTGCTGAAAAGGTGTGTGCCTGGCTTGATCGTTTGCCGCAGCGGCACGATCTGTTTGCAGCATGACGGGCCTTTTCACTGATGCACCTGGTGACGGGTGCATTGGGAAAATCACCGAGGGCAACACGATGAACAAGGTCCTTCGCATCACTCTTCGCGGTGAACAGCAGTTATTCGCCGACGAAGACCTGGACGCCTGCATCCGCGAGGCCAACCGGCTCAACGTGGAGCGTGGCTATACCAACGGCGTGTGCGTGGTCGAGCTGGAAGACGGCCAGCGCATGACAGCGGCTGACTGCAAAGCTGTTGCATGACGATTTCACCAACCGGCCTTGGCAACAGGGCCAGACGGGGAATAAACCGCTCAGGAGTGCAAGACGATGCCATATCCAAACAGCCCAAACGGCTGCTTCGAGCGACACGGCTATACGGTCGAGCGAACGCCGCGCAGGAGTGGCGTCGGCTACCACCGGGCCATCTACGACCGGCACGGCCAGCAGGTCCTGAGCCGTGCCGGATACGACGCAGAGATCAAGTTCTGCCGCGAGCATGGGCTGATGCTGCAAGAGGACCAGGCCCCACTGCAAACCGCGTAGCTGCTCACTCAGCGATTGAAACGGAATGCATGAGCCTGTTCCCCGTCAGCCTGACGAAAACTGCCCTTATGCAGCGATGGTTGAGAGCGTGGGTGGTCACGCTGAAAGCTGCCTTGAACCCACCCGATCCTCTCTATGAGAGCGCATCGGGGTGTGATCTACAGCAGAGCAAGGCACCTGACTCGTAATCAGGCCAGCCACTGAGCACCGTCGACAAAGCGCGGCGGCAGGCAAAGCCAGAGGTGACGACCTCGCGTAGATCACACCCCGATGCGGACGATTCTTCACCGCGCAATGCGGCCCCCTGCATCAACACCACTGACGCAACACCCAGTCGCTGCCTCCAGTAGAGAGCGACCGGATATCAGATGGCTTCCTGCTGTTTCAGGCTGGCCATCTGGCTTTACAAATGCCTCTCACACCCCGGGAGGCATTCGAAAGCCACGAACAACCCCGACAGGAAATCAAAATGAACACAGCACAAAGCATTCAGCCGCCAGCCATTGGTGAAGTTTGGCTTGGCCAAGGCGGGATCTACGCCGGCGTCATGCCTGCCCGTGGAACCGAAGAAACCTATCACCTGATCCTCGGCGACGAGTTGGGCCGTTTCGAATGGGGTCAATACGGCGATGAGTCGCCAGCAACCAGTTTGATTGACGGGATGGCGAACACCGAAGCCCTGGTCAATTCCGATGGCGAATATCCAGCCGCAGTTGCAGCCTACGAGCACAAAGCCGAAGGCCATTCTGACTTCTACTTGCCATCCGCAGCGGAGCTGTACGAGATATGGCTTAACCTCAACGGCAAACTTTCTGGCTGGGTGTGGTCGAGTTCGCAGCGCTCCGCCGACAACGCATTCAACGTGTACTTCGGTGATGGCAGTCAGGACGGCACCGTCAAGAGCGACGAGCTCCGCGTCCGCCCCGTCCGCAGATTGCCTATTTGATTCTTCATTTATTGCTTTTGATCTCCGTACACGTCCGCCTGACGAAAACTGCCCGATATCTCCATGGTGATGGAGAGGCTGTATCGGAATGTCGGCGGGCCATGAAAAAAGCAGTTCTTAGATGGTGAGCAATGCGACTGCCCGGACGCAGCCATCGTACGAGTCTGGACCGACATTCCAATGCAGCTTCCTAACACTTCAACTCAACGCGGAGGATTTGCAGCCATGTGACAGACAGCCATCGATCCGACGCCTCATGCGCCCGATCGTGACATAGGGAAGGTAGAGCCTGACTTCGGTCGGGCTTTTTATTAGGCGATTGGAGGTGAGTGTGATGGGCGAACAACGAGTTCCGTATCCGCGTTCTGCGGATGACGCTGACAAGATGAACCTGCCGGAAGGAAAGACCTGCGGCGACTGTGTGTACGCAAAGCGCTGCATCGCGATGTTCGGGCACATCGCAGAAGACGAGTCGTGCGACTGGGCGCCGTCGAGGTTCCGCGAGGCGGTTCAGCAGGTGGCGTCATGAAACGCACAACCCCCTCACCCCGCAAGCCCCGCCCAGACGTCCACGACTGCGCCAAAGGTCGGATGCATGACCCTGTCGCCAAGAAGGTCGTTACCACTATGCCAGGCGGGTATATCGCCTAGCCCGAACACTGGAGGTCGCCATGGTCGCAACAGTTGAAGTGAGTTGCGCATGGTGCAAAGGCACCTTCAGTGCGCGAATCGCTGACCGCAAACGAGGCTGGGCAAAGTTCTGCTCCAAGTCGTGTAAGGCCAAAAAGCAGGAAAAGCGCACCGGTCAGAACGCCGTCTTTCATGAGCGCCGCGAAGAACGCCGAGACACTGAATACGTCGGCGATGAAATCCTCGACGGCATGTCCGACATGGACTTTGGCGCCAGCGATGGCGGCGGCTACGAACACTACATCTAATTCTGGAGGCGACCATGAACGCAGCATTGATTGCTCAGTTGAACTACGAAAATCGTCAGCCGCCTCCAGTTAGCGAGAGCCCGCAGGAGATAGCGCGGGCAGAGTGGCTGTATAACGCCGCCGAAGACTTGCTGCGTGGCGTCAGTGTGACCTTCCAGCGCCGTATGCGTAAGCCTCAGGGTGTGACTTCGGATCAGTTCGCCCTGGCAGTAGATGAATTCGTTAACAAACGCCTCGCTGACTGCGAAATCGGCACTTCGGCGCTGGGCTGGCTGCTGATCGCCGCCGAGCGTGGACAGACCGACAAGACTGCCACTGCCGAACTGCTTGGCCGCTCCGATCACCCCTTGGGTAAGTTGGGCGAGATCGCCGAGTCGCTGCTCGAACCGCTGGCCGACGACGCACTCAAGGCTCAGGCCGAGGATGACGCAGCATGAGCCCCCACATTTTGATCGACCAAGACCTCGATGAGCTGAGCCATGCCGGCTGCCCCGAAGGCTACGAAGTGCTTGTGCAGCGCAACATCAACGCTTTCATGCAAACCCATCGGATCACTCTCGAAGAGTTCGACCACTACTGCAAACGGCTGAATGTCGCCATCGCGCATCGGCCAAGGAGTGCGGCATGACGATCATCGCAGGATCATTTGTAGGAATCGTTGAAGCCCTGAGAAATCGGGGCTTCGTGTTTCTGGCCGACGTGAAATGGATCGACCAGCCATGCAAGTGCGCGGGTCGGTGGACCTGCAAGGTGGCGCCATGAGGAATAAATACGCTGGCGTCTGCTACCGGTGCCACGGCAATGTTCCGGCCGGCGCTGGCCACTTTGAGCGCCACCAAGGCCAATGGCGGACCCAGCACGCCGAATGTGCGATCAAAGCAAGGCAAGAAGCAGATGGTCACATAGATCGCGACAATTCAGTGTTCCTGGAAGGCGACTGGGCCATTGATCCCCGCGGCCGATTCATCGAGGTATAGCCATGAAACGCCTCGCAACCCGCGTCTACACCTTCCAGGAACTGATGAACCGAATCGACATGGAGTTCTGGCTTGTCCATCACCACGGGCAGGAGCAGTACACCTTCGTTCCGGTTCAGTACATGAGGGATTGAGCATGACTCAATACCAGCGAGCCAAGCGGTATTGGTTCTGGCGCGGATCCGCAGTCGTCCTCCTCGGCGCCATATTCGTAATGCTGGCCAGCGCCTACGCAGGTCAGCTAACCCAATAACTCGAACTCATACGCCGCCTGCATGGCGGAAGGAACCTGTCATGTCTGAAGAAACTCAACTGGCCGTCGTGCCGCCGAAGGAAACAGCGCTAGCCGTTTTCAGCACCGCCAACGGCCTTGAGCCATGGCTGCAGCAGGTCCGCGTGAAGGTCGACGAGTTCCAGAAGATCCTCCCCGATCTCAAGACGAAGAAAGGCCGCGATGCTTATGCCTCCATGGCGCACCAGATCGCCAAGTCCAAAACAGCTCTGGAAGCCGTCGGCAAAGAGATCTCAGCTCAGCAGAAGGAGATCCCGAAGAAGATCGACGCCGAGCGCAAGCGCGTGTGGGACATCCTGGAGTCGTGGCAGAAGGAAGTCCGCAAGCCACTGGATGACTGGCAGGCGGCAGAAGATCAACGTGTTGGTGCTCACAACGACGGTATTCAGCGCATCAAGGATCTTGCGATGTTTGCTGAGACGCCTACGGCCGCATTCGTGGCGCAGGTTATCGAAGACCTAGAACTGGTCGCGCTCGACGATAGCTGGGAAGAATACTTGCCAGAAGCCGCGCAAGCCAAAGACAAGTCGCTGGCAACTCTCAGGGCGCTGCTCGTCACCCGCCAGCAATACGAAGCCGAGCAGGCCGAACTAGTCCGGCTGCGCGCTGAGGCCGAAGCACAGGCCCAGCGTGACCGAGAAGCAGAGATCGCCCGTGTAGCCGCCGAGCAGGCCCGTATCGAGGCAGAGCAGCGCGCACAGGCGGAGCGTGACGCCGCCGCACGACGCGAGCAGGAGCTGATTGATCAGGCCGCTGCAGCACAGCGTGCAACTGAGCAAGCAGCTCGCGATGCCGAAGCACTGGCTGAGCGTCAGCGCCTGCAACTCCAGCTTCAGACCGAGCAAGCCGAACGCCAGGCAGCACAGGCCAAGGCTGATCAGTTAGCAGCCGAGCAGCGCGCGGAACAAGAGCGAATCGCCGCGGTTCAGCGTCAAGAACAGGCAGTGGAACAAGCCCGCCAGAATGAACTGGCCCGCCAAGCCGCAGCAGTTGCCTTTGAGCTGGAACAGGCTCAAGCCCGCGAGGCCGACAAAGCACATAAAGCCAAAATCAACAGAGCTGCTCTTGAAGCATTCATTGCTGGCGGGATGCCTGAGGCTTGCGCCAAGCAGGCAGTAACCCTTATCGCTCAGCGTAAGATTCCCGCAATCACCATTTCCTATTGATCATCAGCCGGCACCACGCCGCGATGGAGTCCCTATGTCCCAAGTAGCTCTCGCCGAAGACCAATCTGTCCAGCGGGTTTCGGCGCCGGCCAGCGTAGCGCCGGCCACCGAGTCGGCAATGATGATTCAGATGATCCAGCGCGCCGCCGCCGACCCCACGGTAGATGTCGACAAAATGGAGCGCTTGATGCAGATGCATGAGCGCTTCGTCGACCGCCAAGCCTCCGCCGCATTCAACGCTGCAATGGTATGTGCTCAACAGAACATACGCCCGGTAGTGCGACGGTCCTTGAACACCCAGACCAATAGCTCCTACGCCAAGCTTGAGGACATTGATCAGGCAATCAGCCCTGTCTACACCGCACAAGGCTTTTCCCTTTCTTTTGGCACAAGCGACTCGCCTCTCGCCGGACACATCCGCGTTGTGTGCGATGTGATGCATGACCAGGGACACACGAAGCAATACCAGATTGATCTACCGCTGGACGCTACTGGCATTGGCGGAAAAACGAACAAGACGGGAGTGCATGCTCACGGGTCCACCAACAGCTACGCCCGTCGCTACCTAACGATGAACATCTTTAACGTCGTTATGGTGAATGAAGACAACGATGGCAACGGAGATCCAGCGCCTGTTGCCGAGCTACTCATCACAGCAGGTCAGGCCGCCCAACTCTCCGCATTATTGAAGAAGTGCAGCGAGACAGCTCAGGGCAAGTTCGCGGACCTATACGGGGAACCGACCAGCATCACCAGGGCGAACTTTGACGGCGTCCTTGCCGCCCTCACCAAGTCGGCAACCAATAACCAGCAGGTGTAGATCATGCAAATCATCACCAATATCGAACAGGGTTCTCAGGAATGGCTGGATCTCCGGCTGGGCATCGTGACGTGCTCCGAGTTGGACAGCCTGCTGGTGAATGGCAAAGGCGAAGCGGGCTTCGGCACCGGCGCCTTCACCTACATGAACACTCTGATCGGAGAGCGAATAACCGGCGAGGCTGCCGATCCCTTCATGGGAAACCGGCACACCGAGCGCGGTCACGAACTTGAAGCTGTTGCTCGTGGCTTGTACCAGGAACGTTGCGAGGTGAAGACGCAGCAGGTCGCGATCATCCTGAATCACGGTATCGGCTACTCACCGGATTCGCTGGTCGGCGAGCCAGGTCTCACTGAGATAAAAACCAAACTCCCAAAGTTTCAGGTGGAAGTGATTCTCTCGGACGAGATCCCGAAAGAGCACGTTGCTCAGTGCCAAGGAGGCCTTTGGGTCTCTGAGCGTGAGTGGATCGACTTTGTCTGCTACTGGCCGGGAATGCCGCTATTCATCAAGCGCGCGTACCGCGATGAGGTTTTGATCCGCAAGCTCAGCGAGCGAGTGAAGACCTTCTACGAACTTCTCGATGACCGAATGAACCGGGTTCTGGGGATCGCAGCATGAACGCATATGTCAGTACTGAACTGAGCATGATCCAAATGCTCGATCCGCAACGCCACGAACTGGCCCTGCTTCAGGAGGCCTTCTTGAATAAAGGAGGGACTATTGAGGTGTTGCAGGGGCCGAGCTTTGTTCCGCCACCAGTAAGGCATGAGCCGCCTCGTAAGATATCGCCGGTCAGGGCCAAAGCTCCCGAGCCTGCACCCCGCAAACTCGACAAGATCACCTTGCGCGAACTGGAGCGCGAAGAGCGGGCCGCCGCTCGGGCAAGGGAGCGAATCGAGATGGTCGCCAGAATCCGCAAGCTGGCCGAAACAATGACCTACTCCCAGGCAGTGGAAGCCACTGGATTCTGTCTGCGCACGTTGCAGAAGATCGCAGTAGACGCTGGATTCAAGTTTCAACCCGCCGCGAATAACACTAGCCACAACTTGAAGCGACACATTCCGGACGAGGCCAAGGACGCCAACGATGCCGAGCGCATCAAGGCATTCATGGAGATCGGCCTCTCGCGCCACCAAGCAATGCAGCAGGCCGGCGTCGGCTTCAAGACCTTCGTCCGCATCCTGGACAAGTTCGACATCAACTATCCGAAACGCAGGGCAGGGCCTCATCCGGCCTTCTTCTCTAAACCCAAGGAGGTATCAGTATGAAAGCCGAAACGATCTCTATCGAAGCGCAGGGCGTCAAGATCAAAGGTGCGCCGGAGCGCATGGTGCAGATGCTGATCGCAGGGATGCTTACCCAAGTGCTGCCGCCAGCTGCAACTGTTCAACCGATTGCGCCATCAACTATTCCTTCACTCGGCGCTGAATGGCCGGGCCAAGGCGGGTACAACGGCGGGCTGGTTGCGGCCCGCGGCGATGTACCGGCGCATTACCTGATAGTCGCGAAGGCGGATATCGGTGATCACGAATGGGGCGGCCGCGGCATTGAATTGAAAGGCCTCAGCAAGACCGACGGCTACACCAATACCCAGGTGCTGATAGGCAATGATGACGAGAGAAAGCATCCAGCAGCTGATGCTTGCGCCGAGTACCAGGCCGATGGTCATCATGATTTCTACCTGCCAGCCTGCGCCGAGCTGTACCAGGGCTGGCTGAACTGCCCTGAGGTGTTCGCGCAGGATTGCTACTACTGGTCGTCAACGCAGCGCTCCGCCTACAGCGCATTCTACGTGTACTTCGGTGTTGGCTATCAGGGCAGCCTCGACGAGGACGACGAGCTCCGCGTCCGCCCCGTCCGCAGATTCTTTATTTAATCCTTCATTCATTCGTTCTTGATCGGCACCGGGCGCAGCAGCGCCTTTTTTGTTGCCTTCGAAAAGAGGAAAGACCATGTCCGCAGTTGAGAAAGCAGTGCCCGCAGTGACCATCCCGGAAATCGGCCAGCCATTCGGCGGCGGCTTCTTCTCCGGCATCACCCGCGATCCTGACACCGGCAAGCGCTACCTGAACATCACCGCCGGCGCCGCGCACGAACTGGTCGGTGACTGGGGAAAGTATGGCGAGAAGATCGAAGGCGCTGACAGCTTCACCAACAGTCGGGCCAACACCGAAGCCATGGCGTCGGGCGGAAGTGAACTGGCGCAAAAGGTGCTGGGCCTGGACATCGGCGGCTTCACTGACTGGGCAATCCCGGCCCGAGACGTGCAAGAGCTGCAGTATCGCCACTTCAAGCCTACCACCGAAGAGAACTGGGCGAGCAGCCGCAACGGCGACAACCCAAACAGCGAGCCGGTAGGCCTGCTTTACAGCGCGGATTCGCCGACCCAGACCTCTCTGTCAGCCTTCAGAGAAGGTGGCGCCGAGGCCTTCCGCGACGCATGGTATTGGTCTTCTTCGCAGCGCTCCGCCAACCACGCATTCTACATGCTCTTCGATGATGGCGGTCAGGGCTACGACGACGAGGGCAACGAGCTCCGCGTCCGCCCCGTCCGCAGCCAATTATTCGATTGATTCATTTATTCAATCCGGTCGCTTGCGACCGGTTGCTCTTCAAGGAGATTCACTGCAATGGGAATGCACACTGAATTATCGATCTACAAGTCCTCACTCGGCCTGCTACTCATGGCCACCAACCTAACTCGCAACATCCCCCGAGACCTAAAGCAGTCTCTCGGAAAGCGCGTTATTGATGAGTGTATCGACGTGCTGATGTTGATTGCCCGGGCCAACTCGACCCGGGACAAGAGCCCACACCTGACCTTGCTAGTCGAGAAGGTCCAGGTGATCGAGTTCCTGATGCGACTCTTCAAGGAGAGCCGATTTATCAGTGTCGGGCAGCATGCGACGGCGATAGAGGTCACATCCTCCATCGGTAAGCAGGCTTCAGCCTGGAAACGCTCTACCCCAACCGCGCCCGCCACCTGAGAGTCACGGCTTCCAGGTCTGTGCGAATTGAATCTGGTCGTGCCGCTGGCCTCTGGGTCACCGCCATGCGCATCAGAGATACCGACGGTCTAAAGCGTCCGTGCAGGTCTCGCGCAGTTTCCTCGTTGATCGGCTCTGCCTTCGGCGTGGCGACGTAGATAGCACGATCGGTCGCAGCGCTCCGCCAACAACGCATTCAACATGAACTTCGATGATGGCAATCAGAACAACAACGACAAGAACAACGAGCTCCGCGTCCGCCCCGTCCGCAGATTCGACTGTTGGTCCCTACCCGTTCAGCGAGCTTGTTCAGGCCTATTACGACTGCCGCCGCACGAAGCGCAACAGCGCCAGTGCATTGGCTTTCGAGATGGATCTGGAAAAGAACCTGATCGGTCTACACGACGACTTGATCGCCGGCACCTACCGGCCGGGCCGTTCCATCTGTTTCGTGGTCACCCGGCCCAAAGCCCGCGAGGTATGGGCCGCAGCGTTCCGGGACCGCGTCGTCCACCACCTTCTGTACAACCGTGTGGCCCCGCGCCTCTACGCCAGCTTCATCGCGGACAGTTGCGCCTGCATTCCGGGGCGCGGCACGCTGTACGCCGCTACCCGTCTTGAGGCGAAGATTCGCAGCGCCAGCCAGAACTGGTCGAAGCCATGCTGGTATCTCAAGCTGGACCTGGCCAACTTCTTCGTCGCGATCGACAAGCAGGTTCTGCGGCGGCAACTGGCCGCCAAGATCACTGAGCCGTGGTGGCTGGCACTCGCCGAACAGATCCTGATGCACGACCCACGCGAAGACTACGAGGTGCGCAGCCCGGCCCATCTGTTCAATCGAGTACCGCAACACAAGCGCCTCACCGCGCAGCCTGCACATCTTGGCTTGCCGATCGGCAACCTGTCGTCGCAGTTCTTCGCGAACGTCTACCTCGATGCGCTGGACCAGTTCGCCAAGCACAAGCTCGGCGCCAAGCATTACGTCCGCTACGTCGATGATTTCGTGTTCCTGCATGAGTCGCCGCAGCAGCTCAATGTCTGGAAGGCTGAGGTCGAAGCATTCCTACCCAGCCTTGGCGCCAAGCTGAACCCGACGAAGACCATCCTTCAGCCGGTCGATCGGGGCGTCGACTTCGTTGGCCACGTTATCAAGCCGTGGCGGCGAACGACACGGAAACGCTCTCTGGCGCAGGCCCTGAAACGGACCGCTGCTGCGTCCGCCGAGGATCTGCGGGAGACCGCCAACAGCTATTTCGGCCTGCTCAGTCAGGCAAGTCACAGCGAGAAAGACAGAGAAAAGCTGGCCAATGTCGTTCTGATGCGCGGACACGCAGTCAACGGCGCGCTGACAAAAACCTATCCGAAAAAATAGCCCAATCTCCGGAGGCCTTATGTCATCCAAAGGAAAGCTGAACGCCGGCTACATGGAACTCCATTTCTTCTGTGACCAGTGCCGAAAGCCCCGCAGCGCCGGAAACCACGAACGCTGTTCGAAAGCCCGCCAACTGGAACACGCTCGGAGGAATGACCATGACAGCCAAGCTATCGCCTGACTCGATCGGGCTGATTTTCACGATGAATGCAGCGGGGCATTGCGCCGAAGAGATTGCTGATGCGGCTGGATGCTCGTATTCGACCGTTGTGCGGTATCTGAACCAGGCAGGGGTTGTGCTGGGGAATAAGGGCAAGCCAAAGCAGTGCACGGCGGACTACATGGCCTTGGCGCTCGACATGCGAGCTCAAGGATCGACTTGGTACGACGTCGAGCGGCACGTCGGCTTCCACCGCTCAACCTTCCACAGCCAGCTTCGGTCTATGAGGGCTAACCAATGACCATCGTCGCCAGCTTGTCTCTGCTGTCACTTTTCACTGTTGTGCTCGCCTGCTGCTTCATGCACAACAGCCAGTAACTCCCTCCCCCTTCAAAGTCAGCCGCTATAGCGGCAAAGGAACAGTCATGCCTGAAGAAAAGGTTGTGATGTACGAATCACCCGAGGCGGCCAGTATTCAAACAGTCACCGGCTGGGTCGGCGCCGACGGCCGCTTCTGGGGAAACGATGAGCATATGGCTCGCTGGTGTGGCTCCACTCATCGACGCTGTGAGAAGAATCCGGATCATCCTGTCTACCAGGTACGCAGCTGGTGCGAGGCGTGCCACCAGGAAAGCCGGCAAGCGAAGTTCACGGCGATGCCGGTCAAAGAGTGGGCAGGCGAGCCGCTGGTTCTCTTTGACGGCGACGAGTATTTCTTCGACGAAGAGAGTCTGCGCGACTACCTCATCGACAGTGACATTGATCTGGCAGACCTGCAGCTCTGCATCTGCGAACCCAACATGCCTCGCGAGATCGATCCGTCGGACGTCTTCTGCGACGACTTGCCGGAAGACGGCGAGATCCGAGACGACCAGTTGCTTGCGGCATTCGAACTTCTGAACGAGATGATCCGCCAGTCCGAACCTCTGTCGTGGTCGGAAGGCGAGTTCGCCGCAAGACTCCCTCAATCGCTCATCGACGAAATCATCACCGCGAGAGCATCCGCCTGCGAGGTCACTGCATGACCGCAATTAAAGAGCGCCCCATCCTGTTCTCGGCCCCGATGGTGTGCGCCACCCTGGAAGACCGGAAGACAGTCACGCGGCGCGAGGTGAAGAAACGTCCGGCGCTGGATTGCCTGGCCGCCGGGTTTGAACCCGCGTTTCTGACACTGCCAGGCAATGCTGACCTTTGTCCCTACGGCAAACCGGGCGACCGGCTGTGGGTGCGCGAGACGTTCTACGCATTCGGGCGGTGGGAGATGCGGTTCAGCCAGAAGAAGGGTCGTGATGAATGGCATTTCGTGGACATGACACTCGATCTGAACAAGGTGTATCAGTTCGAGCCGCCGCAGAACTACCAGCTTGGGCAGCGCGGTGACGTCACACCGGCATGGTGGAAGCGCCCGGCAATCTTCACGCCTCGCGCGGCCAGCCGCATCCTGCTGGAGATCACCGACGTGCGCGTCGAGCGGCTGCAGGACATCAGCGATGAGCAGGCGCTGGCCGAGGGCATCATTCCCCATGTACGAGGCGGCTGGCACTGGCACCCGCACGACCCCTCCAACGTTGATGACTGGCATCAGTTCGGATTTAAGACGCCGGTCTGGGCCTTCCACGATCTCTGGGCGGGCATCAACGGGCAGGAAAATTGGGACGCCAACCCGTGGGTCTGGGCGGTCTCATTTCGTCGGGTGACCCCATGATCGCCCTCGCCTGGTTCGCCTACGTGTACTGCTACAGGGGGAAGCGGTGATGACAGAACAGCACCGCATACTGGTCGGCGACTGCATCGACATGATGCGGACCCTGCCGGACAAGTCAGTTCACACCTGCGTCACCTCACCGCCCTACTTCGGCTTGCGCGATTACGGTGTCGATGGGCAGATCGGCCTGGAGGAAACGCCGGCCGAATTCATCGCCCGCCTGGTCGAAGTGTTCCGGGAAGTGCGCCGCGTACTCCGCGACGATGGCACGGCCTGGGTGAACATGGGCGACAGCTACGCCGGCAGTTGGGGCGCCCAGGGCAGGCCTCAAGGTGACGGCCAGATGTCCGGGCGCAGCGTCACATCGGCCCGCCAGATCAACGAACACCCGCGCTTCAAATCCGGTACCGGCGTGCGCGGCCGCGAGATGGGCATGAAGTCGAAGGACCTGATGGGCATGCCGTGGCGCTTGGCCTTTGCCCTGCAGGATGAGGGCTGGTACCTGCGTCAGGACATCGTCTGGAACAAGCCGAACCCGATGCCTGAAAGCGTCCGGGACCGGTGCACCAAGTCGCACGAGTACGTCTTCCTGCTGAGCAAATCGAAGAAGTATTTTTTCGATCAGGACGCCATCGCCGAAGAAGCAGTAGAGCCGCGAGGCCCTGGGAACGTGTCGCCGATTGAGTCGCTACCTGGCGAGCGCACTACCGAAAACTCGAACCTACGCGGCTCGCTTCACAAAATAGGCCCTCGCCACACCCGGAACAAACGTAGCGTTTGGACTGTGGCCACACACAGCTTCAAGGGCGCCCACTTCGCAACATTCCCGCCCGACCTGATCAGGCCCTGCGTTCTTGCGGGGGCCCCGCGCGGCGGTGTCGTGCTCGACCCGTTCGGCGGTGCCGGTACCACGTCGCTGGTATCGATGCAGGAGGGTCGCCGCTCGATCATCTGCGAACTGAACCCCGAGTACGCCGCCATGGCCCGACGCCGGATCGACACTGCCTGGCTCGACGGTGCTGCGCAGATGGACGTCTTCCACGACGCCGCAACAGCCTAACCCCTACCCCACACAAGAGCCTGCCGGTGTGCGGCGGGCGAGGAATTCCCATGTCCGAAAAACCAATTACTCCTGGTCCTTGGGGTGTCCATCGACGGATGAAGGATTGCGTAACCTTCAGCGGCAGGCACGGTGAGGAAAACCTTTTCCTTAAGAACATCGACGGCTACTTCGCCTGCCAGAGCCCAGCAGATGCTCGCTTGATCTCGGCAGCGCCGGAGATGCTGGCCGCCCTTCAGGCCGCTCGCGATCTCTGGGGCGACTACCTGCCACCCGGCAACAGCAATGCCATGAAAGCGATGAAGCTCGTCGACGCAGCCATCGCCAAAGCCACCCAGTAACCACCTTCTGCCGCCACGCGCGGCATGGAGCATCCCTATGTCTCGCATTGAAGAAAGAGAAGGCTGGAACCTGGCTGATCAGTTGATCGAGGCCGGGCGCCAAGTAGATCCGCGATTCGGCGGCGTCGAGCGCGTCATCGAGAACATCCAGCGCACTGCCGCGCTCAGGCCTGAAGGCTATCGGGCAGGCATTCAGAAACGCATCGAGGTGGAACGCCATGGCAACTGCTGAATTGCACGGACAGAAAATCAACTGTTTCGAACAGGGTTATGCGGCGTTTCTCAAAAACCAGCCTCTGACTAGCAACCCATATGAACGACCAGATGGCACGCTGACCTATTCCAAGAATAAATGGATTGATGGCTGGAACAAGGCCAAGCGTGAAGCTGGGAGGAAGATGGTATGAGCGAGATCACCAGAGGCGCCATCGGCATGCCGTTTGAGTTGGCGATGAGCAGCGAATTGTCGCGCCGTCAGTTCCACTCCATCGCTCAGGCTCTGCTCGCCGAGAACGATGCGCTGCGCCGGGAGCGTGAAGGCAAGGTGCTTTGCGATCTGGAGCTGTTCGAAACCTTGCGTGACTCGGCCAACACCGAAGCCGACGAACACCGTCAGTGCATGGCGACCTATCGCCCGCTGCGCCAGGCCAATCTGGATTCAGTCGTCAAGAAGTGTGACGAACTACTCGCAGCCATGAGCAAGGAGGGTTGAGATGAACAAGCAAGCCGAAAGCATTGATCGGTTCCTGCGCCTCGACGAGGTGCTTCACACCACCGGGCTGGGCCGTAACACGGTTTATCGTCGCATCAGGGAAGGCACTTTCCCAAAACAGGTTAGAATAGGTCCAAACTCGGTTGCCTGGCGCCAGTCGGCCATCGCTCAATGGATGATCGATTTGACACCCAGCAACGACCAATCAGTACATTGATCAGTACACCAGAAACTACTCCTCGCTCCAACCCCTCTAAATTCAATCCCTACAGGTCATACCGTGGAAATCTTCAAAGAATTTACCTTCGAATCCGCCCACCGCCTGCCCCACGTCCCGGACGGCCACAAATGCGGCCGCCTGCACGGTCACTCGTTCAAGGTGGCGATTCACCTGAGTGGCGATCTCGATCCGCACACCGGCTGGATTCGCGACTTTTCCGAGATCAAGGCGATTTTCAAGCCGCTGTACGAGCGTCTGGACCATAACTATTTGAACGACATTCCGGGGTTGGAGAATCCGACCAGCGAAGTCTTGGCCAAGTGGATCTGGGGTGAACTGAAACCGTTGTTGCCGGAACTCAGCGCGATCCGCATTCACGAGACGTGCACCAGCGGCTGCATCTACCGCGGCGAATAACCGGCTCCTCTTTCCTACTGTAGGAGCGAGCTCGCGATGGACGTCAACGATAACGCTGGGGGCGTCTGATGCCCCGCGGTGTCCTCAGGTTCATCGCGAGCAAGCTCGCTCCTACAGTAAAACAAGCGTTTCGTCAGTGACACAAAAACAGCCCTCAGGGCTGTTTTTTTTGCCTATGCTTTTTGGCTCGCCCCCGCCAAGAGAACGCACCCATGACTGACTGGCCGCTCGCTCAGACCTATCGCTTCAACGGGCACTCGGTTCGCTACGCCGTACGGGGCGATGGCCCACCGCTGGTGTTCGTGCATGGCACGCCGTTCTCTTCATACGTGTGGCACCGGATTGCCCCGCATTTCATCACCTCGCACCGGGTGCACTACTTCGACCTGCTGGGTTACGGGCTGTCCGAAAAGCCCGACGGTGATGTTTCCCTGGGCGTGCAGAACGACTTGCTGGCGCAGCTGCTGGAGCATTGGGGCCTGGAATGTCCGGACGTGGTCGCCCACGATTTCGGCGGCGCCACGGTGCTGCGCGCGCATCTGCTGAACGGCAAGGATTACCGCAGCCTGACCCTGATCGACCCGGTGGCGCTGTCACCGTGGGGTTCGCCGTTCGTGCAGCATGTGCGTCAGCACGAGGCCGCGTTCGGCGGGGTGCCGGATTACATTCAACGGGCGATCGTGCCGGCGTACATTCGTGGGGCGATCAAGCGCCAGATTCCGGACCAGGAGCTCGCGCCGTACGTGCAACCGTGGATCGGCGAGCCGGGGCAGGCGGGGTTTTATCGACAGATCGCGCAGATGGATGAGCGCTATACCCGCGAGGTTGAACCGCTGTACCCGACGATCCGCTGTCCGGTGCAGATTCTCTGGGGTGAGGATGACCAGTGGATTCCGATCGAACGTGGCCGCGCGCTGCAGCAGCTGATTCCGAGGGCGCAGTTTCATCCCGTTCCCAATGCCGGGCACCTGGTTCAAGAGGATGCGCCGGAAGCCATCGTCGCCGCCCTGCTGCGGTTCCTGCCTTTGCAGAACGCTGCCTGAACAAACCCAATCCCTGTAGGAGCGATCGGTGGCATGATCAAGGCGGACATTTTCTTTGACTATCGTGGTCAATATCCTCGAGCCCGCGCCGCCAACGCACCAGATTCATAGAAGGATTCGCCTGATGCACATCATCAACGCCCGTCTGCGCAACCAAGAAGGCCTGCATGAGTTGCACCTGGAAAACGGCCTGATCAGCAGCATCGCCCGACAGACCGAAGCGCCGAGCCTCGGGCCCGATGACCTGGACGCCGGCGGCAACCTGGTGGTGCCGCCTTTCGTCGAGCCGCACATTCACCTCGACGCCACGCTGACCGCCGGCGAACCGCGCTGGAACATGAGCGGTACGCTGTTCGAAGGCATCGAATGCTGGGGCGAGCGCAAGGTGACGATCACCGAGGAAGACACCAGGACCCGCGCCAGGAAAACCATCCAGACCCTCGCCGCCCACGGCATTCAGCACGTGCGCACCCACGTCGACGTCACCGACCCGCAGCTCACCGCGCTGAAGGCGATGCTCGAGGTGCGCGAGGAAACCCGGCATCTGGTCGATATGCAGATCGTCGCGTTCCCCCAGGAAGGCATCGAGTCGTACCGCAATGGCCGGGAGCTGATGGAACAGGCGATCCGCATGGGCGCCGATGTGGTCGGCGGGATTCCGCATTTCGAGTACACCCGCGATCAAGGCGTGAGTTCGGTGAAGTTCCTGATGGACCTGGCCGAGCGCACCGGTTGCCTGGTGGATGTGCATTGCGATGAAACCGACGACCCGCATTCGCGCTTTCTCGAGGTGCTGGCCGAAGAAGCCCGCAGCCGCGACATGGGCTCGCGGGTCACGGCCAGCCACACCACCGCCATGGGCTCTTACGACAACGCTTACTGCGCCAAACTGTTCCGCCTGCTCGGGCACTCGGGGATCAGTTTTGTCTCCTGCCCCACCGAAAGCATTCACCTGCAAGGGCGCTTCGACACCTTCCCGAAACGCCGTGGCGTGACCCGGGTGAACGAGTTGCTCGAAGCGGGGATGAACGTGTGTTTCGGCCAGGACTCGATCGTCGACCCGTGGTATCCACTGGGCAACGGCAACATCCTGCGGGTGCTTGAAGCAGGGCTGCACATCTGTCACATGCTCGGCTATCGCAACCTGCAAAGTGCGCTGGACCTGGTTACCGACAACAGTGCCAAGGCGCTGGCCCTGGGGGATCGCTATGGACTGGAACGCGGACGGCCGGCAAATTTGCTGATCCTGTCGGCGGACAGTGACTACGAGGTGATTCGCAGCCAGGGTTTGCCGCTGTATTCAGTGCGCGGTGGGAAGGTGTTGATGAAGCGGCAGATGCCGGTGGTGGAGTTTTTCGGCGATCCACGCTGAGTTTTGTGTTTGCTGGACTGACGCCATCGCGAGCAAGCCCGCTCCCACACTGATCAAGGTGTACGCACATCCTCTGTGGGAGCGGGCTTGCCCGCGAAGGCGATGCTGGGTTCACCCCATCAACCGCGCCGTACCAAACAGGCTGACCCGGCTCAACTCCCCACCCACTTCCTCCAACAAAATCGGCGCCGTACCACCGGGCATCACCACCTTCACCTCCCCCGCCTTAACCCACCCCACTCGCCACGCCGCACACGCCACCGCCGTCGCGCTGGTGCCGGACGACGCCGTCGGCCCTTCCCCGCGCTCGAACACCCGCGCCGCAATTCGCTGCGGCGACTCGCGCATCGCCCACTGCAAATTGATCCCCGCCGGACACGGCCGGCCTGCGCCGGTCGGCATCGCGTAGGCAATCCGCGTCAATCCTTCCAACCATCCCGCTTCGCGCATCAGCTCATTGGCCGGCAAGTCTGCGACATCATCCACCAGGGTCACGCAATGCGGATTGCCGACCCGCACGAACTGGCTGCGAGACCAGGCCGGATTCAATGCCGACAACGATTGCACATGGCTGAGTTCACGACCGTTGAACGTCACGCCGGCAACCCCTTGAGCACTGACCGCCGCGGGGCCGAACCCCGGTTTGCCAAGGTCCAGCCAGAAACCCTGCACGCCCTCGACGCGCGCAGAGGTCACCGACGTTTCCCCCGGTGAGCGCGTATCGGCCTTGTCATGATGAACCCTGAGCAGACACGCCTGGTTTCGCGGGAACAGTCCTTGATCGCTGAGCGCCTGGGAAAAAATCGTCAGCCCGTTGCCGCTGCGCTCGGCCAGGCTGCCGTCGGTGTTGACGATCAACAGATCGAACGGTGGCGCGGATTGGAATGGACCGACCAGCAGCCCGTCGCTGCGATGGGCCTTGCTGCCGGGCGGTTGCGTGCCCGGCGCCCAGGCACAGAAGGCCTCGATGGCCGCCGAGGTCCAGGTCGCACGGGTTTGCGCCGCGAGGCTGGCCCGTCCAGGTAGATCGATTCCTTGGTGGCGCAGCGCGTCCGGCGCCACCACCGCGTAGATATTGCCGCGGGCATCGTAGAACGGCGTCATGGCGCCTCCTGTCCACACATCGAAGGCAACAACATATCGCGAAACAGCGAAGGGCTGTGCAAGGATGTCACCGTGCCTCAACGCGAAACCGTCCGGACGCTGATCGAACCTCATCGGTGAGTCACTGTCCCTTGGGGACGCGACGTTTTTTGCCAAGGATCGATATGACCAACCTCAACACCCGGGCCACCTTCGTGCCCGGACGCCAGCAACAGATGTCCACGCGCGTGGCTTTTTTCATCGCCGGATTCGGGATTGCCGCCTGGGCGCCGCTGGTGCCTTACGCCAAGGCCCGGGCCGGGCTCGATGAAGGCACCCTTGGCCTGCTGTTGTTGTGCCTGGGGGTTGGTTCGATTCTGGCGATGCCGCTGGCCGGGCTGCTGGCCACGCGTTTCGGTTGCCGGCGGGTGGCGGTCGGCGGGACGTTGCTGATCTGTGCCGCCCTGCCGCTGCTGGCGACGGTGTCGTCGATTCCGGCGCTGATCGCGGCGTTGTTCATGTTCGGCGCGGGGCTGGGCACGGTGGATTCGACCGTCAACCTGCAGGCGGTGATCGTCGAGCGGGCGAGCGGCAAGACCATGATGTCGGGTTTTCACGGGCTGTTCAGCCTGGGCGGGATTGTCGGCGCGGCGGGTGTCAGCGCCTTGCTCGGTTTCGGGGTGTCGCCGCTGGGGGCGACGCTGGCGGTGATCGTGCTGCTGCTGGTCGCCCTGTGCAAAGCGGCACCGCACATGTTGCCCTATGGCAGTGAACGTTCCGGACCGGCGTTTGCCGTGCCCCATGGCATCGTCCTGTTCATCGGCGGGATGTGTTGCATCGTGTTCCTCGCCGAGGGCGCGGCGCTGGACTGGAGCGCGGTGTTCCTGATCCAGGAGCGCGGCATCGACACGGCGCTTGCCGGCCTGGGCTATGCCGCGTTTGCGCTGACCATGACCGTGGGGCGCTTGACCGGCGACGGGATTGTCCGGCGTCTCGGCGCGACCCGGGTGATCGTGTTCGGTGGGCTGACGGCGGCCGGGGGTCTATTCCTCGCGACCTTCGCCGCGAACTGGGAATGGGCGCTGGTCGGGTATGCATTGCTGGGCGCGGGCTGCTCGAACATCGTGCCGGTGCTGTACACCGCCGTGGGCAAACAGACTGTCATGCCGGAAAGTGTCGCTGTGCCGGCGATTACCACCCTGGGTTACGCAGGGATCCTCGCGGGGCCCGCGCTGATCGGATTTATCGCCCATGGCAGCAGTCTGAATTTTGCGTTTGGGTTGATGGCGTTGTTGCTGGTGGCCGTCGCTATTGGCGGGAAAGTGTTGAAGGTTTGAAAGCTTCGCGAGCAAGCCCGCTCCCACAGGGGTTTGTGAACACAAAACCAGTGTGGGAGCTGACCTGCCAGCGATAGCGGTGCATCAGGCCCGCCAACCGGTCAGAACCCCACACTAGCCTGCACGAAGAACGTACGTGGCGCACCCACGTACATGCCCGAGTTGTTGTCGCTGGAGCGGGTGAAGTACTGCTTGTCGAAGACGTTTTTTACCCCGGCGCCGACCTTCAGGTTCGACAGTTGCGCCCCGAAGTCATACCCACCGCGCACGTTCCAGGTGACGTAACCCGGAATGTCGCCGTACTGGCCGTCAGCGGTGCCTTCCGTGATGTAGTTGTTGGTGAAACTGCCATCGGCATTCACCGCCACACCCGGCGAGCGCTGTTTGGACTGGGCAAACGCGTCGACGTTGTAAGTCCAGCGATCGATGTCATAGCGCAGGCCGGCAGTCGCGACCTGGCGCGAGTAGAACGGCAGGTCCTTGCCCTTGAAGCCCGGAATTTCGCCTTCATACACCGCGCGGGTGTAGGTGATTCCGGCGTTGGCGGTCAGGCCGTCGAGCCGTGGGTCGAGTGCCGCCAGGTCGTAGTGCACCGACGCCTCGATGCCCCGGTGGGTCGTCGCGCCAAGGTTGGTCCAGCCGGCGTCGTTGCTGATGTACTGCAGCTCTTTATCGAAGTCGATGTAGAACAGCGTCACTTCGCCGCCCCACACGTCATCGTTGTAGCGCGTACCGACCTCGTAGGTCTTGGCCTTTTCCGGTTCCAGGCCGTTGGCGGTGCTGTCACCCGAGCCACCCTGGCCGAGCTGGAAATACTGCAGGCTGCCGAACGACGTTTCGTAGTTGGCGAACAGTTTCCATGCATCGGAGAGGTGATACATCACACTCAGCGCCGGCAGCGGCTCGTTGCTTTCGATGCTGCGATTCTTTTCCGGTACGCGCTTGCCCGCGGTGTCGAGCACCGGGCGATCGTGCCAGTCAGTGCTGATGTGCTCAAAGCGGATACCCGGCGTGATGGTCCAGTTGCCAACGTCGATCTTGTTGTCGACGTACACCGAGTTGGCTTCCGTACCCCCGGTGCGATCCTGATACACATGCCCGTCAGACCCCGGACGCACCACCGGCTCGTTGTTGACCAGCGCCAGACGGCTGGCTTCTTCGTGCATGCCTTCCTTCAGGTAGCGATAACCGACGCTGACCTCCTGGGTGGTCGGGCCGACATCGAACACGTGGGACACCCGCGGCTCGATGCCGAAGGTGTAGTAAGTGCGCGGGAACGAGCCGAGGGTCTTCTGATCACGGGCGGCAATGTTGCTGCCACGGAAGCTGTCGGAGTAGTACGTCAGCACTTCGGCCTGGGTCCGGTCATCGATCTGCCGCGCCCACTTGAACGAGATGTCCTTGCGGCGTCCGCTGAAATTGTCGTTGTTGCGGTCGGACTGGAACGGATTGGCGTCGTATTGCGCCTGGGTCAAACCGCCGGGCATGTCGGCGCTGGCGTCGTAGTAATGCAGGTTGAGGCTGAAATCGTCGACATCGGTCGGTGCCCAGTGGGTCTTGAGCAGCACGTCGTCGATGTCGTTGCCGTTGTTGCGCTCGCGATAGCCGTTGCCGTTCACGCCCGAGTACAACAGCGCGACGCCGATGCCGTTGTCCGCGGTGCCGCCGGCGAACGCGGTGTCGATGTGTTTCCAGCCACCGTGCTTCGACGTTTCCAGGGTGGTACCAATTTCCGCGGAGGCTTTTTCCGGGATGGCGCGGGTCACGAAGTTGATCACACCACCGACGTTCTGCGGCCCGTAGCGCACGGAACCGGCGCCACGCACGACGTCAATGCTGTCGAGGTTGCCCGAGGAAATCGGCGCCATCGACAGCTGTGGCTGGCCGTACGGGGCGAAAGCCGCCGGCACGCCGTCGATCAGCACGGTGGAGCGTGGCGACAGGCGCGACGTCAGGCCGCGCACGCCGACGTTCAGGGAAATGTCACTGCCGCCGGTGCCGTTGGCATCCTGCACTTGCACGCCGGGCACTCGCTTGAGCACGTCACCGACGTTCATCGCGCCTTGTTCGACCATGGCCTCACGGCGAATAACGGTGCGCGCCCCCGGGTGGTTTTGCACCACGGCGGCATCGGCATCGCCGAGCCAGTCGCCAACCACCTTGATGTCGGTCACGCCCAGTTCCAGCGGGCCATTGGCTGCGGAAGCTGGCGCCGGCGTCAGGGTCACCGACCCTTCATCGATTTGATATTCGAGGCCGCTGCCTTGCAGCAACTGGCGCAAGGCCTGCTCCGGCGAGAGATTGCCATCCACCGCCGGGGCTTGCTTGCCGGCCACCAGCTCCGGGCTGAAAAACACCTGCAGCGAGGTTTGCTGGCCCAGTTCACTCAGGGCCTGACCCAAGGGTTGTGCCGCAATGTGAATCGCATCGGCGGCGAAGGCCTGAGGCACGGCAACGTTGACCGCCAGCGCAAGGGCCAGCGGCAACCATGGGGATTTGTTGTTTTTAGCGGCGGATTTTTTCACGTCGAACAGAGTCCTGTGGATCGCAAGAGTGTGCGTTTGTTAATGCAAACCAGTTGCAGTTGGACAAGAAGACGATGAACTCGAAAAAAACCTGAATTTATTTTGAAATTATTTCCTGACTGCCGTCCCCGAGGGTGCGCACGGCCACCGGCAGGATGTTCGGCAAGGCCTTGAGCAGCGCGTCGGTGTTGTCGGACTTGAACACGCTGGTCAGGCGCAACTGCCCGACTTTGTCGTTGCTGACGGTCAAAGGCTTCTCGCGATAGCGCGACACTTCCTCGGCGACGTCGCTGAGGCTGGCGTTGTTGAACACCAGTTTGCCGCTGCGCCAGGCGGTCAGCTCGGCCGGGTTGACGGCATAGGCCGCCGCGACGTTGCCCTGGGCATCGACCCGCGTACCGAGGCCAGCGGTGAGGCTGATGAAGGCGTTGTCGGCAGCACCTCGCCCCTGAACCTTGACCGTGCCCTGCTCCACCGCGACCCGGGTGTCACGGGCGCCGCGACGCACATCGAACCGGGTGCCGGTGACCGTGACCTTGCCGCTGCCGGCCTCCACCACAAAGGGCCGATCGCTGTCGTGGGCGACGTTGAACATCGCTTCACCTTCGGTCAACTCGATGCCGCGCTGGCCTTTTTCGTAGCGAACCTGCAGGTGGCTGCGGCTGTTCAGGTCGATCACCGAACCGTCCGGCAGCGCCACATGGCGGCGTTCGCCCAAGGCCGTGGAAAACTCGGCAGTGTAAGTCGACGATGAATTCAAACCGCTGAACAGACCCAGGCCGAGTGCCACCGCCACGACGCTGGCCGCCACCGCATAACGCAGAAATGGGCGCCGCTTGCTAAGGGCCGGCGGGATTTCACACAGGGCCCGCAGACGCGCAGCGGGCAGCAGATCCGCGGCCGACCACAGGCCCTGAAGCCATTGAAATTCGTCGCGATGCTGAGGGTGCTCGGCCAGCCAATGCTCGAAGCGCTGCTGTTCTGCAACGTCGATGGCCGGTTCCTGCAGACGCACAAACCACCGCGCCGCCTCGTCGCGAACCGTTGTCTGCCCGCACGCGCAATCACGAGTATCCATCATGGAAGTTCCTGTTTGGCTGGGGGTGAGAAGGCGCGACCGATCATGATTGCAGTCCGTCGAGGCGATCGCGCAGATGCCGCAGGGTGCGGATCATATACTTTTCCACCATGTTCTTGGACAGCCCGAGGCGCTCGGCGATTTCCGCCTGGGTCAGGCCTTCGATCTTCTGCCAGACGAACACCTTGCGACAATTGACCGGCAGCTCGGTGAGCGCCCGTTCGATGGAATCAGCCAACTGGACCGCATGCATGAAATGCTCCGGGTCGCCGGACGACGACACACTGTGATCAATCGCCTCTGACTCCATGGCGCCCCGCCGATCCTCACGCCGATAACCATCCACCGCGATGTTGCGCGCGGTCTGGTGCAAATACGCCCGGGGTTGCTGCACCGCCGCCGAATCGGACTCAAGCACCCGCACGAAGGTGTCGTGGGCCAGATCCTCGGCCTGCTGACGATTTCTCAGGCGACGGGTCCAGGTGCCAACCAACTCTTCGTAATGCTCGAAAAAGCCGTGTCTGCGGGGCAGCTTGGGGGTCATTGCGGTGCGCTGTGAAGACGGGGCGTGAATAGTAATGCTTCCTATTAACTGGAAGCAATGGATTCCAATTCGGGGCGGATGCAGGCATTCAACAAAATGAGAAGAATGGTAAATAAATGCTTCGCTTTTTTCGTTGCCCAACTGTTCTTATTTGGAAATCCTAGGTCTTTTTAGCGCCCCACCCTGCGAGGGGAGCTTATTTGGAGCGGTGTAAAACGGACTGATTGTTCCGCGTAAGCCCCAGCAACTCTAAAGGGACGTAGACGTCGGCCGTCGTCGGCTCAGACGCAGTGCCGGACGACTCGAAGTGTCCGTTCAACCGGTTGCCGGAAGGATCCTCAAGGTTGCCGAAAACCGCCAGCGTGTAATGCGAATCAGCCCAGGAACGATCGGGCGTAAAGATCCATTTTTTTTCGCCAATCGCCAGCCGAGCTCGCCCCGGGATACGGCGATTACTCGAGCCTGCAACCGCAAGATAGTCGACATCCCGACCGTCGATGGGAGCGTCCAACTCCACCACCAACGGTTCGCGCGTACCCGCTCGTACGCTACCGATGTTCCAGCCAGAAGGGCGCGGGCCATCGTAGTCGTCGGCGCCCACCTTCCAGCGCTTGATTTCCTGACCGTCCAACCTCAGCACAACTACATCGCCGACGTGGAGCACAGGGCCGTTGGTGTCATGAGCAATAAGCCCGGTTTTCACCCGCCCGGGATGCAGGAGTACCGTCAGGACCTTGCCACTGGGGGACCAGAGCTCCTGCTCAAAAAAAGGCATATTGATGACATTGCCGTTGACCTGGCTAAGTTCCAACCGAGGCAGGATCTGCTCGCCAATCGGCTGTGCGAACACCAGTGAGATGCGCAGCAGGTTCGCTGACACCTCCGGTCCGGACGGTTGAACGGCAACAGGTACTGGTTGAGCCGCGACCGCCCGAGCTGCGACCGCAATCCACAGGGCCAACGCGCACACTGCGCGCAACGCGCTCGTCATACCGCCCTCACTCATGCGTGCCGATCAGCTCGGGGAACCCTTCCTGCTTCATCAGGACGTCATGGGCCGGCTTGAAGTACTTGAGCTGGAACTCGTCGTTGTTGTAGCGGTACTGCGCAAAGTCGTACTCGGAGACGAAATCGGTCAGCCGGAACAGCATGGCCTTGTCGAACGAAACCAACTGCAAGGCATCAGTCTCCAACGCTCGGCGCACGACGATGAAGAACTGGTCGTCGAGATTGTCGATACGGGTGGCCCCCACCAACGGTGCCGGCGTCTCCCGCATGCCAAGGATTTCACCGGCAGGCACGGGCTTGTCGATTCCGGGCTTGTCATTCGCAGCCTGGATTTCGTTGACCGGGATAATGTTGCCCGAACGGTGGTAGTTCAGCAGCATCAGCATGTCTTGCGGCTTGCCACTCGCATCTTTGGCGCTGTACGAGATCATGTCCGCGGGCGTATTGCCGTAACCCAGTTCTGCGATTGTTTTGCCCTTGATGTGCGCACCGTCCTTCAGGTCCTCGAGCGGGATGGTCACGAGCGGCGTGCACACATAGGTGGCGACGACGTAAGGCTTTCCGCCGAGTGTGGCGAACGACAGCGCGCGAATGGGGGCACGCGTTTCAATCTGATTGTGCGTGGTGTGGTAGATCTCCACCGACGTCATTGTCTGCTTGTCGGTGAACGGGTACAGAATTCGACGCAGCGTCGACGCGAAGTCCTGGTTTGACAGGCCTACAACGAACAACTCGCCGTTATTCCATTTCATGTCCGTGACAGTGAAGCTGCGTTCCGGTGTTTCATTCCAGAACTCAAGCTTGGATTTGTTTGAGTTCTTCAGCGTCACCGTCGTCGACTTCATGCTCGCAAGGTTGAGCTTGCGAACCTTCTGGTCGGCAGTGACTGCAACTATCGCCGGCGACTTGTTCGCTCCGACGCTCAAGGCCAGGTACACCTCCCCCGAGCCCGGGCGCGCGGCCATGTCTTCGACTTTAACCTTGCCGGCACCAAGTGAATTGGACAGCAATGTCTCCAGGTCCATGATGTTGAAGGTCCCTTCGCCCTTTCTGGGCACAGGCGCAGACAACGCCAGTGCATGCACCTGGGCACCTTTCCAGTCGGCAACGAACAGAATGTTGTCGGGGCCAAATGCGAGCCGCGATACGGACTTCACATCGGCAGCGAAGGTTGCGGTAGCCAGGAAAGCAAACGCGATGGCAACGAGCATCTTCGAGTACATATCAAAACTCCTATAGGCAACTCTCATTTCTCATTGCACTGATTTGTAGTGGTAAGCGACACAGCAACACCCGGCAGTGCGTCCACGCGCTGTATATAATTTTCAAACGGACATCCGCGAATAACGCGTCTGAGCGAACGAGTTTGAGCATTGGCTACCGACGCAACTTTCAGCAAGAAACAAGTTTTTCTGGCGCTGATAACCAAGCTTGTTCCCGAAGAAGTTGATAACAGCAACGTTCCGACTTTATTAGGGATAGCGCCCTTCAATGCTGACAAAGAAGGGCTATGGTATTCAGAGTGCAATAAACGCGAGCAGGTCCTCGTTTATAACTTCAGAGTGAGTGGTGCACATGCCATGAGGGAAACCTTTGTATACCTTGAGCGTGCCCTTTTTTAGGAGCTTTATCGAAAGGTGCGCTGAGTCAGCAATCGGAACAATCTGGTCATCATCCCCATGTAAGACCAGAACAGGCACATTGATTTTTTTCAAGTCCTCAGTGAAATCCGTTTCAGAGAATGCCTTGATGCAGTCGTATTGTGCTTTAGCACCACCCATCATGCCTTGGCGCCACCAATTGTCTGTCACACCCTCCAGGACTTTCGCGCCCTCACGGTTATAGCCATAAAACGGGATGGGTACCGCCTTATAAAATTGTGCGCGATTGGCAGCCAGGTCGGAGCGGAAACCATCAAACACCGCCAGCGGCAGACCGCCGGGATTGCTGGACGACTTCACCATCACGGGCGGAACGGCGCCGATCAACACGGCTTTGGCAACGTTACCCGCACCATATTGAGCGACATAACGTGCTACTTCGCCGCCGCCTGTCGAGTGTCCTATGTGCACCGTATTCTTCAACTTGAGGTGAGCCACCAATGCCGCGACATCCGCTGCATAAGTATCCATATCGTTCCCGGTGGAAGTTTGAGTGGAACGGCCATGCCCGCGACGGTCATGGGCAATCACCCGATAGCCCTTGGAGACGAAGAACAACATCTGGGCATCCCAGTCATCGGAACTTAGCGGCCAGCCGTGGTGAAATACAATGGGCTGCCCATTCCCCCAATCTTTGTAGAAAATTTCAGTACCGTCGCTGGTTGTGAAACTTGTCATTCCGTCTCCCCCTACTTTTGTTTTCGTAACAGTTGCCGCTTGAGCGCCGTCGCCGCCCATTACCATTGCCGAAAGTGAACCGGCTGCCAGCGCAGTTGCACCGACTTTAAGCACCTGCCGGCGCGAACTGGACGGCATATCTTTTATGTCGGACACAGGACCTCCTACTCTTGGCGTCATGAGAGTGAAACAAAGAAAAAATGTGCGACGACCCAATTATGCGTAAGACTTTTCCAAGCATGTTTTGGTTGTCGCGCCACCCCGCGATACGTTTAGCGAACGCCCACTGCGTTTGACTTTCGCGCAATGGGCATTTGGCCTGACCCCCTCCACCCATCCACGAGCGTTCAGTAGTCCCAGAAGCTCGCTACCCAGCGGAATGCGTCACCGTCGATTGCCACTCGCCCAACGGAAGGGAACGGCAGGTGAGTCGCGACAAACAACTCGCCGCTTGCCGCTGCCTCTTGCAACAGGCGAACACGTACGCGAACCGCCTCATCAGGATCGTGTTCGAAGCCGTTGTGCCAGTCAGGGTGCTCGAACGCGACCGGGAACAGAGCGTCGCCTGCGAACGTCAGCCGCTGGCCCCCGGAGTTTACGTAAACCACGCAGTGCCCAGGGGTGTGGCCACCCGTGAGCTTAGCGACCACACCTGGCGCCACTTCAAACTCGTCCTCGAACGTGTGCAATTTACTGCCGTACTCGGTCACGAACTGTTGGGCGGTGGTCCGAAGCACATCCGGTACCGGCTCTGGCATCGATGTGAGAGAGAAATCGGGCGCTTTCCAGAACTCCACTTCAGTGGCCGCGACATGGATACGCAGGTCCGGACGCAACTGGGCCTTCACCTCATCAACGAGCAGCCCGCCAATGTGATCCATGTGCATATGGGTAATGATCACATCGGTCACAGACGACAGTTCGATACCAGCGGCCTTCAGTCGCTTGGGAAATTGCCCTGCCCGCGGAAAACCCGGGAACTGGCCGCCCAATCCCGCATCGACGAGGATGACTTTGTCGGCGCTGCGTACGACCAACACGTTCAGTGCCCAGTCGAACGCGTCCGGCCCCAAATACATGTCTTTGAACCAGGCTGCGCGAGCGGCCGGGTCGGCGTTCGTCGACATCGTCTGGGTTGGCAGAGGCAGAACACCATCGCTAACTACCATCACATCAATTTCGCCGATACGCAGCGCATAGCGCGAAGGAACCAACTCCTCCCCGGCCAATTCATCGAGGTACGTGTCACTGCTATTGGAAGTCGGGGTGGGATGATTCAAAAACGTTGTCATGATCGTTCTCCTATAACTCGGCTCGGACTCTCAGGCGAAGCGGCTCTGTGGCCGCGAGAGCGTTGAATCGCTCATGGAATGAGTCTGCGCCGGGCTCTATCCCCTCGAAACCATACCTGCGTATAAATCTTTACTGCTAACTGTCAGCTGCGCTTAATGCTTTAGGCTGAAAGCTCCCAACAACACGTTTCGATTCTCTATGCACTGGCAGGAGGAATGATGAGCCCTCTGCTAATGAAAGGGCCCGCCAAAGATAGCGGGCCTCTTGGCCTGGTGTTCATCGACCCATTAATTGCTTAATGACAGTGCAGCCCTGGCCCACAAAAAGACTCGCAAGAGTCTTTTTGTGGGCAGCGACGCACTCAAACCAATGACATTCCCCCGTCAACGTGCAGTTCAATTCCATTGACAAAACTGCTGTCGGCAGAGGCGAGATAAAGCGCGGCAAGCGCAAGCTCCTGTACGTCGCCCAGCCGACCTGCGGGGATCAGCGCAGACATTTGCGCCAGAAACTCCGGTCGAATTTGCTCTGTGATACCCAGTTTGCCGATGATTGGAGTATCCACCGGTCCAGGGCTGAGTATGTTCACCCGAATACGCCGTGCACGTAACTCAAGGGCCCAATGACGGGCAAAAGCGGCTATTGCCGCTTTGGAGCCAGCGTAAACAGCATGGCCGTCCAGCACCTTGGTTGCCGCGAGCGAACTGGTCAGAATGATGCTCGCCTTATCTCGAAGAAGTGGCGTGATCGACTGCACGCCGAAGAAGATGCCTCGCGTGTTGATATTGAATTGCTGGTCATATTCCTCGGGTGTCACCTCATGGGATGAGGTGAGCGTAATTACCCCAGCATTTGCCATGTAGATATCCAAACCGCCAAACCGTCGCCTGACCTCAGTAGCCAGGTGGGCATGATGTTCCAGATCGGATACGTCGCCCTGAATACCGATGGCGCCATGACCAATTTGTGCGATGGCCTTTTCAAGGGTTTCGTTCCGCCGAGCGGTGACGATAACGTGTGCCCCCTCCTGAGCAAAAAGGCACGCGGCAGCCAATCCGATGCCGCTGTTGCCCCCCGTGACGACTGCGACTTTTCCTGCAAGACGTTGCATAACCTGACTCCGTTGATTGACGTGGCCAAGTATTATCGAGCACAGCATTTCCCCAACCAGTCCTGCGCAAAGCACAACTGTTGTGCTTCGGAGTCAAAATATGTCCAGCCTGTTGAACCAATCCAGCAGCCTGATTGCGTTTGTCCGGGTCGTGGAGACTGGCTCGTTTAGCGCCGCTGCGCGCAACAGTGGCACCACGCCCTCTGCCATTTCCAAGAGCATCGCCCGCTTGGAGACAGAGCTTCAAGCCACTCTATTTCGTCGCTCTACGAGGAGCCTGAGCCTGACGCCTGAGGGGCAGGCGTTTTTTGATCGTGTTGCGCCATTACTGCGTGCGATCGACGATTCTGCGGACGCAGTGAGGCCTGTCGGGGACGCACGAGGCCACCTGCGTGTCAGCATGCCAAGCGAGTTGGGGCGCCTGCTGATGCCAGCCATTCACTCGACTTTTCTCGCTGCACACCCCGATGTGGATCTAGACCTTACGCTTCTTGATCATCACGTTGAGGTCATCAGCGAAGGCTATGACGTGATCTTCAGAGTGGGTTCATTGGTCGACAGCACGCTCAAGGCTCGCACCTTGGCGCGTATGAGCATGGTTCTGGTCGCTTCCCCCAGCTTCCTGTGTGCTCATGGTCATCCAGCCTCGATTGACGATCTGCGGCGCACGCCGTTCGCCCGCTACCAACTGAGTGGTCGCACGTTGCCCATTTTTTTTGAAAATGGCGAGACGCTGTTACCTCGTGGCCGGATCGGCCTGGACTCAGGCTTCGGCCTTCGCGCGGCAGCCCTTGAAGGCATGGGCGTGGCCTATGTGATGAGGTGTATGGTCCAACAGGATCTGGAAACTGGGAAGTTGGTGGAGTTGTTGCGCGAGCACCCGTTACCTGAGCTTGCCTTGCATGCTGTGCATGCGTTCGGAAACATCACTCCAATCAGAGTCAAAATCTTCACAGACTTTATTCGGAATGAGGTTCGCGGATGGTTGTGACGACTGGACCCTGTCAGGGTAGGCAAGCTGACGAAATTTTTAACCGCCACTCTTGAGAGAGATGAAAAAAGGGCCCTCGGAAGGCCCTTTTGTACTCAAACCAACATCACTTCGACTGACCCGCGCGACCCGCTTCTATACCTTGGTCTACCCGGCTCACACTTATGCATATCGCCGCTGACCTTATGTAGAAATGTCACGCGCCCCCTTCCCCGATAGCATCATCTTCAGCGAATCGAACCGCCATGCGCACAGCAATGGTTGATTGCAGCCTGGGCATCTAACGGGTGCGCACGACGGTCCGTGTTCGAACCGACAGCCCCCTTAAACGATTCATTTTTTCTTCAGGAGTGATCCGATGAAACAGCACGCCCTGGTGATTGGCGCTGGCTTTGGTGGAGTCTGGAGCGCCCCGAGCGCCGACAGCGCTGGCCGCCGCCCCATCGATTCGAATGGCATGAGCCGTTGGCGATGATCGACCTATATGGCTTTTTCGACAATGCGCAGCGGGTATTGAAGCTGTCACATGTGTTGCTGATCGGCGGGCTGGTGATGCTCGTCGTCGGGATCATCCTCGCCTACTGGCTCGATGCGTATCTGCGTCTTCCGCAACTGGTGGGCGCGCATGCACTGACGATCCTCGGGCCGACGGCGATCAAACTCGGTTACGTCATGCGCTTGTTGAGCTGCAATCGTCTGCGCTTGGCATCCAGCTCCGCCGCTAATGCCTGATCTGTCCATCCCTTACCGGTACAGAGCCCTCCTTGCTGTACTGGCACTTCCCAGACGCCTGCCATTGATATTTTGGGCGGGCGTTTTTTTGCCCGTCAGAGAAACTCTTCAGCGAGAAAACCGGATGCGGTAATCCCGTGGGGAGATGGCCAGATGACGCTGGAAGGTGACCCGCATGCGCTCTTCATCGCCGAACCCGCAAGCAGACGCTATTTGACCGATACTGCGGTCAGAGTCCTCTAGCAGGCGGCGAGCCGCTTCCAAGCGAAAAAACTCAAGCGCCTTAGCCGGGGGGCGCCCGGTTTTCTGTTTGTAGACGCGACTGAAATTACGGGCGCTCATGTTTGCGTGGCGTGCCATCGCTTCGACATCCAGGTCTTCACGAACTAAATTCTCGGTTAACCAAATATGAAAATCGGCGAACGTATCGCCGTCTTGCATCTGCGACTGGAGCATCTCGCTGAACTGGGATTGTCCTCCCGGACGCTTCATGAAAACCACCAGCTCGCGGGCTACCTGCATCGCGACGTCACGCCCGCAATCGACCTCGACCAAGGCAAGCGCCAAATCGATACCGGCAGTAACGCCCGCCGATGTCCAGACCCTGTCCTGCTGAATGAAAATCGCATCCTTGTCGACATTCACTGTCGGGAAACGTGATGTGAACATGTCGCACATTGCCCAGTGAGTGGCCACCCTTTTGCTGTCGAGCAGCCCCGCTTGCGCCAACAGAAACGCCCCGCTGCAGACTGAGGCGGTACGACGCGCTTGGGGCGCCATGCATGACAGCCAGTCGATCAGTTCAGCGTTTTTGTCCAATGCCCGAAGAATCTCTGGCGCACCGGGGACGACGATCGTGTCGATAGGTTCACCCACAAGCGTAGACAGTCGCTCCGTGGCGACGGAGACCCCCTCCGCTGTTTTGGTCAGGCGGCCAGCGATGCTGGCAGTCGGGCGGTGATATCCTGGCAGGCCACGCTCGTTCATGGCCTTGTCAGCGGCCCAGAAGACTGTCTGCGCCCCGGTCAGGTCCAGCAGGCCCATTTCCGGGTACGCGATGAACAATACGGTACGTGGACGATTGAGCGGAGCAGCAAGAGCAGAACGGGTCATGGCGGACGCTACCTGAAAAGCCAAATTGTGAGCCGCCCAAGGCAGCGCGTTCTACTATCCTTTGGTTTGAACTTCCGATACCCGTGGTTAGCACCGACACCGTTGCCTTGGCGAGCCTCCTGGCCTGTAGGTACACATGCAACTGGAGTTCTGCACCGCGACGCCCAGGAATATCGTCATTGATCGTCGGTGCAGGGCTGGAGAGAAAATTGAATAATCGCCCCATGGGGTTGTTTGGCGCTTGCCCAGAGTTGCCCCCCATGCTCCTGAACGATGGAGCGACAGATCGACAAGCCCATCCCCAGACCTGTCGGTTTGGTGGTGTAAAAAGGGGCGAATATTTGCTCGATGCTCGAAGCCGCAAACCCCGGCCCCGAATCGGTCACACTGACAACCACCAAGCCACTGGCCTCAAGGGCAGAACCAACGAGTAATTGACGGTCATCTTCACCCACCTGATTCATTGCCTCAAGAGCGTTGACGATCAAGTTGAGCAGGACTTGTTGAAGCTCGATCCGGTCCCCCTGAATACACGGCAGGTCATCGGCCAGCTGGACGTGCATCAAGGTGCCGTTCTTGTTGGCCTGGCTGCGGGTAAGATCCACCATCTCACGTATGCAGGCATTGATGTCCACTGCGCTCGTTTGAGGCGGAGCTTTGCGTATCAGGCCGCGAATGCGATTGAGTACGGCGGCTGCACGCTCACCATCCTTGAGTATACGTTCCAGTGCCCAGCCGACCTCTTGGAGGTCCGGTGGTTGAATATTCAGCCAACGCTGAGCGGCCGCCGCATTGTTTAGCGTTCCGGCAATGGGTTGACTGACTTCGTGAGCAATCGAGGCGGCAAGCTCACCCATGGTTGCGACGCGATTGGCATGAGCAAGTTCTGTCTGAACTTCACGGTACCGTCGCTCGCTTTCGCGAATTCTCAGGTCCGCCTTTCTTCGCTCAGTCAGATCCAGCACAAAAGCGACACCTTCCTCGCTCTTCGCACCGAACATTGCCAAACCTACGATCACAGGGAGGCGAGTCCCATCTTTCCTGACGTACTCTTTCTCATAGGGAGGCGCACTCCCATGTGTTAACGCTTCAACCAGCGCTTGCTCAGCGGCATCACGAAAATCAGGGGCGGTAAGATCTCTCCAGCGAATTTCCCCCAAAGAGAGCTCCTCTCGCTCATATCCAACCATCCGCAGGAACGCCTCATTGGCATCGATGATGGTGCCATTGATATTCCAGAAAACTATTCCGATGATGTTGGCATCAACAAGGCGTCGAATTTTCGCTTCGCGTTCAGCGACGTCTCTGTATAAACGCGCGTTTTCCAGCGAGACAGCGGCTTGCGACGCAACCAGTTTGAGCACGGCTATTCGTGCAGAGCTGAACACCCGCGCCGCCAGATTGTTCTCCAGATAAAGCGCTCCTGTGAGATTGGCCTGGACCATCAAGGGTAAACAGAGAATCGATCGGGCCCGCACTTTACGCGTATAGGGATCATGGGCAAAAGACGGATCCGCGGCCGCATCGGCAATTGAGACGGCCTCTCGGGTCCGCAAAACATGATTGAGCACCGATTCAGGTAAAAAATCCGCACCCACCGGGGCATCACTCATGTGCGTGAACGCCTCTCCGACGATCGTTTGTGCGACCACCCGATGTTCGCCACCTCGCGAAAGAATCAGAAGGCCGCGCTCGGCACCAGCCTGTTCAAGGGCGGTGCGCATGACCATGTCGATCAGCTTTTCCAGGACAAGGTCACCCGATACGGCCTGAGACACCTTGAGTACGGTTGCAAGGTCGAGGTGCTCAACCTGAGCGGTGATCGTCGTGGTAGGCGCAAACGCAGCCGCTTCCGCTCTCAAAGAGGGGAACCACTCCTCAAGCTGTCGAACTTTGCCGTCAGCTCCCCAGACCTGATACCGATAGCGCGCCTCCACGAGAAACAGACGCGACACTTTGTCAAGACCACGTGCGGCGTAAAAACGTGAAGCAAGTTCGTTCCCCAGGGCCTCCAGGTGGATCAACTCGTAATGCTGGGCTGCCTCTATGGCCTGTTCATAGAGCTGCTCCGCGTCATGTATTCGTCCTTCCAATCGGGCGATTTCCGCAGTCACAAAGACGCAGTGGCTCGCGAAATTTTGTGGGCATAGATCAGCCCAGACCTGAAGCTCTCGGTGATGCGTAGCTAACGTGTCCAAGTAATGCCGTTTTTCAACGTCGGAAGCAGAATCGTAAAGCGCCGTCATTGTCAGGGCGGCATAGAAGTAATATTCAACCTCCTCAAGGAAAGAGTGCGAGGCCCATAAGAATGGCTGAGCTTTCAAGGCAGCATCCAAGGCAGCTGCATAGTCACCGGCGAGATAGCGTGCCTGCAGCTTCCGTATCCAGTACCAACATACGAGCAGCCTGGAATTTTGGGCCAGACGTCGCTCAGTCTGATGTTCGGAAAACAGCTCTCCATCAAGACAGCCAAACACCGGCGTCAAACCACGAAGCATGCGGATTAACGCAATCTGGTTTTCAAGGAAACCGATAACCAGGCCGAAGCGCACCTTTTGCGCGTATGCCAGACCACGTTCTGCTGCAAGCTGGGTTTCAGTCAGCGGCTCGCCAACGAAAAGCATGTTGGAAATGAGGCTATTGCACGCGAAACCTCCATAGGCAAAATCACCACTTCGATTTGCAGCGTCGAATGCCTCATGTAATTGCTCAGCACCGGTCCGCACCGGCTGAACCCAACGTGATACGAAGATGGAAAAAGATAGCAGCGTGCTCGCTTGATAGCGTTCCAAACCGCGACGCTGGACCAGATCACACCCTAGCTGGGCGAACTCCAACCCGGCCCTGTAATTTCCAAATAAGCGTCCTGCAACCCTGGGGAAGTTAGCGTACCCCAAGCAAGAGGCGTCACCATTTCCGTGCTCGAGGCTCAGAGTTATTACCTTGATGACCGTCAGACACGCGAGATTCCTGTCAGAGTTGAGAGCGGCCGGAAACAGTGTGGTCAAGGCCTGAACGGTCGATAGAGCAACGGTGCCCTCCATGGGGGGCAAGTCGATGAGCTCCTTGATGGTCCGGTCTCCCAGCAGTGACCAGATTCTTTCGTACTCATCATGGACCTGTTCATCACTCGGGGAGGAGCACCAATCAATGCCCACATGACGGAGGAAGTCCAGGCAAACAGTGACCGCCTTTTCGTTCTTGTTGAGGATCAGATAAACCGCTACCTGCACGCAGGTAACCGAAGCGCGCTTGGCGACCGTCAACGCTCGGGTGGATAACATCGCCAGCCGCTCTTCAGCCGCTATCGATTTTCCGGTCAAAAGTTCGCATTCGGCTCGAGATAACTCCAATGCAAACTTTAGCTCCTCCTGGCCTGCCCATGCCTCTTCGTCGAGAAGCTGAGCACCGATGGTGAAATACGAAAGCGCCGAGTCAAAGGCAGTCGATGCCTTCGCGCGTTGGCCGGCCATCAAGTTCAATTGGGCCAACTGCTCACGCTCATCCTGATCAGCAATCAACTCAATACCGCGATTGAGCTGCCCGACAATCTCGAAGATCGTCGCCTCGCGGGGCTTCGACTCGGTCTGCGCAACGAGCAGCCGTCCAATCCGCAGATGCGCCTCAGCCCGTCCAACTTCGGGTGTAAGCAAATAAGCGGCTTCATGAATGCGATCGTGGCTAAAGGTGTAAGTACCTTCAACGCAGGTGACTAACTCCTGACGAATCGACTCCCATAACACCGCGTGAACCTGCGTCGGCGAAATGTCGAGGACTGTGGAAAGTGTGGCGATGTCGGCAACACTTCCAAGACAAGCCATCTGCTGCAACGCCTGTTGAGTTCCCATAGGCAGTCGTGAAATTTTGCCCACCATCAGGTCCACAACATTATCGGTGTAGCCTTTGGCATTGATTCGGTGGGCGTCCCATTGCCATTGCCGTGCACCATGATCGAAGGTCAGTAGCTCTTCATCCACAAGCGTCTGGAGAAACTGAATCACGAAGAATGGATTGCCGGCAGTCCTTTCTTGCACCAGTTGAGCCAAAGGTTCGATACGTTCTGATGCGCAATGCAGCGCTTCGCTGATCAACGGGACAATCTCGGTTCGGCCAAGAGCCGAAATAACGATTTCGTCGACTCTGACGCCAGCATTGCGGATGGAATGGAGCTTGCTGCTCAATGGATGGTCCGAACCTACCTCATTGTTGCGATAGGCTCCGATGATCAACAAATGCCGCAATTCCGCGCTTGCCAGCAGATGTTCAAGCAAATCGAGGGTAGCTGCGTCGAGCCACTGTAGATCGTCGAGAAACAACGCCAGCGGGTGCTGCGCTTGTGCAAACACCCCGATAAAACGCTGAAAAACCGTCATGAAACGGCGCTTCGACTGCTGAGCATCCAGCTCTGGAACAGGGATTGGCTCGCCAATAATCAGTTTCAGTTCCGGGATCAAGTCCGCAATGAGCGCCGCATTAGCACCCAGTGCCGCGGAGATCAAATCGCGCCAGTCTGCTAACTCAGCGTCACTTTTGCCCAGGAGCGTACGCACAACTCCCTGAAAAGCCTGTACCAGGGTCGAATAGGGGATATTGCGCTTGTACTGGTCGAATTTGCCGGAAGCAAACAGTCCCTTGGATGGCACCAGCACCTTTTGTAGCTCGTAGACGACTGAGGATTTGCCAATACCCGAGTACCCGGTTACCAACACGAGCTCGGGTGCACCGCCGTTGACGATTCGACCGAAAGCCGCCACCAGCGTTTGCACTTCGGATTCACGACCATAGAGCTTTTCGGGAATCAGCAGGTGATCGAAGGAGCCGTGCTCGTCAAGCGTAAAATGCCCGATGCGCTGCCCCTGCTGCCATTCTGAAAGGCAGCGGCGCAGGTCAGATTCGACACCGACGGCGCTTTGATAACGATCCTCGGCGGTCTTCGCGAGCAGCTTCATGACGATCTGCGAAATAGCCTCGGGAATGGTGCTCAGATACGTGCTGGGTGCTACCGGGTTTTTGGCGATATGACAATGAACCCACTCCATCGGATCAGTTGCTTTGAAAGGCAACGAGCCAGTCAGCATTTCGTACAGGATCACGCCAAAAGCATACAGGTCACTACGCGAGTCGATCGAACGGTTCATCCTGCCCGTTTGCTCCGGCGACATATACGCGAAGGTGCCCGCGATCGTCTCAGGCGGCTCAGGTGCTTGCCGCTCGCGTGGCAACTGTGATGTCAGGCCAAACCCCGTGAGTCGTGCTCCCCCATCCGAGCAGTTGACGAGAATGTGAGACGGCTTGAGATCTTTGTGCACAAGGCCCCGTCGGTGCAGCATGCCCAGCGCTGCCGATATCGTCACGGATAGACGTAAAAATTGACCGGTCTCCATGGGTCCGGCCAGCAATCGAGCGAGCGGTTCGCCGCCAGCGTCCTCCAACACCAAGTGAGTGCGGCTGCCGTCCCGTACGAACTCCAGCGGTCTTGCTGCCCAGGAACTGTTCAGCTCCCCCTGTAAGGCGAACTCGTGACTGAATCGCTCCAGACTGACGGGAAGTGGCTGTTCCGCGGCAGCCCTCACAACCAAATGGTTAGCTGGACCACCGGTAGCCTCTAGAGTCCGACACAAGACGCGCTCACCGTCGTTCCACAATATTTGCAGCTTGTTCATCACGTCCCAGACCCATTTGTTTATTTGATGCACTGCTGAACGTTAAAACGGGCAGACCCGGCATTGAGCTGACGATGTAGGCGCGATCAGGCGATCCACGCTCGCCATGGGTCAGCGCCCTCCAGAAAAAGGGGCTTCAGGCAAGGCGCCACGGGGGCTTGGCGTCGCGCAGTGGTCCGCATCAACCTGATACTTCAAGGGAACAGTAAACTGAACGATAGCGCCGCGCGGACTGTTAGAACAGGCTAGCATCTGTCCTCCATGCGCCTCGATAATCGTGCGGCATATCGAAAGCCCCATCCCTAGGCCGTTGGCTTTAGTGCTGTAAAAAGGGCTAAAAACCTGCCCGGATGATTTCGAGTCAAATCCCGGGCCAGAGTCGGCAACGGCGACCACTACATCGCCGGAATCGTTGAGCGATGTGCTGATTCTCAACTCTCGCCCCCCATCACTCACATCGCTCATCGCCTCGAAGGCGTTAATGATGAGGTTGAGAAATACCTGTTGCAGTTCGATCCGATCTCCGTGGACCGATGGCAAGTCGTCCATTAATAGCGTTTGGGTAACGACCCCACATGCAGCGGCCTGATTGCCGGTCAATTCGACCATTTCCTGGATAGCCAGGTTTATGCTCACAGATTCCCTCTGCGGCGGTGCCTTGCGAATAAGCCCACGAATACGGCCCAGGACATCCGCCGCACGTTTCCCGTCCCTGGTAATACCGTGAAGTGCCTGCCTGACCTCTTCGAGATCGGCAGGCTGGGCTTCCAACCAACGTAATGCCGCATGCGCATTATTCAACGTGGCAGCGACTGGCTGGCTCACTTCATGGGCAACGGAAGCCGCTAGTTGGCCCATCGTCGCCACGCGATTGGCATGGGCCAACTCCGTAAGCACCTGGCGGTAGCGCCGCTCTCCTTCACTGACTTTTTTCTCCGCCTGTTTGCGCTCGGTCAGGTCGAGCACGAAGGCGACGCCTTGTTGAAGATTTGATTCAAACATTGCCAGCCCCACAATGACGGGCAGACGGCTACCATCCTTTCTGAAGTATTCCTTTTCGAAGGGGACTGCCCGACCATGATTGACTGCCTCCAACATGGATCGCTCGCTGATTTCCCGAAACTCCGGCGGAGTCAAATCTCTCCATCGCAGACGACGCGACACAATGTCCTCTCTCTGATAACCCACCATATGAAGAAACGCGTCGTTGGCATCTATGAAGTCGCCACCCGTGGTCCAAACGACAATGCCAATTATGTTTGCGTCCACCAAGCGACGAATTCTCGCTTCACGATCGGCTATCTCGCGATACAGCCGAGCATTTTCGAGAGAAATAGAGGCCTGCGAAGCAAGTAGTTTGAGAACGGTGATGCGAGCGGAATTGAAGACCTTAACCGCGAGATTGTTTTCAAGATAAAGCGCGCCAGTGAGTCTGGCTTGATTCATCAATGGCAGGCAAAGCACTGACCGGACGCGGTGATGCTGGACATAAGGGTCTGCAGCGAAAGCCATATGTATCGCCGCATTGTCGAGCACAACACTCTCGCCAGAGCGCAGAACATGGTTGAGGACCGACTCCGGTGCAAGGGTCGCGTTCAACTCCGTACTGGTCAGACGCAGTTGCGTAGATCCCGTTTCGGTTGCGGCCTCTGCAACCACCCGAGCCTCGCCATGATCCAACAGGATCAGAAGACCCCGTTCAGCCCCTGCCTGTTCGATGGCTGTGCGCATGATCATATCGATCAACTTCTCCAGGACGATATCACTGGATACGGCCTGGGAGACTTTCAGCACAGTTGCAAGGTCAAGGTTTTCAACGGGGGCTGCAATAGTGGTTGTCGGGTCTGATGCAGGCTGCTCGCTCCTGAGGAATGGGAAGGCGTTTTCAAGTTGCTTTACCTTGCCATCGGCTCCCCAACGCAGATAACCGAACCGGGCGTCTTGCAGATAGACGCGGGCGATTTTCAGAAGCCCGCGCCCCGCATAAAAATGCGATGCGAGCTCATTGGCCAGTGCCTCAATGTGAACAAATCCGCTTCGCCGAGCGGCATCAATAGCCTGCTCATAGCGAGCCTCGGCATCGAGCGGGCGGCCTTCGATGCGGGCGATCTCAGCGTTAACCAGCTGCGAATGACACTCGAAGTTTTCGGGGCATAGCCCGGACCAGATCTGCAGTTCTGCGTGAAAGGTAGCCAACATTCCCAAGAGGCGCTGCCGACGCTCGGTTGACACCTTTTCGCAGAGGCCAGCGACAGCCAGCGCGCCATAGAAATGGTATTCAACTTCTTCAAGGAAGGAATGTGAAATGGCAATCAGCGATTCGGCCTTTAACGCTGCATGCACAGCGGCCTCGTACTCCCCCGCAAAAAAACAGGCTTGTAATTTCCGAACCCAATACCATCCGGCAAGCACCTGGGAGCTGCGATTAAGACGATCTTCGGCGTGGACCTCACTAAAAGCCTCGTCATCCAGGCAACCAAACACCGGCGTCAGCCCACGAAACATCCGGATGAGTGCGAGTTGATGCTCTATGAAGTCGACAACAAGACCAAATCGCACTTTCCTGGCGTATTTGAGGCTGCGTTCGGCCTCGCTCTGCAGCTCGCAAAGAGGGTCACCGGCAAATAGCTGATTTGAGATCTGGATGTTGATTGAGAATGCTGCAAATGGCAGGTCACCGACTCGGTTCGCGGCATCAAACGCCCGATGTAACAGCGGAGTACAATCGCGTACCCGACTCGCCCACCGCGCAACAAAAAGCGCGAAGGCAAGGAAGGTGCGCGCCTCGTAGCGGCCTAAACCATTTTGTTCAACGAGATCGCAACCCAGTCGCCCAAACTGAAATCCCGTGTCGTAATCACCGAATCGTCGGCCAGCGATCCTGGGGATATTCGCGTAAGCCACGCATGACGCCTCGCTGTTACCGTAGACAAGGCTGATATTGACCGCTTTGCAAACTGTCAGGCAGGCCAGGTTTTGATCGGTATGCAAAGCCGACGAAAAGAGCGTTATCAACGCTCTTATGGTTGCAAGAGCAACCTCGTCTTTCATTGGCGCCAAGTCGATAAGTTCTGGAATGCTCCGTTTTCCAAGCAACTCCTTGATCTGGTCGTATTCGGCCTGGACCTCGTTATCGGCCGGATGCGCGGACCATTCGATACCGACATGCTGGAGATAGTTGAGACACACGCTAACCGCTCGGTCATTTCTATTGAGAAGCAGGCAAACATCAGTATGCAAACAGGCAATCTCAGCCCTTTCGACCGTAGCTTCAGTTTGACGCGATAGGAGAGACAGTCGGTGGTCGGCCGCAGCTATTTGCCCGGTCAAAAACTCACACTCAGCACAATGGAATTCCAAGGCATATTTGAGTGCATGCTGGCTTTGCCAGCCGCCGATCAATAACTTGATGCCGGCAGCAAAATAGGTAAGCGCCGCACCATAGGCGGTAGATGCCTTCGCCCGCAGGCCGGCGGCCAGATTCAATTGAGCCAGTTGCTCCAGCTCGTCCGGAGCAGTAATGAGTGCAGCACCGCGATTGAGTTGACCAACGACCTCGAAGATTTTTTCCTCATGCTGACCTGACAACATCTGCTCAGTAAAAAGGCGACCGATTCGTAGATGAAGGCTCGCACGGGAAGACTCAGACATCAGTGAATAAGCAGCTTCATGAATCCTGTCGTGAATGAACGCGTAGACATCGCCGAAACATTCGACCATCTCATGACGAACCGCGACCCGGAACACCGCGTGAACGCGAGCCTGCGGAACGCCCAGGACGGTCGCGAGCGTCGCAACAGATGCGCCCTTACCGAGACAAGCGAGTTGCTGCAATGCCTCCTGAGTTTCGCTGGACAGGCGCACCAGTCGGTCAACCATCAAGTCTACGACGTTGTCGGTATAGCCTTTGGCATGGATTCGCCGAGTGTCCCAGCGCCACTGCCGGGAATCGTGATCGAAGCTCAGTAGTTGCTCACTGAAGAGTGCATGTAAAAATTGAATGGCGAAAAACGGGTTGCCTGCGGTTTTGTCTTGAACCAGTTTTGCCAACGAAACGACATTCGCGGGTTCGCAATGCAAGGCGTCAGCAATCAGTAGCTCGACGTGCTCTTGAGCAAGGGGGGCCAGAATGATTTCTTCAATTTTGGAACCCGAGCCTTTGATCACATCGAGCTTGCGCGCCAGTGGATGCGAGTCATCTACCTCGTTACCGCGATAAGCGCCGATCAACATCAGGTGCCCTAGCTCCGAACTGCTCAAGAGGCTTTGAATGAGTTCGAGCGTCGCAGCATCCACCCACTGCAAATCGTCGAGGAACAATGCAAGCGTGTGCTCCGCTTTGGCAAATACGCCTATAAAGCGACGCAGAACTCGCAAGAATCGACGTTGAGCCTGCTGAGGTTCGAAGGGAGGAACGGGCTGCGGTTCGCCAATGATGTGTTTGAGTTCGGGAATCAGATCGGTGATCAACTGAGCGTTAGGACCTAGCGCTTCCAGCAATGCCTCACGCCACTTGGCTAACTCCAGATTGGTCGAGCCGAGCAATGCTCGCACCACGCCCTGAAATGCCTGGACCAATGTTGAGTACGGTATATCGCGCTTGTATTGGTCGAACTTGCCAGTGGCAAGCAGTCCGCGTGCGGGCACCAATACCTTGTGTAGTTCATTGACCACCGATGACTTACCGATCCCGGAATACCCAGAGACAAGCACAAGCTCAGTCGCACCCTGTTTATGGCATCGTTCAAATGAAGCGGCCAGAACGCCCACTTCACGCACTCGTCCATAGAGTTTTTCCGAGAACACCAGCCTGTCGAGAACACTGTGCTCATCCAGGACAAAGGCGCTTATCCGTTGTCGGCGCTGCCACTCCTGCAAACAGTGTTGCAAATCATGCTCCACGCCTGCAGCCGTCTGATAACGCTCCTCGGCATTCTTCGCCAGTAGCTTCATTACGACTTGGCAGAGCGCTTGCGGGATGGTTGTTAATCGCTCGCTCGGGGGCAGAGGTTTTTTGGCCAGATGACAATGAATCCATTCAATTGGATCAGATGCGGTAAATGGCAAGGAGCCGGTAAGCATTTGATAGAACGTCACGCCCAGCGAATACAGGTCACTGCGCGAATCGATAGACCTATTCATTCGACCGGTTTGCTCAGGGGCCATATAAGCCAAGCTGCCAGCGATGGTGTCGGGTGGCTCGGGAAGTTGTCGATGGCGCTGCACCTGAGAAGCGAGACCAAACCCGGTAAAGCGCGCTTGCCCATCGGCACCATTCACGAGGATATGTGTGGGCTTCAGGTCCTTGTGGACCAGTCCGTGTTGGTGAAGCTTACGTAGCGCTCCGGCGATGCCCGCCGCCAAGCGCAAAAAAAGTCCAGGCTCCATTGGAATATCGATCAACCGTGCGAGGGGTTCTCCACCGGGATCGTCGAGTACCAACTGAATTCGGCCGGCTTCGGACCTCAGTTCCCGAGGCCTTACAGCCCAGTCATCAAGTAGTTCATGCCTCAATTCATATTCATGTGTAAGCCGATCAAGCGTTCCTCGAAGGGGCTGCTCAACCGCGGTCAGCACAATCAAGCGGGTGGAAGTTCGACCGTCGCGGGTGCAACGCTCACGGCAAAATACACGCTCACCGTCTTCCCAAAGTATCTGCAGACTCTTTTCCATCGACGTCAGGACCATGATTTTACTGACCGCAGGCTGTCTTCACGCCATAGCAGCTGCCTCGCTGTCTATCCGGCTGCTCGAACAGATTAGCGCCGCGATAAGCCGCCAGGCCATGACAGAATCCCCTGTTTTTATGCCAGATGGCGTTTGAACCACTGGAGACGGTTGACTGTAGCATCCCCCCAGCAGGAGGCTCGGAGGCGACTCTGCAGAGGCAGTGAGCGTGAGTAAACGTGGACGAGCGATGATCCGGGTGTGCGACTGAAGAGATGCTTTCCGAGACTATCGGCTGTAGTTAGCGGTGAGGGTCGCTTTGGCTAAGACATTAGCATTGAGCATATAACCCACAAGCGCACCGCTGGCTTGGGCATCAAGCGCTAGTTTTTCCACTTTCAACGCCCAAACGGTGAATTGGTAGTGATGCGGCTTGTCACCGAGGGGCGGACAAACGCCGCCATACTCCGATCGGCCATAATCAGTCCGCCCTTGGATCGCACCGACGGGCAGGTGGTCTCCACCACTGGGCAAACGCTTAATCGAGGGCGGAATGTTGAATACCGTCCAGTGCCACCAGCCACTGCCTGTCGAGGCATCCGGATCATAGACAGTCACGGCAAAACTCTTTGTACCCGCCGGCGCATTGCTCCAGGACAACTCGGGCGATATGTTCGCGCCTTCACAGCCGAATCCGTTGAAGACTTCACGTTTCGTAAGTGGCCGATCGTTAGCGATATCTCGACTGGTCAGCGCAAAATCAGCAGCGTGGCTGGCCAGTGATACGCTCAAGCACAGGGCAAATGGAATCAGTTTGATTTTCATCGCGACCTCATGGGTGGTTTAACACCTGCTACGTTAAGCCGCGCAAAAGCAGGGGGCACTCATTCTGTAGAACATCCTTTTAATCTCTCAGGATGAACCCTTACAGCCTAAGTTGCATTTAACCCCCCAAAGGTATAACGCCTGTATACCCGAGCATCCCTTTACGGTAAGTACCAGCCTGAACCATCACTCTCTGCCGGGCCTGCTCTGATAGCGCGAGCATCATGATGGTTCGGTGAGCGGCACTATCAACGACGTATCACCCAAGCCCGGGCGTTCGACTGCAGATATACCTCGGTATGACGCAGGCACACTAGTGCGCTAAACCGATGGACTTGTGCATAAACGACAGTGCCCGTGGCTATCGTTAAAGTAGCACCATGCCGCGATACAGGACCTTTGAGGGTACTCATAGATTTCGAGCGTTCAGGCGGCTATCCATCTCACTCCCAAGGCCATAGCCCAAGAGGTCGATATGCTTAGTCGAAATGATCTGCGCCGAACTGATATGAGCCTGCTTGTCCTTTTCGAAGCCATGATGCACGAGCGCAATGTCAGCCGCGTTGGCGAAAAATTTTTCATCGGGCAGCCTGCAGTCAGCAGCGCATTAGCGCGTTTACGAGTGATGTTTAACGACCAGTTGTTCATTCGTAATGGTCGCTACATGGAGCCGACGGCGCGTGCCGCAGATCTTCACGAACTGCTCACACCGATGCTCGACACCATCGCGTCCACACTGGACCAAGTCGCCGATTTTGATCCTGCCGACAGCAACAGCACCTTTCACATCGGGCTTTCTGACGACGTCGAATATGGTTTGCTGCCGATGTTCCTTCGTCATCTGAGGGCTGAGGCGCCAGGGGTAAAACTGGTGGTTCATCGAACGAACTGTAGCCATATGTCGAGCTTACTGGTCAGTGGCGAAATATCAGTGGGCATCAGTCATACCAGTGAACTGCCCGCGACCTCCAAACGTAAATTTCTTCGCCTGATCAGGTTCATGGCACTACGAGCCGACTTGGGAAACGAAGCCCTGAGTCTCGATGAGTTCTGCAGACGCCCTCACGCAACAATATCGTCCATGGGTAGTTTGATTGCCGATGTTGATCGAGTATTGAAGCAGATATCCCGCACCCGGCTTGCCGTGCTAGATGTTCCGCATTTCAGCGCGCTGGCGGTGCTGCTGGCAGATAGCGACCTGCTGGCGGTCGTGCCGGATTATGTGGCGAATGCGATGGCCACGTGCGCAGGAATCAGGGCAGAGCCACTGCCGTTTGAAATAAGTGCTTTGGAATTATCGATGGTCTGGCGCGCTGTTGCCGACAATGACCCGGCTGAACGCTGGTTGCGCTCGCGCTTCAGCGAATATTTGAGTGATAGCAGCCGCCGGCTGTTGTCGATTGTCGCAGCCTGATGGGGTGCGAATCGCATCGCACACGGCTTGGCAGAAATTCTGGGATTTCCGTCATGTCCACTTTGCGCAGGCTCTTCTAGAATTACCTTGGGACGCTATACCCAACGCGAGCCCGAGCCTAGACGGCATACACCTTCAGCGTGATTTAGCGCGGGTACAGGGTGTAACTTTCACTCCATGAGGAGTTAACCCAATGACGGCGCCAGACCAGTGGACACTTTGCGATGACCAGCCAGATGACCAGCACAGTGATAAATGATACTCCCTGCGTTTACATCGTCGATGACGATCGGCTTTTAAGAGAATCCTTGAGCAGCTTGTTGCGCTCTATCGGCTGGCGCGTAGAGATGTTTGCGTCGGTGGCTGAGTTCCTGAGCTACAAAAGACCTGAAATCAACAGCTGTCTGGTGCTCGATGTCAGATTGCAAGGTATCAGCGGGCTGGATTTCCAGAACCAACTTGTCAAATCTCAAGAGACGCTCCCCATTGTTTTCATGACTGGGCATGGCGACATAGCAATGTCGGTCAAGGCAATGAAGGCCGGCGCGGTGGACTTCCTGGCAAAACCGTTCCGTGAACAGGATTTGCTGGATGCCGTAGGTTTGGCACTTCGCAAGGATGCGGAGCAACGCGAAGCGAACAAGAGCATGACCGAACTGAGTAATCGCTACCGAACATTGAGCGCTCGCGAACAGGAAATCATGGCGATGGCCGCCTCAGGCTTGATGAATAAACAAATTGCCAGCGAGGTGTGCTTGAGTGAAATCACTGTGAAAATTCATCGCTCGAATGTCATGAAGAAAATGCATGCCAAGACGTTTGCCGAATTGGTACGCATGGCGGAAACCCTGAAATTAGGCCAAAAAAAATAAAATATATATACCCATGTATTAATTAAGGTAAAGCGGACAGGGGGTATGGTATGGGAAGGGACAGTCAGCAGACTTGACCACTATTATCATTGGAAGGCGAGCAAATTGGTTACCCGCCAAGCAATAGCCATTATCGATGACGACGACAACGTTCGCTCATCCCTCGACAGCCTGCTGCGTTCATATGGCTATTCTGTGCATCTATATGACAGCGCCGAAACATTTCTAACCTCGGGCAGGGTCATTTCGACGGCTTGCATAGTGTCCGATATTCAAATGCCTGGCGTGAACGGGTTGCAGATGTACCAACATCTCCTGGCGCAAGGGCATGTTATTCCGGTGATTTTCATTACCGCCTCTGCCGACGATGCGCCACGCGTTGCGGCCTCCAAGCTTGGGGCTTGCTGTTACTTGTCCAAACCATTCGACGGGCAAAGCCTTATCAACTGCCTGGACATAGCGCTTAAATCAAATAATAAGGCGCATTAGAAAGTACTCCGCCCTAAAGGCTGACACCCTCCCCTTACGCCAATCCGCCTGCCATTATACGAAGGTATAGCAGGCTGAAACTTAATGATTAGCGAGACCAACTAATGTGGCAATGACTGCAAGGACCAGGCTGATTACAGTGGAGCTCTGTGTAAGAACGATCCGCCCTCTTAACATACGACTCCGGGGTTTAACATGAAACGACATATTCTCGTACTGGGTGCTGGATTTGGTGGTGTATGGAGCGCACTGAGTGCTGCACGAATACTGGACCAGCATAGCTGCACAGATGTGCAGATCACGCTAATTGCCCCCCAGGCAGAACTCCGTATTCGTCCACGATTCTATGAACCGAACGTCCATGAGATGAAGGCGCCTCTGGGTGAACTGTTCGACGCCGTCGACATCAAGTTCATCCAGGGAACGGTTGACGGGATTGATGCAGCCAACAAACGCGTTCAGTACAGCACAGCGCCCGGCATTCATACCTGGATCAACTACGACAAGCTGGTACTTGCTACGGGTAGCCGACTGAACCGGACCAATCTAGAGGGTATTGAACACACCTTCGACGTGGATGAAATCGAGACTGCCGCGCACCTTGAGGGGCACATCAAAGCCTTGGGCAGTTTGCCTGACACGGATGCTCGCAACACGGTAGTGGTGTGCGGCGGTGGATTTACTGGAATTGAAACCGCTACCGAAATGCCGACGCGCCTGCGTGCAGTGCTCGGCGCCGAAGCGAAGATCAACGTGATAGTGGTTGATCGCGGTACGAAAATCGGTGCCGCTCTGGGCGAAGGTATAAGCCCCTCGATCGCCCAGGCCTCCGCAGACCTGGGTATCGAATGGTGCCTGGACTCCTCTATAACCGCCATCGATCCGAACGGGGTTACCCTTGCAGATGGTCGTCGCATCGAATCGAAGACAGTCATCTGGACTGTTGGGTTCCGTGCAAGCCCTCTTACAGAGCAGATTGCAGGCGAGCGGGATCCGCTGGGGCGTCTGCATGTGAATGCAGATCTCAAGGTCGTTGGACAAAACGATATCTATGCCGCTGGCGACGTCGCCCATGCAGCCACGGATGACCAGGGGCACATCGCCGCAATGTCCTGCCAGCACGCTATTTCGCTGGGTCGACATGCCGGTAATAACGCCGCCGCGGCTTTGCTGGGGGTTCCTACCACCGCTTATAGTCAACCCAAATACGTGACCTGCCTTGATTTGGGTGAGTGGGGTGCGGTTTATACAGAGGGTTGGGATCGCCAATTAAAGTTGGTAAAAGAGGAAGCCAAAGAACTGAAACACAATATCAACTCTATCTGGATTTATCCGCCCGTAGCAGAGCGTACAACAGCATTGTCAGCAGCAGACCCGTTAATTCCGGTCGCGTAATACCGTGTAGTCTTCCCGTAAAAGTTGTAGGTACTTTCGCCTGGCCAATATCTTGGGCCAGGCATTTTTTTGCCTTCAATAAGCGCATCGGTCATAAAACATACCACCGTATCATCCCATCATACAAACTGACTAATAGATATACCGATGTTAGGTTTGATCGCGTTCATACACACATCAATACTGTCACTGCAAAGTAAACACCCAGATTAAATCTCCAACTTATTTGCAGGTGTAAACATGAAAATATTACCTTTGATTTTCTCCATGGCCGTTTCAGCCGTTGGTGGCACATTTGCTGTCACCAGTTGGGCAGTAGAGGGAAGCGCGCAAAACGTTAGTACAAGTGTCCTCCGCACCCATCGAGATCACATCGCGGAGGGTGCTGGAGGCGCCGACTCGGAGCGTGTTGCCTCCGATGGTGCTGATCGAGTAGGCGATAACCGCGTCGCCTCCGATGGTGCCGATCGAATAGGTGGCAGTCGCGTCGTGTCCGACGGCGCCGAACATGTGGGCGCCAGCAGGCTGGCAGATTCGGGCTACCGAACTTCACCGGAGGTACGGGTCGCCGATACGGGATATTCAGGTATCAATCAGGCGGCCAGTACTTACTTCTGCGGTCCCTGCCGATGACCGGCTGACGCAAGTCGAAGGGAAAACGCAAATCCAGTGTGAGGTCCATCATCCCGATGAAGCGTCGAGGTGATGGACCGATAAGTTCCAAGTTCAAAATCCGACAGGCATGAAAGCTGGGTTAATGGTTTATTGCCAAACATTGTTTAATTTCAAAAACAACCCTGCCTCGATATCTTAAATTCAAGGGATGGCGCAGCGGCATGAGTAATACCGATTCCCCAAGTAAAGGCAAGCGCGCGGGTATAAACCTGCTTTCGTATTTCGTCACACCCGACTATACCGCGAAGATGAGCACTCCCCCCTCAACAGTGTCAGTAAAAGCCGCTATGAGACATGGCTAATCTGGGGCATCGGCTTAGTCGTCACGGCTGGCATCATCGTGATCAACATGGCAGCCCATCACCGAGACATTGCCGCTACGGTTATCTACCTGACATTGCTGTTAATGGCCGCCAATGTCTTCACTATCAGGATCGTGGTGGGTGTGTACCTGGTGTGCATGGCAACCATTGTGGTGATGTTCTTCGTGGATGCGGGATATCAGGACTGGGACACGTTCACCAGTTTCGTCCGCTGTCTGACGGCATTGTCGGCCATTGGATTCCTTGCCACTCGCGCCAAACAAGCGGCGGACAACCTGCATCTGCACCAGATTTACCTGACCGGAGCTCAGCGTCTGAGCCACACAGGGAGCGTTAATTTCAGCGCCATGACCGAGCTCATGTCGTGGTCGGGCGAAAGCGCGCGTATTTTTGAATATCCGGTGGGTATGCCTGTATCCAAGGCGATGGTGCTGGCCCGTACTCCTGTGGAGGACCATGTGCAGGTCCACGATGTCTTCGCACGAGCGGCTCGACGTGAGCCGCAGATCGAAATCCGCCATCGATTGCTGATGCCAGACGGTCGAATCAAACACGTGCACATGATCGCAACCCCTGACCGCTATCACTAGCAGCGCCGAAGGTTGCCGCCGTTGGTTGGACCGACCGCATCCGGAAATACCCGAAGCCATGCGCGCACTGAACCAGATCAACGATAGCGCACGCCGGGCCAGCGAAGTCATCAGTCGTGTCAGGGCACTGGCGCGCAAGACCAACCCAGTGCGCCGACCAGAACGGCTCAACGACATCATCAAAGAAACGCTCAACGTGGTGCATTACGAAATAAACGATACCTGTCAGGCAATGAGTGGTGTCGAACAGCATCGCCGTCTGCTACGCGTAAGAACATCCCTCACAGAGGACGAGGTGACCCTTGAAATTTCGGACGGTGGGCCGGGGATAGACCCTGACGTATTCCCATCGTTGTTCACTCCGTTCTTCAATACCCGGGAAAGCGGAATGGAAATGGGGTTGTCGATCTGTCGATCGATTATTGATTTTCATGAAGGAAAGATCTGGGCGCGTAACTTGATAAACGGTGCATCGTTTTTTATCTCCCGGCCTAAAATACAACCGCCGGAATGATCCATTACCTGATACCCCACAACAGCTTGAAAGGTATGGAGCGAACCTCGCGATAGCCAGACATCTACGGAAGAAACCAACTATCGCAATCGAGCCCGCTCCATCATTCTTATTTACGGTCGAGCTGGGCCAGCGCCTCGGCTATCCCCTTCCCGTAAGAACGGTCTGCTTGAGTGCAATGCGCGATATGGCGCTGCATCACCTCCTGAGAAACACCGCTAAGCGCACGCGCGGTGTTTTCGAACAGCCTCTGTTTGTGAGATGCCGACATCAGACGAAACAAGTTGCCTGGCTGTTCAAAATGGTCGTCGTCTACACGATGGTCCCAATGACCCGCCGCACCGGAAACCATCAGCGGCGGCTCGCGCCATTCCGGTTGATCTGCCCAGGTGTCTTCGCTGTTGGGAACATAGGCCAGTTGGCCTCCATAGTTACCATCCACGCGCATGGCGCCATCGCGGTGAAAACCGTGCACTGGGCAACGGGCGGCGTTGACGGGAATCTGGTGATGATTGACGCCGAGGCGATAACGCGCGGCATCGCCATAGGCGAAGAGGCGCGCCTGCAACATCCGGTCAGGTGAAAAACCAATGCCCGGCACCACATTTGACGGTGAAAACGCAGCCTGTTCGACTTCTGCAAAAACGTTTTCCGGGTTGCGGTTCAATTCAAAATGGCCCACTTCCATCAGTGGGTAATCTTGATGCGGCCAGACCTTGGTCAGGTCGAACGGATTGACAGCGTGTTCTCCAGCCTGGGCCTCGGACATGACTTGTATGTAAAAGGTCCAGCGCGGAAAGTCGCCCGCTTCGATGCTGTCGTACAGATCTCGATGATGGCTTTCCCGGTCTTGACCTATAAGCGTTTGCGCCTCGGCGTCGCTCAAGTTCTGGATGCCTTGCTGCGATTTGAAGGTGAACTTGACCCAATACCGCTCGTTGTCGGCGTTGATCAGACTGAAGGTGTGACTGCCAAAACCGTGCATATGCCTGTAGCTGCGCGGGATGCCGCGCTCGCTCATGAGGATAGTTATTTGGTGCAAAGCTTCAGGCAGGGACGTCCAGAAATCCCAGTTGCTCTGCGCATTGCGCATACCGGTGCGAGGGTCACGCTTGACCGCGTGGTTAAGGTCCGGGAAGCGCAACGGATCGCGGAAAAAAAACACCGGCGTGTTATTGCCCACCAAGTCCCAATTGCCTTGTTCGGTATAGAACTTCAAGGCAAAACCACGAATGTCTCGCTCGGCATCGGCTGCGCCACGCTCGCCGGCCACGGTGGAAAATCGAGTGAAGATCGGTGTTTGCTTTCCCACTTCTGAGAACAGTTTAGCCTTGGTATAACGCGTTACATCCTGGGTCACAGTGAACGTTCCATAGGCGCCGGAACCTTTGGCATGCATGCGCCGCTCTGGAATCACTTCACGGTCAAAATGCGCGAGTTTCTCCAATAACCAGACATCCTGCAGTAACGCGGGGCCACGATGGCCGGCGGTCTGTATATTGAAGTTGTCGACGACAGGCGCCCCGTTGATCGAGGTAAGTTTTTGTTTAGCCATGGCATGCTCCTTTAAGATCATATTTCGTTGGAAACCGTGAAAAAATCGAATGAGCGATAATTAATGAAGTTAAAACTTTCGCCGCAGAACAAGACAATCTTTGCGCTTGAGGAGCAAATCTGTTTGTCAACATCAACGGCTACGTTTCAAAATCTTTTCTATGCACGCCAATAATGCGTCTGCGCTGAACGGCTTGGAAAAATAAGCTTCGGGCTTTCTGACGTTGGCACTAAATTGCGGTGGTGGCCCAAGCATCCCGGTAATAAAAATTGTAGGGATATGGATACCCATAGTTGCAAGCGCCTCATACATTTTCACCCCGCACATTCCAGGCATCTGAATATCTGAAATAAGACAGTCAGTCTGTTCTGGACCATACGACTCAAGAAAAGCCAACGCGCCGGTGTAGGTATGCACTGTATAGCCGTAAGAGCGGAGCAAACTGTCCAATGCTGTAAGAACAAATTCATCATCATCGACGACTGAAATAATTGCTGAATTGGACATGCGAGACCTGATCTTTGCGGGTGGCCGTAGTGCTTGCCAATCCTGCAAGATACGCGCTCGATAATATAGAATGGGTATCTTTATGGTTTTGCGCCGTCAGGAGCGCCTCGCCACTTGAGTGAAGTTGCTCAAGCTTTGTTATTATTTCCGTGTTTCAAACAACAGGCAGCATTTACCCAGCATCACGGTCGCCAAGGTCGCCTTTGATTAACGCCAGGAAACGAGTGCTGTGATGAATGCATTTTTCAAAATAGCGATTGCTCGCGCTGTCTTTGTTAGCCACAGCGTGTTCGTGGTAGTTGCTAAGCAACGTGACAGAGTCCTGCAGTCGGTGCGCCCGCTGATGAATGTTCAGCAGGCAATCAGCGAAACAGTTTGACTCGCAATGGTCATTCAAACTGTACAGGGTAGCGACCTCGGTGTAGCCACCTAAGTCAGTAATACTGCTCGCTAAAAATTCGGCATACTCGATATTGGTTTGCACAAGCTTGCGAAACAGATGGTGCAAAGGCAGAAAGCTGACATTGCGCAGGTGCTGCTGGCCGCGTTTAAGTTGCGCAAGGATGCCCAAGGCAATACCCAGCGTTTGAGTCAATGTATCGATGATGTCTACGCGCTCGGCACTGGATAAAGAGGTGTGCGCGCCGTAACTACTAATACGTAGTGGATGACTGACCATGTACATCTTGTGCAATGCGTTCATGACAACCGTCTCAGGGTGGCGCTTCGGCGCGATAAGTTTATTCATCTGATGTGTCCAGCCTACGCCCAGACAACTTCGATAACACTCCTACCTTCAGACAGCGAACTAGCACATGGGGTCAGGGCCTCTATACCTAGGTATAAACGGTTAGCCGCGCAAGGACTTCAGCTCATACGCCGGACGAATATTGCGATTTCAGCAGTGGGCTCCATAGCTCCTGGTTGTCCGGGCGCCGGTAGTACAGCAACAAGTGACGGGCGACCTGCATCGCTACTTCCCGGCCATTATCGGCTTCAACCAGTGCGAGGGCCAGATCGATCCCTGCGCTGACTCCAGCGGCAGTCCATATTGATTTTTGCTGAACGAAAATAGCCTCACGATCAAGTTGGACATGCGGGAACAGTTGCTCGAAGTAATCGGCCATCGTCCAGTGAGTCGCTACACGCAGGCCATCAAGTAACCCGGCGCTGGCCAGGAAAAACGCGCCACTGCATATCGATGTAGTGCGATCTGCGGTGGTTGAAAACGCTCGCAACCAGTCGATCAGCGCTATGTTGTCGACTAAAGCCTGCCGAATGTGTGGAGAGCCCGGGACAATCAACGTATCTATAGGATCAAGGGCTATTTCATCCAGACCTTGGGTTTGTACGACAAGGCCCTCCCCGGTACGGACCGCCCCTCCAATCAGGCTCACTGTGTGCAGGTTATAGCCAGGCAGCTCAAGCTGGCTGAGCATTCGAGTCGCCGCCCAGAACACGGTTTGGGCACCCGTCAGATCCAGAAGGCCCATTTGCGGATAAGCCACGAAAATGACTGTGCGAGGTTGCGTTCGCAAAGGGTTGATCTGTTCAAGGTGAGGGGGCGTATCTTTTATGGCCAATGGTTGATCTCCAGGTGATTCATAGCAACTCGGATATAAATGAGGCTCATTAATTTTCTTTCAGGGGCGCCAGCGGAAGCGCAACCATAAACTGGGTACCACGCCCCACCTTACTGTTGACCCAGATGCGCCCGCCGTGAAATTCAATGATTGAACGACAGATCGAAAGCCCGATTCCAAGTCCGGTGGGTTTGGTCGTAAAGAACGGGTCGAATAACGAGGGGAGAATGTCTTTGGAAATGCCGCTGCCAGAATCAGCAACTTCAAGCACGACTTCACTGTCGTTAACCGATGTGTGGATGCGCAGTATTCTGGCCCGATCATGTACGCCGGCCATGGCCTGACAGGCGTTAATGATCAAGTTGATGATGACTTGCTGCAGTTGAATCCGGTCGCCGCTGATGAATACGCTGGGGGCGCCCAGGTGGCAGTGCGAGCGAACCTCATGGTAAGAAATATCATGTTGCATGAGTGCCAGTGAGTCGCTCACGATGGCTTCGAATAGTTCCACCGTGCGCTGCAACTCGCTCTGACGCGATAGCGCCCTGATGCAGGTGATGACGTCGGAAATCCTGACTGAGTTTTGAATAATGCGATCCACCGATTTCCCTGCTTCTTCCAGATCAGGTTCAGGACGGTTGATCCAACGCTTACAACACTCCCCACTGGTGATCAATGCCGCCAGAGGTTGGTTGATTTCATGGGCTATCGACGCGGCCAACTCCCCCATGGAAGTCAGTCGCGTCATATGTGCGAGCTTTGCCTGCGAGTGAAACAGCGCTTCCTCTGATTGTCTGGAGGCGGTCACGTCCATCAATGCGCCGAAGTATTCAATATGTCCGCCGTCTTTCAACATCGGGCTGGCGACCATCTGCACATGCTTGACGCGTCCGTCCGGCATGACCAGTCGGTGTTCAACTTCGATAAGGCCTTGGCGGCTTATCGCCTGCTCCAGAACACTATCGATAATGGAAAGATCATCTGGGTAAGTGCGCGCTCTGACCAGATCAAGCGTCGGCGTAACGTCTGATGGGTATTCGAAGATGCGCGAAGACTCTTCTGACCATGACAGGCTTATTTCGTGACCAATGATTATGCCGACGCTGCCGGTATGACTGAGCTTTTGCGCAGCCAAAAACAATGCTTCTTTACGCCGCCACAAGGAGGTCGCTTTTTTGTTACGCCAGACCAAGAGGATAATGATCAGCAAGCCAATCAGACTGCACACGAGCCCAGCGATAAGCTTGTAGTCAAGGTAACCTCCATCTGTAATTAAACCGTTACTCAAAATAACCACATTGCTGACAGCGACGGAGAGAAAGGCCGGGGGCGGGAGGAAGTTCGACGACATCAACACTAACGTGATGTAGAACAATGTCGATGCCACATCCAGGTCGAGGTACGCATTGGTCATAGTAATCATGCTGCCAACAGCAATGGCAGCCGGCCAGGCGACGGCGTACGACAGCATATATTTCTCGCAGCGTTTAATAACGGACATTGACTCTTCCAGATTGTTGCTATCGAGAGATATTACCTGATAACTACTAAAATCAAACCAAAGACATTGACACGTTAACGGTGCCCGAAAACACATGCTATTCCACGAGTTCGTATCCAGCACTACTGTATTGGGTCAGTTTGAGCACGACTAAGTATTAGGGACTTATACCAAGGTGTTAGCACTACTCTGCTGTAGCGATGGCAAGGACGCTGTATCGAAACGGATGAGTAAAACTCCGGTTGTTTCCACTTGGAAAACCAACGATTGCACAATCTTCATGTAGTCAGTTGCCGAAAGGCACCGGTGTCAGATGGCCGATGCGTACCCCGGTCCGTAAGGTATCAGTAGCGGTAGGGCAAACTGGAACGAACTACCCTGCCCCTCCTCGCTCGAGGCCCAGATCCGCCCTTGGTGGGAGTCAATGATCGAGCGGCATATGCACAAGCCCATCCCCAGACCTGTTTCTTTGGTTGTAAAGAACGGCGTGAACAGTTTTGACAGGACATGTACAGGAATTCCCCTGCCCTTGTCGGCCACCTCCAGACCCACTTCGTGATCATTAACCCAACTGCGAATCAGCAACTTCCGGTCGGATGCATTGACATCGTCCATGGCTTGGCACGCGTTGATAATCAGGTTGATGATCACTTGCTGCAATTGCACGCGGTCGGCACTGATCGGAACCTCGAAGGCCGTCAGTTCAATCTGAGGTCGGATCCCATGGTGGGCAAGTTCGTGCCTGACCAAAAGGAGGGTTTCGTTGATGATGTCGTTAAACGATTCGTTGCGACGCAGTGGATCGGTTTTGCGTGAAAGGGACCTAACTCGGAGCGTGGTCTCGGTGGCCCGGTTGGAACTTGCAATGATCCGTTCGAATGCCTTGCGCGCCTCGAACAGGTCGGGCACCGGCCGGCTTAGCCAATTGAGGCCGGCTTCGCCGCTACTTGTTATCGCCGCCAGCGGCTGATTCACTTCGTGGGCTATAGACGCAGCGAGCTCACCTAAGGAGGTGACGCGAGTAACGTGAGCCAGTTGAACCTGCGCCTGGTTTAACGCTGCCTCGGCCTGTTTGATGGCGGTGACGTCCATCAGTGCACCCAGGTATTCGAAGCGCCTGCCCCAATTGAAGAGCGGGGTGGCGATCATGCGTAAGTGTTTAACCCGGCCATCGGGCATCAGCAGGCGATGGCTGACCTCGATAATCGCTTCATGGCGTGCTGCTTTTTCGAAACCGGCCAGCACTTCCGGCACATCCTCGGGATGGGTACGCGCCAAAATCATGGACGCCGTGGGAGGTGTGCTCGGCGGATACTCGAATATTTGTGCCGACTGTTCCGACCAGCCGATCTTTCCCAAATCTGCGCAAAAGCCAAAACAACCCGTCTGACTCAAGCGCTGTGCACCGCTCATGTAAACTTCCTTGTGCCGTAGGTTGTCGGCGATCCGCTTGCTGCGTAGCGCTAATACAACGATCGCCGCAAGCAAGGACAAGTCGCGCAGGAACTGCACGGCTGATTCCCAATGACCAAACCCACCCTGATTCAGGAAAACCGCCGCGAGTGCCAGCATGCTCAATAGCAGTACGGCGATCACCCCGTTGATAGACAGTAGATTGACCGACATGAGCAGTAAGGCGATGTAGAACGGTGTCGTCGCGTAATCAAGATAAGTACTGCCGAGAAAAATCCCGCAGGCAACGATGAGTCCCATCAACCCTGACAATAGGTTTTCAAGCGGCTGAAGACGGATAGCGCGGAAGACGCTCGTCGTCCTTTTTGTTGAGCTATTAGGCATAAAAGTGCAAATCCTGTTACCGCAAGTCCGCGCTGCACAAATAGCAGGTTACTGGCCCTTGCCGATCATACGTAGATGTTTTGTGCTAACGGCAGGCCGAGAATCGATCAGCATGCTAGTAGCTCAAGTACAACGGATGCTAGGACAAATAACCCTAAAAACCTGCCACTGCGGACCGGTGCGCCGGGCAACGGATAACGGATGAATGGGTGCTCCCCTTTGTAGTAATACCTCCAGTGCTTCGCCTCAGGCTCGATCTTATGAAAACCTCCAACGGGATCAGAGCTGAGTAAATAAAATCATTGGCGAACTTGGAGCCGGCGTGGTCCGTCGTCTTCGTTACGGCGCCATTTTTTTGAAACCCCACAGCAGATCAGCAGGAACAGTTGATTTAGGCACAGAGCCAAAGGATTCTGGCAGCAATCCCAAAGTAGCCATCCATCGGCTGTAGCAAAGTGCGGTAATGCCAGTCATCGGCTTTCGTCCAGGAATTCACAATGTTCAGCTCCTTAGCCTCACTGAAAAGAAAACCCCTCGCCCGGCTCGCGCTGGCGATCACCCTGAGCACGTTGGGTCTGCCTTACTGGGCGGGCAATGCCGAGGCCCACGGTGGTCACGCCGAAATGGTGCCGCTGCAAGCGGGCCTTGAAGAATTCGGCGCCACGGTCAAATGGGACGACTACGCCGACCTGTTCGTGATTGCCAAGGACGGCGTGTACCTCAAGGTCAAACCCGGCAGCAAAGTCGCGATGCTCAACGGCAAGCGCATGGAACTGACCGTTCCGGTGGTGTTCAAGGGCAAGACCGCCTACATGTCCAAGGACTTCATCAACCAGGTGTTCCAGTCCGGCCTGGACAAGACCTTCGTGGTCGAGACCCGCCCCAACCCGCTCAATCCGCTGAGCGCCGACGAAATCAACACGGCCGTCAACATCGTCAAGCAGTCCGAGCATTACAAACCCGGTTTCCGCTTCACCGAAGTGTCAGTCAACGAACCCCCGAAAGAACAGGTGTGGAATTTCGTCTACACCGGGCAGAGCGTTGCCCAGCCGCGCCAGGCGAATATCGTCGTGCTCGACGGCAAGCATGTGATCGAAAGCCTGGTCGACCTCGACAGCAAGACCCTCAAGTCGTGGAAACCGGTCGAAGGCGCCCACGGCATGGTCCTGCTGGATGATTTCGCCACGGTGCAGTCGGCCATCGAAGCCAGCCCCGACTACGCCCAAGCCCTGGCCAAGCGCGGGATCACCGACGTGAAAAAGGTCGTGGCCACGCCGCTGACGGTGGGCTATTTCGACGGCAAGGACGGTCTCGCGCAGGACAAGCGTCTGCTGAAGATCGTCAGCTACCTGAACACCGGCGACGGCAACTACTGGGCGCACCCGATCGAGGGCCTGGTGGCAATTGTCGACCTGGAACAGAAGAAACTGATCAAGATCGAAGACGACGCGCTCATTCCGGTGCCGATGAAGCCGACGCCGTACGACGGGCGCGGGCGTAAAGGCACGTCGGTCAAGCCGCTGGAAATCATCGAGCCGGAAGGCAAGAACTACACCATCACCGGCAACAGCATTCATTGGCAGAACTGGGATTTCCACCTTCGCCTCGACTCGCGGGTAGGGCCGATCCTGTCCACCGTCACCTATGACGATAAGGGCAAGAAACGCAAAATCATGTACGAGGGCTCGCTGGGCGGCATGATCGTTCCGTACGGCGATCCGGACGGCGGCTGGTATTTCAAGGCCTACCTCGACTCGGGCGACTACGGCATGGGCACCCTGACTTCGCCGATCGCCCGCGGCAAGGACGCGCCGGAAAACGCCGTGCTGCTGGACGCCACCCTCGCCGCCTACACCGGCGCACCGACCTCGATTCCGCGGGCGATGGCGGTGTTCGAGCGCTACGCCGGCCCGGAATACAAACACCAGGAAATGGGCCAGCCCAACCTCAGCACCCAACGGCGTGAACTGGTGGTGCGCTGGATCAGCACCGTCGGCAACTACGACTACATCTTCGACTGGGTCTTCCAGCAGAACGGCACCCTCGGCATCGACGCCGGCGCCACAGGCATCGAAGCGGTCAAGGGGGTGAAATCGAAAACCATGCACGAGGCCACGGCCAAGGAAGACACGCGCTACGGCACGTTGCTGGACCACAACATCGTCGGCACGACCCACCAGCACATCTACAACTTCCGCCTCGACCTGGACGTGGACGGCGAGAACAACTCACTGGTGGAAGTGAACCCGGTGGTGCTGCCGAACGACCGCGGCGGGCCTCGCACCAGCACCATGCAGACCGAAAACAGGGTGGTCGGCACCGAGCAGCAGGCCGCGCAGAAATTCGACCCGTCGACCGTTCGCCTGCTGACCAATTTCGGCAAGGAAAACAAAGTCGGCAATCCGGTTTCCTATCAGTTGATCCCGTATGCCGGCGGCACGCACCCGGTGGCCAAGGGTGCCAATTTCGCCAAGGACGAATGGCTCTATCACCGCCTGAGCTTCATGGACAAGCAACTGTGGGTGACGCGCTATAACCCGGAGGAAAAGTACCCGGAAGGCAAATACCCGAACCGCTCGGACAAGGACTCGGGGCTGGGGCAGTTCACCCATGACAACCAGTCGATCGAGAACAGCGACGACGTGGTCTGGCTGACCACCGGCACCACCCACATCGCCCGGGCCGAGGAATGGCCGATCATGCCGACCGAGTGGGTGCATGTGTTGCTGAAACCGTGGAATTTCTTTGATGAGACGCCGACGCTGAATCACCCTGAATAAACCCGCGCAACCCTGTGGAAGCGGGCTGCCGGCGATGGCGATGGCGGTGGGTCAGTGCCATCGATGTTTCTGACTTACCGCCATCGCGAGCAGGCTCGCTCCTACAGGTGATCTGCAGCGTCTGGCCCACCGCTTTCACGAGGGGTGTTTCATTGGCTCACCACAATCTTTCCGATCATCTGCGGATGCAGTGCACAGAAATACTCGTACTCCCCCGGTGTGTCGAACACCCAGGAAAAACTGTCATTCGTATCCAGCGCTCCGGAGCGAAATGCTTTGTGGGTTTCCGCCACCGTGTGGGGGATCTGATCGTCGTTCACCCACGTCACTCTGGTGCCCACGGCAACGGTCAAATCCTTGGGCCCGAACATGAATTCCTTGATGTCGATTTTCACGTCCTGCGCCCACGCCGGCGTCGACAGCATCAGGCCCATCACGGCTAACAATCGCATGTTCATCAAAGCCGCCTCCCCTAGACCAGCGTCGAATCAATCAACGCCAGCGGATGATCACCCTGGGTCGCGCGCACATCGGTGAGCCCCAGATAATTGCGCAACTGATCGGCCGCCACGGTCATCGGCCCCGGTGCCGGCGCAGTCCCCGGTGCGGGTTGTGGATAAGCCGTGCCCCGAGCCGTGTGGAAGGTGATATTGCCTTCGACCTTCTGGATAACCTGGTGAATGTGTCCGTTCAACACCGTCACCGAACCGTATTTGCGCAGCATCGCGATCGCCTGGTCGCCATCCTCGGTGCCCCAGCCCCACGGCTGGTAAATCGTCCACAACGGGATATGGGTGAACAGCACGATAGGTGTGCTGGTCGAGACCGCGCGCAAGTCATCCGCCAGCCACGCCAACTGATCGGCGCCGAGGGTTGCTTCATGGCCGGCCTGGAAGTCGAAGACATTCACCAAGGCAATGAAATGCACGCCGTGGTCATCGAAGCTGTACCAGCCATTGCCTTTGGTGCCCTTGCCGTAGCGTTCGAGGTAGAGTTTTCCAGCGCCCTCGTCGAGTACATCGTGTTCACCCGGCACGTAATGCACGGTAGACGGCAGGCCCTTGAGCAGTTGCGCGGCGGTGTCGAACTCCTCGGGCTTGGACAGGTGGGTGATGTCGCCGGTGTGCAGGATCAGCGACGGCCGTTTCGGCAGTGCGACGACCCTGTCGATTGCCACCTGCAAGGTCTTGACCGGCTCCGGATTGGCTTCCTTGTTGAAGCCGATATGCGAATCGCTGATCTGCACGAAGTGGAAGGTGCTGTCCAGCGCCTTGGGGTCGGCGACGTTGCCGGCGTCGTCCAGGGCAAAGGCCCGGGGAATGCCACCGCTCAGGGCCCAGATCACCCCCACCCCGGCCCATGCCGAGCACTTCAGCAGCGTACGACGGTCGGGATCGAGCGGGCCGTCGGTGCGCCGCTGATGTTTTGATTGAATGTCCATCGGTATGTCCTCGCTGGCGAACTACAGTGATGTAGCTGACACGAGGTACAACCTTGTCGGACGAGTCTTTATTCCGTGTCGAAAAATAAATTTTTCCCCGGGAATAAAACACCGCGTAACACGGTTATAGGGGTGGGACGGTGCGGAAACCACTATGAAGCGATTTGAGGAGCTGATTGCGCCCCACATGGACGCGGCCTACAACCTCGCGCGCTGGCTCACCGGCAACGACAGCGCCGCGCGCGATGTCGTGCAGGAAAGTGCCCTGCGCGCGTTCAGGTTTTTGCAGCGTTTCGCCGACGGCAACCCCAAGGCCTGGTTCCTGACCATCGTGCGCAACGAAAGCTACACCTGGCTCAAGGCCTCTGCCGGGCGCCATTGGGTGGCGATCGATGACGAACTCTCGGCAGCAGACGCAGCGCTGAGCCACAGCCAGACCCCGGAGCTGCTGGCCATTCACACGGAAAACGCGGCACTGATCCAGCAAGCGTTGTGCGCTCTGCCGCCGGTGTTTCGCGAGGTGATTATTCTCAAGGAACTCGAAGACATGCCCTACAAGGACATCGCCCTGGTGGTCGACATCCCCATTGGCACCGTCATGTCGAGGCTGGCCCGGGCGCGCGCCCTGCTCAAGCTCGAACTATTGAAGTTGCACGATCATGAATGAACTCGACTGCACGGTTTGCCAGACACTGCTGCATGGCTACCTGGACAAGGAGCTTGACCCGCCAACGACAGCGACTGTGGCCGGGCATCTGGCCACGTGCGGCGAATGTGCGCGGTTGCATGATCAACTGAAGTTGCTGACGGTCAGTGTGAAGCGCCAGGCGACGTATTACGCGGCGCCGGCTGCGTTGACCGCCAGTGTGTTCGCCGCTGCTGCGCCGCCAAAGCGGGCCCTCGGGCGCTGGCGAAACGGGTTGGCACCGGCGTTTTCCGCAGCGGCGCTGGCCTTGGCACTCGTGCTCTATGTGGCCACGCCGGGCAGCGAACAACCCTTGATGGAGGAGGCAGTCTCCAGCCACGTACGTTCGCTGATGGGTGAACATTTGAACGATGTGGTGTCGTCCGACCGGCATACGGTCAAGCCCTGGTTCACCGGCAAACTCGACTTCTCGCCGCCGGTATTCGATTTCGCAGCGCAAGGGTTTCCGTTGCTGGGCGGGCGCCTGGATTATCTGCAACACCAGACCACGGCGGCGCTGACCTATGGGCGGGCCAAGCACATCATCAATGTGTTTATCCTGCCGACAACGGAGGCCGACAAGGCACGGCAAAGCCAGACGATTCGTGGGTTTAACGTGGTGTCGTGGCAAGCCAGCCACATGCGTTTCGTGCTGGTTTCCGACGTGGAGAAAGGTGAGCTGGAGGCGTTCAGTCAGTTGCTCAACCTTTAACGTTTCACGCCACAACACACAACCCTGTGGGAGCGGGCTTGCTCGCGAACGCGGTGTGTCAGTCGACATCTTTGTTGCTGGAACACCGCGTTCGCGAGCAAGCCCGCTCCCACAGGGGTTCAGTGTTTCTTCAACGTGTTGAGGCGTGCTTTTTGCGGTACTCGCCCGGCGAAATGCCGAAGCGTGATTTGAACGCGGTGGAGAAGTAGCTCGAATCCGAAAACCCCCACGAATACCCCAGCGCCGACAACTTCAGCTCGGTGCGCGTCTGGCGCAGGGATTCGGCGCACAAATCCAGCCGCCGATTCTTGATGTACCGCGCCACCACCAGGCCCTTCCTGGCGAACATCCGGTACAGCCCGCGCGTCGACATGCCGACCTCCCGCGCCAGCCATTCCGGGCACAACTCTTCCGAGCGGATGTGCTCATCAATAAAGCCCAACGTCTTGCGGAAGGTGCGCTCATGCACATCCGTGGAGTCTTCGCTGTGGCTGATCGCCGGACGCAGCAGGCTGACAACCGCCTCCAGCGTTGCTTCGCTTTCCGCCCGGCTCAGGCATTGCTGATGCGTGGCATCCAGAATCAGCCGGTGCGAGAGCATGGCGATGGGTGATGTCGCGGCGATGCGGTGACCGCACTTGACCTGATTGAAGCGCAACGTTTGCTCGACCAGTTGCGACGGCAGGATCAGCGACAACTGCCGGGAATTTTCGCTGTAGGTGAAGTCGCTGGGGCGCGAGGCATCGATCAGCGTAATGTCGCCCGCCGACAACAACACCTTGTTGTCACCCTGGGCCATGCCAGCCGTACCGTCGAGCTGAAACACCGCGAAGTACTTGCCACCCTCGCCCGCCGCCACTTCCTGGGGCGTGCGGTACAGCCGAGCCTGGCGCGCATCGACAAAACTGAGCTTCAGGGCGCCGTCCCGGTGCTCGCGGATCTGACCGGCAAACCCCTCGCCCAGAGGTTGCGCGTTGAAGGCGCCACAGATCTGGTTGATCTGATGAATCCACTGATCGAAACCATCACGGCGCTGTGCAATTGAAGAAATCATGTCGGGCCTCACGCAGGCTTGTTTTTATTATCTACGCCAATCCAAAGGTTCTCCTGAACGGTGAATCTTCCTGATCACCCGCGGGTTACTTCAGCCCGCCAAAACGTCGATAGAAGCTTTCGCCCACGTCCGGCAACGGACCATCGGCGGTCTCCAGTGCGCTGTTCAACCATTCCTCGGCCTTGGCGTAGATCAGCCGGTAAATATTGCGGCACAACTGCCGGGCAGCACGCCCCTCCCAATCGCCGGGCAACAGTTCGTCGGGCAATTGCGGGTCGCGCAGCAGCAGCTTGCGGTACTCATGAATAAGCAGGACACGTGCCAGGAAGCAGTCCGACGGTTGCAGGTTTTCCTGCTCGCGAAGCGCTTGCCAGAGCGGCCGGAACAGCTGGATGAACTCGCTGTAATGGGCCGCCAGTTCCTCGATGTTCCAGCTCTCGCGCACCTGCAGGCGCAGGGCCTTGGAGGCCAGTACGTCCTGCGCGGTGGTTTCAAAAACGATGGTGTCTTCCTGGGCCCCGAGGTCGAGCAGGGTCGCATTGACGTCGGCGCGGTCACTGCGCGGGCAGGCCAGCACGGCCGGCGAGATCGCACCAAAACCTTGCCATTCCAGTTCTTCGCGCACTTGTTTGCGCTTGTCCTGGGTCAACTGCGTCAACATCACCAGGCACCACGAGCCGTCCCACGCCGGAACGGTGGAGCTGTAGACCCGCTTGAAGGCCTTGTCGAACCGCCGGCGACCGGTGCCGGTCAGGCTGTAGTAACTGCGACGGCCGACCTTTTCAGCGGTCAGCCAACCTTCCTTGGTCAGGCGAAAAATCGAGGTGCGGATCAGCCGTTCATTGATGCCGACGGGCTCGAGCAATTGAATCAGGCTGCCCAGCCACACCGTGCCGCCGTGGGGTTCGATGGCGTCCCCGTACAGCGTGATGATCAGGGAGCTGGCGCGGATCGGCGTCTGCTCCTGGAAGCGGGTAATCAGTTGGTTCAGGGGTGTCAGGGACGACATGGGCGTACCGAGCTGAAAAAAGAAAAGGAATATACCGAAAGCATGACCCCTGTGGGAGCGAGCCTGCTCGCGATGGCGGTGTGTCCGCCGCCATAAAAGGTGGATGCCCTACCGTATTCGCGAGCAAGCCCGCTCCCACAGGGGGGCTCGGTGCTCATGAAGCACTGCCTTTGGGCCGCAACCCGCTGTCGCTGATGCGCGGGCGGTCGGGTTCCGGTTCGGTCAGCGGCTCACAGACCTGCATCTGTTCCAGGCAACGCTGGGCCAGTTGCTGGTACGCGCGGGTGCCCTCTTGTTTCCACGCCACCTCCTGATCGCTGAGGGTGCGCTTGACGCTGGCCGGCGCGCCCATGACCAGCGACTGCTCGGGGCATTCGAAGCCGGCCTTGACGAAGGCCGCCGCCGAAACAAAAGAACGCGCGCCGATCCGTGCATTGTCCATCACCACCGCATTCATCCCCACCAGCGCGTCGGCACCGACCCGGCAACCGTGCAGCACCGCGCCATGACCGATGTGGCCGTTGCGCTCGACCACGGTGTCGCTGTCCGGAAAACCGTGCATCACGCAGGTGTCCTGAAGATTGGCGCCCTCCTCCAGGACGATCCGGCCGAAATCCCCACGCAGGCTGGCCAGCGGTCCGACGTAGCAATGCGGCCCGACAATCACATCACCGATCAACACGGCCGACGGGTGAACGTAAGCGGTGGGATCGACCACCGGGGTCAAGCCATCGAGGCTGTAGCAGGTCATGGGTGGTTTCCTTTCTGGCGCATTCACAAAGCGATGCGGATACAGACTCATTTTGTATCACATCGCTTTTACCAGTACAAAGCAGAAAAACCGTATCACTTGATAATCCCATTGCCCCAGCCGTTCGGCGACGTTGGAAAACCCGGCTTAAAGCCAATAAAACTGGCTATTCCAGCAGAACAGAAGGCTCATTAAGTCCCACGACTAAAAACCACAGCTCGACCAATAAGACACATTAAATCAATTTTATTATTGCATTTGCGTATCACGTTGCAGGTATACTCGGGCAAAACCGGCCCACCGCGCCGATCCAATAATGAGCCGGCATCACAGCCGAGCGTGCACCGTGAGGGCATCCGCCATGCCTCTAACCCTTGCCGTCGATATCATCGCGCCGGGCGTTCGCCTGATTACCCTGCAGCGCCCGCAAGCGTTGAATGCCCTGACCACCGAATTGCTCGGAGAACTGGCCGAGGAACTGAGCAGCGCCGAAGCCGATCCCGACACCCGCGTCGTGGTCCTGACCGGCAGCCGCAAGGCCTTCGCGGCCGGCGCCGACATCAAGGAAATGGCCGAGCGCAACCTGGTCGGCATCCTTAACGACCCGCGCCAGGCGTCGTGGCACACCATCACCCGCTTCAACAAACCAATGATCGCCGCCGTCAACGGCTTCGCCTTGGGCGGTGGCTGTGAACTGGCGATGCACGCCGACATCATCATCGCCGGCGAAGACGCCCGTTTCGGCCAGCCGGAAATCAACCTCGGGATCATGCCCGGCGCCGGTGGCACCCAGCGCCTGCTGCGCGCCGTCGGCAAATCCATGGCCATGCAAATGGTCCTGACCGGCGAGTCGATCGATGCGCGCCAGGCCCAGCGGGCCGGCCTGATCAGCGAAGTGACCCAGCCGGAATTCACCGTCGACCGCGCCCTGCAGATCGCCCGCACCATCGCCGCCAAGGCGCCGCTGGCGGTGCGTCTGGCCAAGGAGGCGCTGCTCAAGGCGATGGACACCGACCTCGCCAGCGGCCTGCGTTTCGAGCGTCACGCTTTCACCGTGCTGGCCGGCACCCGCGACCGCGATGAAGGCATCCGGGCCTTCCAGGAAAAGCGCACGCCGACCTTCACCGGCGAGTAACCCGCCGAGCCCAATGAATTCGAACGACCTTTCAGAGAGCGCCATGACCATGAACTTCGAACACATCCTGTTTTCCATCGAGGCCGGCGTCGCCCTGCTCAGCCTCAATCGACCGGACCAGCTCAACAGCTTCAACGCGCAGATGCATGGTGAAGTGAAGGAAGCGCTGAAACAGGTGCGACAAAACCCCGACGTGCGCGTGTTGCTGCTGACCGGTGAAGGCCGCGGCTTCTGCGCCGGGCAGGATCTCAGCGACCGCAACGTCGCGCCGGGCAGCGCTGCGCCGGACCTGGGTGAATCCATCGAGAAGTTCTACAACCCGCTGATCCGCCAGTTGCGCGACCTGCCGTTGCCGGTGATCTGCGCAGTCAATGGCGTGGCGGCCGGGGCTGGCGCCAACATTCCGCTGGCCTGCGACCTGGTGCTGGCGGCGCGTTCGGCGAGCTTCATCCAGGCCTTCTGCAAAATCGGCCTGATCCCTGATTCCGGTGGCACCTGGACCCTGCCGCGCCTGGTCGGCATGGCCCGCGCCAAAGCCCTGGCCTTGTTGGGCAATCGCCTGACCGCCGAACAGGCCGAGCAATGGGGACTGATCTACCGCGTTGTCGACGACGCCGACCTGCGCAACGAAGCGCTGACCCTCGCCCGCCACCTGGCGACGCAACCCACCTACGGCCTGGCGCTGATCAAACGCAGCCTCAACGCCAGCCTGAGCAACACCTTCGACGAGCAACTGGAGCTGGAAAAAGACCTGCAACGCCTGGCCGGGCGCAGCGAGGATTACCGTGAAGGCGTCGGTGCGTTCATGGAAAAACGCAGCCCAGTTTTCAAGGGGCGCTGAGTCATGACCGCACTGAACACCAACGCGCGCATCGCGGTGATCGGCGCCGGGGCCATGGGCGCCGGGATCGCCCAGGTCGCGGCGCAGGCCGGTCATCCGGTGCTGTTGCTGGACAATCGTCCCGGAGCTGCCGCGCACGCCATCGATGGCATTGACCGGCAATTGGGCAAACGGGTCGAGAACGGCAAGCTGTCGAGCGAGGCACGCACCGCGACCATCGCTCGTCTGCACGCCGTGGAAGCCATCGAAGCGCTGGCCGACTGCGAACTGATCATCGAAGCCATCGTCGAGAACCTGGAAGTCAAACGCGCGCTCTTCCGCCAGCTGGAAAGCATCTGCGGTGAACGCTGCATTCTGGCGAGCAACACCTCATCGCTGTCGATCACCAGCATCGCCGCGCAACTTGATCAGCCACAGCGTTTGCTCGGCCTGCATTTCTTCAACCCGGCGCCGGTCATGGCGCTGGTGGAAATCGTCTCGGGCCTGGCCAGCGATCCGGCCTTGGCGCAATGCCTGTATGACACGGCGCAGGCCTGGGGCAAAAAACCGGTGCACACCCGCTCGACACCGGGCTTCATCGTCAACCGCGTGGCCCGGCCGTTTTACGCCGAGAACCTGCGCCTGCTGCAGGAAGGCGCGGCGGATTGCCCGACGCTGGATGCGTTGATGCGCGAAGCCGGTGGCTTTGCCATGGGTGCGTTTGAACTGACCGATTTGATTGGCCACGACGTCAACTACGCCGTGACCTGTTCGGTGTTCGACGCCTATTACGGTGACACGCGTTTCCTGCCCTCGCTGATTCAAAAAGAACTGGTGGACGCCGGGCGCCTGGGACGTAAAAGCGGCCACGGTTTTTATCGCTACGCCGACGGGGCCGTGCGTCCGCAGCCAAGCTCGACCGGCAGCGCGCAGACCATCAACAGCTGTGTTGTCGAAGGCGACCTCGGCATTGCCAACGCGCTGATCCCGCGGTTGCGCGAACACCACGTCGAGGTCATTCAGCGCGACGGCCAGGGCTTGCTACGCGTCGGTGACGCGGTAATCGCCCTGAGCGACGGACGCATGGCCTGTCAGCGCGCCAGGGAAGAAGGCCTGCGCAACCTGATCCTGCTGGACCTGGCGTTCGACTATGGCAAGGCCAGTCGCATCGCGATCAGTTGCTCGGCAGACACCCGCGCCGACGCGCTCGAACAGGCCGTCGCGCTGCTGCAACAGGCCGGGTTCGCTGTCAGCCAACTCAGCGACAGCCCGGCCCTCGCCGTACTGCGCACCGTGGCGATGCTCGCCAACGAAGCCGCCGACGCCGTGCTGCAAGGCGTGGCCTCGGCTGCGGACATCGACCTGGCGATGCGCGCCGGGGTCAATTACCCGCAAGGGCCGCTGGCCTGGGCTGATGCCGTCGGTCTTGCGAACATTCTCAACGTGCTGGAAAACCTCCAGTCCGGCTACGGCGAAGAACGTTATCGACCGTCGCTGCTGTTGCGCCGGCGCGTCGCCGAAGGGAGGACTTTTCATGACTAACCATGAAGCGATGAACCTGGCCAGCGACTGCGCGCAAGCGATGTTCAAGCGCGACACCGCGACCCAGGCGATGGGCATGCGCCTGCTTTCCGTAGCGCCCGGCTGCGCCCGCGTCGGCATGAGCGTGCGCGCCGACATGATCCAGGGCCACGGCACCTGCCACGGTGGCTACCTGTTCGCCCTCGCCGACTCGGCCTTTGCCTTCGCCTGCAACAGCTACAACGAGGCCACGGTGGCGATCGGTTGCAGCATCGACTACATCGCCCCGGCGCGCCTGGGCGACACCCTGAACGCCGACTGTATCGAGCAAAGCCGCTCCGGTCGCACCGGCAACTACGACGTACGCATTGAAAACCAACTGGGCCAGCTGATCGCGCTGTTCCACGGCAAATCCTACAAAGTGCGCGGCGCTGTGCTGACGCAGGAGACTCCCCATGAATGATGCCTTGATCATCGACGCGGTGCGCACGCCGATCGGTCGCTACGCCGGTGCCTTGAGCAGCGTGCGCGCCGACGACCTCGGCGCGGTGCCGCTGCGCGAACTGCTGCGCCGTCACCCGCAGGTCGACTGGAACAGCGTGGATGACGTGATCTACGGCTGCGCCAACCAGGCCGGCGAAGACAACCGCAACGTCGCGCGCATGTCGGCGCTGTTGGCCGGCTTGCCCGTCAGCGTACCGGGCACCACGCTCAACCGCCTGTGCGGGTCCGGGCTGGATGCGATCGGCACGGCGGCGCGGGCGATTCGCTGTGGCGAGGCCGGCCTGATGCTGGTCGGCGGCGTCGAATCGATGTCCCGCGCGCCGTTGGTCATGGGCAAGGCCGAGCAGGCGTTTTCCCGGGATGCGCAGGTCTACGACACCACCATCGGCTGGCGCTTCGTCAATCCGCTGATGAAGAAGGGCTACGGCATCGACTCCATGCCGGAGACCGCCGAAAACGTCGCCGAGCAGTTCAACGTTTCCCGCGCCGATCAGGACGCCTTCGCCTTGCGCAGCCAGCAGCGCGCCAGTGCGGCCCAGGCCAGCGGACGTCTGGCCAAAGAGATCGTCGCGGTGGAAATCCCCCAGCGCAAAGGCCCGGCCAAGGTCGTCGAGCACGATGAACACCCGCGCGCCGACACCACGCTGGAACAATTGCAAAAACTCGGCACGCCATTCCGCGAAGGCGGCAGCGTCACCGCGGGCAACGCGTCGGGCGTCAATGACGGGGCCTGCGCGCTGTTGCTGGCCAGTCCGGACGTCGCCAAACGCCACGGTCTGAGGGCACGCGGACGGGTGATCGCCATGGCCACCGCTGGCGTCGAACCCCGCATCATGGGCATCGGCCCGGTGCCGGCCACCCGCAAGGTGCTGGAACTGGCCAACCTGAGCCTCGCCGACATGGACGTGATCGAACTCAACGAAGCCTTCGCCGCCCAGGGCCTGGCGGTGTTGCGCGAACTGGGCTTGAGCGACACCGATCCGCGGGTCAACCCGAACGGCGGCGCGATTGCCCTCGGTCATCCACTGGGCATGAGCGGCGCACGACTGGTGACCACGGCCCTGCACGAACTGGAAGACCGTCAGGCCCGCTACGCCTTGTGCACCATGTGCATCGGTGTCGGCCAGGGCATCGCGCTGATCATCGAGCGCTTGTCCGACTAAAGAATCGCGATTCCCGGGGAGCCGAGAGGTATCCTTGGGGCATGCACTCAAAGCCCTGCCGCGGCCGGGCTGCAACACAAAAATAATTCGAGTGAAGTTATGAACATGCCAATTGCCAACGCCGTGCTTGACCCTGTGCTGGACCCGCTGGAAACCGCCAGCGTCGACGAATTGCGTCACCACCAGCTCGATCGCCTGCGCTGGAGCCTCAGCCACGCCTACAACAACGTGCCGCTGTACCGTCAGCGTTTCGATGCGCTGGGCGTGCACCCGGATGACATCACCTGCCTGGAAGACCTGGCGAAGTTTCCGTTCACCACCAAGACCGACCTGCGTGACAACTACCCCTACGGCATGTTCGCCGTGCCGATGCATGACGTGGTGCGCCTGCACGCATCCAGCGGCACCACCGGCAAGCCGACGGTCGTGGGTTACACGCAGAACGACATCGACACCTGGGCCAACGTGGTCGCGCGCTCGATCCGCGCGGCGGGTGGCCGACGCGGCGACAAAGTGCACATTTCCTATGGTTATGGCCTGTTCACCGGAGGCCTCGGCGCGCACTACGGCGCCGAACGCCTGGGGTGCACGGTCATTCCGATGTCCGGCGGGCAGACGGAAAAGCAGGTGCAACTGATCAAGGATTTCCAGCCGGACATCATCATGGTCACGCCGTCCTACATGCTCAACATCGCCGATGAAATCGAGCGCCAGGGCATCGACCCGCACAAACTGGCCCTGCGCCTGGGCATCTTCGGCGCCGAGCCGTGGACCGGTGAACTGCGCAGCGCCATCGAGAACCGCCTGGGCATTACCGCGCTGGACATCTACGGCCTCTCGGAAATCATGGGGCCGGGTGTCGCCATGGAATGCGCCGAAACCAAGGACGGGCCGACGATCTGGGAAGACCATTTCTACCCGGAAATCATCGACCCGATCACCGGCGAAGTGCTGCCGGACGGGCAGATGGGCGAGCTGGTGTTCACCTCCCTGAGCAAAGAAGCCCTGCCGATGATCCGCTACCGCACCCGCGACCTGACGCGCCTGCTGCCGGGGACCGCGCGGCCGATGCGGCGGATCGACAAGATCACCGGGCGTAGCGATGACATGCTGATCATTCGCGGGGTCAACGTGTTTCCGACGCAGATCGAGGAGCAGGTGCTGAAAATCAAACAGCTTTCAGAGTGTTATGAGATTCATCTGTATCGCAACGGCAACCTGGACAGCGTGGATGTGCACGTGGAGTTGAAGGCTGAGCATCAGCATTTGACGGATGATCAGCAGAAAGCGGTGTGTGGGGAACTGAGCAAGCACATCAAGACGTATATCGGGATCAGTTCGCGGATCGTGCTGCAGCCGTTCCACTCGATCAAACGATCCGAAGGCAAAGCCTGCCACGTGCTGGACAAACGCCCTAAAGCATGACTGCTGCACCCTTTTGAGCCCCGCTGATGCGGGGCTTTTTTTTGGATGTCTGTCGCGACTCCTGTGGGAGTGGGCTTGCTCGCGAAGGGGCCGTGTCAGTCGACATTCGCGCTGAATGACACACCGCCTTCGCGAGCAAGCCCGCTCCCACAATTGGATTGGGTACATCCCACCTGCTCGCGATGAGGGTTCAAAGATGACGCGTCCTGCCTGAATAAACGCGTTGTGAGGGCGTTTTTCGCGAGCAGGGCTCGCGCCTACAGGGGCATGCGCCGACCATTCCGGGCCAAAGCGATACAAAAAACAACACGACACGATATTTTATGTTTGATATTAATTTCTGTATCGCTTATAAAGTTCTCCATGCCCCACACAAGATTCAAGGCGGGAGACCCCTCATGTACGCACAGCTAGTAGAAACAGGCGTTAAGCGCATCAAAGACCTCTCGGAAATGTCCGAACAAGAACGCGCCTTCCAGGAAAAAATCGATTCAGAAATCAAGATCGAAGCCAAAAACTGGATGCCCGATGCCTATCGTCAAACGCTGATCCGGCAGATCTCCCAGCACGCCCACTCGGAAATCGTCGGCATGCTGCCCGAAGGCAACTGGGTGACCCGCGCGCCGTCGCTCAAACGCAAACTGCAATTGATGGCCAAGATCCAGGACGAAGCCGGCCATGGCCTATACCTGTACAGCGCTATGGAAACCCTCGGTGCCGACCGCGATGAAGAAATTGCCAAGCTGCACAGCGGCAAGGCCAAGTACTCGAGCATTTTCAATTACCCGACGCTGAACTGGGCCGACATGGGCGCGGTGGGCTGGCTGGTGGATGGCGCCGCGATCGTCAACCAGGTGGTCTTGCAGCGCACCTCGTACGGCCCCTACTCCCGGGCCATGGTGCGGATCTGCAAGGAAGAAAGTTTCCACCAGCGCCAGGGTTACGAAATCCTCCTGACCATGATGCGTCACGGCAATCAGGCGCAAAAAGACATGGTCCAGGACGCGATCAATCGCCTGTGGTGGCCGTCGCTGATGATGTTCGGCCCGAGCGACGAACACTCGCCGAACAGCGCCCAGTCCATGGCCTGGAAAATCAAGCGCCAGAGCAACGACGAACTGCGCCAGCGCTTCATCGACCAGACCATTCCGCAACTGGAATTGCTCGGCTGCACCTGCCCCGATCCGGACCTGAAGTGGAACGCCGAACGCGGCCACTACGATTTCGGCGACATCCAGTGGAGCGAATTCTACGAAGTGCTCAAGGGCAACGGCCCGTGCAACCAGGAACGTGTCGCCACCCGTCGCAAGGCGATTGAAGACGGCGCCTGGGTCCGCGAAGCCGCCGTCGCCCACGCCCGTAAAAAACATAACAAGAACGCCGCCTAAGGCAAACCGTGCCCCCTGTAGGAGCGAGCATGCTCGCGATGGTCGTTAACGATTACGCGTATCGCCTGAATGTCCGTGTTGCTTGGGCGTTCTTCGCAAGCAAGCTCGCTCCTACAAAAGCCCAATGTGGAGTAACTGAAATGTCCGAATGGACCCTTTTTGAAGTCTTCGTGCGCAGCAAACACGGCCTCAACCACAAGCACGTCGGCAGCGTGCACGCCGCCGACACCACCATGGCCATCGAGAACGCGCGCGAGCTTTACACCCGTCGCAGCGAAGGCGTGAGCCTGTGGGTCGTGCCGTCGGCGCTGATCACTGCTTCGTCGCCGGATGAAAAAGACCCGCTGTTCGACCCGGCGGACGACAAGGTCTATCGCCACGCCAGCTTTTACGAGCTGCCGGCCGAAGTCGGGCACATGTGAGGTCGACCATGAATACCAACACCGATCTGATCGAATACCTGTTGCGCCTCGGCGACAGCGCGCTGATCCAGGGCCAGCGCCTGTGCCAATGGTGCGGCAAGGCCCCGGCGCTAGAAGAAGAACTGGCGCTGATGAACGTCGGCCTCGACCTTGTCGGGCAGGCCCGCAACTGGCTGGAATATGCCGCTGAGCTGCTGGATGACGGCCGCGACGCGGATCACTTGGCATTCCGCCGCGACGAGCGGGCTTACCGCAACCTGCTGCTGGTGGAACAACCCAACGGTGACTACGCGGTGACCATGCTCAAGCAGTTCCTCTATGACGCCTGGCACTTGCCGGTGCTCAGCGGCCTGAGCCAGTCCAGCGACGAACGCATCGCCGGGATCGCCGCCAAAGCGGTCAAGGAAGTCACCTATCACCTGCGCCGCTCCAGCGAATGGGTCGAACGCCTGGGCGACGGCACCGACGAAAGCCACAACCGCATGCTTGCAGCGATCCCCGAGGTCTGGCGTTTCACCGTCGAACTGACCAGCGCCGACGACAGTGAACAACGCCTGTGCGACGCCGGTATCACGCCGGACACCGCACAAGTTGCCGCTGCGTGGCAGGCCAAGGTCAACGACATCTTCGCCAGCGCCACCCTGCCCGTGCCGGCGGCGCCGAGTTATTTCTACCTGAATGCGCGCAAGGGCCTGCACACCGAACACCTGGGCATTCTGCTGGCCGAGATGCAATTCCTGCCCCGAGCGTACCCCGATGCAACCTGGTGAGCTGATCGCCAGCGACCTCGGCGGCCGGCCGGCGCAACCCTCCGACCTGGCCGCTGCGTGGGCAACGCTCGCGCAGGTCATGGACCCGGAAGTGCCGGTGGTCAGCGTGGTGGACCTGGGCATCGTCCGCGATCTCGACTGGCAGGCCGGGCACTTGCACGTGGTGGTCACCCCGACCTACTCCGGCTGCCCCGCCACCGAAGTGATCGAAAGCGATATCCGTGACGCACTGGAACTCGCCGGTTTCCGCGCACCGCAACTGGAACGCAAGTTGACCCCGGCGTGGACCACCGACTGGATCACCGACAGCGGCCGCGAACGCCTGCGCGCCTACGGCATTGCGCCGCCCGAGGGCAGCACCAGCAAACGCAGCCTGCTCGGTGAAAGCCCGCTGGTCGTCTGCCCGCAATGCGGCAGTGCGCACACCGAAGTGCTCAGCGAGTTCGGTTCCACCGCGTGCAAGGCCTTGTACCGCTGCGTCGATTGCCGCGAACCGTTCGACTATTTCAAGTGCATCTGAGCGGCGATCGGCCGTCCCAGCTGGAGAACAACAATGAGTAAATTTCACAGCCTGACCATCAAGGACGTGCGCGCCGAGACCCGTGACGCGGTGTCCATCGCCTTCGACATTCCGCAGCACCTGCAGGACAGTTTCCACTTCACCCAAGGCCAGCACCTGGTGATGCGCACGCTGATGGACGGCGAAGAAGTCCGTCGCTCGTATTCGATCTGCACCGGCGTCAACGACGGTGAGCTGCGCATCGCCATCAAGCGCGTCGCCGGCGGGCGCTTCTCGGCGTTTGCCAACGAGCAGTTGAAAGCCGGGCACAGCCTGGACGTGATGCCACCGGCCGGGCACTTTCATGTCGAACTCGATCCGGCTCGCCATGGCAACTACCTGGCCGTCGCGGCGGGCAGCGGCATCACGCCGATCCTGTCGATCATCAAGACCACCCTGCAAACCGAACCGCACAGCCGCGTCACCCTGCTGTATGGCAACCGTTCCAGCTCCGGCGCGCTGTTTCGTGAACAGCTCGAAGATCTGAAAAACCGCTACTTGCAGCGCCTGAACCTGATCTTCGTGTTCAGTCGCGAGCAGCAGGATGTCGACCTGTACAACGGCCGGATCAACGCCGAGAAATGCGAGCAGTTGTTCTCCCGCTGGCTCGACGTCAAGGCCCTCGACGCGGCGTTCATCTGCGGTCCACAGGAAATGACCGAAACCGTGCGCGACAGCCTGAAAGCCAAGGGCATGGCGCCGCAGCGGATTCACTTCGAGCTGTTCGCCGCCGCTGGCAGCCAGCAGAAACGCGAAGCCCGGGAAGCGGCACGCCAGGTGGACGCCGCGGTCAGCCAGATCACCGTGATCAGCGACGGCCGCGCGCTGGCTTTCGACCTGCCGCGCAACAGCCAGAGCATCCTCGACGCCGGCAACGCCCAGGGCGCCGAACTGCCCTACTCGTGCAAGGCCGGCGTGTGCTCGACCTGCAAATGCAAGGTCATCGAAGGCGAAGTGGAGATGGACAGCAACCACGCCCTGGAAGACTACGAAGTGGCCGCCGGGTACGTGCTGTCGTGCCAGGCGTTTCCGATCAGCGACAAGGTCGTGCTGGATTTCGATCAGCTCTGACAACGCAATCGCGGGCATTACACGGCCCCTGTGGGAGCGGGCTTGGTCTGGGCGGCATTCCGACGATGACCGAGTACCAGGCGACAACGATGCTGGATCATGCCCCCATCGCGGGCAAGCCCGCTCCCACAAGGACCGTGTCGTTTGCCAGATTTGTTTCACCCCACAACAAAAACAACAACACAAGAGAGCGCGCCATGACCCCCACAGACGTAGAACTCATCCGGCAACACCCCGACTTCATCCAGCTGGTCCGCCGCAAACAGAACCTGTACTGGTCCCTGTCGCTGATCATGCTGGTGATCTATTTCGGCTTCGTTTTGCTGGTGGCCTTCTCCCCCGCCACCCTCGGCCAATCCCTGAGCGGCGGCGTGACGTCCGTGGGCATGCTGGTGGGCGTGGTGATTGTGCTGCTGGCCTTCGGCCTGACCGGTTTCTACGTCTATCGCGCCAACAACGTGATCGATCCACTGAACGAAAAACTGAAGCAGGAGTGCGCCCGATGAGCCGCTTCCTGGCGTTATTCCTCCTGCCGCTGGCTGTGGTCACCGACTTCGCGGTCGCGGCTGACGGCGCGGCCCGGCCACTGAACTGGAACGCCATCGGCATGTTCCTGGTGTTCGTCCTGTTTACCCTCGGCGTCACCCGTTGGGCCGCGTTGCGCACCCGTTCCGCCAGCGATTTCTACACCGCCGGCGGTGGCATGACCGGGTTCCAGAATGGCCTGGCGATTGCCGGTGACATGATTTCCGCGGCGTCCTTCCTCGGCATCTCCGCGATGATGTTTCTCAACGGCTACGACGGTTTGCTCTACGCCCTGGGCGTGTTGGCGGGCTGGCCGATCATCCTGTTCCTGATCGCCGAACGCTTGCGCAACCTCGGCAAATACACGTTCGCTGATGTGGTCTCCTATCGCCTCGAACAGACCCCTGTGCGCCTGACCTCGGCCTTCGGCACCCTGACCGTGGCGTTGATGTACCTGGTGGCGCAGATGGTCGGCGCCGGCAAACTGATCGAGCTGCTGTTCGGCATCGACTACCTCTACGCGGTGATGCTGGTCGGCGTGTTGATGGTGTTCTACGTGACCTTCGGCGGCATGCTCGCCACCACCTGGGTGCAGATCATCAAAGCGGTGATGCTGCTGTTTGGCACCTCCTTCATGGCGTTCATGGTGCTCAAGCACTTCGGTTTCAGCACCGAGGCGATGTTCGCCGGCGCCACCGCGGTACACGCCAAAGGCAACGCGATCATGGCGCCCGGCGGTTTGCTGTCGAACCCGATCGATGCGATCTCCCTGGGGCTGGGCATGATGTTCGGCACTGCCGGCCTGCCGCATATCCTGATGCGTTTCTTCACCGTCAGCGATGCCAGGGAAGCGCGCAAAAGCGTGTTCTACGCCACCGGTTTCATCGGCTATTTCTACCTGCTGCTGATCATTGTCGGCTTCGGCGCGATTGTCATGGTCGGCACTGACCCGACGTTCCGCGATGCCAGCGGCGCGATCATCGGCGGAGGCAACATGATCGCCGTGCACCTGGCGCAAGCCGTGGGCGGCAACCTGTTCCTCGGCTTCATTTCCGCAGTGGCCTTCGCCACCATCCTCGCGGTGGTCGCCGGTCTGGCGCTGTCCGGCGCCTCGGCGGTGTCCCACGACCTGTATGCCTGCGTGATGCGCAAGGGCCAGGCCACCGAGCAGCAGGAAATCCGCGTGTCGCGCATCGCCACGCTGTGCATCGGCGTACTGGCGATCATCCTGGGCTTGCTGTTCGAGTCGCAGAACATTGCCTTTCTCTCCGGCCTGGTGCTGGCCATCGCGGCGTCGGTGAATTTCCCGGTGCTGTTCCTTTCGATGTATTGGAAAGGCCTGACCACTCGCGGCGCGGTCACCGGCAGCCTGGCGGGCCTGGTCTCGGCGATTGTCCTGCTGGTGCTGAGCCCGGCGGTGTGGGTCAACGTGCTGCATCACGACAAGGCGCTGTTCCCGTACTCCAACCCGGCGCTGTTTTCCATGAGCCTGGCGTTCCTCAGTGCCTGGCTGTTTTCGGTCACCGACACCTCGCCACGCGCGGCCCTTGAACGCGGCCGTTACCTGGCGCAGTTCATCCGTTCGATGACCGGCATTGGTGCCTCTGGCGCCAGCAAACACTGATCAAAGGCAGGGAATAAAAATAATGAAGCCCGCACGCACCGCACCCTACGAATCACTGTTTTCACTGGCCGCCGCATTGAGTCTGCCCATGGTCGCCCCCGCTGCCATGGCCGACTTCATCGGCGACAGCAAGGCCCGCATCGACATGCGTAATCACTACATCAATCGCGATTTCCGTCAGGACAACGCACCGCAATCCAAGGCCGAAGAATGGGCCCAAGCGTTCACCGTGCGCATCGAGTCCGGCTTCACCGACGGCACCTTCGGCTTCGGTCTCGACGCGTTAGGCGAACTGGGGTTGAAACTCGACTCCAGCGCCGATCGCCGCGGCACCGGCCTGCTGCCCTTCGGCCCGAACAGCCATGAACCGGCGGACGATTTCAGCGAGCTGGGGCTGACCGGCAAATTGCGCGTGTCCAAGAGCGTATTGAAGATTGGCACCTTGCAACCTCTGCTCCCGGTGGCGACCTACAACGACACCCGCCTGCTCGGCTCGACCTTCGCGGGTGGCTTGCTGACCAGCCAGGAAATCAATGGCCTGACGGTCAATGCCGGGCGGCTGACCAAGGCCAACCTGCGCGACTCGTCCAGCAACGACGACATCGGCTACGGCGCCGCCAGCAGCGATCATTTCGACTTCGGCGGCGGCACCTACGCGTTCAGTCCGCAACTGAACGTGAGCTACTACTACGGCAAGCTCGAGCAGATTTATCGCCAGCAGTTCGTCGGACTGGTGCACACCCAGCCGCTGGGCAACGGCTTCAACCTGCGCAGCGATCTGCGTTATTTCGACAGCCGCGGCGACGGCGCCGAGCGCGCCGGGCGGATCGACAACCGCAACTTCAACAGCATGTTCACCGTGTCCCACGGCGCTCACAAAGTCAGCGCGACGTACCAGCAGTTGTCCGGCGACAGCGCGTTTCCGTTCCTCAACGGCGGCGATCCGTACGTGGTCAACCTGGTGACCTACAACACTTACACCCGCGCCGACGAGGATTCCTGGCAGCTGCGTTACGACTACGACTTCGCCGCGCAGGGCATCCCCGGCCTGACCTTCATGACCCGCTACACCGACGGCCGCCACGTCAAGGCCGGCGCCGTCGACAACGGCCGCGAATGGGAGCGCGACACCGACATTGCCTATGTCATCCAGAGCGGACCGTTCAAGGACGTCAGCCTGCGCTGGCGCAACGTGACGTTTCGTTCCGGCAATGGCTTGAGCACCGCCCTCGATGAGAACCGGCTGATCGTCGGTTACACCGTGGCGCTTTGGTAACCCCTGAGAGGCGCGGTCACGGCCGCGCCACACTTTTTTCTTAACCTGGAGGAATCGTGATGCCTCACGCCCCTACCCTGCAAAGTTTCATCGCCGGTCGCTGGATCGGCCAACACGGTGCCCAGGTGCTGCGCAGCGCCATCGACGGCCACGAGATCGCACGCACCCACGAAGAGCGTCCGGACTTCGCCGAAGCCATCGAGCACGGCCGCCGCCAGGGCATCAGTGGCTTGATGGCGCTGGACTTCCAGCAACGGGCCCAGCGGCTCAAGGCCCTGGCCTTGTACCTGAGCGAGCGCAAGGAACAGCTCTACGCCATTTCCCACCACAGCGGTGCCACCCGCGCCGACAGCTGGATCGACATCGAAGGCGGCAACAGCACGCTGTTCACCTATGCTAGCCTCGGTTCGCGGGAATTGCCGTCGGGCAACATCGTCCACGAAGGCCCGGCGATGCAGCTGAGCAAACTGGGAAGCTTCGCCGGCACGCACATTCTGGTGCCGCGCGGCGGTCTGGCGGTGCACATCAACGCCTTCAACTTCCCGATCTGGGGCATGCTGGAGAAGTTCGCGCCGAGCTTTCTGGCGGGCATGCCGTGCATCGTCAAACCGGCCAGCGCCACCAGCTACCTGACCGAGGCCGTGGTGCGCCTGATGGACGAATCCGGCTTGCTGCCGCCGGGCAGCCTGCAATTGATCATCGGCAGCACCGGGGACCTGCTCGACCGCCTGCAAGGCCAGGACGTGGTGACCTTCACCGGTTCTGCCGACACCGCGGCCAAGCTGCGGGTCAACCCGAACCTGATCCGCCACTCGGTGCCGTTCAACGCCGAAGCCGACTCGCTGAACTGCGCGATCCTCGCCCCGGACGTCACCCCGGACGATGAAGAATTCGAGCTGTTCATCAAAGAAGTCGCCCGGGAAATGACCACCAAGGCCGGGCAGAAATGTACCGCCATTCGCCGCGCCATCGTGCCGGCCAAACACATCGATGCGGTCGCGACCCGTTTGCGTGACCGGCTGCAGAAAGTCGTGGTCGGCGACCCGTCGGTGGAAGGCGTGCGCATGGGTGCACTGGCCTCCCACGATCAGCAAAAAGACGTGGCCGAGCGCCTTGAAAGCCTGTTGCAAAGCAGCGACCTGCTGTTCGGCGCCCGCGACGGTTTTGCACCGCGTGGCGACAATGTCAGCCAGGGTGCGTTCTTTGCGCCGACCTTGTTGCAGGCCCGCGATCCGCACGCAGAGGGCGGCGCTCACGACATCGAGGCGTTCGGTCCGGTCAGTACGCTGATGGCGTATGACGACCTGGATGAAGCCCTGGTGCTGGCGGCGCGCGGCAAGGGCAGTCTGGTGGCGAGCCTGATCACCAAGGATCCGCAGATTGCCGCCAAGGCCATTCCGGTCGCGGCGGCCTGGCATGGTCGCTTGCTGGTCCTGGATCGCGAATCCGCCGCCGAATCCACCGGCCACGGCTCGCCGCTGCCGCAACTCAAACACGGTGGCCCGGGGCGTGCCGGTGGTGGTGAAGAACTCGGCGGTCTGCGTGCGGTGAAGCATTACCTGCAACGCGCGGCGGTCCAGGGCTCGCCAACCATGCTCGCCGCGGTCACCGGCGAATACGTGCGTGGCGCCAACGTCATCGAGACCGAAGTGCACCCGTTCCGCCGCTTCTTCCAGGACCTGCAGATCGGCGAATCGCTGCTGACCCACCGCCGCACCGTCACCGAGGCGGATCTGGTGAACTTCGGTTGCCTGTCCGGCGATCACTTCTACATGCACTTCGACGACATCGCCGCCAAGGAGTCGCAGTTCGGCAAGCGCATTGCCCATGGTTATTTCGTACTGTCGGCGGCGGCCGGGCTGTTCGTCTCCCCGGCGCCCGGTCCGGTGCTGGCCAACTACGGCCTCGACACGCTGCGCTTCATCAACCCGGTGGGCATCGGCGACACCATTCAGGCGCGCCTGACCTGCAAACGCAAGATCGACCAGGGGAAAAAGAGCCCGCAAGGGATCCCGCAAGGCGTGGTGGCTTGGGATGTGGAAGTGACCAACCAGTTGGGTGAATTGGTCGCCAGTTACGACATCCTGACCCTGGTCGTCAAACGCGAGGATTGATCAGGATTCCTGGTTGGCCACAGAGGGTGTGGTCAACCTGAATCCATTGTGGGAGCGGGGGGGGGGGGGGCGGGGGGGGGGGGGGCGGGGGCGGGGGGGGGGGGGGGCGCGGGCCGCGCCCCCCCCCCCCCCCCCCCCCCCCCCCACCCCGGCTCCCACACAGTTCGAGGCGCGTCAGGCTTGCGGCGGGCGAACGCGCAGGGTCAGGCCCTTGAGGAAGTTGCGCAGCAACTGGTCGCCGCACGGGCGGTAGTTGGTGTGGCCAAACTTGCGGAACAGCGCGCTCAGCTCTGGCTTGGACACCGGGAACTCGGCGGCCTTGAGGATCGCGTGCATGTCGTCTTCTTTCAGTTCGAACGCGACGCGCAGTTTCTTCAGGATGATGTTGTTGGTCACCGGTACTTCGATCGGCTGCGGCGGACGGCTTTCGTCCTTGCCGCGCTTGAAGATCACCAGGCCGTCGAGGAAATGCGCCATGACTTCGTCCGGGCAGCGCACGAAACCTTCCTCGTCCTCTTCCTTCTTGTCGAGGTAGGTCAGCAGGTCTTCCAGGCTCACGTCCATGCCGCCGAGCTTGATGATCTCGATGACTTTCCTGTCGCTGATGTCGAGCATGTAGCGCACGCTGCGCAGTACGTCGTTATGAATCATGGTGTGCAATCCTGATAATCGGCAGTGGGCGCCGCATAGGCAGCGGCGCCGGAATGTGTGGCGGCGTGAAAAGTCTTAGAACTTCTCTTTGCCGGACAGGTAGCGCCATTGGCCCAGCGGCACTTTGCCGATGGACACGCCGCCGATGCGGATGCGGCGGATGGCGACGACCTTCAGGCCGACGGCCTGGCAGAACAGGGCGATCACGCCCGGTTGTGGGTTCTTCATCGCAAAGCGCAGGCGGTTTTCGTTTTGCCAGCTGGCTTTGACCGGCGGCAGTTCCTTGCCCTTGTAGGTCAGGCCGTGGTTCAGGCGATTGAGGCCGTGAGCCACCATGTCGCCTTCGACCTCGACCACATACTCCTGCTCGATTTTCGCGGCGTCGGCGGTGAGTTTGCGCAGGATCTTCCAGTCCTGGGTGAACACCAGCAGACCGCTGGCGTTGGCCTGCAAGTCGGTGCTGGCGGTCAGGCGCAGGAAATGGCCCTTGAGCGGACGTTTGCTGAAGCGATGTTCTTCGCTCAGGGTCTCGGCGCTGATGGTCGCCATGGCCGTTTCAGCGTCCATGCCTGCCGCGACGTTGAACAGGATGGTCACGGGCTCTGGCGCAGTGGCCTTGGCCTCCGGGTCGAGTTCGACTTTCTGGGTGTCGACCTTGAATTGCGGCTCGTCGATGACTTCGCCGTCCACGGTGACCCAGCCGCCCTCGATGAACAGCTCAGCCTCCCGACGGGAACAGCCGACGAGTTCGATGAGGCGTTTGGAGAGACGAATCGGGTCAGTCATGACAGGGCCGTAACAAAAAAGGGGTGAGCATTGTACCTGCTGGGCGCCGGTTAATCCCGGCTCCATTTCACCGTTGGGCTTTTTGTAGGCGCCGGCTTGCTGGCGCTGCAGGCGATGCTGTGTGTCATTGATACCGAGGTGACGCTATCGCCAGCAAGCCGGCGCCTACAAAGGTTAGCCGTTGCGCGTCTGTTGTTGAGCTTGGCGCAACCGCATATGCAGCAGCGGATACGGCTGCCCCATGCCGTCATGCTCGGTGCGGCCGATGATCTCGAAGCCCTGCTGCAGGTAGAACCCCAGCGCCTGCGGGTTCTGTTCGTTGACGTCCAGTTCATCGGCGTTCAGGTGTTCCATGGCATAGCGCAGTAGCTGCTTGCCCAGGCCCTGGCCGCGGTGCGCCGGGTCGATGAAGAGCATTTCGATCTTGCCCGCGGCGACGCCCGCGAACCCGGTGATGCGCTGGCGCGAGTCCTTGGTGCAGATCAGCATCACCGCATCGAGGTAACGGGTCAGCACCAGGTTCTTCAACAGTTCGATGTAGCTGTCCGGCAAAAAATCATGGGTGGCGCGCACCGAGGCTTCCCAGACCTGCGTCAGTTCTTGATAGTCGCTCTGTTTCGGCGTGTGGATGACCGAATGGTGGCGCATGGCCGGATGCCCCTTTGGCAGTGGATGTTTCGCGTCCTTTCTCCCACAAAACGATAGACGTAAAAAAGCCCCGCATCTCGTCAAGAGAGCAGGGCTTTTCGTATTTTTTGCGTTTAGATCTGCTCAGCCCACAAGTCGTATTCGTCGGCGTCGGTCACTTTGCACCAGACCTTGTCGCCCGGCTTCAGGTTGCTGCCGTTGTCGATGAACACGTTACCGTCGATTTCCGGGGCATCGAAGAAGCAGCGGCCGACCGCGCCTTGCTCGTCGACTTCATCGACCAGCACTTCGATTTCACGGCCGACGCGCATTTGCAGGCGCGCGGAGCTGATGGCTTGCTGGTGCGCCATGAAGCGGTCCCAACGGTCCTGCTTGACGTCGTCCGGCACGATGTCCAGGTCCAGATCATTGGCCGGGGCGCCTTCGACCGGCGAATACTGGAAGCAGCCGACGCGGTCGAGCTGGGCTTCGGTCAGCCAGTTCAGCAGGTACTGGAAGTCTTCTTCGGTTTCGCCGGGGAAGCCGACGATGAAGGTCGAACGGATGATCAGGTCCGGGCAGATCTCCCGCCAGTTCTTGATCCGCGCCAGGGTCTTGTCTTCGAACGCCGGGCGTTTCATCGACTTCAGGACTTTCGGGCTGGCGTGCTGGAACGGGATGTCCAGGTACGGCAGGATTTTCCCGGCGGCCATCAGCGGAATCAGCTCGTCGACGTGCGGGTACGGGTAAACATAGTGCAGGCGAACCCAGACGCCGAGGGTGCTCAGGGCTTCGCAGAGTTCGGTCATGCGGGTTTTCACCGGCGCGCCGTTCCAGAACCCGGTGCGGTATTTGACGTCGACGCCGTAGGCGCTGGTGTCTTGCGAGATCACCAACAGCTCTTTGACGCCGGCCTTGACCAGGCGTTGCGCTTCGTCGAGCACGTCACCGACCGGACGGCTGACCAGTTTGCCGCGCATCGACGGGATGATGCAGAAGCTGCAGCTGTGGTTGCAGCCTTCGGAGATCTTCAGGTACGCGTAATGGCGCGGGGTCAGTTTGATGCCTTGCGGCGGTACCAGGTCGATCAGCGGGTTGTGATCCTGGCGCGGCGGCACGACATCGTGCACAGCGTTGACCACTTGCTCGTATTGCTGCGGACCGGTCACGGCCAGCACGCTCGGGTGCACGTTGCGGATGTTGCCTTCTTCGACACCCATGCAACCGGTGACGATGACCTTGCCGTTTTCCTTGATGGCTTCGCCGATCACTTCCAGGGACTCCGCCTTGGCCGAGTCGATGAAGCCACAGGTGTTGACCACCACGACGTCGGCGTCCTGATAAGTGGACACAACGTCATAACCTTCCATGCGCAGCTGGGTAAGGATGCGCTCGGAGTCGACCAGTGCTTTTGGGCAACCCAGGGATACGAAGCCAACCTTTGGATTGGCCGGCGCAGGAGTGGTGGACATGTCTAACCTCGGTATTTATGACGCCTTTAGCCTGAATTGGGCAAGGCGACTATCGGGCGCATTTCCGCGCCTCTGATCAAAAAGTGCGCAATTCTAACGATGAGGCGTTCGGTTGACCAGCTTTATGGAGGGAAATACGACCAGCGCTGCGCTATGCTTCGCGCCGTTACGCGTTACCGAATTTTTACAGTCAACAAAACGTCTGTAACCATAAGTAAAACAGCGCATGCTGCGTCACAAAGCATAGTGCTTCTTTAAAGAAGTCCGGTCTGGGCAGTAGGAGTGGTGGATGGGTCAGGCAAGTAGTCAGGCAGCGAGCACCGGTCATTCGGTGGCGAAGCCGATCGGCATGCTGGTCGCGGCGGTCGGGGTGGTTTATGGCGATATTGGCACGAGCCCGCTGTACACCCTCAAAGAAGTGTTTTCCGGCGGCTATGGCGTACCGGTCAACCACGACGGCGTGCTGGGCATCCTGGCGCTGATTTTCTGGTCGCTGATCTGGGTCGTCTCGATCAAGTACATGATGTTTGTCCTGCGCGCCGACAACCAGGGCGAGGGCGGGATCATGGCATTGACCGCACTGGCGCGCCGGGCGGCGGCGGGGTATCCGAAATTGCGTTCGTTGCTGGTGGTCTGCGGGCTGATCGGCGCGGCGCTGTTTTATGGCGACAGCATGATCACCCCGGCGATCTCCGTGCTCTCGGCCATCGAGGGTCTGGGACTGGCGTTCGATGGCATCGACCATTGGGTGGTGCCGCTGTCGCTGGTGGTGCTGGTGGCGTTGTTTCTGATCCAGCGTCACGGTACCGCGCGGATCGGCATCCTGTTCGGGCCGATCATGGTCACCTGGTTTCTGGTGCTGGGCGCCCTGGGCGTCTACGGCATCCTGCAACACCCGGAAGTGTTGCACGCAATGAATCCGATCTGGGGCGTGCGCTTCTTCATCGTCCATCCGGGCATGGGCGTGGCGATATTGGGTGCGGTGGTGCTGGCACTGACCGGCGCCGAAGCGCTGTACGCCGACATGGGCCACTTCGGGCGCAAGCCGATTGCCCGCGCCTGGTTCATCCTCGTGCTGCCGGCGCTGGTGCTCAACTATTTCGGCCAGGGCGCCTTGTTGCTCGGCGACCCGGAAGCGGCGCGCAACCCGTTCTATCTGCTGGCGCCAAGCTGGGCACTGATCCCGTTGGTCGGCCTGTCGACCCTGGCCACGGTGATCGCCTCGCAAGCGGTGATCTCCGGCGCATTCTCCCTGACCCGCCAGGCGATCCAGCTAGGCTACATTCCGCGCATGCACATCCAGCACACCTCCAGCGCCGAGCAAGGCCAGATCTACATTGGCGCGGTAAACTGGTCGCTGATGGTCGGCGTGGTGCTGCTGGTGCTGGGTTTCGAGTCGTCTGGCGCCTTGGCCTCGGCCTACGGTGTCGCAGTGACAGGGACCATGTTGATGACCAGCATTCTGGTGTCGGCGGTGATCCTGCTGCTGTGGAAGTGGCCGCCGGTCCTGGCGGTGCCGATCCTGCTGGGGTTCGTCCTGGTCGATGGCGTGTACTTCGCCGCCAACGTGCCGAAGATCGTGCAGGGCGGCGCCTTCCCGGTGATCGCCGGTATCGCCCTTTTCGTGCTGATGACCACCTGGAAGCGCGGCAAGCAATTGCTGGTCGACCGTCTCGACGAGGGTGGTTTGCCGTTACCGATCTTTATCAGCAGCATCGCCGTGCAACCGCCGCACCGTGTCCAGGGTACCGCAGTGTTCCTCACTGCCCGTCCAGATGCCGTACCCCACGCGCTGTTGCACAACCTGCTGCACAATCAGGTGCTGCATGAGCAAGTGGTGCTGCTGACCGTCGTGTACGAAGATATCCCGCGGGTGCCTCCGACCCGGCGTTTCGAGGTGGATTCCTACGGCGAGGGTTTCTTCCGGGTGATCCTGCACTTTGGCTTCGTCGACGAACCGGACGTGCCGCAGGCATTGAAGCTCTGCCACCTCGATGACCTCGACTTCAGCCCAATGCGCACCACCTACTTCCTCAGTCGCGAGACGGTGATCGCCTCCAAGCTCGAAGGCATGGCCCGGTGGCGCGAGGCTCTGTTCGCCTTCATGCTGCAGAACGCCAACGGCAACCTGCGGTTCTTCAATCTACCGCTGAACCGGGTGATCGAACTGGGAACGCAGGTCGAGATGTAACTCCCGAGCCAAAAAAGCCCCCGTTGCCATGCCGGCAGCGGGGGCTTTTTTGTGTCCACTGTTTCGTCCTGAATAAGGTTTACACCTTCTGGCTTCTTATCAGGAGGGTGCAATGGATACGGGCGCGAAACGCAGTCAACGTGATTACACGCTGACTTTTAAATTGTCGGTTGTCGATCAGGTCGAAAAAGGCGAGTTGAGTTATAAAGAAGCTCAGCGGCGT
>NZ_JANLOD010000041.1 GCF_025466085.1 Pseudomonas sp. 14P_8.1_Bac3
TCCCACACTGATTGCATTCCACATCAAGTTTGAATCAGGCCAGCGCTTTATCGAGCGCCTTTTCGATTTCCGATTTGATCATGCCGCTCATGGCCGACATCATCAGGCCCAACTCCACTTCGACCCGGATCGAATCGTCGGCGACATGCACGGCGCCTTTCACACCCGAACGCTTGAGGTTCAGGGTGTCGCCGGACCACTGCGGCTCCAGTCCATATTGATCGGACAACTTCTGCGCCAGCTTGTCCGCCTTCTCGCGGGCCGCTTCCTTGCCCAGGCTGTGGGCACGTTCAACACTGATTCGGGCCATCGAATGACTCCTGCTTTATGGATACGGTCCTGAAGCATCTTGACCGCCGTTGCGGCAAAACGTCCCGGTGATTGCCTATCTTACCTTCAGCCTTGCCAAGACAAAGCAGGCCACCGGGATTAGAATGTCCCGCATTCTCTTCTGGTGACAGCGATATGACTGATCAGCGCAAAGGCAGCGATGCCGAACCCACCACTCACTTCGGTTTCAAAAACGTCCCGGAAAGCCAAAAAGCGGAAAAAGTCGCTGAGGTTTTCCACTCGGTAGCCGCCAAGTACGACTTGATGAACGACCTCCTGTCGGGCGGCATGCACCGTCTGTGGAAGCGTTTCGCGATCGAACTGTCGGGCGTGCGTACCGGCAATCGGGTGCTGGACATCGCGGGTGGCACCGGCGACCTGACCAGGAAATTCTCCCACCTCGTCGGCCCTACCGGCCAGGTCGTGCTGGCGGACATCAACGAATCGATGCTCAAGGTCGGTCGTGACCGCCTGCTGGACCTGGGTGTGGCCGGCAACGTCGAGTTCGTTCAGGCCGACGCAGAAAAGCTACCGTTCCCGGACAACCATTTCGACTGTGTGACCATCGCGTTCGGCCTGCGCAATGTCACGCATAAAGAAGACGCCCTGCGTTCCATGCTGCGCGTACTCAAGCCCGGCGGCCGTTTGCTGGTGCTGGAATTCTCCAAGCCAACCAACGCGCTGATGTCGAAGGCCTACGACGCGTATTCGTTCGCCTTCATGCCGCTGATGGGCAAGCTGATCACCAACGACTCGGAAAGCTATCGCTACCTGGCCGAGTCGATCCGCATGCACCCGAATCAGGAAACCCTGAAGTCGATGATGGTCGAGGCCGGTTTCGACCGCGTGACCTATCACAACATGACCGCGGGCATCGTCGCCCTGCACCGCGGCATCAAGCCCTGATGTTGCTGACCGGGCTGCTCGCCAGCGTTGAACTCGGACTGAACCGGGTGCTGCGTCTCGACAGCACGGCACTGCCGCGGCTGGCGCATTTGAGCGGCAGGGTGATTGCCGTCGACTGCCGCAGCCCGGCCCTGCAACTGTTCATTCTGCCCAGCGACGAAGGCCTGATGCTCGCGTCCCAGTGGGAAACCGGCGCCGACTGCACGTTGCGCGCGCCGGCCTCAAGCCTGTTGAAACTGGCGCTGAGCAAGGACAAGACCGCGGTCCTGCACGGCCCCGAAGTCGAACTCGACGGTGACAGCGGCGTGCTGCTGGAGCTGGCGGCGATCCTTCAGGACCTTGAGCTGGACTGGGAGTACGAACTCTCACGCTGGTTAGGCCCGGTCGCCACGCAACTGGTCGGCGGTCACCTGCGCAGCCGCGCACGCTGGTATCAGCAAGGGTTCGCCAGCCTCGGACAGAACCTCGGCGAGTACCTGGCAGAAGAATCGCGCACCCTTGTCGGTCAGCGCGAAGCCGAAGCCCGTTTCAGTGAACTGGACCAGATCAAACTCGATCTGGAACGTCTCGAGGCGCGTTTCGAGCGCCTTTCCCGATCCCTCGACCCAAGCGATAACGCATGAAGCTGCTTGCCGTCCGCCGTTTGTTGCGCATCCAGCGCGTTGTGATTCGCTACCGCCTCGATGACCTGCTGTTCGCCCTGCCATTGCCCTGGTTTCTGCTGGCGCTGCGCTATGCGTTGCCGTGGCGCTGGTTCCCGCGCAAGACCCTGGACCTCAGCCGTGGCGCCCGATTGCGCCTGGCGTTGCAGGACCTGGGGCCGATCTTCATCAAGTTCGGACAGATCCTGTCCACCCGTCGCGACCTGCTGCCCGAAGACATCGCCGACGAGCTGATGAAGTTGCAGGACCGCGTGCCGCCGTTCGATTCGCAAGTATCGGTCAAGCTGATCGAAGAACAGCTCGGCAAGAAAATCAGTGAAGTGTTCAGCCGCTTCGACGTCGAACCGCTGGCCTCGGCCTCGGTCGCGCAGGTGCACGCGGCGCAGTTGAAAACCGGTGAAGAAGTCGTCGTCAAAGTCATCCGCCCGGGCCTGAAGCCGATCATTGCGCAGGACCTGGCGTGGTTGTTCATCCTCGCCCGCGCGGCGGAAAAACTTTCCGCCGACGCTCGCCTGCTGCACCCGGTAGACGTGGTCAGCGATTACGAAAAAACCATCTACGACGAGCTCGACCTGTTGCGCGAGGCGGCCAACGCCAGCCAGTTGCGACGCAACTTCGAAGGCTCGCCGCTGCTGTACGTGCCGCAAGTCTACTGGGACTGGTGTCGACCGAAAGTGCTGGTGATGGAGCGTATCTACGGGATTCAGGTCACCGACCTGGCGACCCTCGCCGATCAGCGTACCGACATGAAAATGCTCGCCGAGCGCGGGGTGGAAATCTTCTTCACCCAGGTGTTCCGCGACAGTTTTTTCCACGCCGACATGCACCCCGGCAACATCTTCGTCAGCACCGTTAACCCGTGGAGTCCGCAATACATCGCGATCGACTGCGGCATCGTCGGCAGCCTGACCCCGGAAGACCAGGACTATCTGGCGCGCAACCTGTTCGCCTTCTTCAAGCGCGATTACCGGCGCGTGGCGCAGTTGCACATCGATTCGGGCTGGGTGCCGGCAGAAACCAAACTCAATGAATTCGAAGCAGCGATTCGTACCGTGTGCGAGCCGATCTTCGAAAAACCGTTAAAAGATATTTCATTTGGCCAGGTGCTGATGCGCCTGTTCCAGACCGCGCGACGCTTCAACATGGAAGTGCAGCCGCAACTGGTCCTGCTGCAAAAAACCCTGTTGAACATCGAAGGCCTGGGTCGGCAGTTGTACCCCGACCTCGACTTGTGGAACACCGCGCAGCCGTTCCTCGAGCGCTGGATGCGCGAGCGTGTCAGCCCCAAAGCCTTGCTCGGCAACGTGCAGAGCCAGTTCGAACAACTGCCGCACCTGGCCAACATGGCCCGCGATCTGCTCGAACGCATGTCCCAGCCCCACGCTTACGACCCGCCGCCACCGTGGCATCGGCGCCGGGACGACTGGTTTCTGCGCCTGCTTGGCACCGCTCACCTGGCCGGCGGCGCAGTCCTGGCCATGGGCGGGCCGCTGAATGAGCTGGCCTACTGGCCGGCCGGAATCATGATGGCCGTCGGCTTGTATCTGGTCGTTCGCCGATAGCCAGTTCTGTCGCGCACTGGCACACTGTTTCAACGCTGGGTTCTACTCATGAAGTGTGGAACCCGTTGTCGGAGTCGAAGATGAAAAACTGGCTGGACGAGATCAAGTGGGACGCTGACGGCCTGGTGCCGGCGATTGCCCAGGATCACAAGACCGGGCGCGTCCTGATGATGGCCTGGATGAACCGTGAAGCGCTGGAGCTGACCGCCGCCGAGAACCGCGCCATTTACTGGTCGCGTTCCCGTGGCAAGCTGTGGCGTAAAGGCGAAGAGTCCGGCCACGTGCAGACGCTGCATGAGATGCGCCTGGACTGCGACGCCGACGTGATCATCCTGATGGTCGAGCAGGTCGGCGATATCGCCTGCCATACCGGTCGCCAGAGCTGCTTCTACCGTGTCTACAAGAACGGCGACTGGACAACCGTCGACCCGGTTCTCAAAGACCCGCACGCCATCTATTCTGCAGGACATACTCATGAGTGACACCCTGACCCGTCTGGCCGAGGTGCTCGAAGAGCGCAAAGGCGCCGCGGCCGACAGCTCGTATGTCGCCAGCCTGTACCACAAGGGCCTGAACAAGATTCTGGAGAAAGTCGGCGAAGAGTCGGTCGAAACCATCATTGCCGCCAAGGACGCCGCCATCAGCGGCGACTGCAGCGATGTGATCTACGAGACCGCCGACCTGTGGTTCCACAGCCTGGTCATGCTCGCCCAACTGGGACAGCATCCACAGGCTGTACTCGATGAACTGGACCGTCGTTTCGGTCTGTCCGGACACGCCGAGAAAGCCTCGCGCCCGTCCGCCTGAACAACTATCAGGCCAGAACAATTACTCCTGAACAATTACTAGAGAGGACCAGCAACATGGGCATTTTTGACTGGAAACACTGGATCGTCATCCTGGTTGTTGTCGTTCTGGTGTTCGGCACCAAGAAACTGAAAAACCTCGGCACTGACGTCGGCGAATCGATCAAGGGCTTCCGCAAAGCCATGAACGATGACGAGAAGCCGGCCGATCCGACAGTGACCCCGGCCCAACCGGTGCCGCCGGTTCAGCCGCAGACCACACAGAACGTGAACCCGCCGCACACCATCGACGTGCAGGCGCAAAAAGTCGAAGAGCCGATCCGCAAAGACGTGTGAGCACTGACTAATGTTTGGTATCAGCTTCTCTGAACTGTTGCTCGTTGGCCTCGTGGCCCTGCTGGTGCTGGGCCCCGAGCGTCTGCCGGGTGCTGCGCGCACCGCTGGCCTGTGGGTCGGACGCCTGAAGCGCAGCTTCAACGCAATCAAACAGGAAGTTGAGCGTGAAATCGGTGCTGACGAGATCCGTCGGCAACTGCACAACGAGCACATTCTGTCGCTGGAACAGGAGGCGCGGAAAATCTTCACGCCGACTCAGCAGGAAGCCACGCCGGTTCAGCCCGTCGAGCCGGTGGCGGAGCAGACGATTCATGCGCCGACGGCAGAAGTCACGCCCGCCGCTGCGCCGACAGAGCCAGTGAAAGCTGTCGAAGCGGCCCCGCTCGAAACCAGCGCCGAACCCGCTGCTCCTGCCGCCGCGCCGACCACGCCGGCTCCTCACGACACTCCATTGCCGCCGCGAGCCCCATGAGCGATCTCCCAGAAAACGACCAGCACATGCCGCTGGTTTCGCACCTCACCGAGTTGCGCACCCGCCTGCTGCGCTGTGTAGCGGCGATCTTCATCATCTTCGCCGGGTTGTTCGCCTTCACCCAGCAGATCTACACCTTCGTCTCCACGCCGCTGCGCGCTTACTTGCCCGCCGGCGCGACGATGATCGCCACCGACGTGTCGTCGCCATTCCTGACGCCGTTGAAGCTGACCATGATGGTCTCGCTGTTCCTCGCGATCCCGGTGATCCTGCACCAGATCTGGGGCTTCATCGCGCCGGGCCTGTACAAGCATGAGAAGCGCATCGCGGTGCCGTTGCTGATGTCCAGCATCCTGCTGTTCTACACCGGCATGGCGTTCGCCTATTACCTGGTGTTCCCGCTGATCTTCAAATTCTTCGCCGCGGCCACCCCCGCCGGCGTGGAAATGATGACTGACATCACCAGTTACCTCGATTTCGTCATGACACTGTTCTTCGCCTTTGGCGTGGCATTCGAAATTCCGGTGGCCGTGGTGCTGCTGGTATGGATCGGCGTGGTCGACGTCAAATACCTGAAGAAAATCCGCCCGTACGTGGTCATCGGGTGCTTCGTGGTCGGCATGATCCTGACGCCACCGGACATCTTCTCGCAGACGCTGCTGGCTGTGCCGATGTGGCTGCTGTTCGAAATCGGCGTGTTGTTCGGCGGCTTGATCAGCAAGCGCGGCGATCACCCGGACGATCAGCCGGTCGATGACCACAACGACCAGCCGCCAGCGACCCAAGTGTGAACCTGCTGCTCCTCGAAGAGGCCGACTTCATTGCGGCCGATCGGGTGATCCTGCGCGATCGCCGGTTGACGCACATGCAGGAAGTCCACCGCTGTGAAGTGGGTGACAACATGCGCGTGGGGCGCATCGGTGGGCTGATGGGTTCGGCCGAAGTGCTGCGCCTGGATGCCGCTGAAGCCGAACTGCGCGTCACCCTCGACCAGTCGCCGCCAGCCAAGCTGCCGCTGACCCTGATAGTGGCCCTGCCACGCCCCAAAATGCTGCGCAGGGTGTTTCAGACCGTGGCGGCCATGGGTGTGCCGCGCATCGTGCTGGTGAACAGCTATCGCGTCGAGAAGAGCTTCTGGCAGACACCCTTCCTCGAACCCGAGGCCATTCGCGAGCAATTGATCCTCGGGCTTGAGCAGGCGCGGGATAGCGTGTTGCCGGAAGTAGTGATCGAAAAGCGCTTCAAGCCGTTCGTCGAAGATCGTTTGCCCGCGATCAGCGAAGGCACCCTCGGCCTGGTCGGCCACCCCGGCCATTACCCGCCCTGCCCCCGCGGCCTCGATGAACCGGTCACGCTGGCCATCGGCCCGGAAGGCGGCTGGATTCCTTACGAAGTCGACTTGCTGGCCAAATCGGGCCTGCAACCGGTGCAGTTGGGCGAGCGCATCCTGCGCGTCGAGACTGCCGTTACCGCACTCCTCGCGCGCCTGTTCTAACGCGCGGGCGACCTGCAGGAACGAGCTTGCTCGCGAACAACGCAAGAGCACCGCGTTCACCCAGGCAACACCGGTCATCGTTAACGTCCATCGCGAGCAAGCTCGCTCCTACAGGTTCCACCGCCCCGGCCGATACAGCTCCCATAAAACCAACTTGTGGTCCGTGGGAGTTGCAGCATGTACCGATGGCTAGCCGAGAAACTGGGGAACGTCAGCGTCAATCGCAAACTGGGGGTCGGTTTCGGTCTGGTGCTGTTGTTGACGTTGTTGATCACCGTCACCGCCTGGAACGGCCTGGGTGACGTGATGAGTCGCGGCGACAAGCTCGGGTTCATTGCCAGCCTCAATGATTTGACCAAGGACTTGCGCCTGGCCCGCCTGGATTACGAAATGCGCCGTGGCGAACAAGGCCCGGGCGCGGTCAATGATCTGCTCGGCCAACTCGATACCGGGTTGAAAACCGCGCGCACGTTGATCGAGCAGCCTGCCGATGCGGCCATGGTCGACCAGCAACTGGCCGCCGTCAGCGAATACAAGCAAGCCTTCGCCGCGATGGCCCAGGCCGGGGTCACCCGCGAAGACGCTCGCAGCAAGCTCGGCGCCAACGCCGATAACGCCGTCGCGCGGGTGGCGGAAGTCGAAAAAGCCCTGCTGCAAGGTGACAGCGTCGCCGATTTCAACAGCGTCGTTGAAGTCAGCAAACTGCTGCAACAAGCCCGCTATCAAGTGCGCGGCTACACCTACAGCGGCAAGGCCGACGCCGAACAACCGGCGCTGGACGCCATTGCCAATGCCTTGAGCAGCCTCGACAGCCTGCCGTCGAAACTGCCGGCGCAATACACGGCCAATCTGCAACAGGCCAGCGAAGCCCTCAAAGCCTATCGGGCGGCGGTCAGCCAGTTCCGCGACTCACAGGTGGCCACCGCTGCGGCGCTGACACGCATGGCTACTCAAGGCGAGATCCTGCTCGACGTCAGCAAAAAGCTCACCGTTTCGCAAACCGTGGTGCGTGATACAGACGCAGCGCACGCCAAGAACATGCTGCTGCTGGCCACCGCCCTCGCCCTGGTCTTTGGCCTCTTCGCCGCGTGGGCCATCACCCGGCAGATCGTCATTCCGCTGAGCCAGACGCTGAAAGTGGCCGAGCGCATTGCCGCCGGTGACCTGACCCACAATCTGGTTTCCGAGCGCCAGGACGAACTCGGTCAGCTGCAGCGCGCCATGCAGAGCATGACCCTGGGCCTGCGCGAGTTGATCGGCGGCATCAGCGACGGCGTCACGCAAATTGCCAGCGCCGCCGAAGAACTGTCCGCCGTCACCGAGCAGACCAGTGCCGGGGTCAACAGCCAGAAAGTCGAGACCGACCAGGTCGCGACCGCGATGAACGAAATGACCGCCACCGTGCAGGAAGTTGCGCGCAACGCCGAAGAAGCTTCTGAAGCCGCGGTTGCCGCCGATCAGCAGGCCCGTGAAGGCGACAAGGTGGTCAGTGAAGCCATCGCCCAGATCGAGCGCCTGGCGCTGGAAGTCGGCAGCTCCACCGAAGCGATGGGTCATCTCAAGCGCGAAAGCGACAAGATCGGCAGCGTGCTCGACGTGATCAAATCCGTCGCCCAGCAAACCAACCTGCTGGCGCTCAACGCCGCGATTGAAGCCGCCCGTGCCGGGGAAGCCGGACGTGGCTTCGCGGTGGTCGCCGACGAAGTGCGCAGCCTGGCCCAGCGTACGCAGAAATCCACGGAAGAAATCGAGGAGCTGATCGTTGGCCTGCAAAGCGGCACCCAACAAGTCGCGACCATCATGGACAACAGCCGCAGCCTCACCGACAGCAGCGTCGAACTGACTCGCCGCGCCGGTGGTTCGCTGGAGAGCATCACCCGTACGGTGTCGGCAATCCAGTCGATGAACCAGCAGATCGCCGCCGCGGCCGAACAGCAAAGTGCGGTGGCCGAGGAGATCAACCGTAGCGTACTCAACGTGCGCGATGTATCGGAGCAGACTTCGGCTGCCAGCGAAGAGACCGCGGCGTCCAGCGTTGAGCTGGCGCGGCTGGGGACGCATTTGCAGATGCTGGTGGGCAGGTTCAAGGTTTGAGGTGATGCACAGAACCCGGCTCATTTGAGACCGGGGTGATTTCTTCGCGAGCAAGCCCGCTCCCACAGTTGACCGTGTACGCCTGTGGGAGCGGGCTTGCCCGCGAAGACGGTCCTACAGTCGAAAAAGCTATAGGACCTGACGCAAGAAGGCCTGGGCCCTTGGATCCTTCGGTGCATCGAAAAACTCGGCCGGCGAGGCGTCTTCCAACAACTTGCCGTGATCGAAGAACAGCACCCGATCCGCCACTTCCCGGGCAAAGCCCATCTCGTGGGTGACGCAGACCATGGTCATGCCCTCCACGGCCAGGGCTTTCATGACGTCCAGCACTTCGCCGACCATTTCCGGGTCCAGCGCCGAGGTCGGCTCATCGAACAGCATCACCTTAGGTTCCATCGCCAATGCACGGGCAATCGCCACCCGCTGCTGCTGACCGCCAGACAGGCGTGACGGGAACTCGTTGGCCTTCTGCGCGATGCCGACCTTTTCCAGCAGCGCCAGCGCCTTGGCTTCACGCTCCTGCTTGCCCCGCTTGCGCACGACTTTCTGGGCGAGGCACAGGTTTTCCAGCACGGTCATGTGCGGGAACAGGTTGAAATGCTGGAACACCATGCCGACTTCGCGGCGGTAGGCATTCACGTCGGTCTTCGGGTCAGCCAGTTGCAGGCCGTCGATGCTCACCGAGCCCGAGTCGAATGCTTCCAGGCCATTGAGGCAACGCAGAAAGGTCGACTTGCCGGAACCGGACGGGCCGATCACGACCAGCACTTCGCCTTTGGCCACGCGGGTCGATACGTTGTCCACGGCGCGAACCACCTGGCCGCGGGTGTCGAAGACTTTTACCAGATCGCGGACTTCAATCACTTTGCGCGAGCCTCCGCTCAAGCCGGCTGGCGATTTTCGACAGCGGCAGGTTGATCAACAAATACAGACCGGCCACGCAGAACAGGATTTCGAAGGGCGAGAACGAGGTCGTGATGACCTCGCGACCACTTTTCAGCAGTTCGGTAATGGCGATCACCGACACCAGCGAGGTGTCCTTGACCAGACTGATGAATTGCCCGGCGAGCGGCGGCAGGACACGCTTCAGCGCTTGCGGCAGCACCACGTGGCGCATCGACTGGCCCGCGCTCAAACCCAGGGAGCGCGCGGCTTCGTTCTGGCCACGGGCGATCGATTGCACGCCGGAGCGAATGATTTCCGCGACATAGGCGCCGGTGAACAGCGACAGCGCGGCGATCCCGGCGAACTCCCGGGACAGGTTCATCACGGTGCCGATGAAGAAGTAGAAAATAAAAATCTGCACCAGCAGCGGAGTACCGCGCACCAGTTCGACGTAGATCGCCGACAGGTCACGCAGGGTCGGGTTGCCGGACAAGCGGCACAGGCCGGTGGCCAGGCCGATCAACAGCCCGAGCACGCCCGACACCACGGACAGCCACAAGGTGGTCCACAGGCCCCACATCAGCGGTCCGGCCGCCCAATGGCGGGTCACGCCGATCACGTCGCCTTCGGCCACGTCATCGCCCTGGGCTACTTGCAGGCTGTTGTCGTCGACGGTCAGGTGCTGCTCGTCACCGGCATCGTTGCGCAGGGTGACTTCTGCCTTGTCGCCTTTGCGTACCAGTTCGCTGACGGTGGAGATGTCAGCAGCGCGCTGGGACTCTTCGGCGTGATAAGCAAAATACTGCGGCACACGGTTCCAGCGCCATTCGTAGGACATCAGCGAGGTGGCGTAATACAACGCGCCGGCCAGGCCGATCAGCACCAGCACGGTGAGCACGTGCCAGGGCCATTGGGCTTTTTTCTGTTTCATTGAGTGTTCCGGAATTCGAGTTGCCTTGGAGGCCCTCATCGCCAGCAGGCTGGCTCCCACAGGGAATGCATTTCTTTGTGGGAGCCAGCCCGCTGGCGAATTGGGCGCGACGCGGTCTATCGACCGGGCCTTACTCCATGTCCTTCAGCCAGGCAGTGTCCTTGAACCACTTGTCATGAATCCGATCGTAAGTGCCGTCTTTGTGGATCTGGTGCAGGAAATTGTTGATGAAGTTGAGGCTGTCGTAGTCACCCTTCTTCAGACCAAAGGCCAGTGGCTCGTAGGTGAACGGCTTGTCGAGAAACACCAGTTTGCCGTTGCCGACCTTGTTCACCGCCACGACGTTGTAAGGCGCGTCGTAGATGAAGGCGTCGGCCTTGCCGTTGACCACGTCGAGCACGGCTTCCTGCTCGTTGTCGTAGCCGTGGTACTTGGCTTTGGCGATCAGCTTCTTGGCGACCATCTCACCGGTGGTGCCGAGTTTGGAGGTGATGCGGTAGTCGGCGGTGTTCAAGTCTTTGTAGGACTTGATGGTGCCCTCGAGGTCCTTGCGGATCAGCAACGTCTGACCGACCACGATGAACGGTTCGCTGAAGTTCAGGCGCAGGTTGCGTTCCTGAGTCAGGGTCATGCCACTGCCGATCATGTCGAACTTGTCGGTGAGCAGGGCCGGGATGATGCCGTCGTAGCCGGTGGACACCAGCTCCAGCTTGACGCCCATGGCCTTGGCCATGGCTTTGAGGATATCGACTTCAAAGCCGATGATCTCGCCGCGCTTGTTGGTCATCTCGAACGGCATGTAGGTCGGGTCCATGCCGACTTTCAGCGTGCCGCGCTTGACCGCGTCATCGATGGCACCGGCCTGCGCCGTGCTGACTGCCGCCCATGCCGTGACGCCGACCAGCAGCATCGAGAGATACTTTTTCATCTTCATGTCCCCAAACCCATTGCATTTGCGGCGCGAAATCGACGATTTTCCAATGAAAACCGATAGATACGGACTCAAACGGTCCGGGCGCACTCATTCGGGGACGGATCCTAACGCACTCGCTCGTTTGCACAAGGGTTCAGGCGGGATTTATTGCTTCAGCCTATTGTGGGAGCGAGCTGGCTCGCGATGGTCTTTAACAATTACGCGTGTTTTCTGAGTAAACACGGCGCTCTTGAGTCCATCGCGAGCGAGCTCGCGCCTACAGGGTTTCTATCAGGCCAACTGCGGCTGTGCGCTCAACGGCTTGAGCGGCAGCAGCGGTGCATGGGGATCGGCGTTCACCGATTTGCGCCAAGCGGCCAGCCACTCGGGGTGACCTTCGCTCCACACCTGCTCGTGCAGGCGCGCCAGTGCCACCGGGTCGCTCAGCAGCTGCACACGCTCGTTGTTTGTAAGACCATCCGGCCCGACCTTCAACGCGTGGCGAACCCGTTCGATCCGCAGCCATTCGATTGGCTCGGCTTCGCGGTGACGCGAAGTCGCCAGCGAACACGCCAGGGCGTTCTGCTGGGGATCAACCACGGAGCGAACGAAGCCGTCTTTCAGCGCGTGATAACGGTTTTCATGGGTGTACTTGTCGGTGTCCTGCAACGCCTGGGGCGGATTGTATTCCTCTGGGATGAGGAACAGGCTTTCGTCACGGGACTTGAGGCCCAGGCCCACACGGCTCGAGATCACCGACACCGGAATCGACAGCATCAACGAGCCGACGATCGGCACCAGCCACCAGAGAAAGCTCGGGTTCAGCCAGATCACCAACAACGCCCAGAGGAAGCCCAGCAAGGTTTGCGGACCGTGACGCTTGACCGCTTCGCTCCATGGCGTGGAGTCGTCGTCACGTTGCGGGGAGTTCCAGGTCGCCGCCCAGCCGAGGAACGCGGCGAGGACGAAACGGGTGTGGAAAATCATCCGCACCGGCGCCAGCAGCATGGAGAACAGCATCTCCAGCAGCATCGACAGGGTCACCTTGAACTTGCCGCCGAACTCTTTCGCGCCCTTGGCCCAGATCAGGATGATGCTCAACAACTTCGGCAGGAACAGCAGCACGATGGTGGTCGAGAACAGCGCGATGGCCTTGTCCGGGTGCCATTGCGGCCACAGCGGATAGAGCTGGCGCGGTTCAAGGAAATACTGCGGCTCCATCAGCGTGTTGACCGCCAGCAGCGCCGTCGACAGCACCAGGAAGAAAAACCACAGTGGCGCCGACAGGTAAGACATCACGCCGGTCAGGAACACCGCACGGTGCACCGGGTGCATGCCCTTGACCAGGAACAGGCGGAAGTTCATCAGGTTACCGTGGCACCAGCGACGGTCACGCTTGAGTTCGTCCAGCAGGTTCGGCGGCAGTTCTTCGTAGCTGCCCGGCAAGTCGTAGGCAATCCACACGCCCCAGCCAGCACGCCGCATCAGCGCCGCTTCGACGAAGTCGTGGGACAGGATCGCACCGGCGAACGCGCCCTTTCCCGGCAACGGCGCCAGGGCGCAATGCTCGATGAACGGCTTCATGCGGATGATCGCGTTGTGGCCCCAGTAGTGGGATTCGCCCAACTGCCAGAAGTGCAGGCCGGCGGTGAACAGCGGGCCATACACACGGGTCGCGAACTGCTGCATGCGCGCGTACAGCGTGTCCATGCCGGAAGCGCGCGGCGCGGTCTGGATAATCCCGGCGTCCGGCGTGGCTTCCATGAGTCGCACCAGACTGGTCAGGCACTCACCGCTCATCACGGAGTCGGCGTCGAGCACGACCATGTATTTGTAGTCACCGCCCCAACGACGGCAGAAGTCGTCGAGGTTGCCGCTCTTGCGTTTGACCCGACGGCGACGGCGGCGATAGAAGATCTTGCCGAAGCCCTTGGCTTCGCGGCAGACGTCCAGCCAGGCCTGTTGTTCGGCGACGCAGATGTCGGCCTCGTTACTGTCGCTGAGAACGAAAAAGTCGAAGCGATCGAGGTCGCCCGTGGCCGCCACTGACTCGAAGGTCGCACGCAAACCGGCAAACACCCGAGGTACGTCTTCGTTGCAGATCGGCATCACCAGTGCGGTACGCGCATCCTTGGCGATCGGCTCGTTGCCGGCACTTTTACCGGAAATGCGGTATTTGTCGTGGCCGGTGAGCAATTCGAGAAAGCCCATCAACGCGGTCCAGAAACCCGCAGACACCCAGCAGAACAGAATCCCGAACAGAATCAGGATGCTGGTTTGCAGCGCATACGGCAGCACCTGCGTGGCGGTCTGCATCAGCGGTTGATGCAGGACTTCGTTGAGGTCGACGAACGACCAGCCCTGGTACGGCATGATGCCTTTCATGTACCAGCCGGCGACGATGGTCTGGCCGAGCATCAGCACCAGCAGAATGTAGCGACGGATCGAACCGACGGTGCGCCAGCGGGCAGCCGGAAGCACGCGCTCATCTTTCGGCGGGGCCGGCGGATTGGTACGGCCGGTCAGGCGGCGCCAGCCGCGCACCAGGATGTTGGTGCGCCACGGCTCCGGAACCACTTTGGTCCGACGGATCGGCGGGGTGGCCTTGAGGCAGACCCGACCGCTGGCGTCGAGCGCCAGCATTTCCGCTTCTTCCAGCTCTTCGGCGGTGTTCAGGGTCAAACGCCGGCCCACCGAGGCCTGGGCGGCCTCGGTCGGTGCGTCGAACGTCGAAGACGACAGACGCTGGTGCAGTTCGCTGAAGGACTGGCAGCCCGCGAGTTCCGCGCGCTGCTCGTCGGTCATCGGTAAATGCGCCAGATACTCGGCAAGGGTCTCTGGCTGTACTGAAGAATTACTCATCGGCAGGCAACTGATAGCTCCAGGTCTCGGTCAGGACTTCTTCAGTCGAGGCCGGTTCCGGTGTGGCTGGGGCCGCGTTCGCAGCGGCGGGCTGCTTGGCGTCTTTGTTGTCCTTGTCCTTGGCATCCGTCGCAGGCTTGGCGTCAGCCTGCTTGGCGTCCGCTTGTTTCGCTTCCTTATCCTCTTTCTCCTGTTGCTTGGCGGCAACCTTGTCGGCCTTGGCGACGGAGGAGTTGGACGCTGGAATCGAAGTCTTGGCGAGGTCGGCCGGCACGATGTTCTGTACCAGGGCAGCACGCATCTCGGTGGACTTGCCCGGATCCTTGATCTTCATCCGCAAGGTCAGGCGCCAGCCTTTGGTTTCCGGGTTGTAGCGCACGCTGTTCTCGACCAGCTCGGCGTTGTCGCCGACGCTGACCTGGCTGCGCACATCGGTGTCCGGCGCCAACGCGGCCAGGGACGGACCTTCGAAGTCCACCAGGTAAGCCACGCTGCCGTCCGGCTGACGGATCAGGTTGGACTGCTTCACGTCACCAGTGGAGCGCAGGGTCTGCTTGACCCAAGCGCTGTCAGGCGCATGGATCGCGGCTTCGTCGATGGTCCAGTGCATGCGGTAATTGACGTCCAGCGGCTGGCCAGGCTCCGGCAGTTTCTCCGGGCTCCAGAACGCAACAATGTTGTCGTTGGTTTCGTCGGCGGTCGGAATCTCGACCAGGTCGACGGAACCCTTGCCCCAATCGCCTTTAGGCTCGATCCAGGCACTTGGACGCTTGTCATAGCGGTCGTCGAGGTCTTCGTAGTGGCTGAAGTCGCGGCCACGTTGCAGCAAGCCGAAGCCGCGCGGGTTTTCGATGGAGAAGTTGCTCACCGCCAGGTGTTTCGGGTTGTTCAGCGGACGCCAGATCCACTCGCCGTTGCCGGCATGGATCGACAGACCGCTAGAGTCATGCAGTTCGCGACGGTAATTCAGCACTTTCGACGGCTGGTTCGCGCCGAACAGGAACATGCTGGTCAGCGGCGCAACGCCAAGCTTGGTGACTTTGTCACGCAGGTACATCTGGGCCTTGACGTCGACCACGGTGTCGCTGCCCGGACGCAGGGTCAGGCGATAGGCACCGGTGGCGCGTGGCGAATCCAGCAGGGCGAAGATCACCAGGTGCTTGTCACCCGGTTTCGGCTGTTCAATCCAGAACTCGGTGAACCGCGGGAATTCTTCGCCGGACGGCAACGCGGTGTCGATGGCCATGCCACGAGCGGACAAGCCATAGGTGTGACCCTTGCCGACAACGCGGAAGTAACTCGCGCCGAGCATGGTCATGATCTCATCTTGCTTGTCGGCCTTGTTGATCGGGTACAGCACACGGAAGCCGGCATAACCCAGCTGCTCAGTGGCTTTAGGATCGAACTTGACATCGCCGAAATCGAAACGACTTGGGTCGTATTTGATCTCTTCGACGGTGTTGGCTGTGATTTCGTTGATTTTCACCGGCGTATCGAAGTGCATGCCCTGGTGATAGAACGACAGCTTGAATGGGGTTTTCTGATCGGCCCACTCGGCTTTTTCGGTGCGGAAACGAATTTTCTGATAGTCCGCGAACTTCATCTCGCGGAATTCGTTCGGCAGGTTACTGCGCGGGGCTTCGTATTTCTGCCCGGCCAGCTCTTTTGCCTTGGCTGACACATCATCCAGACTGAATGCCCAAAGCTGGCCGGCGCTGAGCAGGCAAAGCAGAGCCGAGCCCGCTACCAGAGCGCTTCGTAACCGTTTGGCAGACAATTTTGGTGCAATACAGGGACTAACAATCACGAGCAACCCTCGCCGAAAACAGATCAAAAAACCAACGGCCAGCTATCTATATGCCAGGTTGGCGAGCATTGTTCCGACTCCCATGGGGCTAAATGATTCCCCAACAGGTCCAGGACAAGTCTCTACCTAAGTCAAAAATGGACCAACGAACGCTGATCCCCGTAGCGCGCGATTATCTAGCAGGCCGCGTTACAACGCATCAGGCGCAACAAAGTATTTCTCGCGGAAAACGCCTGTTTTCAGTCGAAAAGCCCTTAAAAAGTTGTTTCAAGCGCTTTCATGTCTGTAACAGGAAGGTGACCGGGCCATCATTGACCAGGTGCACCTGCATATCCGCGCCGAATCTACCTGATGCCACAGTGCCATGCACCTGTTTCGCTTTCTCTAATAGATAGTCGAAAAGCTCCTCGCCCAGCGCCGGAGTTGCGGCCGTCGAAAACCCCGGGCGCAACCCGCTTCGGGTGTCGGCGGCCAGGGTGAACTGAGAGACCAGCAGCAACCCGCCACCGACATCGGCCAGGGACAGATTCATCTTGCCCTCGGCATCACTGAACACACGATAGTTAAGCAGCTTATGCAGAAGTTTGTCGGCACTCGCCCGAGTATCCTCCGGCTCTACCGCGACCAGCACCAGCAAACCCTGATCAACGGCGCCCACCACTTCCCCGGCGACCTCGACACGAGCGCCACGCACCCGTTGCAACAGGCCCTTCATGCTTCTTCTGGCGCCAGGTCGAGCAAGCGCCGGGCCATCTGATCGGCGGCGCGCACCAATGCATCGGTGATACCCGGTTCGGAAGCGGCATGCCCCGCATCGCGGATCACCTGCAGTTCGCTGTTCGGCCAGTTCTGGTGCAATTCCCAGGCGTTGTCCAGCGGGCAGATCACGTCGTAGCGACCGTGGACGATCACGCCGGGCAGATGAGCGATCTTGCCCATGTCGCGGATCAACTGGTTCGGTTCGAGAAACGCGTTGTTGGTGAAGTAATGGCATTCGATGCGGGCAATGGACAACGCGCGCTGCGGCTCGGAAAAGCGATCGACCACCAGCGGATTCGGCCGCAGGGTCGCGGTCCGGCCTTCCCAGGTAGACCAGGCCTTGGCCGCGTGCATCTGGGCGATCTGATCGTTGCCGGTCAGACGTTTGTGGAAAGCGCTGAGCAAGTCGTCGCGCTCGTCCAGCGGGATCGGCGCGATGTAGTCCTGCCAGTAATCGGGGAACAGACGGCTGGCACCGGCCTGGTAGAACCACTCGATTTCCTGCGGGCGGCAGAGAAAAATCCCGCGCACGATCAGGCCGTGCACACGCTCGGGGTGGGTCTGTGCATACGCCAGCGCCAGGGTCGAGCCCCACGAACCGCCGAACAACACCCATTTGTCGATGCCCAGGTGCTGACGAATCCGCTCGAGGTCGGCGACCAGGTCCCAAGTGGTGTTGTTTTCCAGGCTGGCGTGGGGAGTGGAGCGACCGCAACCGCGCTGGTCGAAGGTGACGATGCGATAGAGGTTCGGATCAAAGAAACAACGACTTTGTGCATCACACCCGGCGCCGGGACCGCCGTGGATGAACACCACCGGCAACCCTTCCGGTGAACCGCTTTCGTCGACATACAGGGTGTGGGTTTCATCGACAGCCAGATCGTGCCGGGCGTAGGGTTTGATCTGCGGGTACAAAGTCTGCATTGCGCGCTCCGTAAGGGGTCGAGGTCATCCCTGGGGGGACTTCTGAAATTCTGCCGTCCGGCATCATAAACCCGAATTACGTCAATGAGCATGCCCTGGCTGAGTCAGAGTTTTGCCGCCATTTTTTTTGCCAGATAGCCAAGCAGCGTTTCATACAGCGCGTCGACCTCGGCCACCTGGCCCCGCCCGCGCAAACAGCCGTGGACCAGTCCCTCGCCGCCATAAAGTGTCACGGCGACGCCTGCAGCCTTCAGTTGCTCGGCGTAGCACACACCGTCGTCACGCAGCGGGTCGAACTGCGCCACGGCGATCAGCGCCGGTGGCAGGCCGCTGAAATCCCCGGCGAGCAACGGCATCGCATAGGCGCCCGGCTGGGACGTGCCGCGCAGGTACAAGGCGTGATAGCAGTCGACATCGCTGCTGCTGAGCAACGGTGCGTCGACGCACTCGCTGCGCGACGGCAGGCGATGATCGCCGCCGAGCCCCGGGTAGATCAGGACCTGCGCCGCCGGCAGCGGCTCGCCGGCATCGCGCAAGGCCAGGCACATGGCGGCGGCGAGATTGCCACCGGCGCTGTCGCCAGCCACCACGGTTCGCTCGGGATCGAGCTGGAAGGGACCGGTGCGCAACGCGCGCCAGACCGCCAGGCAATCGTCAAACCCGGCCGGAAACGGATGCTCCGGCGCCAGTCGGTAATCGACCGCAATCACCAGCACGCCGAGCGTCGACGCCAGTTCAGCGCAGATGAAGTCGTGGGAATCCAGATCCCCCACCACCCAGCCGCCGCCATGCAGGTACACCACGCACGGATCTCCTTCTGCCGATGCTGTCGACGTGGGCTGATAAGACCGCAGCGGCACGCCGGCCAATTCAAAATCAACCACGTACAGCCCAGCGGGACGTGGCGGGGTGAACGCCAGGCACATCGTGCTGTAAGCCTGGCGCATACCGGCGAGGCTGCTTTCGGTGCTGTTGAAGCTGATGGTTTTCTCGACGAAAGCCGTCATCTGCGCGGATAGCGGATAAGGAGCCATATGCCTGCTGTCAGTCCGTTCAAGGATTTGTGAATGTGCCGCCTGAACCTGTGGAAGCGGGCTTGCTCGCGAAGGCGGTATGTCAGCCAACTTCAATGGTGCCTGACACAACGCTTTCGCGAGCAAGCCCGCTCCCACAAGGGTCGGTGATACGGCTAGTTCTTCAGGCTGGCCTGAACGGCAGTGACACCATCCCTGCCATCAAGACTGCTGACACCGGCCAGCCAGCGCTGAAGATCTTCCGGGTGATCACGCAGCCATTGCCGGGCCACGTCCTGCGGCGTCTTGCGCTCCATGATCGGCACCATCAGCTGGCTTTCCTGAGCGGCGGTGAAGGTCAGGTTCTCCAACAAGCGGTTCACGTTCGGGCAACGTTCAGCGTAGTCCGGCGACGTCACGGTCGAGACCGTGGCCGCCCCTTCGTTCGGCCCGTAGACATCGTCGCTGCCGGTCAGGTAGGTGATCTTCATGTTGATGTTCATCGGGTGCGGGGTCCAACCGACGAACACCACGAACTCCTTGCGATTCACCGCCCGTTGAACGGCAGCGAGCATGCCGGCCTCACCGGATTCGATCAGTTTGAAATCCTTGAGGCCGAAGTGGTTGGTTTCGATCATGGTCTTGATCGTGGTGTTGGCCCCGCTACCGGGCTCGATGCCGTAGATCTTGCCGCCCAGTTTGTCTTTGAATTTGGCGATGTCAGCGAAAGTTTTCAGCCCGGCATCGGCGACGTACTGAGGCACCGCGAGGGTGGCCTGAGCATCGGCCAGGCTCGGCTTGGCCATGACCTTCAACTGATTGGCCGCCACGAACGGGGCGATATTGTTGTCCATCGCCGGCTTCCAGTAACCGAGGAAGATGTCGAGACGCTTGTCACGAATGCCGGCAAAGATGATTTGCTGCACGGCGCTGGTTTGTTTGCTTTCGTAGCCCAGACCGTTTAGCAGCACATCGGCCATGCCGCTGGTGGCGATAACATCGGTCCAGTTGACCACGCCCATGCGCACGGCTTTGCAGGAAGCATCGTCACTGGCCAGCACACTGGTGCTGAGAAGGGCGGTGCCGCAGAGGATGGAGAGACAGCGGGTGAACAAACTTTTGATGCTTGTCATAGAGAGCGTTCTCGTGCGGCAGCGGATTGTTATGGGCCCGGTGTCTTTGTGCACCGTGGGCAGAACATTACGCAGCAGACGAGCGGTAAAAGCGAACTGTGGCGACCGGGATTTGCACGGTGGCGACTGTTCAATGTGGCGATGAGGTTTAACTGTGGGAGCGAGCCTGCTCGCGATGGCGGTGGATCAGTCCAAATAGCTGTAGCAGACAGATCGCTATCGCGAGCAGGCTCGCTCCCACAAGGGATTATGCGTTGTAGTGTTTTTTGCCCCAGGCCAGCAGCCCTTGCAGCAACTCCTTGAGCACCACCTGCGTCGGCGCTGCCAGATCCGGCCGATAGCGGAATGGCTCGAATTCTTCCATGTAGGTGCACTGGCCCAACTCGAGCTGCACGGCGTGGATGTTTTCCGCCGGGTTGCCGTAGTGGCGGGTGATGTGGCCGCCCTTGAAGCGACCGTTCAGCACATGGCTGTAATCGCCGTGGCGGGCGCAGATCGCTTCCAGTTGCGAGGCCAACTGCGGATCGCAGCTGGCGCCGTTGAAGGTGCCGAGGTTGAAGTCAGGCAGCTTGCCGTCGAACAGGTGCGGAATGATCGAGCGAATCGAGTGGGCGTCGAACAGCAATGCATAGCCGAACTCGGCTTTCAGGCGGGCCAGTTCCTGCTGCAGAGTGCTGTGGTACGGCGTCCAGATCTGCTCCAGATAGGTCGCGCGCTCTGCTTTGGACGGCTCAAGACCCTCACGGAACAACGGAATGCCGTCGAACAGCGTTGCCGGGTATAGACCCGTCGTTGCACCGGCATACAACGGCTTGTCGTCGGACGGCCGGTTCAGGTCGATGACAAACCGCGAATACTCGGCGGCCAAGGTGCTGGCGCCCAATTCGCTGGCGAATTGGTAAAGCGTTGGAATATGCCAGTCGGTGTCCGGCAGGCTTTTCGCGTCGGGGATCAACCCGGATTCGACCGCCGGGGTCAGGCGCACGCCGGCGTGGGGCATGCTGATCAGCAGCGGCACGCGGCCTTGTTTGAAGTTCAGAACCTTATCCACAACTGCTCTCCTACACGCTCGTTTCGACGCCGTGACGCACGACGCGTTTTTCCAGGTCGCCGCCCAGCCAGTACGACAGGTCGGCGGGACGATCGATTTGCCAGGCGACGAAATCAGCGGCCTTGCCGACTTCCAGCGAGCCATGGGTCTCGGCCATGCCCAACGCGGTGGCGGCGTGAATCGTCGCGCCGGCCAAGGCCTCTTCCGGGGTCATGCGGAAACAGGTGCAGGCCATGTTCAGCATCAGGCGCAGCGACAGCGCGGGCGAGGTGCCGGGATTGAGGTCGCTGGCGATGGCGATTTTCACCCCGTGCTTGCGCAGCGCGTCCATCGGCGGCAACTGGGTTTCACGCAGGAAGTAGAACGCGCCGGGCAGCAACACGGCGACGGTGCCGGAGGCGGCCATGGCGATGGCGTCGTCTTCGGTCATGAATTCCAGGTGATCGGCGGACAGAGCCTGGTAACGCGCGGCCAGGCTCGACCCGTGCAACGACGACAGTTGCTCGGCATGCAGCTTCACCGGCAGCCCGAGTCGTTGCGCAGTGACGAATACACGCTCGACCTGCGCCGGCGAAAACGCCAGGTACTCACAAAACGCATCCACCGCGTCCACCAGCCCTTCGGCGGCCAGGGCTGGCAGCATGTCCGCGCAGATGTGATCGATGTAGGCGTCGGCGCGGTCCTTGTATTCCGGCGGCAGGGCGTGGGCCGCGAGGCAGGTACTGCGCACGCTGATGGGCAGTTCGGCGCCGAGACGACGGGCCACGCGGAGCATTTTGCGTTCGTTGGCCAGATCGAGGCCGTAACCGGACTTGATTTCGATGCTGGTGACGCCATCGCGCATCAGGCTTTTCAGGCGCCTGGCAGCGCTGGCGAATAGTTCGTCTTCGCTCGCCGCGCGGGTCGCACGCACGGTGCTGGCGATACCACCACCGGCCGCGGCGATGTCCGCGTAGCTGACGCCTTGCAGGCGCTGCTCGAACTCGCCGCTGCGGTTACCGCCGAACACGCTGTGGGTGTGGCAGTCGATCAGGCCCGGTGTCACCCAGGCCCCGTTCAAATCGTTGACCGCCGGGTATTCGCCGGACGGCAGTTCAGCGCGGGGGCCGACCCACTCAATGTGCGCACCGGACGTCACGATGGCTGCATCCTCGATGATCGAGTAGACGCCTTGCGCCATGGTTGCGACGTGGCAGTGTTGCCAGAGGGTTTTCATCCCTTAGTCTCCACAGTATTCAAAATCGAATCGCCAGCGGGCTGGCTCCCACAGGGTTTGTGGGAGCCAGCCTGCTGGTGATGAGTACATCACAGGCTCGGCAAAATCTTCGCAGTGACCAAATCATTCAGGCACCGCGTCGCCAGCAATTCGCTCGCGGCATTGATGTCCGGCGCGAAGAAACGGTCCTTCTCGTAGAACGGCACTTCGTTACGCAGGATGGCGCGCGCCTTTTCCAGTTTCGGCGAGGTCTTCAGACCATCGCGCAAGTCCAGACCCTGGGCCGCCGCCAGCCATTCCACCGCCAGAATCCCGCGGGTGTTCTCGGCCATTTCCCACAGACGCTTGCCGGCCGCCGGGGCCATGGACACGTGGTCTTCCTGGTTCGCCGAGGTCGGCAGGCTGTCCACCGAATGCGGATGGGACAGCGCCTTGTTTTCGCTGGCCAGGGCCGCAGCGGTCACTTGGGCAATCATGAAACCGGAGTTGACGCCGCCATTGGCCACCAGGAACGGCGGCAGTTGCGACATGTGCTTGTCCATCATCAGCGAGATGCGGCGTTCGCTCAGCGAGCCGATTTCCGCGATGGCCAGGGCCATGTTGTCGGCCGCCATCGCCACTGGTTCGGCGTGGAAGTTGCCCCCGGAAATCACGTCGCCTTCAGCGGCGAACACCAGCGGGTTATCCGACACGGCGTTGGCTTCGACGGCAAGCACTTCAGCGGCTTGACGGAACTGTGTCAGGCAGGCGCCCATGACTTGCGGCTGGCAGCGCAGGGAGTACGGGTCCTGAACCTTTTCGCAGTTCTGGTGCGAGTCGGACACTTCACTGCGCTCACCGAGCAAATCGCGGTAGGCGGTTGCGGCGTCGATCTGGCCTTTCTGACCGCGTGCGGCATGGATGCGTGGGTCGAACGGCGAGCGCGAACCCAGGACCGCTTCAACCGTCAACGCGCCCAGGGCCAGGGCGCCGGCAAACAGGTCTTCGCCTTCGAACAGGCCGCGCAACGCGTAAGCGGTGGACACCTGCGTACCGTTGAGCAGCGCCAGACCTTCTTTCGCCGCCAGGGTCAGCGGGGTCAGGCCGGCAACTTTCAGCGCATCAGTGGCTTCAAGCCATTCGCCCTTGTAGCGCGCCTTGCCTTCGCCGAGCAGCACCAGCGACATGTGCGCCAACGGCGCCAGGTCACCGGAGGCACCGACCGACCCTTTCAACGGAATGTGCGGGTACACCTCGGCGTTGATCAGGGCGATCAAGGCGTCGATGACCACGCGGCGGATACCGGAGAAACCCCGGCTCAAGCTGTTGACCTTGAGCACCATGACCAGACGCACCAGCGCGTCACTGATCGGTTGGCCAACGCCGGCGGCGTGGGACAGCACCAGCGAGCGCTGCAGGTTTTCCAGGTCTTCGCTGGCGATGCGGGTCGAGGCCAGCAGACCGAAACCGGTGTTGATGCCGTAAGCGGTGCGGTTCTCGGCGAGGATCTGCTCCACGCAGGCGACGCTGGCCTCAATCTGCGCCGAAGCGCTGTTGTCGAGGGTGATCCGGACCGGTTGCTGGTAGATATCACGCAGTTGGGCCAGGGTCAGTTGGCCGGGAATCAAATTTAGCGCAGTCACTTTTATTCTCCTTTTGAGAGCATTTATTAACTAACCAGACGCTCCGGAGATGTCCGTTGTCCGTCGCTTCCCGCCTTTTGGGGGGCTGGCGCCTTGGCACGCTGGTTTGATGTGGAAATCAGTTCAGGTTCGGTAACGCCTTGTGCAGCACATTCGGGTCCTTCAACACCGCGGCAGCCGCGGCGATGTCCGGCGCCAGCCAGCGATCCTGATCATAGGCCGGTACTCGCTCGCGCAGCAGACGCCACGCCGTATCGGTGCCCGCGCCAAAGCGCTGGGCCTTGAGGAATTCGAAGGCCTGGGCCGCCAGCAGATACTCGATTGCGAGAATCTGCGTACAGTTTTCCAACGCGCGGTGCAGCTTCAGGGCGGCGTTGGTGCCCATGCTCAGGTGATCTTCCTGCAGGCCGGAGGTGACATAGTTGTCGAGTACCGCCGGTTGCGCCAGTTGACGGTTTTCCGCACACAGCGACGCGGCGACGTATTGCACGATCATCATCCCGGAGTTCACCCCCGGATTGGCCACCAGGAACGCCGGCAAACCGCTGACGTGCGGGTTGATCAGGCGGTCGAGACGACGCTCGGCGATGGAGCCGATTTCCGCCATGGCGATGGCCAGCAAATCCGCGGCCAGGGCCACGGACTGACCGTGCGGGTTGGCCTGGGACATGATGCGGAAATTGTCTGGGGTGCCCAGCAGCAAGGGGTTATCGGTGCAGCCGTTGAGTTCAGTTTCGATCTGTTGAATCGCGTGGGTCAGTTGATCCCGTGCCGCGCCGTGGACCTGCGGAATCGATCGGAGGCTCAGCGCGTCCTGGGTCCGAATGCCTTTGCTTGACGCAATCACTTCGCTGTCATCGAGCAACGCCCGCAGATTGTTGCCAACCTGCTGCATGCCCGGGTGTGGCTTGAGCGCGATGATCTCGGCATCGAACGCCGCGATCTGGCCGCGCTGGGCCTCGAAGCTCATGGCGCCGATCACATCGGCCCATTGCAACAGGCGCGTGGCATCGGCGATGGCCAGGCAACTGAGGCCGGTCATGCACGGCGTGCCGTTGACCAGGCACAAACCGTCCTTGGCGCCGAGCTGAACCGTTTGCAGACCTTCTTCGGCCAAGGCTTGCTGCGCGCAAACGATCTGCCCGCGATAGCTGACATTGCCGACGCCGAGCAGCGAGATGCCGATGTGCGCCATGTGAGTCAGGTAGCCCACCGAGCCCTGGGACGGCACTTGCGGGGTGATGCCGCGATTGAGCAGCGCCAGCAGCGCTTCGACCACCTGGCGATGAACGCCGGATTTGCCTTGGCTGAAGTTGGTGATGGCGGCGCACATGATCGCGCGCGTCTGCTCGTTGGCCAGCACAGGGCCAACGCCACAGGCGTGACTGAGCAAGGTGTTGCGCGACAGCTGGCTGAGTTGTTCGTCTTTCAGCGAGACGTTGCACAGCGCGCCCAGGCCGGTGTTGACGCCGTAGGCGCGTTCGCCGCTGGCGACGATGCGCTGGACGATCGCCTGGGCATTCTCGATCCGTGCCCAGGCCTGGGCGGACAGCTCCAGCTGTGCGCCGTGACGAGCTACCGCGACCACATCTTGCCAACGCAATTTGGCGTCGGCGATTACGATTTTTTCAGCCTGGGACATTTCAACCTCAACCGTACAATCTGAATATTGATGCAGCTTTGCCGACGCCTTCGCGGGCAAGCCCGCTCCCACAGTGCTCTTGGGTGTGAACAACATTTGTGCAACACAACCAGTCCCCGTGGGAGCGGGCTTGCCCGCGAAGAGGCCGGCCTGAACGCTGCAAATCTGCTTAAACCACCGCCGCCCGCCGCTGAACGAAGCGGTCGACATATTCATCCGCCGGCGAATGCAGAATCTCTCGCGGCGTGCCGACCTGGATCAGGCGGCCATCCTTGAGGATCGCGATGCGGTTGCCGATGCGCACGGCCTCGTCGAGGTCGTGGGTGATGAAGACGATGGTCTTGTGCAGGGTCTTTTGCAGTTCCAGCAACTGGTCCTGCATCTCCGCGCGGATCAGCGGGTCGAGGGCGCTGAAGGCTTCGTCCATCAGGATGATGTCGGTGTCCGCCGCCAATGCACGGGCCAGGCCCACACGCTGCCGCATGCCGCCAGAAAGCTGATGCGGGTATTTGTTTTCGTACCCTTTGAGGCCCACGGTGTTGATCCAGTGCAGCGCGCGCTCGGAGCACATCTGCTTGCTCTCGCCGCGGACTTTCAGGCCGTAGGCGACGTTCTCGACCACGGTCTTGTGTGGCAGCAGGCCGAAGCTCTGGAACACCATGCTGATCTTGTGCCGGCGAAATTCGCGCAGGGCTTCCATGTCGTATTGCAGGATGTCCACGCCGTCCACCAGGATCGCGCCGCTGGTCGGGTCGATCAGGCGATTGAAGTGGCGCACCAGGGTCGACTTGCCGGAACCCGACAGGCCCATGATCACGAAGATCTCGCCGGTGCCGATGCTCAACGACAAGTCGTTCACGCCGACCACACAGCCGGTTTCGGCCAGTACCTGATCCTTGGTCTTGCCCTGGCTGATCATGCCCAGCGCTTCCCTGGAACGGTTGCCGAAAATCTTGAAGACGTTTTTGACTTCGATCTTGCTGATGGCTTCGTTGCTCATTTGCTCACCTCATGCCGTGGCCGACCATACGCCTGAGTAATGCGGTCGATGACCACTGCCAGAATCACGATCGCCAGGCCGGCTTCAAGGCCGCGTCCGACGTTGAGGGTCTGAATCCCCACCAACACATCTTCGCCGAGGCCACGGGCACCGATCATCGAGGCAATCACCACCATCGACAGAGCCATCATGGTGGTCTGGTTGATCCCGGCCATGATGCTCGGCAGGGCCAGCGGCAGTTGCACGCCGAACAGTTGCTGCCAACGATTGGCACCGAAGGCGTTGATCGCTTCCATCACTTCACCGTCGACCTGGCGGATGCCCAGATCGGTCAGGCGGATCAGCGGCGGCGCGGCGTAAATCACCGTCGCGAAAATCGCCGGCACCTTGCCCAGGCCGAACAGCATCAGCACCGGGATCAGGTACACGAAACTCGGCATGGTCTGCATGATGTCCAGCAACGGCATCAGCACCGAACGCAGGCGATTGCTGCGCGCCGAAAGAATCCCCAGCGGAATGCCGATCAGCACCGAAATGACCGTCGCCACCATCATCAGCGCGAGGGTCTGCATCAGTTTGTCCCAGAGGCCGACCGCACCCACGAGGAACAGCAGGCCGACGATCACGGCCGTGGTCACGACTTTGCGGGTCGCGTGCCAGGCCACGCCTGCGACGATCGCCAGCATCAGCCACCAAGGCGCCGCACGCAGCAGTCCTTCAAGATTGACGATGGCCCACAACAGGGTATCGGAGATGTGCCGAAACACGTCGCCGTAGTTGGTGACCAGCGAATCGACCCAACCGTTGACCCAGTCGGCGATGGAAAAGGTAAAGCTTTCGGGAAACATAAGAGACTCTCAATCAAGGGGTTGCGATTCAGCGTCCGACTGCCGTGACCGGCAGTCGGAGAGGCTCAACCTACAAGGCCGCGTCGATCTTCTTGGCTGCGTCTTCGCTCACCCATGCGTGCCAGACTTCAGGATGTTCCTTGAGGAAGGTTTTCGCCAGTTTTGGCGATTCGATTCGCTCTTTGGCCATGCGCCCGAGGTTCTGGTTCAGCAGGTCGATCGGCATATTGACCTTTTCCAGCACGGCCACCAGTTCCGGGGCCTCGTCGTGGAAGGTCTTGGACAGGCCGACCTTGATGGTTACACGCTTGTCCACGCCTGGCTTCTCTTCGAGCTTGACCAGGTCGACCTGGCCCATCAGCGGGGTTGGCGACCAGTAGTAGAACAGGATCGGCTCGCCACGCTTGTAGCTCGACAGCACCGCGGCATCCAGCGCCGGGCCGGTGCCGGGGCGGAAGTTGGTGTAGCTGCTTTCCAGGCCGTAGCTTTTCAGCATTTCGCTGTTGTCGAGTTCACAGGTCCAGCCGGCCGGGCAGTTGTAGAAACGGCCCTTGCCAGGTTCTTCGGCATCCTTGAACACCGAGGAATACTTGGCCAGGTCAGCAATGTTTTTCAGGTCTGGCGCCTTGGCTTCCAGCTTGCGCTTGGCATCGCCTTCGATCACGTAGCGAGGCACGTACCAGCCTTCCACCGCACCAACCACCGGAGCGCCGACACCGACGACCTTGCCGGCCTTCTCGGCCTTGTTCCAGACTTCGCTGCGGCCGACCCACTCTTCGGCAAACACTTGAATGTCGTTGCTGCTCAGGGCGTTTTCCATGGTGATGGAGTTGCCTGGCAAGCTGTCGGTCTTGCAGTCGTAACCTTTTTCCAACACGGTCTGCAGCACGTCGGTCAGTAACATGGCGCTTTCCCAGTTCAGACCGGCGAATTTCACCGGTTTGCCCGATTCGCACCAACCGGCCGCCTGAGTGGCGCCGGCACTGGCCAGCAGGCCCATGGAAAGCACGGTAGTCAGCAGAGTCTTGTTCGATTTCATTGTTGTGACGCTCCTAATCATGAATTGGCTTACGGCAGTCAAGAGGCATCCAGCCCTGTCCACGTCCAATCAGGCCTGCGCCGCAGCGCGACCGGCCCCGCTTGTTTTAGGTTGTACAACGCTGTTCTGCTCGACTGGCAGAATCAGTTGATCGGGCACTGAACCGTGCCATTTTTTTGCGCATACGTAATACAGGGCTGCGGGAAGCACCAGACCGATAATCCAGGAAATGTCCACGTCACCCAGGGCCGCCACCAGCGGACCGGTGTAGAACTTGGTGGAGATGAACGGCAACTGCACCAGTACACCGAAGACATAGACGCTGATACCGAGGGGGTTCCAGCGGCCGTAACGACCTTGCGGATCAGCCAGCGCCGGGACGTCATAGCGCTCGCGGGTGATGCAGTAGTAGTCCACCAGGTTGATCGCGCTCCACGGTGTGAAGAACGCCAGCAGGAACAGGATGAAGGACTTGAACGCACCGAGGAACGAGTGCTGACCGAGCAACGCCATCAGGGTCGCGGCACCGACGATGACCAGCACGAAGACCAGACGCTGCAAGCGCGTGACCTTCAGCTCGCCACGGAAACCGCTGATGATGGTCGCGATGCACATGAAGCTGCCGTACGAGTTCAACGTGGAAATGGTGACCTTGCCGAACGCGATGCTGAAGTACAGCAGCGCCGCGGTGGCACCGGTACCGCCCAGACCGACGATGTAAGCCACTTCGTGACCGGCAAATTGCCCGTTGGACGAAGCGGCAGCGAACACGCCGAGGATCATCGCCACTTGTGCGCCAATGACCGAACCCGCGCCTGCGGCGAAAAAGGTTTTCACCGAGGAAGTGTTGCTTGGCAGGTAGCGTGAATAGTCAGCCACATACGGGCCGAACGCGATCTGCCAGGACGCCGCGAGCGACACGGCGAGCAGGAAGCTGCTCCAGCTGAAGTGGCGGATTTGCAGGAGTGCGCCAACGTCCGTCTGGCTCATCAGACGCGTGAACAGGTACACAAACGCAATCACGCCAATGACGCTGGCAATACGGCCAATCCAATGGATCACCCGATAACCAAGCACCGTGACCAGCACGATGACACTGGCGAAAGTGAGGATACCGACACTGTCGCTGACACCGAACAACTGGCCCAGCGCCTGGCCGGACAGTACGGTTCCGGTGGCGGTGAAGCCCAGGTACATCAGGCAGACCAGCACGATCGGGATGGCCGCACCATAGACGCCGAACTGCACGCGGCTGGAGATCATCTGCGGCAGACCCAGCTTGGGCCCCTGCGCGGCATGCAGCGCCATGACGCCGCCGCCGATCAGTTGGCCGATCAGCAAACCGATCAGTGACCAGAACACATCACCGCCCAGCACCACGGCCAGGGCCCCGGTGACAATCGCGGTGATTTGCAGGTTGGCACCCATCCACAGGGTGAACTGGCTCAACAGACGACCGTGTCTTTCCGCTTCCGGGATGTAGTCGATCGAACGCCTTTCGATCAACGGTTTATTGCCTGCACGATCGTTGTTAACAGCCATGGTTCAACCTCTGTGGATTGTTCTGGATAGGGTTCGGCTTCTGTGGGAGCGAGCCTGCTCGCGATAGCGGCCTCTCAGTGAACAACTGAGCTGAATGTGCCGCCGTCATCGCGAGCAGGCTCGCTCCCACAAAGGGCAATCTTCAGTTGCCTGTCACTTGCCAGTAATCATTGGCAGGTTCAGCCCTTGTTCCTTGGCGCAGTCGATCGCGATCTGGTAACCCGCATCGGCGTGACGCATCACACCCGTCGCCGGGTCGTTGTGCAACACGCGAGCGATACGCTCGGCCGCTTCGTCCGTACCGTCGCAGACGATCACCATGCCCGAGTGCTGGGAGAAGCCCATGCCGACGCCGCCGCCGTGGTGCAGCGACACCCAGGTCGCGCCGCTCGCGGTGTTGAGCAGGGCGTTGAGCAGTGGCCAGTCGGACACGGCGTCGGAACCGTCCTGCATCGACTCGGTTTCGCGGTTAGGGCTCGACACCGAACCGGAGTCCAGGTGGTCGCGACCGATCACGATTGGCGCCGACAGCTCGCCGCTGCGCACCATTTCGTTGAACGCCAGGCCGAGCTTGGCGCGCAGGCCCAGGCCAACCCAGCAGATACGTGCCGGCAGACCCTGGAAGCTGATGCGCTCGCGGGCCATGTCCAGCCAGTTGTGCAGGTGCGCGTCGTCCGGGATCAGCTCTTTGACTTTGGCGTCGGTCTTGTAGATGTCTTGCGGATCGCCAGACAGTGCCGCCCAGCGGAACGGGCCGATGCCACGGCAGAACAGCGGACGGATGTACGCCGGCACGAAGCCCGGGAAGTCGAAGGCGTTTTCCACGCCCACTTCCTGAGCCATCTGACGGATGTTGTTGCCGTAGTCGAAGGTCGGGATGCCTTGCTTCTGGAATTCCAGCATGGCTTTGACGTGCACGGCCATCGACTGCTTGGCTGCCTTGATCACGGCGGCCGGCTCGGTCTTGGCACGAGCGCGGTATTCGTCCCAGGTCCAGCCGGCCGGCAGGTAGCCGTTGAGCGGGTCGTGGGCGCTGGTCTGGTCGGTGACCATGTCCGGGCGTACGCCGCGCCGGACCAGTTCCGGGAGGATTTCCGCCGCGTTGCCCAGCAGGGCGATGGAGATCGCCTTGCCTTCTTTGGTGTACTTCTCGATGCGGGCCAGCGCGTCGTCGAGGTCCTTGGCTTGCTCATCGACGTAACGGCTTTTCAAACGGAAATCGATGCTGACCTGCTGGCATTCGATGTTCAGCGAGCACGCACCCGCCAGGGTGGCGGCCAGTGGTTGAGCGCCGCCCATGCCGCCGAGGCCTGCGGTCAGGACCCAACGACCTTTCAGGTCATCGTTGTAGTGCTGGCGACCGGCTTCGACGAAGGTTTCGTAGGTGCCCTGGACGATGCCCTGGCTGCCAATGTAGATCCAGCTGCCGGCGGTCATCTGGCCGTACATGGCCAGGCCTTTGGCGTCGAGTTCGTTGAAGTGTTCCCAGCTCGCCCAGTGCGGTACCAGGTTGGAGTTGGCGATCAGTACGCGCGGGGCATTGGTGTGGGTCTTGAACACGCCGACCGGCTTGCCGGATTGCACCAGCAGGGTCTCGTCGTCGTTCAGGTTGGTCAGGCTTTCGACGATCTTGTCGTAGCACTCCCAGTTACGTGCCGCACGACCGATGCCGCCGTAAACCACCAGTTCCTTAGGGTTCTCGGCCACTTCCGGATCAAGGTTGTTCATCAGCATGCGCAGCGGCGCTTCGGTCAGCCAGCTCTTGGCGGTCAGCGTGTTACCGCGGGCAGCGCGGATTTCAACGTCACGAAACTTAGTAGGTTTAATGTCAGTCACGAAAAAGACTCCTCAGCGATCAATCCAAACCAACCCTGGCAGTGGGCAAGTCAGCCTGCGCGCATCGTTGCGCCGCAAGCGAATCAGTGGACGTTGCGAGGAGTCTCGATCGACTCATACGCATACGTCTTTACTTGTACATACAAGCATATGCAATCAAGCGGCCAACTTGTTGGATGGGCATTCAAGAAAAAGTCGGAAAAAGCGCTAAGGCCTGTAGGATAAGGGTTCTGAGGGAGATGAAATTTTTCGAAGGGATTTTGCGGAAGGGCTAACGGCTGTTACTTGAGCACGGTTTTGCGCCACGCTGGGGCGTTCGGTAACAAGTTGGTGCGATGAGGGAAACGATTTTCTACTGTAGGAGCGAGCAGGCTCCGGGCGGCGTTCCGACGATGGTCGTGAACGCTGACGGGGGGGAACCATATACCCCGCGGCGCTCTTGGGTTTCTCGCGAGCGTGCTCGCTCCTACAGGGGATAGTGCAAGGGATCAGGGATCAGCGTGCAGTCAGTTCGATAACGCAGCAGGCGCTGTCAATGGAGACTTCCACGAGACCGGCATTTTTCTCCAGTTGCAGGCAGTCATGGCGACCCAGTTGCTGGGCACTGCCATTGATCATCACCTCAAGCGTATCACTGACACTGAACACCAGTACCGTCCCCGCTTCGCTGAAAAACCGCTGCTCGCCCTGCAGCCACTGCAACCGCGCGCTGTAACGCTTTGGCGCATAGATCAGGTTGAAATCGCGGATCGGCCCACCCAGCAAGGTGCAGGACACCTGGCTCTCACCACTGAAGGCAAACGGGTCGATCGGCAACAACGGCCGCGTTGCCTGGCCGTCAACTGACAGGGTCATGCCATCGCCCTGCAACACCGTGATAATCCGCTCGTAACCCGCGAAGGTGGAAAACCCGCCCGACTCACCGATGTCGGCAATCGACAGGCGCCAGCCGAAGCCATCAAGGCCAGTTCCCGCATCGCGGGTAATTTCTTCAGTGCTGCCGCCGCCGTTTTTCCATGGCATGCGCGGGTAATCCCTGGCCCGTAGAACTTTGGTTTCTTTCATTGATAGCGCTCTATTTATGGAACCGACCTTCCAGACGATGACGGGAGCCGGGGTGAATCAAACGTGCAGCGGTCACCGGCTGACGGCCGGACCAGGTGCGACGGCGAATCAGCAGGCACGGCTCGCCCTTTTCAATCTGCAGCAATTTGCACTCGGACGCCTCGGCCAGAATCGCCTCAACCACGTGCTCGCCTTCGGTCAGCGGCGCGACCTGGTTCAGGTAGGCGTAAGGCGTTTGCAGGGTGAAGTCCTGCTTGAGGTAATCGGGGGCCACCAGCGCGTTCACGAAACGGTCTTCGATCTGCACCGGGATGTCGTTTTCGAAATGCACGATCAGCGAATGAAAAACCTTTTGCCCTTCACGCATGTCCAGCGCCAGGGCGCGCTCGGAACCGGCGGCCTCTTCCTCGAGGGTGATGACCTGGCAGGTGTGGCGGTGGCCGCGGGAGGCGATTTCGTCGGCGATGTTGTGCACTTCAAACAGCGCGGACTGGCTTTTCGGCTCGGCGACGAACGTGCCGACCCCCTGCATGCGAACCAGCAGACCGTCGGCAGTCATCTCGCGTAGCGCGCGGTTGATGGTCATGCGGCTGAAACCGAGCTGGCTGACCAGCTCGCTTTCCGACGGAACGCGGTAGTGCGGCGGCCAGTTTCCACTGTCGATTTGCTGGGTGATCATCTGTTTGACGCGGGCGTACAAGGGCGCCGGACTGTCGCCCATGTTCGCGGCCAACGGTGACACTGCAGGCGGAGTCGGCACGGTTAATCCTTGGTCATTGGGTAGAAGTTGCTAGCTTGCCGGAGTTTACCGAGCAGGCAAACGTCTGTATATGTATATACAAATAACACACGATGGGGTGCTGAACCATGTCCGCCTTCTTTGCCGAACGCGCGCTGCTGCCTAGTGGATGGGCCAACAATGTACGTCTAGAGGTCAGCGCCGATGGCGTGTTGACCCAAATCCAGGCCGATTCCCACGCAGAAGGCGCCGAACGGCTAAACGGTCCGTTGTTGCCGGGAATGCCGAATCTGCACTCCCACGCGTTCCAGCGCGCGATGGCAGGATTAGCGGAAGTGGCCGGCAATCCGAACGACAGTTTCTGGACCTGGCGCGACCTAATGTATCGCCTCGTCGGGAAAATCAGCCCGGACCAGCTCGGCGTCATTGCCCGTCAGCTGTACATCGAAATGCTCAAGGCCGGTTACACCTCGGTCGCGGAATTTCACTACGTGCACCACGACACCAGCGGCCAACCGTACGCCGATCCCGCCGAACTGGCGTTGCGCATCAGCCAGGCCGCCAGCTCCGCCGGCATCGGTTTGACCCTGCTGCCAGTGCTCTACAGCCATTCCGGTTTTGGCGGCCAGACGCCGAACGACGGCCAGCGTCGCTTTATCAACAGCACGGACAATTACCTGAATCTGCAGTCGCGCTTGCAGCCGCTCCTGGCGCAGCAATCGGCGCAATCATTGGGCCTGTGTTTCCACTCGTTGCGCGCGGTCACACCACAGCAGATCAGCGAGGTGCTGGCCGCCAGTGATCAGCAGTGCCCGGTGCACATTCACATTGCCGAGCAGCAGAAGGAAGTCGACGACTGCCTGAGCTGGAGTGGCCGCCGTCCGCTGCAATGGCTGTACGAAAACACTGAAGTCGATCAGCGCTGGTGCCTGGTCCACGCGACTCACGCCAACCCGGAAGAAGTCACGCTGATGGCCAAGAGTCGCGCCATTGCCGGCCTGTGCCTGACCACCGAGGCCAACCTCGGCGACGGGATTTTCCCGGCGGTGGATTTCCTCGCGCAGGGCGGGCGCATGGGCATCGGTTCCGACAGCCATGTGTCGCTGAGCGTGGTGGAAGAGTTGCGCTGGCTGGAATACGGCCAGCGTCTGCGTGATCAGCGGCGTAATCGTTTGTATGGCGCGGATCAGCCAATGGTCGGCCGCACACTGTACGACGCCGCGCTGGAGGGTGGCGCGCAGGCGCTGGGCCAACCGATTGGTGCGCTGGAAGTTGGAAAGCGGGCGGATTGGCTGGTGCTGGACGGCAACGATCCCTACCTGGCGACTGCCAGAGGTGACGGGATTTTGAACCGCTGGTTATTTGCCGGTGGCGATCGTCAGGTGCGCGATGTGCTGGTCAATGGCCGATGGGTGGTGCGCGATGGGCGGCATGCCGGCGAAGAAGAGAGCAACCGCGCGTTCACTCAGGTCCTGCGCGAGCTCCTGGGCTGACACAAAACAAAAATGTGGGAGCCAGCCTGCTGGCGATAGCGGCATATCAGTCGACAGAGTGGGTGACTGATACAAGCTATCGCCAGCAGGCTGGCTCCCACAGTTGTTTTGTTGCGTTCGTCAGTTCGAGGTCTTGGCCATCTGCGTATCCGTCGCCCGCCAGATCAGTCGCGTGGTGTCGTAGCCCTGCTGGCGCGCCTTGCTTAGCAGCTCTTCGCGCACCACCCCATTGACCGTCGGGGTCCGCGACAGCAACCACAGATAGCGACGGCTCGGATCACCGACGATGGCGGTCTTGTAGTCATCGCTGACGTACAACACCCAATACTCGCCCTTCGCCACGCCCGGTATCAGCCGTGAAAACCAGGTGTCGAACTCGACCCAGAGCTTGTCGGTCTTGCCTGGCACCTGGGGATAAGCGGTGCCCTTGGCCTCTTCCCATTGCCAGTCCGCGGTCAGGCAGCGGTTCAGCACGATCACATTGCCGTCTGGCTTGAGGGTGTAGTGGGCTTCAGATTGCGCGCAGTTGCGCTGGAAATACATCGGCAAACGCGCCAACTCGTACCAGGTCCCTTGGTACTTTTTCAGATTGACGTTGTTGACGGTTTTCGGCGCCAACGGATCTTCGCCAGAAGTGGCGCAGCCAGCCAGTACCAGGCCGGCAAAAAGGAGGATCAATAACCGCTTCATTGTTTTTCTCCCGCGGGCGCATCGCCCCGGATTACTTCAGGCCTTGACCCGAAAACATCAACACTTTGTCACCGGCATACTGCACGCTGATAAAGCTGTTCTTGTCGCCCCAAGTGCAACTCGACATGCCGAGCGCGCCCGAACAGTCAGTGGGTTTGCCGAGCAAGGTTTCAACCTCGGCCTTGGCCATGCCCGCCGACAGTTTGGAGTAGTTTTCCTGATTGACCTTGCCGCACGCGGCCAGCAACACGCAGAACGAAAGCAGAGCGATGGAGCGCAGCGACATGGTGGAACTCCTGGTGCGAATGGGGATTGGCAGGGTGCCAAGCAGAAGCTTAGAAGAGAAAACCCCTATCTGGTTCCCTGACAAACCGCCTATTTCTTGGGCCGCTCGTCTGCCTTTTGCCGAAAAATCAGCCACTTTCTTTTGCTGTTGAGCATTTCGTCGGTTTTGGCCAGATCCGCCTAATCTTTGGCGCCGGGCAGTCGACATAAAAGCAGCGCAAAGCCCGTTCCTATGGCAAATTGGCGCCCCTGTCGACCAGCCTCTCCGCGGTAGTTCATTTAATGACCAGAAACATGAAGTTCAGCCACAAGATTTTGTTGGCTGCCGCCCTCGTGGTGGCTGTTGCCTTTGCCTGCTTCATCCTCTTCAACGACTACCGACAACGCCAGACCCTGCGCAGCAGCACCGAATCGTCCATGCAGGAACTCGGCAGCCTGACCACCAGTAATATCCAGACCTGGCTGGAAAGCCGCATCCAGTTGCTGCAATCGCTGTCGCAACAGATCGCGGTGGACGGCAGCGCCCCGGCCAGCCTCCAACGCGCCATCGACCTGCCCGCCTACACCGGCAACTTTCAGTTGAGCTACTTCGGCGGCACCGACGGCGTGATGTTTTCGATTCCGGCCGGCAATCGCGCATCCGACTACGACCCGCGGGCCCGCGGCTGGTACAAGGCGGCCAATGGCGCACAAAAGACCATCGTCACCGAGCCGTACATCGCAGCCTCCTCCGGCAAGCTGGTGATCACCGTCGCCACCCCGGTGCAGCATCAGAACCAGATGATCGGTGTCGCTGGCGCCGATATTGACCTGTCCAGCGTCAGCGCCATCATCAACTCGCTGAACTTCGGCGGCCACGGCCACGCGTTCATCGTCAGCGCCGACGGCAAGATCCTGATTCACCCGGACAGCAAACTGATCCTGAAGAACCTGAGCGAGGCCTATCCCGACAGCGCGCCACAAATCAGTCCGGGCATGAAAGAGGTCGAGATCGACGGCCAACGCCAGTTCATCTCCTTCACCCACGTCAACGGCGTGCCGTCAGCCGACTGGTACGTGGCGCTGGTGCTGGACCAGGACACGGCGTTCGCAATGCTCAGCGAATTCCGCACCTCGGCGATCGTCGCCATGGTGATTGCGGTGGTGATCATCATCGCCTTGCTGGGCATGTTGATCAGTTTCCTGATGCAGCCGCTGCTGACCATGGGCCGCGCCATGCATGACATTGCCGAAGGCGAAGGTGACCTGACCAAGCGCCTGACCATTCATGGTCACGACGAATTCGGGGCGTTGGGCACCTCGTTCAACCGCTTCGTGGAACGCATCCACACGTCGATCCGCGAAGTGTCTTCGGCCACCGGCCAGGTCAACGAAGTCGCCCTGCGCGTGGTCGCCGCGTCAAACTCGTCGATGTACAACTCCGACCAGCAAGCCTCGCGCACCAGCAGCGTCGCTGCGGCCATCAACGAACTGGGGGCCGCCGCCCAGGAAATCGCCCAGAACGCCGCCCTCGCCTCACAGCATTCAAGCGACGCCCGTGCACTGGCCGAAGACGGTCAGCAGGTGGTGGATAAAACCATCGCGGCGATGCATCAGCTGTCGGCGAAGATCAGCGATTCCTGCGGCAACATCGAAACCCTGAACAGCAACACGGTGAACATCGGGCAGATTCTGGAAGTGATCACCAGCATCTCCCAGCAGACCAACCTGTTGGCGTTGAACGCCGCCATCGAAGCGGCGCGCGCCGGTGAAGCCGGACGCGGTTTTGCCGTGGTGGCCGACGAAGTGCGCAACCTCGCGCACCGCACGCAGGACTCGGCGCAGCAAGTGCAGAAGATGATCGAAGAACTGCAAGTCGGCGCCCGCGAAGCGGTGAGCACCATGACCGACAGCCAGCGCCAGAGTGAAAGCAGTGTCGGCATCGCCAACCAGGCTGGCGAACGCCTGGGCAGCGTGACCCAGCGCATCGGCGAAATTGACGGCATGAACCAGTCGGTGGCCACGGCGACGGAAGAGCAGACGGCGGTGGTGGAGTCGATCAATGTCGACATTACCGAGATCAACACGCTGAACCAGGAAGGGGTGGAAAACCTGCAGGCGACGTTGCGGGCGTGCGCGGACCTTGAGCAGCAGGCGGCGCGGCTTAAGCAGTTGGTCGGTAGCTTCAGGATTTAGTGCCTGAACCAGCCCTTTCGCGAGCAGGCTCGCTCCCACATGGATCTTGGCCGTGCACAGAAACTGTGTTCACTGAAAAATCCAATGTGGGAGCGAGCCTGCTCGCGAAGATGGCATCTGCAACAATCAAGACCTAAAACCGAGACCCCGGCTCCGAAAGAAACTCCACTTCCTCAGCCGTAGACTCCCGCCCCAGCACCGCATTGCGATGCGGAAATCGTCCAAACCGCGCAATCACCCGCTGATGCTTTTCGGCATAGTTCAGGAAATCGGCAAACAGCTTCCGATCGCCCTCCGGCTGTTGCGCAATCAGATCGATATAGCGCGAAACCGCTTCGTTCTGCACCGCCAGATTCTCGCAATGCTCAAACACCAGATAAATGAACACCCGCTGAATCGGCCGCAACTGCCGATCGAAATCCGCGGCAATGCCTTGCGCCACCAGGGCCTGGGCCCGGAGATCGCCTGCGAAGGATTTGGGGGATTCGCGAAAGATCATTCGCGGGAGTTGATCCAGTAGCAGCACCAGGGCCAGCCAACCATCGGGGCGTTGCGCCCATTCGGTCAATCCGCCGGCCAGTGCCTGCTCGACCCATTCCCCGAACCGCGTCTGCGCTTCGAGGTCCTGGCTGTCGCGCTTGCCGAACCATAACTTGCCCTTGTCAGCCGCTATGTCGTTCGGCGATTCGAGCGTTCCGAACCACCATTCGAGCAACGGCTGCCAGGGCGCAGTCATGTTTATTCCTTGTGGTAAGCCGTGACGCGCTCGACTTCTTCTTTCGAGCCGAGGAACACCGCGACTCGCTGGTGCAGGCCGTCAGGCTTGATATCGAGGATACGCTGATGGCCATCGGTGGAAGCGCCGCCGGCCTGCTCGACCAGGAACGACATCGGGTTAGCTTCGTACATCAGGCGCAGCTTGCCCGGCTTCGATGGCTCGCGGCTGTCGCGTGGGTACATGAACAAGCCACCACGGGTCAGGATGCGGTGTACGTCGGCAACCATCGCGGCCACCCAACGCATGTTGTAGTTCTTTTTCAGCGGGCCTTCATCGCCGGCCAGCAATTCGTCAACGTAGCGCTGCACCGGTGCTTCCCAGTGACGCTGGTTGGAGGCGTTGATCGCGAATTCCTGAGTGGACGCCGGGATCGTGATGTCTTCGTGGGTCAACACGAAGCTGCCCATTTCGCGGTCGAGGGTGAAACCTTTCACGCCGTCGCCCAAGGTCAGCACCAGCATGGTCTGCGGGCCGTAGATGGCATAACCGGCGGCAACCTGTTGGGTGCCGGGTTGCAGGAAGGCTTTTTCGTTCAGCGCTTCGTTCTGGCTCAGGTACTCGCTCGGGCAACGCAGCACCGAGAAGATCGTGCCGACCGGGGCGTTGATGTCGATGTTCGACGAACCGTCCAGTGGGTCGAATACCAGCAGATAGGCGCCTTTCGGGTACTTGCCCGGGATCTGGTAGGCATTGTCCATTTCTTCGGACGCCATGCCGGCCAGGTGACCGCCCCATTCGTTGGCTTCGAGCAGGATCTCGTTGGAGATCACATCGAGTTTCTTCTGCACTTCACCTTGGACGTTTTCGGTGCCCATGCTGCCCAGAACACCACCCAGGGCGCCTTTGGACACGGCGTGGCTGATTTCTTTACAAGCGCGCGCCACCACTTCGATCAGGAAACGCAGATCGGCAGGGGTGTTGTTGCTACGGGTCTGCTCAATCAGATAGCGACTCAGGGTAACGCGGGACATGGAAGGCTCCGGTGGAATGGGGGGCTGAAAACCCGCGCAGTTTAACGCGAGTCGGGGCGCATTTCCTCCTATCAGACGTGATACGCCCAATAGAGTTCATGTGCCGGGTTTAGCGTAGTTCGAAACGGACCGGATGTGGACCTGATGAAAGGGCATGGTTTCGAATTTTCGTTGGCTGACAGTCCGTCTTCGCGGGCAAGCCACGCTCCCACAGGTTTCGTGTCGCACTCGCAATTGCGAACGGCGCGAAACCTGTGGGAGCGAGCCTGCTCGCGAATGGCGCGCAGCGCCAGCCATTCTCAGGTTTTGGCCGGCGGTTTACGCAATAGACTGAACGCCATCGCCGCCAAAAACAAAACGCTCAGTAACAACACCGCCCACAAGCCGAACTTCTTCCAGTCGGTGTCCGTCGTCGCCGCGCCAACCGCCGTTGAAACTGGCGTCTCTACCACCCCGCCATCCACCTTCGCCTTACCCAAAGTCGACCACTTCGCGGCGCTGTAATCCGGGATGAGCGTCGACAACGGCAGGTTCGCCGCCTTCACCGTCGCGCTGCCCAATGCCAGGGTGTAGGGCCCGGCGCCACGGGCGAGGAACACCAATTGCGTGGATCGTACGGCAAACTTCACGGTCGGCGCCTGCGCACCCAAACCGCCGCCACGCTCATCCACCGTCAACTTCAATTGCTGCACGGTTTGCCCAGGCAGTTGCAGTTCATTCTGTACCACGTCCTGGCCATTCTGGGTCAGGCGATACAGCAAACCGCTGCTCAGCGGCTGCCACGGCAAACTGCTGTCACGCCGACCGGACAACGTCACCGGGGCCAGGCTGTTCGGCTGCGCCAGTTCGACCTGCAAGCGCTCGACATTCAGCCCCATCGGCAACTGCCAGGTGTATTCCCCGGCCTTCGCGCTTATACCGGCCAACGGCTGCGACCAGACCAAGGGCAGCGGCAGGCTGCGGGTGCTGGCGCTTTGCAGTTGCGCCGACGTCAGGATCGGTGCCGAATGCGGCGTGGTCCACAGCAAGCGCAGATAGCGCGCCGATTGGCCCGGCAAGCCCACTTCATGCTGCTCGACCCGCTCGTCAGCGAACGTCAGCCGCGCCACCTGTCCGTCACCCCACGCCTGCCAGTTCTGCAAATCGTCACTGGCTTCAATGCTGAAACGCTGGAAGCCGTCGCGCTCGCTGGTCCAGTCGAGGACCAACTGCTGCAACGGCGCCTTGATGGCGCTGGCGTCGAGCAGCCAGCCACGCAGCACTTCTTCGCCCGCCTCCAGTTGGCTTGATGGCTGCACTTCGACCAGCGTGCCGTTGGCGCTCGATTGCACCCGCACGCTCGGCGCGCGTTCGGTGGCGTCAGCGGAGGTGTACAGCGGAAACCACTTCACGTCGGTCAGGGTGCGGTTTTCGCTGGTCTGCGCGACTTCCCGCGCCAGGGCATAGGCCTGAGCCTCGCCCGCCGCGCTGAACACCCGCACGTCGCTCAGGTCGGTCTGCCGCGCATTCAACTGCACCGCCAAAGGCAATACGAGGCGATACCACGGCCCCTCGCCGCTCACGCTCAGCGGCACTTGCGTGGCGAAATCCGTCGGTTTCTCTTGCGCGTGGGCCGACAACGCCAAGCCCATGGCAATAGCGCCCAACCAGACCCGATTCAGCTTCTGACTCAAGACGACACTCCTTCGGTTTGCGGGGCCGGTTTCGGCGCATCCGGCGCGGCGTCGGCGCGCTTGGGCGGCAGTGGAGCGAAATAGCCCACCACCAGCAGCAACACACCCACGCCGATAAACGAGACGATCCGCGCCAGCCCGCCGCGGTTACTCAATTCGACAAAGAACAGTTTCGCGACCACCACGCCGATCAACGCCGCGCCGATCAGCCAGACTTCGCGACGATGCCGCAGGTGCCCGCCGATCATCAGACCCAGGGCCATCAAGGTCCAGACGATCGACAGACCGGCCTGTACCTGCATCGACGCGAGCAGCAGATCCAGCTCGAACGGTACACCGCCCCAATGGTGCGCCGTGCGGTTCACCAGCGCGGTGAAGAACGCGAACAACGAGACACCGGCGATCAGTTGTGTGGCGTGATCAAAATAATCCTGGCGCAGCGCCAGTTGCGTCACCGCACTGCGCGCCCAGACGTAAACGCCGAACAGCGCAAACAGCAGGCCCAATTCCAGCGGATTGATCAGCGGCACATAAGGCAACGGTTCGGCAGTGCCGTCGCTGACCATGTTCGCCAGCCAGAACCAGCCGAGCATCAGCAACGCCAGCGGCGCCGCCGCGTACAACCGGTACTCGCGCGCGTAGGCCGACACCGGCCAAGGCCACTTGCGCGGCGCCGCCATCAGCACCAGGTACAGACTTGGCAGGATGGCCCAGCCCAACCAGCGCCAGGCGTTGTATTGCTCGGAAAGCAGCAACAAGCCGTAGCGCAACTCGAGCGCCAACACCCCGATCAACAGCCAGCAGCCGAGCACATGCGCGCCGCTCAAGGCCCGCGCCGGCAGCACCGGAGCCAGACGTCGCAGCGAGATGAAATGCACGACGAACACCGCTGCCCAGGCCAGCCATCCGAGACCGGCCGCCGGGTGATAACGCGAGTGCCACGCGGCGAACAACACCGCGCCGGCCGCCGGCATCAGCAAGGTGCAGAGCAGGCCCAGCGAAGCCCATCTCAGGCGCAACGCCAACCACGCCCACAACGCGACACTGACTGCCGCGACCGCCAGCAGCAAGGTGGCCTGAACGTTCACCGGCGCAAAGCGCAGCACCTCACTGATCCACGCCAGCGCCCACCAGCCCGCACCCCATACCAGCAGCGCCTCGGATAAGCGCCGCAAGCTCAACGCATCGAATGCCGATCCATGATTGCCGAGTTGCAAGCGCCACGCGCCGAGCAACGCGGCCAGGCCCAGCACCCACGGCGTCCAGAAGCCACTGTGCGCCAGCGGCTTCAGGCCTTCGCTGGCCAGCGGCCCCAACAAGTCCGGCCCGGCGAACAGGAACGCCGCACCGCCAATCACCTGCAGCAGCAGGCCGAAGACGAAACTCACCCGCTGCTTTAGGTACAGGCTCAGCCAGATGATGAACAAACCGCTGGCGGCCCACACCGCACTCGCGGTTTGCCACGGCAGCACGAACAGCACCGCCAGGTTGATCAGCACCAGGCCCGCCAGCAACACCACCGACAAACCGCGCAACAGCCGAACGTCGTTGCGCACCATGTCATCGCGCGCGGCCAGGAGCATGCCGGCGATCAAGGTCAGGCCGATCAGGGATGCGCTGAGCAAGCCGTTCCAGCCCGCGCTGAACACCGCGCCGGATTCGCCGCCCGCGCCTTGCAGGCGCAGCAGGAACAACGCACCGCCGAGCAACTGCACGGCAAACGCGGCGAACAGGAAGGTCCGCGATTGCAGGCGCAAGCCAACAAACAGCGTCACCAAACCGGCCAATGCCCACGCGATGGCAGTGCCGTGGGTGAAGAGGAACAGCGGCGCCAGCAGATAGAGGAAAGTCAGGCCGAGGCACGCCAGCACCGGCAAACCTTTGCGCTCCCACTCAGCGGCGTGTTCGGGCAAGGCATTGCGCAATTGGTAGAAGCTGAACAGCAACGCCACGCCGAGCATCAACGCCCCCAGCGGCGTGCCGTCGAGCAGGCTGCTTTCGCCAATCCGCAGCGTGCCGAGGAACGCCAGCGCCGAACCCAGTTGCAGCAGCAAGGCGAACGCACGGGCCAGCGGTCGTTGCTGACGCAGGCCCAGCCAGAAAATCCCTGCGCCTTCCACGGCCCAGGCGGCGCCAGTCCAACGCGCATCCAGCCCCAGCGGAATCGCCAGGCTGGCGAAGATCACGCCCAGTGCCAGGCAGGTTTCCGCCAGCAACAACGCGCGACCGCCCATCAACAGCCGCGCCAGCCCCATGTAGATCATGCCCAGCGCGAGGGCGCTGAACGCCGCGGCGAATTCCAGGTGCTGGACCAGCGCGAACTGCAAACCAAAGCCCACCAGCGGCGGACCGAACAGCATCGTGCCATCGACGTAATCACCCTTGCGCGCCGACCAGCGCAGCAACGCCTCGCGGCTGTCGTCCTCGGGCGCATCGCTCATTTCCAGCAATTTGCGCCGGGCGAACAGCAGCCCGATGGCCAGGTACATCAGGAAAAACAGGATCAGGAAGGGCTCGGTGCTCCACAACAGCTCCGGTGTGTAAGAACGCAGGCCCCAGGCGAAACCGATGCCAAAGGTGCCGACGAAGCCAATCAGGTTGAGCAGGCGCCAGGCCTTGAACCAGGCAATGGCGAGGATGCCGGCGTTGAGCAGGGCGAAGTAGCTGAACAGCGCGACGTGGTTGCCGGCGCCGGTGGACGTGAGAATCGGTGCCGCGAAACCGCCCAGCGCCGCGGCGCAGGCCAACGCCAGGGAGTCCTGGGTGATCGCCAGAATCGCCGAAAACACCGTCACCGCCACCAACAGGCCGAGCGCTGCAGTGGGGTCGAGCAGCGGATGCAAACGCATTGCCGCAAACACCGTCAGGTACAACACGGCAATCCCGGTGCCTTGCAGCATCAACGCATAGCTGTTGTTGCGGTGACGCAGCCACCAACCCAGGCCAAGCAAACCCAAGGCCGCCGCGGCGACGCCGGCATAACGCAGTTCGATCGGCACCACCACGCCTTCGGTGGCATAGCGCAGCAAAAAAGCCAGACCGAGGAACAACAGCACCACGCCGACCCGCAGCACGGTGTTGCCGCCGAACAGCCAGTTGCGTACACCGCCGATGGCGCGCTCGATGACATTCGGACCACGGGGGACGGCGGGCTCGCGGGTGACAGGCTCGGATCTCCAGACATCGTCGGGCAGTGGCCGGCTGGTTTGCGTCGCCGTCGAGGGAAGAGGTTCGAGTTCGGGTGGCAGGTCCCAGACCATCTCGGGGGTCGAGACGGGGATTTCTTCGAGAGTGAATACGGGAGGGGGCACCGGTTCGCTGGCGAGCGGTGCCTCGGCAAGCGGTTGATCGGGAGCCGACTCGCTGCTTTCAGCCGTCTTGATGCCGGACACCTCCAGCAAGGCCAGGCGTTGCTGGAGCGCATTTAGCGCCACTTGCGCCTGTTCCAGCAGCAACCGCTGCTCGGTGGCCTGCGAACCCAAACGGCCGAGGCGAATGGCCTGGCCGATACCCAACCCGAGCAGCGCGCCCAACAGCGCGTCGCTGAACGACTCGTCGAGCACCCAGCCGAGCACCAGCCCAATCAGCATGAAAATCCATTGCATGTCGATATCCCTAAGCGGCCCAATAACGAGCGAGTTCACAAACCCCCTGTGGGAGCGGGCTTGCTCGCGAATGCGGTAGGTCAGTCCAAATCAAGGTCATCTGACACACCGCATTCGCGAGCAAGCCCGCTCCCACAGGGGATAAGTGGCGCTTAGTATATCGATCAGGCCCAACCATCGTTGGGCCTTGCTCGCAATTATTGCTAAAAGTTACTCCAGCGCTTTCCAGATATCCGTGGCGTACTCCCGGATCGTTCGGTCCGAGGAGAACCAGCCCATGCGCGACGTGTTCAACACCGCCGAGCGCCACCACTGGTTCGCATCGTGCCAATGGGCTTCAACGCGCATCTGCGCATCCCAATAGGAATCGAAATCGGCGCAGACCAGGAAGCGGTCGTAGTCGATCAGCGAATCGATCAAACCGGTGTAACGGGATGGATCATCCGGAGAGAACACCCCGCCACGAATCGCTTGCAGCACGTCGTTGAGCCGATGGGACGCAGCGATGTCCGGCGTCGCATTGAACTCGTGGTTCTGTTTACGAGCCTCGACCTGCTGCGCGCTGAGGCCGAAGATGAACATGTGCTCGGCACCGATGCGTTCGCACATTTCGACGTTGGCGCCGTCCAGAGTGCCAATGGTGAGCGCGCCGTTGAGGCCGAACTTCATGTTGCTGGTGCCCGACGCTTCGAAGCCCGCGGTGGAAATCTGCTCCGACAAATCCGCCGCCGGAATGATGCTTTCCGCCAGGCTGACGTTGTAGTTGGGCAGGAACACGACTTTTAGCAAACCGCGCACGGTCGGGTCGTTGTTCACCACCCGGGCGATGTCGTTGGTCAGTTTGATGATCAGCTTGGCCTGGTGATAACTGGCCGCTGCCTTGCCGGCGAAGATCTTCACCCGCGGCACCCAGTCGATTTCCGGCTCGGCACGAATCGCCTGATAAAGCGCAACGGTGTGCAGCAGGTTGAGCAGTTGCCGCTTGTATTCGTGGATCCGCTTGACCTGCACGTCGAACATCGCCGCCGGGTTGACCGCAACCCCGAGCCGCTCGTGAATGATGTAGGCGAGGGCTTTTTTACTGTGCAGGCGCTGCTCGGCGAAAGCCTTGCGGAACGCGGCTTTTTCGGCGAACGGTTCCAGCTCCAGCAATTTCTCTTCGGGGTTGTCCAGCAGGTCCGGGCCGAGGGCGTCGACCAGCATCGAGGTCAATTCCGAGTTGGCCTGATACAACCAGCGGCGAAAGGTGATGCCGTTGGTCTTGTTGTTGATCCGCTCCGGGTAGAGCTTGTGCAATTCGGAGAACACGGTCTTGCGCATCAACTGCGTGTGCAGCCCCGACACGCCGTTGACGCTGTGGGAACCGAGGAACGCCAGGTTGCCCATGCGCACGCGGCGGCCGTTGTCTTCCTCGATCAGCGACACCGCGCGCAACACGTCGAAGTCGTGAATGCCTTTGGCGCGCAGCGAGTCGATGTGCTGGGCGTTGATCAAGTAGATGATCTGCATGTGCCGCGGCAGCATGCGCTCCATCAAACCGACCGGCCAGGTTTCCAGCGCTTCGGGCAACAGCGTGTGGTTGGTGTACGAGAGTGTGTCGACCGTGACCTGCCACGCGGCATCCCACGCCACGTCGTAGACGTCGACCAGCTGACGCATCAACTCGGCCACGGCAATCGACGGGTGCGTGTCATTGAGCTGGATCGCCGCGTGATCGCCCAGGGTCAGCACCGAGGTGTGCATGTTGCGATGGCGCCGCAGCAAATCCTGCAGGGACGCCGCGACGAAGAAATATTCCTGGCGCAGGCGCAGTTCCTGGCCGGCTTCGGTGCTGTCCGCGGGGTAGAGCACGCGGGAGATACTTTCCGCCCGGGCCACTTCGGCGACAGCGCCCAGGTGGTCGCCGGCGTTGAAGCGCTCCAGGTGCAAATCTTCCATGGCCCGGGCGCGCCACAGGCGCAGCGTGTTGACGCTCGCCCCGCGCCAGCCGACCACCGGCGTGTCATAGGCAATGGCCCGCACGGTTTCCGCGGGAGACCAGACTTGCTTGGACTTACCGTTTTCGTCGGTGACGGTTTCGACGCTGCCACCGAAGCCGATCGGGTAAACCACTTCCGGCCGCTCGAATTCCCAAGGGTTGCCGAAATCCAGCCAGTGTTCGGTCTGCTCCTGCTGCCAGCCATCGACAATGGCCTGGCGGAACAAGCCGTGCTCATAACGAATGCCGTAACCGTGGCCGGCGATGCCGAGGGTCGACATGCTTTCCATGAAGCACGCCGCCAGACGACCGAGGCCACCATTGCCGAGCGCCGCGTCGGGCTCCAGCAGGCGGATGCGTTCCAGGTCGACGCCAAGTTCGGTCAGGGCTTCACGGGCGACGTCCAGCAGGCCGAGGTTGCTCAGGCTGTCGTAGAGCAGCCGGCCGATGAGAAATTCCAGGGAGAGGTAGTAAACCCGCTTCTGACCTTTGCGGTAGATCTGCCGGGTGTGGTCCATCCAGTGCTCGACCATGTGATCGCGCGCTGCCAGCGCAATGGCTTCGAACCAGTCGTGGTCGAAGGCGTGATCCGGGTCTTTGCCCACCGCGTAGGTGAGTTTGGTCAAGACGGCGTCGCGAAATGCGGCCACCTCTGCTTCGCGAACAAGTGGTTCTTGAGTCATCGATAGGACCTCGAGCGAGCGTGGAGTTGTTGAGCCTAGACGGTCTGACAGACGCCGGGGGCTCTGGTTCGGCAGTTTTTCCTGATAGTGCGAGATAGTCCGGCATTACATTGTCACGTGCCTGAATGAATGCAGGGGCCGTGCCGGATTAACCGTGTTTATTCCGCGTCCAGGAAAAAATCTGGCGAAAGGTTGTTCAAAAATCCACCAGTCCCGGTATGATCGCGCGCCCTGATGCACACGCTGGTAACAACCGATGATGAAGTCCAACCTGATCGCCGCCGCGGAGATCGATCGCCTCGATACCTGGGCCAAATATTCTGCGCCGATGTGCGGCTCGTGCATATCCAGCTGCTGCACCTTGCCGGTCGAGGTCAAGATCAAGGACCTGATCCGCATCGGCATCGTCGATGAATTCGAGCGCGGCGAACCGGCCAAGAACATCGCCAAGCGCTTGCAGAAGGAAGGGATCGTCGAACGCTACAGCCAGAAGACCGAGATCTTCACCCTTCAGCGCATGAGCAACAACGATTGCCTGTACCTGGATCGTAAGAGCCGTCTGTGCACTATTTATGAAAAGCGCCCGGATACCTGCCGCAACCACCCGAAAATCGGACCGCGGCCGGGGTATTGCGCTTACAAGCCGAAGGAAGTGGAGCGCGAGACCAGCAGCAGCCGTCGTACGCTCGAGAAGTTTTAACAATCGCCAGGATAAACGGCGACTGACAGACCGCCATCGCTAGCAGGCTAGCTCCCACAGGGGATTGATGTCGACCACAGCTCCAGTGTGGGAGCTAGCCTGCTAGCGATTGGGCCGGCACAAACACCGCATAAACCGCAGACAAACAAAAACGCCCCCGGCCTTTCGACCGGGGGCGTTTTCGTTAAGCCGGGCTAAATCTTATGCCTTGGCTTTCTTGGCAGCGCGGGTACGCTCGCTTTCGTCCAGGATCTTCTTGCGAAGACGGATGGACTTAGGCGTGACTTCACACAGCTCGTCGTCCTGGATGAATTCCAGGGCCTGTTCCAGGGTGAAGCGAACAGGTGGGACCAGAGCGATGGTTTCGTCTTTACCCGAAGCACGCATGTTGTCGAGCTTCTTGCCCTTGGTAGGGTTAACGCCCAGGTCGTTGTCACGGCTGTTCAGACCAACGATCTGACCGTTGTAGATTTCCTGACCGTGTTCGACGAACAGCTTGCCACGTGCCTGGAGGGTTTCCAGGGAGTAGGTCAGTGCCTTGCCGGTTTCAACCGAAACCAGAACGCCGTTCTGACGACCGGACATGTCGCCCGACTTCATCACGTCGTAACGGTCGAAGATCGAGGTCAGAATGCCAGCGCCGTTGGTCAGGGTCAGGAACTGGTTACGGAAACCGATCAGACCGCGAGCAGGGATGTTGTATTCCAGGCGTACACGGCCCTTGCCATCCGGGACCATGTTGGTCAGGTCGCCCTTACGCAGGCCCATCTCTTCCATCACCTTGCCCTGGGATTCTTCCGGCAGGTCGATGGTGACGTTTTCGAACGGTTCGTGCTTCACGCCGTCAACCAGACGGATGATCACTTCCGGACGGCCTACAGCCATTTCGAAGCCTTCGCGACGCATGGTTTCGATCAGTACCGAGAGGTGCAGTTCGCCACGGCCGGAAACCTTGAACTTGTCAGCCGAGTCGCCTTCTTCAACGCGCAGTGCAACGTTGTACAGCAGCTCTTTGTCCAGACGTTCCTTGATGTTACGGGAAGTCACGAACTTGCCTTCTTTACCGCAGAATGGCGAGTCGTTCACCTGGAAGGTCATGGAAACGGTTGGCTCGTCGACGGTCAACGGCTTCATCGCTTCAACGGTGTCCGGGTGGCACAGCGTGTCAGAGATGAACAGCGAGTCCATACCGCTGATGCACACGATGTCGCCTGCTGCAGCTTCTTCAACGTCTACACGGTGCAGACCGTGGTGACCCATCAGCTTCAGGATACGACCGTTACGCTTCTTGCCGTCAGCGCCGATGGCGACAACCGGAGTGTTCGGCTTGACGCGACCACGAGCGATACGGCCAACACCGATAACACCCAGGAAGCTGTTGTAGTCCAGTGCGGAGATTTGCATCTGGAACGGACCGTCACGGTCAACTTTTGGAGCTGGAACGTGGTCAACAATCGCCTGGTACAGCGGTGTCATGTCTTCAGCCATCTCGTTGTGGTCCAGACCGGCAATACCGTTCAGGGCCGAGGCGTAGACGACTTGGAAGTCCAGCTGTTCTTCGGTGGCACCCAGGTTGTCGAACAGGTCGAAGATCTGGTCCAGAACCCAGTCCGGACGCGCGCCTGGACGGTCAACCTTGTTGATGCACACGATCGGACGCAGGCCGGCTTCGAACGCCTTCTTGGTCACGAAACGGGTTTGCGGCATAGGGCCGTCTTGAGCGTCAACCAGCAGCAGAACGGAGTCAACCATCGACATTACGCGTTCAACTTCACCGCCGAAGTCGGCGTGGCCCGGGGTGTCCACGATGTTGATGTGGAAGCCGTTCCAGTTGATGGCGGTGTTTTTCGCCAGAATGGTAATACCGCGCTCTTTCTCCTGGTCGTTGGAGTCCATCACGCGCTCGTCGTTGAGCTCGTTGCGCTCCAGGGTGCCGGATTGACGCAAGAGTTTGTCTACCAGGGTGGTTTTACCGTGGTCAACGTGAGCAATGATGGCGATGTTGCGTAGATTTTCGATCACTTGTGTATCTCGATCAGAGGATTCGGTGTGCTGACAAGTCTTGGCAGCGATTAACAGTAGAGTCCGGCAAAGCCGTTACAGCTTGACGGCGGCGTCGGGGGGCCGGTGACGCAGGCCACAGGCAAACAGCCCCGGGCACTTAGCTCGGTCGATAAACGCGCACATTGGCATGCCCCTCACTGAGCAAATGGTGGGCATGCAGGCGACTCATCACGCCTTTGTCGCAATACAACAGGTACTGGCGAGTAGGGTCCAGTTCCTTGAAACGAGCGTTCAATGCATAAAACGGCATCGTCTGTACCTCAATGCCAGCAAGCTCCATCGGATCGTCTTCAGCGGCATCCGGGTGACGAATGTCGATGATGATCTGACCGGCCAGTGCTTCGCTGACTTCTTCGATTTGCAAGTCCTGGCCCAATTCGTCGATCACGCGATCGATCGGCACCAGCTTGGCGTTCTCGAGCGCACGCTCGAGCACCGCCATGTCGAATTCTTTCTCTTCATGCTCCACGCGCGGACGCTTGGCGTGGGTCTTGGGGTTCACCGAGATGACCCCGCAATACTCCGGCATGTGCTTGGCGAAGTCGGCAGTGCCGATTTCGTTGGCCAGGTCGATGATGTCCTGCTTGTGACTGGCGATCAGCGGACGCAAGACCAGCTTGTCGGTCACGCAGTCGATCACGGACAGGTTCGGCAGCGTCTGGCTCGACACCTGGGAAATCGCCTCGCCGGTCACCAGCGCTTCGATCTCCAGCCGATCGGCAATACGGGAAGCAGCGCGCAACATCATACGCTTCAAAACTACACCCATATGACTGTTATCGACTTTCCCGAGAATTTCTCCCAGTACTTCCTCGAACGGCACACTGACAAATAACACGCGTTGGGAGCTGCCGTACTTCTTCCAGATGAAGTGCGCGACTTCCATGACGCCCAGTTCATGGGCCCGTCCGCCCAGATTGAAGAAGCAGAAATGGCTCATAAGGCCGCGGCGCATGATCTGGTACGCGGCAACGGTGGAATCGAAGCCACCGGACATCAGCACAAGCGTCTGTTCCAGGGCACCCAGCGGATAACCGCCGATGCTGTTGTGCTGGCTGTGGATCACGAACAACCGTTTGTCGCGAATTTCGATGCGGACTTCGATTTCCGGCTCTTTCAGAGAAATACCGGCGGCGCCGCACTGACGACGCAGCTGGCTGCCGACGTATTTCTCGACGTCCATCGAGCTGAATTCATGCTTGCCCGCGCGCTTGCAACGCACCGAAAAGATTTTCCCCGCCAGCGAATCCCCGAAGTGCAGCTTGCACTTGGCAACCATGTCGTCGAAGTCGCCCAGCGGGTATTCGTCGACCTGCAGGAAATGCGCGATGCCCGGCATGCAGCTCAGGCGCTCGGTCATCTCCTTTAGGGCTTTGGGCTCGCTGACGCGGGTTTCCAGCTCGAGATTGTCCCACACACCGTTCACCACCACCGCCGGGTCCAGGTCACGGAGCACGGTGCGGATGTTTTTGGCCAGCTGGCGGATGAAACGCATCCGTACCGGGCGGCTCTTGATGGTGATCTCGGGGAAGACTTTTACGATTAGTTTCATGAAAACAGCGCGCGCTGGGCCAGCCGAAAAAGGGGGGCGCGGATTATAGCGGAAATTGCTCAAGGTTTAACCAGTTAATGTGCAGAAGGTTTTGCACGCACCAAAACAGGTCATTTGACGTTTCGCACGCCACATAAAGGGGCGGGATAATCCACATTAATCCGCTTTTTGCCTTTATAGGCGTGAAATTGGGGCAAAAAACCCATGCTGGGGCACTGGCATGCAATTTGCTCCCTTGTGAGGCAGGTTGCCTTGGCAGAGTATTCGCGCCGGCATCACCCACATTCAAGGGCCATCCACTACCAAGCCCGAAGCCACCCGGAGGACACTATGTCGAAGTCGGTTCAACTCATCAAAGATCATGACGTCAAGTGGATTGATCTGCGCTTCACGGACACCAAAGGCACTCAACACCACGTGACCATGCCGGCTCGCGACGGGCTGGATGAAGCTTTCTTCGAAGAAGGCAAAATGTTCGACGGCTCCTCCATCGCCGGCTGGAAAGGTATCGAAGCCTCCGACATGATCCTGATGCCGGACGACAGCACTGCCGTCCTCGACCCGTTCACCGAAGAGCCGACCCTGATCCTGGTTTGCGACGTGATCGAGCCTTCGACCATGCAAGGCTACGACCGCGACCCACGTGCGATCGCCAAGCGCGCCGAGGAATACCTGAAGTCGACCGGTATCGGTGACACCGTGTTCGTTGGTCCGGAACCAGAATTCTTCATCTTCGACGAAGTGAAGTTCAAGTCCGACATCTCCGGCTCCATGTTCAAAATTTTCTCCGAACAAGGTTCGTGGATGTCCGACCAGGACGTGGAAGGCGGCAACCGTGGCCACCGTCCAGGCATCAAAGGCGGCTACTTCCCGGTTCCTCCATTCGACCACGACCACGAAATCCGTACCTCCATGTGCAACGCCATGGAAGAAATGGGCCTGGTCATCGAAGTTCACCACCACGAAGTGGCGACTGCCGGCCAGAACGAAATCGGTGTGAAGTTCAACACCCTGGTAGCCAAGGCTGACGAAGTTCAGACCCTGAAATACTGCGTACACAACGTTGCTGATGCCTACGGCCGCACCGCGACCTTCATGCCTAAGCCGCTGTACGGCGACAACGGTTCGGGTATGCACGTTCACCTGTCCATCGCCAAAGATGGCAAGAACACCTTCGCTGGCGAAGGCTATGCCGGCCTGTCCGACACCGCTCTGTACTTCATCGGCGGCATCATCAAGCACGGTAAGGCACTGAACGGCTTCACCAACCCGTCGACCAACTCCTACAAGCGTCTGGTCCCAGGTTTCGAAGCGCCAGTGATGCTGGCCTACTCGGCGCGCAACCGTTCCGCTTCGATCCGTATTCCTTACGTGTCCAGCCCTCGCGCTCGCCGTATCGAAGCCCGCTTCCCGGATCCGGCAGCCAACCCGTACTTGGGCTTCGCTGCACTGCTGATGGCTGGCCTGGACGGCATCCAGAACAAGATCCACCCTGGCGATGCAGCTGACAAAAACCTGTACGACCTGCCGCCTGAAGAGGCGAAAGAGATCCCACAAGTGTGCGGCAGCCTGAAAGAAGCCCTGGAAGAGCTGGACAAAGGTCGTGCGTTCCTGACCAAAGGCGGCGTTTTCAGCGACGATTTCATCGACGCCTACATCGCTCTGAAAAGCGAAGAAGAAATCAAGGTCCGTACCTTCGTACACCCACTGGAATACGAGCTGTACTACAGCTGCTGATCCGGTAGCGCCAGCGCAAGCGGCGTGACAAAAAAGGAGCCTCCTTCGGGAGGCTTTTTTTGTGCCCGCGATTTAACAGCCGACAAATTCCCCTGTAGGAGCGAGCATGCTCGCGATGGAGGCCAACGATGACGCGGGCTGCCTGAATCAACGCAGCGCCCCTACATACATCGCCAGCAAGCTGGCTCCAGGGTGGTCGGAGAGAGGGCTAAATCGTGCCGAGATGTTTTCAACTTGGGCCAACTGCCGCCACTGACCTATGCTGCAACCCAACGTTTTCGCTTCTGGTCGATTTTATGGGTCGTGGTTTTCTGTTCATCCTGCTGCTGATCGCGCTTCCCGCCGCCGCGCAGATCTATAAGTACACCGACGCCGCGGGCAACACCGCTTACAGCAATCAGCCGCCCGACGGCGTGAAGGCGGTGCCGGTCGAGCTGCCGCCACTCAACAGCGTCGAACGCCAGGCACCACCTGCCCCACCTGCCGAAGCCGCCAGCCGTGAGCAACCCCAGAGCGCCTACGAGGTGCTGGAACTGACCAACCTGCCCACCACCGAAGCCCTGCGTGCCAACAACGGCACCTTCACCGTCAGCGTGTTGATCAAACCGCGTTTGCAGGGCTCGCACTTGTTCCGGCTGGTGCTGGATGATCAGCCCTACGGTCAGCCGAGCAACGTGCCGATCCTGCAACTGGTCAACGTTGATCGCGGCACCCACAGTCTGGCGGTCGAGGTGATCGACGGGGAAAACATCGTTCAGCAGAGCCCGAGCGTGACCTTCACCGTGCAACGGGTGCACACGCCGTGAGGGGATGGCTGCTGCTTGCCTGCCTGATCGCGCTGCCGGTGCCGGCCGACGTGTTCACCTACGTCGATGCCCAGGGCAATCGGGTCTTCACCGACCAGCCCGGCTCTCGCAACGCCAAGCGTGTGCCCCTGGCGACGAGCAATCGCATGTCCGCCAACCCGACCGGCGCAGCGCCGGGGGTGACCGGGCAAAAACCCGCCACCAAGCCACTGTTCCACTACGACATGCTCAGGGTGCTGGTTCCCGACCCCGACGCCACGATCCGCAGCAGCGCCGGCGAACTGATCGTCAGCGTCACCAGCGAGCCTGGCTTGCAACGGGGCCATCACTACCGTCTGTTGCTGGATGGCCAGCCCACCGCCGAGCCTGGCCCCAGCCCGGTCTTCGCCCTCAGCAACATTGACCGTGGCAGCCATAACCTGTCTGTCGAAATCCTTGATGAACATGGCCGCACCGTTGAGCGCACGGCCAATCAGCCGTTTCACATGCTGCGCATCTCCCTCGCGCAAAAACGCCAGACCCGCCCCTGCACGCTGACCGACTACGGGGTGCGGCCGGAGTGCCCGATCAAAGACAAACCCGAAGAAGAAAAAAATCCCTTCCTGCGCTTCTTTTAGCGCCGTTCAGCTTTCAGCCCTATATTGGTGCAATAGGTTGCACCGAACTCACATTGCAACCCATTTTGGTTCGAAATGACTCGCAGAAGGTAGCAGAACGCCACGCAAACGAGCGTCAAACGCCCGTTTCAGGCGTTAAACGCTTCTTTTCGGAGCCTTGGTTTGGTTTTTGCATTTTCCCCGCATCAGCGCTTTATTCATGCGCGCGCCCTGCTCCAAAAGAGGTCCTGATGACCATTAGCGACGCACTGCATCGATTGCTACTCGACAACCTGACCACCGCCACCATCCTGCTCGACGCCGAACTGCGCCTCGAGTACATGAACCCGGCGGCGGAAATGCTGTTGGCCATCAGCGGCCAGCGCAGCCACGGGCAGTTCATCAGTGAGTTGTTCACCGAATCCGTTGAAGCCCTGAACTCCCTGCGCCAGGCGGTCGAGCAGGCGCATCCGTTTACCAAGCGCGAAGCGATGCTCACCGCCCTCACCGGCCAGACGCTGACCGTCGATTACGCGGTGACGCCGATCCTCGCCAACGGCGCGACTATGTTGTTGCTGGAAGTTCACCCGCGTGATCGCTTGCTGCGGATCACCAAGGAAGAGGCGCAGCTGTCGAAGCAGGAAACCAGCAAGATGCTGGTGCGCGGCCTCGCCCATGAAATCAAGAACCCCCTCGGCGGGATTCGCGGTGCCGCGCAGTTGCTGGCCCGGGAACTGCCGGAAGAAAGCCTGCGCGATTACACCAACGTCATCATCGAAGAAGCCGATCGCCTGCGAAATCTGGTCGACCGCATGCTGGGCTCCAACAAGCTGCCGTCGCTGGCCATGTGCAATGTCCACGAAGTGCTGGAACGTGTCTGCCAGTTGGTCGAAGCGGAAAGCCAGGGCTGCATCACCTTGGTGCGCGACTACGATCCGAGCATCCCCGACGTGCTGATTGATCGCGAACAAATGATCCAGGCCGTCCTGAACATCGTGCGCAACGCGATGCAGGCCATCAGCAGCCAGAACGAACTGCGCCTGGGCCGCATCAGCCTGCGCACCCGCGCCATGCGTCAGTTCACCATCGGCCACGTGCGCCATCGCCTGGTGACCAAGATCGAGATCATCGACAACGGTCCCGGGATCCCTGCGGAACTTCAGGAAACCATCTTCTTTCCCATGGTCAGCGGACGCCCGGACGGTACCGGACTCGGCCTGGCCATTACCCAGAACATCATCAGCCAGCACCAGGGCCTGATCGAGTGTGACAGCCACCCAGGCCACACCACCTTCTCGATCTTTCTGCCACTGGAACAAGGAGCCACATCGACATGAGCCGTAGTGAAACCGTGTGGATCGTCGATGACGACCGTTCTATCCGTTGGGTCCTGGAAAAAGCCTTGCAGCAGGAAGGCATGACCACGCAAAGCTTCGACAGCGCCGATGGCGTGATGAGCCGACTGGCGCGCCAACAGCCCGACGTGATCATCTCCGACATCCGCATGCCGGGTGCGAGCGGCCTGGACCTGCTGGCGCGGATTCGCGAACAACACCCACGGTTGCCGGTGATCATCATGACCGCGCACTCCGACCTGGACAGCGCGGTCGCCTCCTATCAAGGTGGCGCGTTCGAGTACCTGCCGAAACCGTTCGATGTCGACGAAGCCGTTTCCCTGGTCAAGCGCGCCAATCAGCATGCGCAAGAACAACAAGGCATGGAAGTCCCGGTCGCGCTGACCCGCACGCCGGAAATCATCGGCGAAGCGCCGGCGATGCAGGAAGTGTTTCGCGCCATCGGCCGCTTGAGCCACTCCAACATTACCGTGCTGATCAACGGTGAATCCGGCACCGGTAAAGAACTCGTCGCCCACGCCTTGCATCGCCACAGCCCGCGGGCGGCGTCGCCGTTCATTGCGTTGAACATGGCGGCAATCCCGAAAGACCTGATGGAATCCGAGCTGTTCGGCCATGAAAAAGGCGCCTTCACCGGCGCGGCCAACCTGCGTCGCGGGCGTTTCGAACAGGCGGACGGCGGCACGCTGTTCCTCGATGAAATCGGCGACATGCCGGCGGACACACAAACCCGTTTGCTGCGCGTACTGGCCGACGGCGAGTTCTACCGTGTCGGCGGGCACGTGCCGGTGAAGGTGGATGTACGCATCATCGCCGCGACCCACCAGAACCTGGAAACCCTGGTGCACGCCGGGAAATTCCGCGAAGACCTGTTCCACCGCCTCAACGTGATCCGCATTCATATTCCACGGTTGTCGGACCGTCGCGAAGACATTCCGACACTGGCCAAGCATTTCCTCAGCCGCGCCGCGCAAGAACTGGCGGTCGAGCCGAAGCTGCTGAAAAGCGAAACCGAGGAATACCTGAAGAACCTGCCGTGGGGCGGTAACGTCCGCCAGCTGGAGAACACCTGCCGCTGGATCACGGTGATGGCGTCGGGTCGCGAAGTGCACATCAGCGACTTGCCGCCGGAACTGCTGAGCCTGCCGCAGGATTCCGCACCGGTGACCAACTGGGAGCAGGCGCTGCGGCAATGGGCTGATCAGGCGCTGGCGCGTGGTCAGTCGAGCCTGCTTGACACGGCGGTGCCCGCCTTTGAACGGATCATGATCGAAACCGCCCTCAAACACACTGCCGGGCGCCGCCGCGATGCCGCGGTCTTGCTGGGTTGGGGGCGTAATACCCTGACGCGCAAGATCAAGGAATTGGGGATGAAGGTGGATGGTGGGGATGATGATGAAGGGGAAGAGGGTTAAACAGCCTTAAGGCCTTTGCTGACCGATACACCGCCTTCGCGAGCAAGCCCGCTCCCACAGTGGCCTCAGCTGTTTTCACGATTTCGGGAACAACACTGAACCCTGTGGGAGCGGGCTTGCTCGCGAAGCTCTTTGGGGCCCGAGTGCACCGCCTGAAGGCATAGTGAACCGCAATCGCGCACGGCAACGGCTCCAAACCTCCATCTGTTTTCGCAACCGAACCCCAATTGAAAAAACACGAAAGCCCCGTATTCCGGGGCTTTCAGCGTTTCAGCGAGCGTTTCTGTACCAATTTGTTAAAACCTGGCACGCCCCCTGCAATAGTCCATTCAGTGATTCAGTTCACTACCCGGTTTCGGGGACCTTGGTACAGGCAGGCCGGGGATTCCCCTCTTTACATCGGGCTCACACCGCTCAAAGCGACGAGCCCAAACAGTTTTGGGGCCCTTGATACAGGCAGGTCAGGGGTTCCTTCTTTACACCGGGCTCACGACGCAATGCGCGAGCCCTGCCGTTTTGGGGACCTTGGTACAGGCAGGCCGGGGATTCCCTCTTTTATTGCTCCCGGAGATGGATCTCCAGCCGCCAGCGGTCATCGACCTCGCTACCGGCCCACTCGCCCTGCAGTGGCCGGGCCGCCACCACCGACAGCAACAACCCCCCATCACTCAAACGTACCCGCCAGTTCACGCCCTTGTCGTTAAGCTGAAGCTGACCTTTCTGCGCCTTGCCTTGCGCCTCGAACAGCAGCGCCAGGCTGCCGTCGACGAACTCACCGTGGCTCTTGGGTTCGTTGTTGAACCACACCACCAGCCCGTCGTTCGTCACCTCGACCTGCTGCAGCTCAATGGGGTCAGGCGTGGTCAGGCGGCCGATCATCAGGCCTACCATCACCCCGAAGATCGCCAGCGACCCCATCACCCGCGGGAATAGTTTCGAACGCGGGTCCGCTTGCGGCGTAGAATGCGCGTCATCTTTACCTTCGGAGCCGTGCATGTTTCACGTCATCCTTTTCCAACCAGAAATTCCGCCGAATACCGGCAACGTTATCAGGCTGTGCGCCAACAGTGGCTGCCACCTGCATTTGATCGAGCCGCTGGGCTTCGAGATGGACGACAAGCGCCTGCGCCGGGCCGGCCTCGATTACCACGAGTATGCCACCCTGCAACGCCACGCTGATCTCGCCAGCTGCCTGGAAAGCCTTGGCCATCCGCGGGTGTTCGCCTTCACCACCAAGGGCTCGCGGCCGTTCCACGATGCCAGCTTCGTCGAAGGCGATGCATTCCTGTTCGGCCCGGAAAGCCGTGGTTTGCCACCCGAAGTGCTCGACGCCCTGCCCGCCGAGCAACGTCTGCGTTTGCCGATGCGTGAGGGCTGTCGCAGCCTGAACCTGTCCAACACCGTAGCCGTGGCCGTCTACGAAGCCTGGCGCCAGAACGACTTCAAATAACGCCGCATAACAAATGTGGGAGCGGGCTTGCTCGCGAAAGCGTCGTATCAGCCAACATCAATGTTGAATGATCAACCGCTTTCGCGAGCAAGCCCGCTCCCACATTGGACTTGCGTTGACTCAGGCCACTTATTGAACGGTCGGAGTCTCGCCAGCCGCCTGCATGCGTTGCAGCTCTTGCGCGTACAGCGCGTCGAAGTTCACCGGAGCCAGCATCAATGCCGGGAACGAACCGCGGGTCACCAGGCTGTCCAGGGTTTCGCGAGCGTACGGGAACAGGATGTTCGGGCAGAACGCGCCGAGGGTGTGGCTCATCGACGCGTCGTCCAGGTTCTTGATCAGGAAGATCCCGGCCTGTTGCACTTCAGCGATGAACGCTACTTCGTCACCGTTTTTCACGGTCACGGACAAGGTCAGCACGACTTCGTGGAAGTCACCTTCCAGAGCCTTTTGACGGGTGTTCAAATCCAGACCGACGCTCGGTTCCCACTGCTGGCGGAAGATCGCCGGGCTTTTCGGGGCTTCGAAGGACAAGTCACGTACGTAGATGCGCTGCAAGGAGAATTGCGGTGCGGTTTCTTCTTCGCTAGCTGCAGTGTTCTGTTGGTCAGTCATCTCAGATCCTTTCTGATCTTGGGGTCTTATAGGGAAGGCATTCAGGCCTTGAGCAGGGCGTCGAGCTTGCCGGCGCGCTCAAGGGCAAACAAATCATCACAGCCGCCAATGTGGCGCTCACCGATCCAGATCTGCGGCACGGACGTACGTCCGGCTTTCTGGGCCATGGCGGCGCGCACCTGCGGCTTGCCATCGACCTTGATCTCTTCGAAGGCCACGCCTTTGTTCTCGAGCAGGTACTTGGCTCGCGAACAGTAAGGGCAGTAATCGCTGGAATAGACGACGACGTTGCTCATATCACTTCACCAGCGGAAGGTTGTCGCCTTTCCAGCTGGAAATCCCGCCGGACAGTTTGGCGGCGATAAAGCCGGACTTCATCAGTTCGCGGGCATGGGTGCCGGCGGTCTGACCCATGGCATCGACCAGGATGATGGTCTTGGCCTTGTGCTTTTCCAGCTCGCCAACGCGCGCAGCCAGTTTGTCGTGAGGAATGTTGAGCGCGCCGACAATGTGACCGGCAGCGAAATCCTTGGCCGGACGGATGTCGACCACAACGCCCGCGTCCTTGTTGACCAGGCCGGTCAGTTCACCGGTGCTCAGGCTGCGGCCGCCGCCTTGCATCTGATAGGCGATCAGCAACGCCAGCAGTACGACGAAGATACCGACGAGCAGATAGTGGTTAGTGGCAAATTCAATCAGGTGAGCAACCATCGAAGGAGGTTCCAGGGCGTTAAAATGTCGGCCAGTATACACAGCCGCTATGGTGGGCCAAACCCCGTCCGGCGGTGACGCGGCCGGAACTTCGCTTTAAACTGCCACTCCCTTTTCCATTGCCCTCTTTATTCAGCCACGAGTCGAATCCATGACTACCACGCCTAAACCTTTGGTCCTGATTATTCTCGACGGCTTCGGTCACAGTGAAAGCCCTGAATCGAACGCCGTGCTGGCGGCGAAGAAGCCGGTATTGGACCGCCTGAGTGCCACAGTGCCGAACGGCCTGATCTCGGGCAGCGGCATGGACGTCGGTCTGCCGGACGGCCAGATGGGCAACTCCGAAGTCGGCCACATGAATCTTGGCGCCGGCCGCGTGGTGTATCAGGACTTTACCCGCGTGACCAAATCGATCCGCGACGGCGAGTTTTTCGAGAACCCGACCCTCTGCGCCGCCGTGGATAAAGCCGTCGCTGCCGGCAAAGCCGTGCACTTCATGGGCCTGCTGTCCGATGGCGGCGTGCACAGCCACCAGGATCACCTGGTCGCCATGGCGGAACTGGCCTACAAGCGCGGCGCCGAAAAAATCTACCTGCACGCCTTCCTCGATGGCCGTGACACACCGCCGAAAAGCGCCGAGTCGTCCATCGAACTGCTTGACGCGACGTTCCAGGCCCTGGGCAAAGGCCGGATCGCCAGCATCGTCGGCCGTTACTTCGCCATGGACCGTGACAACCGTTGGGACCGTGTGGCCCAGGCCTACAACCTGATCGTCGATGGCAAGGGCGAATTCCACGCCGCTACCGCTCAGGAAGGTCTGCAAGCCGCCTACGACCGTGGCGAAAGCGACGAATTCGTCAAGGCCACCTCGATCGGCGAGCCCGTGAAAGTCGAAGACGGCGACGCCGTGGTGTTCATGAACTTCCGCGCCGACCGCGCCCGTGAACTGACCCGCGTGTTTGTCGAAGAAGATTTCAAGGAATTCGCGCGCGCGCGCCAGCCGAAACTGGCCGGCTTCGTCATGTTGACCCAATACGCCGCCAGCATCCCCGCACCATCGGCCTTCGCCGCTGGCAGTCTGGACAACGTGCTGGGCGACTACCTGGCGAAAAACGGCAAGACCCAGCTGCGCATCGCCGAAACCGAGAAATATGCCCACGTCACCTTCTTCTTCTCCGGCGGTCGCGAAGAACCGTTCCCGGGCGAAGAACGCATCCTGATCCCATCGCCGAAAGTCGCCACCTATGACTTGCAGCCAGAGATGAGTGCGCCGGAGGTGACCGACCGCATCGTCGAAGCCATCGAAAACCAGCGTTACGACGTGATCGTGGTCAACTACGCCAACGGCGACATGGTCGGCCACAGCGGCGTGTTCGACGCTGCGGTGAAAGCCGTGGAATGCCTGGACCTGTGCGTGGGCCGTATCGTCGACGCACTGGAAAAGGTCGGCGGTGAAGCGCTGATCACCGCCGACCACGGCAACGTCGAGAAAATGGCCGATGAAGAAACCCACCAGGCTCATACCGCTCACACCACCGAGCCGGTGCCGTTCATTTATGTCGGCAAGCGCGACCTGAAGGTCCGCAAAGGCGGCGTGCTGGCGGATGTGGCGCCGACCATGCTGATGTTGATGGGCCTGGAAAAACCGGCGGAAATGACCGGCACGTCGATCCTGGTGTAACGCGCCCGCACAAACACCGCAAAACCCCGTGGGAGCGGGCTTGCTCGCGAATGCGGTGGATCAGGCGACATCAACGTTGCTGACCCACCGCATTCGCGAGCAAGCCCACTCCCACATGGGTTTTGCGGTGTTTTTCAGGCCGGTTATCACACAGCCCCAATTGGGCATTTTTTTTGCCGCGCATGGCGGGCATACTAGGCCGTCCCTTTCCCTGGTATCACCCGCCTCTATGCTTCGCGTCCTGATAGCCTTTGCACTGACTTGCCTGCTCCAACCGGCCTTTGCTGACGAGCGCGCGCAAACCCAACAACAGTTGGACGCCACGCGTCAGGACATTGCCGAGCTGAAGAAACTGCTGGGCAAGCTCCAGGAAGAACGATCCGGTGTGCAGAAAGAGCTCAAGGGCACCGAGACCGAGATGGGCAAGCTCGAGAAGCAGGTCGAAGCCCTGCAGAAAGAGCTGAAGAAAAGCGAATCCGAGCTGCAGCGACTCGATGGTGAGAAAAAAAAACTCCAGAGCGCGCGCACTGAACAGCAACGACTGATCGCCATCCAGGCCCGCGCGGCCTATCAGAACGGCCGTCAGGAATACCTTAAGCTGCTGCTCAACCAGCAGAACCCGGAAAAATTCGCCCGCACCCTCACCTATTACGACTACCTGAGTCAGGCCCGCCTGGAGCAGTTGAAGAATTTCAACGAAACCCTGCGCCAATTGGCCAACGTCGAAAAAGACATCAGCCTGCAGCAAGCGCAATTGCTGGTGCAGAAAAGCAGCCTCGACAGCCAGCGCGACGAGCTCGACAAAGTACGCAAGGAACGCCAGCAAGTCCTCGCCAAGCTCAGCGACGACGTAAAGGCCCGCGATCAGAAACTGGCGGCCCGCGAGCAGGATCAGGCAGACCTGTCTAAAGTCCTTAAAACCATCGAGGAAACCCTGGCCCGCCAGGCTCGTGAGGCAGAAGAAGCGCGGCAAAAAGCGCTGATCGCCCAGCAGGAAGCCGAAAAAAAGCGTTTACGTGAGGCTCAGGCTGAAGCAGACGCTGCCACTGACGCCCCACGCAAACCCGCCAAACCAACCCCTGGCGCGCTGGTTTCAAGCTCAGGCGAGACCTTCGGTGGCCCTTTTGCTGCAACCCGGGGAAAACTTCCGTGGCCGGTTGATGGTCGATTGCTGGCACGCTTCGGTGAAACCCGTGGCGACGATGCCCGAACCAAGTGGGATGGCGTGATGATCAGCGCCGCCGCCGGCAGCCAGGTGCATGCCGTGCATGGCGGTCGCGTGGTGTTCGCCGACTGGTTGCGCGGCGCCGGGCTGCTGGTGATTCTTGACCACGGCAACGGTTTCTTGAGTCTTTATGGTCACAACCAGACGCTGCTCAAGTCTGCGGGTGACGTGGTAAAAGCCGGTGAGTCCATCTCCACTGTCGGTAACAGCGGCGGGCAGGACACACCAGCGCTGTATTTCGCTATTCGTCAGCAGGGTCACCCGAGTGATCCGGCGCAATGGTGCCACGCGCAAGGATAGGCGTTGAGTCACCTACATTAGGAGTTCGTTCGACATGCTGCATTTGTCCCGCCTTACCTCGCTGGCCCTGACGATCGCCCTGGTGATCGGCGCGCCTCTGGCGTTCGCTGCTCAACCGGCTCCGGCGGTCGCGCCTGCGGGCACTGCTGCCACCACCAAGGCGCCATTGCCGCTGGAAGAGCTGCGCACCTTTGCCGAGGTCATGGACCGGATCAAGGCCGCCTATGTCGAACCGGTGGACGACAAGACCCTGCTGGAAAACGCCATCAAGGGCATGCTCAGCAACCTCGATCCGCACTCCGCCTACCTCGGCCCGGAAGACTTCGCTGAATTGCAGGAAAGCACCAGCGGCGAATTCGGCGGCCTGGGCATCGAAGTCGGTGCCGAAGACGGCTTCATCAAAGTGGTCTCGCCGATCGATGACACCCCGGCCTCGAAGGCCGGCATCCAGGCCGGCGACTTCATCGTCAAGATCAACGGCGCACCGACCCGCGGCCAGACCATGACCGAAGCCGTGGACAAGATGCGCGGCAAGATCGGCCAGAAAATCACCCTGACCCTGGTCCGCGATGGCGGCACGCCGTTCGACGTGACCCTGGCCCGCGCCATCATCCAGGTGAAGAGCGTCAAGGCGCAGTTGCTGGAATCCGGCTACGGCTACATCCGCATCACCCAGTTCCAGGTCAAGACCGGCGAAGAGGTCTCCAAAGCCCTGGCCAAGCTGCGCAAGGACAACGGCAAGAAGCTCAACGGCATCATTCTCGACCTGCGAAACAACCCGGGCGGCGTGCTGCAAGCGGCGGTGGAAGTGGTCGACCACTTCATCACCAAGGGCCTGATCGTCTACACCAAGGGCCGCATCGCCAACTCCGAGCTGCGCTTCTCCGCCACGGGCAAGGACGAAAGCGAAGCCGTGCCAATGGTTGTGCTGATCAACGGCGGCAGCGCCTCAGCCTCGGAAATCGTCGCCGGCGCGCTGCAGGATCAGAAACGCGCAGTGGTCATGGGCACCACCAGTTTCGGCAAAGGCTCTGTACAGACCGTGCTGCCACTGAACAACGACCGCGCGCTGAAGATCACCACAGCGCTGTATTACACGCCGAACGGCCGCTCGATCCAGGCCCAGGGCATCGTGCCGGACATCGAAGTGCGCAAGGCCAAGATCACCAGCGAGCAGGACGGCGAATACTTCAAGGAAGCCGACCTCCAGGGTCACCTCGGCAATGGCAACGGCGGGGCCGACAAACCGACCGGCTCCGGCGGCAAGGCCAAGGCGATGCCACAGGATGATGATTACCAGTTGGCCCAGGCCCTGAGCCTGCTCAAAGGGTTGAGCATCACCTCCGGCCGCTGAGATGCGCCTGCGGTTGCTGCTCGGCCTGCTGTGCTGCCTGGCGGGTGTTGCCCAGGCAGCACCTGCCGCTCAAAAGGCCTATATCAGCCTGATCATCGATGACTTGGGGCAGAACCTGCCCCGGGATCGCCGCGTGCTGGCCCTGCCCGGCCCGGTGACCCCGGCGATCATGCCCGACACGCCCCACGCCACCGAATTCGCCCGCGAAGCTCATCGTGCCGGCAAGATTGTCATCCTGCACATGCCAATGGACCCGGCCACCGGCCCATTCGCGTGGCATCCCGACCTGCCCATCGACGAGCTGGAAAAACGCCTGAACGCGGCGTTCAAGGTCGTGCCCTACACCGCCGGCATCAACAACCACATGGGCAGTCGCATGACCGCGCAACCGGCCGCCATGGCCTGGCTGATGGCGGATCTGCAGCGACGGCACAAATTCTTCGTCGACAGCCGCACCAGCGCGCAAACCGTGGGCGCGGCCGAGGCGCAGAAGATCGGCTTGGCCAGCGTTTCGCGAGATGTGTTTCTGGATGATGAGCGCACGGAGGCGGCGATATTCACGCAGCTGCAGACGGCGATCAGCCTGGCGCGCAAGCAGGGTTCGGCGGTGATGATCGGCCATCCCTATCCGCAGACACTGGCGGTGCTGGAGCGCGAGTTGCCGAAGCTGAAGGCTCAGGGCATTGACTGGATCGACATCAAATTAATGATCAGCGTGCGCGGCAATCGCGCAACGGCGGCCCACGGCAAAGATGGCGTGTACCGCTAATCAGCCACACCCAAAACTGCTGTGGGAGCGGGCTTGCTCGCGAAGGCGTCGTGTCAGCCAACATAGGCTGAACGATTAACCGCTTTCGCGAGCAAGCCCGCTCCCACATTGGATGGGTGCAAGGCTCCGGGGTCAGAGATACCGCGCCATGATCTCATCCACCACGCCATCCTTGCGCAACTGATCGAGTGCGGCCTGCAACTTGGCCACAGTCTCATCCGGTACGTCCTTGTTCAACGCCAGATACAACTCCGCGCTATTGAAGCGCAGCACCGTTTTAAGCCCCGTCACACCGTCCTGACGCGCCAGATAGCGTCCGGCCGGATCACCCGTGGCCCACAGGTCGATCTGACCGCTGGTGAGTTTCTTCGCGTTGTCCTGATCCCGCAGCACCACGATCGGGTTCAACCCTTGCTTGGCCAGCGACACGGCAATCGCATCGCCCTTGTACGCGCCGATCTTGTACTTGCGCGCGTCGTCGAGGGTTTCCAGGCTGATTTTGCTGTCCGCCTTGGCCAGCATGATCCAGTCATCCGGGCCAATCGGGCCGACCCACTTGAACAGCTTCTCACGGTCAGGCAACCGCGCCATCACGAACACGCCATAACCCGGTTTCTCGAGGGCGAGCTTGTAGATGCGCTCCCAAGGGAACCGCAGGGTCAGGCTGTAGGTAATGTCGGCGCGCTTGAACATCTCGCGGACGATGTCCACGGCGATGCCATTGATGTTCTCGTCCTGAGCGAAGTTCTTGCCGTTTTTCGCCATGTTGTACGGCGGGAAGTTTTCCGTCAGCAACACCAGATCGGCATCAGGGCTTTCTGCAGCGTGCGCTCCATTGATAAGCAAAAGAGAGGCGCTGGCGAGGGCGAGAAGAAGGCGTTTGAGCATGTCTGGCTACCGAAATCCATGGCGTACCCAAGAGTGCCTTGAGCGTGTGGCGCTGTCTACTGGCCTTTTGATCTCAGTACGAACAAACGCGGCGGTTTCAGCGGTGCTTTTTTTAAAGCACTACATAGTTACCGCCCTGCCCCCTGCCTCACCTGATTAATTAGTCCTACCCCGGATTTGCCGGGGCCAACGACTACTAAACAATCAGAGATCTCAAGGATGAAATCGATTCCACTCCTGTTCATCAGTGCCTTTGGCCTGATGGGCACAACCGCGTTTGCAGACACTCGTGACTACGGCGAAGGCGTACGAAACCTCACTAATGAAATGACCCTGGATGAACCTCGGGATCACTGGCGGGGGATTGGCCGTCTGCGCAACGATTCCGCGTGTACCGCCACCCTTATCGACACCTTGCACAGGACCGACGTCCATACGCCGGCCTATGTACTCACCGCCGGCCATTGCATTGATCGCTCCAATGGAAAGATCACCACCCATCAACCCATCAGGGGAAGCATGTTCTTCAATTACTTCCTCGACGATGCCGCAGTCAAATCGTATCCGTTGAAGTCGGTGAAGTGGCGAAGCATGCAGGGCGTTGACATCGCGGTCGTTGAGCTGGACATCAGCTTGCAAACACTGGTCGCCGAAGGCATCAAGCCGCTGAAACTGGCTGCCGCCACCCCGGCCAAAGGCTCTGATGTGCTGATCGTGGGTGCGCCGCTGAATTCGATACTGACAATGGCCGCCTGCACGCTACAACCGGCGGCCGATGTCGTCGAAGGCAAATGGGTATGGCGCAACAACTTCATGACCCGATGCAAGGACATTCGCGAAGCCCATTCCGGAAGCCCGTTGCTGGATCGCTACACCAACGAAATCATTGGCGTGGTCGGAACAGTGAATGACGATCCATCACTCACACCTTGCAGCCTGAATGCTCCCTGCACACCGACAAAAAAAGGCTATGAGGCGATACAAGGCAATGTCTACGGAAACCCGGTCGCCCACCTTTCCAGCTGTTTCAGAAGCGGCTTCATGCTCGAAAAGAACTGCCCGCTTTACCCGACGTTTAACGTCGACACCGTCGACAAGGTCGCCGCCGTCAATAAAACCATTAAAAAATCGAAGAACGGCCGAGCGATTACGCCTACCTGGGATTATCGATTCACTATCGACACCGCGTACTTCCGTCATAAGACGGTGCGTGTGGCGAAGCAATGCGAAAGTCCACGGCACTATTCGCCGGCGATCAATTCGATAGATGGCTTTATCGACAGCCGGATCGGTACGCGGCCCGGACGCTATTTCCTGTGCATTATCGGTATGCAGTCTGAAGATCAGGCGCTGGAGCCCGGCCTGCTGAGAAACGCGTTGTCGGTGCCGGTGGTGCTGACGAGCGAGGACACCAACGCGCCTGCTCTTTGACCCCTGTGATGCAAATCCCCCGGAGCGTCGGCTCCGAGGGATCAGCGTTCAGCGCATCACAATCCCGCGATGGGCCATGTAGGCCTTGGCTTCCTGCACGGTGTATTCGCCGAAGTGGAAAATACTTGCCGCCAGCACCGCGCTGGCGTGGCCTTCGAGAATGCCGTCGGCCAGGTGCTGCAGGTTGCCGACGCCGCCGGAGGCGATCACCGGGATGCCCAGGGCATCGCTGATGGCGCGGGTAACGCCCAGGTCGAAGCCGTTTTTCATGCCGTCCTGGTCCATGCTGGTGAGCAGGATTTCACCGGCACCGAGGCCCTCCATCTTCTTCGCCCACTCGACCGCATCGAGGCCCGTTGGCTTGCGACCGCCGTGGGTGAAGATTTCCCAGCGCGGGGTTTCGCCCGGGCCGGACACCTTCTTCGCATCGATGGCGACGACGATGCACTGCGAACCGAAATGTTGCGCCGCTTCGCCGACGAATTCCGGGTTGAATACGGCGGCGGTGTTGATCGACACCTTGTCCGCGCCGGCATTCAGCAGGTTGCGAATGTCCTGCACGGTGCGCACGCCGCCGCCCACGGTCAGCGGGATGAACACCTGGCTGGCCATGCGCTCGACGGTGTGCAGCGTGGTGTCGCGCCCGTCGACGCTGGCGGTGATGTCAAGAAAGGTAATCTCGTCGGCGCCCTGCTCGTCGTAGCGACGGGCAATTTCCACCGGGTCACCGGCATCGCGGATGTTCTCGAACTTCACACCTTTGACGACACGACCGTTGTCCACGTCCAGGCAAGGGATGATGCGTTTGGCCAGCGCCATGGTCAGTCCTCAGCCTTTGTACGAATCGCAGAAAGCTTGCGCTTCAGCGACGTCGAGGGTGCCTTCGTAGATCGCCCGGCCGGTGATCGCGCCGATGATGCCGGGCGCCTTGGCGTCGAGCAGCGACTTGATGTCACCCAGATTGTGGATGCCACCGGATGCGATCACCGGGATCTTCGTCGCAGCGGCCAGCGCAGCGGTGAACGGCACGTTGCAACCCTGCATCATCCCGTCTTTGGCGATGTCGGTATAAACGATGGCGGACACGCCGTCGGCTTCAAACTGCCTGGCCAGATCGATCACTTGAACGGTGCTGATTTCAGCCCAGCCGTCAGTGGCGACAAAGCCGTCCTTAGCGTCGAGACCGACGATCACCTTGCCCGGGAACGCGCGGCAGGCTTCGGCAACGAAGGCCGGATCTTTCACGGCTTTGGTGCCGATGATCACGTAGCTCACGCCCGCCTTGACGTAGTGCTCGATGGTTTCCAGGGAGCGGATACCGCCGCCGATCTGGATCGGCAGGTTCGGGTAGCGCTTGGCGATGGCGGTCACCACTTCGCCGTTGACCGGCTGGCCTTCGAACGCGCCGTTGAGGTCGACCAGATGCAGACGGCGGCAACCGCCTTCCACCCACTTGGCAGCCATGCTCACCGGGTCATCGGAAAACACCGTGGAATCTTCCATGCGGCCCTGGCGCAGACGAACACAGGCACCGTCCTTGAGATCGATAGCGGGGATAATCAGCATCTGGCAAACCTTCAAATTCGATTGTTCAGCTTCGCTCGGAAATCAGTTTTTCTCGAGCGCCCACAGGTCGCTTTCGATGCTTTCGAACCTTTCTTTAAGGTGCGTCTGCACATCGAAAATCGCCCTGTTGTAATAGTGCGGCGCAATTTCGCGGGTAAACAGCTCAAGGATTTCGGCCGCTTCGAACGAACCCAGGTCCAGTTCGAAGCGATCCTCCATGAAGCGTTTGATCTTGTGGTTGGCCTCGTTCTCCTGCTCGGGAGTGAGGGTCAGGATCGGCGGCTTCTTCTTGACGGCCATTACCAGCGACCGTCCCACGCGGCGAAGTTCTGCAGCAATTGCAGGCCATGGGTATGGCTTTTCTCCGGGTGGAACTGCACGGCAAAACGCGAGCCGTCGGCCAGCGCTGCGGCGAAATCGACACCGTAGTGACCGCCACCCACCACCTGCCGGGCATTGGCGGCGGCGATGTAGTAGCTGTGCACGAAATAGAAACGCGCGAGGTCCGGAATGTTGTGCCACAGCGGGTGCGTGACCGTCTGCTTCACTTCGTTCCAGCCCATGTGCGGGACTTTCAGGTGCTCGCCGTCCTCATGCAGGTCCTTGCCGAAGAATTTCACCTGGCCGGGAAACAGGCCGATGCAGTCGACGCCGTCGTTCTCTTCGCTGCTGTCGAGCAAGGCTTGCATGCCCACGCAAATGCCGAGAAACGGGCGATCCTGGCTGACTTCGCGCACCAGCGAATCGAAGCCCAGGCGACGGATCTCCGCCATGCAATCGCGAATCGCGCCAACGCCGGGGAAAACCACCCGGTCGGCTTCACGAATCACGTCGGCATCGCTGGTGATCAAGACCTTGCCGGCCCCGACGTGCTCGAGGGCCTTGGCCACCGAGTGCAGGTTGCCCATGCCGTAATCGATAACCGCGACCGTCTGCATTACAGAACGCCCTTGGTCGATGGCATCTGACCGGCCATGCGGTCATCCAGCTCGACTGCCATGCGCAATGCGCGGCCGAAGGCCTTGAACACCGTTTCGATCTGGTGATGGGTGTTGTGCCCACGCAGATTGTCGATGTGCAAGGTGACATTGGCGTGGTTGACGAAGCCCTGGAAAAACTCCTGGAACAGGTCAACGTCGAAACCGCCAACAGTGGCGCGGGTGTAGGGAACGTGCATCTGCAGGCCCGGACGGCCGGAGAAGTCGATCACCACGCGCGACAGCGCTTCATCGAGCGGCACGTAGGCGTGGCCGTAGCGACGGATGCCTTTTTTGTCGCCGATGGCTTTGGTGAAGGCCTGACCCAGGGTGATACCGACGTCTTCCACGGTGTGGTGGTCGTCGATATGCAGGTCGCCCTTGCTGACAATATCCAGGTCGATCAGCCCGTGACGGGCGATCTGGTCCAGCATGTGCTCAAGAAAAGGAACACCGATATCAAATCGGGCCTTTCCGGTGCCATCCAGGTTGATCGAGGCTTTGATCTGGGTTTCCAGAGTGTCGCGCTCGACTGACGCCTTACGTTCGGCCATCACCAGCTCCGCAAAATCATTGGGCGAAAAAGGCAGCCATTATAGGGGCGCGGGCGGGAAACAGAAACACGGGAGGTGATATCGCTGACGGAGTGAATTCAGGACTGCCGAGAATGTACCTGTCCATACAAGTCACTTTCGTACGACACAAACAAATGTGGGAGCGGGCTTGCTCGCGAAAGCGCTGGTTCAGCCGAAGATAATGTCGACTGGACCAGCGCTTTCGCGAGCAAGCCCGCTCCCACAAGGTTCGGTGCCTGGGCCCGAACCATCAGGTCCGGGCCAAGTTCCTTAGTGGAAGAGCACCGCCGTCTTCTGCAGCGTCACCCAAACACCCCACGCCAACGGAATCCCCACCACCAGCCACGCAGCAATCGCCAGCGGCTTGGTGCCCGGCGCCGCTTTCCACTCCAGCACGGTGCTGCTGTCAGCACCCTTGTCGTGGCCCAGCGCCTGTTCGGCGGCCAGTTCGGCGTCGGTCATGAAGTATTTGTCGGCCACTGGACGCACCAGCAGGTTGCAGAGGAAACCCAGCACCAGCAGGCCCGCGAGGATGTACAACGTGATGTCGTAAGCCGCGGCGCGTTCGACGCCGATGCTCAGTTGATATTCACGCAGGTAGTTCACCAGCACCGGGCCCAACACGCCCGCTGCTGCCCAGGCAGTCAGCAGACGACCGTGGATCGCACCGACCATTTGCGTACCGAACAGGTCCGCCAGATAAGCCGGAACCGTGGCAAAACCACCGCCATACATCGACAGGATGATGCAGAACGCCGCCACGAACAGCGCCACGTTACCCAGGTGACCGAGGTTCGGAATCAACGCGTACAGCGCAAAGCCCAGGGCGAAGAACACGAAGTAGGTGTTCTTGCGGCCCAGGTAGTCCGAGAACGACGCCCAGAAGAACCGGCCGCCGATATTGAACAGGCTCAGCAACCCGGTGAAACCGGCCGCAATCGCGGCGATCGCCGCCAGTTGACCCGCGTCCAGCTGACCGAACGTCTGGTCAGTGCCGAGCAGCTTGCCCGCAAACACTTCCTGCAACAGGGGCGAGGCCATGCCGAGGATGCCGATACCGGCGGAAACGTTGAGGCACAGCACCAGCCACACCAGACGGAACTGCGGGGTTTTCCACGCTACATTCACGTGCACGTGGCGATGAGTGATCATCGCGTTAGCAGCTTTTTTCGCCGGAGCGGTCCAGCCTTCAGGCTTCCAGCCGGTTGGCGGAACGCGGTAGGACAGTGCGCCGCCGATCATGAACACGAAGTAGATCGCGGCCATCACCAGGAAGCTTTGCCACACGCCGACGCTGGTCGGCGAAGCGAAGTGGCCCATCAGGGCCGCGGCCAGCGGAGCACCGACCATCGCGCCACCGCCAAAGCCCATGATCGCCATGCCGGTCGCCATACCGCGCTTGTCCGGGAACCACTTGATCAGGGTCGACACCGGCGAGATGTAACCCAGGCCCAGGCCGATACCGCCAATGACCCCGGAGCCGATCCACATCAGCCAGATCTGGTGCGTGTACACGCCCAGCGCCGAAATCAGCAGACCACCGCACCAGCACAGTGCCGACACCACACCGGCCTTGCGCGGCCCGGCGTGTTCCAGCCAGCCACCCCAGATCGCTGCCGAGCAGCCGAGGAAAATGAAGAACAGGGTGTAGATCCAGCCGAGCATCGAGATCGGCCAGTCGCATTGCGAGGAAAAAACCTGCGAGATGAAGCTCATGTCTGGCGAGCAGGCAACCGCCTTGGTCACGCCCAGGGCTTTGGACAGCGGCAGCCAGAATACCGAGAAGCCGTAGGCCATGCCGATGCAAAGGTGGATGGCCAAGGCGGCCGGTGGTACCAGCCAACGGTTGAAACCGGGCTTGGCGATGATGCGCTCCTTGGACAGGAACGCAGGCTGGTCGGTTTTGAAACCGTCCGCCGTGGTGCTCGTGGTCATTGTGTATCCCCCAATTATAAGTATGGTTCGCAGTCATTCCCCATCCCCAGCCTTTATGCGCACGCATGACCGTTTTTTCAGGATGGAGCTTCATTTTGGTGCGACATCACGTCGCAGAAGGACGGACGAACTGGCAAAGGTTACCATTTGCACGTGACAGAAAAACCAAACTGATATCACTTTTGCAAAGTCGTCTGTTTTCGTACCACTCAAGGAACCTTCATGCCGATCATAGTTGAGTTGCTGAACGACGCCACCTATCAGGATCAGCAGGATCTGCAGAAGATTTACCGTGACGCACCGGGCTGGCTGTTCGCCCCGTTTGCCGACGATGTGCAGCTGATCGAAGGCTGTCTGCGCGACGGCTCGCTGATCGCCGGACGTTTCAACGATCGACTGCTGGGCGCGGCACGCCTGCAAAGGCATCGGGACGTCTGGCATTTGTCCCAACTGTGCGTACGAAAAATTACCCGACGTCGTGGGGTTGCCGAGCGCCTGGTGAACGAAGCACAGGAACTGGCGTCGCGAGCGGGTGCGACATTGCGGCTGCTGGCGCCTGCCGGGCACCTTGAAGCCCAGGCGCTGGCAGCCAAACTGAAAGTGCCGCTGGATGTGTTGCCGGGTTGATCGATGACCGGTCGTCCACTTCGGAGCGCTATACTCCCCGGCTAAATTCGAATTCGACTAACTACAAGGACTCGCCCATGAAAGCGTTCGGCAAAATCCTGGGTCTGGTACTTCTCGGGCTGTTGCTGATCATTGTGGCGCTGGGCTTTGCCCTGACCCACCTCTTCGATCCCAACGACTATAAAGACGAGATTCGCCAGATTGCCCGCGACAAGGCCCACATCGAGCTGACGCTCAATGGCGACATCGGCTGGAGCCTGTTCCCGTGGCTGGGCCTGGAACTGCACGAAGCCAGTGTTGCAACGCTGGCCAAGCCCACCGAACCGTTCGCCGACCTGCAGATGCTCGGCCTGTCGGTGCGCGTGCTGCCGCTGCTGCGCCGTGAAGTGCAGATGAGCGACGTGCGCGTCGAAGGCCTGAACCTGCGCCTGAACCGCGACAAGGATGGCCACGGCAACTGGGAAGACATCGGCAAAGTGCCAACGGCTGCCAACCCGGCCGCACCTCCCGTCACCCCCGGCGAACCTGCCTCGCAAACCACCGTCCAGGTGGAAAAGCCGGCCCAACCGATTCGCCTGGACATCGACAGCCTGACCGTCAACAACGCCCGCGTCGAATACAGCGACGAAAAGACCGGCAAGCAGTTCAGCGCCGAAAGCATCCAGCTGAGCACCGGCCCGGTGCACGACTCCACCAACATTCCGCTCAAGCTCACTGCGTTCCTCGGCACCAACCAGCCCGTTCTGCGGGTGCGCACCGAGCTCAACGGCGAGCTGCGTTTCGAACGGGCCTTGCAACGCTATAAATTCGAAGACATGAAACTGTCCGGCGAACTCGCCGGCGATCCGCTGCAAGGCAAAACCGTGACCTTTGCCGCCCAAGGGCAGTTGCTGCTGGATAAAGCGGCGAACGTTGCCGAATGGACCGGCATCAAAATCTCCGCCAATCAGTTGCGCGCGCTGGGTGAGCTCAAGGTCAACGACCTGGACAAGACCCCGCAGGTCAACGGCGGGATTTCGATTGCGCAATTCGATCTGGCCAAGTTCGTCGACAGCATCGGTCAAACGCTCCCGGCCATGGCCGAAGGCAGCCTGAGCAAAGTCGAACTGGTCAGCCGCGTTGCCGGCACGCCGACCAGCCTGGCGCTGGACAACATCAACCTGAAAATCGACGACAGCACCTTCAGCGGCCGCATCGCCGTCGAAGATTTTGCCAAGCAATCGCTGCGGGCGGTGCTCAAGGCTGACACGTTCAACGTCGACCGCTACCTGCCGCCAAAATCCGCCGAAGCCAACAGCGCGACGCAGGTGCGACAGGCCGAAGTGGCCAGCACCGAGGCCGATGCCATGGCCGGCGCCGGCAGCACACCGCTGCCGGACAAACCCACCAAAGGCGCATGGAGCACCGAGCGCCTGTTGCCGGTGGAGCGCCTGAGCAAACTCGATGTGGACGCCGACCTGACGTTCGGCCAACTGACCCTCGACAAGCTGCCGATCCAGAACGCGGCGCTCAAGGCCAATGGCAAGGAAGGTCTGCTCACCCTCGAAAATCTGCGCGGCGACTTGTACGACGGCAGCTTTGAATCCAAGGGCACCCTCGACGTGCGCCAGGACGTACCGGCGCTGAACATGCAGACCCGCATCAACAAAGTGCCGGTGGAGAAAATCCTCGAAAGCCAGGGCAAGAATCCACCAGTCAAAGGCCTGGTCACGCTCAACAGCAGCCTGACCGGCAATGGCAACAGTCAGAAAGCGCTGATCGAGACCCTCAACGGCAACGCCAGTTTCGTCATCAACAACGGCGTCCTGCTTAATGCCAACCTCGAACAGCAACTGTGCAAAGGCATCGCCACGCTCAACCGCAAAACCCTGAGCGGTGAGCCGCGCGGCAAGGACACGCCGTTCCAGGAGCTCAAGGGCAACCTGATCTTCCGTAACGGCGTGGCGAGCAACCCGGACCTCAAAGTGCGCATCCCCGGCATGACCGTCAACGGTGACGGTGACGTCGACCTGCGGGTGCTGGGCATGGATTACCGCGTCGGCATCATCGTCGAAGGCGACACCAGCGCGATGCCGGACCCGGCCTGTCAGGTCGGCGACAAGTTCGTCGGCATCGAATGGCCACTGCGTTGCCGCGGTCCGCTGGAACTCGGCGCCAAAGCCTGCCGCCTCGACAACGAGCGCATGGGCCAGGTCGCCACCAAACTGGCGGGCGACAAGCTCAGCGAAAAGATCGATGAGAAACTCGGCGACAAGGTCAGCCCTGAACTGAAAAACGCGCTGAAGGGGCTGTTCAAGCGATGAAAGCCGAGCAGTTTTCAACGGCGGTGCTGGACTGGTACGACCGCCACGGCCGCCACGATTTGCCTTGGCAACAGGGCATCACCCCGTATCGGGTGTGGGTCTCGGAAATCATGCTGCAGCAAACCCAGGTCAGCACGGTGCTGAATTATTTCGACCGGTTCATGGCCTCGTTGCCGACGGTCGAAGCCCTGGCCGCTGCACCGGAAGACGAAGTGCTGCACCTGTGGACCGGCCTCGGTTATTACACCCGCGCGCGCAACCTGCAGAAGACCGCGAAGATTGTCGTCGCCGAGTACGGCGGGGAATTTCCGCGGGATGTGGAAAAACTGGTGGAGCTGCCGGGGATCGGCCTGTCCACGGCGGGCGCCATTGCCAGCCTGAGCATGGGGTTGCGCGCGCCGATCCTGGACGGCAACGTCAAACGGGTGCTGGCGCGGTTTACGGCGCAAGAAGGCTACCCGGGCGAGCCGAAAGTCGCGAAACAGCTGTGGGCGACCGCGGAGCGCTTCACACCCCATGATCGGGTCAACGCCTACACCCAGGCGATGATGGACCTGGGCGCCACGCTTTGTACCCGCAGCAAACCGAGTTGCCTGCTGTGTCCGCTGGAAAAAGGCTGCGAAGCGCACATGCTCGGCCTGGAAACCCGCTACCCGATCCCCAAACCGCGCAAAACCGTGCCACAGAAGCGCACGCTGATGCCGATGCTCGCCAACGGTGAAGGCGCGATTCTGCTTTACCGTCGCCCTTCCACCGGCTTGTGGGGGGGGCTCTGGAGCCTGCCGGAACTCGACGACCTCGACGACCTGCAGCACCTCGCGTCACAGCACTCGCTGGAACTGGGCACGCAACAAGCGCTGCCGAGCCTGGTGCACACCTTCAGCCACTTCCAGTTGTCCATCGAACCCTGGCTGGTTCAGGTCCAGGAGGCCGGCCATCACGTGGCCGAGGCTGACTGGCTCTGGTATAACCTCGCCACCCCGCCGCGCCTGGGCCTTGCTGCCCCGGTCAAAACCTTGCTCGAACGCGCGGCCGCCGTATTGAACGCAGGAGAGTCGTCATGACCCGCACCATCATGTGCCGCAAGTACAAAGAAGAACTGCCCGCCCTGGAGCGCGCTCCTTTCCCTGGCGCAAAAGGCCAGGACATTTTTGACCACGTCTCGGCCAAGGCCTGGGCCGACTGGCAGAAACACCAGACCCTGCTGATCAACGAAAAACGCCTGAACATGATGAACGCCGAAGACCGCAAATATTTGCAGGGCGAGATGGACAAGTACTTCTCCGGCGAGGAATACGCCAAGGCTGACGGCTACGTTCCGCCGGCAGAATAATCCCGTTTCATCGGGGGTCGGAACGTAAGCGACGGTAATAGTTAAATTTTTTTTGAAAACTTGCTTGACGACCCCCTGAAAAACCCGTTTAATGCGCCCCGTTGCCCAGATAGCTCAGTCGGTAGAGCAGGGGATTGAAAATCCCCGTGTCGGCGGTTCGATTCCGTCTCTGGGCACCAAATACCGAAAACCCTGAATCGCAAGATTCAGGGTTTTTTTATGCCTGGGATTTGTTCAGGCCCGGCTACTCGTCGCCCTTCCAGGTAAAAACCAGGTTGCGCGGCGAGCCGCGTCCGACGTCTGTGGTATCGCGCCGCTCTTCGCCGTTACGCGTTGCAACAACGGTGTACTTGCCAGGTGGCAGCTGCACGTAAACCAGCGGGCCCGCCTGGGTGAGTGTCAGCACGGTTTGCCCTTGGGCCTTCTGCACAACCACATCGACGTCCGGCACATATTTGCCTTCCGGCCCGATGGAAAACGTCATGTGCAGGTTGTAGCCCGTCGCTTGCTGGATGGCTTTCGCCTCATCCACGCCGATACCGCCAGACAGGTAGGCCACTCCGTTTTGATCCTGCCGTTGAACCTGCACGCCTGAATTATCCACAGGCTCAAGGCTGGCAGCCTGCAACATCACCGGGAACATCAACAGGCCCATGGCAGCGATGGGCAACAGCAACGCATGAATAGGTTTCATAGGGGGGACTCCCGAGCTCCACGGAGCTCAATCGTTACCCTTATTTGGATTTGCTGCCGACCGTCCTGGTTTCAGATTGATTAGTGCTTGAGCTCACTGCGAATTGGACTACACATGGTTTCCTCGGGTGCGGATTGCCGTAGGAGCGATCCTGCAAATCCAATCGGACTTTCCTTCCGGTTTTACAGCCGCGCCCGGCATCCCCGCCCCCACCGTCGCTGCCATCCTCTCCTGCCTGTTCATCCCTCGGCGGAAGATTTCATGAGCCTACCCAAACCTGAAAGCACGCAGGACCTTCAACTCGCCTCGCTGTTGGGCAATCTTGGCGAGCTGATCCGCCAGGCCCGGCAGAAAGTGCTGCGAACGGTTGATACCGTGCAGGTGCAAACCTGCTGGCAGATCGGACGCCATATCGTGGAGTTCGAGCAGGAAGGGGCTCGACGGGCGGAGTATGGGAAGCAGTTGCTGGCAACGCTGGCCCGGAATCTGACAGAGGACTTTGGCAAAGGCTTTGACGCCTCCAACCTTCGCTATATGCGCCTCTTTTATAAGGCGTTTCCAATTCGTGACGCACTGCGTCACGAATTGAGCTGGACCCACTATCGCAGACTGCTGCGAGTCGACAGCGACAAGGCACGCCGTTGGTACATGAACGAAGCCGCCAACCAAAACTGGTCGAGCCGCGCCCTGGAACGTCAGATCAACACCCTCTACTACGAGCGCTTGCTGACGAGCCGTGACCGGGCTGCCGTAGAGCAGGAAGCCGCCAGCAACATTCAGAAAATGAACGTACAGCCCAGGGACTTCATCAGGGATCCGGTCATGCTGGAGTTTCTGGGTATGCCCAACACAGGCTTGAACCAGGAAACCAATCTCGAGCAGGCATTGATCAACCAGCTTCAGGCCTTCCTGCTCGAACTGGGCAAAGGATTTGCGTTCATCGCGCGCCAACAGCGCATCAGCACCGACAGCAAAGACTTCTACATTGATCTGGTGTTCTACAACTACCTGCTCAAGTGCTTCGTCATCTTCGATCTCAAACGCGGCGAGCTGACCCATCAGGACGTTGGCCAGATGGACATGTACGTTCGAATGTATGACGACCTCAAACGCGGACCGGAGGACGGGCCCACCGTTGGCATCATTCTCTGTGCGCAAAAGGACGAATCGGTGGTGCGCTACTCGATGCTGAAAGACACCGAACAGCTTTTCGCCAGCAAATACAGGACAGTACTGCCCAGCGAGGAGGAACTGCGCGCGGAACTGGATCGGGAACGGGCCGCGCTTCAAGACCGCGCTCTGGCCATGGATTAACCACGGACGATTGTCCACCCGCCCCGTGAAGACTATCGTTGGCAACTCCCCGCAAAGGTTCGAAGTCGATGAATGTGCAGGACACGTCACTGGCCCCCGCTCAAATCGAGTCGCCGCTGCCAGCCTCCGCTTCCGGCGAACCGTTCAGGGAGCCCGCGGCAGACGGCTTTATCCTGGGTGGCTTCACCTGGCGGCACGCCTCTCAAGACACTGCTCGGCCGGTCGTCATCATCAACGCCGCCACCTCGGTGCGCTGCCGACACTATTCACGCTTCGCCGACTACCTGTTCTCCAACGGCTTCGACGTCGTCACCTATGATTATCGCGGCATCGGCGAATCGCGACCTGAGTCTCTAAAAGGATTGAAGGCGTCATGGTCCGACTGGGGCGCACTGGACTTCCAGGCGATGCTCGAGCGCGCTGAGCGCGAATTCCCCGGCCAGCCCATCGACGTGGTCGGCCACAGCTTTGGCGGCTGTGCAGCGGGCCTGGGGGTGTCCGGGAAGATTATCCGGCGCCTGGTGACGGTCGGCGCACAATTCGCTTACTGGCGCGACTACGCGCCGGCTCATCGCTGGCGCATGTTCGGTAAGTGGCATGTGGTGATGCCGTTGATCACGATGATTTGCGGCTACTTTCCCGGCAAACGCCTTGGTTGGCTGGAAGACACGCCCGCCGGGGTGGTTCGCGACTGGGCAATGCCCACTACTCGATATGAGACGCGCCCCAGCGGCCGCGCGCTCAACGCAAAAATCGGCCAGATGCCCTTCGCAACGATGACTGCGAACACCCTGGCGATCAGCATCACGGACGATCCCTACGGCACGATCCCCGCCATCGAACGCCTGCTCGGTTACTTCACCGGCGGCACGAACACCCACCTGCGAATCGCCCCCGAAGACATCGGCGAAGAACAGGTCGGACATTTCGCCTTTTTTCGCAGCGCATACCAAGCCACACTATGGCCCATAGCATTGTCCTGGCTGCACAGTGGCGAGCTGCCCCGCGATACGCCCGGGCGGATAGTGCCGCGCAGCGAATCCCTTTAACGCACGATGGATCAAAACCCATGGGCTCCGCCAACAAACAGCAGAAACGCGCGACCCGCGCCAAAGCCAAGGCCAAGCAGAACCGCACCCAACGGCCTGCCGCGCCGGTCGAGCTGGACCCGAACGATGATCGCATCGACTTCGAATCGGTGGACCTGACCGACCTGTTCAAAGAAATGATCGACGCCGAAAAGATCAGCCAGCAGGCCATGTGCACGGTGTTCCTCGAGCACCCGCTGCTCGCGCTGGTGCTGCTGCAGGAAGGCGAGGAAACCGCCACGGACTTCATCATTGCCGCGCTGATCGAATATCGCCAATGGTCTACCGAAACAGACGAAGCCGGCGCCCTGGCCTGGATCGAATCCCCAGCCTTCCAGGTTGATTACGTCGCGGCTTCCGCAGCCATCGCCGCCCAAAATCCACCGACACCGAACTGAGTTCCCATGGCATCCCTGAACAAGCAGCAGAAACGCGCCAAGCGCGCCAAGATCAAAGCCAAACAGATCAACATCCACGGCCGAAAACCCGCCGCACTGGACGATGAGCTGGGCGACATCGGTGAGCCAATCCCGGAATACACCCTGGCGATGTTCAGCAAAATGCGCGACGCCGAAGCCACCAGCCGCAACGACATGCTGCTGACACTGTTGTCGAACCTCGCCGACATCATCAACGAGCATCCAGAACTGCTGGACATGGAAAACGCCGACAACGAAGCCATGGCCGCGACCCACCTGGCTGCCGACATGCTGATCGACTACCGCATGTGGGCCGACGGCATGGACCGCGACACCGCTCAGGCGTGGCTGACCGATCCACAGTTCATCACCGACTTCGGCGATGCACTGGACAGCTATCGTCAGTCGCTGGAGGCGCGGGAAGAAAAGAGCGAGTAATCGCCTTTGAGTGAAAACAAAAATGGCCGCATGTCCTTACAGACCGCGGCCGTTTTTCTGAGACGTGGCAAATAAACCATTTGGAATGACCTTTTGTCAGTGCCGATGTATATCCCGTTGACATATCCCTCTAGAAATCTACTCTGTGAAGGACGAGACCGTTAGAAACAGGGAGGCCAAATGGAACAGACAACACTTTTCATGAGCAATCGAAGCCAGGCTGTCCGCCTTCCCAAAGCCGTTGCAATGCCAAGCGATGTAAAAAGAGTGAACGTAATTGCTATCGGCAGAGCTCGCCTTATTACTCCCGCGGACGAGACGTGGGATAGCTGGTTCGACGGAGGCAGCGTAAGTACAGATTTCATGACCAATCGTGAACAACCCATCGATCAGGAGCGTGAATCGTTCTGATGATCAAGTTCATGCTCGATACCAACATCTGCATTTTCACCATCAAAAACAAACCGCAAATTGTTAGAGAGGCTTTTAACCTCCATGACGGGCAGTTGTGTATTAGCGCTGTCACGCTGATGGAGTTAATTTACGGTGCCGAAAAATCGGCAGCTCCCGAAAAGAACCTCGCGGTGATCGAGGGCATGGCGGCACGCCTCGATGTATTGCCCTTTGACAATGAAGCCGCTGCGCACACCGGAATGATTCGATCCGAACTCGCAAAGGCTGGAACCCCCATAGGCCCCTATGACCAGATGATCGCCGGGCATGCGCGCTCACGAGGGTTGATCGTGGTCACCAACAACAGGCGAGAGTTTGAACGGGTCCCAGGTATACGTGTGCAGGACTGGACTCAACCCGATTAAATCGAGCATCGAAAAAAACGGCCGCCCGTCCTTACAGACAGCGGCCATTTTTTTGCAAACGTCAAACACCCATCAGGCAGCAACAGCATCCAGGCGTGGAATTTCCATGCCGATCTTGGCGCTGGCGTAGCTCAGGTCGCCGCTGGCGATGGATTGAGCCTTGAAGCCGGCGCCGATCAGGTCGCGCACGTAGAGCTTGTTGTAGATGAACATGAACACGAAGTTGCTGAGGCCGAAGGTGAAGCAGGCCAGGACGAACATGATCGCTGCATACTTGATGTCGCCACGGAACAGCGGCGGAATGAAGCCAAAGAAAAACACGGTCCACGAAAAGCCGATCGGGGCTTCCTTCATGGCACCCGTGTTAGGGTTTTTGAACACAACCGATGTAAACGCCATGCCTGTCTCCTTGATGCCCCAATGGGTTGGCTGAATGGCCGGGCTATCTCCATGCAGCGCTGGCCGTGGCTGCCACGCAAACGGCAGGCGCACGCAAATGCATCTGTGAAACGCGGCAGATGAGAGAGCAGGCAAAAAAGTCGGGGGCTTTAGCCGGGAAGGCTGGGGGCGTCGAACAATCCATGTCCTGAAACTCCATCGTACCCGCAACAGCGAGATACACATTCGGCGAGAAGGCTACTATTTAGACATCATCGTGTCCATCACCAGGCCAACCGATAAAGCGCTTGAATGAAAGCAGAAACGACCGCGATCATTTCTGATGGCGGTCGTTTCAGGTACAGCGACAGCGGCCGTGAGACTCAGCGCGTCACGGCGGCAACCAATGGCTCATTGCGACGGCGGCGAGCCACGAACAAACCAGCAGCCACCACGCATAGACTCAGTACACCGGTTGCGAGGATTTCCACGCGATGGGCTTCCTGAAACAGCATGACGGTCAGGGCCACGATAATGAAGATGATCACCGCATAGGTCAGGCCCGGGAACAGCCACATGCGGAAGGCGATCTTTTCACCGCGGGCCATGCGCTGCTTGCGCATGCGCAGTTGCGAAAACGCGATCACCAGGTACACCAGCAGGGCGATGGCGCCGGAACTGGCCAGCAGGAATTCGAACACGGCGGCCGGGGCCACGTAATTGGCGAATACCGCGAGGAACGCAGCAGCGGTCGACAGCATCACGGCCCAGTACGGCGTGCCGCTCTTGTTGGTGCGTTGGGAAACGGCCGGCGCATCGCCGCGCTTGCCCAACGAGAACATCATGCGCGAAGCGGTGTAGAGCGCCGAGTTCAGGCAACTGGTCACGGCAACCAACACCACGATATCGACGATCAGCTTGGCATTCGGGATGCCCATGCGTTCCAGCACGGTCTGGTAAGAACCTACGGCAGCCAGTACCGGGTCATTCCAAGGCACCAGCGCCACGACGATGAAGATCGAAACGAGGTAGAACAAGCCAATCCGCCAGATCACCGAGTTGGTAGCCTTGGAAATCTGCTGGCCCGGATTCTTCGATTCCGCGGCCGCGATGGTCACGATCTCGGTGCCCATGAAGGAGAACATGGTGGTCAGGATCGCGCCCAGCACCGCGCCCATGCCGTTCGGCAGGAAACCTTGGGTGTCGAACAGGTGCGACACACCGCTGACCTGACTGGTCGGCAGGAAGCCGAAGATCGCCAGAATGCCGAGACCAATGAAACCGATGATCGCCACGACTTTGACCAGGGCGAACCAGAATTCGAATTCACCGTAGTTCTTCACGCTGAACAGGTTGGTGATCGTCAGCAGCAACGTGATGACCAGCGTGAACGCCCAGATCGCCACATTCGGGAACCAGGCGTGCAGGATCGTTGCGGCGGCGTTGGCCTCCAGCGGTATCACCAACACCCAGAACCACCAGTAGAGCCAGCCGATGGTGAAACCGGCCCAGTGACCGATCGCGCGATCGGCGTAAGTCGAGAACGAGCCAGTGTCCGGCGAGGCGACGGCCATTTCGCCCAACATGCGCATAACCAGAACGACCAGTGCACCCGCAGCGGCGTAGGCCAACAGCACGGCCGGGCCTGCGGCGGCGATGGCGTGGCCGGAGCCGACGAACAGGCCGGCACCGATAACCCCGGCGATCGACAGCATGGTCACATGACGCGGTTTGAGCCCCTGTTCGAGGCCATTGGAGCTTGGGGTACTGCTCATTGAAACTACCTTTGTAAGGGAAAGCGATGTGCATCCATCCCGTCTGGTGTTCCTTCTCGTAAAAAGAAACCAACGGGACGTTCTGGATTCTGCACGCAATAATTGCGCCAAAATGTTACAGACTGGTCAAGCGCGGGGGCTGTGGCGTGACCGGACAGTCATCGCAACCCATTGAGATTAATGGCAATTCGCCAGAACGTTACCCTGCGACCCACTTTCAAGAACGAATCGGCGCACCGGAAACACGCAGAAAAAAGGCTCGACGCACGATAAAAGTGCGGATAGAGACCCTTTGGCCGGATAGCGCTTCCAACACCCGGCCAAAGCTGGCAACATCGCGCCCTTTTTGCGCAACCCACCGCGCTTTTCATTGGCAAGCCGCTGTTCAAACGGCTGTTCGGTTGATAGCAGCGCGACAGTCTGCTGTACCGATGCGACAACCGGCCACACACCGCCCGTTTACCGCCCGTAGCGCTGTTGGCTGCCGTTCAGACGCTATGCTAGGTTGGCCGCCTCGCCAGGAAGGCCCGCCAACAGCAGGAGCGAAACACTATGAGGAATGCACATGGCTGAGGCCGCGCCCGCGCTTGAAATCCGCAACTTGCACAAACGCTACGGACAGCTTGAGGTGCTCAAAGGCATCTCGCTGACCGCCCGCGACGGCGATGTGATCTCGATCCTGGGTTCCTCCGGTTCCGGCAAGTCCACCTTCCTGCGTTGCATCAACCTGCTGGAAAATCCGCAGCAGGGCCAGATCCTGGTGGCCGGCGAAGAACTCAAACTCAAAGCCGCCAAGAACGGCGAACTGGTCGCCGCCGACGGCAAGCAGATCAATCGCCTGCGCAGCGAGATTGGTTTTGTGTTTCAAAACTTTAATCTGTGGCCGCACATGAGCGTGCTCGACAACATCATCGAAGCACCGCGCCGCGTGCTCGGCCAGAGCAAGGCCGAAGCCACTGAAGTGGCTGAAGCCCTGCTGGCCAAGGTCGGCATTGCCGACAAGCGCCACGCCTATCCGGCGCAACTCTCCGGCGGCCAGCAACAACGCGCCGCCATCGCCCGCACGCTGGCGATGCAACCCAAGGTGATCCTGTTCGACGAACCCACCTCCGCCCTTGACCCGGAAATGGTCCAGGAAGTACTTAATGTCATCCGCGCATTGGCCGAAGAAGGTCGCACCATGCTGCTGGTCACCCACGAAATGGGCTTCGCCCGTCAGGTGTCCAGCGAAGTGGTGTTCCTCCACCAGGGCTTGGTAGAAGAGCAAGGATCGCCACAGCAGGTGTTCGAAAACCCGCTTTCGGCGCGCTGCAAACAATTCATGTCCAGCAACCGCTAACGGAGCTACCCGCATGCAGAACTTCAAAAAAATCTTCCTGGCTGCCGCCGTCACCCTGGCGTTCAGCGCCGGTGCCGCCGCCGAGACCTTGAGGATGGGCATCGAAGCGGCCTACCCGCCGTTCAACAACAAAGATGCCAGTGGCAATGTCGTCGGCTTCGACAAGGAAATCGGCGACGCCCTGTGCGCCAAGATGAAAGTCGAGTGCACCGTGGTCACCTCCGACTGGGACGGCATCATCCCGGCCCTGAATGCCCAGAAGTTCGATTTCCTGATCTCCTCGATGTCGATCACCGACGAGCGCAAGCAAGCGGTGGACTTCACCGACCCGTACTACTCGAACAAGCTGCAATTCATCGCCAAGAAAGACGTCGACTTCAAGACCGACAAGGATTCCCTGCAAGGCAAAGTGATCGGTGCGCAACGCGCGACCCTCGCCGGCACCTGGATGGAAGACCACATGGAAGGCGTTGAAACCAAACTCTATGACACCCAGGAAAACGCCTACCTCGACCTGACTTCCGGTCGACTGGACGGCATCCTCGCGGACAAATACGTCAACTACGAGTGGCTGAAAAGCGACGCCGGCAAATCCTACGAATTCAAAGGCGACCCGGTGGAAGAAAGCGACAAGATCGGCATCGCTGTAAGAAAAGGCGACCCGCTTCGCGCGCGACTGAACCTCGCCTTGAAAGAAATCGTTGCTGACGGCACCTACAAAAAGATCAACGACAAGTACTTCCCGTTCAGCATCTACTGATCCTGACCTGCCTGACTGGCGCCGCTCACTGACGGCGCCCGTCCTTGGCATTGCCTGCCGCGATTTGAAAAGAAATCCATGATTATCGACCTCTACGGATTCGGCCCGGCGCTCGCCGCTGGCGCGCTGATGACTGTGAAACTGGCACTCTCGGCCCTGTGCCTCGGGCTGGTGCTCGGTTTGCTCGGCGCCTTGGCCAAGACCTCCCCGTACAAGCCGCTGCAATGGCTTGGCGGCACTTATTCGACACTGGTCCGCGGCATCCCGGAATTGCTCTGGGTGCTGTTGATCTATTTCGGCACGGTCAACATGATGCGTGCCCTGGGCGAACTGTTCGGCAATCCCGGCCTTGAACTCAGTGCCTTCGCTGCCGGCGTGATTGCCCTGGGCCTGTGCTTCGGCGCCTACGCCACGGAAGTGTTTCGCGGCGCAATCCTGGCAATCCCCAAAGGTCACCGTGAGGCTGGCGTGGCCCTGGGCCTGTCGAAGCTGCGCATCTTCACCCGGCTGATCATGCCGCAGATGTGGCGCATCGCCCTGCCCGGCCTTGGCAACCTGTTCATGATCCTGATGAAAGACACCGCGCTGGTCTCGGTCATCGGCCTGGAAGAAATCATGCGTCATGCGCAAATCGGCGTGACCGTGTCCAAGCAACCGTTCACCTTCTATATGGTGGCCGCGTTCATGTACCTGGGCCTGACGATTCTCGCCATGACCGGCATGCACTTCATGGAAAAACGCGCCGCACGCGGCTTCGCGAGGAGCGCCCAATGAACTGGGAAGTCATCATCAAGTGGCTGCCGAAACTGGCTCAGGGCGCGACGCTGACCCTGGAACTGGTGGCCATCGCCGTGATTGCCGGGCTGTTGCTGGCGATCCCGCTGGGCATCGCGCGTTCGTCGCGACGCTGGTACGTGCGGGCATTTCCCTACGGCTACATCTTCTTTTTCCGCGGCACGCCGTTGCTGGTTCAACTGTTCCTGGTCTACTACGGCCTGGCGCAATTCGACGCGGTCCGTAACAGCTCGATGTGGCCGTACCTGCGCAATCCGTTCTGGTGCGCCACCGCCACCATGACGCTGCACACCGCCGCCTATATCGCCGAGATTCTGCGCGGTGCAATTCAGGCGATTCCACCGGGCGAGATTGAAGCAGCACGGGCGCTGGGCATGTCCCGGGCCAAGGCGCTGTTCTACATCATCCTGCCCCGTGCCGCGCGCATCGGCCTGCCGGCGTACAGCAACGAAGTGATCCTGATGCTCAAGGCCAGTGCCCTGGCCAGCACCGTGACCCTGCTGGAACTGACCGGCATGGCGCGCACCATCATTGCCCGCACGTATCTGCCGGTGGAGATCTTCTTCGCCGCGGGCATGTTCTATCTGTTGATGGCCTACGTGCTGGTCCGCGGCTTCAAGCTGCTGGAGCGCTGGTTGCGCGTCGATGCCTGCCAGGGGCGTTGATTCCCAGGTGTTGACGGGCGAGGCCCTGCTCGCCCGTTTCATGGCGCTGGATACTTTTCTGATCGAGCATCAGGCGCTGTGGAAACCTCGACCGTTTACTCATCTACGGCTTCCTTGGGAAACGTCCTACCCGGATTTGGCTTCATGGCTACGCGGCAGGTCGCTTGAGGATGCAGAAAACGCCCATCACCAACCAGCGCTTCTGGACGCACCGGAGCCGTTTGCAACCTTGGCGGCGCTGTCGCTTGAGCTGAGCACGCTGGGTCAACTGCCGACTCATACACTTGCAGCGGCCGGGCATCGATTGAACGTCGATGTGCCGGGGCGCAAGTGGCAACAGATCGAGGCGTTTGCTAGTCGGCTTTCGTTTGCCACACCGCCGACGCATTGGCTGGATTGGTGTTCTGGCAAAGGCCACTTGGGTCGACGGTTGTTGCAGACTGGTCAACAGCTCACCTGCCTTGAACATGACCCGGCGCTGGTCCTGAGCGGCCAGGCACTTAGCCAACGTCATCATTTGCACGCGCTGCATGTCGAGCAGGATGTGCTCGCGACCAGTACCGCCTCATTACTGAATTGCGACCACACGCCGGTGGCGCTGCACGCTTGCGGTGATCTGCATGTGCGGTTGATCCAGCTCGCCAGCGCCGTCGGGTGCAAACAACTGGCCGTGTCGCCTTGCTGCTATAACCGAATCAGTCGGAGCGACTATCAGCCGATGTCCTCGGTGGCAGCGCGCTCTGTCCTACAGCTGAACCTCGACGATCTCTTGCTGCCGATGAGCGAAACCGTCACCGCCGGTGCGCGCGTCCGACGTCAGCGCGACACATCCATGGCCCGCCGCCTCGGGTTCGACCTGCTGCAACGGCAGTTGCGCGGCGTCGATGAATACCTGCCCACCCCCTCGTTGCCGACTACATGGCTGGATAAACCGTTCTCCGAGTACTGCCATCATTTGGCCGCATTTAAGGAGTTATCCACAATCGGCCCGCAGGATTGGTCAGCCGTCGAAACCGCGGGTTGGCAGCGACTCGCACAAGTGCGCAATCTGGAGCTGCTGCGCGGACTTTTCCGACGCCCGCTGGAGCTTTGGCTGGTGCTCGATAGGGCTCTTTTCCTCTCCGAGCAGGGTTATGCCGTTCGCCTCGGAACCTTCTGCGAAACCCCGCTCACACCGCGTAACCTGCTGGTGCTCGCAGAGCGCACTTAACTCGCTCCAGCCTGTGGATAACTCTGTTGATGGAATTATCGTGGATCCAATATTCGCGCCTGTTTCAGGGGTGAAACGCTATTGTTCAATTTTCGTACACCCTGATAAAAAACCGAAAAAACAGGCATTTGCGCACAAATGAGAACGGGTCCACATTTTCGAGCCAAGTCAAGTGCGCTCGACTGCCCGTTGTGCATAAGCGTTAAGCCAAAAGAACATAAACGACCTGGAAATCCTCGACTATCTTTGCCAAGCGTCAGAATTCTCTGACATCAGGGACTAGCATGGAGCTAAGCAAACATGAGCACATTGAACAGTGCGCAGGAAGCCGTTGATACCGTCGCCAACGAAGCCATCGAGGCGGCGCTGCAGCAAACCTTCGCCGTCGGCGGCGCCATCATCAACAACGCAACGGGCGAGGTCATCGCCGCCATGCACAACAACGTGCTGATGCCATTCCCGGGCAGCGGCACCCCCTACTTTCTACCCCATGACCCGACCGCCCACGGCGAGCGGCAACTGGTGGACTGGTACTACGACAATGTCGCACCACTGAACCTGCCGCCGCCCGATCAGCTAACGATCGTCACCACGCTGGACCCGTGCGCCATGTGCGCCGGTTCGCTGCTGACTGCAGGATTCAACGTCGCCGTCAGCGCGATCGATGACTACGCCGGCATCAACTACAACAGCCAGTTCACCTTCCCGTCACTGCCGCCGAAAATCCGCCTGCAAGCGCAAGCTACGTGGGGTTACTACGGCGTCGCGGCACCGGTCAGCCGTGCCTATCAAGGTTCTACGACCGCCCCGGTGTTTGGCGGTCAGTACATCGATTCGCCGGCGTATTTTCTCTGCAGCTCGATCTTCTCCGCGAGCGTCAACACCGTGCGTGAAGCCAGCAACAATAGCGGCTTGCCACCAGATCAATTGCAAAACCCCGCCAACCTGCCCGCCACCAGCAAAGTGCGCCAGGCACTCACCGCGCTCAGTCCGTTTGCGCTGACCGTGCAATCGGCGAACCCACGCGACCCCGGCGCGGAGCTTGCCCCGCCGCTGTTGAAAACAGCGCAGCAGGGCAAAGTGTTCAATTCGGTCGCGCTGATTGATCCGTTCGGCAACCTGCTGGCCTGCCTGGCCGGCGCCGAGGACAAGTCGCCCATTCGTACAGCCTTTATGGAAACCACCCGCGGTTATGCGCTCATGCGCTGGACCCTGATGAATGATCCCGACCCCGCCGTTCGCGCCGAGGCCGGGCAATACCTGACGCATCCGAAGTACGGCGCCTTCGTCTTCCTCTACGCCCCCGACCCGACCACACCGCAAGCCGTCATGACCTTCGGCGCCTATGGCTCGACCATGGAAGGCCCCGTGCCGCAAAGCTATCCGTCCAACCTGCAATACGTGCTGCTGCCGGGCAACACCACCGCACAAGCGTTATCGACACTGGCCCAGAACCTGCCGCCGTTCTACACCCAAAGCGTACAAGTCGCCCCCGCGCAGGTGCTGAGCCAGGACCTGATCAACGCCGTGAAAAACGGCGTGTGATGCAAGGCGGGCCGGCCCCGCAGAAGGATATGCGGGGCGGGTCTGACGGCTGCGTAAAAATAGTCTGAATTCAGGGGTTTACAGAAGCTATCCAATCGCTATAATCGTCGCCCTAACACGCCGGTATAGCTCAGTTGGTAGAGCAACTGACTTGTAATCAGTAGGTCCCGGGTTCGACTCCTGGTGCCGGCACCATATAAAACAAAGCCCTCGTAGAAATACGAGGGCTTTGTTGTTTCTGGGGTATTAATGTCTCTGGAAACACTTCGTAGTACCCCCCTCGCACTATTTCGCATCACTTCCAACTTATCAAAACCTCCCGAATCAATGACTTTGCATCAAAGATTCACTTTCCAAGCTTTATGCTAAATTATGAAATAGCAATAATTATGGCGTATCCATAAAAAGGGATAATTGCATGAGCAGCATCTTTCAGCGCCCTGAACTGGCTGAATCAATGGCAAATCAGCTTCTTCATCCTGGTGTACTTGATGAAGGTCTACGCTCAGGCCTGTTCCTCTCTGGCCTGCGCCGCACAGGCAAAACGACTTTTCTGAGAAATGACCTGATCCCTGCCTTGGAAGCAGCAGGCGCTCTGGTCATCTACGTCGACCTATGGAGCGACACCCTGGCCAACCCGGCTACGCTCGTGCACAACGCCATCTATAAAACATTGAAAGACCTGCAGACGCCGGGCTCTTCCGTCCTAGACGTCCTCAAGCGCGTCAGCAACGTTGATGTTGGCGCTGCGGGATTCAAATTCGGGTTCAAACTCGACAACATTGGTAACGCCGACGGCCCCACGCTGGCGCAAGCACTGACAGAGGTCGTCGATCAGGCGAAGACCGATTTGGTACTGATCATCGACGAAGTGCAGCACGCAATGTCCTCTGACGATGGCAACCAGCTGCTTCTGGCACTCAAGGCCGCACGCGACGCCATCAACCCGCGCCCAGGTACGCCAGGTTACTTCCTGTTTATAGGAACCGGCTCGCACAGGGCGCAAGTAAGCGAATTAACCGCCAAACGCAACCAGGCGTTTTCCGGCGCCACGTCAACCGCCTACCCGGTGCTGGGCGGTGATTACGTGGAGTTCCTGCTCAACCGACTCGCCATGACGGTGAACAAGAAAAAGCTGCCGTCCCTCGAAGTCGCCATCGAGGCGTTCAACACCTTGGGGAATCGACCTGAGGAAATGCTCAAGGCCCTGCGTCAACTCTTGCAGCAGGACGGTGAACCCGACCTCTTCCTACCCGTAATTGCCAGCACCTTGCGCTCGGCGGCTGCGAGCATTGAGCTACAGAAAGTCGAGCAACTGGGCAGTTTGGCTCTGGCAATTTTCAATAAAATCGCCTCTACAGAAGGCGATGCACGCGGGATCTTCTCCACCGATGCGGCAGCAGAGTATTCAAAGTCAGTGGGGCGCGAGGTGCGGGTTGAAGAGATTCAACCGGTGGTGATTGCGCTGGTAGCGGAGAACATCATCATGCGGCGCGGGCATGGCATTTACGCGATTACGGATCAGTTTGTCCAAGAAATTTGGCTGGAGGAGCGGGCTTTGATTGAGGGGAGTTAGAGGGCGAGCTAAACGACAGCGACCCAGGTAGGCACAACCTTTAAGGCTACGCCACACGGTGGTGGTTCTCCCAAAGTGCGATTAGCGTCCGGTGGCTCGCAGGGTCACAGCGATGTGATGGATGCCTACTTTTATCAGTATGCCCACTGCGGCAACTCATTCCCTTTCATAGCTGCCCTGCAGCAACCTATCCGCTTGGCCATTCCCGTGCGCCAACCTGCGCCCGTCTCTTTCTCCCGGAAAGAGACGGGCGCTCCTATCGCTACTGCAGCCCAACTCGTACAAGGCATTGCGGCATTCCCCCTCGTGACAATCGGTGTGACAAACACCGAAGTCACCAGCAACAGCGATGCAGATGATGGAGCCGCAGCCCACGGAATGGACTGCACCTGACTGACAGTCAGGCATGCCCCGGTCATCGCTTCACTGCCTTCATCCGACTCAGGATCTCGCGGCGCTGGTCTCGTCAGCCAGTGCAGCCTGCACCCCGCCCACTTATTTGGAAGTATTCAAGAGGCCAGATCATGTCCAAATTCCCGTTCGTAAAGAGGCGTCAGTCCCGCGTGATGGACATTCCCACAGGTCGCAGGGGACTTGATCCCTGATAACACTCAGCATTCTTGGCGGGATGACGTGGGGGATATATGTATGTCTGTGATCGAGGCTTTTGAACATAGCAGTCATAGGCCCGTTCGCTTCGACGCATCAGGGACATGAGCAGGAATGGTGAACATAACAGGACGGCTGGATACCCAAGTCCCCTCATCAAGCATGGTGCTTTTTTTTATCGCGCCGACGGTGGCATACTGACAGTACTTAATAAACCCATCGGACGGGACAGAAAATGACATTTCGATTCGCATTGGAAAGCGATGACTCCCTGATAGGGCCAGCTTCAACAGTCATAGAAATAGCCTATCAAACCCACCGAAAATTTAAATTTTTCACATCTGTCTTGCTGAATAATTTCATTCGTACTGAAAAAAATCTGATAGCGGCGTTCAACTCATATGTTAACGCGCCCAGAAAACATCTACTCCAAAGATTTTCTAAAACAAATTCGCGAAATATTAGACTAAAGCCCCTAATTTTGTACTAGGTGCCTGACAGCCTTTTAGAGCCATCAATAATATTAAAAACCGCTTTGTGCACAGGAAAAAAAAATGGCTTCTCTAGTAAATGTTTTTATCAGCTACAGCCATGAAGATCAAGAATTTCACGATAGCCTTGTAAAGTACTTAACCAATATGCAACGACAGGGCGAAATATCCGCATGGACTGATAGAAAGATTACCGGAGGTAGCTCATGGAGAAACGAAATTGACAAACAACTTGAGGCCGCCGATATTGTTTTGTTGCTAGTGAGCCCTGATTTCATATACTCAGAATACTGCTACGATAAAGAGATGAGTGTAGCACTAGAGAGACATAAATTAAAACTCACCAGAGTCATACCAGTATATATTCGCGTCACAGATGTAAAAGGCTCAGTCGTAGAAGAATTACAAGGCTTACCCACTGATAGAAAGCCAGTGAACAAATGGCAAGACAAAGATGAAGCATGGAAAAATGTAGTCGAAGGTTTACGTTCAGCAATCGCCGAATACTTAGAGGCTAGGCCGATGAATGAATTAGTGACTAACAATGGCAGAAAACCCAGCTTCTCCGAGTCTCATGAACATTGGCTCGATGATACGGAAGTGACGTTAACGCACCGTGTTGTGGACAAGGTTAAGCTTAGCAAAATATACGAAGAACCGGATCTTCTTGTAGTAAATAAGAGCTTCACTAGCAAGATAAGAAAAAGCATAAGCGCACACAATTTAATAAAAGATTCAAATTTATCCATCGTCATCGGAGAAGAGCAAGCCGGAAAAACGTCACTTGCTAAATTCCTCTGCCGTCAAATAAATGAAGCCGGCCATCTATCCGTGTATATAAATGGTTGCGAAGTGCGCTCTGCAAATATTAACGCACTCATTGAGAAGCGTTTAGCCGAACAGCACACATCTACAGAACAACTTAAAAAGTCCTCCACAGAAAATATCACTGTAATTATCGACGATATACATCTGCACGGACTAAACAATAAACATTTCGACCAGTTAATATCAACGCTAAAATCCACATACCCGGCACTAGTTTTTTTTGCCAAAGACACATTTCGATACGTAATACCAGATCATGAAGAACTGGAAATTTTCAATATTTATCAGATCAATGACTTCGGTAATTTTAAGCGCGCCAAACTTATAGAGCGATGGGTTTCTTTGGGTGTCGAAGAATCTCTGGATGAAGCCGCGATGTATAAGGAATGCGACGAAATAACTACAAAAATCAATTCAATAATTCGGAAAAAGCTTATTCCGTCTAAGCCCATATTCATTTTATCCATACTTCAAATGCTTGAAGCCTATACATCGCAACGCTTAGATATGACATCCCACGGCCACTGCTATCAGAGCTTAGTCTACCAAGCGTTAGAACGAATTGACATCAAGCAAAAAGAAATTGATAAATACATGAATGTAATGACTGAGCTTGCATGGGCTCAGTACAAGAACGAAGGAAAACCGCTTACTACGAGCACCCTGTCAAGTTTTTATGATAGTTACGCGCAAGAATACTTAAGCGTCGATCGCACTAAAGTTACAGAAGATCTTCACAAGTGCAACATCTTAGCATCAAAAGACAACTTGATCTCATTCAAGTATCCATATATATACTACTTCTTTGCAGCCAAAAAGATAGCTGACTCGTTCAGCAAAAGCGAGCTTATAAAGACAGAGATCAAAAAGCTCTTAGAAGGGCTGCATCGTGAAGACTACGCGAATATAATTATCTTCATCACTCACCATACAAAAGAGAGCTGGATTCTCGATGAAATAGAAATGTGCCTAATGGAGCTTTTTAGCGACCATGCGCCCGCAACATTAGAGGCGAAGGACACCGCGTTCCTAGAAGAGTTCTTGAAAGAAATTCCGAAATTAGTAATTGAAGAGCGAAAAATCCAAGAGGAACGTGAAAAACACCAACAGTCATTGGAAGCAGAACAAGATAGTGAAATTGAAATAACAGGCCCTCAGCCCGAGGATCGTGACGATAATAGCTTGTTTGCAAATATCAATAAGGTTTTCAAAGGATCCGAACTCATTGGGCAAATTGTACGAAACCGACATGCATCCCTTAACAAGTCGGAACTATCGACCCTATTAAAAGAATCATACAGTTGCGGACTTAGATTTCTGCAATTCTTTATAGATATATCAGACATCGCAAAAGAAGAGGTAATCCAAACAATCGCGCAGCAGATTCGCGAAAATCCATCTCAAACAAACTTTGCAATTGAGAAGGAAGCTCGAGGCGCTTTTCTCCTTTTCACATATAGCGCTATTTATGCAGTTGTAAGAAAAATTGCCAGCTCTACTGGCTGTGTTGAAGCTGAAGAAATTTACCGTGCCATCGAATCAGAAACACCAACGCCAGCTATAAAGCTTATAAACCAAGCGATAGAACTAGACTTTCATAAAAAGGTTGACCATGAAACCCTCGAACGACTGGCAAACGAATTTAAGGGCAACATAGTATGCGATCGGATACTGAAGGAGATTGTAATTCAGCATATCTATATGTTCCCAGTCGAGTATCGAGATAAGCAAAAAATATCCTCTTACTTAAGCCTACCAATGGAAAAGCTGCAACAGCAAGATCTGGATAAGAAATCCAAAATGCTGGACACAAAAAAATGAGCAAGGAATTAAACTTCCAATACCCCAGTATCTATATGCAGGCCAGAACAAACTCTTCTGTATATCAAAAGGCAAACCACGCTCTACTCATTGCGAACCTAATTATTTTAGTTGCAGCAGCAGGAATTGAAGCCTTTAAGATCGAGTGGCTGAGCAATCTTTATCCAAAGACTGTTCTTTTATCTGCAAGCATTTTACTAGCGATAATCACAAAAAAACTCTCGCTCGAAGAAAAGTGGTACGCCGCGAGATCGCTATCGGAAACAGTGAAAACTTTAATTTGGCGCTATAGAATGGGCGCGGCACCATTCAATAGCTCTGGAGTGGAGCAGGGCCTGTTGCTTCTGGAGCGTTTAGAGGCGGCATGTTTAGAAAGTAATAGCCTCATAGGTTCTAATAAATTCCACCTAAATAAGAACGACCCTTTACTTGCAGAAATCAAGCATGCTGAGGACCTATCAACGGATAACATCACCACCTATATTGAAAATAGACTTACCCCCCAACTCAAGTGGTATTCAACCAAAGCAAAGCGCAACTCAACGATGTCTCGAGTGTTTTTTGCAACATTCATTACCTGTAACTTTTTTGCAGTTCTCTGCTCTGCATGGCAAGAGACTGACACTAGTTTCACATTGCCGATTACAGGCCTACTTATTGCGATTTCAACAGCTCTTATTGGTTGGATTGAGTCAAAAAAATACAGCGAACTGGCCGCAGCCTATTCATTAACTCACGGTGAAATTGAACTTCTACATTCAGATATTCATGACATCTCTAGCCGCGAAAATTTTTCTGCCTTCGTCAATGACGCAGAATCGTTATTCTCACGCGAGCATACGCAATGGGCAGCAAAACGTAGATATATCAGAAAAATTTAAGCTCCAGCTTGCTCCCTACTTTTCCATGACTGGGATTTTTGGTCAAAGGATAGTTAAATAGAGAAAAATCTTCTCACATATAATAAAAACACAACAACCAGATAGTTAGTAGTAGCTACTACTCCTAGTGTCGCACTATATAAAACAAAGCCCTCGCAGAAATACGAGGGCTTTGTTGTTTCTGGGACGTCCACTTTCCGTCCGCACATTGCAATCCGGGTAGCGAATTTTTTCGCGATGAACGTCAAGCAAATCGACAATCTACGCGCCGAGACAAAAGCTGCCTTTCTCAAAAACTAAAAAGAAACAACTTCACCCAAACAGCATTCTTGCCGATGGTCCTTGCCCACAACGGCAATCGAAGCTCCCGCCTCCACAACTCCACCGCCGTCATGATCTTCGTTCCATAAGTACCGTGGCGCCAGCGCTCCTTACCGACACTTCCGCATTCTGGCTCCAGCGGCGGGCGCGCATTGACGCAACTTGGTCATTGGTGGCGAACTTTCCTTCATCAGCCTCTTGTACCGCCAGTTCAATCTGCGCAGTCAAAGCTCTCTCGTGCTCGATGTAGTCGCGAAGCACATCCATCGCCAGATACCTCACGGTTTGGCCATTCGTATTAGATAGATCGGTGAGCGAGTTCGAAAGGTCTTCCGGCAGGTTCAGAGATATCCCGGTCATGGCAGCCTCGATGGTGGCGGTTGATGAACATCCTACACGGGCAAGCGCTCACTTGGATTAGCAGGTTGCCGCGACGATATCTCACAATTTTTCGCAGTAGAGCCAGATTTTAATAAGCAACGCTCGCCAGAGAACCGCGAGATAAATAGATACCAGCTAAATGACTTCCTACCCGTTATTGCCAGCACCTTGAGCTCGGCGGCTGCGAGTCCACCCGCCCACTTCTTTCATTGTGAGAAATTTTCTCAACTCACGCTCGAAAAGCACCCCATGAAGCCTCCGGCGTGGGACGTATTACATGCCTAGGCCAGCTGTTTAACTGCGTTTAGCTTCACTTCTTGTAAGCCACACAACCTTGCGTCATTGCCTACAGGTACGCCAGACTTCGCCGGCTTGTGCAGCCTAGCCATGGGTTTTACCGTTACCTCCGCCACTGCTCATCAGTGGCCGGGCTTAGCGGCCCGCGGTAAATCTGCTGCACATGCATCATCCATCAAAGGCGTTTTCATGCCTGCGGTTTGATGGTGGCTGTGCGCAGGGCGCCCTCGGGCGCACCGGCTTTGCTGATTTCCCCGGTCCGCTAACCTGCGTGCAGCTGCCACCCTTTTCGCTTAGCGGCGGAAACGGTTGGCACCAACAAGGAAATCAAATATGAGCAAGGTAACCCCTGATCCCCCAGACGCAGACAAAGCAGCGCCGCATCAAAGTCAAAATCCAGCAAAGTCCGACAAAGCCACCAACCACGACATCGACGACCATCACTCCTCCTTCACCCACATCAAAACCATCCCACGCACCCCATGCAAGATGTTCACCGTCAACCCAGAAGTCGATCTGCAAGAACTGCTGGGCTTTTCCAGTGAGGCGCTGGCGTCGGCTTGCGTGATCATCATGGATAAGGCGGACCTCGAGACAGGCACCGTTCGCAATACGCTGCTGGGCGTTCACATGATCATTTCCGATGTAGAAATCTCGGTGAACCGCGCATTGGACCATCTCGACCCGGTTGAATAGAACGCGGTCGGATCTACAGTCGATCCGCGCAAAACAAAGCCCTCATACGAGGGCTTTGTCGTTTCTGCAATTTGGAACGCCAGACCTTAGTGCCCAGCGCTCTGCCCACCATCCACATGCAAAATCTCACCCGTCACGAAGTTGGCCGAGTCCAGGTACACAACCGCCTGCGCGATATCACTGATTTCACCCATATGCCCAACCGGATGCAGATTCCCCAGCGCTTCATGGGTTTCCTCACCATGCATCGGTGTCTTGATGATGCCAGGCGACACCGCGTTCACCCGAATCCCGCGCTTGGCGTATTCGATGGCCAGGGATTTGGTCGCCGCGTTCAACCCGCCTTTGGTCAGCGAAGCCAGTACCGACGGCACGCCGTCGATGGCGTGGTCGACCAGGCTGGTGGTGATGTTGACGACGTGGCCTTTGCCTTGTTTTTCCATCTCGGCGATGGCGAGTTGGGTGATGTAGAAGAAGCCGTTCACGTTGACGGACAGCACGTTGGCGTAGTCTTCAGCGGTGTACGCGGTGAACGGTTTGGCAACGAAGATGCCGGCATTGTTGACCAGGGTGTCGATGCGGCCAAAACGTTCGATGGCTTCGCGGATGACTTTTTGCGCGACTTCCGGGTGACCGATGTCGCCGGCCACGGTGAGGATGTCCGGGTCGGTGGACGGTTTGATCGAGCGCGATGTGGCGACGACGTAGTAATCCAGATCGCGGAACGCTTTGACCATGCCGGCGCCAAGACCTTGAGAGGCGCCTGTGATAACGATGACTTTTTTCGAAGTGCTCATGATGAACCTCCACTCATAAATGATGATTGAAAAGTAAGTAATCAGGCTTCGGCGGGGGCGTTGGCCATTTGTCGCAACATCTGCTCGTAGTACTCGACCGATTGCGAACCCGACACCAGGTGACGACCGTTGAGGATCATGGCCGGGACTGAGTTGATGCCGCGTTGCTGGTAAAACGCTTCCAGTTCACGCACTTCCTCGGCGAACGCGCCGGACGCCAACACCGCTTGGGCCGCCGCCGCATCCAGCCCTGCTTCCGCCGCCAGTCGAACCAGCGTCTCGCGATCACTCGGGTTCTGGCCGTCGCTGAAGTAAGCGCGCAGCAGAATCTTTTTCAGTGCGACCTGCCGCCCTTCCTGCAATGCCCACAACAACAGCCGGTGCGCGTCGAAGGTGTTGTAGAAGTGGCTGCGTTTTTCCAGGTCAAACGTGAAGCCGACGGCCTCGCCGCGAGCAATCTGCATCGCCTTGCCGGCGGCGATGTCTTCGGCGGTGCGCCCGTATTTGCGCATCAAGTGCTCGACGGCTTTTTCGCCTTCGGGCGGCATGTTCGGGTTGAGCTCGAACGGCTTGTAGGTCAGCTGCACCGAGATGTCATCAGCGACGTTCTCGATGGCCTGCTCCAGCGCCGTCGCACCCAATGCGCACCACGGGCACACCACGTCGGAGATGAAGTCGATGGAGATTGAGGGCGTCACGCTTTGCCCTCCTTCTCGGCCAGTTGCTCGCGGTACTGGGTGGTGGTGATACCGGCGTAGCCCCAGTTATCGGTGTCGACTTCCTCGATCACGATGTGGGTCAGGTGCGGGTCTTTCTTGAGCACGCGTTGCAGTGTTTCAGTGATTTCGGCGATCACCTGAGCTTTCTGCTCGGAGGTAACGCCATCGCGGGTGATGCGTACGCTTACGAAAGGCATGAGGAAGATCTCCAGTGACCTGCTCATCGGGATGATGGGTAGGTGTTGGAGCTCAATGTAGGAGTTTGCCGGGAGGGGATAAAGGTGGGGACGGGAACATCATTAGTTACGTGGTGTAATGATGGCGCCGTAAAAAATTACCTGGTGCTCCGAATCAATCGGGGCTTTTTGCGTAAGTCGATCATCGACCCACTGGCTGTTTCGGGTGGTATCGATCACTCACGCTACTGTCTATCGGCTCCTCCCCTCGAACCGACTGGGCCACCGCTTCGATAATGGCGGCCCAGATTTCCGGCCTTGTCAGGACAGGCATTTCCTTTGCCAGTACGTTGCTCAGCTTCCCTTCGTTCTGCTCTATGGATCGCAAGAGCCGATCAGCCTGCGGATCAGGCATCTCAACGATTTCCTTGATTGCCTGCCTGGCTCTAATGTGACTGCGTAAATACCGCGACTCTTCGCGCATTTGTTCGGTGATGGTGCGGCGAATGACGTTAGACATGAAAACAACGTGTGGCCCCAGGTTCGGATAGCGCCACACCGGGCGAGCCTGATCCTGGCCTGCGAACTCGATATTCGAGACCACGCCGTCAGGGTATTGCGTACGAGTACTGGCGAAGGCTACCTGGTCTCGTATGCCCTGCATGAGCGGTTTTGAAACCTGATCCAGTACGCTGTCATAAAGACGCCGCTCAGCAGAGTCGTCGGTGATAACCGCTGAAATCGGAAGAATCACCGGGTCTGGGATGGCCCCGTCACGACGCAGAATGTCGTTGATCAAGAAGCGATGGACCCGACCGTTACCGTCGGCCAGAGGATGGATATAGACAAAAGCGAACGCGGCTACAGCACTGCGCATGACCGGGGACTGCCCTTGAGTACGATTCAGAAAGACGCGAATGCCTTCCAGCATCCGCTCCAAATCGCTCTCCGGGGGAGCGACATAATGGACGATCTCCTGATAGCGCACCGTTTCGCCGACGAACACCGGTGATTGCCGAATTCCCAGACGTGTCAGTGTGGTCACTGCGCCAAGGATTTCTTCTTGCATCTCAGCCAGTGCAGCATCGGTGAGTGGCAGTTCGCCCTGACCGGTTCGCCGCGCCAACACATCGGCGAAACGCTGGATACGCGTAGAACGATCCGCCTCCCCTTCAATGGCGAAGCTGGCTTTGCTTTCCCTGAGTGTCATCCATGCGGCGGCGCGCAGCAGAAGCGCTTCGCCAAACTCTGCGGTCAGTTGACCAAAGAGGTGAGGCACGTTGAGGTCCGCTGCCGAATTGACCGCGGCTGTCTTGACGACGGTTGGGCAGAAGTCGCTCGAGCCAGGCAAGTTGTCATTCACTCGCCAACGCGGCACCTTCACCGCCGCTTCGGGTGAAGCCGCCACCATCAGCTCGGCGTTGATGGCATCCACATACTTGCCGCCTATAGGTTCTGGCGCTTGCAACGGCTCGCCCGTGAGCCACTCAAACAAGAACGCTGACCTGCGGGCATATTGGCCAGTAGGCTCCTCATTCAACCAGCCTTGTACCGGTGCAGGCCCCACCTTGCTAAACAGCCTGCTCAAGAATTCAAAGTGCGGGACTTCGTGTCGTAGGTGAAATTGCAGATGGGATGAAAAGTCCGGATCGGGGCGCATGTTTTCCGGATAGGTTTCAAGACGAAACCCGTCTTCGACCTGAGTTGACCGTCGGCTACCGACCTGACTTAACACGGGTAGCCGTGCCATCGGCCGCACGTCGAATGTCGTTGCTAGCCAGGCAGCGCCGATGGGGTCTACGGGAAACTCGCTCACGCCACACTCCTTTCAAAACTTCGGCTAAAGCAAACCGCCGCAAATGAAGAGTAACGATCAAAAACAGGTTCCGCTGCATAAAAATGATTATTTTTCGGAGCTAATGCGCAAAAACGAACATTCAGAGCACCTCGGATTGAGCTCGCGAAGGAATTGGCCACCTTCGAACTGCATCCAACGCATAAAAACGATTTCATTTGCTCAAGAACGATCATAAATCTGGCTTTTTGCACAAAACCGTTTCGAAACCGGGCGATCTCACGGAGTCGTCACAACGGTTTCCACAGTGATCTGTTTCAGCGCATAAAACGGCGCCAGTGCCGCGTCATCGGCGGTGGCCCCGGTAATCAACCGCCACTCGCGCTCAATCGGCGTCCAGTGCTGTTGCCGCGCGCGGCCGAGTTTGTCGGTGTCGGCGAGCACCACAATCTGCGCCGCCCGTTTGATGATGCATTCCTTCAAATAAGCCTGCTGCGCGCTCGCCTCGCACAAGCCGAACTCCGCGACCACGCCATCCGCCCCCAAAAACGCCTTGTCGACGCTCAGCCGGCTCAACGTCAGTTCCGCCAACGGCCCCAATGTGCTCATGCTCGAACCGCGCAAATCGCCGCCGATCAAGGTCAGTCGAATGCCCGGCGCGTTGGCCAGGGTCATGACGGCGAGCAGGTTGTTGGTGACCACGTGCACGTCTTGTCGCGAGCACAGGTGATGGGCCAGCGCGGCGCAGGTGGTGCCGCCGTCGAGCAGCACGGTATCGCCGTCCAGGACGTGAGCCGCCGCCGCTTGGGCGATGGCTTCTTTTTGTTCCCACTGGGAGGTCTTGCGTTCTTCGAGGGAGGCTTCCGGTTCATGCACGCCGACCACGGCGGTGGCGCCGCCGTAGGTGCGCACCAGGTGGCGCTGTTTGGCGAGCATGGTCAGGTCGCGTCGCACCGTGGCTTCGGAGACGCCGAGCGCCGCGCTCAATTGCTCGACGTTGGCATCGCCAATGCGTACGAGGTCGAGGATGGCGCGGTGGCGTTCGGAGGCTTTCATGGGCGGGTCTCGCACGGTGGACGGTGGTCGATCTTACACGACAGCGCCGCTGCGACTCATCCCCGTCGCGTGGCCAGTTCCGCGCCCTGACGCAATGCTTCGAGCAGGCTGCGTTCATCGGCGATGCCCTTGCCGGCGATGTCGAACGCGGTGCCGTGATCGACCGAGGTGCGGATCACGTCGAGGCCGACGGTCACGTTCACGCCTGCTTCCAGGCCGAGCACTTTGACCGGGCCGTGGCCCTGGTCGTGATACATCGCCACCACCAGATCGAAGTCGCCGCGGCCGGCGCGGAAGAACAGCGTGTCGGCAGGCAGCGGACCAGTCACGTCGAGGCCGCGTTCCTGCAGCAGCTTCACCGCCGGGATGATTTTTTCTTCCTCTTCGCCATAACCGAACAGGCCATTTTCACCGGCATGCGGGTTGATCCCGCACACGCCAATGCGCGGTCTAGCGATGCCGGCCTTTATCAACGTTGCGTTGCCGCGCTCGATGGTGCGCTGGACCAGGCCCGGTTCGATCTTGCGGATCGCGTCGATGATGCCGATGTGCGTGGTCACGTGAATCACCCGCAACTGCGGCGCCACCAGCATCATCGACACTTCGTCGACGTGGGTCAGGTGCGCGAGCATTTCGGTGTGGCCGGGGTACTTGTGGCCACCGGCGTGCAGCGCTTCCTTGTTCAGCGGCGCGGTGCAGATCGCGTCGATCTGGCTGGCCTCGGCGAGTTGCACGGCGCGGGCGATGTACTGATACGCGGCGTCGCCAGCGATGGGCGATAGCTCGCCGAACGGCAGGTCGTCGGGGATCAGGTCGAGGTCGATGCAGTCGATGATGCCGGCTTCGTATTTCGCCTCGGACGCGTCCTTGATGCGGCGCACCTTGGCACTGCCGCCGACGATGACATTGGCCTGCTCCAATCGACGAGCGTCACCAATCACCAGCGGCCGGCATTGTTGATAGACGACGTCGTGGGTCAGGCTCTTGACGATGATTTCCGGACCGACACCCGAGGCGTCGCCCATGGTGATGCCGATGATGGGGAGGTAGTTGCTCATAGTGTTCATTCGAGTCCTTGGATTCGTGTGCGTTGGGGCGGGGAGCGATCGGCGCTTTCGCTCAGGTGTTGCCAGGCTGCATACAACGCGTGATCGGTGCCGAACGCGCCAGCCTTGGTCACGATGCCCGGGCGATGACCTTGGCGGGACACGGTCGGTCGGGCGAACGCGACCCCGGCTTCGATTTCGGTCAGCAGTTGCAGGCTGTCGATGCCGACGGTGGTCAGGATCGCCCGTGCGGTTTCGCCACCGGTGGCGATCAGGCCGCCGACCTTGGCGAAGTGCGGTTCGACCAGCACGGCCAGACTGCTTGAAAGGTGCGCGCCTTCTTGCGGATCGAACGCATCATCACGACCGATGCGCAGGAGCAAATCACTCCAGCCATCGAGTTGCTCGCCAATGCGCGCCTGCCAGGTCGCCCACTCTGCATGGGCGCTGCCTTGACGCAGGACTTCTGGCGGGACCACCAGTTCGCTGACCCCGCCGCGCTCCTTGAGCAGCGCGCATTGCCGCTCGCAGACGCCGGACAAGCTGCCGACGAGGATCAGAATCGGCGCCTGGCTTTTTTCCTGCGCCGTCGGTTCGATGCTCGTGAACCGAGCTTCGGTGAACGCGGCAAGGCCGGCAATTTCCCGGGCCAAACCACCGGAGCCGATCCAGAACAACGGCTGATCCAGCGACGCGGTGAGGCGAGCGAGGGTCAGTAGATCGTCCTCGGTTTGCGCATCGACAATCAGCGCCTGAGTACCTCTGCGGGCCACCTCGGCAATGCGTTGCGCCAAGACTTGTTCGTTGCCGCGCAAGGTGTCGAGGTCCAGCTTGGCGGTGCTCAGGCCAGCGGCACTGAGCATCGCTTCGACGTCGGCCGGGCGGTCGGCGTTTTCCAGTTTCCAGGTGTCGGTGGTTTCCAGCGGCTGGCCGTTCACGAACACCCGACCGCCACGCAACGTACGCCCGGTGGCCGGGAACGCCGGGGCGACGATGGCCAGACCGGCCAAGGGTTGCAGGGCGGCGACTTCGGCCGCCCAGTTGCCACGCAACGTCGAATCGATTTTCTTGTACAGGCGTTGCCCCGGTTGATGCAGCGCCTTGAACGCGGCAACGGTACGCTCGGCGGCGTGCGCCGGCGAGAGACGACGGGTGTCCGTATCCGCGGCGATCACTTGCGCATCCGCCTGGTCATTCAGCGGATCAAGGCTGACCACCGTTTGCATCCCGGCGCTGGCAAAGCCGATGGCGCAATCCGCCGCGCCGGACAGGTCGTCAGCGATGATCAGGATCCTCATCGCAACGCCTCCTGCTTCACCGGTTCGATCCCCGGCTTGGGAATAACGACCGGTTCGCGCGGCTGAAAGCGTTTAGCGACCGCGGCGGTCAGCAGCGGCGCGAGGATCGCGGTGACCACCACGCAAGCGGCGACCAGGATCGTCGCGCTCTTGGCGGCTTCGGCATACACCGGGTTGGCGGCTGCGATCAGTGCTGGAACCGCCGCGGCGTTACCCGCGGTGGTCGCGGCGGCCACCCCGGCGACGCCGGTGCCACCAGTCAAGCGGTCGGCGAAGAACAACGGAATGCCGGTCAGTACCACCACCGCCACACCCATGCCGAGACCCAGCAAACCGGCCTGCCAGACGTTATGCAGGTCAAGACTGGCGCCAAGGGCCAAGGCGAAAAACGGGATCATCACTGGAACGGCCTTGGCCAGGAAGTCGCGCATGTCGCGATCGAGATTACCCAGCAACATGCCCAGCGCCAGCGGCAGGATGCTGCCCACCAGCGTCGGCCACGGGAACGCCGACAGACCGGCAATGCCCAGGGTGACCATGGTCAAAAAGGGACCCGACTCCAGCGACATCACCGAGTACGCCCCGACATCTTCCGAACGACCGTACTGCCCCATCAGCGCCATGTACAAACCGCCGTTGGTGTCGTTCATCGCGGCGACCACCGCCAGCGTCGAGATGCCGGCAAACAGGCCTGACGACACCGGCGCCTCGCCGAGGAAATGCCCGAGGATGATGCCCATGAGCACGGCGATGCCGACTTTGGTGATGAGCAGCGTACCGCCCTTCTTCAGCAGGTAAGGCGTGGCCTTGATGTTGATGCTCGCGCCCATGCACACGTAGAACACCGCGAGGATCGGCAGCGCCCCGGTGAACAAGGCATTGGTGAATGAGCCGAAAAATTTGGGTGTGTCGGGCGCAAAGGTTGCCACCAGCGAACCGATCAGCAGGGGCACGATCATCATGCCGCCAGGGATGCGTTCTATGGTGCGCTTGATAGGAATCTGGGCCACGAGGGTCTCCTTTTATAATTGTTGGGTAAGACGTGTTTCTACCTCGAAACTGACTGAACTGGTCACGATAGTGATTGACTCAGTCAAATTATCTTATGCCAGGCCTTCAAATTGCGCAAACCAATCATTAGAAATGCTCGTTTTGATCATTTTTGCGCAGACGGCGGACAGTCGAATGACGTCATTACCGCGACCTAGAGCCCCGCAGCGCCCACAAAAAAGCCCCGAACCAGTCGGGGCTTTTCTGCCTCAGCCTTGAATCAGGCCTCGATACGGCAACCGATCATCAGAAAATGTTGATCGGGTAGTCTACGAACACACGGATTTCGTTACCGCTGACGTTGTACTCGCTGGATTTCTGCGCCACGCGCAGGATCGAGCTGCGCAGTTTCACGCTCAGGTCTTTGGCCGGGCCGCTCTGCACGACGTACTTGAACTGGTTGAAGATTTCGCGCTCGGTGCCGCCTTCGCTGGTGGACGTGGTGATGTTGTCACCGCGCACGTAAGCGACGTTGTAGCTCAGGCCCGGCACGCCGAATGCGCTGAAGTCCAGACCGTAGCCCAACTGCCAGCTGCGTTCGTCTTCGGCGTTGAAGTCGGACCAGTAGGAGTTCGCCAGGTAGATGGTGTTGCCACCGTCACCGACGCGACCTTGATCCTTCTGGTAGCCGCCGTAGGCGTAGCCGAAGTTGCTGTCGCCGGTGCTGCGCTGGTGAGCGACGGTGAACGAGTGCGGGCCGGTGGCGAAGGTGGCTGCCAGGCTCCAGATCTTGTTGTCGTCGCCCGTCGCACCGCTTTCGCGGACGTAGGAGTTGTCCAGCTTGGTGCGGTAGCCGTTGAAGTCCAGGGTCAGGGACTGATCCTTGTTGATCGGGAACACGTAGTTGGCGTTCACGTATTGCTTCTTCAACACGTCTTCAACGTCGGAGGCGTACAGCGCTGCCTTGAACTGTTCGGTGAACTGGTAGCTACCGCCCAATACGTTGATCGACTTCAGGCCACCACTGTCACGGCCTTCGGCGCTTTTGCGCGATTCGGCGGTGAAGCGACCGGCGTTCAGCTCCAGGCCCTTGATCTCTTTGGAGGTGATCAGGGTGCCGGTGTAGCTTTCCGGCAGCAGGCGCACGTTGTCGTAGCTCAGCACCGGCAGGGACGGCATCTGGTCGCCGTAGGTCAGCGTGGTGCTGGACAGACGGAATTTGACTGCCGCGCCACCTTTGGACAGGTCGTCAGCCGCGTTACCGCTGTCACCCTTTTTGAAGAAGTCGATGCCTTGCGCGCCGGTGCGACCCTTGCCGCCATCCAGACGCAGTGCGTACAGACCAAACGCGTCCACACCCACACCGACAGTGCCTTGGGTGAAGCCGGACGAGAACGTACCGATGGCCGCCTGGCCCCACTCGGCTTTGTCCGGTCGGCCATCTTTGTAGTCACGATTGATATAGGCGTTGCGCAGCAGCACTTTGAGGCTGCTGTCTTCAACAAAACCTTTGGATTCGGCCTGGTCGTTAGCCATGGCCTGTGTAGCGCTCAACATCCCCAGAGCGATCAGGCTGATTCGCTTATTCAACATTTTGTTCTTTTCCTTATTACGGGTTGATACGCGCTGTGTCGAACGGCTGAATCGGCGCTATCGCACTCTTTTTTCAACCCGAAACAAAAAGGCCCGCCCACGAAAAATCGTGGCGGGCCTTCTTATTATTTTTGAGTCATGGCGGTTGGCCACAGGCGTTGGGGCGAATCCTAGTCGCGCCCAGAACCCGGTGTCAATTTCATGAATCGTCTGAAGATAGGCGAAAAACGTCTAAACGATGGCGCGGTGTGGGCTGCTGACGGGCTAAAAAAAAGCGCCGCCATCCCGGCAGCGCTCTTATCAATCCATTGTTGTTCTTTTTTATCCTTCCATCAGATCCCACAACGCGTCCAGTTCCGCCTCGCTGAATAAACCAGCGGGATAGCGCTCGATCATCATCCGGCGCGGATCAGGTTCCCTGATCTGACGCGTTCCATTGGACTTCAACCAGTGCGCAAGAATCTGAAGCGATTCGCTGTTGACTGCCAGGGGATGCAATGCCCGCTCGTTCACCACGTTCACTTCGGCGTTCATTTCCGCGCTCTCTCCCGGTTCGTGAGCGGCTAACTTATCCAAGGTTTATGACAGAACATCGAAGTCCTCCCCCTCCCTGTTTCACACCAAAAGGGATACAAGAGCTGTGCCAATGTGTCGCAACGGTCGACGAGTGGATACAAAAAAGCCCGCAGTCCTGATGGGCTGCGGGCTTCTTGCGAGGCGTGCGGGAAAAATCCCGGCTTGACCGATTTTTCAATCAACTCAGGCTGTTACAACTGCACTCACTCTTTGTGCGGCGCGGGCTGCTGTTGGGTAAGGCAGTGGATATTGCCGCCGCCCAGTAACAGTTCGCGTCCCGGCACCATGACCACTTCGTGCTGCGGGAACAGGTTCTGCAAAATCTCCTTGGCCGGGCCATCCAGCGGGTCGTCGAAGCTCGGCGCGATGATGCCGCCGTTGACGATCAGGAAGTTCACGTAAGAGCCGGCCAGACGCACCGACGGGTTGCGCTCCTGGGTGCCGTCCACCGGGTCGACACCGGCGCATTCCTCTTCGGTTGCATACAGCGGGCCCGGAATCGGCATCTTGTGCACCGTGAATGGGCGACCCTTGGCGTCGGTGCTGCTTTCCAGCACGTTCATCGCGGCCTGGCAGCGCGGGTAGTTCGGGTCTTGCGGGTCATCGGTCCAGGCCAGCAACACTTCACCCGGACGCACGTAGCAGCAGAAGTTATCCACATGGCCGTCGGTTTCGTCGTTGAACAGGCCATCCGGCAACCAGATGACTTTGTCCACGGCCAGATTGTCTTTGAGTACCGCTTCAATTTCCGACCGGTTCAGGTGCGGGTTGCGATTGCGGTTGAGCAGGCATTCTTCGGTGGTGATCACGGTGCCTTCGCCATCGACGTGGATCGAGCCGCCTTCCAGCACGAAACCTTCGGTGCGATAACGCTGGCTGCGCTCGATCTCGAGGATCTTGCCGCCGACCTGCGAATCACGATTCCACGGCGAGTACAGGCCGCCGTCAAAACCACCCCACGCGTTGAAGTCCCAGTTCACCCCACGGACTTCGCCACTGTTGTTGATCACGAACGTCGGGCCGGTGTCGCGGACCCAGGCGTCGTCGCTGGACATCTCGACCACGCGGATATTCGGCACGTCGAGACGCGCGCGGGCGTTTTCATACTGGCCGGCGGATACGGCCACGGTCACCGGCTCGAAACGGGCGATGGCCTTGGCCACGGCGACGTGGGCGGCTTGCGCCGGTTTGCCGCCCAGGCGCCAGTTGTCCGGGCGCTCGGGCCAGACCATCCAGGTCTGGGTTTGGGGTGCCCATTCGGCCGGCATGTAGAAGCCGTCGGCGCGGGGCGTGCTGTTTAACGTGGTCATGACGATCAGGACTCCAGGGAACCGTCGAGGGTTTTGAGAGCACCATACAGGTTCGGACGGCGGTCGCGGAAGGAGCCCCAAGCGCTGCGAATGTGTTCAAGTTCGTCGAGATCGAAACGCTGCACCAGCACGCCCTCTTCGGTTTTATCGAGTTCCTGGACCTTCTCGCCGAACTGATTGGCGATGAACGAAGAGCCGTAGAAGGTGATGTCGTAGCCGTCCTGCTCTTCGTTGCCAATGCGGTTGCTGGCGACCAGCGGCATCAGGTTGGCGCCGGCATGGCCCTGCTGCACGCGCTGCCAGTGGTCACGGGAGGAAATGGTTTTATCGTGCGGCTCGCTGCCGATGGCGGTCGGGTAGAACAGGATTTCCGCGCCCAGCAACGCCATGCTCCGCGCGCATTCCGGGAACCACTGGTCCCAACAGATGCCCACGCCGATTTTCGCGTAACGGGTGTTCCAGACTTTGAAGCCGGTGTCGCCCGGGTTGAAGTAGTACTTTTCGTGGTAGCCAGGACCGTCCGGGATGTGGCTTTTACGATAAATCCCGAGGTTGGAACCGTCGGCATCGATGATTGCGATGCTGTTGAAACGCGCGCGGCCAGCCCGCTCGTAGAAGCTGATCGGCAGCACCACTTGCAGTTCCTTGGCGACCTTCTGGAAATGCCGGATGGCGACGTTGTCTTCGACCGTCGTGGCCAGTTGCAGGTAATCCGGGTTTGGCTTCTGGCAGAAGTACGGCGCCTCGAACAGTTCCTGGATCAGGATGATCTGCGCGCCTTGGGCCGCCGCCTCGCGGACCAGCCTTTCAGCGGTTTCGAGGTTGGCTTCAAGGTCCCAGGAACAGGCCATCTGGGTGGCGGCGACGGTAACGATGCGACTCATGAATCATCTCCGGGCAAGTGCTTTGTGGTCGAGTGTGGTCTCGACCGATGACAGAACGGGAAGCGCGGGCGTGACGGGGCGCGCCGTGGCAATGACGACTTTATAGCCGATAAAAATCGACTTTAAAAGTGTTTAATCTTCCTTCTGTCGAAAAACAAAGCGCTAAAACCCGATAACAATCGGTATTTCACCTCCGCGAGCAAGCCTCGCTCCCACAAGGTCCGTGTCCTGCAGGCAGTTCAAGTCGGTATGAACCCTGTGGGAGCGGGCTTGCTCGCGAAAGCGATCGATCATCCAACACTGATGTCGACTGACACGACGCCTTCGCGAGCAAGCCCGCTCCCACAGGGACTGTGTTTTACAGCCCCTCCGCGAGCACCTTCGCCAACATGTCGACAAAGAAATCCACACTCTGCCGCGAAGTGACCATCGGCGGTTTGATCTTGAGCACGTTCAGATAATCCCCCGTCGGCTGCATGAAAATCCCCAGCTCCCGCAGGCGATCGCACAGCGCCGTGGTTTCTTCGGTGGCCGGTTCCAGGGTTTCGCGGTTGCGGATCAATTCGACCCCCAGGTAAAAACCGGAACCATGTACCGCGCCCACCAACGGATGGCTGTCGATCAGCGCCTCCAGCCGCGTCTTGAAATAACCGCCCACTACCTGGGCGTTTTCCCAAAGCTTTTCCTCCTCCATCACATCGAGCACCGCCATGCCGATCTGGCAACTGACCGGACTGCCGCCCGCCGAGGAGAAAAAATAACCTTCGGCCTCCAGCGCTTCGGCGATTTCCCGGCGGGTGATCACCGCGCCGAGCGGCTGGCCGTTGCCCATGCCCTTGGCCATGGTGATGATGTCCGGCACCACGCCCTGCTCTTCGAAGCCCCAGAAAAAGTTGCCCATGCGCCCATAGCCGACCTGCACTTCATCAGCGATGCACACGCCGCCCTGGGCACGAACCAGGCCGTAGACCTGCTTTAAATAATTCGGCGGCAGCGAGATGCCGCCAGCGTTGCCGTACACCGGCTCGCAAATGAACCCGGCCAATTGACGCCCCTGCGCGGCGAGTTTCGCCAGGTTGTGCTCGACGCTGCGCACGTAGTCCGGCGCACTGTCCGGACCACGGAATTCGCCGCGATAAGTGTTCGGCGCAGGCACCGGATGCACCCAGTCGGGACGGCTGCTCAAGGCCTTGGGGTTGTCGGCGATCGAGGTCGAGACGGCGTCCGCGCCCACCGTCCAGCCGTGATAGGCCTCCAGCACACTGACGATGTCACGACCGCCGCTGTAGGCCCAGGCCAGACGGATCGCCAGGTCATTGGCCTCGCTGCCGCTGTTGACCAGGAACACCCGGTCCATGGAGTCCGGCGACAACTTCAGCAGACGCTCGGAGAACTCAGCCACCGCCGCATAGTTGAAGCGCGAGTTGGTGTTGAGCAGCGACCACTGACGGCTGGCCACCGCGGCCATGCGCGGATGCCCGTGACCGAGCACCGCGACGTTGTTGAGCATGTCGAGATAGGAGCGGCCCTGCATGTCGATCAGGTGATTGCGCCAGCCGCGCTCGATGCGTGGCGGATCGACGTAATAGTGTTTTTGCGTGCGGGCGAAACTGGCGTCGCGGCGCGCCAGCAATGTTTGCGAATCCAGTTCCGTTTCAGCATCGCACGCCAGCCCCAGCAGCGACGCCGGTGACGGGCACAACGCCTGCCAGGCCGCGGCACGCGAAGGCGTGCAAAACAGCGGCGCATCGAACGAAGCGCCTCGGCACAACTGCACCCGCAACGGTCCGCTGACCGAGCCCAGCACCTGGCCTTTGACCAGTGCCGCGCCGCCGTGCAGCGACGGCGTAACGCCCCATAGTCGTACGCTCAGCTGCGGGCCGTCCAGTTGCAACACCCCCGGCGCCGGCTGGTGGACCACCCCGGCAAACGGCGTTTCGACCGGCGTATCGTGGGGCACGCGCAACTCGACGTGCAGCGGGCAAGTGTCCGGTTCGCTGGCGCTGTCGGGTCGAGTGCGGGACAACCGGTATTGTCCATAGCGGCTCGCCGCCAGACCATGAGCCGCCGCCGCTTCGCTCAACAGACGTTGATCGATTCCTTGCTGTTCCCAGTTGCCCGCCTCGAAGTGCGGGCTCAGTACGCCGAGGTCGATCAAGGCGAATTCACGGCCGACCAGGCTTGGCAGCAGCGGCGCGAAACCTTCGCTGCCAATCGCCGGCAGGTTGTGGCCGACCGCCGTGAGGATCGCCGCCTCCATCAATGCCAATGGCAGCGACGTAGCGACCCGAAAGATTTCCCACTCGTGGGTGAGGTTGTCGCGGCTGTATTGATTGCCCGGATCGATGCTGACCTGCTGTTCGCCGCTGAGCACCAGCACCGCCGCCCGCGCGACGATCAGCGGCCACAGCGCCAGCAATTCCTCGTGTTGCAGCGGGTTGACCGCGTGATAGGCCTGGACCGCCGGCAGAATGTAGAACGGATCGCCATCGGCATGGTGCAGCAGCGCCGCGCAGGTCACCGACAGGTCGGTGATGCGCCAGGTACGGATCAGGTCGCCGAAGTCGATCACGCCCTGCAGTTGCCACTGGCGTTGCGCATCGCGCTGCCAGACCACGTTGTCATCGGTGATGTCCATGTGGATGGCTTGTACCGGCAACGTGTCCGCCAGCGGCAGCAAATGCAGTTCGGCCTGCTGCGCCGCTTGCGCGATAAGCGTTCGCTGGGTGTCGTCTTTGATGACGGGCAGCAAATGCGCGATCAGGGCACTGGCGTGGCGGGCATCCCATTGCAGGGTGCGTTCAAGGCCCGCATGGTCGAAATCCGCCAGGGCCAGGTCCATTTCACCGCAGAGTCGACCAAAACCGGCCACCACGGCGCCGGACAGGTGATCAAGATGGGTCAGCGAATGGCCCTCGATGTATTCGAGCAAGCGCACGTGCACCGCTTGGCCACCGACTTCCAGCGAAAGCAGGTCGGCGCCGTTGCGCGCGACCATCACCCGCGGCACCGGCACCCCGGAGTTTTCCGCCAGATGCTTGAGCCCGGCGTGCTGCGCTTGCAGTTCCAGCGCCGAATAATCCCCTCGACAGATTTTCAGGACGAAACGCCCTTCGATGCTGTCGACGCGATAGTTGAGGTCCTGTTGGCTGCCAAGGGCCTGCAACCGCCCGCGCAACCCGTAATGCGCCTCGAGCAGCTCAAGCGCTTGCGCCACAGACACCTGCGGGCTGGGCAAACTGGCGCGATGAATCAACGTGGCGAGCGGCATACAACGACCCCTGAAATATTATTAGGCGCTTATATCGCCACCGCGTCGGTGGATAATCAACCCCTCTTGATGCGGCAAATCCCAAATAGCTGTCAGTCCCCTATTGCACCGCCCGTCCGCTGCCGACAAGCTATGCTCATTTGCTTCAATCGTCTGACAGACAAAGGCTGGCCAACATGCGCATTCTCATCACCGGCGGCGCCGGTTTCATTGGCTCTGCCCTGGTTCGACACCTGATTCGGCACACCGGACATGAAGTGCTGAACCTGGACAAACTGACCTACGCCGGCAATCTGGAATCCCTGACCAGCATCGCCAACGACACACGCTACGAATTCGTCCAGGCCGATATCGTCGATCAAGCCGCCGTGAGCGCGGTGCTGGCACGCTTCCAGCCGCACGCGATCATGCACCTGGCGGCGGAATCCCACGTCGACCGTTCCATCGACGGTCCGTCGGATTTCATTCAAACCAATATCGTCGGCACCTACAGCCTGCTGGAGGCCACCCGCGCCTACTGGCAAACCCTGGCTGAGCCCGAGAAAAGTGCCTTCCGCTTCCACCACATTTCCACGGACGAGGTCTACGGCGACCTGCACGGGGTCGATGACCTGTTCACCGAAACCACCCCGTATGCGCCGAGCTCGCCGTACTCCGCGAGCAAGGCGGCTTCAGACCACCTGGTCCGCGCCTGGCAGCGCACCTATGGTCTGCCGGTATTGCTGACCAATTGCTCGAACAACTACGGGCCGTTCCACTTCCCGGAAAAACTGATCCCGCTGGTGATCCTCAACGCCCTCGCCGGCAAACCGTTGCCGGTCTACGGTAACGGCCTGCAGGTTCGCGACTGGCTGTTTGTCGAGGATCACGCCCGGGCGTTGTTCAAAGTGGTGACAGAAGGTGTTGTCGGCGAGACCTACAACATCGGCGGCCACAACGAGCAGAAGAACATCGACGTCGTGCGCGGCATCTGCGCCCTGCTTGAAGAGCTGGCGCCGCACAAGCCCGAAGGCGTCGCGCATTTCGCCGACCTGATCACCTTCGTTCAGGATCGCCCGGGCCACGACCTGCGCTACGCGATCGATGCCAGCAAGATTGAACGCGAACTCGGCTGGGTGCCGGAAGAAACCTTCGAGACCGGCCTGCGCAAAACCGTCCAGTGGTACCTGGAAAACCTCGAGTGGTGCCGCCGCGTTCAGGACGGCAGCTACCAGGGTGAACGACTGGGCGCCATCAATACCAAGGAGTTGATTGCATGATGAAAGGAATTGTTCTGGCCGGTGGTTCGGGCACGCGTCTGCACCCGATCACCTTGGGCGTGTCCAAACAGCTGCTGCCGGTTTACGACAAACCGATGATCTACTACCCGATCTCGGTGCTGATGCTGGCCGGCATCAAAGACATTTTGCTGATTTCCACGCCGCAGGATCTGCCGCAATACCGCAACCTGCTGGGCGATGGCAGCCAGTTCGGCGTCACGTTCAGCTACGCCGAACAGCCTTCGCCGGATGGCCTGGCCCAGGCCTTTCTGATTGGTGAAGCGTTCATTGGCGATGATCCGGTGTGCCTGATCCTCGGCGACAACATTTTCCACGGCCAGCACTTCGGCGACCAGTTGAAGAACGCAGTAAAACGCCCTTCCGGCGCCACCGTGTTCGGCTATTGGGTCAAAGACCCTGAGCGCTTCGGCGTGATCGATTTCGACAGCGAAGGCCGCGCCCTGTCGATCGAAGAAAAACCGAAAGTACCGAAATCCAGCTACGCCGTGACCGGCCTGTATTTCTACGACAACGACGTGATCGAGATCGCCAAGGCCGTGAAGCCGTCGCCACGGGGCGAGCTGGAAATCACCGACGTCAACAATGCCTACCTCAAGCGCGGCGACCTGCAGGTCGAGCGCTTCGGTCGCGGGTTCGCCTGGCTCGACACCGGCACCCATGACAGCCTGCTCGACGCGTCGCAATACGTGCAGACCATCGAACACCGTCAGGGCCTGAAAGTCGCCTGCCTCGAAGAAATCGCCTACGACAATGGCTGGATCAGCCGAGAGCTGCTGCTCGAACGCGCTGCTTATTTCGGCAAGACTGGCTACGGCCAATACCTCTTCAAACTGGCCGAGGCTGGACAATGAATGTGATTGAAACCGCTCTGCCGGGCGTGTTGATTCTTGAGCCCAAGGTCTTCGGCGATGAGCGCGGTTTTTTCTACGAGAGCTTCAATGCCAAGGCGTTTGAAGACGCGACGGGTCTGAAACGCGAGTTTGTTCAGGACAACCATTCGCGCTCGCAAAAAGGCGTGCTGCGTGGCCTGCATTACCAGATGGAAAATACCCAGGGCAAACTGGTGCGGGTGACGGCTGGCGAGGTGCTTGACGTCGCGGTGGATGTCCGCCGCAGTTCCCCGCATTTCGGCCAGTGGGTGGGGGTGCGTTTGTCCGCACAAAACCGCCGCCAGTTGTGGGTCCCTGAAGGTTTTGCCCATGGGTTCGTGGTGCTGAGCGACGCTGCCGAATTCCTCTACAAGACGACCGACTATTACAACCCGTCCGCAGAGCGCTGCATTCGCTGGGACGATCCGACCCTCGCCATTGACTGGCAACTGCAGGAAGCCCCCCAGCTGTCGGCCAAAGACCGGCTCGGCCAAAATTTCCAAGAGATCGAAGTGTTTCCATGAGAATTCTTGTTTGCGGTCAGCACGGCCAGGTTTCACGTGAGTTGCAGCAGCGCTTGAATGTTTCGAATGAAGTGGTGGTGCCCGGTCGCGATCAGCTCGACCTGACACAACCGGAGCACATTCGTCAGCGGGTCCGCCAGGTTCGTCCCGACCTGATCATCAACGCCGCGGCGTATACCGCGGTCGACCAGGCTGAAAGCGAGCCCGACGTGGCCTTCGCCATCAACGCAACGGCCCCGGGCATCCTGGCTGAGGAGGCCTTGGTGCTGGGCATCCCGCTGATCCACTACTCCACCGATTACGTGTTCGATGGCAGCATAAACGCGCCTTACACCGAGGACGACACACCCAACCCGCTGGGCGTTTACGGTCAGAGCAAACTGGCTGGCGAGCAGGCGATCACGGCCGTACAAGGCCAACACCTGATCCTGCGCACCAGTTGGGTGTACTCGACCCACGGCCGCAACTTCCTGCTGACCATGCAACGCCTGTTGCAAGAAAAACCGGAGTTGCGCATCGTCGCTGATCAGATCGGCGCACCGACCTGGGCCGGTACGATTGCCAACAGCACGCTCGCCCTGATCGAGCGCTGGCAAACGGGACAGGCGGGCGACTGGGGCACCTATCACCTGACCGCTCAGGGTGAGACATCGTGGTTCGGCTTCGCCCAGGCCATTGGCGAAGCGTTGAAGGAACAAGGGAAACCCTGCGCGCAGTTACTGCCGATCCCGTCCAGCGATTACCCGACCCCGGCCACCCGACCGCTGAATTCGCGCCTGGACTGCAGCCGCCTGCTGCGCGAGTGGGGCGTCAGCCAGCCGGACTGGCAAACCGCGCTGCACGAGTGTCTTGCCGGACAAGCCTAGGCATAATGCGCCTGTACCCACAGGCGCCTGATGCTCATGACTCCGACCCTCCCTCGCAGACCCCGCTGGCGCAGCCTGGCCCTGCTCGCGCTGTGCCTGGCGCCGTTGCTGTGGCCGCTGGAGCATCTGGCCGAGCGTTACTACCGCAGCGAACTGGTCGGGCAAAACCGGCAGACCCTTGACCTGTACGTCGCCAACCTGCTGGGCACCCTGCACCGTTATGAAGTGTTGCCGCAGATTCTCGGCGACCTGCCCGCCCTGCGCGCGGACCTGTCGGCACCGGACGATGGCGTCACGCAAGGCAACGCCAACCGCTTGCTGAAGAACATCGCCGCCCAGACCGGCGCCGAAGTCATGTACCTGATGGACACCACGGGCAAGACACTCGCCGCCTCCAACTGGGACAAGCACGACAGCTTCGTCGGACGCAATTTCGCCTTTCGACCGTATTTCAGCGAGGCCATGGCCGGGCGCTTGGGGCGCTTTTTTGGCCTGGGCACCACCTCGGCCAAACGCGGTTATTTCTTTGCTGCCGCGGTACGGGATCGGGAAAAAATCATCGGCGTGCTGGTGGTCAAGGTCGACCTGGACCACACCGAAAGCCTCTGGGGTAAAACCCCTGAACAATTGCTGGTGACCGACCATAACGGCGTGGTCATCCTCACCTCGCGGCCGGAGTGGCGTTTCCGCGCGACCCGCCCATTGAGTGACGCCGAGCGTGAAGCGATCACCGCGATTCAACCCTACCCGACCCGCGAACCCAAGCCGTTGAACCTCAATCCTGACGCCTGGCTGACCCAGACCCGACAGATTGACGAAACCGGTTGGAGCGTCAGCATTCTCGCGCCCCACACATTGATCGACCGCCCGGTGCGCACGGTGGTCGCCATCGGCGGCGCGACGCTGCTGGTGTTGATGTTGCTGCTCGGCCTGATGATGCAACGGCGTCGTCATTATCTGGAGCGGATTTCCTTCGAAGCCAAGGCCCGTCGGGAACTGGAAGGCCGCGTCGCCGAACGTACCAGCGATCTCGAAGGCCTCAACCGCCGGTTGAAACAGGAAGTGCTCGAACGCGAGCACGCGCAGCAGGAACTGGTGCGCGCCCAGGACGACCTGGTGCAGGCCGGCAAGCTGTCGGCGCTGGGGACCATGTCCGCGAGCATCAGCCATGAACTCAATCAACCGCTGGCGGCGATCCGCAGCTACGCGGAGAACGCCGAAGTGCTGCTCGATCACCAGCGCACCGACGATGCCCGCGGCAACCTCAAGCTGATCAGCGAACTGACCGGGCGCATGGCCTCAATCATTGCCCACCTGCGGGCCTTTGCCCGGCGCGATCGCCATGCACCGGAAAGCGTGGCGCTGCAACCGGCACTGGATGACGCGCTGGCGCTGTTGGCCAAGCGCCGCCGCAGCATGGAAGTCGAACTGATCCGCGATCTGCCGGCCGCCACCCTGTGGGTCGAGGCCGGGGAAACCCGCCTGCGCCAGGTGCTCGGCAACCTGCTGGCCAACGCGCTGGACGCGCTGACGGAAAAAGGTCCGCCACGTAAACTCTGGTTGAGTACCCAATCCAGCGCCGACGGCGTCCATCTGTACATTCGCGACAACGGCCCCGGCTTTTGCATGGAAGCCCTTGGCCGCGCCAGCGAGCCCTTCTACACCACCAAGACCCGCACGCAGGGCCTGGGCCTGGGGCTGGCGATTTGCGAGACGCTGATGCGCGCCTTCGGTGGAGAGCTGTCGTTCTCCAACCACAAGGAAGGCGGTGCGCTGATTACCCTGAAACTGCGCGCAGGCGCACCGGGCGTGAGCCTGCAACCGTCCGAGGACCGAAGTGCATGACCATCGACAACCGCCTCCAGGTCGTGCTGATCGACGATGATCCCCATCTGCGCCAGGCCCTGAGCCAGACGCTGGACCTGGCCGGGCTGAAAATCCTGCCGCTCGCCGAAGCCAAGGGCCTGGCCGGGCAACTGGGACGCGACTGGCCGGGGGTGGTGGTCAGCGACATCCGCATGCCGGGCATGGACGGCCTCGAGTTGCTGACCGAACTGCACGCGCAGGACCCGGAACTGCCGGTGCTGCTGATCACCGGTCACGGCGATGTACCGCTGGCGGTGCAAGCGATGCGCGCGGGCGCTTATGACTTCCTCGAAAAACCCTTCGCCAGCGACGCCCTGCTCGACAGCGTACGTCGCGCCCTGGCCTTGCGCCGACTGGTGCTGGACAACCGCAGCCTGCGTCTGGCCCTGAGCGACCGCAATGAGCTGAGCGCGCGACTGGTCGGGCAATCGGCGCCGATGCTGCGTCTGCGCGAACAGATCGGCGCGCTGGCGGCCACCAGGGCCGACGTGCTGATCCTTGGCGAAACCGGTGCCGGTAAAGAAGTGGTGGCCCGGGCGCTGCACGATTTGTCGAGCCGGCGTAACGGTCCGTTCGTGGCGATCAATGCCGGCGCCCTGGCCGAATCGGTGGTGGAAAGCGAACTGTTCGGTCACGAGCCGGGGGCGTTTACCGGCGCGCAAAAACGCCGCATCGGCAAGTTCGAATTCGCCAACGGTGGCACGCTGTTCCTCGACGAAATCGAAAGCATGAGCCTGGACGTTCAGGTGAAATTGCTGCGTTTGCTGCAAGAGCGGGTGGTCGAGCGGCTGGGCGGCAATCAGCAGATCCCGCTGGACATCCGCATCATCGCTGCGACCAAGGAAGATCTGCGTCAGTCCGCCGATCAGGGCCGTTTCCGCGCCGACTTGTATTACCGGCTCAACGTCGCGCCGTTGCGGATTCCGCCCTTGCGCGAACGCGGTGAAGATGCGCTGATGCTGTTCCAGCATTTTGCCGATGAAGCCAGCACGCGCCACGGTTTGCCGCCCCATGAACTGCAACCGGGGCAACGGGCGCTGTTGCTGCGCCACACCTGGCCGGGCAACGTGCGGGAGCTGCAGAACGCCGCCGAACGTTTCGCCCTGGGCCTGGAACTGGCGCTGGACAACAACGCTCCGGATGTCGCGGCTGGCACTCTGGTTGAGGTGATCAGCGGCGGGCTGAGCGAGCAGGTGGAAAACTTCGAGAAATCATTGATTGCCGCCGAGCTGACACGCTCCCACAGTTCCCTGCGCAGCCTGGCCGAAGCCCTCGGCATTCCGCGCAAGACGTTGCACGACAAGCTGCGTAAACACGGATTGAGCTTCGCCGACAGCGGCGCGGCCAGCCACAGCGACGACCTCGATTGAGCCGCCGTCAGATCATCCACTTCGAACAAGAGACCGCCGAATGAGCCGCGACAGTCGTCAACTGGAATCCGTCCTCCACCACGACATCCCCCTCACCCGGGACATGGGCCTGAAGGTGCTCGACTGGCACGACCAGCAACTGCGCCTGCACTTGCCCCTGGACGCCAACGTCAATCACAAAAGCACCATGTTCGGTGGCAGCCTGTATTGCGGCGCAGTGCTGGCCGGTTGGGGCTGGCTGCATTTGCGATTGAAAGAAGAGGGGATCACCGACGGGCACATCGTGATTCAGGAGGGGCAAATCAGTTACCCGCTGCCGGTGACGGGCGATGCCAATGCCATTTGCCAGGCACCGGATCCGGTGATCTGGAAGAAATTCCTGACCACGTTCCAGCGATACAGCCGAGCGCGGTTGACGCTGCATACGCGGGTTGTCAATGAAGGCCGTGATGAGGATGCAGTGCGCTTTACCGGGCAATACGTGCTGCACCGATAGGTTCTATCGCGAGCAGGCTCGCTCCCACATTGGGGTTCTGTCGTACACAAAATCTACTGGCAACGGAGATCAACTGTGGGAGCCAGCCTGCTGGCGATCGGCTGCACAGCAGCCGTCATTCACGAACGCGCCAACTCCAACAGTTTCTCGCGCCACGCAGCTTTGGCCGGCAACGCCAAAAAGAACTCATTCAACAACGATTCCCGCGCCGGATAACAGAACGGCGCGCCGTTCAGATCCAGCACCTCACCGCCTGCCCCTTCGAGCACGCCTTGAGCCGCCGCCGTGTCCCACTGCGACGTCGGCGCCAGGCGCGGATAACAATCCGCCGCGCCTTCGGCCAGCAAACAAAACTTCAATGAGCTGCCGATAGTGGTCAATTGCAGTTCGCCCAGGCTCGCACTCAACCCGGCCAGCAAGCGCTCTTGTTCCGGGCTGGAATGACGGCGACTGGCGACCACGGTGAACGATTGACCGGGCGCCAGAACATTTCGCACCTGAATTGCCACTGGCGCCGCACCCTTGTCGCCACGCCACGCACCGAATCCGGCGCCACCGACATAGAAGCGCCCATTGGTCGGCATCGATACCACACCGAACACCACCTGGCCGTTTTCGATCAGGGCGATATTGACGGTGAACTCTTCGCTGCCGCTGATAAATTCCTTGGTGCCGTCCAGCGGATCGACCAGCCACCAGCGCTGCCAACCGGCACGCACGCTCTGCGCAATATCGGCGTCTTCTTCGGACAACACCGGAATGCTCGGGTCCAGCGCAGTCAGCCCGGCCAGGATCAAATGATGCGCCGCCAGGTCGGCCGCGGTGACCGGTGAATCGTCGGCCTTGGACGTCACAGCGGTGCCGGTGCGCCAGAACGGCAGAATCGCGTCGCCAGCCTGCAACGCCAGTTCAACCACCGGCGCCATCAACGGATGCGGGTAGCTCATGGCAGGAACGCCCCGCGCTGGGTCAGCAGGTCGCGGGCCAGGTACAACGCCGCCAAGGCCCGACCTTCGGTAAACTTCGGGTTCTGCGCCAGCGCCGACAGCTCGCGCAGATTGATCTTGTCCACGCCCATCGGCTCGGGCTCGTCGCCTTCCAGACGTTCTTCGTACAGATCCGTCGCCAGCACCACCTGGATTTTCTGGCTCATGTAACCGGGGGACAACGACAGTTCGGTCAGATGCTCCAACTGCCGCGCGCCATACCCGGCCTCTTCCTTGAGCTCGCGCTCCGCCGCCGCCAGCACGTCCTCACCCGGCTCGATCAAGCCTTTGGGCAGCGACAGTTCGTATTCATCAGTACCGCCGCAATATTCCTCGACCAGCACCGCGTGATCCGTATCGAGCATCGCCACGATCATCACCGCGCCATACCCGGCGCCCTTGCCGACCAGCCGCTCGTAAGTGCGCTCCACGCCGTTGGAAAAGCGCAGTTTCAGCTCCTCGACGCAAAACAAACGGCTGGTGGCGACGATCTCGCGGGCGAGGATGGTGGGTTTCTGGCGCATGAAAAGCTCCTTGGCGTGAACGCGTTACTATACCCGGCCTATCCTGATTGTTGGCCCCGGATATCTTTTTTACCGTTGGAGACGTTTTTTTATGTCACTGCTGCCATGGCGCGACATCGACACCGTTCTGCTGGACATGGACGGCACCCTGCTGGACCTGCACTTCGACAACCATTTCTGGCTGGAGCACCTGCCCCAGCGTTACGCCGAATTGCACGGGGTGAGCCGGGCGATGGCGGAAATGGAGTTGCAGCCGCTGTTCGAACGCAACGCCGGCCAGTTGCAATGGTATTGCCTGGATTTCTGGAGCGCCGAACTGAAGCTGCCGGTGCGCGAACTGAAACTGGAAACCGCACACCTGATTGCCTTGCGCCCGGATGCTGACACCTTCCTGGCCGCGATCAAGCAGGCCGGCAAGCGCGTGGTACTGATCACCAATGCCCATCGCGATTCCCTGTCACTGAAACTGGAACGCATCGAACTGGCACCGTACTTCGAGCGCTTGATCAGCTCGCATGACTACGGCTTCCCCAAGGAGAACCCGCAGTTCTGGGAGGCGCTGCAGGCGGATATCGACTTTGATCCGACGCGCAGCCTGTTTATTGACGACACCCTGCCGATCCTGCGCAGTGCGCGGGATTTCGGCGTGGCGCATCTGTTGGCCGTGCGCGAGCCGGACAGCCGCAAGGGGCCGAAGGACACCGCGGAGTTTGCGGCGGTGGTGGATTATCGGGAGCTGATTGCCGGGCTTTAGACCGTGTCGCCTGCATCGCGAGCAAGCTCGGCTCCTACAGGATTTATGTCGTTCACAAACAGTGCATACGACACAAAACCTGTAGGAGCGAGCCTGCTCGCGATAGCCATCACACGGTCTGGAGCCTTACTTCGGAATTCGCAACGACTGCCCCGGATAAATCTTGTTCACGTCTTTCAGCATCGGCTTGTTGGCATCAAAGATCTTTTGATACTTGTTGGCGTCACCGTACACCCGCAGGGAAATCGCGCTAAGGGTGTCGCCCTTCTGCACCACCACAAACTCCGCGGCCGTAACCACCGGCCCGGTCACGGTGATCTGGTCTTCAACACCACTGACACCGGCGACGTTGCCCAGCGACAGGAGGATTTTTTCTTTCTCTTCCTGGGTCGCGGCTTCGCCACTGGCGATGACTTTGTCGCCCTCGACCTTGACCTGAATCTTGGAAGTATCAATCCCCGTCAACGCGTCCTTCACATGCTGGGTCAGCGCGTCACTGTTGGCCTCTGCCTTGTCCGGCGTCAGCGCCTGGAGGATTTTTTCACCGGCGTCTTTTAAGAAACTGTAAAGGCTCATCGTGTGCTCTCCATGGAATAAAAGGGGGTCCAGAGGCAAAAGCCTAGACCAAGGTCGCCATACTCGGATCCAACCCGACCAATGACGCCACTGATCCCCAGGCGCTAGAATCGCGACCTGACCGCGCCCTGGAGCGAAGATGGACATCAAGCAGCTGAAATTCCTCGTCGCCCTCGATGAAACCCGGCATTTCGGCCAGGCCGCGGCGCGCTGTCACATCACCCAGCCCACGCTGTCCATGCGCCTGCGCAGCCTTGAAGAAGAGCTGGACTTGCCATTGGTAAACCGTGGCCAGCGCTTCGAAGGCTTTACCGCGCCGGGCGAGCGGGTGCTGGCCTGGGCCCGCACGGTGCTGGCGGCCTATGACGGCTTGCAGGCCGAGGCCGCGGCCTGTCGCGGTAACCTGGTCGGTACGCTACGGCTGGGCGTGGTGCCGTTGTCGAGTTTTGACCCGCTGCCCCTGATGCAACGCCTGCACGCCGAACACCCGAATCTGCGCTTCGAACTCTCGGCGCTGAGTTCCGAGCAGATTCTCGAACAACTGGCGAACAATCGTCTGGACCTCGGTGTGTCGTACCTGGAGCGGCTGGATACCGACCGCTTCGACTCCCTGGCCTTCAGCGAAACCCGCATGGGCCTGCTCTACGATCAGCGTTTTTTCACTTTCGGCGAAGCACCGCTGACCTGGGAGTCGCTGATCGAACTGCCGCTGGGCATGCTCACCAGCGGCATGCATTTCCGCCAGTCCATCGACCACAACTTCCACAGCCGCGGCCTCAGCCCGCAACCGCTGTTGCAGACCGACGCCGTGCATCAATTGTTGCAAGCGGTGCACGGAGGCTTGTGCTGCGCGGTGATGCCGCTGGAAGGTGGTCTGGAAAACCTGACCGACCATCTGCGCCTGCAACCGATCGAAAACGCCCAGACCCTTGGCCGGCTGGGGCTGATCATGCGTCGCAGCGCGCCGCGCTCGGCGCTGGCAGAGGCATGTTTCGCGATCTATCACAAATCGCCAGCAGACTCTTGATCGACGTCATCTATCGGCAGATCAGTAATAGCGATTAGACGCGACATGTTGACGCGCCTAGGCTTAAAGCTGACCAAACCGTCGGTGATGCCCCATGAACGCCAAGCGCCCTACCTGCGCGGCGCCCGCTCTCGAAACGCCCGCGCCAGACGCAAGCCAGACCTACAGTTTTTGTGACCTTCAGTACACTGAATCGGCGAGCACCGCGCTCGCCGAAGAAGTTGCGCTGGCGATTGCCTACAACGGCATCAGTCAGGCGGTGATGCTGGTGACGCCGACGGACCTTGAAGACTTCATCGTTGGTTTCAGCCTTGGCAGCGGCATCATCGAAGAGGCCTCTGACATTTATGACCTGCAACTCAGCGGCTCGGGCTCGGCGCAATACGCGCAGGTGACTATCGCCAACCGCGCGTTCTGGAACCTCAAGCAACAGCGTCGGCAGCTGGCCGGCACCAGCGGCTGCGGGCTCTGTGGTGTGGAGGCGGTCGAGCAGGCGCTGCCGGACCTCAAAGTGTTGCCCGGCGCGCCCCTGCCTCCGGCCGAATGGCTCGACGGTTTGCGCCAGCGCATCGGTGCATTCCAGCCGTTGGGTCAGCATTGCGGCGCGGTGCATGCGGCAGTGTTCATGAACGCCGACGGCGAATTGCTGCTGGGTCGCGAAGACATCGGCCGGCACAACGCCCTCGACAAGCTGATCGGCGGGCTGATCCGCCAGAACATCCCGACCACCGGCGGCCTGGCGATTGTCACCAGCCGTTGCAGCCTCGAATTGATCCAGAAAGTCTTGCGCGCCGGCATCCAGACCCTGGTCAGTCTGTCGTCGCCCACGGGCCTTGCCGTGCAATGGGCCCGTCGCCACAACCTCAACCTTATCCATTTGCCCCAGAAGAATGCGCCGCGGGTCTACAGCCCAGCGTTGGAGAATCAAGCGTGAGTCAACACCGTCAAGCCGATCAGACACCTGTCCCTCGTTACAAGCCTTATAAAGGCCCGGCCGGTGGCTGGGGCGCGCTGATCAGCGTTGCCCAGGCCTGGTTGACCAGCGACAACGCGCTGAAAAACCTGCGCATGATGCTCAAGACCAACAAGAACGGCGGCTTCGACTGCCCCGGTTGTGCCTGGGGTGATTCCAATGAAGCCGGCATGGTGGCGTTCTGTGAGAACGGCGCCAAAGCGGTGAACTGGGAAGCGACCAAACGGCGTGTCGACGGTAAGTTCTTTGCCAAACACAGCGTCACTCAGTTGCTGGAGCAGAGCGACTACTGGCTTGAATATCAGGGTCGCCTGACCGAACCACTGCGCTACAACGCCGAAACCGATCGCTACCAGCCGATCAGCTGGGACGATGCGTTTGCCCTGATCGCCAAGCACCTGCAAGGTTTGTCGAGCCCGGATCAGGCCGAGTTCTACACCTCGGGCCGAGCCAGCAACGAAGCAGCGTTCCTCTATCAATTGTTCGTGCGCGCCTACGGCACCAACAATTTCCCCGACTGCTCGAACATGTGCCACGAGGCCAGCGGCGTCGCGCTGTCGCAGAGTGTCGGCGTCGGCAAAGGCACCGTGACCTTCGATGACTTCGAACACGCGGACGCGATTTTCGTCTGGGGCCAGAACCCCGGCACCAACCACCCACGGATGCTCGAACCTCTGCGCGAAGCGGTGAAACGCGGTGCGCAGGTGGTGTGCATCAACCCGCTGAAAGAGCGCGGCCTGGAACGTTTCCAGCACCCGCAACACCCGATCGAAATGCTCACCAATGGAGACAAGCCGACCAACACCGCGTACTTCCGTCCGGCACTGGGCGGCGACATGGCGATCATGCGCGGCATGGCCAAGTTCCTGCTGCAATGGGAGCGCGATGCGCAAAAGGCCGGTGAGCCTGCGGTGTTCGACCACGACTTCCTCAATGAACACAGCGTCAACGTGCTGGACTACCTGGGCGTCGTCGATGACACCTCGTGGGAGCAGATCGTCGAGCAATCCGGCTTGCCCCTGGTCGAGATCGAAAAAGCGGCGCGGATGTACGCCAAAGGCAAGAACGTCATCATGTGCTGGGCGATGGGTATCACCCAGCATCGGCACTCGGTGGCGACCATCCAGGAAATCGCCAACCTGATGTTGCTGCGCGGCAACATCGGCCGGCCGGGCGCAGGGCTGTGCCCGGTGCGCGGCCACAGTAATGTGCAGGGCGACCGCACGATGGGCATCAACGAGCGCCCGCCGGTGGCATTCCTCGATGCCCTGGAACGTCGCTTTCAGTTCAAGGTGCCGCGGGAAAACGGCCACAACGTGGTCGAGGCGATCCACGCCATGGCCGAAGGCCGGGCAAAAGTGTTCGTCGCCCTGGGTGGCAATTTTGCCCAGGCCACGCCAGACAGTCCGCGGACCTTCCAGGCCCTGAGCAATTGCGACCTAACCGTGCAGATCAGCACCAAGCTCAACCGCAGTCACCTGGCCCACGGTAAAGACGCGCTGATCCTGCCATGCCTGGGCCGGACCGATATCGACCGGCAAACCGAAGGCCCTCAAGCGGTGACCGTGGAGGACTCGTTCAGTATGGTCCACGCCTCCAACGGTCAGCTGGAGCCGCTGTCGAACCAGATGCGCTCGGAGCCCGCGATTCTGGCCGGCATCGCGGCAGCCACTCTGGGCAGCCATCCGGTGGACTGGAACTGGTTGGTGGCGGACTACCGCCGTATCCGCGACCTGATTGCCGACACCATTCCCAACTTCAAGGACTTCAACGAGAAGATCAAGAATCCGGGTGGCTTTTACCTGGGCAACAGCGCCGGTGCCCGCAAGTGGAACACCGCATCAGGTCGGGCCAATTTCCGCCCGAACGTCTTGCCCAAGGACCTGGTGCACGAACGCACCCGCGCCACGGGCGTGTTGCCGGATCTGATCATGCAATCGATGCGCTCCCACGATCAGTACAACACCACGATCTATGGCCTCAATGACCGCTATCGCGGCGTGAAAGGTCAGCGCGACGTGTTGTTCGTCAATGAAGCCGACATTATCCGCCTGGGCTTCAAGCCAGGGCAAAAGGCCGACATCGTGTCGATCTGGGACGATGGGGTAACGCGTCGAGTGAAGGGCTTCACGCTGCTGGCATTTGATATTCCTGCCGGGCAGGCGGCGGCGTATTACCCGGAAGTGAACCCGCTGGTGCCGCTGGAAAGCACCGGGGATGGCAGCCATACGCCGACGTCGAAGTTTGTGGCGATCCGGCTGGAAGCGGCGAGTGAGACCGGGTTGATTCTGGCTAAATCGGCGTAAGCAGGTCCGGCCTCTTCGACTTGCTCGCGAAAGCGGTCCAACATTAAACAACTGTCTCGACCGAGCACTTTCCGACCGCCCACAAAAAAGGCCGTTTTCTCACAAAAACGGCCATTCCGAAGTAGCTAAAGACCGGCGAAAAACTGTTAAGTTCCGCCCAAAAAACAGTAACTTATAGAATTGTGTACAAGTCGTGTTACTCGTCGGATTTCGATTGTCACCACTATCACCGGGCCTCAGGATCGCGCCGTCATCCCCTTGAGGTTCCTCTATGAAGTTCTCCTCGATTCTCTTGTTGTCTCTTGGCCTGGTCAGTGGCTTCGCTTCTGCCGGAGGCACCACCGAAGCAGGTGTGGGCGGCGCATTGGGCGGGGTTTTGGGCTCGGTCGTCGGTCAATCGTTAGGCGGCAACACAGGTTCGACCATTGGCGCAGCCCTGGGCGGCGCGGGTGGTAGCGCAGTCGGCGCAGACAAACGCAGCCGTGGCGAAGCGGCCATTGGCGGTGCGTTGGGCGCAGCAGGCGGTAACGTGGTCGGTCGCAGCCTCGGCGGCAGCACCGGCAGCCTGATCGGCTCCGCAGCCGGCGGTGGCGCCGGTGGCGCGCTGGGTAACTACATGGGCAACAAGAGCGATGAAGACGATGATCGTCGCTCCTATCGCGGCGGTCATGACGACCGCCGCTACTACCGCAAAGGCCATCCAGGCCGTGGTCATGCCTATGGACACCGCAAGCATCATCACTATCGCGACTGAGGCTTGATTGCCTCGTCGACGGGTAGATCAAACAATCGCAGCCTCAGGGCTGCGATTTTTTTGCCCGTCAAACCACCAATCGCTCCAGCGCCCCGCGCAAACCGGCAGGAATCGCCACCGGCTGGTTGGAAAGCCGATCGACGAACACGTGCACGAAACGCCCCGCCGCGCAGGCTTCGTCCTCACCCGCCTTGAACACCGCCAGCTCGTACTGCACCGAACTGTTGCCCAACTTGCCCACGCGCACACCGATTTCGATCCGGTCCGGGAAAGCAATGGAAGCAAAGTAATCACACGCCGAACTCACGACAAATCCCACGACATCGCCGTCGTGAATATCCAGGCCGCCGACCTCGATCAGGTAGGTGTTCACCGCCGTGTCGAAGAAGCTGTAGTAGGTGACGTTGTTGACGTGGCCATAGGCATCGTTGTCGTGCCAGCGGGTGGTGATGGGCTGGAAGTGTGGGTAGTCGGCGCGTAGAGGCATCGGGGCGGGTTCCTGAGGTTAAGTTGCCAGTCTATGGCGAAACCGTGTTGCGATCATCGCTGGCAAGCCAGCTTCTACAGGACTGCGGGAATTCTGCAGGAGCTGGTTTGCCGGCGAATGCGTCAGCACAGTCAATTCATCATCAGCGATCAGCAAACCCCTTCCCCGCCGCTGCCAACTCCCCGATCAACCGCGCCGGCTGCCAGTGATCCCCCTGCCGGGTCTCCAGCGCCAGCAGCCGCTGATGAATATTCGCCAATCCCTGCTGATCCGCCCAGGCCATCGGCCCGCCCTTGTCCGCCGGGAAGCCATACCCATTGAGATACACCAGGTCGATGTCATGGGCCGACGCCGCTACACCTTCCTGAAGAATCTTTGCCCCCTCATTGACCAAGGCCAGCAGACAGCGCTCCAGGATCTCCTCAGGGCCGATCTCGCGACGCTGGAAGCCCAACCCTTCGCTGACCTGCAGCACCAGCGCATCCACCTCCACATCGTGCTCGGCCTGACGACTGCCCGGTTCGTAGTGGTAATAACCGTTGCCACTCTTCTGGCCGAAACGGCCCAGTTCGCACAAACGGTTATCCACCTGAACCTGTGGCGCATCCTGACCAACGCCTGCCAGTTCCCGGGCACGCCATTGCAGGTCGATGCCGACCACATCGAACATGCGAAACGGCCCCATGGCAAAACCGAAGCCCTGCAGCGCCGCGTCGACTTGATGGGGAGAGGCGCCCTCAAGCAGCATTTTGCGCGCTTCAAGCACATAGGTATTGAGCATGCGGTTGCCGATGAAACCCTCGCAGTTGCCCGACACCACACTGACCTTGCCCATGCGTTTGCCCAGCTCCAGCGCGGCGTCCAGCACTGCCGGCGCGGTCTGTGCCCCACGAACGATTTCCAGCAATTTCATGATGTGCGCGGGGCTGAAGAAGTGCAGGCCCAGCACTTGTTGCGGACGGCGGGTGGCGGCGGCAATCGCGTCGATATCCAGCGCCGACGTGTTGCTCGCCAGAATGGCCTCTGGTTTGAGCAGGCCATCCAGCTCGCGGAAGATTTTCTGCTTGAGCTCGAGGTTTTCGTAAACCGCTTCAATCACCAGATCGACATCGCGGATCGCGGCGTAATCGGCAGCCGCCGTGACCCGTGCAATACGAGCATCCGCCTCGGCTTGATCGATCCGGCCCTGACGCACGTTGTGCGCGCAGGTCTCAGCGACCGTGGCCAGCGCCTGCTCGAGCATCTGCGGATTGTTATCGACCCACTGCACCGGAACCCCGGCGTTGGCCAGGCACATGACAATGCCACGGCCCATGGTGCCCGCTCCGATGACGGCGGCGCGCTGAATGTTGAACGGTGTCTGGCTCATCGTTGTTCTCTTGTTGGCGATCCAAAGACAGTCCCCACCATAGTCAGCCGCCACGTTTTTTTGAAATTTATTCCTGTGATGGGGGACATTCAGCAGATGGATTTGCCTCAGCTGTCGAGAGGTCCCTGTGGGAGCGGGCTTGCTCGCGAAGGCGGTACGTCAGCCAATATCAATGTTGAATGACACTCCGTATTCGCGAGCAAGCCCGCTCCCACACTGGCTTGGTTCAAACGGGAAAATGCGCCGCAGCCCACTGCCGCACATCGCCATAAGGATAATCCTCCAGCGCCGCGAACCCCGGAATCGACCGCGCCTTGAGCTTGGTGAACAGCGGTACGCTGATCCCGCACAAAAACCGTGTCATACGTTCGGCGGAAGGAACATCGCCCGTGTGCTGTTCGTGCCTGTGGATAAAATCACCGCACAACGCTTCAAAGTTTTTATCCACTAGCGCCGGCAACTCCGGTGGCGCGGGTAGCCGCGCCACCTGCCCATGACACACCGAACAGTGCCCGCACTGCTGCGGCGCGTTGTCGTCACCGAAATACTCGGCCAGGCGATAACCCAGGCACCGGTCAGTGGCGAACAGGTCGAGCATGGCGTGAATCCGCGCGACCTCGGAGCGTTCGTGCCGAGTAAAATAAGCGTGCAGCTCGGCGCTTAACGCCTGAGTGTCGAGGCCGCTTTGCAGCACGCTGTAAACCTCGGTCATCTGCTTGCTTTCAAGCTCGACCCAGCCCTTCTCCTGGAAATAATCCAGCGCCTTCACCACCCGATTGCGTTCGGCGGAATACTGCTCGTACAGCGCGTCGAAATTCACCGTTGCCCAACTCCGGGCACGGGCGGAGGTCTGGATGATCGCTGCCACGAAGTCCCTGCGCTCCCCCTCGAAACGGGCGAGCAAGGCGTCTGGCTCATGCAGGTACTTGAAACGGTACTCGGCATAATAGGCGTAGCGCGGTGCAATGATTCGGCGCAGCTCCAACTGCACCAGCAGGGTCTTGAGCGGCAACTGGCGAATGTTGCTCTGGTCGGCCAACGGCCCCAGCAGAAACTCCCACTGCCCGTCCGGCGCTGCGGCCTGTAGCTCATCGAGCACACAGCGGATGCCGTCGCGCTCCGGTGTATCGCCGTAGACGAAATTTTCCAGCACGTTGAGGCTGTCGCGGTTGGCCAGGACCAGGCAGTCCGAGGGCTGCCCGTCACGCCCGGCACGGCCGATTTCCTGACTGTAGTTCTCGATGGATTTCGGCAAATCGAAATGCACGACGTTGCGGATATCACTCTTGTCGATGCCCATGCCGAAAGCGATGGTTGCGACGATGCAATTGGACTGCCCGCCCATGAAGCGCTTCTGGATCGCTTCCCGTTGCTCGTGGGGCAAACCGGCGTGATAGGCCTCGGCCTGAATGCCGTTGCGGCCCAAATGTTCGGCGATGTGCTCGGCGGTTTTCTGCAGGGTGACGTAGACGATGCTCGGCTGGCCGGGACGTTCGCTCATCCATTCAACCAGCCGTCGTCGCTTGTCCTGGCCGCGTATCGGCTCGACCAGCAAATTCAGGTTCGGGCGGTAGAAGCCGGTGGTCACCACATCTTCCGCGGCGATGGCGAATTTGGCTTCCATGTCCGCGATCACCTTGGGCGTCGCCGTGGCCGTGAGCAACAACGCCTGAGGGATATTGAACTGACGTTGATAGTCCGGGAGCTTCAGGTAGTCGGGGCGGAAGTTATGACCCCACTCTGAGATGCAATGCGCCTCGTCCACCACCAGCAGCGAGATCGGCACCTGCTGCAGGAAATTGCGGAAGCGCTCGTTCTTCAGGCGCTCCACGGAAATCATCAGGATCTTCAACTCGCCGGACCTGGCGCGGGCCATTACGTCATTGGCGTCATCGCGACTTTGCGCGGAATCGATGCTGCCCGCGGCAATGCCATGGCGTTGCAGGAACGCCAATTGATCCTGCATCAACGCCAACAGCGGTGAAACCACCAATGTCAGGTGCGGCAGCAACACGGCCGGCAATTGGTAACAAAGGGATTTGCCGGAACCGGTGGGGAAAATCGCCGCCGCCGAGCGCCCGCCAAGCACCGCACTGATTGCCGCCTCCTGGCCGGGCCGAAACTGTGGATAACCGAAAACCTGTTCCAGGGTGTTGTGCATAAGCTGTCACTCCGTTGACCGCTGCGAAGCCCAAAGCCTAGTCGGCGATCGCAGCGAGTCGAGAAAAGGTCGGGGGCAAAAACGATACGGGATGATACAGCGTCCGCCCGGCGCAGCCTTCGCCACAGGATGAAACACACGGGGCACTTTGCCTCCCTGCCGCTCTCCCCCGTTCCGCCGGTAAGGTTCGCCTTCTGGATCAACAACTCCGCGCCCTGTTCATTACGGCAAGACCGCCGGATGCGCGCGGACATTCATCAAGGAACGAATATGTTTCAACAACCCGTTTTTTTGCTCGCTCCCGTGCTGGCATTGCCGTTTTTGCTAAGCGGTTGCCTGACGAATCCCACGCAACCGTCCCTCGACACCACCGCGTTCGAGACCCCGGAATATCAACGGCAACCGGGCCTGGCCGTGATCAATGCGTCCAGCCTGTATGCCCGCGGCGGCACCGGCCAGGGCGTGGCTGTTGCGCTGATCGACTCCGGCCTGAACAGCGGCTTGCCGGAATTCCGGGGAAGAATCCATGATCCGGGTTTCGATTATGTCGAGAACCGTGACGGCACCTTCGACCGGATCGGTCACGGCACCCAGATGGCCGGGATTCTCGCCGCCAACAAGGACGACCAGGGCATGCACGGCGTCGCCTTCAACGCGCAGCTGGTCCCCTTCCGTTTCGGCGATGACAACGAACCGTTTTTCTTCGATACGGAAATCGCCAAATCCTGGCAGGCCGGCTTCGACAAGGGGACGCGCATCTTCAACAACTCATGGGCCAATGCCATTCCGGCGACAGAGATCAATGAGGCACGTTACAAACAGGTCATGCCCGACTCGCTGCAAGCCGCTCGAAAACTGGTCGAGGACGGCGCGGTATTTGTGTTCCCTACGGGTAACGAACTGAAACGGGAACCCTTGGCCGAACCCGGATTGCCACTCGCCCTGCCCGAGCTGGAAAAGGGCTGGATCGCGGTGGTTGCATTGAAAAGCGACGGCAGCGCCATCAATGCCAAATCCAACTATTGCGGCGTGGCGGCAGCCTGGTGCATCGCGGTGCCGGGCGGTGATTCGGGTGCCGGGCAGGGCCTGCTGACCACCGGCAGTGGCGATGGTCAGCGGTGCCTTGGCGGCCTTGCACAGTCGCTACCCCGGACTCACCGCGCAGCAAGTTCGCGACCGCCTATTGGCAACCGCGAACCGCACCGGGATTTATGCGAACAGCGAAGCCTACGGTCGAGGCTTGCTGGATCTTGAAGCGGCTTCGCGCGAGGCTCCGGAATCCGCCCTCGACTGACCCCACAGCGGTGTGGACTGCGCCAGCAGGGCTTGCAACCTGGCGCAGCAACACCGCCACCCGCCGCCAATTCCCTTCAAACAGGTAATGGACATCACGAAACGCCCTACGGCGTCTGACGCACGCGCAACTCAGGTCGGTAGCGATTCGCCTAACCAACCCGCGGGAAATTTCACCAATGGAGGTTTTGCTGTGTAAAACGCCGAGCGTGTGTAGGGCCATTCCCCAAAAACCAGTAAAACCCCCTACGAATCCTGTCGATTGCAGCCGTATTGCCGCTGCGCGTCGGTCCCTGCATAGTTTTTCCCGCGGCTGAAAACAGTGCATCGGCCTGCCGGCGAGACTGCCCGACTCCCCCAAAGGACTGACTTTGATGAACATGCCCGATCCGCTTACAGCCCGCTATCGCCCCCTTAAAACCAGCTACAGCGACACACCGGTGCTGGTCATCGACACCGAGGCCGAGCCCCACGAGATCCTCGACGCGGCGCACCAACGCATCCGTGCTGCCGGCGACCTGCTTGAAACCTTATATTGCCTTTGTTTCAAACAGGCGGACGCCAGCGACATCCCGAACATCATCAGCGCGTTGTACCTGCTGACCCAGGACGGCAACGAACTCCTCGACGTCGCCCGCCAGCGCCTGCCAAAAATCAGCACGGATTAATGCCCAACCAAACCCCCGTGGAAGCTGGCCTGCTCGCGAAGAACGATGACGCGGTGCGCCTGAGTACACGCGACATCGAAGACATCCCCCACCCGACTCAGGACGGCTGCGACCTGCTCAAATTCGCCCAACAAGGAATGAAGGGCTCGTGAGTGACGAGGCACGACGAAACTTTGCTGCCAAGTGCGATGCAACACGTCAACGGGCGCGCTGATGCGGGTTGTTTGGCGCCCCTCGGCATTAACTGACCGGGATAACATCATGAATTCCATTTGCCAGCGCCCACAAAAAAGCCGCCCCGAAGGGCGGCTTTTTCATTGCAGGAGAAATCTTACAACTTCGGCCCTGCAGCCTTGATCGCGTCGCTCACTTCAAACTTCTTGAAGTTCTCGACGAACAAACCGGCCAGCGCTTTCGCCGCTTCATCGTAAGCAGCCTTGTCGGCCCAGGTGTTACGCGGGTTCAACAGGCCAGTCTCAACGCCCGGTACGGTCAATGGCACGTCGAGGTTGATGGTATCGAGGTGTTCGGTTTCAGCACCGATCAACGCGCCGCTCTGGATCGCTGCGATCACGCCGCGAGTGGTCGGGATGTTGAAGCGTTTGCCGACGCCGTAGCCGCCGCCGGTCCAGCCGGTGTTGACCAGGTAAACCTTCGAGCCGAAGCCACGGATGCGCTTGATCAGCAGCTCGGCGTATTCGCCAGCCGGACGCGGGAAGAACGGTGCGCCGAAGCAGGTGGAGAAGGTCGACTTGATGCCGCTGCCGGAGCCCATTTCGGTCGAGCCCACCAAAGCGGTGTAGCCGGACAGGAAGTGGTAGGCCGCTTGTTCTTCGCTGAGGATGGACACTGGCGGCAGCACGCCGGTCAGGTCGCAGGTCAGGAAGATCACAGCATTTGGCTCGCCACCGAGGTTTTTCTCGGACCGCTTGGCAACGTGCTCCAGCGGGTAGGCCGCGCGGCTGTTCTGGGTCAGGCTGACATCGGCGTAGTCGGCGTGCTTGGCGTCATCGATAACGACGTTTTCCAGCACCGCACCGTGCTTGATGGCTTTCCAGATGACTGGCTCGTTTTTCTCGGACAGGTCGATGCACTTGGCGTAGCAGCCGCCCTCGATGTTGAAGACAACGCCTTCGCCCCAGCCGTGCTCGTCGTCACCGATCAGGTAACGGCTTTCGTCGGCGGACAGGGTGGTTTTGCCGGTGCCGGACAGACCGAAGAACAGGGTCACATCGCCCGCTTCGCCAATGTTGGCGGCGCAGTGCATCGGCAACACGTCGGAGGCCGGCAGCAGGAAGTTTTGCACCGAGAACATGGCTTTCTTCATTTCACCGGCGTAACGCATGCCGGCGATCAGCACTTTCTTCTGGGCAAAGTTGAGGATCACGCAACCATCAGAGTTGGTGCCATCACGTTCAGGCACGCATTCGAAGTTGGCAACGTTCAGCACCTGCCACTCTTCACGGCCAGCCGGGTTGTACTGGGCCGGGTTGATGAACAGGCAACGACCGAACAGATTCTGCCAGGCAGTCTGAGTGGTCATCTTCACGGCGAGGTAGTGATCTTCCGCAGCGCCTACATGCACGTGGGAAACGAAATGCTCTTGCGCATTGTTGAACGCCTCGACACGAGCCCACAGGGCGTCGAACTTGTCGGCCGGGAACTTGCGGTTGATCGGGCCCCAGGCAATGGCATCCTGGGTGGTCGGCTCTTCGACGATGAAACGATCGACTGGCGAGCGGCCGGTACGGTGACCAGTGCGAACAACCAGCGCGCCGGTGTCGGCAAGCTCGCCTTCACCGCGACTCAGGGCTTCTTTAACCAGATCATCGACACTCAGATCGGTGTACACGGCGTTATTGGCTTGCGTCATGAGGTTCCCCGTCGGCCAGTGGCCGAGTGCTCTAAACGTTTTGTAGTAGAAAGTCGTGCACTACTACCGCTAAAAAGTGGGCCGGATTATGCCAGAAAAGCCCAAAAAGAGTAGGGCCCTCCCGTCGTAACGGCGTTATTCCGGCACTTACCAGTGAATTTACCTGCGCTGAACCGTTTTAGTGACGGGTATCTGACGGCGTCTCGACGCCTGCACCGGCGAATAATTGAGCGATATCGGCGGCGTCGAACAGGTAACGCTGGTTGCAGAACTGGCAGTCGATCTCGATGTTGCCACCGTGTTCGATGACCAGCGCCTGGGCGTCTTCCAGACCCAAACTGACCAGAGCATTGGCAGAACGTTCGCGCGAGCAGCTGCAACGGAAGCGCAATCGCTGTACATCGAACAGCCGGACCTGCTCTTCGTGGTACAGGCGATGGAGCACGGTTTCGTTGTCCAGGCTGAGCAGTTCATCGGCGGTCAGGGTGCCGCCCAATGCAGTGAGATGCTGCCAACTGGCAGCGCGTTCTTCCTCGTCTTTCAGACGGTCGGCGGGCAATTGCTGCAGCAACAAACCACGCGCGCGGCGGCCATCGGCGTACAGCCAGAAACGTGTGCCGACCTGCTGCGACATGACGAAGTAATTGGTAAAGCACTCCGACAGCGTATCGCCGTCCAGGTCGACGATGCCCTGATAGCGCTGGCCCTGGGTCGGGTCGATAGTCAACGCCAGAACGCCGTTGGGCATCAAGTCGGCGAGGGTCGCGTCGGGCGCGATCTGGTCCGCTTCGTAACGGGCCAGGCCACGGATTTCGCGCTCACTGGAGCACTCGATCATCAGCAGCGGCACCGGACCATCAGAGCGGGCCTGGAGAATCAGCAAGCCATCGAATTTCAGGGTGCCAACCAGCAACGACGCCGCTGCCATCAGCTCGCCGAGCAGCTGTGCAACCGGCTCCGGATACGCGTGTTTGGCCAGGACTTCGCTGTAGCTGCGCTCCAACGAAACCAGCTCGCCGCGGGTGTCGCTGTCATCAAAGATGAAGCGTTGGGTGTAGTCGTTATCCGGTAGATCGGTCATAGGTCTGGGTATCTGAAGTAATGACAAAATGATGACAAAACAGGAAAATCATCTCTTCGGCACCGTTTTGGTGCGCGATGTTCAGCCAAGGGAGGCATTTTATGAACAATCCGGGTTTGTTCCAAGCAAGGTGGAACCTCCGCCGGTTGGCGTTCTGCAATTTCGTGCCTTTGGTACTGCTGGCTTTCTGGTTATGGCCTACGGGCCAGATGCTGTGTGTGCTTTTCGACGAGTGGCTGTTTCACCTGCTCAACGCGCCACTGGCGAATAACCCGATATGGCTACACATTTGGGCAATTGCAAGTCTGCGACCGTTCGATGCGGTGGTCGGGGTCATCCTCCTGACCTTATTGATCAAGGGCGACTGGGTGTTCCGGGCTCTTGAAGTGCGCCGGGCATTTTTCGGTTTTCTCGCGGTGCTGCTGTTGCTGCTGTTTATCCGCATGCTGTTCTCCAAACTCGCCGGTTACATGGGTTGGCAGCACAGCAGTCCGTCAGTGATGATCGACAACGCCGTCCGCATGAGCGAGTACTTTCCGGCGCTCGAGAAGACGTGGGAATTGAAGGACCGCTCGACCCAGAGTTTTCCGGGCGACCATGCCTCGGTATTGTTGATCTGGGCGCTGTTCATGACGGTGTTCAGCCGTACGACGTGGCAGACCTGCGTGATCTGGGGACTGGCGCTGCTGTTCATGATGCCGCGCCTGGTGGCCGGCGCTCATTGGGGCCAGGACGACTACATCGGTGGCGTGCTGATGGCGGTCTGGGCGCTGGGTTGGGGTTACTACACACCGTTTGCCTACTACGTGTCGGAGTTTTTCCTGAAGGTGACGGCGCCGGTGTTCGGGCTACTAGGCAAGATGCCGGTGGTTTCACGGATGAGTGTGGTGCGTAGCGCCTGACTCAGTTCCCTGCCGGTTGAGTGCGGCGCACTCGGTTCGCGAGCAAGCCTGCTCCACAGATGACCGCGGTCTAATGTGGGAGCGGGCTTACTCGCGAATGCGTCAGCCCAGACGACACAGCATTAACCGACTTACTCGTCGTTACTGCTCCCACGAAACTTAAACAAGTCCCGCCGCTGTTTCTTGCTCGGTTTGCCATCGGTGCTCACACCCAGCGACCCAGCCTTGCGCAGGGCGGCGGCCGCTTCGCGCTTGGCAATGCTGGCCTCGGTTTCGGCATACAGCGTCTGAGCCTCCGGCGCGCCGCGGCGTACGATCGACAGGGCCTGGACCACCACCGTGCGCTCCTCGAACCCTGTGCGAATCTGAAACTCGTCGCCGATTCTCGGCTCCTTGCCGGGCTTGCAGCGCTCGCCCCGGCAATGCACCTTGCCGCTTTCTATCGCCGCCTTGGCCAACGCACGTGTTTTATAAAAACGCGCAGCCCACAACCACTTATCGAGACGGACCTTGTCGTCCTCTTCCTGTTTTTGTGCCACTTGAATTCCTCTTTCCGCCAATAGTCGGAACTGTACTACCTTCTCTGTCGGGCGCAAGAACTCGGCCCTCCAGATAGACTGTCGACTTGGCCGGTTCCCGGCATGGAGAGTTCGAGTGACTATATTTCCGTCTTCAGTGACCGCGCCGCAAAGCGCTTGCCAGGGCTGCCAACAAAGCGAGCCGCTGGGATTCAATTTTGCCTTTGCCTACCAACCGATCGTCGACTTGCGGGATCAATCGATCTTCGCCCATGAAGCGCTGGTGCGTGGCATCGCCGGCGAAGGGGCAATGTCAGTGCTCGACCAGGTGACAGAAGCGAATCGCTACCGCTTCGACCAGCTCTGCCGGACGCGCGCCATTGAAGGTGCGGCGAATCTAAATATGCAGACACACTTGTCGATCAACTTCATGCCCAACGCCGTGTACCGTCCGGAACTGTGTATTCGCAGCACTCTGGAGGCCGCGAAGAAACACAATTTCCCGATCAACCGGCTGATTTTCGAAACCCTGGAAAGCGAGCACGTAGATAACTATCGCCATTTGACTAATATTCTGCGTGAATACCGCGAATTCGGCTTCAAGACCGCCATCGACGATTTCGGCGCGGGCTACTCGGGGCTCAATCTGCTGGCTGATTTCCAACCGGACCTGATCAAACTCGACATGGCACTGATCCGCGATGTCGATCGCGACCGTGTTCGTCAGGCGATCGTTCGAGGGGTTGTCACAATCTGTGCGGAGTTGGACGTTACAGTCATCGCCGAAGGCATTGAAAGCGCCGGAGAACGGGATTTCCTGGCGGACTGTGGAATTTTTCTGATGCAGGGCTACTGGTTCGCCAAGCCCGCATTCAAAGCGTTGGCTCAGGTAACGCCTGAGACATGGACGCGTTAATCGCCGGTTTTTCCTATTGAAGACATTTGACCATTTGACCGTTGTCGGTCTGCGCGAGTGGGTGGCGCTTCCGGATTTGGGAGTCGCGGGCCTGCGAGCAAAAATCGACACTGGCGCCAGCACTTCCAGCCTGCATGCTACCGATATCGAACCGTTCGAGCGCGACGGCGAGAACTGGGTGCGCTTCACCGCGCACCTGGGCACGGTGGTGCAACTGCGTCACCGCCGCTGCGAGGCGCCGCTGGTGACGATGAAAACCATTAAAAGCTCCAACGGCCATGCGCAGAAGCGTTACGTGGTCAGCACGACCCTGGCCCTGGGTGATCGGGTCTGGCGGGTCGAATTCACCCTCGCCTGCCGCAAGTCCATGCGATATCGCCTGCTTCTCGGTTCCAAGGCCCTGATCGACGGCCAGCTAGTGGTCAATCCAGGCATCAAATATGTACAAGACAAGCCGGTGTTCCCGGTATCTACCTCCTCCACAGGTGTTGCATGAAGATCGCTGTGCTGTCGCGGAACCCGCGTCTGTATTCCACCCGTCGTCTGGTCGAAGCCGGTACCGAGCGTGGCCATGAAATGGTGGTGATCGACACCCTGCGCGCCTATATGAACATTGCCAGCCACAAGCCGCAGATCCACTACCGCGGCAAGCCGCTGGAAGGTTTCGATGCGGTGATCCCGCGAATCGGTGCGTCGGTAACGTTTTATGGCTGCGCGGTGTTGCGTCAGTTCGAAATGATGGGGGTGTTTCCGCTCAACGAATCGGTGGCGATCGCCCGCTCACGAGACAAGCTGCGTTCGCTGCAATTGTTGTCCCGGCGTGGCATTGGTTTGCCGGTTACCGGGTTTGCGCATTCGCCGGATGACATTCCCGACCTGATCGACATGGTCAACGGCGCGCCGCTGGTGATCAAAGTGCTGGAAGGTACCCAGGGCATCGGCGTGGTGCTGTGTGAAACCGCGACGGCGGCGGAGTCGGTGATCGAGGCGTTCATGGGCCTCAAGCAGAACATCATGGTTCAGGAGTACATCAAGGAGGCCGGCGGAGCGGACATTCGCTGCTTCGTGGTCGGCGACAAGGTGATCGCAGCGATGAAGCGTCAGGCTAAACCCGGGGAGTTTCGCTCGAACCTGCATCGCGGCGGCAGCGCCAGCCTGATCAAGATCACGCCGGAAGAGCGCATGACTGCGTTACGGGCGGCGAAGGTGATGGGTCTGGCGGTGGCGGGGGTGGATATCCTGAGATCCAATCACGGGCCGTTGGTGATGGAGGTGAACTCGTCGCCGGGACTGGAAGGGATCGAGACCACCACCGGGAAGAATGTGGCAGGGATCATCATCGAGCATCTTGAGAAGAATGGCGGGCCGAACATGACGCGGACCAAGGGGAAGGGTTAGGTCTAAGGAATCGTGGGGGGGGGGGGGGGGGGCCCCCCCCCCCCCCCCCACCCCCAACCCCCCCCCCCCAAAAACCCAAA
>NZ_JANLOD010000048.1 GCF_025466085.1 Pseudomonas sp. 14P_8.1_Bac3
AACCACAAGCTATGTTGCCCCACCCCCCCCCCCCCCCCCCACCCCCGCTCCCACAGGGTTCGTGGTATCTACGTAGAACTACGTAGGTGCCACGTACGTAGTAACGCGGATTTATTTGTAGACGGCATGCGCGGATATTGGGCCCGCTCCGCACAGCGGACACAATTATAAAAATGACCGCCGCAGTCACGAGCTGTCGGCAGGAGAATCTGTATGCCCCGTCTGGCTAAACACCTCGCCTGGTTTGCCGTGGCTGTCCTGGGAGCGTTTGCGCTGAGTGTCGTGGCCCTGCGCCGCGGCGAAGCGATCAACGCCCTTTGGATCGTAGTCGCAGCCGTCGCTATCTACCTCGTTGCTTACCGTTACTACAGCTTGTTCATCGCCAACAAGGTGATGCAACTCGACCCCAACCGCGCCACGCCCGCCGTGCTCAACAACGACGGTCTGGACTACGTACCGACCAACAAACACGTGCTCTTCGGTCACCACTTCGCGGCCATCGCTGGTGCGGGTCCGCTGGTCGGTCCAGTCCTCGCGGCGCAAATGGGCTACCTGCCCGGCACGCTGTGGCTGATCGCCGGCGTGGTGTTGGCGGGTGCGGTTCAGGACTTCATGGTCCTGTTCATGTCCACTCGCCGCAACGGTCGTTCCCTGGGCGACATGGTCCGTGAAGAAATGGGCCGTATTCCCGGCACCATCGCGCTGTTTGGCTGCTTCCTGATCATGATCATCATCCTCGCGGTGCTGGCGCTGATCGTGGTCAAAGCGTTGGCCGATAGCCCGTGGGGCATGTTCACGGTCATGGCGACCATCCCGATCGCGATGTTCATGGGCATTTACATGCGCTACATCCGCCCGGGTCGCATCGGCGAGATTTCCATCGTCGGCGTGCTGTTGCTGCTGGGTTCGATCTGGCTCGGCGGGCAGATTGCCGCGGATCCGGTCTGGGCCAAAGCGTTCACCTTCACCGGCGTACAAATTACCTGGATGTTGATTGGCTACGGTTTCGTGGCGGCGGTGTTGCCGGTGTGGCTGATCCTGGCACCCCGTGACTACCTGTCGACGTTCCTGAAAATCGGCACCATCGTGGCGTTGGCGATCGGCATCCTGATCACCATGCCCGAATTGAAAATGCCGGCCCTGACTCAGTTCATCGACGGCACCGGCCCGGTGTGGAAGGGCGGTCTGTTCCCGTTCCTGTTCATCACCATCGCCTGTGGCGCGGTCTCGGGTTTCCACGCGCTGATTGCGTCCGGCACCACGCCGAAATTGCTCGCCAGCGAAGGTCATGCCCGCTACATCGGTTACGGCGGCATGCTGATGGAATCCTTCGTCGCCATCATGGCGATGGTCGCCGCCTCGGTGATCGAGCCGGGCGTGTACTTCGCCATGAACAGCCCGGCAGCCATTGTCGGCGCCGACGCTGTTTCGGTGGCGCAGACCGTCAGCAGCTGGGGTTTCCTGATCACCCCGGAGGCGCTGCAAGCGGTGGCCAAGGACATCGGTGAAACCACCATCCTGGCCCGTGCCGGCGGTGCGCCGACGTTGGCGGTGGGTATCGCGCAGATCCTGCACCACGTCCTGCCGGGTGAAAACACCATGGCGTTCTGGTACCACTTCGCGATCCTGTTCGAAGCGCTGTTCATCCTGACCGCGGTCGACGCGGGCACCCGTGCCGGACGCTTCATGCTCCAGGACTTGCTCGGCTCGTTCGTGCCAGCGCTGAAGCGCACTGAATCCTGGACCGCCAACCTGATCGCCACTGCCGGTTGTGTGGCGATGTGGGGCTACTTGCTCTATCAAGGTGTGATCGATCCGTTGGGTGGCATCAACACCTTGTGGCCGCTGTTCGGTATCTCCAACCAGATGCTGGCGGGTATCGCGCTGATGCTGGCGACCGTCGTGCTGATCAAGATGAAGCGTCAGCGCTACGTCTGGGTGACCATGCTGCCAGCGGTCTGGCTGCTGATCTGCACCACCACGGCCGGTTTCATCAAGCTGTTCGACGCCAACCCGGCAATCGGTTTCCTCGCGCTGGCGAAGAAATACAGTGATGCCCTGGCCAACGGTCAAGTGCTCGCGCCGGCCAAGAGCATCGAGCAGATGCAGCACGTGATCTACAACGCCTACACCAACGCCACGCTGACGGCGCTGTTCCTGCTGGTGGTGTTCAGCATCCTGTTCTTCGCCCTCAAGGTCGGCATTGCCGCCTGGGGAACCAAGGAACGCACGGATAAAGAAGCGCCATTCCAGGCCGTCCCGCAAGCTTGATAGAGGGTTAGCAGCATGTTCAATGACCTGAGTCGCCTCGGTAAATACCTCGGTCAGGCCGCGCGCCTGATGGTCGGCATGCCCGACTACGACAACTACGTCGAGCACATGCAGGCCAAGCACCCGGACAAGCCCTTGATGGACTACGAGGCGTTCTTCCGCGAGCGCCAGGAAGCCCGATACGGCAGCAAGGCCGGGCCGAAGTGTTGCTGAAACACCGCAACACAGCACTAGGTGACACCTACAAAAACGCCGCTCATTGAGCGGCGTTTTTTTGTAGCAAAGGCATCACGGCAGGGCTCACGGCAATTCCTCCCACCTGACATCCGTCAAACCAGCCTTTTTAGCGTGATCGAGCAACCTGGCGTGATCGTCCTCGACGTTTTCTTCCCCATACAAAAGCCCCACGCCCGAATGCAGACACGCGTAATACCACGCATCTTCATCGGTCATGTGCGAGTCCGGCTGGACAAACAGTCGTCGAGACTCGTTCAAGCAGTAGGTAATTTCAAAATGCCGAGAGCGCATCATCCAAATTCTCCGGGGGATGCGGCTCGGACATTAGTGGCTTAGTGCCAGTTCCCTTTCTTTTTCGGTCTTCCTGCCGCGCGGAGGCCTTTTCTGCGTCGGCGAGCGCCTTCGCAGATACTTTGAACCCCCTCCCAACCGCTCTGCCTAACGCTTATCCATCAAGAGGGCGCGGCCATGACTGAAGCAGCCAGTTATTTCATGATTGTCGTTGCGGTGATCATCCTGCTCGTCGACCTGTGGGCGATTGTCAGCGTGTTTCGCAGCGATAAAGCCGTCGGGGTCAAGGCGGCGTGGGCGATCGGGTTGATCGTGTTCCCGGTGATAGGGTTGATCGTGTGGGGCATCGCCGGCCCGCGGGGCATCAAGGAGGGGCCGACGTCGCCGGAGCACAGCAAAGGCTGAGCGTTTTCAATCCCGGCAAGAAAAAGCCCCGAATAAACGGGGCTTTGTCTTGCCGGGCAGTGCGCGTGAAAAAAGGGAAATGAACGCATGCGCGAGGCCGGCCCGACCTCTGACCGGTTTAAGCGGGTTTGAAGCAATAGGCCGCCAGCTTGTTACCGTCCAGATCCCGGGCATACGCAGCGTAGGCGTTGGGTGCCCAGCCACGTGGTCCTGGAAGGCCTTCACACGAACCGCCAGCGGCCAATGCTGCGGCATGGAAGGCGTCGATTGCTGCCCGCGTTGGCGCCTCGAAACTGATGGTGACGCCGTTGCCGACACTGGCCGGCGCGCCGTTAGCCGGTTTCAGAACGAAAAAAGACGGCGCGTTCTCGCCCCAGATTGAGCCATTGTTTTCAAGATCAGCGAGACGTTTCTGACCCAGCGTACCCAGAACGTCGTCGTAGAAACGGCGGGCTCTGTCCAGGTCATTGGTGCCGACAGTCACGTGGGTAAACACACTCATTTTTTTATCTCTCTTATGGGTTGGGATGAGGTGAGCTTGCGTAGGCCCGTCCCAAAGAATGTGCGCTGGCCCGCCGAAATTACAGTGATGTATCTGCATCAATGCCATGTAACGAACGCATAGAAATCTCGGCGTACTTATTCGGGCAACGGATAGCCGCTGTTGTTCGGAAACTGGGCGTAGTGACTTCCGATCTTGCAGCTTTTTTGAAAGGCCCGTTCAACGCCAGCGCCTACTCAGTCCTTCACCCTCCGCTAATAATTCCTCATCAAATTTCGCCGTGGTGGCTGAATGATTTGGCCGTGAGGCCTGCGCACCCGGCCCTGGCTGTTGAATGAGGACGCTTATGAGCATTCGTATCTGGCATCAAAGTTTCACCGTGCTTAGCGATTTGGGCGCTTACGACGAAGCGTTGCGCGCACATTTTCGCAAGGTTGCCCGTCCCGGTACGGAAATCCATATGCATGGGATGCTTCCAGGCACATACCGCAACCACTATCCCGGCGATGACATCAAGTACTCGTCACTTCAATACTTGCATGGGCTTCAGTTCATGGCGGCGGGCATCAATGCCCAGAACCAGGGTTTCGATGCCTATGCCATCAGCACGCTGCCGGAGCCGGCCCTCAAGGAAACCCGCAGCCTGCTGGATATTCCGGTGGTGGGTTACGGCGAATCCGCGATGCTCACTGCGTGCATGCTGGGTCGTACCTTTGGCGTGTTGGTCTTCATCAACGAACTGGCTGAACAGGTCACTGAAAATGCTTCCCGGCATGGCCTTTCCGCACGCATGACCGGGGTACGCCATGTCGGCTTCCACTTTGCCGACGTGCTGGCAGCCTTTACCGACCCCGGTGATCTTATCCAGAGCTTCCGCAGCGCTGCACGTGGTCTGATTGCGCAAGGTGCCGAGGTGATCATTCCTGGCGAGGCGCCGCTTAACGTGTTGCTGGCAACCCATGGCATTAATGAGGTCGACGGCGTGCCCGTACTCGATTCACTGGGTGCATGGGTTAAACAGGCGGAAGCCATGGTGGACTTGCGCCGCGCCAATGGAACGAAGACTTGCAATCGCGGTTATTTTTCGGCGCAACCGGCACCTGATCGGGTTCAGGAAGTCTTTGCGTTTTATGGCTTGTCCCGATTTCTACAATCCGGAGCCCAGGTATGAATCATCACGAATGCGACCTGCTGGTAATCGGTGGCGGGCTGGCGGGTTTTTGCGCAGCGCTGACTGCAGCCCAAGCGGGATTGCAGGTGGTATTGCTGGAAAAAACCTCGCTAACCGGTGGCTCGTCGGCCATGAGCGGAGGTTGTCTGGCCTTCGCCGGCACCGATCTGCAACGTTCACACGGCATTGAGGACTCCTCACAGCTGCTGTTTGATGACCTGGTCGATGTGGGTAAGGGTGAATGCGACGGAACCTTGGTCAAGCTGTACACAGACCACCAATTGGAAACCTATCAATGGCTCAAGGACAACGGGGTTGTGTTTGCCGATGTCATCGAAGCCGCCTCAGGGCAGTCGGTACCACGGGTGCACAACGTGGATCCAGCCGACATGGTGCGTCAACTTCAACTGGCTGCGCTCGCAACCAACAATGTCGAGGTCTGGTTGCATAGCCGTGCCCGGCGCTTGCTGCGCAACGCAAGTGGCCGCGTAGCAGGGGCCGTTGTCGAGCGTAACGGTGAGCAGGAGGAAGTCACGGCTCGCAGCGCGGTGTTGTTGGCCAGCGGTGGTTTCGTTCAGGACCGCGAGTTGATTCATCGCTTTGCCCCCCAGTACGACAACGCAGTGTTCATCGGTGGCGAAGGCAATGAAGGGGATGGTCTGCGCATGGCTTGGGCCTTGGGCGCGGATGTGCGCGATATGCCCTACATCAAGGGCACGTTCGGCAAACACCCGATGGACGAGCACAACCACCACGCGTGCCTGGCGGTTTACAAAGGCGCCATCGCGGTGAATCAGGACGGGCGACGTTTTGTCGACGAGTCGCAGTCCTACAAGTTGCTTGGCGATGCGGTGATGCAGCAGACGTTTGGGGTCGGTTATCAGATTCTTGACCAGGACATCATGGACAGTGGCGACAACCAGGTCCGTATCCTTGACTTCACAAGGCGGCTGGAGGAAGGGTTGTTCGTCGAGTCGCAGACACTGGAGCAGTTGGCGCGCCTGATCGAAGTTCCCGAAGACGTCTTGCTGGCCGAAGTGGCCGCCTACAACAAGGCCGTGCGTGAGGGCCAGCCACCAGCGTTTGGCCGTCAGCATCTGGTTCATCATCACGGCCAATTACGCACCATCGAGCGTCCGCCGTTTTATGCCTACCCTTCGACGGCCGCGGTATTCGGCACGTACTGCGGAGTAATCGTCGACACGCGTTTGCGCGTGCTTGATGTATTCGGTGAACCCATCGAGGGGTTGCTGGCGGCGGGTGAGATCATCGGTGGCTTTCACGGTGCCGCCTACATGACCGGTTCGGCGCTGGGCAAGGCGGCCGTCTTCGGACGCTTGGCCGGTGAATTCATGGGCAATGCGAGCGAGGGCTGAACATGAAGATTCTTGTTTTGCTCGCCGGCGTAGCGGATATCCGCTTCCCGTTGCACTCCATCAGTTTAAGTAGCCAGGCAACGATCGACGAGCAAGGATCGCCCCGGCGTGTACTCAGCCCATTTGACGAGGCCGCTTTGGAAGTCGCACTGAAACTGCGTGATGCGTGCACCACAACGCAGGTCGATGTGTTGCTGTTGGACGGCGCCAACAGCGAAAACCTGATGCGTAGTGTCGCGGCTTTTCGTCCCGATTCATTGCAATGTCTGGAGCTGAAACCTTTCCAACCCTGGGATGCCCGTCAGACAGCCGCGCAGATCTCCGGCCTGATTGAGCGCGATTACGGCGGGCATGAACTGGTGCTGGTGGGGCGTGAAATGGGTGATCTGGATGAAGGCAGTATCGCGGTATTGCTGGCACGCCGGCTCGGCAGATCGCAGTTTGCCATGGCCCAGTCTGGCCGGTGGCAAGGCGAGCAGCTGTGGCTCATGCGCGAGCGCGGCACTTGCGAAGAGTGGCTCAGGGTTGATCAGCCCTTATTGGCGAGTGTGACCAATGATCGACGCAACAAGCTGCGATACCCGCTCATGAAAAATGTCATGCAGGCCAAACGCATGACATTTTCCCATGTCGCTGCGTCGGCCCCGATACGTGCGGGTATGACCTTGTCACAGCTGCAAGCCGCTCCGGTGATACCTCGTAGCGGGCAGTGTCGGCTATTGAGCGGGGACGTCGGACAGCAGGCCAAAGCGTTGGCCTGCTGGTTGAAAGAGCAAGGGGTCAACTCATGAGCAGAGTTCTGACGGTCATTCCCCAGGCCTGGGGTGCCCAGGCTCTGGAGGCAGCACTCGGTGCAGCTCAACAGGTCAGTGCCGGGGAGGGTTTTGCGGCGGTGCTGATCTGCAGTCAGTCCAGTGCGCAAGATGCTGAGTTGGCGACGCGGGCCGGGGCAAGGCAGGTATATCAGTCCGTGCATGCGGCGTTAGGTGAATGTGACGAGCCGCAGGTTCTGGTGGCGGCGGTCGCCGAAGCCCTGCGGGCGATTCCTCGGCTTGGCGGCGAGGTGCCATTGGTCTTGCTGCCTCCCGGCCCGCAAGGTGAGGAGCTTGCCGCGCTGTTGGCCGACTCTCTCGATGGTCAGGCGGTGGGGCGTTGTGTCGTGCTGCGATTTGAGGGCGATGCACTGCTGGCTGAACGTACAGCGTGGGGTGGGCGCATGCGCGTCTCCCTGCAAGTCAACCGCGGTCCTGCGTTCGCCTGTTTGCGGGCAGGGCGTGCGCTGTTCAATATTGAAGCCAGCGCCGATATTTTTACTATCGAGTTACACGGCCACTTGCCTAAGGCGCTGACGCTGGATAAACGTGAAAGCGGCCAACGCCTGCCGCCTCTGGAGGGCGCCAAGCTGGTGGTTTCTGGTGGACGAGGGGTCAATGAACAAGGCTTTGCCTTGCTTGAGCAGCTGGCGTTGAGCTTGGGAGGAACGCTCGGCGGCAGTCTACCTGCCGTGGATGCAGGCATGGTGCCGGTGATGCGTCAGGTAGGTGTGTCGGGCAAGTTTGTCAGCCCGCATATCTACGTGGCGGTGGGTATCTCTGGCACCCTGCAGCATTTGGCCGGGGTGAGTCTGGAGAGCTGTATCGTGGCCATTAATCAGGATCCCGATGCGGACATTTTCAAGGTCGCGAACCTCGGGATCGTTGCCCCTTGGGAAGCACTGCTGCCTGCGTTGCTGGATGAGTTGCGATAGAGCCCTGAGCACCGAAGAACCTGTGCCAGTCCACTGAAGCGGCTGGCATTTTGGGTTGACGAGGGGACTAAACGTGCCCGCGTCGCCCTTGTTTTATCGCGATGCTCGCTCCCGAAGCCGGGCGACGCTGGGCATCCAGTGTGGCCAGGATGAAGTCGACAAACGCGCGCGTGCGTGGCGCAATGAAACGCGCTTTGGGCGTCACCGTGTAAAAGCTGCGGCTGCCGGTGCTCCAGTCGGGGAACAACTCCACCAGTTCACCGCTGCGGATCAGCCCATTGACGAACACGTCCAGGACATAGATGACGCCTTGCTCGGCGAGTGCGGCCTGGATCAGCGCGTCGGTGCTGTTGAAGTGCAGGTCGCCACGCGGCGTCAGTTGGTGTTGCTCGCCCTCGCGGGTAAATGTCCAGTCCGATACGGTGTAGCGACCTGCACCAAAAATACCCAGGCAATGCCGAGGCTGAAGGTCTTGCGGCAGTTCGGGTGTGCCGATCCGCTCAAGCAGGCCGGGTGCGGCGCAGGCCACGTAATGCGCTTGATACAACGGTCGGGCGACGAGGTCGGAGTCATTGACCGAGTCGATGCGAATCGCCACGTCGGTGCCCGTGGCAATCAAGTCTTCAGCATGGTCAGTCTGGCGCAAGGCCACAGACAAGCCAGGGTGTTGCGCCGTGAACGCCGGCAGCGCCGGGCACAGCAACGCACGGGCGAACGCCGCCGGCGACTCGATACACAACTGTCCGCTGATCTCACCTTTCTTCCGACGAACCTGAGCTTCCATATCGTCGACCAGCTGCAGCACTTTATTGCACTGCTCGAAATAACCTTCGCCGTCATCGGTCAAGCGCAACGAGCGGGTGTTGCGCGATAACAATGTCACCCCCAGGTAGTCCTCCAGCTTGCGTACGCTGGAAGTCACGGTGGCATTGGCGATGTCCAGAGCCTCGGCGGCGCGGCTGAAACTGCCGCATTCCACCACGCGTACGAACACCTGCATTGCCCAGAGTCTGTCCATCGGTTTTCACCTTTTTCTAATAGCCCATTAGCCGCGTCACACTCGAACCCTGGGGCCGCGATTCCTATAGTACCAGCCACCAAGAGAGGAACTAGCTATGGCTGAATTAAACTTCGATCTGATTGTGGTGGGCTGCGGTGTTGCCGGTTTATCTGCGGCGGTGGCGGGCGCTGAACGTGGTCTGCGCGTGGCGGTTCTTGAGCGCGCCAGCCGTGAAGAGCGGGGAGGGCAGAGCCGCTTCACCGAGGCCTATCTGCGTATGAAAAGCCATACGGAAGTGACTGATGATTTCGACATCTTCCTGGCCGAGCATTCCGGGTATTACCAGGACCCGGATTTTGTCGCCGAAACCCTGGGCAATCGCGCTGACTGGTCCGCCCAGACCCGTGCGCTGGGTTCGGTCGATGCCAGTGTCATCGGCACCTTTGCCGAACAGGTCCCAGGCACCATTGAGTGGTTGAAGACTAACGGCGTGAAGTTTGATTTCCTGCCGACCCAATTCCTGACCAGTACCCAGCCGCGGTTGTTGCCAATCGGCGGCGGCGAGGCCATCGTCGAAGCCCTGGCGGCGAAAGCCGAGGCCTTGGGCGCGGAATTTTTCTATGAGACGTCCGGGCGTGAATTATTGACCGAAGGTTATGCGACGGTCCTCGGCATTCGGGCACTGTCGCGGCTGCAGGGCGACCTGACTTTTCGCGGCGCCGTGGTGTTGGCCAGCGGCGGCTTTGAAGGCAATACCGAAATGCTCAGCCGCTACCTCGGGCCACGTTCGGTGTATCTGCGTCCGGTGTGCAAAGGTGCCTATTACAACCGTGGTGAAGGTATTCAGATGGCGCTGGACGTCGGCGCTGCGGCCAGTGGCGACTACGGCAGCTACCACGCCGAACCCGTGGACCCGCGCTCGGGCATATCCGAGCCGTCCATTTTCGTTTTCCCTTATGGCATCCTCATCAACAAACAGGGCGTGCGTTTTACCGACGAAGCACCGGGTACGGTTGATGCCTGGTACGAACGGGTGACGCGGCAGATTTATCAGCAGGAAGAAGGCATCGCCTGGGTGATTCTCGATCAGAAGGTCAAGGACGTCCCCAATTACCGCCTGGCGATCCGCACCGACCAAGCCGCGATCGAAGGGGCGACGCTGGCCGAACTGGCCGCCAAGTTGGGTGTTTGCCCAAGTACATTGCAAGACACCGTGAGCCGCTATAACGCGGCCTGTCGTTCCGGGAATTACACCCCATTGAAGCTTGATGGCTTGGCCACCGAGGGCCTGCAGCCAGCAAAAAGCAATTGGGCATTGCCGCTGGATGCCGGGCCGTTTTTTGCCTACCCGATTATTTCCGCCAACGTGTTCACCTTCGGTGGCCTCAAGGTGGATGAGCACGCCCGGGTGATCAACGTCGATGGTCATCCGATTGGCAACCTCTACGCCGCCGGTGAAACGGTGGGCCTGTATTTTGGTAATTACGCGGGCGGCACGTCAGTCCTCAAGGGCCTGGTATTCGGCCGTTTGGCGGGGCAGGCCGCGACGCATCAGCGGGGTGCGCAATGAACGTTGCGGTAGTGACCGGTGCCGGCGGTTCGATTGGCAGCGCGGTGTGCAAACTGTTGGGCAAAGAGGGCTATCAGGTCGCGGCGCTGGACCTGGCCGAGCCTCGGACGCTGGGCGTGAACACGCGTTTTTATTCTTGCGATGTGGCTTCGCGCATCGCCGTGCGCGATGTGGTGGAGCAGATCGAAGAGGAAATGGGACCCATCACGGCGCTAGTCAATGTCGCGGGGGTCTTGTCCACCGGCAGCGCGCTGGAGCTCAAGGTCTCGGAATTCGAACGGGTCATGCGGGTCAACGTGCAAGGGACATTGATCCCTTGTCAGCTGATCGGCCAACTGATGGCCGAGCGCAAGCTGGGCAGTATCGTCAATATCGGTTCAGTGGTTGGCAAGAACGGTGGCAATGCTCGTCCTTGGCTGGATGCCAAAGAACAATCGCGCGCCGGTGGCATAGCCTATGGCATGTCGAAGTCGGCAGTTCACACCATGACCCTGTTCCTGGCCAAGGAGTTGGCGAGTGCCGGGGTTCGGGTCAACGCCGTGGCTCCAGGCCCGATCGCCACTGAAATGACCACTGCCTTCCCGGACAATTTGCGGGCTCTGATCCCGTTGGGGCGTATGGGGCGCGCCGAAGAAGTGGCGGCAGCCGTCAGTTTCATGCTGTCGGACAAAGCAGGATTTATCAGCGGGGAAATCCTCGATATCAATGGCGCACTGTGGTGCGACTGATACAAACCAAGGGAAAAGCATAATGAAAAGTATTTATCTGGTTCTGGACATGCAAAACGATCTGGTTCACCCCGACGGTGCCAGTGGCAAAGGTCCGCTGGGCGAGCAGGTTCGCAGCCGCGAAGTGATCGCTCGCACGGCAACCGCCATTGCCGAGGCACGCAGCAAAGGCATTGCGGTGGCGTATGTGCGAGTGGCGTTTTCCGATGACCACCGCGAAGCCAACCTCGCCTCCCAGGTGTTCGGTCCGATCGCCCGAAATGGCATTTTGAAAAAGGACGCGTGGGGTGGTGCTGTCCATGATGATCTGGCGCCACTGGCCAACGAATGGAACATTGTCAAACACCGGGTCTCACCGTTCTACGGCACCTCGCTTGAAGTGCTGTTGCGTCGCGAAGGTATCGAGCGCATCTATTGCAGTGGTGTGAGTACTCAGGCGGTGGTTCAGGCCACGGTACGAGATGCCCACGATCGTGATTTTGACGTGGTGGTACTGGAAGACTGCTGTGCATCGCCATCGGCACAAGAGCATGAACATTCCATGGCCAGCATTGCGCGGTTTTGCACCAGCGTTAACTCCGAAGCCGCGTTCGACTGATCGCGACATCCTGCGGGGATCGCCAGCTTGGCGATCCCTGATCCTCTTTTAAAGCACACCTGTTGTCACTGCGACATTCACTGGACGCCGGACTCGTCCGAAGACATTTTTTTCAGCCGATAATCAAGTTGCGCACGGCTTAGCCCCAACAACGTAGCCGCGCGCGAGATGTTATTTTCGCTGAGCTGCATCGCCACCTCGATATACACCTCCTCGATTTGACTCAGGCGTACCGGACCGCGCTGTAACGTGCGTTGCGCCACGGCGAGCAATTGGTCATGGCTTGCGTTGTCCTGTTGTGCCAGTGCGACACTTGGCGAGTCGACGTGGGGCATACGAATGCCGATGGCCGGGCCACTGTCCCAGCTGACCGTGCCGATGCGTTCGAGCTGTCCCCCCAAGGCATCAAGTCCCGAGAGATGACGAATGTCGAGCATATCGCCGTCGTCCGAGAGGATGATTGCGCGCTCGATGACGTTTTCGAACTCACGGATGTTGCCTGGCCAGTGGTAATCCAGAATGACTTGCAAGGCCCTGGGCGCCACACCGGTCAGGTGCCGGCCGTGCAGCGCGCACAGTTTGCGCATGACCGTGTCGAGCAACAGTGGCAAGTCGTCCTTGCGTTCGCGCAAGGGTGCGATAGTGATCGGGAAAACATTCAAGCGGTAAAACAAGTCACTGCGAAAACGCCCGGCTTTGACCGCTGTGGCGAGGTCTTCGTTGGTCGCGGCGATGACCCGCACATCCACCTTGATGGTCTTGTTGCTGCCCAATCGCTCCAGGTCACCGCTTTGCAGTACGCGCAGCAGTTTGCCTTGGGCGGTCATACTCAAGGTGGCCACTTCGTCGAGGAAGATCGTTCCGCCATGGGCAATTTCAAAACGCCCGGGACGCGGGTCGGTCGCACCCGAATAGGCTCCGCGCTGAACACCGAACAGTTCTGACTCGATCAGTTGTTCAGGGATCGCTGCACAGTTGATTTCAATGAACGGCGTATTGGCCCGCAGACTGTTGGAATGAAGCTCGTGGGCGAACATCGTTTTGCCGACGCCACTCTCACCCAGCAGCAGAACGGTGGCATTGGTGCCGGCCACCCGCAGGATTTTATGCATGGCGATGTGGTAAGCGGCAGAGCTGCCCACCGGTCGGCCGAGTTCGGTCGCCAACGGCTGGCTCTCTTCCAGTCCGAAGGGCGACGGGGCTGCCTTTACCGTGGAGTTTTTAACGATCCTGACCGGCTGCGTCCGGCCATGGTCGGTTACCCGTGGCTGGAAGTATTTGAGGTCATCTTCGGTGTTGTCCCAATCTTCGACTGGCTTGACGATTACCCTGCACAGATCATGTCCGCAGCCCTGGCATTGAGTTTCCCTGGCCAGTAGACGGCGGCCCATCAAGCGGCTCATGAAGCCTGAGCTATAGCCCACTTCCATCCAGCAAATAGGGTCGGTGCTGACCCCGTTGGCGGCGATGTGCACGTCACTTTCGACGGAACGCTTCCAGGTGAACTCGCCGTATTTGAAGCCCTTCGCGTGGTCGAACTCAATGCACACGGGTGCGACTTCGACGATGCCGGACAAGGCGTGCAACTGTCCCCCAGCCGCAGCTATGTCCAGTTCATTGCCCGTGCCGCGAGCCTGGATTGCCAGGTCGGCATCACGCTGACCCGTCATGTAGCCGACACGGGTCAACAAGCCCCGGGTGAACTCCACACCGTTGCTTTCCAGCAGCTCCTGTCGCAATGCTCCAAACGCTTCTACGTGCATCAACATCATGCGTTTATCACCCAGCCAGATCAGTCCCTCCTTAGGATTGAAATACAGCCGGTCGACCAGGTCCTGCATGTCTGGGAAGCGCAGGTCGGTGATGATGTTAATGCCATTGCGATTACGCAATTTTTGCAAAGGCGCTACGTCGTCGTTTGGGGGAATAGTCATCAAATGGGCCTATGTTTTTGTTACTTATTGAAGGCAAGTAGCAAATATCCGATGCCAGACGCGTGCCAGGAATGTCATGAGCGACCTCACCAGCTGATCGCACTGAAACACAGGCGCGTTGGGTGCGCTATCCATTCACTGCATTCGGCTAAATTTTTCCCCCCTGTCTGGCATTCACGAAAATCCGTGAATGAAATTCGTGATTTTCGAATTTTCTTAATTCCTCCTGCAGCGGCGCGATCTTTGGTTGCAAGCGAATCGTCGCTGTTGGTCAATCATATCTATCTGATTAACAAGGAATATATTTTAACTTTTTAGAATACTGATTACTGGCACAGCGCTTGCTCTTGTCCCTTCAACAGCTGTTCTTCAGAGCGTTACCGCGAAGAGCAGAACAACAAAAACAAGATGAGGTGCAGGCAAGTGGCAGAAATTCACTCGTTGGCCTACGCAGGATTCGGTGTAAGCGACCTTGATAAATGGCAGTGGCTTGCCACCGACATTATCGGCATGCAAGTGGCAAAACGCGACGAGCAGGGGTTGACCCTGCGCATGGATGAATACGCGCAGCGATTCTTCCTGGAAAAAAATCCCGTCGACGACATCCTGGTCGCTGGTTGGCAATTTCGCAGCGAGCAGGAGCTTGAAAGTTATGTCGGCGAACTGCGTGAAAAAGATGTTCCCGTCGAAGTGCTTTCCAGGGAAATGTTGCAGCGACGCAGGGTGGAGAAGGCGTACAGCATTCAGGACCCGAATGGTTTCACTCACGAGTTTTTCTACGGCCACAGCGAAGCAGGCCTGAACGACACGTTCCGTTCCAAAGTACTCAAAGGCAGTTTTGTGACCGGAGATCTGGGCATCGGTCACCTCTTGCCGTTTGCCAAGAACGGACCGGAGACAGTGCGCTTCTACAAGGACGTCTTGAAGCTGCGAGTCAGCGATTACATTCGCGAGGAAGTGCAACCGGGGATCGTGGTGGACGCCACGTTCTTCCACACCGCAACGGGCCGCCACCATTCCATCGCCACCGCGCAGGCACCCATGCCAAAAGTGCTCAACCACTTCATGGTCCAGGTGCAGAACATGGACGACGTCGGCTTGGCCTACGACCGCTGCATCAAGGCAGGCATCCCGATCATTCTCGAACTCGGTCATCACCCGAACGACAAGACCTTTTCTTTCTATGCCCAGACCCCTTCGGGTTTCAACTTTGAAATGGGATGGGGCGGCGTCGTCATCGACGATCAGCACTGGGAAGTGAAGGCGTTCAACAAAATGAGCGACTGGGGTCACAAACGCAACATCGTTCTCTGATCCACGGCGGACTGCCGGCCCGGCCGTGCAGCACACACGCATGAGGGCATCCGTGCCTGCGACACAGTGAGGTTTTCCAGATGTTAAACGCCATTCAATCGAGCAGTACGCAAACAGTGATACCGCCCACGGTCGCGACCGCTGATTTCTGTAAAGGCATGCGCCATCTGGCCGGTGCCTGTGTGGTCATCGCCAGCGGCAATGACAGCGAGCGCGCCGGGCTGACGGCCACGGCGGTGTGCTCAATCACCGCCGATCCGCCCCGGCTGTTGATCTGCGTGAACCGTAACGTTCGTGCGCATGAAGTCATCCAGCGAGCAGGCGCTTTCAGCATCAACGTGCTGGCGCAAGACCAGGAGTTCATTGCCAAACGCTTTGCCGGAATGGTGGAAGGGGTCAGCGGTGAGGAGCGTTTTGCAGAAGGGTGTTGGGAGTCGGGGATCACCGGCGTACCGCTGCTGGAAGATGCATTGGTGAGTTTCGAGTGCCGGCTGGAACAAGTCATCCCGGCCAGCACCCACGACATGTTTATCGGTGAAGTTGTCGGCGTCCGGGGGCTGCAACAGCAGGACGGCCCTTTGGTGTACTTCAACAGCAGGTTCGCTGCGCTCAAGTGAAGCCCTGACGGCTTGCGACGTGCAGAAAAAATAATAAACAAGAGATCACAAACCTATGAACAACTTCGTCAAGACAACCGAGCCTGTGGATGCCCAGGCGATCCCTACTGAAGCGCAATTGCTGGAACGTGCGCGTGGGTTGATTCCAATGCTGATGGAAAAAGCCGAGTCAGTGGAAAACAACCGCATGGTGTCCAGCCAGACCATTGAGGCGTTCGTTGACGCCGGATTCTTCAAGATCCTCCAGCCCAAGGAATATGGCGGTTGGGAGATGGCGCCTGCGGTGTTCTACAAAGTCCTGATGGAGTTGGGCCGCGGCTGCTGCAGCAGTGCCTGGAACATGATGATTCTGGGGATCCACCAGTGGGAATACGGTTCGTTGCCAGAACAGGCCTGCCTGGATGCCTGGGGTGAGGACAACACGGTGATCACCGCCTCGTCCTACCCGCCGTTCGGCAAGGTCGAAGAGGTCGAGGGTGGTTTCAACATCAGCGGCACGTGGAAAACCTCCAGCGGTTGCGATCACGGCAAGTGGGCATTCCTCGGCGGTCTGCGACGTGATGCCAGCGGCCAGGTGATTGATCGGCTGTCGATGCTGGTGCCCAGCTCCGCATGGGTCATTGAAGACGACTGGTACACATTCGGCCTGGCCGGTACGGGCAGCAAGAGCCTGGTGATCAAGCATGCGTTCGTGCCGCATCACCGGGCCCATAGCCTGATTCAATACACCTACAGTGAACGTCCGGCGAACTACCTGTATCCGTTCAACCAGATCTTTTTTGGCGCCGTATCGGCCTTGATCGTGGGGATGGCCCAGGGCGGGATCGATGAGTACATTCGGCAGATGAGTGTGCGCACCAACACCACCGACGGCGCAGGCGCGGCATTGAGCCCGTACGTCAAGGACCGTTTGGGCAATGCCGTGGTGCGGGTGCGTTCAGCCCGTGCGCGGCTCCTGCAAATGCTTGCCGAGAGCAGCGAATACGTCGAGCGGCGCGAGCTGGTGTCGGCTTTTGACCGCGTGCATTACATGCTCGACATTGCGCGTGTCGGTCGCGACTGCGAAGAGGCGGTGATGCTGCTGTTCAAGGCTACGTCGGCACGGGGCATCTACCTCAATAACCCACTCCAGCGAATCCTGCGCGACGTCATCGCCGCCTCCAACCACATTACCCAGAACGCTGATGACACCGCAGGCATGCTCGGCGCCTATCTGTTGGGGCAGCAATTGCCTCCGATGATGTTTGGCCTGGAGCCAGTGTCGATCAATGACTGAGTAAGCAGGACCGGGAGGGCTGTTTTCCGCCCGGCGAGCCCCGACGGCCGATCACCCGGTCGTCATCCATAAAAACAAGAAACCGGCTTACTGTCGCAGAGGTCTTTTCATGTCTAATCATCAGAACCGAGTACTCGGCTCCGTGCGAGCGGTTGACCAGCGTTTAAGGTTGGGCCGCCTGGCCACAGCCTTGCTGGGCTGTTCAGTTTTATCGACGGTGCATGCAGTCGATTTCGATACCGGCAATCAGGATTTCAAGGTCCGGTTCGATACCAACGTCAAATACTCCAACGCCTGGCGCGTCAAGGACCAGCAGAGCAAGCTGGTCGCGGATTCGAACCTGGATGACGGTGATCGCAACTTCAACAAAGGGATCATTTCCAATCGCCTGGACCTGTTCTCGGAATTCGACGTTTCGTACCAGAAGGTCGGTGCCCGGGTCAGCGGTGCAGCCTGGTACGACGATGTGTACAACAAGGGCAACGACAACGACTCACCGGGCACCGTCAACTCCTACAGTGTGCGTTACGACCGGTTCACCCACGATACCCGTGACCTGCACGGACGCGGGGCGGAATTTCGTGATGCGTTCGTCTACAGCAACTTCGACATCGGCGATGAAATGTGGGGCGTCGCACGGCTGGGCCAGCACTCGCTCGTCTATGGCGAGAGCTTGTTCTTCGGTGGCAACGGCATTGCTGCCGGGCAGCAGCCTATCGATGCGGTGCGTGCGCTGACGGTGCCCAACTCGCAGTACAAGGAGCTTGGGCTGCCGGTCAAACAGTTCTCCACTCAGCTGCAACTCACCCCGACCGTCTCGGTTGGCGGTTACTACCAGTTCGAATGGGAGCGCACGCGCATTCCAGGGGCCGGCAGTTACTTCAGCCCGGCCGATTTACTCGATGAAGGTGGCGAGCGGATCGTCGTCGGGCGCACACCGGAGGGTGCTCCGGTAGCGTCGTTCTACCGAGGCAAGGACATCAGGGCGCGTGACAGCGGCCAGTGGGGCGTGCAGCTGCGCTACCGCTCCGATGCACTGGACACCGACTTCGGCCTGTACGCCATCAACTATCACGACAAGAATTTCCAGGTGCAAGTGCGCCCCGGCATTGGCGCGGGCTCTCGTCCAGACCAGATTGGCGAGTACATGCTGGTGTTCCCCGAAGACATCCGCGCCTATGGTTTCAGTGCCAACCGAGGCTTTGGTGACATCAACGTCGGCTTTGAAACCTCGGTGCGCGATAACGCGCCGTTGGTCAGCCTGACCATGACCGACCTGGCGGGTAACGGCGACAACGATGGCAACCCGCTGTATGCGGTCGGCCGCACCGCTCACGCGCAGGTCAACATGATCTACATCATGCCGACCAGCTCGTTGTGGGACACCGCCAGCCTGCTGGGTGAACTGGCCTGGAACCGGACCCTGAGCGTCGATAAAAACCGTGACAACCTGGACCCCAACGGCACTCGCGATGCCACGGCGATCCGGGTTGCCTTTTCGCCGACCTACTTTCAGGTCATGGATGGCGTCGACCTCAGCGTGCCGATGGGCTTGAGCTACGGCATCGATGGTCGATCTTCCGCAGTGGGCGGTTTCAGCCAGGCCAAGGGTGGCGACTACAACGTCGGCCTGACGGCGGACTACCTCAAATCGGTCACCTTCACCCTGGCCTACACCGGTTATTACGGCCCTGCGGCGCCGATCAACATCGACGGCATCAAAACCTTCAAACAGACCAATGCTGACCGCGACTTCCTGTCCTTCAGCGTGTCTCACACCTTCTGAGTAATTAACATGCCCAACAACAAGATCGCTCAGTTGCTGACAGGCTTTACCCTTTGCGTTTCTGTCATGTCCGCGTTCGGCGCCGTCAGTGCCACAGAGGCCCAGGCCCTGAGCAGCACGCTGACACCCATGGGGGCAGAGCGCGCGGGCAACGCCGATGGCAGCATCCCTGCCTGGACCGGCGGCTACACCACTGTGCCGGCCGGATACCAGCAGGGTCATCGGGCATTCGATCCGTTCGCCCAGGACAAGCCGCTGTACACCATTACCGCCGCCAACCTGGCCAAGTACCAGGACAAGCTCAGCGACGGCGTGCTCCAGCTGTTCAAGGACAACCCGCAGACCTTCCGCATCGACGTGTTCCCGACTCGTCGCACGGCTGCGGCGCCGCAGTGGGTGTATGACAACACGCTGAAAAATGCTACCCACGCTACCCTGGAAAGTGACGGCCTGATCGTCAAGGGCGCCTACGGCGGCGTACCGTTTCCGATTCCCAAAACGGGCATCGAAGTGCAGTGGAACCACCAACTGCTGTGGCGTGGCGAGTCGACCCACAGCAAGTACAAGGTCTGGACCACGACGGCCGACGGCCAGCGGGTACTGGCCACGGCGGCCGAGGATGAAGCCCAGTACCCGTACTACTACAAGGACGGTTCGGCGGAGTCCGCTGGCACCAACTACATGATGGCCATTCAACTGACCTACGCCCCGGCTTTTCGGGCGGGCGAAGCCTTGATGGTGCACAACGTCACGGACTACGTGCAGGGCCGTACCCTCTGGCAATACCTGTCGGGGCAACGCCGGGTGCGCCGCGCGCCGAGCATCAATTTTGACACCCCCAACCCAGTGGCGTCTGGCGTCAACTTTGTCGATGAGAACTTTGGCGGTTCCGGTTCGCCGGAGCGTTATGACTGGAAGCTGATCGGCAAGAAGGAAATGTTCATTCCGTACAACAGCAATCAGCTGTTGGCCAACGCCGATGAAAAAGTCATGGCCCAGCGTCATGTCAATCCGGACTACATGCGCTGGGAGCTGCACCGGGTCTGGGTGGTCGAGGCGACTCTCAAGGCCGGCAAACGCCATGCGGTGCCCAAGCGCAAGTTCTACTACGACGAGGACAACTGGGGTAACGCGATGATCGATGGCTGGGATGCCGAAGGCACCTTGTGGCGTACGTCCCTGACCACACCGTTCGTGGCCCCGGATATCCCGGCGACCGTGAATTACTGCACCGGTTTCTTTCATGACCACCGGACCAAGGCCTGGATGTACAACTGCGCACTCGGAGATGCGGGTAACGAGCAGTACGCGATCACGGATCGTCGTCGTGAAAGCTTCTTTTCGCCCGAGTCGCTGACAAAGATGAGCGCACGTTGATGTCCTGGGCGAACCCTGTCGTTACGGCCGGGTTCGCCTGCCTGATGGGAGGTATGCAGTGAATACACACAAATATGCGTTGGCGTGCCTGTTGCTCCTGGGCGTCATCGGTGAGCTGGCGTCGGCCGCCAGCGGCACCGGCACCCGGAACGTAGCCGACACCCTAGAGCAGAGCGCACAGGTATCAACGCTGGCAAGCCGCTCCGCGCTCAATGCCGCGGCGATGGCTGGCGAGCGCGTGGTGGTCGCCGGGGTGCGAGGCACCATTCTCTACTCCGACGATCGCGGCCTGCACTGGCAGCAAGCCAGTGTCCCGGTGACGGTCAGCCTGACCGCCGTGTGCTTTGCCGATGCGGCCCATGGCTGGGCTGTCGGTCATCGCGGCGTGATCCTTGTCACACGCGACGGCGGGGCTAACTGGGCTCGGCAACTGGAGGGTGCACAAGCGGCCAAGTCGATTTTGCAGGCACGCCATGACCCTGACCGAATGAATGAGGCACGCCGCTGGGTGGCCGAGGGCGCGGACAAACCGTTTTTGGCCGTGCAGTGCCTGGGTGACGGACAGGTGTTGGCCTTGGGCGCTTATGGCTTGGCGTTCAGCACGCAAAACGCCGGCCAGAGTTGGCAACCGGCGCTGGGGCTGCTGGATGGCAGCGAATCGCAACACCTCAATGCCGTGCAAACCATGGGCGGGCGAATCTACGTGGCTGGCGAGCAAGGTGCGTTGATGAGCATCGGCAATGACCTTCAGGATTTCAGCCGTTTTACCAGCCCTTACGAAGGCAGCTTTTTTGCCTTGCTGGCTACCCACAACAACAGCTTGCTGGCTGTTGGTTTGCGCGGACATGTGTTCCGGTCTGCCGATCGAGGGGCCAGTTGGCAGGCTGTGGCCATGGCGTCGACCAAAAGCCTGACAGCTGCGACCCAGCTGCGGGACGGCTCTGTGCTGCTGGCCGATGAGTCGGGGCAGGGCTGGCTCAGTCGCGATGACGGTCGCAGCTTTCGAGCTGTAACGCCCGAAGAACGCTTTCCGTTGATTGCTCTGTTGGCCATGCCCGATGGCGGCAGCCTGGCCGTTGGCACCAATGGCATCACTCGCTTCCCGCCGAGCGCGCTGCGCTAAGTCGGCTCGCATAGAAGAAGGTCACTGACTATGGCTACCGGTAATTCCGATGGCTTCACCGCTATCGCTTCCCTGGCAGACTTCGACAAGTACTCAGGGAATCGCCTTGAGCGCGTGTTGTTCAACCACCGCTACCTGGTGGTTGGTTTCTGTTTGATGGTCACGGTGCTGCTCGCCGTTGCTGCCAGTCAGGTGAGGCTCAACGCCAGCTACCTGAAAACCATTCCGGCGCATCATCCCTTCACGCTCAATTACCTCGAGCATGCCCGCGACCTCAAAGGGGCCGGTAACGCGATGCGGGTGGCGGTGGCGATGCAGGGTGAGGGCGATATTTTCAACGCCGAGTACATGGAGACCCTGCGTCAGCTCAACGATGAGTTGTATCTGGTCAACGGTGTCGACCGCGCTTTCATGCGCTCGCTCTGGACTCCGGCCACCCGCTGGCAAGGGGTGACCGAAGACGGCTTCGACGGTGGTCCGGTGGTGCCGGACGGCTTCGAGGGTTCGGCACAAAGCCTGGAGCGCTTGCGCGACAACATCGAGCGCTCGGGTGAAATCGGCCAATTGGTGGCCCGGGACCTGCGTTCGAGTATCGTCTATCTGCCGCTATTGGAAATCGATCCCAAAACGGGGCAGGCGCTGGATTACAAACAGCTCTCAGACAGTCTGGAAGCCCTGCGCGATACCTATCAGCAGCGGGGTGTCGACATCCACATCATCGGTTTCGCCAAGGTGATGGGTGACCTGATCGATGGCCTTTACGCGGTATTGGGTTTTTTTGCGGTGGCGGTGTTGATCACCAGTGCGATCCTTTATCAATTTACCCGCTGCGTGCGCAGTACGCTGGTGGTGCAGGGCTGCACGTTGATCGGGGTGATCTGGTTGCTCGGCCTGTTGCCGTTGCTGGATTACGAGCTCAACCCCTACTCGATCCTGGTGCCATTTCTGGTATATGCCATTGGGGTCAGCCATGGCGCGCAGAAAATGAACGGCATCATGCAGGATGTCGGGCGCGGCACGCACCGGTTGATCGCTGCCCGTTACACCTTCCGCCGTTTGTTTGCCGCGGGCATTACCGCTCTGTTGGCGGACGTCGTAGGGTTTGCAGTGCTGACCATCGTCGACGTTCCGGTCATCAAGGAACTGGCGCTGATCGCCAGTTTGGGTGTGGGCATCCTGGTGTTCACCAACCTGGCCTTGCTGCCGATCATGCTCTCGTTCACCGGTGTTTCATCGGCTGCAGCGGCCCGGAGCCTTAAGCACGAAACCCTGCAAGAAACACAATCCCCGCCATTACTGGTGCGACTCTTCGAGCACTTCACCGGTCGACGTGCAGCGCGGCTGGCCATTGCAGTGGCGGTGCTCATCGGGCTTGGCGCGTTATGGATTGGCAAGGACTTGAAGGTCGGTGACCTCGATCCCGGAGCGCCGGAGTTGCGTGCCGATTCGCGCTACAACCAGGATAACCACTTCATCATCGAGCACTACCAGGCCAGCAGCGACGTGTTTGTGATCATGGTCGAAACACCGGCCGGAAAATGCGTCGACTACTCGACGTTGCGCAAGGTTGAAGAGCTGGAGTGGCGACTGCGCGAGTTGCCCGGCGTCGAGACCACCAAATCCATCGCCGGGCTGTCTCGCAAAATCAACGTCGGGATGAATGAGGGCAACTTCAAGTGGGACGAGTTGCCCCCCAACCAATCGATGATCAACGCGGCGGCCATGCGCTCACCGCGCGAGCTGTTCAACGGCACCTGCAGCCTGCTGTCGATCTACGCCTACCTCAAGGATCACAAGGCCGACACGCTTGAGTCGGTGGTCAATACCACGGCGGCCTTCGCAGAAAAATTCAACGACGAGCAGGCCACGTTCCTGATGGCTGCCGGCAATGCCGGGATCGAAAGCGCGACCAACAGGGTGGTGAAAAGCGCCAACACTCGGATGCTGCTGGGGGTGTATCTGGTGGTGTCGCTGCTGTGCTTCATTGCCTTTCGTTCGTGGCGTGCGGTGCTGTGCGCAGTGCTGCCGTTGATCCTCACATCGCTGGTGGCCGAGGCGCTGATGGTCCAGCTGAACATGGGCCTGAAAGTCGCAACCTTGCCGGTGGTGGCGCTGGGTGTAGGTATCGGCGTCGACTACGCGCTGTACATCCTCAGCGTGACGCTGTTTTGGCTGCGCCGCGGCGAGAGCCTGGCAACGGCTTATCGACAGGCATTGATGTTTACCGGTCGGGTGGTGGTTTTCACCGGCCTGACCCTGTCCCTGGGTGTTGTCACCTGGGTGTTCTCTCCGATCAAGTTCCAGGCTGACATGGGCGTTCTGCTCACCTTCATGTTCCTTTGCAACATGCTGGTGGCGTTGGTTCTGGTGCCTGCATTGGCCAGCTACCTGCTGCACCCGGTCCAACCGGTTGCGCAACCGATCAGCTCTCTCAAGGAAATCTCTGTATGAACTCGGGCATTCCATTGGCCGACACCCGGTTGACTGATCCGCTGAGCATGGCGACCGCCCGGTTGGCGTTGGACACCGCTTTGCAATATGCCTGCAACCACGGCTGGCGGGTGAGCGTTGCGGTACTGGATGGGGGCGGGCACCTGCTGGCCTTCGGTCGAAGTGCCGGGGCGCCACTGCACACCATCGATCTTGCGCAGGACAAGGCGTTGACCGCCGTGTCCTTCGCCTTGCCCACCGCGGATGTCGGCAAGCGTCTGCGCGATGCCCCCGACCATGTCCGCCAGTGCCTGATCCTGCGACCACGACTGGTGCCGATGGGAGGGGCGTTGCCATTACACCTGGAGGATCGACTGGTGGGTGCAATCGGCGTATCCGGCGCCAGCGAAGAGCAGGATTGTGACTGTGCGGCCGCGGGATACGACGCCATCACGCAAAACATGCAGCGCTGATTTCTACCAACGAACAGGGGGTATTACATGAACCATTCAAGCATCGACACGCAACAGCTGGGCGACAACCTGTTCAATGCGCTCGTTGAAGCACAAGCCATCGCGCCGCTGACCGAAAGCCATCCGGGCCTGACCCTGGAGCAGGCCTACCAGGTCCAGCAACACCTCATTGGCCGGCGCTTGGCCAGCGGTGAGCGAATCATCGGCAAAAAAATCGGCGTCACCAGTCAGGCGGTGATGGACATGCTCGGCGTGCGTCAGCCGGACTTTGGCCAATTGACCGATGCCATGGTCGTCGAACAGGGCGCAAGCGTGGCCATGGCCGGGCTGATCCAGCCCAAGGCCGAAGGCGAAATTGCCTTCGTCCTTAAACACGACCTGTCCGGCCCCGGCATCACCGTGGCCGACGTATTACGGGCGACTGAGGGCGTAATGGCGTGTTTCGAAATCGTGGATTCGCGCATCCGCGACTGGAAAATCAAGATCCAGGACACGGTGGCGGATAACGCGTCGTGCGGCGTGTTCGTGCTCAGTGATCGTTTGGTCAGCCCGCGCGATCTGGACCTGTACACAACGGGCATGGTGCTGGAAAAAAATGGCCGAATCGTTGGCACCGGCGCTGGGGCCGCAACCATGGGCTCGCCGGTTATCGCCGTGGCGTGGCTGGCGAATACCTTGGGCCGATTGGGAATGAGCCTCAAGGCCGGTGAAGTGATTCTGTCCGGTGCGCTGTCGGCGATGGTGCCTGTAGGCGCTGGGGATAATTTGCGGGTGAGCATTGCCGGTATCGGCAGTTGCTCGGTGCGTTTCGACTGAGGTTGCACAACATCATGAACAATAAACTCAAAGTCGCCATCGTCGGCTCCGGCAACATCGGCACCGACCTGATGATCAAGATCCTGCGTAACGCCAACCACCTGGAAATGGCGGTCATGGTCGGCATCGACCCGGCCTCCGACGGTCTGGCCCGCGCCCAGCGCATGGGCGTGGCCACCACCCACGAAGGCGTTGAAGGCCTCACCCGCATGGACGTCTTCAAGGACATCGACTTCGTCTTCGATGCCACCTCGGCCGGCGCGCATGTAAAGAACGATGCCTTTCTGCGCTCGATCAAACCGGGTATCCGCCTGATCGATTTGACGCCCGCTGCCATCGGTCCGTACTGCGTGCCGGTAGTGAATCTGGAGCAGAACCTCGACCAGCTCAACGTCAACATGGTTACCTGCGGTGGCCAGGCGACCATTCCGATGGTCGCTGCAGTATCGCGCGTGGCCAAGGTGCACTACGCCGAAATCGTCGCCTCGATTGCGAGCAAATCGGCCGGTCCAGGCACCCGCGCCAACATCGACGAATTTACCGAGACCACCTCCAAGGCTATCGAAGTGATCGGCGGCGCAGCCAAGGGCAAGGCGATCATCGTGATGAATCCGGCCGAACCGCCGCTGATGATGCGCGACACGGTATTTGTCCTGTCCGACGCTGCGGATCAGGCACTGGTCGAAGCCTCGATTGTCGAGATGGCGGCCGCCGTACAAGCGTATGTACCCGGCTATCGCCTGAAGCAAACAGTGCAGTTCGACGTCATTCCCGAAGACGCACCGCTGCACATTCCCGGACTGGGCAGATTCTCGGGCCTGAAGACCTCGGTGTTCCTCGAAGTCGAAGGCGCCGCCCATTACTTGCCAGCGTATGCCGGCAATCTCGACATCATGACCTCCGCTGCCTTGGCCACCGCCGAGCGCATGGCGCAGTCGATGCTCAACGCCTGAGGAGACCGACATGAATGGCAAGAAAATCTACATCTCTGACGTGACCCTGCGCGATGGCAGCCACGCGATTCGCCACCAGTATTCGCTGCAGAACGTGCAGGACATTGCTCGCGCGCTGGACAAGGCCAAGGTCGACTCGATCGAAGTGGCTCACGGCGATGGCTTGCAAGGTTCGAGCTTCAACTACGGCTTCGCCGCGCATACCGATTTGGAATGGATCGAAGCGGCGGCCGACGTGATCAGCCACGCGAAAATCACCACGCTTTTGCTGCCCGGCATCGGCACGGTGCATGACCTGAAAGCGGCTTACAACGCCGGTGCCCGTGTGGTGCGCATCGCCACCCATTGCACCGAAGCGGATGTCTCGAAACAGCACATCGAGTACGCCCGCGAGCTGGGCATGGACACCGTCGGTTTCCTGATGATGAGCCACATGATCCCGGCCGAGCAGTTGGCCGCTCAGGCCAAGTTGATGGAGAGCTACGGCGCGACCTGCGTGTACATGGCCGACTCCGGTGGCGCGATGAACATGCAGGACATCCGCGATCGCTTCCGCGCCTTCAAGGCCGTGCTCAAACCGGAAACCGAAACCGGCATGCACGCCCACCACAACCTGAGCCTGGGTGTGGCCAACTCGATCACCGCTGTCGAGGAAGGTTGTGACCGCATCGACGCCAGCCTCGCCGGCATGGGCGCCGGGGCCGGTAATGCGCCGCTGGAAGTGTTCATTGCCGCCGCCGAGCGCCTGGGCTGGAACCATGGCACCGACCTCTACACGCTGATGGATGCCGCCGATGACATTGTCCGGCCATTGCAGGATCGTCCGGTGCGCGTCGACCGTGAAACCCTGGCACTGGGTTATGCCGGCGTCTACTCAAGCTTCCTGCGTCACGCCGAAATCGCGGCGGCGAAGTACGGTCTCAAGACCCTCGACATCCTCGTCGAACTGGGCAAACGGCGCATGGTGGGCGGTCAGGAAGACATGATTGTTGACGTTGCGTTGGACCTGCTCAAAGCGCCTTGATACCGCAAGTCTGCGGCGGCGATGAAGGCGCAGCCAGCGCCTTCATCTTTTTCATCTCGAATTTTATGAATAACAAGAAAACTTCGATAAAAGGCCTGGCGATAACCCGTTGTCGAACCCATTGGAGGGTTCTGGGTTTTGTTCGTAAGTTATTGTTTTACATAGAATAAGTTGTAGTTTTTATTCCCTCTTGTTCGGCTGGCACAGTCGTTGCTCATATCAATTCGCAGGACGCCACTGCTGCGCTCTTCTCTTTTGCACCGGCGTGTTCAGCGCGGTGTTCGCTTCTGCTTCACCTCCATAATAAGGACTAATTCAAATGAGTCGATTCACCCAAGAAAGCACCAGCAAATTCGTGCAAACTCCTGAATGGAAAATGCATTACAACGAGGCAGGGGAAGGCCCTGTTGTGATCATGGTCCACGGCTCGGGTGCAGGCGCCACCGGTTGGGCGAACTTTCACCGCAACGTCGATGCGTTTGTCGACGCGGGCTATCGCGTAATCCTCATGGACTGCCCCGGCTTCGGCAAGTCGGATCCGCTGGTCACAGCGGAGCCTCGCTTTGTGATCAACGCTCGAGCGATCAAAGCGTTGATGGATGCACTGGACATCGACAAGGCGCACCTGGTGGGTAACTCCATGGGGGGCGGCAGTGCGCTGGGCTTTGCGGTGGAATGTCCAGAGCGCCTGGACAAAATGATTCTGATGGGCTCGGGTGGAGTAGGGCGCACCAGTCTGTTCACGCCGTTACCGATGGAAGGCATCAAGTTGCTCTTCGGTGTGTACCGTGACCCGAGCCTGGAAAACCTGAAGAAGATGCTGGATGTGTTTGTCTATGACTCCAGCGCACTGACCGAAGAACTCATTAACCTGCGTCACCGGAGCATCCTGGCGAACCCCCAGCACCTGGAAAACTTCCTCAAGAGCATTGATCTGAGCAAGTTCCAGATGGGTGACTTCACTGCGAACCTTCCGGACATCAAGCATCCGACCCTGATTACTTGGGGCCGCGACGACCGTTTCGTGCCTATCGACTGGAGCCTCAAGCTGCTCAATGGCCTGCCGGACGCGCGCCTGCACGTGTTCAGTCAATGTGGCCACTGGGCTCAGTGGGAGCACGCGGACGCCTTCAACCGGTTGGTCATCGACTTCCTGGACAACTAAGTCCTGGCGCATCCCTCTCGCCGCCATGGCGGCGAGAGTTTTGCGACCATCTTGTGCCCCGCACATGGACCCATAACGACAACAAAACGGGGTTGAATCATGATTGACATACGTCTGACCGGTGTTGTCTTGGCGCTGGCTGTCAGCAGCGCTGCCTGTGCCGCAGCACCACAGGTCCCCGCGTGCGCCGCGCAAAGCGGTTACACGCCGATCTGCGGCATGGCGCCCGCGGAGGATCTGGAGCTTTCGCCGGATGCCGGTTTCCTGTTCCTGAGTACCACTCCGGGACTGGCTGCCAGTCACCAAAGTCGTTTGCGGATCATGGAACTGGCCTCCCATACAGTCACCGATATGGTCATCGAGCGGCAGGCGACAGCAGGCTGGGGAGAGCCTTCGTGCGAGGAGCCGCAAGGCACCATGGGTGCCCACGGCATCCATTTATCCAGACGTGCCGACGGTCGATCGCAATTACTGGTGGTCAACCACAACGGTCGAGAAGCAGTTGAGTTTCTTGAGCCCATGAGAGATGGGAACACCTGGAAGGCAATTTGGCGTGGCTGTGTCGAAAGCCAGGACGGCACGATGCTCAATGATGTGGCAGCTACGCCTGACGGCGGCTTCGTGGTCACGGCCATGTTCAGCCTCAGTGCGATGAAAGACGATCCGCACCTGGAAAAATTGCTCGATGGCCGTGCCACCGGACATTTGCTTGCCTGGCGCTCCAGCGAGGGCCTGCGTCGCCTGCCGAACAGTCAGGCACCCGCACCGAATGGCATCCAGGTCAGTCATGACGGTCAGTCGGTATGGTTCGCCGCGTGGCCGGCCAGCGGAGTGTGGCAGTACGATTTCAAGCAGCAAAAAGTCGTCAGCAAGATCGTCTTGGACTTTTTGCCGGACAACCTGACCTGGACAACGGATGGCCAACTGCTTACGGCCGGTGTGCCGGATGTACAGACCTTTCGCAGGTGTTTCCTCAGCCACAACGAGTTCTGCCCCAGCGCTGCGGTGGTGGCGTTGATCGACCCTCTCAAAGGTTCCAGCCGTGAACTGCTGCGGGCCAGGGAAGGGGTGGTGTATGGCGCCTCTACCGCATTACAGGTCGGTCGCGATGTGTTCGTCGGAGCATTTGCCGGTGATCGCCTGTTGCTGTTACCCGACGCGATGCCGGCGTTGTAAGTCAGCCAGATGCTTTCCGCGCAATCGCTGCACGGGCGTCACCTTGCTTAATTATTGAAAAGCCTATTTGGCCGGGCAGGCTGATTCCCCTGCACGGGGCTGATGATAATCGGACGATGAAGTCCACAGATCAGGAGTAGATATGCAACCTTACGACGTCATCGTTTTGGGCAGCGGCAATGCCGGGCTTTGCGCGGCGCTTTCGGCTCGCGAACACGGGGCGCGAGTGGCCTTGCTGGAACGTGCGCCGCAAGCGCTGCGGGGCGGAAATTCAGCGCACACCGGAGGTGCTTTTCGTGTGGCTTATCGGGGCGTTGAAGACTTGCGTTGCTTGATGCCGGACCTGCTGGAGAGTGAAATCCAGAACAGTGATTTCGGCACCTATACTCAGGATGATTTTTTCGGCGAGCTGGCCTCGATGAGCCAATATCGCAGCGATCCGCACGTGCTGGACACGGTTGTGACGCAGAGCCTGGATACCCTGCAATGGATGACCTCGAAGGGCGTGCGCTTCATGCCCATCTATGGTCGCCAGGCCTTCAAGGTGGATGGCAAATTCCGTTTTTGGGGCGGGTTGACCATTGAGGTTTCCGGTGGCGGCCTGGGGCTGGTCGATGCGCTGTTTCGCCGAGTGGAAAAAGACGCTGTGGAGGTGTTCTACGGCTGTCGTACTCAACGCATCAGCCGCGGTCCTGAGGGTGTATGGCAGCTTTATTGCGCAGACGGCCGTCAGTTTTCCGCGCGAGCCCTGATCCTCGCAACAGGTGGCTTTCACGCCAATCTGGAATGGCGCACCAAATACCTGGGGCCGGGATGGGACCTGGCCAAGGTCCGGGGGTCGCGCTACAACACCGGTGACGGAATCCGTATGGCCTTGGACGCTGGCGCAGTGGCACACGGTAACTGGTCCGGTTGCCATGCCGTGTTCTACGACATTAACGCGCCGCAAACAGGCGACTTGAATTGCCTGAACCAGCAAAAAAACTATTTCCACCTCGGCGTCGTGGTCAATTCGGATGGCAAGCGCTTCATCGATGAAGGCGAGGATTTTCGTAATTACACCTACTCCAGCATGGGCGCCAAGGTCATGGCGCAGCCGGGTGGGGTGGCCTGGCAGATCTTCGACCAGCACAGTCACGAATTGCTTCCCGATGAATACCGAGGGCGTCACGTTACGCGGATCCAGGCGGCAACTCTCCAAGGACTGATCGAGCAGATGGAGGGCGTCAACGCTCCTGCACTGTTGCACACCTTGCAAACCTTCAATGCGGCAGTGCAAGTCGATGTGCCGTTCAATCCGGCCGTACGTGACGGCCGTTCGACTCAAAACCTGGAGTTGCCAAAGTCAAACTGGGCAAATCCGCTGGATCGTCCACCCTTTGTCGCCTATGCGGTGACGTGCGGCATCACCTTCACCTTCGGTGGCTTGAAGGTTAACAGTCAGGCCCAAGTGTTGAATGAGGAGGATCAGGCCATCGACGGGCTCTACGCCGCGGGTGAACTGGTGGGAAACCTCTATTACGTCAAATACGCAGGTGGGGCGGGGCTGACTTCCGGTTCCGTGCTTGGGCGCATCGCCGGCGCAGAGGCAGCAACGCGATGCGGTTGAGATCGCTGCGCAAATGGAGCGTCGAACGATGCGTCTTCCTCTTCAGATCATCCGGGCTGACGCCGCCCTGGATAGTTGACGACAAACTGCACATGCGCCTTGACCCCGGTAGCCAGGGTCGCATCATCGGCGGTGAAGTAGGGGCTGTGATTGTTCGGCACTTTACGCATGTCCTGGTCCGCGGGGGTTGCGCCCAGGAACACGAACAGTCCGGGTATCTTTTGCGCGTAGTAGGAGAAGTCTTCGCTGGGCGACAGCGAGGAATCCAGCCGCGCGACTTTGCCCGGCGCTGCCAGCTCCAATGCCGGAACCATGGATTCGGTCAGCGTCGGATCATTGGTTGTCACCGGTGCCTTGTTCACCAGCAGCAGCTTGGCGTCTGTTTCGTAGGCGCTGGCGATTCCGCTTACAAGCGGCGGCATTTTTTTCAGGATCGTCTCGCGGATATCGGCATTGTTGGTGCGAATGGTGCCGGTCATCTCGACCGTCTCGGGAATGATGTTGGCTGCCGATCCGGCATTGAGCGTGCCGATACTGATCACGCCCATGCCCTGGGTCAGATCGATTCGTCGACTGACCAACGTTTGCAAACCGCCGATGATTCCCTGGCTCGCGACAATCGGATCGACCCCGCTCCAGGGCGCGGAACCGTGAGTCTGTTGACCCTTGACCGTGATGCGGAAGGAGTCGCTGCTGTTGAGCACGGTCCCGGATTTGTAATACAGATGCCCGGTCGGATAACCCGCCATGACATGAACGCCAAATATTGCTTCAGCCTTGGGTGAGTCCAGTGCTCCGTCGCGAATCATTGCCTGTGCGCCGATCAGCGTATCGGTCTGGAACTCGTCGACATCGGCGGCACCTTCTTCGGCAGGCTGGAACAGGAAGACCACCGTCCCGCGAATCTGATCCCGATGCTCCGCCAGTACCTTGGCAGCGCCCAGCAGCATAGCGGTATGTGTGTCATGTCCACAGGCGTGCATCACTGGCACGCTCTTGCCCAGGCGGATGCCGGTGGCTTTGCTGGAGAAGGGCAGGCCGGTCATCTCCATGACCGGCAGCGCATCCATATCCGCGCGCAAAGCGACCACCGGCCCTGGCTGCCCCCCTTTGAGAACGCCGACAACCCCCGTTTTACCAACTTGAGTGCGCACTTCGATATTCCACGCCCTGAGTCGTTCGGCAACCAGCTCGGCGGTTTTGAACTCCATGTTGCCCAGTTCCGGATGCTGGTGAATGGTGTGGCGCAGATCGATGACTTCCTGATTGACCGCGACGACCGCTGTGTCGACCCAATCGGGGTCAGCCGCTTGGCTGCAAGTGGCGACGAGCGTTGTCAAAACTGTCAGGCATAGCGAGGGGTTGATAAAACGAATCAAGGCAGGGTTATCCCTATGGTTTTTACGCAGGCAATTGGCTGTTGCGTGAGGGGCGCGTGTGAGTAACAGGCACGCCTGTATTGGAATCCGTCAACGCGAATATTGTTGAACGGCTTTTAAGCTTCGCGCCTTTTGTATCCAGTGTCTAATATTTAGCAAGTATGTCTTCATACCTGTGAGGTATCGGATGTTGATCACATTACAAATTCATTGACTCAGGCAGTGGCGCATATTGCTGGGGCATATCGAATTGTAAACTTCCATAGCTTTGAGTGGACCCCATACTCCGTAATAGGTGTCGGGGGCGATTAAACAGTAATCGATATAGTCGATAGTCTGTATCTCGATATTGAATGGTGCTCGTAGCTACCTCGATAGGTCCATGGTCATCCGAGAAATACGCTGGTTTGCAGCTAAATATCTATTTTTTAACGAGATAATTACTAATAGCCGACTAATTGATAGGCTGCTATCTATATGTTAGGCTTGCTGCCTTTCAGTTGTGCGTGCAACGCACTTTCTCCTCTAATTCGTAATAGAACGCATCCAGTAAGGTTTCCAGTGAAAATCAAGATCATTCCTGTCAGTGGATTATTGATATGCAGTGTTACAACGGGAGTCATGGCGCAGGAGCAAATGTTCTCTGCTAACTCTCGATGGATGACCGGCGACTGGGGTGGTCTGCGGACCGAATTACTGAATAAGGGGTATGACTTTCAATTTAGTTATCAGTCGGAAAGTGCTGCCAATCTTCGCGGTGGATATGATCACGATCATACGGCTCGTTATACCGATCAGTTCAACATGGGCGGGGCTTTTGATCTTGAAAAGATCCTGGGCTTGGAAAAGGCCAATCTTCAGTTACTCATTACAGAGCGCAGCGGTCGAGACATCACCAATGATCGTCTAACAGACTCACGCACGGGTACGCTCGGTTCCTCGGTCCAGGAGAACTACGGCCGTGGCCAGACGTGGCGCATTACCACATTGGCGTATCAACAAAAATTTCTCGATGACGTCCTGGACATAAAAGTCGGTCGCCTGCCTATCGGCAGTGACTTCGATTCGACAGGTTGTGTTTTTCAGAACAACTCATTGTGCGGCGGCCTGGTCGGACACGCCTCCACCGTTTGGTACAACTCACCGGTGGGACAGTGGGGAGGGCGGATCAAGGTCAACATCACGCCGCAAATCTACGCCCAGGCAGGCGTCTACGAATACAACCCGACCCTGCTGGAGAGCAACAATGGCTTCAAGCTGAACACATCAGGCCGGCAGGGAACGACCTATGTCAGCGAGTTGGGCTGGACTCCGTCGCTAGGTGAGGCCGGGATGGCGGGCAAGTACATGGTTGGAGGCTACTGGAACAGCGCAACGGCCAATGATGTGCTGGAAGATGCCAACGGCCAAAACAAACAGGTAACGGGTGAGCCGGCAGACCAGCTCGATGGGCGCTATGGCATGTATGCCTATGCTCGCCAGCAAATCACCACTGTGGACGGTGACGCCAAGCGAGGTCTTAGCCTGTTCGCCCATTACTCCCAGTACGACAAGCGCAGCAGCACCCTGGATTGGCAGGCACAAGTGGGCGCTATTTATGCCGGTCCATTCGACGCTCGTCCGCAGGATTCGCTGGCGATCGGCTTCAGTGAGTTGCACGTCAATTCGGCGCTGACAAAAAATCAGCGCTTGCACAACGAGACGCGCAATCTCACTGACTATGACAACCCGGCTTATCAGCCAATCCAGCACGCCGAGTACGCCGCCGAAGTGCATTACGACTTCAAGTTGACGCCTTGGCTGATGCTGCGTCCCAACATTCAGTACCTCGCCAATCCCGGCGGCGTTTACCAAGTGGATAACGCTACCGTCGTAGGCTTGACTGTCAATACGGTGTTCTGAACCGCGGCTTTTGATTCCTTTACAAATTAGGTAAATAACAATGATTCTCAGAGTGACAAGTGTCGTAATGGCGATACTGGGTATTTCGCTGCTGTATATGGGCGTACAGCTGGTGGCTGCCGGTGGTTCGTCAGCGTACGCGGTCATTGCCGTTGGCGTGCTGGTGACTGCGGTTCTGATATTCCTGAAAAAGAAATCGGCGCTGAGCCTGTATGCGCTGATGATGTGGGGGATTCTGCTCTGGATCATCTACGAAGTTGGCTTCGATAAGTGGCAGTGGATTCCCCGAGGCGACCTGTTCGCGTTGATAGGGTTGTGGCTGGCACTCCCTTGGGTAGTACGTCCGCTAAATCAGGCCCAGGCGCCGGCCGATACTCGGGGTTTTCATCCTTTTCTTGGTGGCACGGTAGGGGTAATGATGGTGATCGTGCTAGCGGTCATGTTTTACGACCCCTACCCGATACAAGGCCAGCTCAACAATCCAGTGACGTCACGCAGCACCGATGTAGCAGGGAAGGACTGGGTGGCTTATGGCGGTACCAATAATGGCCAGCGCTTTTCCAGCCTTGACCAGATCAAGCCAGCCAATATCAAAAAGTTGACGGTTGCCTGGGAGTACCACACCGGCGACCTGCGCGATGCTGAAAAAGATGCCAGCGAGTACACCTTTGAAGCGACGCCGCTGAAGGTCAATAATCGGGTGTATCTGTGTACCGCTCATAACGAGGTGCACGCGCTGAACCCGGAAACCGGGAAACTGGATTGGAAATACACGCCGGAGAAGAACCGCTCCTACCTGCAACAGCATCAGACCTGCCGAGGCGTGAGTTATTACTCTGCCTCTTCCGATAGTGAACAGCCCACTGCGGTGCAGTGCGAAAAACGCATCATCACGGCAACGGCAGATGCCAAGCTGGTGGCGCTGGACGCGGATACTGGCAAAGTCTGCAATGACTTTGGCGTCAGCGGTGTGGTTGATCTGAGTGCCAACATGGGCGAGGTTCGCCCGCATGCCTTGATGCAAACAGCGGCACCGCTAGTGGCAGGCAGTTTGATTATTGTCGGTGGCTCGGTCATGGACAACGGGTACAACGATGGCAACCCGTCTGGCGTGATCCGTGCCTACAACGTGATCACAGGCCAGTTGGTATGGAACTTCGATCCAGCCAATCCGGATAACACCCAGCCAATCGCAGCGGATAAAACCTATCCCTATGACACGCCTGTGGCTTGGGGCACCCTGAGTGCCGACATGAAAAATGGACTGGTCTACGTACCTTTCGGTAATGCTTCGCCCGATGAACTTGGCATCAAGCGTGATCCGAATAGCAACACTGAAAAATTCCGCGACACTTTGGTTGCACTCGACCTGAGCACGGGTGCGTTCAAGTGGAAATTCCAGACTTCGCACAACGACCTGTGGGACCGCGATAATCCTTCGCAGCCTACGTTGGTCGACTTGGGAAAAGAGGGCGGCAAGCAACCAGCATTGCTGCTGCCAACCAAGGTCGGCAATATCTTTGTGCTCAATCGCCTGACCGGGGAGCCGATAGTCCCTGTCGATCAGGTCAAGGTCTCAACCCAAGGCGGCGTTGAGGGTGAGCACTTTGCAGCAACGCAGCCGGTTTCCAAACTCAACTTCATTCCTGAAGCACTGACAGAGAAATCAATGTGGGGCATGACGCCCTTCGATCAGATGTCTTGCCGCATCAGCTACAACCAGCTGCGTTACGACGGCAATCCATGGACGCCAAGCACCGAGCGGGGCTCGCTGATTTTTCCTGGCAATATCGGCGCATTCAACTGGGGCTCGGTAGCTGTCGATCCTGATCGGCAGATCCTGATCGCAGCGCCTGTGCGTCTCGCCTATAAATACAACCTGATCAAGCGTACCGCGCAAACAGAAGACAAGCGCCTGTTCACCCAGGATGGAACGCCTTACTGGAACGAAAACTTCAACGGCGACTATGCCATCCATATTCAGCAGTTCGCCTCCAGTCTTGGCGTTCCCTGTATCGCGCCGCCTTGGGGGCGTATGGTTGGGGTTGACCTGAACACCGGCAAAACCGAATGGATGCGCCGCACTGGCACCAGTAAAAACCTGAAAACCAGTTTCTTGCCAGGGCGCTTCCCGATTGGCTTCCCGATGGGCATGGTTGCCCATGGTGGGCCGTTGGTGACTGCCGGTGGTGTGGTTTTCCATGGCGCGACGGCGGATAACTTTATTCGTGCCTACGACATCAACACTGGCGAAGTTCTCTGGCAGACTGAATTGCCCGCGGGTGGGCAGGCCACACCATCGACTTATATGGGCAGCGATGGAAAGCAGTATGTGATCATCTCCGCAGGTGGTCATGGCTCCCTGGGCACAACCTTGGGTGATAGCGTGATTGCGTTCCGTCTGGATTAGGCAATCAGTCAAATAAAGAAAGGCCGTGGGCTGAAAGTATCACGGCCTTTTTTGACCATGCCGCACATGGCGTAGCTTACTGAATCGCCATTGTCGGGGAGCAAGGGAAGTTCGCGCAGGTATGATGAAAGAACGATAGGAGTGCGGATGGATCGATACGCGTCGCGCGAATGGCTCCCACATGAAAAGCCTTCCTTGCCGGGCTCGCCATCGACCCCATTACACTCAAATCCCATGCGTTTCGCCTACGGGGCAGTCGGCTTGCTGGTAGCCATTACCGGTGGGCTGGGCAACGCGCTGGTCACGGCTAATCTGCAATTTCTTCAGGGTGCATTGGGGGCCACCACAGCGGAAATGGCCTGGTTGCCGGCAGCCTATGTCATGACCAATGTCTCGATGAATCTGCTGCTGGTCAAATTCCGCCAGGAATTCGGACTGCGTGCGTTCACCGAAGTGTTCCTGCTGCTTTACGCGTTGGTGACCTTTGCCCATCTATTCGTCAACGACCTGAATTCGGCTATCGCCGTACGGGCGGCGCACGGGATGGTTGGCGCGGCTCTGAGCTCCCTGGGGCTGTACTACATGATCCAGGCCTTCCCGGCGAAGTGGCGGATGAAAGCTTTGGTGCTCGGGCTGGGCGCATCTCAGTTGGCCTTGCCATTGGCACGGATTTTTTCTGAAGATCTGCTGCAGATCGCCGAATGGCGCGGCCTGTACCTGTTCGAGCTGGGTCTGGCAATGACGGCGCTGGGATGTGTGCTCATGCTCAAACTGCCACCGGGGGATCGTTTCAAGACCTTCGAGCCGCTGGATTTTCTGACCTTCGCTATCATGTCCGGCGGGGTGGCGCTGCTGTGTGCGGTGCTGTCGCTTGGGCGCATTGACTGGTGGCTGGAGGCACCGTGGATCGGCATCGCCCTGGCGGCGTCGATTGCGCTGATCGTTGCCGGGCTGGCCATCGAGCATAACCGCAGCAACCCTTTGCTGATGACGCGCTGGTTAGGCAGTGGCGTGGCGATTCGAATGACCCTGGCGGTGATCTTGATTCGTATGGTCACGTCCGAGCAGTCCACCGGTGCGGTGGGGTTTCTGCAGGCATTGAACATGAGCAACGAGCAGATGCGCAGCTTGTATTACGTCATGTTGCTGGGGGCTGTGTCGGGGCTAGCCGCCAGCGCCCTGACGATCAATCCGCAGCATCTGTTCATGCCACTGATTGTTTCACTGGTATTGATGGCCACCGGCTCATTCATGGACTGTTCGTCGAGCAACCTGACCCGTCCGGAGCAGATGTACCTGAGTCAATTTCTACTGGCTTTCGGCGGGACGTTTTTTCTCGGGCCGACCATGGTGCTTGGCACCCGTAATGTAATGACGAACCCACGGAATCTGGTGAGCTTTTCGGTGTTGTTCGGGATTTGCAATAACCTTGGGGGCCTGATTGGATCAGCGTTACTTGGCACCTTTCAGATCGTGCGGGAAAAATTTCATTCCAGCGTCATCGTCGAGCAGTTGACGACGCTCAACCCGTTGGTACTCAGCAGGGTGCAAAGCGGCGGTGCGGCTTACAGCGGAATCATTTTCGACCCGTCGCTGCGCACCAACGTCGGGACCCGGGTGCTATCTGCAGCGGCAACTCGAGAAGCCAATATACTGGCCTACAACGATGTGTTCATTCTGATCGGCAGCATCGCGATACTGACCATGATCTGGATTTTTATCCGTAGTCTGGTGCTGTGGAACGCTAATAGGGCCTCTATTGATGGTGCCCGCACTTCCGACCCTCGCAGTGGCGCCTCCACACAATGACCGAACCGACAACCACGACAACCAATGCCATCGCTTCCACGCTCGAAGGCGAACAGCCATCCACTGACCCGGCCACCGCGCCGCGGTCGCTGCGGGTTCGCATTCTGTCCTCCATGATCTTCGCCTCGGTTGCCATCATTGGCATACTGGTGGTGCTCTATGCCTGGCAGCTACCACCCTTCAGCAGCGCCATCGAGAGTACCGAAAATGCCGTAGTGCGTGGCCAGATCACCATTATCGGGCCGCAACTCAGTGGTTATGTGTTTGAAGTACCGGTGCAGGACTTTCAACTCGTCAAGGCAGGGGACTTGCTGGTGCGCCTCGATGACCGGATCTACAAGCAACGATTGAACCAGTCGCTGGCACAACTCGAACAGCAAAAAGCCGCGTTGGCCAATAATCTACAGCAGCGCAAGAGTGCCGAGGCCACCATCATCCAGAAGCAGGCGGCTATCGCTAACAGCGATGCGCAGGCGCGTAAGACCCAGGCTGACCTGGGCCGTAATGAAGAATTGATCCGTGACGGATCGGTGTCCCGTCGTGAACTGGACGTGACTCGCGCCGCTAATGCCCAGGCAGTTGCGGCGCTGGCCGAGACCCGTTCGGCACTGGAAATTTCCAGGCAAGACTTGCAGACCGTGATTGTCAACCGGGCCTCACTGGAAGCGTCGGTCCTCAATGCCGAAGCCGCAGTGGAATTGGCGCGTATCGACCTGGACAATACCCGCGTGACGGCACCGCGCGACGGTCAGTTGGGGCAGATCGGCGTACGCTTGGGCGCGTACGTCAACTCGGGGGCGCAATTGATGGCACTGGTGCCTGATACGCTCTGGGTGATTGCGAACATGAAGGAGACACAGATGGATAAAGTCCGTATCGGTCAGCCGGTTTCTTTTACCGTCGATGCCCTGAACCACCTCCAATTGCGTGGTCATGTGCAGCGTATCTCGCCGGCCACCGGTTCCGAATTTGCGCTGCTGCAGTCGGACAATGCCACCGGCAACTTCGTCAAGATCGCCCAGCGTGTCCCGGTGCGCATCACCGTGGACCCGGATCAGGCCGAGATAAAGCGCTTGCGGCCGGGGATGTCGGTGGTTGTAAGTATCGATACCCGAAATGGGGAGGAGGGTGACCGAGGGGAGGCTGCTGCATCGCATCCCTGACACGGCGCTCGAACAGGGCGTCGAGTCTGCACGTAGCTCCATGAAAAAGAGATATTTTCGGTGACTCGGGCCTTTGAGCCACAAGGATACTGAAATGAGTGTTTTGATCATTGGACCCATGGCTGGTCGCAGCGGGCGCAGAGGTATGGCGTCATGATGACGCTGTAGAAACAGATTTCAGCTGTTCTGTTGTGTCAGGGCAGGATGATGATTTGCTAGACCTGTGGTCTGAAGAGGCCGAAGCGGGCCTTTAACAGTGGCCAAAACCAATCAAAACGGGAGTAATTTCAAAGTCGGGGAACAGATGGGGGTACAGAAAGCCCAGAAAGCAAAAAGGCCCCATAAAATGGGGCCTTTCGGTGCGAATATGGCGGAGGCGATGGGATTCGAACTCATGGACCTGTTACAGTCGACGGTTTTCAAGACCGTTGCCTTAAACCACTCGGCCACACCTCCGTTTGCGTTGCGGGCGCCATAATACCTGAATGAAACACACTGTCAAACTCTCTGCATAGCTTGTTACAGAGCGTCTGTTATGATCTTTGCGACTGAACGTTTCAAACCAACAGGAGTGTCGCCATGCGCGAACAGGATTACGCAGTTAATAACAGCGTGCAGGCTGAGCAGCTAGAGGTTAGCCGCGTCCTGCGCAACACTTACGGCCTATTGGCCCTCACCCTCGCATTCAGCGGCGTGATGGCGTTTGTTGCCCAGCAGATGCGTGTCGGCTACCCGAATGTCTTCGTGGTGCTGATCGGTTTCTATGGCCTTTTCTTCCTCACCAACAAACTCCGCGATTCCGCGTGGGGCCTGGTGTCGGCGTTTGCCCTGACCGGTTTCATGGGTTTCCTGCTCGGCCCGATCCTCAACCGCTACCTGGGCATGCAGGGCGGCGCGGAAGTCGTGAGTTCGGCCTTCGCCATGACGGCGCTGGTGTTCGGCGGCCTGTCGGCCTATGTACTGATCACTCGTAAAGACATGAGCTTCCTCGGCGGCTTCATCACCGCAGGTTTCTTCGTGTTGCTGGGTGCGACGCTGGCAAGCTTCTTCTTCCAGATCAGCGGCCTGCAACTGGCGATCAGCGCAGGTTTCGTGCTGTTCTCGTCGGTCTGCATTCTGTTCCAGACCAGCGCCATCATTCAGGGCGGCGAGCGTAACTACATCATGGCGACCATCAGCCTGTATGTATCGATCTACAACCTGTTCATCAGCTTGTTGCAGATCTTTGGCATCATGAGCCGCGATGATTAATCGTCGAGCTTGAAATGGAAAAACCCGCGAAAGCGGGTTTTTTCTTGCCTGCGATTTGAGTAAAGCCTTACGCCATCGGCGGTAATCGGCGCTTGACCGGCGTTTTCTTGACGATGGCGGTGTTGGTTTCGGCGTGGCTATTGAGGCGGTCGAGCAGGGTATCCAGCTGTTCCATCGAGCGCACGTGCAGGCGGGCGATGAAGCAGTCGTCGCCGGTAACTTTGTCGCACTCCGTAAATTCTGCAATGGCCTGGATTTGCCGTTCTACTTCCTGCAACTGCCCCGGTAGCGGGCGGATGCGCACGATGGCCTGCAATTGATAGCCGAAACACTTGGGATCGATCTCGACGGTGTAGCCCTTGAGCACGCCGCGTTCTTCGAGGCGGCGTAGACGCTCGGCAACGCTGGGCGAGGACAGGCCGCTGAGGTTCGCCAAGGCCTTGAGCGAGCGCCGTGAGTCCTCCATCAACGCCTTGATCAGCACCTGGTCGATATCGTCAGTCATGGCGCAACCCCTGTAAGGCAATTAGTCGAAAGTGCCTTTATAAAAAAGGCAGATGCCGAGTTTAGCCTGCTTTTTGCGCTGGAGAAGCCCCCCGGCGGATTGGCATACTTTGCGCTCACACACAGGAGTCTGATGATGGACACAACAATTCGTCGCGGGTCATTCGAGATGACCGCCGCCATGCTGATTTCCGGGACCATTGGCTGGTTCGTGCTGGTGTCCGGGCAACCGGTGCTGGACGTAGTGTTCTGGCGTTGCGTGTTCGGTGCCGGCACGTTGTTGCTGATTTGCGCGGCGTTTGGCTTCCTGCGTCCAGGCATCCTGACCCGCACCACGTTCCTGCTGGCGGTGGTCAGCGGCGTGGCGATTGTCGGCAACTGGGTGCTGTTGTTTGCCTCTTATTCCCGCGCCTCGATTGCCATCGGCACGGCGGTGTACAACGTTCAGCCATTTATGCTGGTCGGGCTCGCCGCGCTGTTCCTCAACGAAAAAATCACCCTGCAGAAGCTGTTCTGGCTGGGCGTTTCGTTTCTCGGCATGCTGGCGATCGTCAGTGCTCACGGGCAACAGGGCGAGAGCGGGAATGATTACCTGACGGGCATCGCGCTGGCGCTGGGGGCTGCGCTTCTTTATGCGATTGCGGCGCTGATCATCAAGCGCCTGACCGGCACGCCACCGCACCTGATCGCGCTGATCCAGGTCAGCACCGGCGTGCTGTTGCTCGCGCCGTTCGCGCACGTTTCCGCGCTGCCGCAAGCGCCGGGTGCCTGGGCCAGCCTGGTGACCCTCGGCATCGTTCACACGGGCGTGATGTACGTATTGTTGTACGGCGCGATTCAAAAACTGCCGACCGCCCTGACTGGCGCGTTGTCGTTCATCTACCCGATTGCGGCGATTTTCGTCGACTGGTTCGCCTTCGGCCATCGCCTGGATACCTTGCAATGGATCGGTGTCGCAGCGATTCTGCTGGCCGCCGCTGGCATGCAACAAGGCTGGAGCCTGAAGTTTCGGCGGCCAGTGACACCATGATCAGATATTCCAGCGCGGCGCGGTTTTAGCCAGGCGCTGGCGCATCTCGCTGATATTGCTGAGCATCTGCCGGATCAACAATCGGTAGCCGTCCAGCGGGTTATAGACGGGTGCATCCAGATTCGAATCGAGCGGTAGCGCCAAGGGCCGATTTAGCCGCAGGGATGCACCGGATTTCAGCGCCCGCGTCATCCCTACCAGCTGCACGCGAATCAATCGATGCTCCGCTTTCAACGCCGATTGCAGATTAGCCATCGCGTCAGGGTCACTCACATCGGGGCGGGTGTTGCCGAGAATTTCCAGGGTGCTGACGCACATCCGCAAATGACGCTGGATGGCATCGAGTTCGGTCATGGAGATCTTCACTTCCTTGGACACCGACGGCATCAGCGAACGCAACTGCACCATCACCGTGTTCAGGCGATTCATCAGTTTCACGTGTTCGTCATCGGTGACGGGCAGGCCGTTGATGATCCGGCCATACAGCGTCGCGCAATCGCGCAGCGCATCGGCCAGGTTGTAGCGCCAGGAATACACCGCGTACAGCGGCAGGGCGAAGGAAAACGCCAGGGCCAGGGCGATGCCGATCAGGATATCCACCCCGCGCCACAGCCCGTCGCTCATCGGGTTGTCGCCATGCCCGGCGACGATGAACACCGTGATCCCTGCCAGCAACGCGGTGTAGCCACCTTTACCGATGGCGTGATACGAAAAGAATCCGCACACCACCGACATCATGAAATAGGTCAGCCAAGGCAACCCGAGCCAGGTCTGTTGCGCGACCAGCAGCAAACCAATACCGGCGCCAAGCAACGTGCCGATGGCGCGCTCGGCGGCTTTTTTGCCGATGTTGCCGTGGTGCTGCAAGCCGCCGATCACCACCAGCATGGTCACCGACGCCCACTCACCGTGGGGCAGATGGATACCGGTGGTCAGCAGGATCGTCGCCAGCAACCCCAACGATACGCGCACCGCGTGAATCAGTTTGGCATAGCGATAGCGCCGGTACGGGTCCAGTAACGGAAGCAGTAACCGGCGCAGCAGGGGTGGCAGTCGTTGGGCTCTGGATGTACTCAGGCTGGCTGTCCTCAGAAGATGTAATCGGTGGTCAGGAAACTCGAGCTGCGTCCGCTGATGATCTCGCTGATCAGCTCTTTGTTGGTCTCCTGGAACTTGGTCGCGACCAGCGTACGAATCGAGAACACCCGCAACGCATCATGTACCGACAATGTGCCTTCCGCCGAGTTCTTGCGGCCGTTGAACGGGTAGGTGTCCGGACCGCGCTGGCACTGGGCGTTGAGGTTGATCCGCCCGACCTGGTTGGCGAAGGTGTCCACCAGCCTGCCGACGGCGACCGGGTTGGTGCCGAAGATGCTCAGTTGCTGGCCGAAGTCCGATTCCAGGACGTAATCGATTACCGTGTCCAGATGCCGATAAGGCACGATCGGCACCACCGGGCCGAATTGCTCTTCCTGATAGACGCGCATCTGCGGCGTCACCGGGAACAGCACTGCGGGGTAGAAGAACGACGCGCGGGCCTCGCCGCCATTGGGGTTCACCACGCGGGCGCCCTTGCTGACGGCATCCGCGACCAGCGCGTGCAGATAATCGACCTTGCCCGACTCCGGCAACGGCGTCAGGGCCACGCCGCTTTCCCAGGGCATGCCGGGTTTGAGCGTGGCGAGTTTTGCGTTGAATTTGTCGATGAAGGCCTCGACCACCTCTTCGTGGACGAAGAGAATTTTCAGCGCGGTGCAGCGCTGGCCGTTGAACGACAACGAGCCGGTGACCGCTTCGCTCACCGCGTTGTCCAGGTCCACCTCAGGCAACACGATGCCGGGGTTCTTCGCATCCAGGCCCAGCGCGGCGCGCAGGCGGTGGGGTTTCGGGTGGAGTTTTTTCAGGTCGCTGGCGGCTTTGTTGGTGCCGATGAAGGCGAAGATATCGATCTTGCCGCTGGCCATCAGCGCGCTGACCGTTTCGCGGCCGCTGCCGTAGATCACGTTGATCACCCCGGCCGGGAAGCTGACGCGGAATGCCTCCAGCAACGGACGGATCAGCAGCACCCCGAGCTTGGCCGGTTTGAACACCACGGTGTTGCCCATGATCAGCGCCGGAATCAGCGTGGTGAAGGTCTCGTTCAGCGGATAATTATAAGGCCCCATGCACAGCGCCACTCCCAGCGGAACGCGGCGGATCTGGCCCAGCGTGTCCTGCTCCAGCTCGAAACGGCTGGAGCGGCGATCGAGTTCCTTGAGCGCGTTGATGGTGTCGACGATGTAGTCGCAGGTGCGGTCGAATTCCTTTTCCGAGTCCTTGAGGTTCTTGCCGATCTCCCACATCAGCAACTTGACCACGGCTTCGCGCTGCTCGCGCATATGCCGGAGGAACGTTTCGACGTGCTGGATGCGATCGGCCACGCGCATGGTCGGCCACAGGCCCTGGCCGCGGTCATAGGCGCGCACGGCGGCGTCGAGGGCAGTCAGTGCAGTCTCGGCGTCGAGCAAGGGGGTGCTGCCGAGGATCACTTGCTCGTCGCCGTTTTCACCGGTCAGGTACACCGGGCTGCGGACTTGGGCAAGGGGGCCTGACCAGGTTTTCAGTTCGCCGTCGACCAGGTATTCACGTTGCTCGGTCGAGCCGTCGAGGCGGTATTTTTCCGGGATGTCGCTGGAGTCGGGAAACAGGTTGCCAAGGATAGTTGCTGTGGTCATGTCGCTACTCCATGTGATGTCAGCCAGGCGCTGGCGGCTTGCCGTTCAGCTTCACTTCAGAGGTTATACGCCTTATTGCCCCGGTTTTTTAAGTCCCGATTTGATCATCCGGCGATCTTTTGACCTGAGGACACACAACGACCCGTGCGGCGGGTAAACTTCGCGCTCTTTCTTAAGGAGTTCCTATGAGTTACTACCAGCCGGGCATTCTCGCCACCCCCGTCCCGCCTCAAGCCCGTCATCTGTTCTTCGCGCTGGAATCCGTCGATGCACTGCCGGCCGCGCTCGACAACTTGATGCAGCTGGTGGACGGCCAGTCGGCGGTGGTCGGTTTTGGTGAATCCCTGGTCAAGGCACTGCACGGGCAGATCGCAGGGCTGCGGCCGTTTCCGGCGCTGACCGGGGTTGGCGTCGATAACCCCTCGACCCAGCACGCGCTGTGGTGCTGGCTGCATGGCGTCGATCGCGGCGAATTGCTCAATCGCAGCACGGCCATCGAAGCCGCGTTGGCGCCGGCCCTGCGCCTGGTGCAGATGAATGAAACCTTCCGCCACCTCACCGGCCACGATCTGACCGGTTACGAGGACGGCACGGAAAACCCGCATGACGAAGCGGCCGTGGCCGCCGCGCTGGTGAGTGAGGGCGCTGAGGGGCTGGTCGGCGGCAGCTTCGCCGCGATCCAGCAGTGGCAGCACGACCTGAAAGGCTTCCACGCGATGCCGCCCCACGAAAAGGACAACATCATGGGCCGTCGCTTGATCGATAACGAAGAGATCGATGACGCGCCAATCTCTGCCCACGTCAAACGCACCGCCCAGGAAAGCTTCGCCCCCGAAGCGTTCGTGGTGCGTCGTTCGATGCCATGGATCGAAGGGGATCGCGCTGGCTTGATGTTCCTCGCGTTCGGCTTTTCCCTTGATGCCTTCGAAGCGCAGCTGCGACGCATGAGCGGTCTGGAAGACGGCATCACCGACGGTCTGTATCGCATGAGCCGGCCGATCACCGGCGGCTACTACTGGTGCCCGCCGCTTAAGGACGGATGTCTGGATTTGCGTGCTCTCAACAGACGCTGACCCACTCGTGTAGGAGCGAGCTTGCTCGCGAAGAACGTTCAGACAACGCCGGCAATCCTGGTTCCCCGCGTTATCGTTCACGACCTTCGCGAGCAAGCTCGCTCCTACAGTGGAGGTGCAACCGCTCTAACCTTATTCTCAAACAGTATTTCTCAACGCTGCGGTTAGAACTCTAAGATCACGTCATAACTCGTTATAACAAGTGATCTGCCCATGACCGATAACGTTCTATCCCTCAGCAGTGTTCCGCTGCACACCCAATTGCGGGACGTGCTGCGCGCGCGCATCCTCGACGGCGAATATCCGCAAGACAGCCAGATGCCCTCCGAAAGCGAGCTTGGCACGCTGTTCAAAGTCAGCCGCATCACCGTTCGCCAGGCCTTGGGCGACCTGCAAAAGGAAGGGCTGATCTTCAAGATCCACGGCAAGGGAACCTTCGTCGCCAAGCCGAAAACCTTCCAGAACGTCAGCACCCTGCAAGGCCTCGCCGAGTCCATGACCGGTCGCGGCTACGAGGTGATCAACCGCCTGCGCAGCTTCAAATTCATTGCCGCGGACAAGCTGGTCGCCGAGCGTTTGCAGGTGGCCGAAGGCGAGACCGTGGCGCAGATCAAACGGGTCCGGTTAATCAATCGCGAGCCGATTTCGCTGGAAATCACCTACCTGCCCAAAGCCATCGGCGAGCGCCTGGAGAAGGCTGACCTGGTCACCCGCGACATCTTCCTGATCCTTGAAAACGACTGCGGCCTGGCCCTCGGCCATGCCGATCTGGCCATCGACGCGGTGTTGGCCGACAGCGATCTGACCCAGGCGCTGAACGTCGAGGCCGGTTCGCCGATCATGCGCATCGAGCGCCTGACTCACGACGCCAACGGTCAACCGGTGGACTTCGAGCACCTTTATTACCGCGGCGATGCATTCCAGTACCGCTTGCGGATTGATCGGCACAAAGGGGATCAGGCATGACCCACAGCTCCAGAAATACCCTCGAGCAGGAATACGACATCGTCGTGATCGGCGGCGGCACCGCCGGGCCGATGGCAGCGATCAAGGCCAAGGAACGCAACCGCGATTTGCGCGTATTGCTGATCGACAAGGCCAACGTCAAGCGCAGCGGCGCGATCAGCATGGGCATGGATGGCCTGAACAACGCAATCATTCCCGGCCACTCGACGCCGGAGCAGTACACCAAGGAAATCACCATCGCCAACGACGGCATCGTCAATCAGGCGGCGGTCTACGCCTATGCGACCCACAGTTTCGAGACCATCGAGCAACTGGACCGCTGGGGCGTCAAGTTCGAGAAGGACGAGACCGGCGACTACGCCGTGAAAAAGGTCCACCACATGGGCGCCTACGTGCTGCCGATGCCGGAAGGGCACGACATCAAGAAAGTCCTGTACCGCCAGTTGAAGCGGGCGCGGGTCAGCATCACCAATCGCGTGGTCTGCACGCGCTTGCTGACGGACGAAGAGGGCGCGGTCAACGGCCTGATGGGTTTCGACTGCCGCACCGCCGATTTTCACGTGATCAAGGCCAAGGCGGTGATCCTGGCATGCGGCGCCGCGGGGCGCCTGGGCTTGCCGTCGTCCGGTTACCTGATGGGCACCTACGAAAACCCGACCAATGCCGGCGACGGTTACGCCATGGCCTATCACGCCGGGGCCGAGCTGGCGAACCTGGAATGTTTCCAGATCAACCCGCTGATCAAGGATTACAACGGCCCGGCCTGCGCCTACGTCACCGGCCCGCTGGGCGGCTACACCGCGAACAACAAGGGCGAACGCTTCATCGAATGCGATTACTGGAGCGGCCAGATGATGTGGGAGTTCCACCAGGAACTCGAAAGCGGCAATGGCCCGGTGTTCCTCAAGCTCGATCACCTGGCCGAGGAGACCATCCAGAACATCGAGGAGATACTGCACAGCAACGAGCGTCCGAGTCGCGGCCAGTTCCACGCCAATCGCGGCACCGACTACCGCACGCAGATGGTCGAGATGCACATCTCGGAAATCGGGTTTTGCAGCGGTCACTCGGCCTCGGGCGTGTGGGTCAACGAGAAAGCGGAAACCTCGGTCAAGGGCTTGTACTCAGCGGGTGACATGGCCGCGGTGCCGCACAACTACATGCTCGGCGCGTTCACCTATGGTTGGTTCGCCGGCACCAACGCGGCAGATTTTGTCGCCGGACGCGAATTTTCCCGAGTCGATGCCCGGCAGGTCGAAACGGAAAAACAACGGGTCTACGCGCCGCTGGACCGTGAGCACGGCCTGCCGCCAGCCCAGGTCGAGTACAAGCTGCGGCGTTTTGTGAACGACTACCTGCAACCGCCGAAGGTGACCAAGAAAATGCAGATCGGCCTGCAGCGCTTCAGCGATATCCAGCGTGACCTCGATCAGATCAAGGCCCACAACGCCCACGAACTGATGCGCGCCATGGAAGTCAGCATGATCCGCGACTGCGCCGAGATGGCCGCCCGGGCCTCGTTGTTTCGCGCCGAAAGTCGCTGGGGGCTTTACCACTACCGGGTCGATCACCCGCAGCGCAACGACAGCGACTGGTTCTGCCACTGCCACTTGAAGAAGGATGAAAACGGCCAGATGAGCAGTTTCAAGAAAGCTGTCGAGCCTTACATCATCCCGCTGGATGCCGAAGAAATGCAGGCCTACGACCGCCTGCGCGTGGGTGCCTTTGCAGCCTGACGAATTCATACGAGAGAGTCCGAACCATGGCCTATCAACCCCAGGAAATTTTCTTCCGTTCCAACGCGCCGGTCACGGTCGACGAAGACCTTTGCATCGCCCACAAAGGCTGCACCGTGTGCGTCGACGTCTGCCCGATGGACCTGCTGGCGATCAACCCGGCCACACAAAAGGCCTACATGGCGTTCGATGAATGCTGGTACTGCATGCCGTGCGAAAAGGACTGCCCGACCGGGGCGGTGAAAGTGGAGATCCCGTATCTCTTGCGCTGAACCCCCTGAGGGAGCGGGCTTGCTCGCGAAAAGGCCGGCACTGCTTGCCTCTTCATCAACTGACAGAACGCCTTCGCGAGCAAGCCCGCTCCCACAGGGATTTGTGGCGAACCTTGATTTTGCAGGCACCAGGCCACCCCAAAACGCCATCCGGCCACCCCCGGACGCTCGCTTCAAAACACCCCTCGTTTCCCACCGCGCCCTGATCGCGGCGGAGACGAACATCCTATAAATGATTCGAGGGGAACACCCATGTTATTGCGTGCAGCATTTGCCGGTCTGGTACTGGCTTCATTCACGTTGTCGGCCTCGGCCGAAACCATCCGCATCGCCATCGGCACCCAGGACACCACGATCAACTGCGCCGCCGGCGGTCTGTTGATTCGCGAGTTGGGACTGCTGGACAAATACCTGCCCCACGACGGCCAGTACAAAGACGCCAGCTACGAGGTGGAATGGAAGAACTTCACCAGCGGCGCGCCCCTGACCAACGAGATGGTTGCCGGCAAACTCGACTTCGGCGCCATGGCCGATTTCCCCGGTTCGTTCAACGGTGTCGCGTTCGAAACCGCGGGCAAGCACAGCCTGTTCATCAGCGTGCTGTCGGGCAGCATCAAGGGCAGCGGCAACGGCATCGTGGTGCCGAGCGCGTCGGGTGTGCAGTCGCTGGCGGAGTTGAAGGGCAAGACCATTTCCGTGCCATTCGCTTCGACCGCCCACGGCATGTTGCTGCGTGCCGTGGCGGCCCAGGGCTGGGATCCGCTCAAGGACGTGAACATCATCGCCCAGCCACCGGAAGTCGCCGGGTCCGCGCTGCAGGCCGGGAAGATCGATGCCCACGCCGATTTCGTACCTTTCGCCGAGCTGTTCCCGAGCCGCGGTTTTGCTCGCAAGATCTATGACGGTTCCCAGGCGAACACCCCGACGTTCCATGGCGCGCTGGTGGATCAGGCGTACGCGAAAAAGTACCCGGAAATCGTCGTCGCCTACCTGCGCGCCAGTATCGAGGCCAACCAGTTGCTGGCCGCCGAACCGGAGAAATACAGCGAGCTGATCGCCAAGGTCACCGGCGTCGATGCCGAGGTCAATTACCTGTTCCACGGCCCGCTGGGCGTGCAGACCCGCGACCTGAGCTGGAAGCCGGAATACCGTCAGGCAGTCGGCACTGCCATCGATACGCTCAAGTTGTTGAAGAAGGCTGATCGCGGCCTCGACCTCAATACCTTCATCGACGACCAGTACATCCGCGCGGCGTTCAAGGCCTCGAACCTGGACTACACCGCGCAACTGGCCAACTACGCGCAAGCGCCGCTCAAGGCGGTTGACGCGGCGAGCGGTCAAGCCATCACCGACTTCAGCCATGTGGCCGAGATCTGGGTGCGTGGCGAGCCGAAAGTCCGCCAGTACGCCTCGGCGGAATCGGCATTCACGGCGTTGGCCGGTTTGAAGGCCGAAGGCAAGAACATCCGCGCGGTGTATGCCCAGGCCAGTGACAGCGGGATCAAGTTGCTGGCGGATCAGGCGTGGTTTGCCAGTGATGCGAAAGGGCAGTTGAGCGCGTTCCTGCTCAAAGGCCAGGCGCAGCAATTCGCTACGGCCCAGGGCGGCAAAGTCCTCGACTTCACCGACGCCACGACCCAGGCCGTGGCCGCCCGCTAACCCCCGGAACGACTCGATCCCCTGTGGGAGCGGGCTTGCTCGCGAAGGCCGACTGACATTAGACAGTAATGTCGACTGATCCACCGCTTTCGCGAGCAAGTCCGCTCCCACAGGGGGGCCGTGTCGAGAGGACGCATTGTGTTTCGATCATTTAAACGCTGGATTCCCCGAGCCGCCTCACTGCTGTTCTGCCTGCTGTTCTGGCAGCTCGCGGCCAGCCACCACTGGAACCTCGGCCTGGTCACCTTCGCCAATGTGCCCACGCCGTTGGCCGTGATCGAAGCCGCGTTGGGCCTCGGGGATTCCGGCAAGCTGGCCCAGCACCTGAGCAGCAGCCTCAGCCGGGTATTCGCCGGTTACCTGGCAGCGCTGGTCATCGGCATCGCGCTGGGCCTGGCCATCGGCCGTTCGAAATGGGCCGAAGACCTGTTGCTGCCACCGCTGGAAGTACTGCGGCCGATCCCGGCGGTGGCGTGGATTCCCCTGGCGATCCTGATGTTCCCCTCGTCGGAACTGTCGATGGTGTTCATTACCTTCACCGGCGCACTGTTCCCGATCCTGCTTAACACCATTCACGGCGTCGAAGGCGTCGACCCACGCCTGATCGCCTCGGCGAAAAGCCTCGGCGCCGGGCGTCGGGCGATCCTGCTGGAAGTGATCCTGCCGGGCGCCGCACCGAGCATCATCACCGGCCTCGCCATCGGCATGGGCACCTCGTGGTTCTGCCTGGTGACCGCGGAAATGATTTCCGGGCAGTTCGGTATCGGCTATTACACCTGGGAGTCCTACACCATCCAGAACTACGCCGACATCGTGGTCGGCATGTTGCTGATCGGCGTCTTGGGCATGGGCAGCAGCTTGCTGATCAAACGACTCGGCGGGTTGTTCACGCCCTGGCATCGACCACGAGGAAAAACCTGATGAGCGTTTTTCAACACCCTGAAGGACGCATCGACATTCACGGATTGTCGATCCGCCTGGGGCAGGGCAGCACGGCCTTCGAAGCCGTGCAGGGCCTCGACTGCCAGATCGAACCGGGCCAGTTCGTGTGCATTCTCGGTCCGTCCGGATGCGGCAAGTCCACCTTGCTTGGCGCGCTGGCCGGGCATCTGACCACGTACAGCGGGACGCTGAATGTCGATGGCACCCAGGTCTTGGGCCCGTCGCCACAGCGCGGCATGGTGTTCCAGCACCACACGCTGTTCCCTTGGCGCACGGTGCGCGACAACGTCGCGTTCGGCCTGAAAATGCGCGGCATCGGCAAAGTGGAACGGCACAAAGCCGCCGACGAAATCCTCGCGCTGGTCGGTCTCGAAGGCTTTGCCGATCGCTGGCCGGACCAGCTTTCCGGCGGCATGCAGCAGCGGGTGGAAATCGCCCGGGTGCTGATCAATCGGCCGCGTCTGTTGCTCATGGACGAACCCTTCGGCGCCCTCGATGCGCTGACCCGGCTGAACATGCAGGAGCTGCTGCTGGACATCTGGACGCGCATTCGCACCACCGTGGTGTTCGTTACCCATGACATCGACGAAGCGCTGTTTCTCGCCGACCGCCTGCTGGTGATGAGTTCGCGCCCCGGTCGGATCATTGAAGACCTGCGCCTCGACTTTCCCCGGCCACGCACCACCGAACTGGTGACTAGCCACGAGTTCTCTCGCCTGAAGCGCCATTGCCTCGAATTACTGCGTCACGAAGACGGTCGGCAGCTACCGCGCCTGAACCCTCTCGGATTGCCTCCTGAAAACAAACTGCCGCGATTTGCCCTATGACCTCTCTATTTGCTGAAACCGATAACGAAGCCATCCTCGCCCTGCAACCGCGCCTGACCGATGAAGACCCCGGCGTACGCCGGATTGCCCTGATCGAACTGGCCGACCTCGAAGAACCGGACGGCTTGCTGTGGCTGGTCGATCGACTGGCCGAAGACCCGACCGAAGAAGTCCGCGCCGAAGCCGCGCGCTTGCTGGAGGCCTGGGAGGATGAACCGGTCGTTGAGGCGCTGTGCCAGGCACTGACCGATCCTTCGCCGGCGGTGCAGAGCGCCGCCGCACAGAGTTTGAGCCTGCTCAAGAGTGAAGCGGCGGGGCGAGTGATTCTGCCGTGGACCGGGCATGCCGACGTCAGCGTACGCATCGCCGCGTTCCGGGCGTTGCGCGAGCTGCGTTTCCCCGGTGCCGCCGAACCCGCCGCGATTGCGTTGAAGGATGCGGACGCCAGTGTTCGCCGCGAAGCCGTTGGCGTGCTGGGCTGGCTCAAGCAGCTCGATGCGCTGCCCGCGCTGGCGCAACTGGCCAGCGCCGACCCGGACACCGACGTCCGCCGCGCCGCCACCGGAGCGCTGGGGCTGGCGTCTGACGCTCAGGTCCTGCCGGCCCTGCGCCAAGCCCTGCAGGACCAGGCCTGGCAAGTGCGCGAAGAAGCCGCGACGACCCTGGGCAAAGTCGGCCACACCGACGCCGGCCCGGCCTTGGTCGAGGCGTTGACTGACGATTACTGGCAAGTGCGCCTGCGCGCAACCCGCAGCCTCGGGCGTTTGCGCTACGTGCCGGCGCTGGAAGCATTGATTGAAACCCTCGGCCATCGCATCAGCAACCTGCGCAAGGAAGCCGCACTGGCCCTCGGTGAACTGAACGATAAAGGCGCGATCGCGCCGTTGCAGGCCGCCCAGGACGACGGCGACCCGGAAGTACGCAAAGCAGTGCGTATTGCCCTGAGCCAGCTGCAATGAACCCGGTGGCGATCAGCAATTCCCGCAGCAAACAGCAGCTGCGGTTGAATTGGCCGGACGGTCGCGAGCAGCTGCTCAATCATGCCGAACTGCGTCGTCAGTGCCCGTGTTCGCGATGCCGGGCGTTTCGTTTGCAAGGCCTGACGCCGCTGGTGGATAGCCGGGTGAGTGTCGTCGAGCTGAACGCCCAAGGCTACGGCCTGCAATTGATCTTCAGCGACGGGCATGAACGCGGGATTTATCCGTGGGCCTATCTCTCCAGCCTGATCTGATCCTGTAGGAGCGAGCTTGCCGACGATGGTCGTCAAGTCAACGCGGGCATTCAGATTGCCCGCGTTATCGTTGACGACCATCGCGAGCTCGCTCCTACAGGGGGCGGTGGAGGTCAGAAGGATTTGCTGATGCTCGCCACCACCGTGGCACCGCAGACATCATCAAACCCCCAATTGCTGGCGCACTGGCTTTTCGACAGGTCAGTGTCGATGTAGCTCAAGCCCAGCATCACACCGGCCAGTTCGTGGGTCAGTTTGACTTCCCATTCGCGGTAAGCGTCCTCGGCATGGCCCGAGGTCGAGTACAGGTGCGGGTCTTTGAAATCCATGTTGCCGTATCGCAGTTTCAGGCCGGTGCCGTAAGGCAGCTCGGTTTCATAACCGATGTAGCTGTAGAGCGAGCTCTGCTTGCTGTCGATGCCTGGCGCGTCGGCGGAGTAATAAGCCGCGAGTTTCACCCCATAGACGCTGAGGATTCCATAGGTCTCGCTCTGGTTGAACTGGCCTTCTTTCGGGTAGGCGTATTTCAGGTAGCCGAGATCGAGGCTGACCGCGTCGGTCGCTTGCCACAGCCAGCCGGCGTAGTAATCGATTTCCTGACGGGTTTTCAGGCCGCCGCCGAAATCGACGTTGGAACTCCAGACGCCAAGGTACAGGCCGCTGCTGTGAGCCAGGGTGACGCCGGCCTGCACGGCGGGGTCGTTCTGGGTCTGTGAAATGCCACGGGTGCGGTAATCGCTGGCCAGGGTCATGTCGACCAGCACGGTGAAGTCGTCATTCAAGGGCATCGCCTGGCTGCTCAGGGGCAGCGCGCTCAAGGATCCGAGGGCGAACAGGGTGAAAGCTTTCATGGGGGCGTCCCGTTATTTTTTATTGTCGAGGGCGGTTTTTTGCGGCACGGCTGCGCTGAACCCCGGCGACAAGCGCGGGGTCGAGCAGCGATTTTTCTTAGAGAGTAGGGGCGTAGACTTCGCGGCCGGCGAACCAGGTTTGCAGCACTTGGGTGTCGTGCAGGGCTTTGTTGTCGACGCTGAACACGTCGCGGTCGAGCACGATGAAATCGGCTTGCTTGCCGGGGCTCAGCGAGCCGATTTGCTGCTCAAGGCCAATGGTGCGCGCGGCGTTGAGGGTGTAGGCGTAGAACATGGTTTCGCGGTCGAGGCGTTCGTCGGCGTTGAGCACACCCAGCGGGCCGTCACGGGTGATGGCCTGGGCCATGGCGTTCCAGGGGTTCGGCGAGGACACCGGCCAGTCACTGGCGCCGGCAATGGTCGCGCCTTGTTTGAGCAGCGAGTGCGCCGGGTATTGATAGCGGAAGGCAAGGGCGCTGACATACGGCTTGATCATGTCCAGGGTGTAATCGTCGGCCGTGGCCCACAGCAGTTGCATCGAGGCGATGACGTTGAGCGGCTTGAACCTGGCGAACTCTTTCGGATTGACCATCTGCAGGTGGGTGATCGAGTGCGTCACGCCGCTCTGCCGATCCTTGCGCGCCTGAGCGATGCCATTCAGTGATTCACGCACTGCGCGGTCGCCGATGGCATGGATGTGCACCAGCCAGCCGCGCTGATCGATGGCGCTGACCAGTTCGCCGAAATGCTGCGGATCGATCAGCAGTTCGCCCTGTTTGTGCGAGTTGCTGTACGGGTCGATCATCGCCGCGCTTTGCGCCGGGTATTCGATCACGCCGTCGGCGAAGATCTTGATGCCCGGCAAGGTCAGGTTGGGAATGCCCTGGAATTGCTGGCGGACCTTGTCCAGCGTATCGAGATCGGCCGGTACGCTTTTCGGATTGGCCACCAGCAATGCGGCGACGTGGACGCTCATGCCGCCGCTTTCGGCCAGGGCTTTGTAAGCCGGCAGCACGCCAACGGTTTTCTCCGTGGGTTTGAGCGCAAACACCGGCTCGCCGGGCGCGGCATTGGCGGCGGGGTCCATCCACGCGGTGATGCCGAGGCTGTTGTTGTAGCGCACGGCGGATTGCGCGGCCTTGAGCATGTCGGCAGCGCTCGGCACCGGTATTTTCGAAGCGACGCGGTCCCAGCCGGCGTCCACCACGAAACCGTTGGGACGGCCGTCGGCGAGTTTGCCGATCGTGTCCTTCTCGGCGTCCGGCAGGTTTTTCAGCAGCGCTGCATCGATGTCGGCACGTTCGAGCATTGCGTTGTTGGCCCATGCGGTGTGGTGGTCGCTGCCCGTGAACACCACGGGCACCTGAGCCCATTCGCCGTTGTTGAATTTGTTGCCAAAGGCTTCGGCTTGCGCCCAATAGGCCGAACTCATACCCGCCACGTTCAGCACATCGCCATGTTGCGCTTTGCCGTCATCGCGCCAGATGCGCAGGCGTTTTTCCAGTTCGTCGAGGTCGACCACTTCGTCTTTCATGTTGGCCGCGACCATTTCCAGGCCGCCGAAAATCGCGTGGGAATGGCTGTCGATCAACCCGGGCATCAACGCCTTGCCACCCAGATCAATCACTTTCGTTTCAGCGCTGATCAAGGCTTTGATCTGCGCATCGCTGCCGACTTGCAGCACCTTGCCGTCCTGCACCGCCAGCGCCTGCACCTTCGGATTGGCGCGGTCGGCGGTAAAAATCTTGCCGTTGAGCAGCACCAGGTCGGTGGCGGCCATGGCTTCCATCGAGGCAAAACTCACCGCGGCCATCAATAGATTCGGGATGAATCTTTTCATTGAATGTTTCCTTGTTATTGCGTCTGATGGCCAGAGTAGTGGCTGCCTGGGCGCAGCAGAACGCCTCGCTCACGAAAAACGTTTTTGCCTGAATGGAAAAAGTATGGACAAGTTGGGTGCACTGAAAATGTTCGTGGTCACGGCGCAACTGGGCAGTTTCAGTCGCGCGGCCGAGCAATTGGGCAAGACCCCGTCGGCGTTGACCAAGGCAGTCAATCACCTGGAAGCCGAACTGGGCGCGCGGTTGTTCGAGCGCAGCACCCGGCGGATCTTGCTCACGGAATCGGGGCGGCTGTACCTGGAAACCGCGCGCCAGGTGCTGCAACGGCTGGACGAGGCCGGCGAGGAAATCGAGCAGTTGCAGCATGGCTTGCGCGGCACCCTGAAAATCACCGCGCCGCTGGCGTACGGGCAGGCGTTTCTGGATCAGGTGTGCGGCGGGTTTCTGCAGCAATACCCGCAGATCGATCTGCAAGTGGACCTGTGCGATGACTTCGTCAACCTGCTGGAAAGCGGCTATGACCTGGCCTTGCGCGAAGGCCATGACGACTTGCCAGGCCTGATCGCCCGCGTGGTCGGCAGCAATCGCCTGGCACTGTGCGGCAGCCCGGCCTATCTGGCGCGCAAGGCGTTGCCGGTCACGCCGCAAACCCTTGATGAACATGAATGGCTGCTGTATCGCCACCCGTTGCTCAGCCGCGAATTCTGGTGGGCCGAGCGTGACGGTCAGCGTTTGAGCCTGCCGCAACCACCGTCGCCGCGCCTGCGCAGCGACAACTACGACCTGCTGCTGGCCAACGCACTGGCCGGGCGCGGTTTGCTGCACACGCCACTGTGGAGTGCCGCGCCGTACATCGCCGACGGGCGGCTGGTGCGGGTGATGGCCGATTACGACATCGACCCGGACAGCTTCGGCGCGCACATTCTGGCGGTGTACCCGAGCCATCGGCGGGCGACGGCCAAGGTCGTGGCGTTCATCGACTACATCGCAGCGTTCCTGGCATCCCGAGGATTGGGTGACCCCCTGTTGGAGCGAGCTTGCTCCGGGCGGCGTTCCGACGATGGACGTCAACGATAACGCTGGCAATCTGAATGCCCGCGTTGACTCGACGTTCTTCGCGAGCAAGCTCGCTCCTACACTGTTTTTCTCGCGTCCTACATTTCGTCTGCAAATTCTTGTAGGAAAAAACATAAAAGAGTACAAATGTACTCCATGACGACTTTAACTCCCCGCCGCACCGCCATCCTGACCTTTATCCGTGATCGAATCGCGGAACATGGCCAGTCCCCGAGCCTCGCTGAAATCAGCGAGGCCTTTGGTTTCGCCTCCCGCAGCGTGGCGCGCAAGCATGTGCTGGCGCTGACCGACGCCGGTTTCATCGAGGTCAATCCGCATCAGGCCCGGGGTATCCGCCTGCTCGGGCAACCGGCGCGCCCCGAGTTGCTGGATATTCCGGTACTCGGGCGGGTGGCGGCCGGGGTGCCGATTGGCGCCGATGCCGAGGTCCACAGCCGTTTGCTGCTCGATCCTTCGATCTTTTCCCGGGTGCCGGACTACATGCTGCGGGTCAAGGGCGACTCGATGATCGAGGACGGCATTCTCGACGGCGACCTGGTGGGCGTGCACCGCAATCCAGAGGCCTTCAACGGCCAGATCGTCGTGGCACGGCTTGACGGTGAAGTGACCATCAAGCGCTTCGAGCGGGTCGGCGACACGGTGCGCCTGTTGCCGCGTAACCCGGCCTATGAGCCGATCATCGTTGAAGCCGATCAGGACCTCGCCATCGAAGGCGTGTTCTGCGGCCTGGTGAGGCAAGGGTGATGGGCGCCGTCGTTGCACTGGACACGCTGTTCAATGGCGGCCAGGTCTGGAAAGGCCGGCCTGCGCCGCCCACCGTCAGCCCGCAACCCACCGGGCATGCCACGCTGGATGCGGCATTGCCCACCGGCGGCTGGCCGGAAGCGGCGCTGACCGAAATCCTCCTGGCCGGGCAGGGCGTCGGTGAATTGCAACTGGTGTGGCCGGCGCTGGCACGCTTGTCGGCGGCGGGTGAGCGCATCGTGCTGGTGGCACCGCCGTACGTGCCTTATCCGCAAGCCTGGCAAAACGCCGGGGTCGATCTGCGGCAGTTGTCGATCATCCAGGCCAGCGAGCGCGATGCGCTGTGGGCGGCGGAACAATGCCTGCGTTCGGGCAGTTGCGGCGCGGTGCTGTGCTGGCCGCACAAGGCCGATGACCGGGCGTTGCGGCGCTTGCAAGTGGCGGCGGAAACCGGCTCGACCCTGGCGTTTGCCTACCGCTCGATCCATGAAGCGATCAACCCTTCACCCGCGGCCCTGCGCATCGCCATCGATGCCAGGCCTGCGCAATTGCGCGTGCTCAAGTGCCGCGGCGGGCTGGCCCGTTCGGCACCGATTGCCTTTCCTGTGGGGCATTGAGGTTGCCATGCGTTGGGTGTGCATTCTGTTCCCGCAATTGGCGCTGGACGCGGTCCTGCGTCAGCGCCCCGATCCCGATCAGCCACTGGCGTTGTTGACCGGCCCGGCGCAGCGTCGGGTGTTGCAGGCGGTCAACACGTCGGCGCGTGCGCTGGGCTTGCGGCCCGGCCAGTCAATGACCGCCGCCCAGGCGTTGAGCAAAGGTTTCGTCACGGCCGAATACGACGCGGCCGAGATCGAACACTGGCAGCAGTTTCTCGCCGCCTGGGCTTACCGCTTCAGCGCTCAGGTCAGCGTGCATTACCCGCGTGCGGTGGTGTTTGAAATCGAGTCCAGCCTGGGGTTGTTTGGCGACTGGCCGCAATTCGAAGCCCGCTTGCGCCGCGAACTCGGCGAACTGGGGTTTCGGCATCGGATCGTGGCGGCTCCGAACCCGGTGGCGGCGCGGATTCTGGCCAACGCCTATGACGGCCTGGTCGTACCCGACGACCAGGCTTTGCAGTATCACCTGGGGCAATTGCCCGTCGAGCGGATTGGCCTCGAGGCCAACGTGGCCACGGCGTTGTCGCGAATGGGTCTGCGTACCTTGAGTCAGGTGCAGGCGTTGCCCCGGCAAAGTCTGGCCCGGCGTTTCGAGTCTCAGGTGCTCAAGCACCTGGATGCGCTGCTGGGCGCGCGGCGCCTGGCGCTGGCGTTCTACCTGCCGCCGGACCGATTCGATGTGCGCATCGAGCTCAATTTCGACGTGCAATCCCATCAGGCGCTGCTGTTTCCGCTGCGGCGCTTGACTGGTGACCTGTCGGCGTTCCTTTGCGGTCGCGACAGCGGCGTGCAGCGTTTCGACCTGCACCTGGAACACGCCGGGTTGCCGGACAGCGTGATCAAGGTCGGCCTGCTCAGCGCCGAGCGCGACCCGGCGATGCTTTTCGAGCTGGCTCGCGGACGCCTGGAGCAGGTTCAGGTCGAGGCCCCGGTGCGTGGTTTTCGCCTGCGCGCCGAAGACTTGCCGGCCTTCGTTCCGCAATATCAGGAGCTGTTCGACGACCGTCCGCAGCAGTCCTTGCCCTGGGAGCAGCTGCGCGAACGTTTGCGCGCCCGGTTGGGCGATGACGCGGTGCATGGCTTGCGCTTTCAGGCCGATCATCGACCGGAGTGTGCGTGGCAGGCCAGTGTCGACAGCCAGCGTTGCGCGGCGATGCCTGGCGTGCAGCGTCCAGGCTGGTTGCTGACCGAACCGCAGGCGGTGCATGAAGGTTCGACGCGCATCCTCATGGGGCCGGAGCGCATCGAGTCCGGTTGGTGGGACGGCGCCGACGTGCGCCGGGATTATTACCTGATCGAAACCCGATCCGGCCAGCAAGGCTGGGCCTATCGGGCAGTCGGCGAAGACGGCCCGTTGTGGTTGCAGGGCTGGTTCGCATGAGCCTTGACTATGCCGAGCTGCACTGCCTGTCGAACTTCAGTTTCCAGCGCGGTGCGTCCAGTGCGCTTGAACTCTTCCAGCAGGCGAAAAAGCAACGCTATCAGGCGCTGGCGATCACCGATGAATGCACCCTGGCGGGCATCGTCCGCGCCTGGCAGGCGGCCAAATCCGTGGAAATGCCACTGATTATCGGCAGCGAAGTGCGCATCGAGGGCGGGCCGAAACTGGTGCTGCTGGTGGAGAACCTTGAGGGCTATCAAAACCTCTGCCGGCTGATCACCCGGGCGCGACGGCGCACGCAGAAGGGCCAGTATCAGGTGCTGCGAGAGGATTTCAGCGAGCCATTGCCGGGGCTGTTGGCGTTGTGGGTGCCGGACGCCGTGGATGATTTTGCCAGCGGTCACTGGCTGAAACAGGCGTTCGGCGAACGCCTGTGGCTGGCGGTTCAGTTGCATCGTGGCCAGGACGATGCCCAGCGGCTGAACGCGTTGCTGACGCTGGCCAGGGAACTGCGCATTCCCGCCGTGGCCAGTGGCGATGTGCACATGCATGTCCGTGGCCGACGGGCCTTGCAGGACACCATGACCGCTATCCGCCATCACCTGCCGGTGGCCGAGGCCGGACTGCGTCTGCACCCCAATGGCGAGCGGCATTTGCGCAGTCTTGATGCACTGCAATCGATCTATCCCCCAGGGTTGCTGGATGAAACGCTGATCATTGCCCGGCGCTGCAGTTTTGATCTTGGACAATTGCGTTATGAGTATCCACGGGAGCTGGTGCCGGAAGGTCACAGTGCCACGTCCTGGCTGAGTGAATTGACCGAGCGTGGCATTTGCGAGCGCTGGCCCAAGGGTGCGAGCGAGAAGGTGCGAGGGCTGATCGACAAGGAACTCGGGCTGATCGCCGAGCTGGGTTATGAAAGTTATTTCCTGACCGTCCAGGACATCGTGGCCTTCGCCCGACGCCAGAACATCCTCTGTCAGGGCCGTGGCTCGGCGGCCAACTCGGCGGTGTGTTTCGCCTTGGGCATCACCGAGCTCGATCCGGACCGGATCAACATGCTGTTCGAGCGTTTTCTTTCCAAGGAGCGCAACGAGCCCCCGGACATCGACGTGGACTTCGAGCATGAACGCCGGGAAGAAGTCTTGCAGTACGTGTTCCAACGTTATGGCCGGACACGCGCGGCACTGACGGCGGTGGTCAGCACCTATCACGCGGCCGGCGCGGTGCGTGATGTGGCCAAGGCCTTGGGCTTACCGCCGGATCAGATCAATGCCCTGGCCGATTGCTGCGGGCACTGGAGCGACAACACGCCACCCGTCGAGCGTTTGCTTGAAAGTGGCTTTGACCCCGAGAGCCCGGTGTTGCGCCGGGTGTTGAGCTTGACGCAACAGCTGATCGGGTTTCCCCGGCACTTGTCCCAGCACCCTGGTGGCTTCGTGATTTCCGAACAGCCGCTGGACAGCCTGGTGCCGGTGGAAAACGCGGCGATGGCCGAGCGCACCATCATTCAGTGGGACAAGGACGATCTGGATGCGGTCGGGTTGCTCAAGGTGGATATTCTGGCCTTGGGTATGCTCAGCGCGATCCGGCGTTGTTTCGATTTGCTGCGTCGGCATCGCAACCGGAACTTGAGCCTGGCCACAGTGCCCTCGGAAGACCCGCAAACCTACGACATGATCAGCCGTGCCGACACCATCGGCGTGTTCCAGATCGAATCCCGGGCGCAGATGTCGATGCTGCCGCGACTCAAACCGCGCGAGTTCTATGACCTGGTGATCGAGGTGGCCATCGTTCGCCCCGGGCCTATACAGGGCGGAATGGTGCATCCGTATCTGCGGCGAAGAAACAAGGAAGAGCTTGAAAGTTATCCCTCCGAAGAATTGCGGGACGTGTTGAGACGTACCCTCGGGGTGCCGCTGTTCCAGGAACAGGTCATGCAGATCGCCATCGTCGCGGCCAACTACAGTCCGGGTGAAGCGGATCAACTGCGCCGCTCCATGGCCGCCTGGAAGCGTCACGGTGGGCTCGAACCGCACAGGGATCGCCTCGCGGCCGGCATGAAGGAAAAAGGCTACACGCCGGAGTTCGCCGCGCAGATCTTCGAACAGATCAAAGGCTTCGGCAGCTATGGTTTTCCCGAGTCCCACGCCGCCAGTTTCGCCTTGCTGACCTACGCCAGTTGCTGGTTGAAATGCCACGAACCGGCGGCCTTCGCTTGTGCACTGATCAACAGCTGGCCCATGGGCTTCTACAGCCCGGACCAGATTCTGCAGGATGCGCGCCGCCATCATTTGCAGATTCGCCCGGTGGACGTGCGCGCCAGTGACTGGGATTGCAGCCTCGAACCGATTGTTGGCGCGCAACCGGCGATTCGCATGGGGTTGCGGATGATCAAGGGCTTTCGCGAGGACGATGCCCGGCGTATCGAAGCGGCGAGGTCGATGGGGGTGTTTGTCGACATCGCTGACCTGGGCGACCGGGCGCAACTCGATGCCCGTGCGCAGGAGCAACTGGCCGATGCCGGGGCGTTGCGTGGGCTGGCCGGTGATCGTCATCGTGCGCGCTGGGAAGTGGCCGGGGTGCAGAAACAACTGGGTTTGTTCGCCGGTTTGCCGAGCCAGGAAGAGGACGCGGTGTCGCTGCCAAAGCCTACGGTGGGCGAAGACCTGCTGGCCGATTACAACAGCGTCGGCACCACCCTCGGCCCGCATCCGTTGGCGCTGTTGCGCGGCGAGTTGCGGGCGCGGCGGTGTCGCAGTTCGAAGGAATTGCTGGACGTCGAACATGGCCGCCCGGTCAGCGTCGCCGGGCTGGTAACCGGCCGACAACGCCCGGGCACCGCCAGCGGTGTGACCTTCGTCACCCTTGAGGACGAGTTTGGCAACGTCAACGTCGTGGTCTGGCGCGACTTGGCCGACAGGCAGCGAAAGGTCCTGGTCGGCTCGCAATTGCTCAAGGTCGACGGACGCTGGGAGAAGGAAGGCGAGGTGCGCCACCTGATTGCCGGACGCTTGAGCGACCTGACCGAATTGCTCGATGGCATCAGCATCCGCAGCCGGGATTTCCGCTAACAATCCCCTTGCTGCAACCAGCCTGCGATCAGGGCATCACGGCCACCCCGCATGAACAGCAAACCGAGCGCCTACAGGCCTCGGTCATCCTGAGGTGTTTTATTTGGGCCAGAACCGCTCGCCACCCCCCGGCGCCTCCGTCCAGGCCTGTAACGACCGGGTCGGCAGGTCGAAATAATCACGGGTGCGCGCATAGCCGTGGCCGCCCATGCGCCCGATGGCGTCGAGCCCCAGTTGATCGATGTACAAGGTTTTCGGGTCAATCAATTCGTCCCGAACATGGGCCATCAGCACTTCACCGAAAATGATTTCCCGCGACTGGCCGATGGACAGCGCCATCATCCGTCGGCATTCCAGCGCCACGGGCGCCTCGCCGATGCGCGGGCATTTCACCGTGGTGCCAGGGATGGCGGTGAGGCCGGCGGCGGTCAGTTCGTCGAAGCCGGGGGCGAAGGGCACGGCGCAGACGTTCATGGCTTCGACCAGCGCGTCGCTGACGATGTTGACGGTGAATTCCTGATTGAGCTGAATGTTGCGAGTGGTGTCCTTGGGGCTTTGATCGCCGTAGTTTTCCACGCCCAGTGCGAGGATCGGCGGGTCGGCCGACAGTGCGTTGAAGAAACTGAACGGCGCGGCGTTGACGCGGCCTTCGCCGTCGATGGTGGTCACCAGGGCAATCGGCCGTGGCACCACGCTGCCGATCAGTATCTTGTATTTGTCCCGCGCAGACAGGGTGCGGAAGTCGAAGCTTTGCATGGGCAGAAATCTCTAAATAAGGGGATCCAGCGCACTCAGCGGCGCGTGTGCGCTGTAGTCGTCGGCGAACGGGATGGCCGGTTTGAACAGGGTTTTCCAGTCCGGTCGGCCAAAGGCCCGGTCGCTGTGGCTGCGCATCAGTTTTTCGAATTGTCGTTGGGCCTGGCGTTGCAGGGCGGGGTAGTCGACTCCCTGAACCTGGCCGTCCTGCATCACGCAACGGCCGTCGATGTAGCTGGCGATGCAGTCGTCACCACGCCCGGCCAGCACCAGGTTTTTTAGTGGGTCGAACAACGGGCCCAGGTGCAGGCCGCGAAGACTGAACACCGTGATGTCAGCCTTGCACCCCGGCGCCAGTCGCCCGAGGTCGTCACGCCCCAACGCCCTGGCACCGCCGAGGGTGGCGGCGTTGTACAGATCAAGTGTGCTGGTCAACGAACTACCGCCCTCCATCAGCCGGGCGATGTTCAACCCCTGGCGCATGTTGTCCAGCAGGTCCGCCGGCCAGGTGTCGGTGCCCAGGGCGAAGTTGATGCCCTTGGCCTTATAGCGGCCAAATGAGTTCAGGGCCTCGCCGTCCCGGGCAAACACCACCGGGCAATGCACCAGGCTCGCGTCACCCGCTACCAGCCGTTGCAAGTCTTCATCGCCGCGGGTGTAAATGCCGTGGGGCAGCAGGCTGCGCGGGGTCAGCAAGCCCAGTTGCTCCAGCCAGGCCAATGGCGAAACACCGCGCAATTGCTCGACCATCGCCACTTCGCCGAGGCCTTGGCAGCAATGCAGACGCATCGGTGCGTTCAACTCACGGCTCAGCGCCGCGGTGCGTTGCAGCAACGCCGGGGTGCAGGTCTGGATGCGATCCGGCAGCAACGCACCGCGGATCAGGCCGTCATGCGCACCGTCGAAATCCTCGAAAAACCGCACCGCTGCGTCGAGCCCGGCCAGGCCCCGCGCTTCATCCCAGTGATGCCCGAGCTGCCCGTCGGCGCGCCAGTAGCTCATGCCACTCATGTAGCAGGGCCCGAGGTAAGTGCGCAGTCCCAGCTCGGCGGCCACTGCGGCCACCGCCGCGAATTCGTCGTAGGTCTCGGCCCATTCGCGGTAATACATCGAGGTGATCGGCAGGGCGGTGGTGATGCCATTGCGGATCAGCTGCGTGAAGGCGTAGCGATATTTGAAGACTTCCTCGTCGGCGCTGTAGCTCTCACGCGGACCGGCCGCCAGGTAATCCTCGGACCACATCCGGCCCATGTCGCGCTCATCGCCGTTGTCCAGGGTCAGCACGGTGGAATCGAGGTCGCCGAGGGCATCCAGATCAATGAAGCCAGGGCCGATCAGCGCGTTGCCGTAATCGACCCACTGATCCACCGCCCCCGGATAACCACGCCCGACGAACACAATGCGCGAACCTTCGAACACCACTTCGCCGTCGCGCCACAGCACGTGCTGCGTGCCGTCGAAGCCGACCACGCAGCTGCTTTTCAGACCGATTGTTGTGGCTGACACGGGTTTCACAAGCGACTGTCCAGCAGTCGGCCATCGGCGGCAATCAATTCGCCGCGTCGATAGACCTGGCGCAGAGGGCGCGACACCACGGCTTCACCCAGGGTCTGCACCGGCATCAACAGGAAGTCCGCGGCTTGGCCGATCTCTACGCCATAAGCGTCGCAGCCCAGTGCCAGCGCGCCATTCACGGTCGCCGCGGCAAACGCTGCCGCCAGCTCCTCGTCCTTGTTCAAGTCGAACCGGAACGCCAGCAGCATCGCTCGTTCCAGCATGTCGCCGTTGCCCATGGGCGACCAGGCGTCACGAATGCCGTCCGAACCCAGGCACACGTTGACACCGGCTTCACGCAACGCCAGAAACGGCGGCACCGCGCAATCCGCCGGCGCCGAACTCATCAGCGAAATCCCCAGCGCCGCCAGCCGTTGCGCGACCGGTTTGACCTGGCTCCACGGCAGCATCCCCAGGCAATACGCATGGCTGATCATCACCCGGCCATGACGCCCGTAACGCTCGGTGTAGTCGGCGATCAGGGCGATCTGCCACAGGCCCAGTTCGCCCTTGTCGTGCAGGTGAATGTCGACGCCGCGATCAAATTCGCTGGCCAGTTTGAACACGAAATCCAGTTGCGCGACCGGGTCGTTGTCGATGCCGCAGGGGTCGAGGCCGCCGACATTTTCCACGCCGAGGGTCATGGCTTCGCGCATCAATTCGGCGGTGCCAGGACGGCTGATCAGCCCGGTTTGCGGGAACACCACCAGTTGCAGGTCGATCAGGTCGCGGTAGCGTTCGCGCAGCTGTTGCAGGGCTTCGACGTGGCGCAGGCCGAAGTCCGGGTCGATGTCGACGTGACAGCGCAGGGTCAGCGAGCCGCGGGCGATGCAGTTTTCCAGCAGGGCGCCGGCGCGCTCGGCGATCGGGCTTTCGACTTCACGCAGCACCCGGCGCTCGTTGGCGATGTAGTCCTTGAGCGTCGGCCCGGCGCTGTTCGGCCGCCAGGGTTGGCCCCAGAGGGTTTTGTCGAGGTGGATGTGGCTTTCCACCAGGGTCGGGGTGAGGAGCTGGTGTTGGCCGTCGATGTCGGTGGCGGTCAGGGCCGCCGTCGATGCCGGACGGCGTTGGGTGAACAGACCGTTCTCGATCAGAAAGTCTTCGGCGGTGGAGCCGTAGGGCCGCACGTTGCGCAGCCAGCGGGGGTGGGTCATTTCAAACCTCAGGTTTCAAGTTGTCAGGGCCGGCTTCTTCGCGAGCAAGCCCGCTCCCACATTTGAAGTGCAGTCCTTTGTGGGAGCGGGCTTGCCCGCGAAGGCCGCGACTCGGTGTCAAGCCAGGCACTCAGCCCTTGAGCTTCGCCCAAATCCGGTCCTGCAGCTCCCGCGCCTTGTTGCTGCACTCTTTTTCGGGGCGCAGGCGCGAGGCGAATTCTTCGGGCATGTTGATCGCATCCATCACCCGCCATTTGGCGTCGATCAACTTGTCGCTCTGAATCCCGTTGTCATAGGCGATGGCGTTGGACACGGCGGCAGCGTTTTCCGGTTTCATCATCCAGTCGATGAAGATCTTCGCGTTGCCGGGATGCGGCGCGCTTTTCGGTACGGCGAAGTTGTCCTGGAACATCGCCAGGCCTTCCTTCGGATACACGTATTTGATCGTGCTCTTCTGCAACGTGGCCCGGGCGGTGGAGCCGTTCCAGTTCTGCATCATGATCACTTCACCGGAGGCCATGCGATCAACGGTGTTATCCGAGCTGTACATCTTCAAGAACGGTTTCTGCTTTTGCAGCAGTTCGAGGATGCGCTTGGCGTCCTGCGGGTTTTCGCTGCATTCGTCGACGTTCAGGTAATGGCTGGCGGCGTTGATCACGCTGCTGGAGGTGTCGAGGGCGGCAAGTTGGCCCTGCAGTTCCTTGCGCGGCTCGAAGAACTCTTTCCACGAATCGTCGAGTTTGCCGCCCGGCACGCGGGCGCTGTCATAGGAAAATCCGGTGGTGCCCCACAGGTATGGCGCCGAGAATTTGCGCCCAGGGTCGAAGCTCGGGTCGCGAAATGCCGGTTTCACGTACTGGAAGTTGGGCAAGGTCGGCGTGTCGATTTCCAGCAGCAGGTCCTGGTTGATCAGGGTGCGCATGATCGACTGCGACGGGACGATCACGTCATACGCCGCGCCACCGGCCTGCAACTTGGCCAGCAAGGTTTCGTTGCTGTCGTAGCCGTCCATGGTGACCTTGATCCCGGTCTCCTTTTCAAACTTGGCCAGCAGGTCCACCGGGTAGTAATCGGTCCAGTTGTAGAAAAACAGTTCCTTGGGCTCGGCGGCCTGGGCGCTGAACGAAGCGAGTGCGGTGAAGCCACTCAAGGCCAGACCGGCGACAGCGAAACACATGCTTTTTGTTTTCATGAAACAAGTCTCCAGGCTCATTGTTGTTTGCCGCGCTGTCCCAGCCAGAAGGCCAGCACCACCAGCACGATGGAAATCACCAGCATCAGGGTCGAGATCGCATTGATCTCCGGCGTCACGCCGGCCTTGATCGCCGAGAAGATGTACACCGGCAGGGTGGTCGACCCCGGCCCGGCGACAAAAAACGTCATGATGAAATCGTCGAGGCTGACCACGAATGCCAGCACCGAGCCGGACAACACTGCCGGCCACAGCAACGGCAGGGTCACCCGGCGAAACACCTGCCACGGATTGGCATACAGGTCGTTCGCGGCTTCCAGCAGGCTCTTGTCCAGGTCGTTGAGCCGCGCGCGGATCGGCAGGTAAGCAAAGGGAATGCAGAAACCGATGTGCGCGACGATCACCGTCAGCAGACCGAGCTTGATCCCCAACGCCATGAACAACAGCAGGGTGGCGACGGCGGTGACGATTTCCGGCAGGATCAGCGGCAGGTTGATCCCGCCCTCGACCATCTTCTGCCCATAGAACGGCCGATAGGTCGCCAGCGCGGCGAGCAGCGCAATGGCCGTGGCGCAGACCGTGGCGATGCTGGCGACGATGAGCGAGTTCAGCGCCGCGGTCTGGATCGACGGATTGGCGAGAATGCGTCCGTACCAGGCGAACGAAAACTCGGTCCACACCGTCGCCGAGCGGTTGGCGTTGAAGCTGTAGGCGATCAGCACAAAGATCGGTACGTACAGATAGGCCAGGATCAGCAGGCTGACTTCGCGGGTCAGCGGCAGTTTTTTCAGGTGCAGGGCGATCATGCGGTGGCTCCCCGACGCAGGGTCTTGGCGGCGTTGCGGCTATAGAGGGCGTAAAGCACCAGGGACAACAGCAGGATTCCCAGCAACAGGAACGACAGCGAACTGCCCAGCGGCCAATTACGCGCCGTGCCGAATTGCTGCTGGATCAGGTTGCCGATCATCAGTGTCTTGCCGCCGCCGAGAATCGCCGGAGTGATGAAGGCGCCGAGGCTCGGCACGAACACCAGCAAGGCGCCGGCAATCACCCCGGGCATTGACAGCGGCAGGATGATCCGGCGCAACGCGTGCCAGCGGTTGGCGCCGAGGTCGTAGGCGGCTTCCACCAGGCGCCAGTCGAGTTTTTCCAGGGTCGAGTAGATCGGCAGAATCATGAACGGCAGGAAGCTGTAGACCAGCCCGACGCTGACGGCGAAGTCGTTGTAGAGCAGGGTGATGCCGCCCGCCCCAGGGAACAGCGCGTTGAGGCTCTGGGCCAGCCAGCCGTGTTCGCGCAGGATGATCAGCCACGCGTAGTTGCGGATCAGCAGGTTGGTCCAGAACGGAATGGTGATCAGCAGGACCATGAGGTTGCGTCGCCGCGGGGTCAGGCTCGACATCCACAACGCCACCGGGAAACCGAACAGGAAGCACAACACGGTCGTGCCGCCGGCCTGGAACACCGAGCGCAACAACGCCTGGGCGTAGACCCAGTTAAGCTCCAGTTCACCGTCGAAGCCTTCCTGGAAAAACAGCTGCACGTAGCTTTGCAACTGCCAGTTGGCTTGCCAGTCGACGCCGCCATACACGTTGCGCGGCAACAGGCTGATGTAGCCCATGATGCCCAGCGGAATGGCAATCAGGGTCAGCAAGGTCAATACCACCGGGCTGAGCAACAGCGCGCGGTTGAGGGCGGGAGAAGTGCTGCTGACGCTCATCTCAGGCCTCCATCAGCAGGCAGGCGTGGGGCGGCAGATTGACCGCAACGCGATCACCGACCACGCGTCCGCGGTTCAGGCCCTCGTTGTTTTCCCGCAGCATGACCTTGATGTCGTTATTCAAACGGCATTGATAAAGCGTCGCGGTGCCGACGTACAACACCGCTTCGATCACGCCGCGCAGGTGATGCGGTTGCTCCGGTTCGACCAGTTGCGAACGCTCCGGACGGAACGCCAGTTGCACGTTACTGCCGTCGAAGCCCTGGGCCGGGCAGGGGATTTCCACCGGCATGCCGCTGGGCACGAACAGTTTCTCGTTCTGCTGGCCGCGCTTGAGGTGGCCGGGCAGGAAGTTGATGTCGCCGATGAACTGAGCAACGAACTGATGCTGCGGCCGCTCGTAAATGTCGTTCGGCGTGCCGATCTGCAGGATCTTGCCGGCAGACATCACGGCAATCCGGTCGGACAGGGTCAGGGCTTCTTCCTGGTCGTGGGTGACGAAAATGAAGGTGATCCCGGCTTCTTTCTGCACGCGCTTGAGTTCGACCTGCATTTCCTTGCGCAGCTTGAGGTCCAGCGCTGACAGCGGCTCATCCAGCAGCAGCACTTTCGGTTTCGGCGCCAGGGCCCGGGCCAGCGCCACGCGTTGCTGTTGGCCACCGGACAATTCGGCGGGTTTGCGCCGGGCCAGGTGTTGCATCTGCACCAGCGCCAGCATCTCATCGACGCGCCGTGCAATATCCTTGTGATCAAGGCCCTGCATCTCGAGGCCGAAGGCGATATTCTGCGCGACACTCATGTGCGGAAACAGCGCGTAGCTCTGGAAGACCGTGTTGACCCGGCGCTTGAACGGCGGCAGGTCATTGACCGGTTCGCCGGCCAGACGGATTTCGCCGTCGCTGACGTGTTCGAAACCGGCGATGGTCCGCAACAAGGTGGTTTTGCCGCAGCCGGACGGGCCGAGCAGGGTGAAGAATTCATTGTCGGCAATGTCGACTGACACGTTGTCGAGGGCTGGAGCCAGCCCCGGATCGTCGGAATACCGTTTGGAGACGTTACGCACTTCAATCGCTGTTGGTTGACCCATTATGGTGCAATCCTCTAATTATTGTATGCAATATCTGGATGCAATCTAGAAATAACCGGATTAATCTGCTTGTGCAACCCCCTTTTTCAAAGGCTGCTCATCGCCTGGGGCCGGTTGTTTAGCGCTAAAGGAGTGTTGAAATGACCGAGAAGAAACTCGAAACCACGGTCGATCGCGTCTACCAAGGGGTTTACGAGGCGATCAGCAAGCGTTCGTTGCGTCCCGGCATGAAGCTCGGCGAGGCGTCACTGGCCGAGCTTTTTAATGTCAGCCGGACGTCGGTTCGTGCCGCACTCAAGCAATTGGAAGCGGATGGACTGGTCACTACCGAGCCCAATAAAGGTGCGTCGGTGTCGTTGCCCAGTGACGAAGAGATCCGCTCGCTGTTCGAAACGCGGCGGTTGATCGAGATCGGCATCGTCAGCGAACTCTGTCGCCGACGGGATACCGCGGTGACTCAGGATTTGCGCGATCACCTGTTGCTGGAGGACGAGGCACATCGCAATGGCGACCATGAAAAGCTGATTCATTTGCTCGGCGAGTTCCATATCAAACTCGCGCGAAGCCTGAACAACCCGGTGTTGCTGGACTGGTTCCAGAAACTGATTTCCCGCGCCTCGCTGTACGCCGCCGCCCTGGACGACGACAGCCACGAAGCCTGCCGCGACGACGAACACCTGCGCCTGATCGAGTACATCGAAGCCGGCAACCAGAGCGCCGCGATCGAACTGACCTGCATGCATTTGAATGGCATCGAGAAAGCCATCCTCGACGTCGCCGCCACGCTGAAAACTGGCTACCATCCGCTCAAGCATCTGATCTCCCTGTAGAAACGGACTTGCTCGCGATGGACGTCGGGGCGCCGCGCTCAGCCAGGGCAATCGCCGTTTTCGTTAACGATCATCGCGAGCAGGCTCGCTCCCACAGGGGATCCCCAGTGGGCCGCGAGAATCAGCTATACCTCTATGAAACCATTGCCTAGCACGATGCTCGAAACAAACGGGCTTCAATTACAGGACACAGAACCAGTCGATGCAGTTTCTAGACGATAGCCACGGGTGTGCCGGATGGAACGGCGAAATGGCCGGACGCATCCGCGCGTTCGACTGGAGCCTCACCGAGCTGGGCCGCATCGACACCTGGCCCGCCAGCCTGTGCAGCGCCGTGCAATTGCTGCTCGCCGCACCACTGCCGATGGTGATGCTGTGGGGCCGTGCCGGGTACATGATCTACAACGATGCGTACTCGTCGTTCGCCGGTGGCCGCCATCCTTACCTGCTGGGATCTCCGGTGGAGCTGGGCTGGCCGGAAGTCGCCGAATTCAACCGGCATGTGGTGGATACCTGCCTGGCCGGCGGCACCTTGTCCTATCGCAACAAAGAACTGGTGTTGCTGCGCAACGGCGCCCCGGAAGACGTCTGGCTCGACCTTTATTACAGCCCGGTGGCCAACGATGCGGGCCAGCCGGCCGGCGTCATGGCGATGGTGGTCGAAACCACCGACCATGTGATTTCCGAGCGCCGCCGCCAGGAAGCCGAAGACGCCTACCGCGCCGACAATGAACGGGTACGCCTGGCGTTGAATGCCGGGGCGTTGCTCGGCTCGTTCGTCTGGGACATCAAGGGCAATTTGCTCTCCGGCGATGAGCGTTTTGCCCGGACCTTTTCCTTTCCTGTCGATCAGGACCTCGGCAACCTGCCGACGGACATCGCCGAATCGCGGATTCACCCCGACGACCGCAGCTGGGTCAACGAACAAGTTGATAAATCGGTGACCACCGGCGAGCCGTTCAACGCCGAATACCGCGTCCTGCGCCCCGACGGCAGTTACCTGTGGGTGCAAGCCAGCGGTTGCTGCGAGTTCGATGACCATGGCACGCCGTTCCGCTTTCCTGGCGTCCTGATCGATATTCACGAGCGCAAGACTGCCGAAGAATCCCTGCTCAAATTCACCCGCAATCTTGAGCAGCGTGTCGCCGATGAGGTGAATGCACGGCTGACCGCGGAAGAACAACTGCGTCAGTCACAAAAGCTCGAAGCCATCGGCGGTCTTACCGGCGGCGTGGCCCATGACTTCAACAACCTGCTGCAGGTGATTGCCGGCAACCTGCACTTGCTGGCGCGGCATGAGCCGGACAATGAGAACGTGCAGCGGCGGGTCTCGGCGTCGATTGCCGCCGTCGAGCGCGGCGCGAAGTTGTCGTCGCAATTACTCGCGTTCGCCCGTCGCCAACCGCTGTCGCCGGCGGTCTGCGACCCGCGGCAGATTTTCGAAGGCCTGGGCGAGCTGCTGCAACGGGCGTTGGGGGAAACCATCCAGATTGATGTGCGGCTGTCTCGGGCGTCGTGGTTCATCAACGTCGATCGCAACCAGCTGGAGAACGCCATTCTCAACCTGGCGATCAATGCCCGGGACGCGATGCAAGGTGAGGGGATGATTGAGCTGAGTGCCGAGAATGTCGCACTTGACCGGCACTTCTGCATCGGTAAAGGCATTTTGGCGGGTGACTATGTTCGCGTCGCTGTGGCGGATACCGGCTTCGGCATGTCGGAGCAAGTGCTCGCCCAGGCCTTCGAACCGTTTTTCACCACCAAGGCCGACGGCCAGGGCACGGGACTGGGATTGAGCATGGTGTTCGGGTTCGTCAAGCAGAGCGGCGGCCACATCGAGATGTCCAGCGTCGAGGGGCAGGGTACGCGGGTGCAATTGTATTTCCCGCGAAGCCTGCGCCCCTTGCTCGATGAAGCAGTGAATCCCCAGACGCAGCAACGCGGGGGGCACGAAACCATTCTGGTAGTCGAAGACAACGAGGCGGTACGCAGTTCGGCGGTGGAGTTGCTGCGCGAAGAGGGCTATCAAGTCCTCACCGCCGCCAACGGCGATGCCGCGATGCAGATGCTGCTGGACGGGGTGACGGTGGAGCTGATCTTCACCGACGTGGTCATGCCCGGCCTGATCAAAAGCTCCGACCTCGCCGCCTGGGCCAAGGTGCAGACGCCGCCAGTGGCGGTGCTGTTCACGTCGGGCCACACCCGTGACATTATTTCGCGCAACCACCAACTCAGCCCCGACACCTTTTTGCTGAGCAAACCCTATAGTCCTGAAGCTCTGACGCGGATGGTCCGCAGCGTGCTCAATGGCTGAACCCGATCAAGTGTGAGAGCGGGCTTGAATGGTAACATCCCTCAACTCTTCGAACTCAAGGCTATCCATGACTTCCAAGCGCACCTCCAATCCTCCTTCCGGCATGGTCCGAGTGCGCGGCGCCCGTGAACACAACCTCAAGAACGTCGACGTCGACATTCCCCGCGACGCCCTGGTGGTCTTCACCGGCGTGTCCGGTTCGGGCAAGTCGTCCCTGGCGTTTTCGACCCTGTACGCGGAAGCGCAACGGCGCTATTTCGAATCCGTGGCGCCGTATGCGCGGCGCCTGATCGATCAGGTCGGGGTGCCGGACGTCGATTCCATCGAAGGCTTGCCGCCCGCCGTCGCTTTGCAGCAACAGCGCGGCACGCCGAGCGCGCGGTCTTCGGTGGGCAGCGTGACCACGTTGTCGAGCCTGATCCGCATGCTGTACTCCCGCGCCGGCAGTTATCCGCCGGGGCAGCCAATGCTCTACGCCGAGGATTTTTCGCCGAATACACCGCAAGGCGCTTGCCCGCAATGCCATGGCCTGGGCCGGGTGTATGAAGTGACCGAAGCGCTGATGGTCCCGGACCCGAGCCTGACCATTCGCCAGCGCGCCGTCGCGTCCTGGCCCACAGCGTGGCAGGGCCAGAACTTGCGGGACATCCTCGTGACCCTGGGCTACGACGTCGATAGACCCTGGCGCGAACTGCCGAAAAAACAGCGCGACTGGATTCTCTTCACCGAGGAAACCCCGACCGTTCCGGTGTACGCCGGGCTCACGCCGGAAGAAACCAGAGTCGCGCTCAAACGCAAGATGGAACCGAGTTACCAGGGCACGTTCACCGGCGCCCGACGCTACATCCTGCACACGTTCAGCCATTCCCAGAGCGCGCTGATGAAGAAGCGCGTCTCGCAATTCATGCTCGGCAGCCCGTGCCCGCTGTGCGACGGTAAACGGCTCAAGCGCGAGGCGTTGTCGGTGACCTTCGCCGGTTACGACATTGGCGAGCTGTCGCAGATGCCATTGCTGCAAGTGGCCGAAGTCTTGAAACCGGTGGCCGCCCACAGTTACCTGGAACAGGCCGACGAGGCAGGCGAGGTGTTGACCCACGACCAGACCCGCGAGGCCCGTGCGCAGCGGGTGGCCCACGGCGCCAGCGGCCACGCCAACGCCCCGGACGTGCGCCACACGCCGAACCTGTCGGTGGAAAAACGCCTGGCCGCGCATCGCATCGCCGAGGATTTGCTTGAACGGGTCAGCACGTTGACCGACCTGGGCCTCGGTTACCTGGCGTTGGAGCGCAGCACGCCAACCTTGTCGTCCGGTGAGTTGCAGCGGCTGCGGCTGGCAACGCAACTGGGCTCGCAATTGTTCGGTGTGATTTACGTGCTGGATGAACCGTCGGCCGGTCTGCACCCAGCGGATGGCGAGGCGCTGTTCGAAGCGCTGCAACGTTTGAAAGCCGCAGGCAACACCTTGTTTGTGGTCGAGCATGACCTGGAAACCATGCGCCGCGCCGACTGGCTGATCGACGTCGGCCCGGCGGCGGGCGAGCATGGCGGGCGGATTCTGTATAGCGGTCCACCAGCTGGATTGACCGACGTGACGGATTCGCAGACCCGCGCTTACCTCTTCGCCGAGCAGGTCCCGCAGAAACGCGTCAGCCGTCAACCGACGGATTGGCTACGCCTGGACGGCATCACTCGCAACAACCTGGATAACCTCACGGCCGAGTTTCCGCTGGGCTGTTTTACCTCGGTCACCGGCGTTTCGGGCTCCGGCAAATCCAGCCTGGTCAGCCAGGCGTTGCTCGAGTTGGTGGGCGCGCACCTCGGGCGTGGAACGCCAGACAGCGAGGCGCAGGAGCTCAGCCTCGAGGACGACGCGCCGCAGGTCAGTGGCGGACAGGTCAGCGCCGGGCTGGAGTCGATCAAGCGTCTGGTGCAGGTGGACCAGAAGCCCATCGGCCGCACGCCACGCTCGAACCTGGCGACGTACACCGGGCTGTTCGACAACGTGCGCAAGCTCTACGCCGCCACGCCTGAGGCGCAGGCTGCGGGCTACGACGCCGGCCAGTTTTCCTTCAACGTTGCCAAAGGGCGCTGCCCGACCTGCGAAGGCGAAGGATTTGTCAGTGTTGAATTGCTGTTCATGCCCAGCGTCTACGCGCCATGCCCGACGTGTCATGGTGCGCGCTATAACCCTGAGACATTGGCAATCAACTGGCAGGGCCTGAACATCGCGCAGGTGTTGCAGTTGACGGTGGACGAAGCGGTCGAGGTGTTCGCCGAGCAACCGGGGATTCGTCGCTCGCTGGAAGTGCTGCGCGACATTGGCCTCGGCTACCTGCGCCTGGGTCAGCCGGCGACCGAGTTGTCCGGCGGCGAAGCCCAGCGGATCAAGCTGGCCACCGAGTTGCAACGCAACCAGCGTGGGGCGACCTTGTATGTGCTCGACGAACCAACCACCGGACTGCACCCGAGGGATGTCGATCGTTTGCTGGAGCAATTGAATAACCTGGTTGTCGCGGGGCACACGGTGATCGTCGTCGAACACGAAATGCGCGTGGTGGCGCAGAGTGACTGGGTGATCGACATCGGACCGGGGGCAGGGGATCAGGGTGGCAAGATTGTCGTCGCGGGCACACCGCAGAAAGTCGCCAAGAACAAAAAAAGCCGGACGGCGCCGTTTCTCGCGAGAACCCTCAATCGGTGAGGTCTGGCTTGTTGGCGATGGCGACTTTCCGGACGCCATCGCTGGCAGGCCAGGCTCCCACAGGATTGCGGTGACGCGGCCATGTGGGAGCGAGCCTGCTCGCGAATGGCTGTATCAGGCGCAATCAAGCGTGCGGCGGACCTTGTCCAGCAGTTCGCTGATCTGGAACGGTTTGATCAGCATGTCCATGCCATCGCCGAGAAACACCTGGCGATTCACGGCGTTTTCCGCGTAACCCGTCATGAACAGAATCGGCAACCCTTCGCGCCAGCCACGGGCGACATCGGCCAGTTCGCGGCCGTTCATGCGCGGCAGGCCCACGTCCGTCAGCATCAGGTTGATCGACGGATCGTTCTGCAACCGCTCCAGCGCGCCTTCGATGTCCCCCACCTGGGTACAGCGATAACCCGCATCCACCAACACTTCGGCAACGAACATACGCACCGACGGCATGTCCTCGACAATCAGCACATGCTCCCCCGAGCCTTGCGGGTCCACGACCGAAGGTTCCGCTTCAGTGGGGGTCGGATCGGCCGTGGCCGGCAGCATGATGGTCACTTCGGTGCCGCGTCTGGCCACGCTGCGGATGTGCGCGTCGCCCCCGGATTGCCGGGCGAACCCGTAAATGCTCGACAGCCCCAGCCCGGTGCCCTGGCCCAACGGTTTGGTGGTGAAAAACGGGTCGAATACTTTGTCGATCACGTTGTGTTCGATGCCGGTGCCGTCGTCGCGCACCGACAGCGCAACGTACGCGCCATCCGCCAGTTTCAGGTCCCCGTGCGAATACGCCGCATACGTGCTGACCCAGATATTCCCGCCCTGAGGCAAAGCGTCACGGGCATTGATCACCAGGTTCAACACCGCGCTTTCCAATTGAATCGGGTCGACCAGCGCAGTCGCTGCCTTCGAGGTCAGTTCGAGTTTCAGCGCAATGTGTTCACCGATGGTGCGCACCAGCAACTCTTCCAGGGAACGGATGTGCTCGTTGATGTCCACCGGCCGGGTATTGAGCGGTTGCTGACGGGCAAAGGCCAGCAGGCGATGAGTCAGCGCCGCCGCGCTCATGGCGGAATTCAATGCCGATTCGGCGTACAGCTGGACCTTGTCCGTGCGTGAATCGGCAATGCGTTTCTGAATCAGCTCCAGACTGGTGATGATGCCGGTCAGCAGATTGTTGAAATCATGCGCGATGCCGCCGGTGAGTTTGCCCAGTGCGTCCATCTTCTGCACTTGCAGCAACTGCGCCTCGGTGCGCACCCGTTCGGCGATTTCGTGTTCCAGCTGCGACGTGGCATCGTCGAGCCGCGCCAGGTGCGAGCGCTCGCGGTGACGGTGTTCAGTGACGTCCTCGACGAACACCAGGCTCAGCTCCGGCGTGCGGTAGGGCGAGATCTGCCACTCGGTTTCCCGCAGTTCACCCTCGACCCGCATGTTCAGCGTGCCTTTCCAGCGTTCACCGGCGCTCAAGCGCAGGCGCAGTTCGTCGAGAATCGACTGCTGCTGCTCGGCGAAGCATTCCTGCAAGGCATCCGGGTCGCGGTTGTCCTGGATCAGTCGGGCAAAGGCGTGGTTGCACTCGTGCACCTTGAGCTGGTCATCGAGCACCGCGATAGGCGCCGAGACGTTGACGAAAATCTCACGAAACCGCGCCTCGCTTTCCCGCAGGGCGTATTCCGTGTCGCGGACCCGCAACAGCGTGCGTAGGGTCGCCAACAATACGTCCGGGTCCACGGGATGGATCAGATAGGCGTCGGCGCCCGCGTCCAGGCCGGTGATGATGTCGCCGGTCTGGATCGACGCCGCCGACACGTGAATCACCGGGAGCAGGGCGGTGGTGGCTTCGGAGCGCAGTTTGCGCACGATGTCGAAGCCGCTCATATCCGGCAGGTTGACGTCGAGGATCAGCGCATCAATCAATTCACTGTCGATCAGCGCCAGGCCGTCGCCACCGGTTCCCGCTTCAAGCACGTGATAACCATGGCTCTCGAGGCGTCGGCGCAGGGCGTAGCGCGTGGCGACGTTGTCATCGACGATCAACAGGCGGATATCACGTTTCATCGGCGGGCTCCATGGCGATGGCCAGCGGGATGATCACGAAAAAGGTCGAACCGACCCCCGGTGTACTCTCGACCCCGACTTCGCCTCCCAACAGGGCGGCGAAGCGCTTGCACAGGGACAGTCCCAGCCCGGTGCCGCGCAAGCGTTTCTGCAAGGGCGAGTCGACCTGGGAAAAGTCTTCGAACAATGCGCCATGTAGCTCGGCAGCGATACCTATTCCGGTGTCCGTGACCGCAAAGCGCACCCGATCACCTTCAAGGCGCGCCGAAACCCGGACTTCGCCCCGGGTGGTGAATTTCAGCGAGTTGGAAATGAAATTGCGCAGGATCTGCGCGAGTTTCTTGTCGTCGGTGTACAGCCTCGGCAGGCCGATGGGCTCTTCGAAAATCAGGTCCACGGCGCTGGCGTCGACAATCGGCCGGAACATGCCGCGCAAAGCGGCAAACAAGTCGAACATGTCGAACCAGGCCGGGGAAATGCTGATGCGTCCGGCTTCGATTTTCGCCAGGTCCAGCAGGTCGTCGACCATGTCGCTGAGTTCACGGGCGGCCGTGCTGACAAAGGCCACCTGCTTGTGCTGTTCGGGACTCAACGGGCCGTCGAGCTCATCGCTCAGCAAGCTGGCGATGCTCAGGATCGACCCCAGTGGTGTGCGGAATTCGTGGCTCATGTACGACAGGAAACGACTTTTCAGATCCGACGCCTGGCGCAGCTGTTCGGCCTGGTTATCGAGCTCGGCGTATAACGCGAGGACGCCCTGGTTGGTTTCGTCCAGTTCCTCGCGCAGGGCGTCGGCTTCACTTTGCAACTGCACAATCTGCGCAGCGTATTCGTCAGCCTGAGTCAGGGGCGTATCAGCCATGGGCTGTCTCCAGGGCAATGACCACCACGGTAACGTCGTCCCGTCCACGACAGAAATCGCGGTGCAGAATTGCGGCGATTACGGCGGGATGGCGGTGCACCAGGCCGGGGTAATCTTGCAGGTTCCAACGGGATTGCAGGCCGTCGCTGTACATGATCAACAGATGTCCGTTCACTTGAGCATAGTCAAAAGGTTGGGCTTTCCGGTATTGCCCACCGACGATACCGGGGTGTGACGCCAGACCGCGGGATTTGTCCGGGCCAATCAGGCAGGCACCTATATTACCGATACCGACAAATCGCAGCGTGTCGGCGTCGCCATCGAACTGCGCGATGGCCAGCGCGCCGCCACGAGTGCCGGTCATGGCGATATGAATGTCTTCGAGTAGCAGCACCGGGGACGTGAACGGCGCCAGGGCGAAGGTTTTTTCGCCCGCGCGGGCCGCACGCTCGGCTTCCTCGCCATGCCCCAGGCCGTCGATCACCAGCGCACTGATGCGCGCCCCGTCGAACGCCAGGTGCCAGACATCGCCGCAGGCCGGGTCGTGGTGCAAGGAATGCTGGCTGACTCCGATCCGCCGGTCCGGCGCCTTGTCGGTGCGCGGGTACAACCGCGTCAACAGCACGGCGCCCCGCGCATCGGCATAGGCATCGAACACTTCGGTTTGCCGCGACACTGCACCCAGGCCAATGCCCTGGGTACCGCGAGTGGAAAAACCATCGGCCAGACACGCCTGCAAGTCAAAGCCCTTGGCGCGGTCGACGGCGAGTATTTCGATGCCCGCACCCGATGCCCGTGGCAACACCCGCAGATGCAGCTCACCGTGGGTGGCATGCTTGAGAATGTTGCTGGCGAGCTCGGTGGCGACCAGCGCCACGCGACCGGCGTCTGTCGCGTCGAAGCCGTTCTTTTCCGCGAGCTGCTGAGCGGTGCGGCGTGCGTAACCGATCTGGCTGTTGTCTTCGATCGGCAGCACCTGGGTCATTGCCCCCCCGATATTCATGTCCATCGGGTGATCGTTATGCGAGTGCCTTTGCCGGGCTCGGTCTCGAGTTCAAACTCTTCCACCAGCCGCTTGGCGCCGGTCAGGCCCAGGCCCAAACCGCTGCCGGACGTCCAGCCGTCGGTCATGGCCAGCTTGAGGTCGGGAATGCCCGGGCCCTCGTCGCGGAACACCAGACGCAGGCCGGTGCGCGTGTTTTCCTCAAGAATCTGCCAGTCCATGTCGCCGCCACCGCCATAGACCATGGTGTTGCGCGCCAGCTCACTGACAGCGGTAACCAGTTTGGTCAGGTCGATCAGGCGCATGCCGCATTCGGTGGCCAGCTTGCGGGTCAGCTGCCGTGCCAGCACTACGTCTTGCTCGATGTTGATCGGTTGAGTGCCGCTGCTGCGTACGGTCATTGCTCGCGCACTCGATCCTGAAGCAGTTTCATCCCGCGCTCGACATTCAGCGCCGTACTGACGCCGGGCAAGGTCATGCCAAGCTCCACCAAGGTGATGGCGACAGCGGGCTGCATGCCCACCAGCACGGTTTGGGCGTCCATGATTCTCGACAGGCCGGAAATGGTGCCGATCATCCGGCCGATGAACGAGTCGACCATGTCCAGCGCGGAGATGTCGATCAATACGCCGCGGGCAGACGTGCGGTTGATGCGTTCGGACAAATCATCCTGCAGCGTAAGGGCCAACTGGTCATGCATGTCGACCTGGATGGTCACCAGCAGGAAGTCGCCCATCTGCAAAATCGGAATACGCTCCATGGGCTCAGACCGCCTTGTTGACGGTCAACCCCAGACGGGTCAAGGCCAGTTTCAGCGCATCGGCCAGGTTGGCCTTGGTGACCACGCCTTGCAGGTCCAGTCCGAGGTGGACAATGGTCTGGGCAATCTGTGGACGTACGCCGCTGATGATGCAATCCGCACCCATCAGGCGAATGGCGGTGACGGTTTTGAGCAAATGCTGGGCCACCAGGGTGTCGACCGTCGGTACGCCGGTAATGTCGATAATGGCGATTTCCGAACCGGTGTCGACAATGCGCTGCAACAGCGATTCCATCACTACCTGGGTGCGTTGCGAATCGAGGGTGCCGATCATGGGCAGCGCCAGGACGCCGTCCCACAGCTTGACCACCGGGGTCGACAATTCCAGCAGTTCTTCCTGCTGACGCTTGATCACGGCTTCACGGGACTTCTGGAATGTGCGGATGGTGTGCATGCCCAGGGCGTCGAGCAATTCCGAGATTTCCCAGAGTTGTTCGGCCAGCAGGGCCGGATTGTCCTGGTAATGATTTTGCAGAAGCGCAAACAGCGGGCCCTTCAGCGCGAAGATGAAGCTTGCAGTCTGCTGCGAGTCCTGGCCGAGCAGGGCGCGGCTATGGGAAAGCTTCTCCAGGTACTGGCGAATCTCGTCCCAACCTGATGCAGCAACATTCTGGCCATTGCCTTTCTCAAGTCCGGCGACGATCAATTGCAGGAATTCCGAGGTCTGCTGCCGCAGATCCTGCTCCTTGATGTTGCGCGTGGCACCACTGGCCTCGAGGGCTTTGGTCCAGTCGGCAAGCAATTGCGCCTGGTCTTTTTTGATCGCTTCGAGCGTGGTGGTCTGCAGTGCTGCCATGTCCGGTGACTCCTTGGAGGTGCGCGCCGATTCCCCAAAAATTGATCGGCGCAGATCAGTGACATTTGCCGTATGAAATAGTTGTTCAGCCCGGCAGGAATTTTTACCCGGGGCAACAATACTCTAGTTGGCACTGCCGAAGGCTGCGTTCTTTTGTGTTCTATCAGGCATTGGATGGAACCCTGTCCGGGCAGCGGCTTCGAAACTACAAGGCCGAGTGTTTCAGCCGTGTATTGGCAGTGACGAACGAGGTACGTATGAAAGAGCAATCACCGACACAGACGCAGGATCAAAACCCCGCACCGGGCGAACGCAACGACCCGGCCATCGACCCGCAGACCCCGGGCGGCTCAGGCGGACAAAGCCAGGATCAAGGCCAGACCGCCAAGCCGGAAAGTGCCGACCAGTCGGTCGACCAGAAGAACCGGCACAACGATAACGACAACGAATTCAGCCCCGGCTTCAAACCCGATCCGGATCGGCCGAAGCCCAGCGATGACACCGATGCCGACATTGATACCGACGGCGGTTAACACTGATCCCCTGTAGGAGCGAGCTCGCTCGCGAAGGTCGTGAACGAACACGCGGGAAACCTGACACCCTTGGCGTTCTCGGGTTCATCGCGAGCAAGCTCGCTCCTACAGTACAAACGAAAAGGCCGCATCCTGGGATGCGGCCTTTTTTGTGCGCGATGTACTTACTTACTTGCTTGGATGGGCGGCTTGCAGTTTCTTCGCCATGTCCAGGTGTTTTTCCAGCCCGGGCAACATTTTCTGCGCGAAACCTTTCAGCTCGGGTGCGCCTTTGACCTTGTCGTCAGTCACGGTATTGGCTTCTTTCTTGAACAGCTCGATGGTTTCTTCGTGGGCCTTCACCTGGTTATTGGCGTACGCCGCATCGAACGATTCATCACGCATGTCGAGGATCTTTTCCTTCGCCTGTTTCACCAGTGTCGTGCTATCCGGCACCTTGATGTCGTTTTTCTTGGCAATGGCGGCCAACTCATCGTTCGCCTTGGAATGATCGGTGATCATCATGTTGGCAAATGCCTTGATATCCGCCGACTGACTTTTTTCCAGGGCAAGTTTGCTGGTTTCGATTTCGGCGATCCCACCGGCGGCGGCATTGTCGACGAAGTTATTGTCGGTGGCCGCGAAAGCCGCGCCCATGCTGGTGCTCAAGGCGACGGCCAGAGCGAGGTGGCGCAGGGTGAATCCGTCCATTGGTTATTCTCCACACAGGTTTTTATGGACGATCAAGTGATCGTTAATCAATGGAGACCGACGAGCGGACAAAGGTTTTACCGGGTTTGTCTCAAGACGACGAACGGACACCGCTGGTCTGATAGGCGGTCGACAGAACCAGTAGACCGAGGCCATTCTGGTAGTTGGTGAGCGCAATCGATCGCGTTCGCTGCCGATCAACAAACGGAGGTGTTCCATGCCGGTGTCACACGACCTTTCTGCAGATTTGAAACTTTCAAAGGAAGAAATCCAGCAAAGACGCACCAAGGATCCGTTACTGGATTCACTGATCAATAAATACGCGCAGGCGGACGCCGAGGTGGTCAAGGCTGAAACCGCCCAATCGGACGCGCCCAGTGATGACGTACTGAAAAAGCTCAAGGAGAAGCGTTTGCAGGTCAAGGACAAGATCGTCCAGCAACTCCAGGCGCCGTCCTGACGGGTTGCCCCGGCCACCGACGACCGGTGACTGAAAAATTGGAACGGCATTAAATCCCGGCACCTCGAATGATCAGAGTCCGACATTACGGCTCCATGCGAGGTGCCCCATGACCGATGAAAAATTCCCCAGCGAAGAGCAGGGCGGCTACGACCCGATCCCCACCCATCCCGAGCCCCTAAGTCCGGGTCGCACCACCGTCAACCCGGAAGACGAACCGGGCATTGACGAACTTCCGAACAACGAAGGCGCGATCCCCATGGATCAGGACGACGGCACCGACCTCGACCCAGAGCGGGTGCGCGAAGAGACCGACAATGCCGTGCGCGACGGCGAGATTGATCCCCGTTAGTCCAGGTATGCACGCCCCCCTGTGGGAGCGGGCTTGCTCGCGAAAGCGGCTTGACATTCAATGAGCGTGTCGCCTGCGACGTCGCCTTCGCGAGCAAGCCCGCTCCCACATTTTGATCTGGGTTAATTCTGCAGGGCGGTGGCTAACGGCAACCGCACCATGTGCCTCGCCTTCAGCGAGCCGAAATACAACCAGTCCCCGTACTCTCGTACCGTAGTAATCGGCGAGTAATTGTCGCTGCTGCCGTCCTGCAGATTGGCAATCACCTTGCCCTCCACATCCAGCCCCAAGGCAAACCCACGTTTCTCCACCGGTTTGGGCAAGATCGTCATCGCCCGCACGATCATCTTGCGCACGAACGGAAGCGTCGCCGTGGCGTCGAGCAGCGCGTTGCGCGGGGCGTACAGCGCCACCCAGAAGCGGTCGCGGCCGTTGAATGCCAGGTTGTCGGGCAACCCTGGCAGGTTGTCGATGAACAGGTCGTGCGTGCCCGCCTTGGGTCCGCTCAACCAGTAACGACTGATGCGGTAGGCACCGGTTTCGTTGACCAGGACAAAGGCTTCGTCCGGCCCGAGGGTCACGCCGTTGGCAAACTCCAGCTTATCCAGCAGGACCTCGGTCTTGCCGGTCTGGAAGTCGTAGCGCAGCAGGCGACCGTCGCCGCCATGCTCGATGATCGCCTCGCCATCGTGGCCGTAACCGAAACGGCTGGACGCATCACTGAAGTAGGCGAAGTGCCCGGACTTGTCGATGGCCACGTCGTCGGTGAAACCGAAGTCGACACCGTTCGCCGTCGTGGTCAACGGGATCAAGCGACCTTGCGCATCCAGCGACAGCAGGCCCTTGATTCCGTCGGCGATCACCAGCAATCCATTGGGATGACGCGCCAGCCCCAGCGGTCGGCCACCGGTATCGGCCAGCACTTTAGTGTCCTTGCCATCAAGGCTGGTACGGATCAGCCGACCGTCGTGCAGGCCGGTGATCAGCACGTCACCCTCCAACAGCAAGGCCTCCGGGCCGTCGATATCCCCGGCGCCAACCCGCTCCACACCTTTGAGGCGCTGATTGTCAGCGTAGGGGCCGCTGGCCAGCGAAGGCGCAGGTGAGGGTGTCCAGGCCACGGGTTGCACCTTGGTCGGCATCAGCAGCAGGAATGCAGCAATGGCAACCACCACCAACAGCAATGCATGACGAAACTTGACGGTTCGACTCACGCAGTAACCCCCGCCGGGGCCAGGTGTCTTTCAGCCATTTCGCACAAGGCCAGCATCGACGCGGCCGACTCTCTATCGATCCGCCGTTTCAGCAGCAGGCGATTGGCGATCCGCATCGCCAGGCCGCTGAACTGATAGTCGAGGGTGCGTACGAACCGCGTGCCAGCGCCCTCGGCCTCGCACTCATAAGTCACCACCAGCGACAGGCCGTTGTCACCGAGCGCCCGGGCACTCCAGCGGCGTCCGGGCAAATACTCGTTGACCGCCCAGCTCAAATGCCCGTCGCGGCCTCCGGCCCTGATGTCTTCTTCAAAGCGCGAGCCGGCATGCAGCGCGCCAGCCGGGCCATCGATCTTGAGTGAGGAGGGGTGCCACTCTGGCCACCGGGTCACGGTGCTGGCATAGGCGAGCACGTCAATCGGGTCGCCGGCAATGTGGATCTGATGCTGCATGCGTGTCATGGGCGTTCTCGTCGGGTCGAGGTAGGTCGGCTCGGGCTCCCAGTAGAAGGTGCCGAACAGGTAGTCCATCAGTGGAAAAACGATGTTGAAATTGCGTTCCTGCATCAACTCGCGGCGGTGATGCAGTTCGTGCAGACGACGCATCTGGCGAATCCACGGCCAGCGCGTGACCGGGTTCGAGGGCGGCAGGTGTTCGCAGGCATGGAACACTTCATAGGCCAGGTAACCGAGCACCAGGCCGCCACCGACCAGACCGGCGACGTTGGCATCCACCCGGCTGATCAGCCACCACACCGGCAGGCTGATGAGCAGTGTGTGCGCCACGATCAGCCACGCTGGAAACAGGATCACCCGCCAGTCGCGGGCATGGTCGTAAGTCATGTGGCCAGGGGCGAAAAAACTGTGATGGTCGCCGGCATGGCGGGCGTAAAACAGCCGCGCGAAGCGTTGTTTGTGATGGCCCAGGTGGCGATGCACGCCGTACACGGCGAGATTGAAGAGCAGCAACGTCAGTGGCAGCGCCAGCCATTCCAGCGGCAGCACCTGATGCACGCTGCTCCAGAATGCCGCGATCGACAATAAGCCGAACAGCAGCACGAAGGCGCCATGTAGCCAGGGGTTGTAACGGGGATGGATGTCAGCGCGGTAGCGGCTGCGAAATGCCTCGGTGGTCTGCCTCACTGCATTCACCTGTTCTTGTTGTCCTCCCAGCAGGTTAGACGATCCCGCCGTTTTCGCTGGGTCAAAGCCAAAGGACACAAACGCCATGTTCCGGTGTGAGGCGAACTCAGGTCAGCGGATTCCAGCGTTGCGACCAGTCTTCGTCGGACTGGATGACTTCTCGCAGCAGGTCGAACGCCCGTTGCAGGGTCGCCGAGTCGCGATCGCGAGAGTAGACCAGATAGGTCGGGTAACTGAATTCCGGGGCTTTCGGCACGGCCTCCAGCACGCCGCTTTCCAGATAACTCTGCACGACGCGAGTCCGAAAGTAGCCGCTGCCGCCGTTTTCCAGAATGTACTGCAAACCCAGCGGGCCCAAGTTGAAGCTCAACGCGGCTTTGGCCTTTTCCGGCAGCGCGGCGTCGTGTTGACGGCGGAAATCCGGGCCCCAGTCGATGTACACGTAAGGGTCGGGTTTGCCGGGAAAGCGTACGAGCACGAGTTTTTCTTCCAGCACCTGCTCGACCTGCAGGCGCGGCCAGTATTCCGGCTGATAGACCAACGCCGCGTCCAGCACGCCCAGCTCCAATTGCCGCAGCAGGTTTTCGCCGTCACGGATTTCCATGCGCAAGGCATGGCTGGGAATCTTCTCCCGCAGCTCGCCGGCCCAACTGAGCATCAACGGGTTGCACAAACTGACCTCGCCGCCGATGTGCAGCACGTCCCGATAGCCCTCCGGCAACGGCAGGTCCCTGCGCGCGGCCTCCCAGGTTTCCACCAATTGATTGGCGTAGACCACGAACGCCTCGCCATTCGGTGTCAGGCGGGCGCCGGCACGGTTACGCACGAACAGCGTACTGCCCAGTTGGCTTTCCAGTTTCTGCACCCGGGCAGTGATCGCGGTCTGAGTGACGTGGAGTTTCTCCGCGGCCGCGGCGAGGCTGCCGTGGCGGACGATTTCCAGAAAGGTGCGGGCGAGGTCGATGTCCATGGGCAGGCCGGAACGGGAGGTGCGGGCATTGTAAGAGCTGAGGCATTCTTGCGATACGGCCACGGACTGTGGGCGCCTCGGTGTTACTTGCTAGCCGAGGCGGCGCTATCGCCAGCAAGCCGGCTCCTACAGGTTGTGTTCAGCTTTCCAGGGGATCGAGGCACTACACTGCAAGCGTCTCTGCTCAACGGAATCACACATGACGGCCAAACCCGCTGCGAACATCCTGGACACTGTCGAAGGCCTGCGCCTCACCGGCCCCGACGCCGAGGCCTGGCGCGAATGGGGGCCGTACCTGAGCGAGCGCCAATGGGGCACGGTGCGCGAAGACTACAGCGCCGACGGCGATGCCTGGCGCTACTTTCCCCATGATCACGCGCGCAGCCGGGCGTATCGCTGGGGCGAAGACGGGCTCGCCGGGTTCTCCGACCGGGCCCAGCACTGGTGCCTGGGCCTGGCCTTGTGGAATGGCCGTGACCCGATTCTCAAGGAGCGCCTGTTTGGCCTGAACAACGCCGAGGGCAACCACGGCGAGGACGTCAAGGAGCTGTATTTCTACGTCGATGGTTTGCCGAGCCATGCCTACATGCGCATGCTCTACAAATACCCGCAGGCCGAATTTCCCTACGCCGATCTGGTGGCCGAAAACGCCCGCCGTGGTCTGGCCGATGCCGAATACGAAATTCTCGACAGCGGTGTGTTCGAGGATGACCGCTACTTCGACGTGACCGTGGAGTACGCCAAGCACACTGCGGACGACCTGTTCATGCGCATCACCGTGCACAACCGCGCCAATCAGCCGGCGCACCTGCACGTGTTGCCGCAGCTGTGGGCACGCAATAGCTGGAGCTGGGTGGTGGACGGGCAGAAACCGAGCCTGACGCTGGACGGTGATCAGGTGTTGGCTCGACACCCGCAACTGCGCGATCGGCACGCCAGCGCCTGGGGTGAAGAGGACTGCCAATGGCTGTTCTGCAATAACGAAAGCAATTTCCCCAAACTCGATGGCGTCGCGGCCCGCGGCCCGTTCAAGGACGGGATCAATGATTTCATCGTCGACGGCCGCGACGATGCGATTCGCCATGACACGGGTACGCGGGTGGCGGCGCACTTTTCCCTGGCGTTCGAAGCGGGGCAGAGTCGTAGCGTCTACCTGCGATTCGCTCCGACGGGTGCGCCGCGGGTCAGTGCCAAAACCGTGTTCGATCTCAGGCGCGCCGAGGCCGACGGTTTTTACGCGCAGCTGCAAAGCGCGACCACCGACCCCGATGCGCGTAACGTTCAGCGGCAGGCACTGGCCGGGTTGCTCTGGTCGAAACAGTTGTATTACTTCGACGTCAATCAATGGCTCGACGGCGACCCGGCACAACCTGCGCCGCCGCCCGCGCATCTGCACATTCGCAATAGCCATTGGCGACACCTGTCGAATGCCGACATCGTTTCCATGCCCGACACCTGGGAATATCCGTGGTACGCCTCGTGGGACCTGGGTTTCCAGGCCGTCGCGTTCGCGCTGATCGATCCGGGGTTCGCCAAGCATCAATTGCTGCTGCTGGTCAAAGACCGCTTCATGCACCCCAACGGCCAGCTGCCGGCCTATGAGTGGCGGTTCGACGACGCCAACCCGCCGGTTCACGCCTGGGCCAGTTGGCGGGTGTATCAACAGGACAAGGCGCTGACCGGCATCGGCGACCTGGACTTCCTCGAGCGGATCTTCCATAAGCTGCTGCTGAATTTTTCCTGGTGGGTCAACCGCAAGGACGCCGAGGGTCGCAACCTGTTCCAAGGCGGGTTCCTCGGCCTGGACAACATCGCGCTGTTCGATCGTTCGGCGCTGCTGCCACCCGGCTATCAACTCGATCAGGCCGACGGAACGGCGTGGGTCGCCGCTTATGCGCTGGACCTGATGCGCATCGCCCTGGAGCTGGCCAAGCGCAACAGCGTGTACGTCGACATCGCGGTGAAGTTCTTCGAGCATTTTCTCTACATCGCCGGGGCGATCAACCGGGTCGACTCAGAGGCGGAAGGCTTGTGGGACGAGCAGGACCAGTTTTTCTACGACGTGCTGCACCGTCCCGACGGCGTCAACGAGCCGCTGCGTTTGCGCTCGATTGTCGGCCTGATGCCGCTGTTTGCCGTGCAGGTGCTGGAGCAGCACGAACACGAAGGGTTGCCGGGGTTGCGTGAACGCCTGCTGGGTTTCATGCGGCATCGCCCGGACCTGGCGAGCCTGGTGTCGCGCTGGACCGAGCCGGGCGAAGGTAACCGCATGCTGCTGGCGCTGTTGCGTGGCGAACGGACCAAGGACTTGCTCAGGCGCATGCTGGATGAGGCTGAATTTCTGTCGCCGTACGGCGTTCGGTCGCTGTCGAAAAGTTTTGCCGAGCAACCGTTTGGTCTGCAAATCAACGGTGATCAGTTGTGTGCCCGTTACGAAGCGGGAGAGTCTGAATCGCGCCTGTATGGCGGCAATTCCAACTGGCGCGGACCAGTGTGGATGCCGATCAACTACATGCTGATCGAGTCGCTGCGCGAGTTTCATCGTTATTACGATCAGAACTTTTCAGTGGAATACCCGACGGGATCGGGTTTTTTGGCGTCGCTGGAAGAGGTGGCGCAGAGTTTGAGCCAACGGCTGACGCGGCTGTTTCTCAGAAACGAAGAGGGTAATCGACCGTCGATGGCGGCTTATCCGCAGCTGGAGGCCGACCCGTTGAGTCGCGACCTGGTGCTGTTCCATGAGTATTTTCATGGCGAAACCGGACGTGGGTTAGGGGCCAGCCATCAGACGGGATGGACGGCGTTGGTGGCGCTGCTACTGCAAAAATGATTCTCAGCCTGTCGCAGAATCCCTGTGGGAGCGAGCCTGCTCGCGAAGGCGGCAGTACCGCCAATATTGACGTTATCTGACACACCGATTTCGCGAGCAGGCTCGCTCCCACTTTAAAACGTAAAACACGAACACCCGAACGCTCCCCAGAATCCCTGGAAGTCACTGACAGGTGCTGAAGACAACCGCGCTCGTTCATGACGGTGTGCATGCACCGCGCAAGCGCCGACGCACTGATGAACCTGCGCCGTCAGCGGCGCCAGCGGCCGCCAATGGCCTGGCACGTTGACCACCGGGGACCATTCCGGCACCACCGGCACGGGCGGCGGGCCGAGTTTTTCGAATTCGGCGGTGCCGTAGACGATCTTGCCGTCGACGATGGTCAGCACCGACTCGATCCCTTTGACCGCTTCGTCTTCGATATGGAAATAGTCTGCCGACAGCGCAATCAGGTCCGCCAGTTGCCCGACCTTGATCTGGCCTTTCTTGCCTTGTTCGGAGGAAAACCAGGCGCTGCCGTGGGTGAACAACTCCAGCGCGGTGTCGCGGCTCAAGCCTTGAGGGTACAGCTCCAGACCGCCGACAGTTCGGCCACTGACCAGCCAGTACAGCGAGGTCCAGGGGTTATAACTGGACACCCGCGTGGCATCGGTGCCGGCGCCGACCGGAATACCTTCGGCCAGCATGCGCGCTATCGGTGGCGTGTGTTCGGCAGCCTTGGCGCCGTAACGGTCGACGAAATACTCGCCCTGGAACGCCATGCGATCCTGGATCGCGATACCGCCGCCGAGGGCTTTTACCCGTTCGATGTTCTGCGGCGTGATGGTTTCGGCGTGGTCGAAAAACCACGGCAAGCCATCAAACGGAATGTCACGATTGACCTTCTCGAACACATCGAGCATGCGACTGATGGATTCGTTGTACGTGGCATGCAGCCGGAACGGCCAACGCTGCTCCACCAGGTGCCGCACCACAGGCTCCAGTTCCTGTTCCATGGTGTGCGGCAGATCCGGCCGAGGCTCAAGGAAATCTTCGAAGTCCGCCGCCGAAAACACCAGCATTTCCCCGGCGCCGTTGTGCCGCAGGAAATCATCGCCCTGGCCGTAATGCGAAGTGCTGGTCCAGTTCTTGAAATCGGTCAGCTCTTCCTTGGGTTTCTGGGTGAACAGGTTGTAGGCAATGCGCACCGTCAGCTGTTGATCTTTCGCCAGTTGCTGGATGACCTGGTAATCGTCCGGATAATTCTGATAGCCGCCACCGGCATCGATGGCACTGGTGATGCCCAGGCGATTGAGTTCGCGCATGAACTGGCGGGTCGAGTTGACCTGGTATTCCAGCGGCAATTTCGGCCCCTTGGCCAGGGTCGAGTAAAGAATCATCGCGTTGGGACGGGCGATCAACATGCCGGTCGGGTCGCCATTGGCGTCGCGCTGGATTTCACCGCCCGGCGGGTTTGGCGTGTCGCGGGTGTAGCCGACCACTTTCAGCGCCGCGCGGTTGAGCAGGGCGCGGTCGTAGAGGTGTAACACGAACACCGGTGTGTCCGGCGCGGCTTTGTTCAGCTCATCAAGGGTCGGCAGGCGTCTTTCGGCGAACTGGAATTCGTTCCAGCCCCCGACCACCCGCACCCATTGCGGCGTCGGCGTGCGGTCGGCCTGCTCCTTGAGCAGGCGCAACGCATCGACCAGTGACGGCACGCCTTCCCAGCGCAGTTCGAGGTTGTAGTTCAAGCCGCCGCGGATCAGGTGCAGGTGTGAGTCGTTGAGGCCGGGAATCACCGTACGACCATGCAGGTCGACGATGTGTGTGCCGGGGCCTTGCAGGGCCATGGCCTGGGCATCGCTGCCGACCATGACGAAGCGTCCGTCCTTGATCGCGACCGCGCTGGCCTGTGGTTTCTTGCGATCGACGGTGTGCAGGCGTCCGTTGTACAGAATGAGGTCGGCCGGGCTGTCGGGCATGGTTTTACTCCCTGCGAACAGAGGGCTGATCCAGGCACCGACGGCGCCCGCCGACAGGCCTTGCAGTACGCGTCGGCGGTTGAAGCTGTCGTGGTCGTCAGGTGGTGTCATGGCAGTGCTCCGCGCAAAATGATCGAGGGGCAAACAGCCGATGTCTGACACATGCGGCCAGAAGAAATATAGACGGCAAATCCGCGCAGGGCGTTTTTCCAGAAGCGGAAAACGACAAATCCCGCCACAAGGGGCGGGATTCGTCTGCAGCCAGAGCAGCTCCCGAAGAGGGAGCCGCCGTCTTAGGCCGGGAACAGTTCGGACAGTTTCATGGCCAGCATCATGTCGCCTTCGGCGCGCAGTTTGCCGCCCATGAACGCTTGCATGCCGTCGGTTTCGCCGCTGACGATGCCTTCCAGGGTTTCGCCATCCATCACCAGCGTCACCTGGGCGTCAGGGTTCTCGCCTTCTTTCAGCTCGCAGGTGCTGTCCTTGACGATCAGCGAGAAGTTCTTGGTGTCATCGATGCGAAAACCGAAGACCAGGTCCAGACCGGCAGCAGCGGCTGGGTTGAACTTGGCTTTCATTGCTTGTACGGCATCAGCTACGGTGGTCATGGTTCGATCCTTTTGGTTGATTACAGCCAGGGTCACAATTGTCCGGACTCAGCGAAACGTGATGAGTTCCGGGGCTTTCAACAGTTGCAGATGCACATGACTGTTGAAAGAAGCCAGGGCCACCTCGCGACCGCGAAACTTCAGCTGGTGCAGCGAGGTGTTGACGATTTGCCAGTTCAGTTCAAATGCCTGTTTTGCCGGCATTTGCGTAATGAGGTGGAGCAGGGCAGTGATGGTGCCGCCGGAGGTGAACACGGCGATTTTCTGGGTATTGTCGGCGTTCTCGAGGATCCGCTGCAGACCGGCCTGGACCCGCTCGACAAAGCCCAGCCAGCTTTCCAGGCCCGGAGTGTCGTAGGTGCCGGCAAGCCAGCGCTCGATGATCAGCGCGAAGATGCGCTGGAACTCGGCACGGTTTTGCGCGGCATTGCGCAGGATGTCCAGCGCTTCAGGCTCATCGTCGAGCATGGCGGGCAGCAAGGCGCGGATCACTGCGTCGGCGTCGAATTCATTGAAGGCGGCGTCGGTCTCCACGATCGGCACCGGCAGACCCGCCGCGGTAAACTGTTCCAGCGCGCTACGGGCGGTGTGCTGCTGGCGGCGCAAGTCACCCGCAAGGCAGCGATCGAAGCTGATACCCAGCTCGGCGAGGTGCCTGCCGAGAATTTCCGCCTGGTGAATACCGGTCGGCGACAGGACGTCATAGTCGTCTGCACCAAAGGAGGCCTGGCCATGTCGAATCAGATAGATACTGCCCACGTCCGCGTCATCCCGGTACGTTGAAGGTTTGGCGAGGTTATGAGGATGACGATGAGCTGTCAATGAAAAAACATACGCTTGTTTGAAATGCTTGTTACAGGCCTGTTGCCTGAGGTTTCACGGCTGGCCGCGGGGCCGGTGCATGGGTATGCTGGTGGTATCCGCGCGCGTCATGCAGCGCATCGTATTGAAGGAGTGCCTGTGGAGTTTCTGTCTGAGTACGCCAGTTTCCTGGCTAAAACCGTGACCCTGGTGATCGCCATCCTGGTGGTCCTGGCCAGTTTTGCGGCGTTGCGCAGCAAGGGTCGACGCAAATCGGCCGGTCAGTTGCAAGTCAGCAAGCTCAATGATTTCTACAAAGGGCTGCGTGAACGCCTGGAGCAAACCTTGCTCGACAAGGATCAGCTCAAGGCCCTACGTAAGGTCGAAGCGAAAAGCGAGAAAAAGCAAAAGAAGAAACCCGAAGCCAAAGCCCGGGTGTTTGTCCTGGATTTTGACGGCGACATCAAGGCCTCGGCGACCGAGAGCCTGCGCCACGAAATCACCGCGCTGCTGACCCTGGCGACGCCCAAGGATGAAGTGGTCCTGCGCCTGGAAAGCGGTGGCGGCATGGTCCACAGCTACGGCCTGGCGTCTTCGCAACTGGCGCGTATCCGCGACGCCGGTGTGCCGTTGACCGTGTGCATCGACAAGGTCGCGGCCAGCGGCGGCTACATGATGGCGTGCATTGGCGAGAAGATCATCAGCGCACCGTTCGCCATCCTCGGATCGATTGGCGTGGTGGCGCAGTTGCCCAACGTCAACCGCCTGTTGAAAAAGCATGACATCGACTTTGAAGTCCTGACCGCCGGGGAATACAAGCGCACCCTCACCGTGTTTGGTGAAAACACCGAGAAGGGCCGCGAGAAGTTCCAGGAAGACCTGGACATCACCCATCAGTTGTTCAAGAACTTCGTTTCCCGCTATCGCCCGCAACTGGCCATCGACGAAGTGGCCACCGGCGAAATCTGGCTCGGCATTGCCGCGCTGGACAAGCAATTGGTGGACGAGCTCAAGACCAGTGACGAATACCTCGCCGAACGCGCGAAGAAGTCCGAGGTTTACCACCTGCACTACGCCGAGCGTAAAAGTTTGCAGGAACGCATCGGTATGGCGGCCAGCGGTTCGGTTGATCGCGTGTTGCTGAGCTGGTGGAGCCGTTTGACCCAGCAGCGATTCTGGTAAACGGCCAGAGGGCGCCCGGATGAACGCGGCGCCGTTGAGTCCATTACAGGATCGCAGCACGCCACAAAACCTGTAGGAGCGAGCATGCTCGCGATGGTCGTCAACGATCACGCGGGCTGCCTGAAATGAACGCGGGGCCGTTGAGACCATCGCCAGCAAGCTGGCTCCTACAGGAATTACGCCAGCCGCACCCTGCTACATATTGAGCCAGGCCCTCTGCGGTAAATATCTGTTTTAACGTCTCTTATTGTGGTTGTTTCAAAGCGCATACCCATCGGGCAATTGCGCTTTTTTCATGAAAAGTTCGATCTTAAGCTGAGGACTCTTATCAGTTTCAAGGTCGTTTCAACATGGATGTCAAAACGAGTCACACACCATTGCCCACCCTAACGCCTGCCCAACAAGGCGTTTTTTTTGATCTGCTTGAAAAACAGACCCCTGCCTGGCTGCTGGAATCTTCGGATGACCTGCGCAGCGCACTGTATAAAACGATGAAAGCCAGTTACCACACGCGCCGTGCGGCATTGGACGAATTGCGGGCGTTGAAATCCCCGGAAGCCTTTTGCGCGCCGATATTGGCCAAAGCCATGTCGGCCAAGCTGGGTGAGCCCTTTGACGTGGAAGGGGTGATTTTCCAGCACGTCCGCTCGACTTCCAGTCTGCTGGGCCTGCGAAAAAAACTGGTCCTGCCGATTGAACGGGACCTGCTGACGGCCGCCTGCGAAAACTTCGAAGCGTCCGAAACAAAGGCGAGCAACTACCACGACAGTTCATTGATTTATGTGCCGGAGCGCATAACCGGCCAACCCAATAAAGTGCTGTCGATCAATCCCCATGAGTTCGCACAACTGTGTCGTGCTCTCGACCTGGGCAAACACTATCAAGAGCACGTCAAAGCGCTGTTCGGTGACGGCACCCAAGCGGGGTCGCTAGGCGATAAATATGTGGCGTGCGCCAAAGATCAGTTTGAAGTGGCCCGGCACATCGCCCTGATGAAAAAGCACATCGGTACCGACGTGTATCAAATGCTGAGGCTGGTCACGGATGTCACGCCATCGGTAAAACTGGGCAAAAACACGCTGGGTTTTCAGCGTCTGGAAATGTTCGGGGTCAAGTTGAATGGCCCGATGTTCATAGGGCCGGTCAGTGCGCCCGCAGACGAAGATTACCGGTGTGTGGTCTACATCCCGGATGATCCATCGCACCCGTTGAAGGAGTACGCGTCGTTCACCCGCTGCGAAGTGGAGCTGAGCAATCGCCTGAAGACCTCCGAATATCGCAACTTTTTCTTGCGCTTCATCGCTTTGAAAGATCGTGGGCGTTTTCTCAAGGAGCTGGACGCAAGGCTGCTGAATCCACCCAGAACCCCCTTGCCCCCGAAGAGTCTTTACGCCCAGATCACCGGTGTCGATTTGCCGTCGGATGTAAAAACCGATTTGTTTTCGGCGATGTACCGACAGCGAGCGGCTCAGGTCATCGCCGATTCGCGGTTGCTGGTGGTGCCGACGGACGACGAAGATGAGAAAACCCGCCTCGCCAGGCTGGAGACCTACGAAACGATCGGTATCAACATCACGCTGTTTTTTGCCTCGTTCGTGCCGGTCGTGGGCGAAGTCATGTTTGCCGTGGCCGGGTTCCAGTTGCTGCATCAGGTCTACGACGGCATCGACAGCTGGGCGAGGGGCGAACAGGAACAAGCCACCGACTATTTTTTCGATACCCTCGAGAATCTGATTGTGATGGCGGCAGTGGGCGCCGGGGCTGCGGCAGCCGGCAAGGCCTACAAAGCCGTCAGGGCATCGGATTTTGTCCAGGGTTTGAGGACGGTCGCTGTTGCGGACGGTGCTCGCCGGTTATGGAAGCCCGATTTGAGCGCTTACCGCCGGCCCTTGCCCCTGCGACCCGGTATGCCTTTCAGTGAGCAGGGATTGGTCTCGCGCCATGGGCGCCGCTATCTGCCGGTCGGCACGGAAGGCTATGCGGTGCATCCGGTGCCGGACACGGGGCTATGGGAAATCCAGTCGCCGGGGCGTTATTCACCGGTGCTTGAAACCAACGGCGCGGGCGCCTGGCGGCACGCTTCGGAACTGCCTCAGGACTGGAATCTTCTGACTTTGTTCCGCCGTCTGGGTTATCACCAGGCAGAGCTGTCCGACACCCAGGCCTTGCAGATCCTCGCGGCCACCGGTCTCGACGAAAAGCCTTTGCGACAGCTGTACGTTGACCGACGCAAGCCAATGGCGGCCCTGATCGATACTGCGCGGCGCTTTCGCGCGGACGGCGACGTCACGCGTTTCATCGAGCAGATGGGCACGCCGGCCAGCGCGTCGTTCGCCGATGCCGATCTGCAGCTCTATCTGTTGAGCTCCCTGGCCAAATGGCCAAAAAACCTGGCCGTCAGCAGCGTCGATATTCTTCAGACTGAGGTCGCGCGCTATGGCTCAGTCACGGCCACTCGGACCTTGAAGATCAGCGCCGAACAGCTGCGCAAAGGACAGTTCCATCCAGCGATCTGGCAGGCCCTGAGTTCCGAGGAACGTTTGCCGCTATTCGGCACGGCCACCGCCGATAAAACGGCGCAGACCACGTTGCTGACCAGCGCCATCGGTGCACAAGCGCAACAGATGCGGCTGTCGCTCTTTGATCGGCTCATCCGGCGCACCGACGTCGAGCGGCAGGAAAACGCCACGCCCATCCGTCAAGCCTTCCGTGAGCTGCCCGCCAGTGTTGCCGACGAACTGGTCGAGCACGCCGATCTTGGCGAGTGGCAGGAACTGGAGGCGGGACGAGTGCCGCTGCGGCTCGCCGAAGAGGCGCGGCGCTACGTGCAGGTGTTGCGTCTGAACCGGGCGTACGAAGGGCTGTTTCTCGACGCGGTCGGCGACCATGGCACGTATTTGCTGGTGCTTGATGCCCTGGAAAACCTGCCGGGCTGGCCAAAGGATGTGGCACTCGAGATTATGGAGCGGGCCGTGCATTCGGACAGCAACCCCGGAATTGGTCCGAAGGCGCCGCTGCACAAGGTGTACATCGACGCTTACGCCGACCGTTATGAAGCCACCGATGCCCAGGACAACGTCCTGGCAAAACATTCGGGGCGGACCCTTCGACATTTTTTCCAGACGCTCCGCGAGTGCCTGCCTGACCATGCGCGCAAAAGCCTGGGCGTCCAGGTGGACGATGCCGGTATCAACCTGCAACAGAAAATCACCGCGCTCGCCCTGCAACGCCGTGATGCCATCGCCCAGGTCATTGGCATCGAATCGGTACGCGCGGGCTATCGATCGCCGATGGGCCTGGCGGATCGGCCGCTGGAGCATTCGGCCCTGCTAGGCATGTCTGACTCGAACGTCACAGCGCGCCATTCACCTCCCGTCATTCGACGAGCCAGGGAACTGTATCCGTTGCATTCCCTTGCGCAGATCGACCGGTTTCTGGGGACCCTGGGCACGGATAAAGTGCTCGTGCTCAGGGCGCTTGAAAACCTCCGGCAGGAGTACCAGACCATCCGTACGGCGCTGGAACACTGGGTCAATCGTGAAAGTTACTACCAGGACGGCGATGGCCCCAGGCTCAAGGTGCCGCGACAGAGCAAGGCACGGGCGCAACAAGTGATTCTGCGCGCCTGGCGCAAGGAATCCGAAGCCACCCTCGACGGAGCGCAAACGCTTCACCGCCTGATCTTCGATGCGCAGCCGCTGGGTGACATGCCGGTGATCGTCGGTGATTTCAGTCATATCGGCCTCCTCGAAATGAACAATGTGGGGAGCAGTGCAGGGCTGAATGACTTCCTGCGCAACTTCACGCAGCTGAGGGTATTGAGCCTGACCGGTAACGGCTTGACTCGCATCCCGCAAGCGGTCGCCGAAATGCCGCACCTGACGCGCCTGGATGTGAGCGACAACCGGATTTACCTGACAGCCGAAGCGGTCACCGCGCTGGCCAGCAAAACCGATCTGCAGAACCTCAACCTGAGCTTCAATCCGGCCCTGGGCCGAGTGCCGACGGTCACTACCCTGAGCAAACTGCGCCACCTGGCGTTGCGGGGAACAGGGATCGACGAATGGCCGGCGGGAGCAAGCGAACTGCCGGATCTACAGACCCTGGATTTGCGCGACAACGCCATCGTGCAGATCCCGCAGGCCATCTTCGCGGCGCGTTCCGACTTGAACCTTGGCACCAATGTCGACGGTAATCCGCTGTCATCGTCCAGCCTGCAGGCGATCGTGGCTTACCAGAAGTCCCACGGCATCAATCTCGGCGTGACGACCGCCGGTTACCGTCCGGCGATCGTCAGGCAACCGTCACGCGATCCGCTCGGTTCCCGATGGATCACCGGACTACCGGTCACAGAAGTCAACCTCAAACAAACCCTCTGGACCTCGTTGACGGCTTATCCCAATTCCGGAGATTTGTTTTATCTGTTGGGGCAACTGCTCAATACCGTGGACTTCATCCGGCTCCCGGGTGCCTTCTCGCAACGGGTCTGGAACGTGCTCGAAGCCGCGGGAGAAGACGACGCGTGGCGCCGTGCCCTGTTTCAAATAGCCCGAATCGGCCGGGTGAGTGCCGAGGATCCGGCCCGGTTGTTCAGCAACCTGGAGATTCGTGTCCTGTGCTTCCGGGCGACGGCCGCCTCCCGCACGGGCACTCGCTCACTGGAAGGTGAGCTGATTCATTTGATGAGGGGCTTGTTTCGACTGCAGCAGGTTGAACAACAAGTGCTGAAGGACATTGCCACCCGCCCGGGATCGAGCGCATTCACTCGCGCACAGGTGCAGGAACTGAGCCTGGCGTATCGCGTGGGGCTGGCCCGGCGCCTGGATCTGCCTGCGCAGCCAAGAGAAATCAACGTCCGGCTGGACGTCGAGGTCTCTGCCCAACAGCTGGAAAACGCGTATCAGGCCATCATCAAGGCCGAGACGCCGACGGCATTGCTGGCCTCCGCCAATGCCCGGGGCTTCTGGTACGAATACCTGGTGACGGCTTACCAGGGGCAATTCACCGCCATTTCTGACCGCACCACACAAGCCTTGGTGCTCCTCGAAGCGCAGATCGATCTGCCCCGTGCCACCGCCAGCCGACGGCTGAAGGCAATCATTGAAAACGACAGGAACGAGAACCAGCAACTGATCCAACGGCTGACCACCGAGGCCGTCGCCCGACACTCCGGGCTGGCGATCCCCGGTCCGTCCACCCGTGCAACTGATCTGCCAGGAGCGAGCAGCGATGAATAAATTGCCTGAGACAACTTCGGCACCGCGCCTGAGTGACGAACTGCGCGCGGTAGTCGAGACCGCGCTGCCACAGACTCCGGCCCAGTATGGCGCGCAGGCGATCCGGGAAAAGTGGGGCCCAGACCTTGATCCGCAGACTGCGCAACTGGTGACGCTGCATTACGACTACTGGCTACACGCCGGGCACGACGGCCGCCACCAGGGCCGAGTGGCGAGTTCGCAGTCCCTGGTGCAGGTGCTGTTGTCCGACTACCAGACCGTGGGGGATGGTCGCTTCGGCGAAACCGGCTTCGGTTTCTACACGCCACCGGACGTGGGCCCCGCCGTGAGCATCGTCGAGGGCCCCGAACCGACGGATGACCACCGTACGTATGAAGGCATTTATCGGCACACGGTGCCGCAAACGTATGGGCCGCACACGCAGATCGCGGTGAGACCGGCCGACTTCAAGCAATGGGTCTGGACGCTGTTTTTCGACGAGCTGTATCAGGCCTACGTCGATAAGGCCTGGCCGTCCGACGAGGTGATCCTCGGGGCCAAGGCTGTTGCGTTGAGAACGTCGACCAAAGCCGGCTTCGTCATGGCAGCCTGGCTGCAGCGTCATGAGAACGGCTTGACTCGAAAGGGCCTGGAACTGGCGATGCAGGCGGCCGGCCTGGCGTCAGGGCAGGCCTGGGATCGGCTGACCATGGCTCAACTTCAGGCGCCGACGCATGTGCCTGCGCAGATCGAAGTCAGCAGGCTCAGGCTCTATCGGTACACCGCCACGGATATCTGGTGCTATCGCCACCGCGACACCGGCAGGACCTTGATGTACGTGCCGGGCAACTCCTCACCGCTGCATGAGTTTGCCGATCTCGGCCATCTGCGCCGTTGGGTCGTGAATCAGGGCAAAGCTGCGGAAACCCGACAGGCGCTGGCATCGCACTTCGCCGACGACGATCGCCGCGACGGCAGCTTTCACGCAGGCGTCCTCACCGCGCTGGAGGGCATGGCGATTTACCCTGAGGAACATCGGCTGACCAAACAGGCGGGTTTCTTCAACAACGACGGCTACTGGGATCCCGCCGACTACATCGGTTTCGACCTTGCGCCCTTGGGCACCGATCCGTTTGCGCAACTGGTGCTGACCATGAAGCAGACGGCCCAGGCCAGCGTCAAAACCATTCGCAACGATGCCCAGGTCAACCGCGACAATTTGGGCGCGGTCATCGAGCCGATCGTCCTGTGGGTCAACCGGTTCGGTCCCCTGGCGTTATTCGTTCCCGGAGGCGAAGGCGTGATGGCCCTGGCGGGGCTGATTGACGCCGGTTATGGACTGGATCAGGCCATCAACGGTGACGACTCCAGCCAACGCGCTCAGGGCGTAACCCGCATGGTGTTCGGCTTGCTCAATGCGTTGCCGCTGGCAGCGGGCGTTGCCACGGTCGGTCGCGAGGGGGTGGAAGAGGGCACATCGATCGAAGAGGAAGCCGTTGGCCAGACCGTGTCGGCCCCGATTGCCGATGGGGTGGTGCGGGCGCCGTTGACGCGTGTTGACCTGTTGCGCGGCGTCGGCGCTCCGGCGGGTACGTTCAGTGACGAGGTGCTGGCGCAAATCGGCCGGGTCTGCGCCGTCGATGACGACATGCTGCGCCTGATGCAGGCCGGGCGCGCACCGACGCCGTTGCTGGCGGACACGGTCGAGCGTTTCCGCATCGATCAGGATGTCGCCGGGCTGGCCGATTCGCTGGCGGCCCGCAGTGAGTTGTTCAACAGCCGTTACCAGCTCCTGCAAAAATCCGGACACGAGTGGGTGCGGTTGTTTCAGCGGCAATATCCCGGTTTGCCCAAGGCCGCGGTGGAACAAATGCTGGATCGCTACGGCGTCGACTTCACCGCAGCGCCGGACGCTGCGCAGGCCCGGCACCTGTTTCGGCAACTGGACAGCAAGGCCCGTCAGTATCAGCAGCATGTGCGTCTGAATCGGGCGTATGAAGGGCTCTATCTGCGCTCGGTCATCAGTCCCGAGTCGGACACGCTGGCTCTGCACTCGCTGAAAAACCTGCCGGGATGGCCTAAAGGCGTGCGCATCGAAGTGCTCGACGGTTCGAGCGAAGGTCGGGTGCTGGATCGCAGCGGTCCTCTGGGGGCAATGGATTGCCGGCGCCTGATCAGGACAACGAATGGCTATCAGCCTTATGGTCTAGCCACTGAGGCCAGTGTCAGTGTGTATGACGCCATCGCCGATGTGCTCTCCGAGGGTGAGCGTGCCGCGTTGCACCTGTTGGTCAACCAGCCCGGAAAGGCTTTGCAACTCAGGATCGGGGAGCACCTGATCTCCCGTTCAGAACTGGCCCTGGGTCTGGGCCGAATGGATTTCGGGTTGACCTTCGAAGCGCAGGGATTGAGAGGCGGCGTGTTCCCGGATACACCTCAAGGAAATGCCTTGACCCGGGGCATGATGAGGTTGCAGGTCAGGGAGATCTATCCCGAGTTTTCCGATGGCGATGCCGAGGCGCTCTTGCAGCAATTGGGAGAAGGGGTGCAAGCGCATGTTGACCGGGCGAGGGTGCAGCTGCATCAACTGTGTGTGGATCTTGAAAAGTGGATTGATCTCGTCGCGCGGGATATCCAAGTGATGGACGTCCCGCTGTTGCAGATGGGCGATCCCGGGACCGAGGAACTTACCGTGACAGAGGTCGGGCAACGGAATGCCCGGCGGGTGCAGGCGGCAATGGAATATGAGCTCGATGCTCGAACCGAACTGGGTAACGAACTGATCGCCATCCTGCGAAAACGTGCGCCTGAACAGGACAGCCATTTCTCGGGGGATCATGTTGCCGGTTACACGGTCGACATGAACCATGAAGACTTTCATCGATTGCCTGTGTTGAATGTACGGTTCGATGATGTGGTCGGACTGAACCTGAAAAGATTCCACCTGTTTGAACAAACGACTCTTAATGGGTTTCTGGAGCATTTTCCGAATCTGCGCAGTCTGGATCTGGAAGGAACCGACCTGCGAATGCCGAATGCCGATGGCGTAGAGGAGAGTGTATTGCCTCCGGCAATTCCACAGCTACAGCATCTCGCCAATCTGAACTTGTGCTCGACCAGTCTGACACTCCAAGAAAATACCGCCGCGCAATTAAGTTCGCTGGTAAAACTGCGATCGCTGGATTTGAGTAATAACCCGTTAAATGTTCCGCCCGTGCTGATAGGAATGGATCAGTTGCAAGTACTGAAACTTAACGATACCGGTATTAGCGTCTGCCCCGTCGGCATCATGGATCACCCGTACATGACAACGCTGGACCTGAGGAATAACCAGATCCGTCGTGTTCCCCAAGCGATTCTGAATCAAGCCATCGCCAGGGACCGCGTGTTGTTGTGGAACAACCCCCTGACCGATGAGGACACCCTGCGGCGGCTGGTCAGGCATCGGGAGCGAACCGGCCTTAACCTGTGGCTCAAGGCAGCCGGCCCGGACTACGCAGGCCCGGCAGTCTGGTTGAACGGGGCCGAGCCTGCGTTGCGGGAGGCCCGGCTACAGGTCTGGCAGCGGATCGCGCTGAAACCTCGTGGCATGCGGTTGCTGGGGTCGATGAATACGTTGACCCTCACTGCGGATTTTCAGGTCAATTACCTCGATCTTCAGGCCCGCGTCTGGCGCCTGTTGACCGAGGCTGATGCCTCGGACGAATTGTGGGGGCGATTGAACCAGAACACCCCGATGCCTGAGGGCGCGTTGGATAGCCCCTACGCCGTGTTCACAGCGCTGGAAGACAGGGCGAGGCTTTATAACGATTGGGTGGCATTGGGGCGACCGTTCCCGGTCGAATAAGGCGGGCGCGCCGTTGCATGACAACAAAGCCCTGATCCCGTTTGGGATCAGGGCTTTGATTTTTCACGCCTGCAGGTTTTGCGTAAGCTGCTTAGCGGCGGCGGAACAACGGTAGCGGTTCGTCGGTGGCGGCCTGATAGGTCACCGAGAAGTCCTTCAAACTTTCCAGTGCTTCGTACGGATCTTTGTCAGCGCGGATGGCAAACGCGTCGAACCCGCAGCGGTGCAGGTAGAACAACTGGTCACGCAGCACATCGCCAATCGCCCGCAGTTCGCCTTTGAAACCGTAACGGTCACGCAGCAGGCGGGCGTTGGAGTAATTGCGACCGTCGGTGAAGGCCGGGAAGTTCAGGGCGATGACCTGGAAGTTGTCCACGTCTTCGCCGATTTCTTCGGCTTCTTCATCAGCGTCCAGCCACACGCCCAGGCCGCCATCGCGGGCCTTGAGCATGCGCCCGTGTTCGCGCCACAGCGCCAGCGGCACGATCAGATCGTCGCAGTTGCTGATCTCGTCGATGTTGAAGTCCTTGGGCAGCAAGTGCCAGGTTTCGTCGACGACCTCGTTGTTCTTAATGATTCGCTGCATAGACGCGCTCCTTGAAGAGGTCGATGCCAATACGCTGGTAGGTGTCGATGAAGCGCTCGTCTTCGGTACGTTGTTCGATGTACACGTCGATCAGCTTCTCGATCACGTCAGGCATGGCTTCCTGGGCGAAGGACGGGCCGAGGATCTTGCCCAGGCTCGCATCGCGGCTGGCGCTGCCGCCCAGGGAGACCTGGTAGAACTCTTCGCCTTTCTTGTCCACCCCGAGGATGCCGATGTGGCCGACGTGGTGGTGGCCACAGGCGTTCATGCAACCGGAGATGTTCAGGTCCAGCTCGCCGATGTCGAACAGGTAGTCCAGGTCGTCGAAACGGCGCTGGATCGATTCGGCGATCGGGATCGACTTGGCGTTGGCCAGCGAGCAGAAATCACCGCCAGGGCAGCAGATGATGTCGGTCAGCAAACCAATGTTCGGCGTGGCGAAGCCTTGCTCGCGCAATTCGCCCCACATGGCGAACAACTGGCTTTGTTCAACGTCGGCCAGAATGATGTTCTGCTCGTGGGAGGTGCGCAGTTGGCCAAAGCTATAGCGGTCAGCCAGATCGGCCACGGCGTCAAGCTGCTTGTCGGTGATGTCGCCCGGCGCAACGCCGGTCGGCTTCAGGGACAGGGTCACGGCGACATAACCCGGCTTCTTGTGCGCCAGGGTGTTGCGGGCGCGCCAGCGGGCGAAGCCTGGATGCTGCTTGTCGAGTTCGGCCAGTTCGGCGGTCTGGTTGTCCAGCGCCTTGTAGTCCGGGTCGACGAAATGCTTGGCTACGCGATGCACTTCGGCTTCGGTCAGCGTGGTCTGGCCACCGCGAAGGTGTTCCATCTCCGCGTCGACTTTTTGCGCGAACACTTCAGGTGTCAGGGCCTTGACCAGAATCTTGATCCGGGCCTTGTACTTGTTGTCGCGACGGCCATAGCGGTTGTAGACACGCAGGATGGCGTCGAGGTAGCTCAACAGGTCTTGCCACGGCAGAAATTCATTGATGAACGCGCCGACCACCGGGGTACGACCCAAGCCACCACCGACCAGCACACGGAAACCCAGTTCGCCGGCGGCGTTGTGCACCGGCTCGAGGCCGATGTCATGGACTTCGATGGCGGCACGGTCAGAGGTCGAACCGTTGATGGCGATCTTGAACTTGCGCGGCAGGTAGGCGAATTCCGGGTGGAACGTGGTCCACTGGCGGACGATCTCGCACCATGGGCGCGGGTCGATCAGCTCATCGGCAGCGACACCGGCGAACTGGTCGGTGGTGACGTTGCGCAGGCAGTTGCCGCTGGTCTGGATCGCGTGCATCTGCACGGTGGCCAGTTCAGCGAGGATGTCCGGGATGTCTTCCAGCGCCGGCCAGTTGAACTGCACGTTCTGGCGGGTACTGATGTGGGCATAGCCCTTGTCGTAGTCGCGGGCAATTTTGGCCATCATTCGCGTCTGGCGCGAAGTCAGCTGGCCGTAAGGCACAGCCACCCGCAACATGGGGGCGAAACGCTGGACATAAAGCCCGTTCTGCAGGCGCAAGGGGCGGAATTCTTCTTCGCTCAGCTCGCCTGCCAGATAGCGTCGGGTCTGATCACGGAACTGCTTGACGCGGTCCTCGATGATCCGCTGATCGTACTCGTCGTATACGTACATATAAGTCCTGTTCTCAGGCTTGGGCCGGTCGGATCCAGTTGCGTTTTTCGCCTTGAAGTCTCCGATACTGCCTCGGCAATTCTGCGCGCACGGCCGCGCACTCCCTACGGAGCCGGGGCAAGATACCAGTTTGGAGTTATGCGCAAAAGTGATGTTTGAATATATGCAAAGAACCAAAACGACTAACGAGAAACGTTATTGGTAAACCCACATTTGTGGTGCGGGCAATCCTCGTCTTTACTCTGGTCGAGTCTTTCTGCAATCACCGATAAAACCGACAAGAGGCGATGCAATGAGCAATCCTACCAAAGCTTCAAAGCCTGACAGTACGGTCGATGCCTGGGCCATTCTGTTTCTGATCATTCTGGTCGTGGGCACCGCGGTATTCTGGGTCAGCCATCAATAACCGACCCGTCCGGGCCTGTGTCCGACGATTGTCGGACAATTTGCGGAATAAACCCCGTTTTACGGGCGTTCGCTGGCTATAATGCGCGGCGAATTTCCGGGGGCTCGGACGATCAATGTTGAAGTTTTTCTACACCTTCCTGCTGATGCTGGGCACGGCGTACGTGCCTGTAGCGCGCGCGGAATCGGTGTTGTTCCTCAATCCCGGAAAGGTCGACGAAGCCTTCTGGATCAACTATTCGCGATTCATGCAGGCGGCCGCCACGGATCTGGGGATCGACCTGCGGATTCTCTATTCCCGACGCATGCCCGAGCTGACGTTGGCGCAAGCTCGCCAGGCGCTGCAAGGTCCTGATCGTCCGGACTATCTGGTCTTCGTCAACGAACAGTACATCGCCCCGCAGGTGCTGCGCATGGCTCAGGGCAGCGGGGTGAAGCTGTTCATGGTCAACGCGTCGCTGACGGCCAATCAGCTGAGCTTGCTGGGCGAGCGACCTGATCGCCTCGGCAGCCTGGTGCCGAATGACGAGGAGGGCGGTTACCTGATGCTCAAGGAGCTGATTCGTCAGCATGCACCCGTGGCGCCGGGTCAGGTGATCGAGCTGCTGGCGTTCTCCGGGTTGAAGATCACGCCGTCGGCGCATTTGCGCGAAGAGGGCATGATGCGCGCGTTGGCCGAACATCCCGAAGTACGTTTGCGGCAACTGGTCTACAGCGGCTGGACCCGGGAGCGCGCATACGAACAGGCGAAGTTGTTGCTGCGACGCTACCCGAATGTGTCGCTGATGTGGTCGGCCAATGACGAAATGGCTTTTGGGGCCATGCAGGCCTACGCGGAGACGGGCGGCGTGCCTGGAAAAGGTGCGTTGTTCAGTGCGGTCAATACGTCTACCGAGGCCTTGCAGGCAAAGATCGATGGAAGGTTGAGCGTCTTGTTGGGCGGCCATTTCACTTTGGGCGGCTGGGCGCTGGTGGAGTTGCATGACCTGGATCGCGGGGTTGATATCAGCCAGTACGGCGGCCGGGATCAACTGATTCCGCTGCTGCAAGTGGTCGACAAGGCCACGGCCAGGCGCATGCTGGCCATGGGGGAATCGCCGGACTACGGGGTGGATTTCCGTCGACTGTCAGCCAAGGGCCGCCCCACGTCCTATCGCTATCCGTTCACCCTGCAAACGCTGATGCGCTAAACCCCGGCCAACATCAGCACCAGCTGCACAATGCCGTAGAGCGACAGCGCGAACACGGCAGTGAACAGAATCCCCAGCATCACGAAGTGGCTGGGCTTGCCGTGGGTGAAATCCCGTGCCCGGTTCTTCCCGCTCTGCACCCCGAATGCCGCGGCCATGACGCTGTGCAGCATTTGCCAGAAGGTCGGCGGCTTGTTGTCGACTGGATCGTCCATAAACCCCTCGTCACGGATGTGTGAGTGGTAAGCATAGACAATCCCGCCAGATTGGAGGGTGGTTTGGCCCTGTGGATGCACCCGCCCCCCCCTGTAGGAGCCAGCTTGCTGGCGATGGACGAAAGCGCGCCGCGTTGAACCAGGCAAAACGCGTCATCGTTAACGATCTTCGCCAGCAAGCTGGCTCCTACAGTGGATCCGATTGGCGACAGGTGTGTCGCCAACCGAGTGACTCAGTTGTCGTAACCCAGATTCGGCGCGAGCCAGCGTTCGGTCACACTCAGCTCCTGGCCTTTACGTGACGTGTAGCTCTGCACCTGATCCTTGTCGATCTTGCCCACGGCGAAGTATTGCGCCTGGGGATGGGCGAAGTACCAGCCGCTGACGGCCGCCGCCGGGAACATTGCGTAGTGCTCGGTGAGGAACACGCCGCTGCGGCCGGCCTGCATTTCGCTGGCCTCGGGGTCGAGCAACGTGAACAGTGTCGACTTCTCGGTGTGGTCCGGGCAGGCCGGGTAGCCCGGAGCAGGGCGGATGCCGGTGTATTGCTCTTTGATCAGCGCCTCGTTGTCCAGCGTCTCGTCCTTGGCGTAACCCCAGTAATCCTTGCGCACTTGCTGGTGCAGCCACTCGGCGCAGGCCTCGGCCAGGCGGTCGGCCAACGCCTTGACCATGATCGAGTTGTAATCGTCGCCAGCGTCCTGGTAAGCCTTGGCCACTTCCTCGGCACCGATGCCGGCGGTCGTGATGAAACCGCCGACGTAATCGGTCACTTCGCTGTCCTTGGGCGCGACGAAGTCGGCCAGGGAGAAGTTCGGCTTGCCGTCGGTCTTGATGATCTGCTGGCGCAGATGATGCAGCTTGGCCATCGGCTTGCCGTCATCGCCATACAGTTCGATGTCATCGTCGCGCACCTGGTTGGCCGGCCAGAAACCGAACACCGCACGGGCGCTGATCAGTTTCTCGTCGATCAGCTTGGCGAGCATTTCCTGGGCGTCGGCGTACAGCGCAGTCGCCGCTTCACCGACGACTTCGTCCTGGAGGATGCGCGGGAACTTGCCGGCCAAATCCCAGGAGATGAAGAACGGTGTCCAGTCGATGTATTCCGCCAGGACTTTCAGGTCAATGTTGTCCAGCACCCTGGAACCGGTGAACGTCGGCTTGACCGGCGTGTAGGTGCTCCAGTCGAATTGCGGTTTCTTGGCGATGGCCGCCGGATAGCTCAGGCGTTCGGTGCGAGCGCTGCGGTTGGCGGTACGCTCGCGAACATCGACGTATTCCAGACGGGTCTTTTCGACGAACGCCGGTTTCAGTTCCTTCGACAACAGCTGCGTTGCCACACCCACGGCACGGGAGGCGTCGGTGACGTAGATCACCGCGTCGTTGCTGTACTTCGGCTCGATCTTCACCGCGGTGTGCGCTTTCGAGGTGGTCGCGCCACCGATCATCAAGGGCAGGTGGAAGTCCTGACGCTGCATCTCGCGGGCGACGTGGACCATTTCATCCAGCGACGGCGTGATCAGGCCGGACAGGCCGATGATGTCGCACTTCTGTTCCCTGGCCACTTGCAGGATCTTCTCGGCGGGCACCATCACGCCGAGGTCGACGATGTCGTAGCCGTTACAGCCAAGCACCACGCCGACAATGTTCTTGCCGATGTCATGCACGTCGCCTTTGACCGTCGCCATCAGGATCTTGCCCTTGGCTTCCGGTTTGTCGCCTTTTTCCAGTTCGATGAACGGGATCAAGTGAGCCACCGCCTGTTTCATCACTCGGGCGGATTTCACCACTTGCGGCAGGAACATTTTGCCGGCGCCGAACAGGTCGCCGACGATGTTCATGCCGGACATCAGCGGGCCCTCGATCACTTCGATCGGGCGCGCGAACGATAGGCGCGATTCCTCGGTGTCTTCAACGATGTGCGTGGTGATGCCCTTGACCAGCGCATGCTCCAGACGTTTGTTAACGTCCCAGTTGCGCCACTCTTCTGTCTCGGCTTCCTTGACGCTGCCGTCGCCTTTGTACTTGTCGGCGATGGCGAGGAGGGCGTCGGTGCCTTCCGGGGTGCGGTTGAGGATCACGTCCTCCACGGCGTCGCGCAGTTCCACCGGGATCTGGTCGTAGATTTCCAGCTGGCCGGCGTTGACGATACCCATGGTCAGGCCGTTGCGGATCGCATACAGCAGGAACACCGAGTGAATCGCCTCGCGCACCGGGTTGTTGCCGCGGAACGAGAACGACACGTTGGAGACGCCGCCCGAAGTCAGCGCATAGGGCAGCTCGTCACGGATGTAGGCACAGGCGTTGATGAAGTCCACAGCGTAGTTGTTGTGTTCTTCGATGCCGGTGGCCACGGCGAAGATGTTCGGGTCGAAGATGATGTCTTCCGGCGGGAAGCCGACTTCGTTGACCAGGATGTCGTAGGAGCGTTTGCAGATTTCTTTCTTGCGCGCTTCAGTGTCGGCCTGGCCGGCTTCGTCGAAGGCCATCACGACCACCGCGGCGCCGTAGCGCTTGCACAGTCTGGCGTGATGGATGAACTGCTCGACGCCTTCCTTCATGCTGATCGAGTTGACGATGCCCTTGCCCTGGATGCACTTGAGGCCGGCTTCGATCACTTCCCATTTCGAGGAGTCGATCATGATCGGTACGCGGGAGATGTCCGGCTCGCCGGCAATCAGATTGAGGAAGGTCACCATGGCCTTCTTCGAATCGAGCATGCCCTCGTCCATGTTGATGTCGATCACCTGGGCGCCGGCTTCGACCTGTTGCAGGGCAACTTCCAGGGCTTCGGTGTAGTTGTCCTCGCGGATCAGGCGGGCGAACTTGGCCGAGCCGGTGATGTTGGTCCGCTCGCCGACGTTGACGAACAGCGAACTGCGATCAATGGTGAACGGCTCCAGGCCGGAGAGGCGGCAGGCCTTCGGAATGTCCGGAATCTGGCGCGGTGCGTAACCGGCCACCGCTTTGGCGATGGCCTCGATGTGGCCCGGGGTGGTGCCGCAGCAGCCGCCGACGATATTGAGGAAGCCGCTCTGGGCGAATTCTTCGATGACCTTGGCGGTTTGCGCCGGCAGCTCGTCGTACTCGCCGAATTCGTTCGGCAGGCCGGCGTTCGGGTGCGCCGACACGTGGGTGCCGGCCTTGTTCGACAGCTCTTCCAGGTACGGACGCAACTCGCTGGCGCCGAGGGCGCAGTTCAGGCCGACCGAAATCGGCTTGGCGTGGGCCACGGAGTTCCAGAACGCTTCGGTGGTCTGGCCGGAGAGCGTGCGGCCGGACGCGTCGGTGATGGTCCCGGAAATCATAATCGGCAGCTCGATGCCCAGTTCTTCGAACACGCCCTGCACGGCGAAGATCGCCGCTTTGGCGTTCAAGGTGTCGAAGATGGTCTCGATCAGGATCAGGTCGGCGCCGCCTTCGATCAGGCCCTTGGTGGACTCGGTGTAGTTCTCCACCAATTCATCGAAGGTGACGTTGCGATAGCCGGGGTTGTTCACGTCCGGCGACAGCGAGCAGGTACGACTGGTCGGGCCGAGCACGCCGGCGACGAAGCGCGGCTTGTCCGGGGTCTCAAGGGTTTTCGCATCGGCGACCTTGCGCGCCAGGCGAGCGCCTTCTACGTTCAATTCGTAGGTCAGGGCTTCCATGCCGTAGTCGGCCATGGAAATCCGGGTGGCGTTGAAGGTGTTGGTTTCGAGAATGTCGGCGCCGGCATCCAGGTAGGCTTTCTCGATACCGCCGATCACGTCAGGGCGCGTCAGCACCAGCAGGTCGTTGTTGCCCTTGACATCGCTCGGCCAGTCGGCGAAGCGTTTGCCACGGTAATCCTGTTCCTCGAGCTTGTAGCTCTGGATCATCGTGCCCATACCGCCATCGAGAATCAGGATGCGCTCTTTGAGGGCGTGCTTGAGTGCTTGAAGGCGAATACTGCGATCGGACATTTGGACTACTCGGAAAGACCATGACGAAGGGCCGGGATCATAGCAAACCTGCGCGCTATTAGAGCATGTCCGGTTTTTGCATGAATATCGCTCATGTTGACACCGAGACCATACCGGTAGAATCGCGGCGTTTTTTTCATGATCAGGACCAGCGACATGTCTTTGCGCGTCATCAGCACTGTATTGCTGTTTTTAAGCTGGGGCGCCGCCGCGCAGGAACTGGCCATCTCGCCGTCCATTTCCTACAGCCGCGATATCCAACCGATCTTCAGCGAAAAATGCGTGGCCTGCCATGCCTGCTACGACTCCGCCTGTCAGCTGAACCTGGGCAGCGGCGAAGGGGCGCTTCGTGGCGCGACGAAAGTCCCGGTCTACGACGGCGAACGCAGTCAGGCGGCGGCGCCGACCCGCTTGTTCTATGACGCATCGGGCAAACGGGCCTGGCAGCAGAAGGGCTTTTATTCGGTGCTTGACGCCCAGGGCAGCCAAGCGGCGTTGATGGCGCGCATGCTGGAGTTGGGTCACAAAACACCATTGACGCCCAACGCCAAACTGCCGGAAGACATTGTGCTCGGCCTTAACCGGGAAAACATGTGCGCCATGCCCGCCGAGTTCGACGGCTACGCCGGCGCGCACCCGAAGGAGGGCATGCCGCTGGCGGTCACCGGCCTGACCGATCAGCAATACCAGACGCTGCAACGCTGGCTGGCCTCGGGCGCGCCGATCGATGAGCAAGGCCTGGTGCCGTCAGCGAACGAAGCCTTGCAAGTGGTGCAGTGGGAAAACCTGCTCAACGCGCCAGGTGCCCGGCAGAGCCTGGTGGGGCGCTGGTTGTTCGAGCACTGGTTTCTCGCCCATGTTTATTTCAAGGACGGCGAGCCGGGTCATTTCTTTCAGTGGGTGCGTTCGCGCACGCCCACCGGCCAGCCCATCGACCTGATCAACACCCGGCGCCCGAATGACGATCCGGGCACCCAGGTGTACTACCGCTTGTGGCCGGTGCAGGGCGTTATCGTGCAAAAGACCCACATCACCTATCCGCTGAGCGCGGCGAAGATGGCGCGGGTCAAAAGCCTGTTCTACAGCGGCAACTGGCAGGTCAACGCCTTGCCGGGCTATGGGCCGGAGCGCCGGGCCAATCCGTTCACCACGTTCGAGGCGATCCCGGCGCAGGCGCGTTATCAGTTCATGCTCGATAACGCCGAATACTTCGTGCGCACGTTCATCCGCGGGCCGGTGTGCCGCGGCCAGATTGCCACCGATGTGATTCGCGATCACTTCTGGGCGCTGTTCCAGGCGCCGGAGCACGACCTGTACATCACCGACCCGAACTACCGCGGCCAGGCCACGCCGTTGCTGGCGATGCCGGGACAGAACGACGACGTCGGCAGTGTCCTGAGCCTCTGGCATGACTACCGCGACAAGCGCAATGAGTACGAAGCGCTGCGCCGCGACAGCTACGCCGACGCGCCGGCGCCGAGCTGGTCGACGTTGTGGGCCGGCAACGACAACGCACTGCTGACGATTTTCCGTCATTTCGATAGTGCTTCGGTCAACAAAGGCCTGATCGGCGATGTGCCGCAGACGATGTGGCTGTTCGATTTCCCGTTGCTGGAGCGCACCTATTATCAGTTGGCGGTCAACTTCGACGTGTTCGGCAACGTCTCCCACCAGGCGCAGACGCGCCTGTATTTCGACCTGATCCGCAACGGCGCGGAACAGAACTTCCTGCGGCTGATGCCGGCCGACTCGCGGGATGGTTTTCTCGACGATTGGTACCAGAACAGCGGCAAATTCAAGATGTGGCTGGATTACGAGGCCATTGATGATGACAAGCCGACGGCGCTGAAACTTGATGAGAAAGACCCGAAGCGTGACTTTGCCCTGCAGTTGCTGGCCCGATACGGCGAACTCAACGCCAAGCCCGATCCGATCAACCGTTGCGATGGCGCTTACTGCTCGCGGCCGAACATCGACCCGGCCTTGCAGAGTGCAGAGCAGGCCTTGAGCCGCCTGACATCGCGTCCTGCCGCCGGGCTGAAGGTCATCGATCAGTTGCCGGAAGCGACGATGCTGCGCATTGAGACGGCCAGTGGCAAACGCGAGGTTTACAGCCTGATGCGCAACCGCGCCCACAGCAACGTGGCGTTTTTGCTCGGTGAATCTTTGCGGTATCAGCCGGGGCTCGACACCCTGACGATTTTCCCCGGTGTGCTCAGCAGTTACCCGAACTTCATGTTCAACATTCCCGCCGAGCAAGTGCCGGCGTTCGTCGATGCGATGGAAAACGCCAAGGACGCCAATCTCTTCGAGAAAATCGTCGAACGCTGGGGCATTCGCCGCAGCCATCCGCAGTTCTGGTTCTACTTCCATGACTTGAGCCGCTATGTCCACGAGACCGATCCAGTGGAAGAGGGCGTGCTGGACATGAACCGCTACGAGAATCTTTGATCGACCTTTGGTGAATGGCGGGTGTCTCAACCCCATAGGCACCGCCGATCCCCTGTAGGAGCGAGCTTGCTCGCGATGGTCGTCAACGCTGACGCTGCGTACCTGATGCCCCGCGGCGATCTCCAGTCCATCGCGAGCAAGCCCGCTCCCACCAGGAAATCTGCGGTGATATCTGGATCGGGAGAGCCACCCATGTTGATTTCAGTACAGGCACTGCGCGCCCTCGCGGCCTGGACCGTGGTTTGCCACCATTTCATGCAGATTTTCTTCGACTTCAAGGCTCGTGGCCCGATTGGTCAGATGTTCATCGACAAAGGCGCGGTGGGCGTCGACATCTTCTTCGTCATCAGTGGCCTGGTGATTTTCCTGTCCACTCAAAGCAAGTCGCTGCCTCCCGGCCGATTTCTCCTGTACCGGTTGTTCCGCATCGTCCCGGCGTACTGGCTGTACACGGTGCTGATGGCGCTGATCGTGGTCTTCGCCCGGCCACTGGTGCCGGATCAGACCGTCGACTGGTCGCATTTCCTGCTGTCTTTACTGTTCATTCCTACGGAAAACCCCGGCGGCTACGGGATTTATCCGACGCTCAATGTCGGCTGGACCCTCAATTACGAAATGCTGTTCTACGTGCTGTTTGCCTGGGCGTTACTGTTTCGCCTGCAAGTGCGCCTGTTGATCGTCGCCGCGCTGTTGTTCGCGGTGTGCCAGGCGTGGACCGGCTACGGCTGGATCAGCGGGTTCTACCGTTCGGACATTGTTTATGAGTTTTTGCTGGGGATCGGCATTGGCATGATCTACCGCCGTGGCTGGATCGAGCCCGGTTTATGGTTGCCATTGCTGGGCATTGGCGCAGCGTTGTTGGCGATCTATCATCTGGCGCCACAGCCACGCTTCTTCGCCTGGGGCTTGCCGAGTGCGATGCTGGTGATGGCGTGCATGGCCTTGGAACGCTTTTTCGAGAACAGCCGGGTATTCAAGTTGCTCGGCGATTGTTCCTACTCGGTGTACCTGATGCACGTATTGGTGCTGTCCGCCGGTGGCTTCGTCGCACAGCATTACGGGATTAATCCCTACCTGATGTTCGTCATTTGCATCGCCACCATCGGCGTGGCGTCTTGGGCAAGTTATGAATGGGTGGAAAAAGGCAGCTATCGGTGGCTTAAAGCGCGGATCGACGGCGAAACGACGACTCAACCGGCCCCGACGCTTTCCCGACAAAAATACTAGGACTTTGTACGGCGCGATGATTGGCGTAAACTGCGCCCAAGCCTGCGAGGAGTTTCCATGACCGCTATTACCATCACCGACGCCGCCCACGATTATCTGGCTGATCTGCTCTCCAAGCAGAACACCCCGGGCATCGGCATCCGCGTCTTCATCACCCAGCCTGGCACCCAGTACGCCGAAACCTGCATTGCGTACTGCAAGCCGGGCGAAGAAAAACCTGAAGACACCGCGCTGGGGCTAAAAAGCTTCACCGCCTACATCGATTCGTTCAGCGAAGCGTTCCTGGACGACGCGGTGGTCGACTACGCCACCGACCGCATGGGCGGGCAGCTGACTATCAAGGCGCCCAACGCCAAAGTACCGATGGTCAACGCCGACAGTCCGGTCAACGAGCGCATTAATTACTACCTGCAAACCGAAATCAACCCGGGGCTCGCCAGCCACGGCGGTCAGGTCAGCCTGATCGACGTGGTCGAAGACGGCATCGCCGTGCTGAAGTTCGGCGGCGGTTGCCAGGGCTGTGGCCAGGCGGACGTCACCTTGCGTGAAGGCATCGAGCGCACCTTGCTTGAGCGCATTCCCGAGCTCAAGGGTGTTCGTGACGTGACCGACCACACGCAGAAAGAAAACGCCTACTACTAAGGTGTTCGCTGCAATATGAAAAAACGGCGCCCCGTGAGCGCCGTTTTTTTATGGGTGCAATTCAAGGACGCCATCGCTGACTTGCCAGCGATGAGGCCCTACGGCCGATACACATGCGCATGGCTCGCACGGTAAAGCGACGACTCGCTGAACTGGTCGCTCCCGAGCACGCGACCCACCAGAATCAGCGCCGTTCGCCGAAACCCCTTCACCTCAACCTTTCCGGCAATGTCCGCAATCGTCCCCACCACCCAGTCCTGATCCGGCCAGGTCGCGCGATGAACCACCGCAATTGGGCAATCCGCGCCGTAATGCGGCAGCAGTTCGGCGAGGATTTTCTGCAAATGATTGACCCCCAGGTGAATCGCCATGGTCGCGCCATGCCGGGCGAGGCTGCCCAGCTCTTCACCGGCCGGCATCGCGGTCTTGTCGGCGTAGCGGGTCAGGATCACGCTCTGTGACACATCCGGCAAGGTCAACTCCGCCCCTAGCAACGCCGCACACGCCGCCGTGGCCGTCACACCCGGAATGATTTCAAACGCTATACCCAACTCGCGCAAATGGCGAATCTGCTCGCCAATCGCGCCATACAGGCTCGGATCGCCGGAATGCACCCGCGCCACGTCATGGCCGTTGGCGTGCGCCGTCTTGATCAATTCAATGATCTGTTCGAGGTGCAGTTCCGCGCTGTTGACCACCTGTTCGGCGCAGTGACCTTGGAGCACGGCCTCGGGCACCAGGGAGCCGGCATAGATGATCACCGGGCAGCTGCGGATCAACCGCTGGCCTTTGACGGTGATCAGTTCCGGGTCGCCGGGACCTGCGCCAATGAAGTAGACGGTCATCGTCGTTTCCTGTCAGAAGAAGGGCTGGGCAACACTTCAGATGAAGATTGCTCATGATGAAAGGCAGGGATTATCAGAGATTTTACGTAGCGCAGGCCAATGCCAGGGTCGCCTGGGCGTATTTTTGTCGCGAAATCAGCAAAGTGGCCGGCGCCTGAGCCAGTTGTTCGGCGAGGGCGAGGGCGGCACTTTCGGCGATGCCGTAGCAGCCAGTGCGTTCGAAAGCGATTTCGGAGCGGTGGCTGAGTCGCGGCTCATAACCCGCCAGTTGTTCACGGCTGAAGTACATCAGCGGCAGCGCGAGCTGTGCAGCGAGTTCGATCAGGCCAGGTTCGTCGCGCTTCAGATCGATGCTGGCCAGCGCCGTTATCTGGTGAAGCCCGATTTTATGCGCCTGCAAAGCCTGATCGAGTAACGCCCGCAGCGTGCTGACGGGGCAGCCACGCTGGCAGCCCAGGCCGACCACCAGGGTCGGCGCTGCGCCGGGATCGGTCATGCGTGGTATTGGCCAGCGCTTTTGCGGCGGAACAACCAGGCGCTGATCAGGCCCAGGGCCAGCCAGAACACGACGTTGGTCAACTGCGAAGCAATTTTGAACTGGGCTTCCAGCGCTTCTGGCGCGAGCATCGAGTGCACTTGCGGTTGCGGCGCGCCGATCACGTGAGGAACGGCAAGAATGGCCACGCCCAGGAGCTTCATCAGCCAGTGCCGGCTGAACACGATCAGGGCAATGCCAACTGCCGTGGAGGCGGCCGTACCGATCCACCAGATTTGCCGTTGCGCCAGGTCCGCCGCGGCGGTGCCCGGCAGTTCCGGCGGCAGGCCGAGGGTTGGTGCCAGCACGAAGGTCGCGTAACCGGCCAGGCCCCACAGCAGGCCCTGGGAGGTCTTGGTTGGTGAACGCAAGGTGTAGAGGCCGGCGAGCATCAGCGCGAAACCGACGGCGACCACCAGGTTGCCGCCCGTGGTCGACAGCACGCGCTGCCAGCCGTTTTCCGGTTCCCAGGCTTCGGCGTCATGGGTGTGGGCAGCGGCACCGGCAGCGTGCTCGTGCACTTCAATGGCAGCCGGCTCGGATTTTTCATAGGTTTCCGCTTGCAGAATCAGCGGGGCGACCCAGAAGCTTTGCAGCAAGGTCAGCAACAGGGCGGCCAGCAGCCCGGTGAAACCTGCGGTTTGCGCGATACGCTTGATCATGTCGACAGGTCTCAATGGCACGGGAAAGCGGAGCTGTGACGGGTGTCGTGGGCGGCGTTGTGCACCGCTTCGATGTGCGAGAAACCGGCGAAGTAGACCAGGCACGCGCCGAGGATCGACGCACACACGGCGGCGGTCAGGCGTTGCGTCAGGGTTGTAGTCGTGGTGCTGGCGGCTGTGTGGTCGGTGCTGCTGATGATCGACATGGCGCTTCCCTCTGGTCTGTCAGCGGGTGAATAGAGCGCATGGAAGACCCCTGCGAATCGGGCTCGCAGCGGTTCAAACAGCGCCCGCCCACCGCGGGTTTGTTGTTCAGTGAATGTGGCGTCACTTTGTGTTGCGGGCCGGTCTCCGGGCTCACGAGGGGCTTGGGCGTCAGCCGAAACCTGCAAGCATCACCTTCCCATACCGCATGGCACAGTGGATCTGACGCTTCGCTCGCTTACCGTTGCGGGGGCAGCACCGGACTGACATGGCTTTGAGTAAAGCACATGATTCACCGGTTTCCCGTTTCACCCTGTGAAGGGCACCCGTAACAAGGCGTGTAGGAGAGCATGGGCAGTGGCAGGGCGTCAATTGGCAGCGGTTCTCAATTCGGAATCGAAGGCAGCGCCGCCGATGTCATGTGAACATTGACCCGCCCCAGTACCATGCGTAGCCTTGCGCATTCGAGGTTCTTCGGCAGTGCCGAAGCTAAGAAGGGAACGCGGTCGATGCCGCGGCTGCCCCCGCAACTGTGAACGGTGATGTTCGCTGCCACGCCACTGCAAACCCTGTGCAACGGGTTCGCGGGAAGGCGCAGCGAATGTCGGGCCCTCGGCCCGACACACTGTCAGCCAGGAGACCTGCCTCGACACAGATTCTCACTACAACCGGGCGGGGTGATCCGGTGGCGAACTCTTCCGCGCGCGTCCGTCGCAGCGATTGTCGTCCCGTATGCCCGCCACCTTGCCAAAGGGCATCCGATGAAAACACTGGCCAAACTTCCCGTCACCATCGTCACCGGCTTCCTCGGCTCGGGCAAAACCACCTTGCTGCGGCACATGCTCGACAATGCTCAGGGCCGCCGCATCGCGGTGATCGTCAACGAGTTCGGCGAGCTGGGCATCGATGGCGAAATCCTCAAGCAATGCTCCATCGGCTGCACCGAAGAAGAAGCCAACGGCCGCGTCTATGAACTGGCCAACGGCTGCCTGTGCTGCACCGTCCAGGAAGAATTCTTCCCGGTGATGCGCGAGCTGGTCGCCCGTCGCGGCGATCTCGATCACATCCTGATTGAAACGTCTGGCCTGGCCCTGCCAAAACCCCTGGTGCAAGCGTTCCAGTGGCCGGAAATCCGCAGCGCCTGCACGGTGGACGCGGTGATCACCGTGGTCGACAGCCCGGCCGTGGCCGCTGGCACCTTCGCGGCTTTCCCGGATCAAGTGGATGCCCAACGCAAACTCGACCCGAACCTGGACCACGAATCACCGCTGCACGAACTGTTCGCCGACCAACTGGCCAGCGCCGACCTGGTGATCCTCAACAAGGCCGATCTGATCAGCCCTGAAGACCTGGCCCGCGTGCGCCTGGAAGTCGCCGAAGAACTGCCGCCGGCGGTGAAAGTCATCGAGGCCAGCAGTGGTCGCGTGCCGCTCGACGTGCTGATTGGCCTGGGCGCCGGTTCCGAAGAACACATCGACAGCCGTCACAGCCATCACGATCACCACCATGAAGGCGAAGATGACCACGATCACGACGCGTTCGACTCCATCTCCATTGAACTGCCGCAGGCGGACGAGAGCCTGCTGATGGACGCGCTGACCCAACTGGTGGTCAAGCACGGCATCCTGCGGGTCAAGGGTTTCGCCGCGATTCCGAACAAACCGATGCGCCTGCTGATCCAGGGCGTGGGCACTCGTTTCGACAAGCATTTCGACCGTCAGTGGGGCGCCGATGAAGCGCGCACCACGCGTCTGGTGTTGATCGGCCAGGAATTGGACGCCGGGCAACTCGAAGCGCAACTGCGCGCCGCGCTCAGCGTTTAACCCATGCACCTGCTCAGGACCCAGCCCGGCGGTTTCGTGTCGGATGACAACATCGCCGACCTCGGACAAACCCCCGCCGAGCTGGTGATCCTGTGCAGCGGCGACTCCAGCCTGGCGCTGCTCGCCGAAGCGGCGCAGCAATTGCCCGACGATTACCCGAGCGTGCGCCTGGCCAACCCGATGCAGGTGCAAAATCACGCTTCGGTTGATTTATATGTCGATGAAGTGCTGCGTCATGCCAAGGTGATTCTGATTTCGCTGCACGGCGGCATCGCCTATTGGCGTTATGGCGTCGAGCGGCTGGTGGAGTTGTCGCAGCGCGGCGTGCGGCTGATCCTGGTGCCCGGCGACGATCGCCCGGACCCGGAACTCAGCGACCTGAGCACGGTGCCGGCAGAAGAACGCGACCGGCTCTGGCATTACCTGCGCCAGGGCGGCATGGCCAACGCCCTCGAGCTGTTTCGCTGCCTCGCCACGCACTGGCTGGACCGTGATTATCCGTGGGCCGAACCGCAAACCCTGCCGCGCACCGCGATCTACCATCCGCAAACAAGCCCCGCCGCCCTGGGCGATTGGCGAACCGACTGGCTGCCCGGTCAACCGGTGGCGGCGGTACTGTTTTACCGCTCGCATTTGCAGGCGGCGAACACTGGGTTCATCGATGTTTTTTGCCAGCGCCTGCAAGCGGCAGGGTTGAACCCGCTGCCGATTGCCGTGGCCAGCCTGAAGGAGCCGGGCTGCCTGACGGTGGTCGAGGACTGGCTGGACGAGGTCGAAGCCGGGGTCATTCTCAACACCACCGGTTTCGCTCAATCCAGCCCCGAAGCGCCACATCTGCGGCCGTTTCGCCGCAATATCCCGGTGATCCAGGCCATCTGCGCCCAGGACAACGAACCCGGCTGGCGCGCCAGCGAGCAAGGCCTCGGCCCGCGGGACCTGGCGATGCACATCGCGCTGCCGGAACTGGACGGCCGCATCATCAGCCGTCCGATCAGTTTCAAGGACCTGGCCTGGCGCAGCGAGCGCAGTCAGTCCGATGTGGTGTGTTATCGCCCGCACGCCGAACGTATGGATTTTGTTGCCGAGCTGGCGCGGCGCTGGGTCGATCTGGCGCGGGTGCCGAACGGCGAGAAACGCATCGCCCTGATCCTCGCCAATTACCCGACCCGGGATGGGCGCATTGGCAACGGCGTCGGCCTCGACACGCCGGCCGCTGCGCTGAATATCCTGCGGGCATTGCATCAGCAGGGCTACCCGCTGCCGGCGGAACTGCCGGACAGCGGCACCGCGTTGATCCAGCAATTGCTCGGCGGCGTCAGCAACGATCTCGATACCCTCGATCAGCGTCCTTGTCATCAGAGCCTCGCTCTGGATGACTACCAGCGGATGTTCAGCGCCTTGCCCGACGCCAACCGCCAGGCGGTGCTGGAACGTTGGGGCACGCCCGAGAGCGACCCGATGTGCCGTGGCGGGCGGATGATGATCGCCGGGTTGTGTTTCGGCCTGACGTTCGTCGGCATTCAACCGGCCCGGGGCTATCAGGTCGATCCGAGCGCGGTGTATCACGACCCGGACCTGGTGCCGCCGCACGGTTACCTGGCGTTCTATTTCTGGTTGCGCCACACCTACGGCGCCCACGGCGTGATCCACGTCGGCAAGCATGGCAACCTCGAATGGCTGCCGGGCAAAGGCGTCGGATTGTCGGAAAACTGCTGGCCGGATGCGTTGCTCGGACCGCTGCCGAACATCTATCCGTTCATCGTCAACGATCCGGGCGAGGGCGCCCAGGCCAAGCGCCGCACGCAAGCGGTGATCATCGATCACCTGATGCCCCCGCTGACCCGCGCCGAAACCTACGGACCGCTGCGCAACCTCGAGCTGCTGGCCGACGAATATTATGAAGCGCAGCTGCTCGACCCACGGCGCGCCCGGGAGTTGCAGCGCGACATCCTGCAACTGGTGCGCGACACCCATATCGACCGCGAATTGCAGCTCGACACCCCACTCGACAGCGATGCCGATGCGGCGATCTGGCTGCCGCGCCTGGACACCTATCTGTGCGATTTGAAGGAGTCGCAGATCCGCGATGGCCTGCACATCTTTGGTGAATCACCCAGCGGGCGCCTGCGCCTGGACACCGTGCTGGCGCTGTTACGCATCCCGCGTGGCGATGGACGCGGAGCACAGTCGAGTTTGTTGCGGGCGCTGGCCAGGGCATTGGAACTGGGGTTCGATCCGCTCGATTGTGCGTTGGCGGCCCCGTGGGCCGGCCCGCGTCCCGAGGCAATGCAAGCGGTGAGCGACGAACTCTGGCGCACGGCGGGCGATACCCGTGAGCGCCTGGAATTGTTTGCCCTACACCTGATTGCCCAGACGCTGGATGCCCCCTGTAGGAGCGAGCTTGCTCGCGATGGAGTCTCAGACACAGTGGTGTCGACTGACACACCATCGCGAGCAAGCTCGCTCCTACAGGAGGGGCCCCGGTGGGACGACGTCCGCGCGATTCTCGACCACCTGCGCGAAGTCGTCGCCCCACGCCTGGACGCCTGCGGCCCCGCAGAAATGCGCGGTCTGCTCGACGCACTCAGCGGCCGTTTCGTGCCCGCCGGCCCCAGCGGCGCGCCCAGCCGCGGTCGTCTGGACGTGCTGCCCACCGGGCGCAATTTCTATTCGGTGGATGTGCGCAACCTGCCCACCACCACGGCGTGGCGCATCGGTTTCCAGTCGGCCAACCTGATTCTCGAGCGGCACCTGCAGGACCATGGCGATCATCTGCGTCAGCTCGGCCTGTCGGTCTGGGGCACCGCGACCATGCGCACCGGCGGTGATGACATCGCGCAAGCCATGGCGCTGATGGGCGTGCGTCCGGTCTGGGCCACGGGCAGTCAGCGGGTCGACGATTTCGAGATTCTGCCCCTGAGCCTGCTCGACCGCCCTCGCGTCGACGTGACCTTGCGTGTCTCCGGGTTCTTCCGTGATGCGTTCGCCAACCTGATCCGCTTGTTCGACGCGGCAGTGCAAGCCGTTGCCGCGCTCGACGAGCCGGACGACCTCAATCCGCTGGCCGCCAAGGTCCGCGCCGAACGTGACAGCCTGTTGCAGTCGGGGCTCGACGAAGAGGCCGCCCGACGTCAGGCCGGCTGGCGCATCTTCGGCGCCAAACCCGGCGCTTACGGCGCGGGGGTGCAGGGCGCTATCGACGGGCGTTTGTGGCAAAGCCGCGAAGACCTTGCCGAGGTGTACCTGAACTGGGGCGGCTACGCTTACGGCGGCGCCGACGAGGGCACTGCCGCCCGCGACCAGTTCGCCCAGCGCTTGAAGCAGGTGCAGGCGGTGCTGCAAAACCAGGACAACCGCGAGCATGACGTGCTCGATTCCAACGATTATTACCAGTTCCAGGGCGGCATGCTCGCGGCCGTAGAAAGCCTCAGCGGCGCGGCGGCGGCCAGTTACCATGGCGATCACAGCCAGCCGGACCTGCCGAAAATCCGTACGTTGAAGGAAGAGTTGAACCGGGTGATCCGCTCCCGGGCAGCTAACCCGAAGTGGATCGACGGCGTGAAGCGCCACGGCTACAAAGGTGCGTTCGAGATGGCGGCCACGGTCGACAACCTGTTCGCCTTCGACGCCACCACCCGGTTGATCGACGATCACCAGTACGCGTTGCTGGCGGATGCTTACCTGCTGGACCCGGCGACCCGGGCGTTTGTCCGCGAGCATAATCCACATGCCTTGCGCGACATGACCGAACGTATGCTGGAAGCGCAGCAGCGGGGCATGTGGAAGGAGCCGGGCGAGTACCGCGAGGCGCTGGAGAACCTGTTGCTGGACATAGAAGAAGACGGTTAGCGCACACCACCTGACCTTGTGGGAGCGAGCCTGCTCGCGATGGTGTATCTGCCACATTGATGTCGACTGACACTCCATCGCGAGCAGGCTCGCTCCCACAGGGACGAAAGTGTCTGTGAATTTATTGATAGATCATCGACCACGACAGAGACAACCCCAATGACCGACACCCCACATTTCCCGCTCTCCGCCGTGGTCGGCGCCGACGATTTGAAACTTGCCCTATGCCTCACCGCCATCGACCCGAAAATCGGTGGCGTGCTGATCGAAGGCCCGCGCGGCATGGCCAAGTCGACCCTGGCCCGTGGCCTTGCAGACCTGCTCGCCAGCGGCCAGTTCGTCACCTTGCCACTCGGTGCCACCGAAGAGCGCCTGGTCGGCACCCTAGACCTCGACGCGGCCCTGAGCGATGGGCGCGCACAGTTTTCACCCGGCGTGCTGGCCAAGGCGGATGGCGGCGTGCTCTACGTCGATGAAGTCAATTTGCTCCCCGATCACCTCGTGGACCTGTTGCTCGACGTCGCCGCCAGCGGCACCAACCTGATCGAGCGAGACGGCATTTCCCATCGGCATTCGGCGAAGTTCGTGCTGATCGGCACGATGAACCCGGAAGAGGGCGAGCTACGCCCGCAATTGCTCGACCGCTTCGGGCTGAACGTCGCCCTCAGTGGTCACACCGAACCGTCCCAGCGCGGGCAGATCATCCGTCGGCGCCTGGATTTCGACAGCGATCCCCAACGTTTCTGCGTCGAGTGGGAAGATCAGCAGCAGGCGTTGCGCGAACGGTGCGAGACAGCGCGCAGCGCAATGGCGAGCATCCCGCTCGACGATGCAGCGCTGGCGCAGATTACTGAGCGCTGTTTTGCCGCTGGCGTCGATGGCCTGCGTGCCGATCTGGTCTGGCTGCGCGCGGCGCGTGCCCATGCGGCGTGGCGCGGGGCGAGCGCGATTGCCGCGGAGGATATCGACGCGGTGGCCGAGTTCGCCTTGCGCCACCGTCGTCGCGAACCATCGCCGCCGACACCGCAACAGGCCCAGCAGCCTTCGGCGCAAAACTCCACCCCGAGCGCCGGTGAGGGCCAGTGGGGCGAAATGCCCGCGCAGGCGTTGCCGGTCGGCGCCCGACGTGACGTGCCGAGCTGGCCAAAAAAGCCCTAGGCATTCGCCCTCGATCTGCTGCGGGGGCGAATGCCAAGCCCCGTGCGGGACAGCTGGACAGCGGCAGGCAAGGCAAGCGTCGGGCGGCGCAAAGCGGTTCGATCAACTGGCCCGGCACGCTGCTTAACGGTCGCCCGCGTCAGCGCGAGGATGTGCTGTTTCATTTACGTACGCGTTCGCCTCATGAGCTGTGGCTGGTGATCGTCGATGCCTCGGCTTCGACGCGCCGTCATCAGGCATTGAGCGACGCCAAAGGGCTGCTGGCTCAGCTGTTCGACGATGCTTATCGGCAACGTGCGCGTCTGGCGTTGTTGACCGCCAGCGGTCATGCGCCGAGATGGCAAGTGCAGGGGCTGAAAGCCTCCGCGGGCCTGCGCCACTGGCTCGATGAGCTCGGCGCGGGTGGCGGCACACCGTTGCTGGCGGCGTTGGGCGAGGCGGGGCGCTGGCTTGCGGCGAGGCAAAAGCGCTTGCCGGCGGAACAACAGCGGTTGCTACTGGTCACGGATGGGCGCTTGAAAGAGTGGTCGGGCGTGCCGGCGCTGGGGTGCCCGGGGCTGCTGATCGATATCGAGCGCGGGCCGATTCGGTTGGGACGGGCGAGGCAGTTGGCGGCGGAGTTGCAGGCGGATTATCGACATATCGATGAGCTGGTTTCGGGTTGAGTTCTGCATCGTCTGGGCCGCCCCATTCGCGGGCAAGCCACAGTGCTGATTATTTGCCCATGGCCTGACGGTATTGACGCGTACGACGGCCGATGTACACGCGGTCGAGGATTAACGCCCAGAGCGCCGACACCTGCGGACGGGGCTGGCGTCCGCGGCTGAGACGATGGAGCTGGAATTTCACCACGGCCATACTTGCCAGCGCCGCCAGGGGCTTGCGTTTCCAGCGGATCGGCGGCAGTTGCGGGTGGCTGTCCCGGCCTTCACGCCACTGTTTGACCAGCTGCGGCTCGATAGCCAGCGCTGTGCCGATGCCGGCCATGGCGACGCCGCTGGCGAGTACCTGTTCGACAACGGCCAGGCGCCGGATGCCGCCCGTCACCATCACCGGCATCTGCGCCACGCCGGCCAGTTCGCTGGCCATCTCCAGAAAGTAGGCTTCCCGCGCCAGCGTCCGCCCATCGCGCGCTTCGCCTTGCATGGCCGGGGCTTCGTAGCTGCCGCCCGACAGTTCCAGCAAGTCGATCTGTTGATCATTGAGCCACTGGATCACGTGCCGGGCGTCATCGGCATCGAATCCACCGCGCTGGAAGTCGGCCGAGTTGAGCTTCACCGCCACGCAAAACTGCGGCGACACGGCGTGGCGCACGGCGCGGAGCACTTCCATCAGCAGGCGCGCGCGATTCTCGAGCGTTCCGCCCCAACGGTCGGTTCGCTGGTTGGTCAATGGCGAGAGGAACTGGCTGATCAGGTAACCGTGCGCGGCATGAATCTGCACGCCGGTGAAGCCGGCCTCTTCCGCCAGGGCTGCACTGGTAGCGAAGCGCCGGATCACTTCGGCAATATCCTCTTCGGACATCGGCTTGGGGGCAGCGAACATCTTCGAGAACGAACCCAGGTCCAACGCCACTGCCGAGGGCGCCATCGCCTGCTGGCCCAGGTTGGCCATGGTCTGGCGCCCCGGGTGATTGAGCTGCATCCAGAACTGCGCGCCGCCGGCCTTGCCGACCGTCGCCCACTGACGAAAGCGCTGCAGGTCGCGCTCGTCCTCAAGCACCACGCCACCGGGGCCGGTCATGGCGCGGCGGTCGATCATCACGTTGCCGGTCAGCAGCAGCCCGGCTTCGCCCTCGGCCCAGGCCTGGTACAACCGGAATAGCGCAGCGGAAGGTGCCTGCTCGGTATCGGCGAGGTTTTCCTCCATTGCCGCTTTGGCAATGCGATTGCGCAGGGTCTGACCGTTGGGCAGATTCAACGTCTGGAAGGGCGACATGCTTGACTCCTCATCAATGAAGAGCAGAGGCTAAGCTTAAAGCTAACTTTAATGTCAAGCGGCACAATGGGGCTGAGATGAAGATTGGAGAATTGGCGCAACTGAGCGGGCTCAATGCCTCGCGTATTCGTTTTTACGAAGCCCAGGGTCTGATCCAGAACGTGGAGCGCCGGGCAAATGGCTACCGGCATTACCCCGAACAGGTTTTACAAACGCTGTATCTCATCCAGTGCGCGCAGCAGGCCGGCTTCAGCCTGGAAGAGCTGAAACAGTTGTTGTCGATTACCGCGTCCGGCGACGTCAAGCAAGACGAACTGATCGCGGGCTTGAGGCGCAAGATCGAGCAGATCGAACAGATGCAACGGCACCTGGCACAGAGCAAGGCGAAGCTGCTGACGGTGATCGACGACATTCAGTCCAGGCCCGACGGCATGGGCTGCGCTGCCAATGCCGAGCGGGTGCTGGCGTCATTCAGGCCTTCGCGCTGAAGGACGCCGTCGACGGGGCAGGGATCGGATGGCGCATCAAGATGCCGACCACGACTGCGCCCAGCAAGGCCAGCAGGCCCGCGACCCGGAGCAGCAAACTGAAGCCGCCGACGAACGCTTCGCGGGCCAGCGGTTCCACGACGTTACGAGCGGTGTCCGGCAGCAGGCTCAGCGCCGCCGACATGTCGCCGGCCACGACGCGCGAGGCGATGCCCTGGGTTTCACCGAGCCATTGCGCACCGTGAGCGGCCAGGCCCGCGCGCAGCAATGCCTCGGTATGACCGGACAGCAACGCACCGTATACACCGAGGGTCAACACGATGGCGCTGAAGCGCATGGTGGTGCTCATGCCCGACGCCATGCCGGTGCGCGCCCGGGGCACGCAGGCCATGATGTTCTTTTGCGTGTCGCCATTGAGCAATCCGGCCCCGGCGCCGGTCACGGCGATTGCCAGGGCGAAGGGCAGGTAGCCGCCGCTGCTGACCGCCCAGGCACTCAGCAAATTACCGGCGCCGACGAGCGTCAAACCGGTCGCCATCATGGTCGCCGGGGCAAAGCGGCTGGACAGGCGTACGCCGAGCCGCGGCCCCATCAGCATGGTCACGGCAAACGGCAACATGCCCAGGCCCGAGGCGATGGCCGAAAACCCCAGGCCGTTTTGCAGATAGAACGGCAGCAGCGTCATCATCACCTGGGCGCAACCGGCATAAGCGAACATGCCCAGCAGCGCGCCGATAAAGCGCGGGTATCTGAATAATTGCAGGTCGACCATCGGCCGTTGTTGCAGCCGTTCAATCACGACAAACACGCCCAGCAGCAGCGCACCGCCGATCAGCCGCCCGTATGTGACCGGGTTGCTCCAGCCGATCCGGTTTGCCTCGATCAGGCCCCAGATCAGGCACAGCAAACTGGCACTGAAGGCCAGGCTGCCCCACGGATCGAGGCGTGCGGATTGAGGATCGCGGGATTCCGGCACCGCGCGCCAGACCATGACGATCAGCAACAGGCCGACCGGCAAGTTGAGGTAGAAAATCCAGCGCCAGCCGATGTATTCGGTTATCAGCCCGCCGAGGGGCGGCGCCGCGGTCATCGCCACGCCCATGCACGCGCCCCAGAACGCCCAGGCCTTGGCTCGCTCGACTTCATCGTGAAAGGTGTGTCCGATGGAGGCCAGCGCCGAAGTCAGCAACAGCGCCGCCCCGACACCCTTGACCGCGCGGGCAATGTCGAGGAACAACGCCGTCGGCGCGGCACCGCAACCCATGGATGCCAGAATGAACAGGCCCAGGCCGCAGAGCAGGGTTTTCTGCCGGCCAAAGCGGTCGGCGATGCTCCCGGCCGGCAGCAACAGGGCCGCGAACGCCAGCATGTACGCGCTGACCACCCATTCGATGTCGGCAAAATTGGCGCCCAGGTCCCGGGCGATCGTCGGCAGGGTGACGGCGACTATATTGGTGTCGAGGACGATCAACGAACAGACGCCGGAGGCCGTCAACAACGTCAGGTGGGGACTGACGCGGCTCATCATCGGATTGCCTTTTGGGCAAGGGTGCTGATCGATGCCGCGTTATGGGGTTTGACGTGCATGGCATAGGCTCTCTACTGTCAGTACACGACGAGCTTATCGCGAGCGATCAAGCGTTCCGTTAGCCCTGTATCGGGATTTCATTACCTTTGAGCTAATGCACCATGGATATTCGCCATTTCCGCTATTTCCTGGCCGTCGCCCGGCAAGGCAACTTCACCCGCGCCGCCGAACAACTGGGCATCGCGCCGCCGACCCTGACTCGACAGATCCAGGACATGGAAAGCGAACTCGGCACGCGGCTGTTCGTGCGGCAAACCCGTGAAGTCAGTCTGACCGAGGCGGGTGCCGCGCTGGTGATCGAAGCCGAAGCGACGGTGCGCCAGTTCGAATACGCCCAGCACAATGCCCAGCGCGCCGGACGCGGGGAAATTGGCCATATCGAACTCGGCTATGTGGCGTCAGCGGTGTACTCGGGCCTGCTGCAGAAACAAGTTCAGGCCTTCAGCCGCGAGTGCCCCGACGTCAGTCTGAACGTGCGCGAATACCCGATGGTGTCATTGCCGGCCATGGTGGCCGAGGGTCGATTCGACATTGGTTATGTGCGCTCACCCATGACCCTGCCCGAAGGCCTGGACGCGATCCGGCTGGACGCGGAAGGCTTCGTGCTGGCACTGCCGGTCGAATCCTGGCTGTGTCGCTTGACCGAGATTGGCCCGGAACGCCTCCAGGGCGAAACATTCATCCTCCCGGAACAAATCAGCGGCACGTTGCAAGTGGCCGCCGAGGGCGGGTTTTCGCCAAAACTCGGAGCGCAACCGGGTGGGCTGGTCGCGGTGCTGGCGCTGGTGTCGCTGGGGCAGGGCGTGGCGGTGGTGCCGGAGTCGGTGGTCGGACACGTCGGACTGCCCGGGGTCGCGTACCGGTCGATCAAGGGTTGCGAGGCGAGTTCGTGGTTGTCGTTGGTGTATCGGCGGTTCGAGAAGTCGGCGGCGGTGGTGCGGTATATCGAGCGGGTGAAAAGCACTGCAGTCAAAAGCTAGAAGCTTCGCGAGCAAGCCCGCTCCCACAGGGTGCAGTGTCGAGCACACAATTTGCACCGGACACTGTTCAACTGTGGGAGCGGGCTTGCTCGCGAATGCGGCCGCCTGAACAGCTAAAATCCTGACCTTCTACAGATTTTGTAATGATTTCCAGCTGTAGGAAAAGTCCCTGGCGCCTGTACGCTCCAAGGCCTTTTCATTTTCAGGACTTGCATGAACACCCTCTCGGAGCCCCCCAGTTATCCTTCCCCATCGCGCCTCCACGCGCGTCTGATGCCCGCGAAACATCCAGTCTTTCGACTTCCCGATACCTTTGTCATTCATGCCCCAAGGCCTCTGGGCCGCGCCTTGCCGTGCCCGGCATTGTGAATTCACTGAAGAGATCGAGACATTTTTATGGAATGGATAGCTGACCCCACCGCGTGGCTGGGTTTGTTGACGCTGATCGTGCTGGAACTGGTGCTCGGCATCGATAACCTGGTGTTTATCGCGATCCTCGCGGACAAACTGCCGCCCGAGCAGCGCGATCGTGCGCGTCTCATCGGCTTGTCATTTGCGCTGCTGATGCGCCTGGGCCTGCTGGCGAGCATTTCCTGGCTGGTGACCCTGACGCAGCCGCTGTTCGAGGTGTTCGACAAAAGCTTCTCGGGGCGTGACCTGATCATGTTGTTCGGCGGCGTGTTCCTGCTGTTCAAGGCCACCATGGAACTGCACGAACGACTCGAAGGCCATGTCGGCGAGCGCAGGTCCAATACCGCGTATGCGCTGTTCTGGCCGATCGTCGCGCAGATTGTGGTACTCGATGCCGTGTTCTCCCTCGACGCGGTGATCACCGCCGTGGGCATGGTTGATGAGCTGGCGGTGATGATGATCGCGGTGATCATTTCCATCGGCCTGATGATCGTCGCCAGCAAACCGCTGACCCGTTTCGTCAATGCCCACCCGACCGTGATCATGCTGTGCCTGGGCTTCCTGATGATGATCGGTTTCGCCCTGACCGCTGAAGGCCTGGGCTTCCACATTCCGAAAGGCTACCTGTACGCGGCCATCGGTTTCTCGATCCTGATCGAAATCTTCAATCAGATCGCCCGCGCCCGGCGCAAGCGCTCCATGCAGGGCCTGCGGCCGTTGCGCGAACGCACGGCTCATGCGGTGCTGCGTTTGCTCGGTGGTCGCACGTTGGCGGCCGAGGAGGTCGGTGAGGAAATTACCGACCTGCTGGACAGCGCTGAGGCGCCCGGTGAAGCTTTGTTCGACCGTCGTGAGCGGGTGATGATCAGCGGCGTACTGCAACTGGCTGAGCGTCCCATCCGCACCTTGATGACTGTTCGCGCCGACGTCGATTACATCGACCTGTCCGACGACGCAGAAGCGATTCGTGCTCGGCTCATGCACTCGTCCTATTCGCGTCTGCCACTGATTCGCGACGGCATCGTGGATGAGCCACTGGGCTTCGTGCACAAGAAGGAGTTGCTCAAGGAATACCTGGCCGGCAATGAGCCGAACCTCGAGCATCTGGCACGCAAGCCCCTCAACTTGCTGGACAGCTACTCGATCCTCAACGCCCTGGAGCAAATGCGCAAAGCCTCGACGCACATTGCCTTCGTGGTCAACGAATTCGGCGACTTCGTCGGTGTGCTGACCATGACCGACATCCTCGAATCGATTGCCGGCGAACTGCCGGACGCCAGCGAAATCGAAGGTCCGGACGTGGTCGAAGAGCAGGGCGGGTTCATGGTCAGCGGCGCACTGAACCTGTCGCGAGTGCGGCAGCGAACCGGTTTTGCCGCTGAACCAACCGACGACTACCAGACCCTGGCGGGTTTGGTCATGAGCTTGCTCGATCGCTTGCCGATGATCGGCGACAGCCATGAGTGGCAGGGCTGGCGGATGACGGTGGTGGCGGTAGAGGAGCGTCGGGTGACGCGGGTGTTGCTGGTTCGCATCGGCGGGTGATCGTGCCAGATCTCATGAAGTTTTTCCTACGTGAATCAGGACGGTGTTCGCCCTGACTGAAGGACTTGGCCGATAAGAAACACGGAAATCGAGAAGCGCAGGAGCTGATACCTTTTGCGCTTTCCCATTCTCGGTAACGCTGCCATGTCAAAAGCAATAACGTCAAACGCGCATCAGAGTGCTATTTTTAGTACGTCTAAAAGCACTCCAGGAAACACCTTCATGCCGCATATCGTGCTTTCACAGGTTGTAGCGAGTATCTCCGAACTGAAAAAGAATCCGATGGGTACGGTCGCCGCGGGCGGTGGCCAGTCCGTTGCAATACTCAACCGCAACGAGCCGGCTTTTTACTGCGTACCGGCCAAAGAGTACGAGGCCATGATGTCTCGCCTCGACGATCTGGAATTGATCGCTCTATGTAAGGAGCGTGAAAATGACCTGACTATAAAGGTTTCGATTGATGACCTATGAGTTGGAGTTTTCTGAAAAAGCATTCAAGGAGTGGAAGAAGCTCGGTGCAAACCTCAGAGACCAATTCAAAAGAAAGCTTCAACAGCGGCTGATCAACCCGCACGTTCCTGCGGACCATCTGTGTGGGTTAGGGAATGCTTACAAAATCAAACTACGTAGCGCGGGTTATCGACTGGTTTATCGCGTAGTTGATGAGGTGCTGATCGTGACCGTAATAGCGGTGGGTAAGAGGGAGCATGGAGATGTTTACAAGGATGCCAGCGATCGCTAGCTGTGCTTCGATTTCATCGTGGACCAGGATTGTCTTTATAAGGAAATATGATGGCTGTCAGTAACGTAGAACCTGTTCTTCCGCAGTTGACCGCAATCCTTGAGGTCATGAAGTATTGTCTTCCCCTTATGCTGGTCCTGCTGCTTACCTGGTATGGCTACTTAAGAGCAGCTTCCGGTTTCTTCCTGATCGAACGCATTTGGCGATTGATAGGCGGTGGTAAGGAGTTCTCCAGTGATTTTCTCAACCAACAATGGTCTGCCGTCAAGGACCTCGAAAGTTTCCGATTCAAAACAGGCATACGACTGGATAGCTATGAGCAAATGCTTGAGTTGCTCGAACGAATTAAACGCCATGACATCAACATCGCTCAATTGATCCGCGGCAGAAAGTACTTTGATGCAAATCTCCTAGTGATGCGTAATCCTGATTTGAACAGCTGGAAAGGTCGTCATGGCACCGGCTTGGTGCTGGCCATGCTTCTCATGGTTTTGAGCATGATCGCCATAATCCCTGATTATGCGGTTTTGACTATGAAAAAGAGTGATATCACTTTTATGGTGCGGGAAGACTCGGCTAAATCCTTTCTTTCTGACGACTGGGTATTGAAGCCAGAAAACTGCATCAGGCCGACCGTTCGGCCAGACGATGAAATCAAGCAACTGGTCTGCGGAGTATTTGCCAGCGAAGCAGATGGGCGTTATGTCCGGAACATCATTTTCGAGCAACGAGCCTTGTCCGGAATTTTTCTGACTTTGGGTTTTTGGGGCTTTGTATCCATGATCGTTGCAGGCAGCAAAGCACAAGCTGCACGGCGCGTGTTCGAACAATTCACTCGAAGAATGCCTGCATCGGGCGAAAAACTGAATCCGTGGATGCGCGGTGAGCCTGCACCTTGATGACGCTGTTCCTCTGCATTCCCACTTAGGATGTAGGCGGGCGTTTTAATCACCCCTTCGCGAGCAGGTTCGCTCCCACTGGAGAATGCTTCCAATGTGGGAGCTGCCTCTAGCGAAGACGACCTGTTGAACTCCACGATATCGATAAACCCACCCGCGCCATTTTGAGCCACCCAACTGCCTTTGTGGTGCAAGTACCCGCTCTGTGTGGCCAACGGTAGCGCTACGCCGCTGCCTCGTTTGGTAACGTTGTTGCCACGCATTATTCCATCTGTTTGATTCAAAACACTTTTCATTTACCCCTGCCTTCCCGCTACAACCTGTGGCACACTTTCTGCTGTCTATTCCGTTGTTACATACCTGGTTCCGGTATAGCGGAATAAACATCATCCTGGAGTGCTTGCCATGCATCGCCGACCTTCCTTGTTTAAAGCGTGTGTTTTTCTCTTTGCAGCTTCGGCTGCTGCCGTGGGCGTGGCCCAAGCGGCGGACAGCAAGCTCGATAGCGTGCTGGCCCGCGGGAAATTGATCGTGGGGACGGGCAGTACCAACGCGCCGTGGCACTTCCAGGGAGCGGATGGCAAGTTGCAGGGTTTTGATATCGATATCGGGCACATGATTGCCAAGGGCCTGTTCAATGACCCGGCCAAGGTCGAGTACGTGGTGCAGTCGTCCGATGCGCGGATTCCCAATCTGTTGACTGACAAAGTCGACATCAGCTGCCAGTTCATCACCGTCACCGCCAGTCGCGCGCAGCAGGTGGCGTTCACGCTGCCGTACTACCGCGAAGGCGTCGGCCTGCTGTTACCGGCCAACAGCAAGTACAAGGAAATCGAAGACCTGAAATCCGCTGGTGACAGCGTGACCGTAGCGGTGCTGCAGAACGTGTACGCCGAAGAGCTGGTGCATCAGGCGTTGCCGAAAGCCAAGGTCGATCAGTACGACAGCGTGGACCTGATGTACCAGGCCGTGAATTCGGGTCGAGCCGACGCAGCGGCCACCGATCAGTCGTCGGTGAAATACCTGATGGTGCAGAACCCTGGTCGCTATCGCAGCCCGACTTACGCCTGGAGCCCGCAAACCTACGCCTGTGCGGTCAAACGCGGCGATCAGGACTGGCTGAACTTCGTCAATACCACCTTGCATGAAGCCATGACCGGCGTTGAATTCCCGGCTTACGCGGCATCCTTCAAGCAGTGGTTCGGTGTCGATCTGCCGACCCCGGCCATCGGTTTCCCTGTCGAATTCAAATGATCCCGTGAGAGCGGGGCGGTGCTGAATCGCCCCGTTCAAGGTACTGCTGACCATGAACTATCAGTTGAACTTTGCCGCCGTGTGGCGCGATTTCGATACCTTGCTGGCGGGGCTCGGTCTGGGCCTGGAGCTGGCACTGGTGTCGATCGCCATCGGCTGCGTGATCGGCCTGATGATGGCGTTTGCCTTGCTGTCAAAGCACCGCACGCTTCGGGTGCTGGCGTCGGTGTATGTGACGGTGATCCGCAATACGCCGATTCTGGTATTGATTCTGTTGATCTACTTTGCACTGCCCAGCCTCGGTATCCGCCTGGACAAGATTCCCTCGTTCATAATCACCCTGTCGTTGTACGCCGGGGCGTACCTGACCGAAGTGTTCCGCGGCGGCTTGCTGAGCATTCCCAAGGGCCAGCGCGAAGCCGGTCTGGCGATCGGCCTCGGCGAGTGGCAGGTCAAGGCCTACGTCACCGTGCCGGTGATGCTGCGCAATGTGCTGCCGGCGCTGTCGAACAACTTCATTTCGCTGTTCAAGGACACCTCGCTGGCGGCGGCGATTGCCGTGCCGGAGCTGACCTATTACGCGCGCAAGATCAATGTCGAGAGCTACCGGGTGATTGAAACCTGGCTGGTGACCACAGCGCTCTATGTTGCGGCCTGTTACCTCATTGCCATGCTGCTGCGTTACCTCGAGCAGCGTCTGGCGATTCGCCGATAGGAGGCCCCCATGTACGAATCACCCAGTTGGTTGCATGAGTTATGGGTTGCCCGCGACGTGCTGTGGCAAGGCTTTCTGACCAGTGTGCAGGTGTCGGCCCTGGCCATTTTGCTGGGCACGGTGGTCGGCATTGTCACCGGTCTGGTGCTGACTTACGGCAATGTCTGGATGCGCGCGCCGTTTCGTTTTTACGTCGACCTGATCCGCGGTACGCCGGTGTTCGTGCTGGTGCTGGCCTGCTTTTATATGGCGCCGGCGCTGGGCTGGCAGATCAGTGCGTTCCAGGCGGGTGCCTTGGGGCTGACGTTGTTCTGCGGTTCTCACGTCGCCGAGATTGTGCGCGGCGCTTTGCAGGCGTTGCCCAGCGGTCAGATGGAAGCGAGCAAGGCCATCGGCCTGACGTTCTACCAATCCCTCGGCTATGTGCTGTTGCCTCAGGCGTTGCGGCAGATTCTGCCGACCTGGGTCAACTCGTCGACCGAAATCGTCAAGGCCTCGACCTTGCTCTCGGTGATCGGTGTGGCCGAGCTGCTGCTCAGCACCCAGCAGATCATCGCCCGGACGTTCATGACCCTGGAGTTTTACCTGTTCGCCGGATTTCTGTTTTTCGTCATCAACTACGCCATCGAATTACTCGGCCGGCACATTGAAAAGCGGGTGGCCTTGCCATGACTCAACCTTCCAACACTCAAAACGGCCAGGCCCTGCTGGACATTCGCGGCCTGCACAAACAATACGGCAAGCTCGAAGTGCTCAAGGGCGTCGACCTGAGCATGCAGCGCGGCAACGTCGTGACGTTGATCGGCTCCAGCGGTTCGGGCAAGACCACGCTGCTGCGTTGCGTGAACATGCTCGAAGAATTCCAGGGCGGGCAGATCGTGCTCGATGGCGAGTCCATCGGTTATGACGAGGTCAACGGCAAACGCGTGCGTCACGCGGAAAAGGTCATCGCTCGCCATCGCGCCATGACCGGCATGGCGTTCCAGCAGTTCAACCTGTTCCCGCACCTCACTGCGTTGCAGAACGTCACCCTGGGCCTGTTGAAGGTCAAGAAGCTGCACAAGGACGAGGCCGTGGCGCTCGCCGAAAAATGGCTGGAGCGCGTCGGCCTGCTCGAGCGCCGCGATCACTATCCGGGCCAGTTGTCCGGCGGCCAGCAGCAGCGGGTGGCGATCGCCCGGGCCATCGCGATGAACCCGAGCCTGATGCTGTTCGACGAAGTCACCTCGGCCCTCGACCCGGAACTGGTCGGTGAAGTGCTGAACGTGATCAAGGGCCTGGCGGACGAAGGCATGACCATGCTGCTGGTGACCCACGAAATGCGTTTTGCGTTCGAGGTCTCGGACAAGATCGTTTTCATGAACCAGGGGCGGATCGAAGAGCAGGGGCCACCCAAGGAACTGTTCGAACGCCCGCAATCGCCGCGTCTGGCGGAATTTCTCAAGAACACGCGTTTTTGACCTTTCACTTTTCAATCAGGAGAAACACTCATGAGCATTACTCGTTACGGCACCGGCAGCACCGCCGCTGGCGGTCAGCCTCGCCCGTTCGCCCGCGCCGTTGAGGCTGATGGCTGGCTGCACGTTTCCGGGCAGGTGCCGGCGCTGGACGGCGAGATCATTACCGGTGGCATCGTCGAACAGACCCACCAGACCATGAAGAACCTGATCGCGATTCTCGAAGAGGCGGGTTATGGCCTCGAAGATGTCGTGCGTGCTGGCGTCTGGCTGGAGGATCCGCGGGATTTCACCAGCTTCAACAAAGTGTTCTCCGAGTATTTCAAACCCGAACACGCGCCGGCACGGGCCTGCGTGCAGGCGAACATGATGGTCGACTGCAAGGTCGAGATCGACTGCATTGCCTACAAGAAAAAGGCCTGAGCCGAGGTGGCTTCATCGCCAGCAGGCTGGCTCCCATAGGGAAACGCATTCCAAATGTGGGAGCCAGTCTGCTGGCGATGGCGGCCTTACAGCCATCGCTGAACCCCAGGTAAACTCCCGGCACTTTAATGGGAACCACTGACATGACCGAAGACACCATCAAGCGCCGGGCCCGCGGTCTGGACCGGGCGTTCGATATCCTCGATTTCCTCAAGGAAATCGGCCAGCCGCTGCGCCCGAATGAAATCGCCAGCGGCATTGGCAGTCCAAAATCCACGGTCTACGAACTGGTGGCCTCGCTGCTGGAACGGCGCATTCTCGAACCCGTGGGCAAGGAAGGTCACGTCTACCTCGGCCGGCAGCTGTACTTCCTCGGCCAGGCGCACCTGCGCCATTTCGACCTGACCCGCGAGGCCGATCATGCCTTGCAGGAGATCGTCAGCCAGACCCATGAAACGGCGCAGATGTGCCTGCTCAACGGGCGCAAATACACCGTGGCGCTGATGAAAGAGGGCGTGCGGCATTTCCGCATTTCCTCGGACATCGGCGAGAACGCGCCCATTCCCTGGACGGCCTCCGGACGCCTGTTGTTGGCGCACCTGAGCGACCAGGAAATCATCGACCTGATCGACCACGACGACTTCATCCTGCCCAACGGCGAACGCCTGCCGCTGGAGCAGTTTCTCGGGGAAATCCGTCAGGCGCACATCGATGGGTTCTTTTCCTTCGACAGCGTTGCCGACACCTTCACCCATTGCTTCGCCGCCCCGGTGAAAGACCCCAACGGCATCGCGATTGCGACCCTGTGCATCGTCGCGCCACGGGCCGATGCCAAGACCCATTACACCGACTACCGCCGGGTGCTGATCGACAGCGCCAACAGCCTCGCCCGGCGGATCAACGAATAACAGCGGCTGCCTGCAGCCGCGAATGTGAGGAGTTTGACCATGACTACTGCCCAACCGACTGCCGCCGTGGAAAAGGGCTTTGCCCAGACCGGCGCCCATCTGGTGCGTGATGTCAGCCTGCCGGCGCTGGTGCTGCACCGCGAAGCGCTGGAACACAACATTCGCTGGATGCAGACGTTCGTCAGCAACAGCGGCGCCGAACTCGCGCCCCATGGCAAGACCAGCATGACCCCGGCGCTGTTCCGCCGCCAACTGGACGCCGGCGCCTGGGGCATCACCCTCGCCAGCGCCACGCAAACCCGCGCCGCGTATGCCCATGGCGTGCGCCGGGTGCTGATGGCCAACCAACTGGTCGGTACGCCGAACATGGCGTTGATTGCAGATCTGCTGGCGGACCCGACGTTCGATTTCCACTGCATGGTCGATCACCCGGACAACGTCGCCGACCTCGGTGCCTATTTCGCGTCGCGCGGCGTGCGGTTGAACGTGATGATCGAGTACGGCGTGGTCGGCGGTCGTTGCGGTTGCCGCTCTGAAGAGGAAGTGGTCGCCCTGGCCAAGGCCATCAACGCGCAACCGGCGCTGGCGTTGACTGGAATCGAAGGCTACGAAGGTGTGATCCATGGCGACCATGCGGTGACCGGGATCCGCGAATTTGCCGCGTCGCTGGTACGTCTGGCGGTGCAGTTGCAGGACAGCGGTGCGTTCGCCATTGCGAAGCCGATCATTACTGCGTCGGGCTCGGCCTGGTACGACCTGATCGCTGAATCCTTCGAAGCGCAAAACGCCGCTGGCCGCTTCCTCAGCGTGTTGCGCCCGGGGAGCTACGTGGCGCATGACCATGGCATCTACAAAGAAGCGCAATGCTGCGTACTCGACCGTCGCAGCGATCTGCACGAAGGCCTGCGCCCGGCGCTGGAAGTCTGGGCTCACGTGCAGTCGTTGCCGGAGCCGGGTTTCGCGGTGATTGCCCTGGGCAAGCGCGACGTGGCGTATGACGCCGGCCTGCCGGTGCCTTTGTTGCGTTACAAGGCCGGTGTGGTGCCGGCGACGGGCGACGATGTCAGCGCCTGCAAGGTGACGGCGGTGATGGACCAGCATGCGTTCATGACCGTGGCGCCGGGGGTTGAGTTGCGCGTGGGCGACATCATTTCGTTCGGCACATCGCACCCGTGCCTGACGTTCGACAAGTGGCGCACCGGGTGCCTCGTTGATGAGCAGTTGAATGTCATCGAAACCATGGAAACCTGTTTCTAAGTCCGAAACCGAGACGTGGCCTTCGCGAGCAAGCCCGCTCCCACATTGGAATGGGACCCGATGTGGGAGCGGGCTTGCCCGCGAAGACGCCTTGTAAGACACCAAAAATGCATCGGACAGACTGAGAAAGAATCATGACTACCATCACCCCCCCACGCATCGCCCTGATCGGCGAATGCATGATCGAACTGCAACACCGCGCCGACGGCAGCCTGCAACAAAGCTTCGGTGGCGATACCCTCAACACTGCGGTCTACCTGTCCCGCGAACTCGGCGAGCGTGGCGCGGTGGATTACGTCACCGCCCTGGGCGATGACAGCTTCAGCGACGCCATGTGCCAAAGCTGGGCCAACGAAAATATCGGCCTGGGCATGGTCCAGCGCTTGCCCGGTCGCTTGCCCGGTTTGTACTGCATCCAGACCGATGCCGCCGGTGAACGCCGCTTTCTCTACTGGCGCAACGAAGCCGCGGTCCGCGATTGCTTCACCACACCGGCGGCGGTGCCGATTCTCGCGGCGCTGCCCGATTACGACGTGCTGTATTTCAGCGGCATTACTCTGGCGGTGCTGGGTGTGCAAGGTCGGGCGAAGTTGCTGGAAACTCTGGTCGAAGCCCGACAGCGGGGCGCGCGGATCGTGTTCGACAACAACTACCGGCCGCGTCTATGGACATCGATAGAGGAAGCGCGGGCGGCGTATCGCAGCGTGCTGCCGTATGTCGACCTGGCATTGCTGACCGTGGATGACGAACAGGCGCTGTTCCATTTTTCCGATAGCGAGGCGGTGTTTGCCGCGTACGAACAGATCGGCACGCCGGAAGTGGTGCTCAAACGCGGTGCCGAGGCCTGTCTGATTCGTTGTCAGGGTGAGTCGTTCGAGGTGCCGGCGCAAAAGGTTGAGCGGGTGGTGGACACCACGGCGGCGGGGGATTCGTTCAGTGCGGCGTATCTGGCCAGTCGGCTCAAGGGTGGTAGCCCGGTGGAGGCGGCCGAGGCCGGGCATCGGTTGGCGAGTCGGGTGATTCAGGTGCCGGGGGCGCTGATCCCCGGATAAGAGCTGGATGGCTGTCTGCTTCGCAGTCGGTTCGCGAGCAAGCCCGCGAAGAGGCCCTCAAGCCAACCGCTCAATCCCGATAAAAAACCTGCACCAGGTGATAGCCAAATTTGCTCTTGATCGGCCCATGCACCACACGTAGCGGTTTCTTGAAGATCACCGCATCGATCACCCCGACCATCTGCCCCGGCCGCACTTCACCAAGATCGCCGCCGCGCTTGCCAGACGGGCAGGTGGAGTATTTCTTGGCCAGCACATCAAAGGCTTCGCCCTTGGCGATGCGTTGTTTGAGTTGCTCGGCTTCTTCCAAGGTTTTCACCAGGATATGGCGGGCTTGAGCTTTCATTGGGACGAGTACCTTGCAACGGTGATGGCAGCGGGGCGCGGGATTATGCCTTAACTCAATCCGATTGGCCGATCATCGTGCGAATCTTGTTGGCCAGCAGGTCGATGGAAAACGGTTTGGCCACCATGTCCATGCCTTCCTCAAGAAAACCCTGGCGTTCCGCGGCTTTCTCCGCATAACCGGTCATGAACAGCACCTTCAGTTCAGGGCGGTGCTGTCGGGCAATTTCTGCCAGCTGCCTTCCGTTCATGCCCGGCAGCCCGACATCCGTCACCAGCAGATCGACGCGCAAGCCGGATTCCAGTAAGGGCAGGGCGGTCTTCGCATCTTGTGCTTCGTGGGCGTGATACCCCAGTTCTTTCAGCAGGTTAAGCACCAGCATGCGCACCGCCGGATCATCTTCCACCAGCACCACGGTTTCCCCGGCAATCGCCGCAGGCGCCTCGCCGCTGAACGGCAGCAGGGTATTTTCCGGCTCCGTGTAACGCAGACGCGGGAGGTACAAACGCACACAAGTGCCCTGGCCCGGCACGCTGTCGAGGCTGACGTGGCCGCCCGACTGCTGGGCAAAGCCATAAATCATCGACAAGCCGAGACCGGTGCCCTGGCCGATGGGTTTGGTGGTGAAGAACGGGTCGAACGCCTTGGCCAGCACCGACGGCGTCATGCCGGTGCCGTTGTCGCTGACGGCAATCATCACGTAATCGCCGGACTTGACCGACTCCACGGGTGTGATGTCATCGCCGTCGAGGTACACGTTGGCGGTTTCGATCAGCAATTCGCCGCGGTCGGGCATGGCGTCGCGGGCGTTGATCACCAGGTTGAGCAGGGCGTTTTCCAGCTGGCTGACGTCGGTACTGACCGGCCAGAGTTCATCGGCCAATCGCAGTTGCATCTGGATGTGATCGCCCTTGGTACGGCTGAGCAGGTCTTCCAGGGAATGAATCAGTTCGTTGGCATTCAGCGGTTTGCGATCCAGCGACTGCCGCCGGGAAAATGCCAACAGGCGATGGGTCAGGGCGGCCGCGCGATTGGCCGACGACACCGCCGCTTCGGTGAAACGGCCGATCTCGGCGGCGCGGCCGTCGGCGATGTAACGCTGCATCAGGTCGAGGCTGCCAATGATTCCGGTGAGCATGTTGTTGAAGTCATGGGCAATGCCGCCCGTGAGCTGACCGACTGCTTCCATCTTTTGTGCGTGCCGCAAGGCGTCTTCGGCCCGTTCGCGCTCGAACATCTCGTTCTGCAAGCGCTGGTTGGCTTCGGCCAGTTGCTGGGTGCGTGCGGCCACACGTTCCTCAAGGGTTTCGTTGAGGTTGCGCAAGGCTTCTTCGGTCAGTTTGCGCTCGGTTTCGTCGATCACGAAAATGTAGAAACCGTTCACCGCGCCGTCCGCTCCGTGACGCGGCAGGTAGTTCATCAAGGCCTGACGGGTGCTGCCATCGCGATGGGGGGTGCTGATACTGAAACAGCAGGTGCGTCCCGCCAGTGCCTCCGCGATGTATTCAGCGCGCAGGGCGTAGGCTTCTTCACCGAGCACTTCACGAATGGTCCGACCGTAAAGCTCCTGGGGCGTCAGGCCGTACCAGTCCAGGTACGCGGCGTTGTTCAGGCGAAAGCGCTCCTCGGCGTCGACGTAGCTGATCAGGATCGGCATCGCGTTGATGATCAGCTGCAACTCGGTCTGGCTTTGGCGCAGCGCTTGTTCCGTGAGTTTGCGTTCGGTCAGGTCGAGGGCCGCGCCGAGGAAGCGAATGGGCCGGCCATGGTGATCCTTGTAACAGCGGCCACGGGCAAACACCCAGCGCAGCTGCCCATCGGCCTGGAGCAAGCGATATTCCTCGGCGTATTCGGTGCCATGGGTAATGCAGTGCTTGATGCCCCGGGTGACCATCCCGCGGTCTTCCGGGTGCACGGCTTCGAGGTAGGCACTGATCGGCAGCTGGCTGGCGAGCAGCGGGTCGACACCGTGCAGTTGGGCGAAATGGCTGTCGGCGATAAAGCGGTCGTCGCTGATGTCCCAGTCCCAGGTGCCGACGGCGTCGGTGGCGGCCAGCGCCAGTTGCAGGCGTTCCTCGGTTTCGCGCTGGGCCTTCAGGCTGGCGGCCGAGCGCTGTTCAAGTTCGAGGGCGATACGCCGGCGCTCGTTGGTTTCGATGGCGGTGACCAGGATGCCAGCGACCTCGGCGCTTTCATCGCGGATCGGGCTGTAGGTCAAATCCAGCCAGAAATCGGAATCTTCACCATCACGTTGCAGGGTAAAACGCTGTTCACTGTAGGTTCGCACCTGACCTTGTAGGACGGCGCTGTAAATCGGGTCAGTAAAGTCCTGGAGCTCTGGCCAGATCAGGTGTGTCGGCTGTCCGAAAGCGTGCGGATGTTTACTGCCGGCCAGCAGGGCGAAGCCGTCGTTGTAAATCTGCGTGAGCGCCGGGCCCCACAGCAACAGCATCGGCATCGGCGAATGAATCACGATGTCCACCGCGGTGCGCAGGCTCTGCGGCCAGTCACTGGCGGCGCCCAGGGGGGTGCACGTCCAGTCCAGTCTGGCAATCAAGGCCTGGGCATCGCTGCCGGTGGGTATTGCGTTCATCAAGGTGTCCTGCATATCTGTCAGTATGGCGGCGTCTACTATCCTGGGGAGGTAGACGCTGTATGGCCCTTTTTCAGGGTCATTCCCGTTCATTGAATGCTTCGCGGATGCTTTTTGCCATGGAAATCGATGCGCTGTTGAAGATCCTGGCCAGCCAGGATGGTTCCGACCTGTACCTGTCCACTGGCGCGCCACCCTGCGCACGGTTCGACGGCGTGCTCAAGCCCTTGACCGACCAACCGTTCAAACCGGGGCAAATCGCCGCCATTGCCACGTCCATCATGGACGCCGAGCAACGGCTGGAGTTCGATCGGGAACTGGAGATGAACCTGGCGATCTCTTTGGCGGGTGTCGGGCGCTTCCGGGTCAATATTTTCAAGCAACGCAACGATGTGTCGATCGTGGCGCGCAACATCAAACTCGACATTCCGCGCTTCGAAGACCTCAAGTTGCCCGCGGTGCTGCTGGACATGGTCATGCTTAAACAGGGGCTGATGCTGGTCGTAGGCGCCACCGATTCGGGCAAGTCTACCTCACTGGCGGCGCTGGTCGATTATCGCAACCGTCACAGCAGCGGGCACATCGTCACCATCGAGGATCCGATCGAGTACATCCATCGGCACAAGAAATCGATCATCAATCAGCGCGAGGTCGGCGTGGATACCCGCAGCTTTCACGCCGCGTTGAAAAACACCCTGCGCCAGGCGCCGGACGTTGTGCTGATCGGAGAAATCCGCGACCGCGAAACCATGGAACACGCGCTGGCGTTTGCCGATACCGGGCACCTGGTGATTTCTACCCTGCATGCCCACAACGCCCATCAGGCGCTGGACCGCATCATCAATTTCTTCCCGGAAGAACGGCACACACAACTGTTGCATGACCTGAGCCACAACCTGAAAGCGTTCGTCTCGCAACGCCTGGTACGCACCCGCGACGGCCAGCGCCGGGCGGCGGTGGAAGTGATGCTGGGCACGCCGACCATCGGCGACCTGATCCGGCGCCACGAACTCGACGACCTGAAAGGGATCATGGAGAAGTCAGTGGAGTTGGGCATGCAGACGTTCGATAGCGCGCTGTACGCGCTGGTGGTGGAGGGTGCAATCGATGAGGAGGAAGCATTGAAAAACGCCGATTCGGTCAACAATTTGCGCCTGCGCCTCAAGTTGCACGCCGAATCGACCCCCGCTGCCCACACGCCACCGGGTGAATGGGGATTGATGGACTGACGAAACCCCTTGTGGGAGCGGGCTTGCTCGCGAAGGCTGAGGGTCTGAGACATCCAGGTCACTGACGCACCGCCTTCGCGAGCAAGCCCGCTCCCACAGGGGAATGATGATGTATGCCAGGAACGGCATAAGCGATTTATAGAAGAGATTTCCGCCACCGGTCTTTAGGCTCACAAGTCGATCCAGTCAAAACGGAAATCCGCTTGGTGCCTTCTCTAAACGCGACACAGGTTCACTTCCAGCCGAAGCTGGTTACACATCTCAACGACTTGAACACGCACACGTTCCTCTCCGAAAGCCTGCTTCGCGTCGGCAATAGTCCCAACGCCCTGGCAAACCTCATGGCCATCGTGAATGGCATGTCCGCTGAATCGAGTGACGGTATCGCTCCTCCGGTGCTGCACCAACGGATATTGAGCCAGGCCGCACCGGACTTCCGTGATCAGGAGGACGTGGATACTCGATGGCTCGCGCTGCAAAAGCACCTGCAGACCGCCACGCTCACTGAGCAGGAGGTATTGGCGGTGCTCGGTAACGAGCGCGATATTTTGCACACAACCAACACAGGCAAGGCCATTAAAGGGCTGTTTGCGCAAGCGATGTTGCGTTCGATTCGGCCTGTTGGTTCGTTGGATGAAAGTCGCCTGAAAGAGATTGTCGACGTGATTTGCGACTTGCCACGGGCTCAATGGCAGAGCGCCTTGGGCGAAAACGTGCGGTTCCCCAGCGGGCAGGAAAACCCGCAAGGCGTCACGGGTTTCATACAGGCTCAACTGGACCGTTCAAGTGCTTTGCGCGACAAGCGGATCGAGAACTTCGAACTGATCTCCGATCAGCAATGGCAAACCCTCAAGACGCTTGCGGAAAAAGGTCAGGACTATATCCGTAAAAGTGATGGCGACGTTTACAGGGCGATGATGAAACTGGACGAAGAGCCGCAGATGCAGCCTTCTCCCCAGGAGGCGCACGCACGACTGGAAGCCTTCATCGACCAGCTGGAACAGGGCACGGTGAAACGAGCGCGTTGGCCGGAGCGCTATCTGACAGAGGTCAAGGCACTGCGCGATAAGGTCGACCCCCACGAGGGTGCGGCGCCAAGTGCGTGGGACTGGCTGGATGGCCCGAGTTGGCTGGAAGGCCTGCGTGCGCATCCGTCCTCGGAGCCGGTGAACGCAACGCCGACGGCAACGAGTGTTGCCTCGTCGGACGATGGCGCCACGTGGTTGCTGGAAGAACTCGAAGCCTTTGAACGCAGTACCGATTTTTACACCCACGTTGCTACGGGGGATGCAGGTATTCCCGAGGGGGTGTTTGCCAGGTTTTTGTGGGCCTGCAATGTCCTGAAAACGTTCAATCTGCTGGAACTCGACCATAGCCACATCACCACCGGGCCCGGACCGAAGCCTAGTGGCGAGGCATGGAAAAACGGCACAACGGATTTTTACAGATTGCCGATAGGGCCCGACGCTGCTGGTGCGCAATCTCTGCTTGAAACAAATCCACTGGTGTTGCTGGAACAACTCGTGACGCAGGCGGATGACTTGTTCACTCAAATCACCCGCAAAGTGCTGCCGTGGGACAGTGCTTCTGCAACTGACGAAGTGATAGAGATGCTTCCGCCCGTTTACCGATCAACGACGGAAGTCGACCCGACAACATTTGCAGCGCAAGCGGAAGTGGTGCGAGAGCAAATGGGTTCATTGCTGACCCGGATGAGCAGCTATTTAGTCGGCGCGGGTGCGGCGGCACTCGGGCGGGCAGGTGAGTTGATCGTGGAGAATCCCGTGAAAGCGACGGGGCTGGTTGGCCTCTATCTGGCGCTCCAGCAATTGTGCGCCCATGTGTTCCTGCCCGAACCGGAACCATTGGTTGATCCTTTGCAGGGCCTCTTATCCGATCCGGAGACCGTGCGTGATGAAGCCTCCGTTGCCTACGACAACATTATGCTGGGCATCCAGGAGCTTTTTGACGATCTGCCGACATTTGCAGAAGACGTCGAGCGACTCGTCAGCCAATCCGATGAGCTTGATCCCGTTGACGACCCACTGGTGCTCGCGGGAATCGAGATCTTGTTGAAAAAAGTGGTGCCCGATAATACGCAAAACGTTACTTACAGGGACTATGTGAGTGACACCCTTCAATCAGCGTTGGTCGATGCGCTGGATGAGTTCATGGATGAGCCGGACGGTTCAGCGACCGATCCTGACGACGTTCGTCCGTCTGAAATGCTTACGTCCGATGAATCCGCAAGCCACCGTAACAGCCGCAGCCTGCTCAACAGCGCGGGCCTGTCTTCCAATGTTCAAATCTCGGAAGACGGCGAAGCAGATCATTCATTGGCACGCCTGGTGATTCAGGCGGGTCAGCAAGCAGCCGATGCCCGGATTGCTCTTCAATCAGCTGAAGAAATCGCCCCCGGCGTCCCGATCCAGCACGTTGCAGACCGCTTTATCGAAGCGTTTACCGCGACCCAAAAGCTGTCTGATCCACTGCAGTTCATGAGTTCGGTCGTTGAACACGCCATTGAGAAATCCGGTTTGCCGAAAAACATAACGTCGACGCTTACGCCTGAGACAAGGTTTACGGTCGAATACGACTCGCCCAGACCCGTCGCAAGCAAAGGAAATTTTTATCCGATTCATAAATACCGCTATCAGGGTTTTACCTTGCTGGAACTCTTTGCCGGCCAGCATGAGAGAGCCGCGAAGTCACGCGAAGACATAAAAATACTGTGGCCTGCGGGGTACACGGCCGACTTCAAGAAAACCGTCACGGACAATGATTTTCCGGAGGAATTCGAGAAGAAGGCCAAAGAGGTGCTCGCCCAGCCGGCCGCGGCAAATTTGTGGAAGGCGAATAAAAAACTGGAGTTGAAGCAACTCATCAAAAATTATTCGCGCAGCGGTAACGCCACTGCGACGGGAAAGACGGTTGCCAGCAGTTTTCTCGACGGAAACATACAAGCGAGGGCCATCTCCATAGCCAATGGCCCCTTGAGCGGCCTTGATCACGTCGCTAATGCAGTCTACGTGCACCCTGAAAACAGCACGGTCGGCTTGTTTGTTTTTCTAGGTGGAGAAGGCAAGGTTATCGAGTGCCCACTCGATTTATTCAAGGAAGGTGGTCGTTCGATAGAGGAGTTTCCGGAGCTGCGTAATGAGCTATCGAAGCGAATTCCTATCAAGGCACTGCTTTCCCGCGGTGAAGATGATTTCAAATACAGCCAAGGCATATTTGATCTCAAGGATCTGCACTGGAGCGACATTTTCAAACCCCTTATTCCCACGTTGATAGGTAACGTGGACAAACTTAAAACACCCTATTGGCCGATAGTGATGGGGCGGGCGGACGGTGCTGATTTCGATCTTTTTGATGAACTGCATCATCGCCAGAGCGTAAAGATGATGTCCGATATCGACACATTGACCTCGACGAAGGGTGAGCGCATTGCTGATTTTCTACTGGAACTCATGAGCGATTCGTTGGCCGCGGCGTCCTGCATTCTTGCCGTGCCTGAGGCGGGTGCGGTGGCGAAAGCCTTGGCGTTGCTGTTTGGCATCGGCTCGTCAGCCACGGAATATGCTCGCAGCCTGGTCGATGATGATCCTCAGCAGGCGGATCGACACAAGGCCAATGGTATACGCGGAGCCGTTTTCGAACTGGCAGCGCCGTTTGCCGGAAAACTGTTGGGTAAAGGCATTTCCTACGCGATGAAGAAACGCCTCGCCGGCACGATCCTGGAGCGTTTGAAGTCACTGGGGCATCTGCCGCCGGGCATCGTCAAGCATCTGCCGAAATTCGACATGCCGAAACTGGCGGTGAATATGGCTAAGGGAACCCGTAAATGGATTCCTCCGAAAGTCCAGGACTTGCAGTGGACTAACAAGAAGCTGCTGGCAAGATTCAAGAATTACCAGGTGATCAGGAGACTGAACAACCTGGAGCAGGGGCCGCACATTGCACAAAAACTGATGGACAGGACGGGGCTCGTTATTTATCGCGGGAAAAAAGCCGGGTATGTCTACAAAGGGTTTGTCATGCGCGGGGATATGCGAGCCCCTGACGAAGTGTTTCGCGAGGGGTTCAAACTTCGTGCTCCGGTCACGGACGTTAAACAGGTCAATGGCATGAACGGCGGCTTTGGTGGCGGTAAAAATGCGCTGGACCCCGACGGCATGGGGGTTTCCACTTCCGCGTTTTACAGTGATGGTGGCGTGGGTGCGTACCATTACGGAGGTGGCAAGGGCGGATACACCTATCTGGTGGACGCCAGGGACATGATCGGTTTCGACCTATATAGAAACCGTAACTTCGACTCTATAAAGCCGGAACGAATTGGTTTTAAACCAGTGGAAATAAATTTCGGAAACGATATTCCTGGTTCGAGGATTGTGGGAGCCTACGGCCCTAATGGCGAATTCATACGCAATGATCGCGCTATCGCGCGCAGCATCAGGAACAGTGAGCCCAACCCGCTCCAACCCCCGTTGCCGTTCAAAAAGTATGTAAAGGAAACCAACGCCACCATCGCCTCGACATTGTCGCCCGGCTGTCCCTACTAAATCCTCTCACGCCCCCACGCAGTGACTACGCTTGCTGGAGATGCCCCAACGAGCATGTCCATGCAAGCGCTGCTGCAGTATTTCAAGGCGATCCTGCGCCCCGGCCCCGGGGTGCCATTGTTCGCCTTGAGGACCATCGCCGCCGGGCTGTTGACCTTGTACCTGGCGTTCCTGTTCGACCTCGACCAGCCCAAATGGTCGATCATGGCCGTGGTCATCGTCAGCCAACCCATGGGTGGCATGGCGTTGGCGCGCAGTTTTGGTCAGGTCATTGGCACCACCCTGGGTGCGGCGGTGGCGGTGGTGATCATGGCGATCTTTCCGCAAGCGCCGCTGCCTTTTCTCATCACGCTGGCGTTATGGCTGGCGCTGTGCACCGCCGGCGGCACGTTGTTGCGATACACCAGTTCCCAGGCGTTCGTGCTCAGTGGTTATACGGCGGTGGTGGTGGGATTTCTGGCGGTGCCTGATCAGGACGGCACCTTTCTGTTGGCCGTGACCCGCGTGACCGAGACGCTGTTGGCGGTGGCCTGCGTGTGTGTCGTCAGCTTGCTGACTGCACGCCCCGAAACGGTCGCCCGCGACTATTTCAGCAAGATCGATCAAATCACCCGGTTGCTGGCCACCCATGCCAGTGCGGTCATACGCACTAACGAAAGCGAGGCCGATTTTCAACGCAGGCAAATGCAGCTGCTCGGCCAGATCAGCGCGCTGGAGGGCGTGCGGCGCCATTTGTATTACGACGCGCCACGCCTGCGCAGTGCCGACGACCTGGTGCAATTGCTCGGCAATCAACTGCTGTTGCTAACCGCACGGCTCACCGCGCTACGTCATCAGCGCGAGTTGTTGCTCGAGCGCTGGGAAGGCGAGTTGCCCGTTGAGATTCAGAGCGTGCTCGCCGAGGAAGCAGCGCTGCTCGACGAACTGGCGCGGCAGGGAAGAGCGCTGCCGACTGAACAGCGACGCCAGTTCGCAACGCTGCAGAAACGTTTCGAGGCGCTGGCCTACCGTTCGGAGCAACTCGTCGAACCCTTGTCGGCGACCCTGCGTTCGTTGTCCTGGTCATTGCGCTGGGAGCAGGCGCGGCTGCTGGAGCAATTTGAGACGATTCTGGAGTTGAGCGATGCAATCCAGAGTGGACGCCGGGCCAGCAGCCTTCATCGCGGACAAAAAAATACGCTGCACATGGACTACACGTTGGCTGCGATGAACGCGATCCGCGCGTTTTGCGCACTGATGGTGGCCGGGATGCTGTGGATCGAGACCGGTTGGGACGGCGCCCGTGGCGGGATGATCGTCACCGGGATTCTCTGTTCGCTGATGGCGACGTTTCCGCGACCGCTGCTGGCGGTCCAGAGTTATGCCCGAGGTCTGGCGCTGGCGTTGGTGGCATCGGCGATTCTGCAGTTTGCGCTGGTGCCAATGATCAGCAATTTCGAGCTGTTGGCCTTGTTGCTCGCGCCGTTGCTGTACGCCGTCGCGGTGGGGCTGTCCAGTCCAGCCACAACGGGCACGGGGATCGGTCTGGGGCTGACGACGTTTCTGCTGCTGGGACCGCAAAACTATGGCCTGGGACAGAACACCGCCATCCAGTGGTTCGAGTTTGCCGGCGCCTATGTCTGCGCCGCGACGTTGGCGTTGAGCGTTTATGCGTTGATTTTTCCCTTCAGGCCCCAGTTGCGGATTCGCCGCTTGTACAAGGAAAGCCGCGAGCAGGTCTACGCCTTGCTGAAGATCCCGGCCACCGATGAAAACCAGTTCGCCTTCGAAAGCCGCATGGTCGACCGCCTGACCAGCATGCTGGGTCTGTTGCCGGCCATTCAGGCCCCGAGCGCACGGGATCTCTTTAACGTCAGCCTCGGCGGCATGGCCCTTGGTACGGCCTTGAACCAGCTCAGGCAGCAGGGGCAGAACAATCCGTTACTCAGCGCAGACATGCAAAGCCGGCTGTTCGCCGCGGTCGGGGAAACCGGGCGGCTGGTCGCCGGGCGCCCCGACGTTGACGTGGATCGCGTGCTCGACAGTCTGCATGCCTTGGGTGATGAACTGGATGCGCTGCATTGCAGCGTGCATGAACAACTATGGTCGGTGTTCCGCATGCGCGTCGCGCTGCTGATCGCGGTGGCGTTCCTGGAACGCTACCGCGACCATTTCCATCCTGTAACGCCACAGGGAGTACCTGCGCTTGCCCATTGATCTGGAACTGGGCGGGGTCTACCTGCCGCCAATCGCTCAGGCGCTGCTGCTGGGCCTGCCGGTTTTTCTGTTGCTGGACTGGATTCTGCGGCGTCTCGGCGTGTTGCAGTTTGTCTGGCATGAAGCGTTGTTCGAGGGCGCGTTGTACGCCTGCGTGTGCGCGACATTGATTCTGCTGATGGGAGCCTGATGCATTGAAGAAGATTCTTGCCCGTCTGACGACGGTGGCGGTGGTGGTGTTGGCCTTCGTACTCGGCTGGTTTGCCTGGGAGCATTACACCCGGGCGCCCTGGACGCGGGACGCCCGGGTGCGTGCCGATGTGGTGACCTTGTCCGCCGACGTCGCGGGACGCATCGTCAACCTCGGCGTGCAGGATAATCAGCATGTGGAGAAGGGCCAGTTGCTGCTGGAAATCGATCCGTCGCGCTATGCCCTGGCGGTGGATCATGCCAAGCGCTCGGTGGAAGTGGCGAAGGCTTCGCTGGGGCAATCCGAAGCCACCATCGTCGCCAGTCAGGCGCTGCTGAAACAGCGGCAGAGCGAAGAGCGCCGGCGCAGGACGCTGAAGGAGGGCGCGGCAATTTCCGGCGAAGAGTGGGAAAAATCCAGCACCGATGTTGCGGTGGCCCAGGCCGATTTGCTGCGCAATCAGGCCAACCTCGGCTTTGCCCAGGCGAATGTGCAACTGGCGATCGCCGCCCTGGCCGAGGCGGAACATGACCTGGAGCGCACACGGGTGGAATCGCCGGTCAGCGGCTACGTCACCAACCTGCTGACCCGTCAGGGCGACTACGCGACGGCGGGCGGTCCGCTGGTGGCGCTGGTCGACAGCGAATCCTTTTACATCAGCGGTTATTTCGAAGAAACCAAACTGCCGCGAATCGCCGAGGGTGACCGGGTCGATATCGAATTGATGAGTGGCGAACGGTTCGGCGGCACCGTGCAAAGCATCGCCTTCGCCATCGCCGACCGCGAAAACCTGCCGGGCGGCCGCCTGCTGGCCAACATCAACCCTAGCTACACCTGGGTAAAACTGGCCCAACGGGTGCCGGTGCGGATCAGCATCGATGACGACTATGAGGGCAAAGCCAAACTGCGGGCGGGGACGACGGCCACCGTGACCGTCCAGGAAAAGGCTCACCGCTAACCCCGTAGGAGCCAGCATGCTGGCGATGGTCGTCAACGATAACGCGGGAAACCAGATGCCCAGCGGCGCACATGGTTTTTTCGCGAGCAAGCTCGCTCCTACAGGGGCAAGCGCCGGCCACGGACAAAAAAAAGCCCCGCGACCGAATGAGGCGCGGGGCAAAGGAATTTGGTTGGTTGCGGCCAACCAAAAGAGCACGGTTACTTGCTGGCGACGGTCTCCGGTTGCCAGCCGCCGCCAAGGGCCTTGTAGATCGCGACGATGCCGCGATACAGGTCGATTTCGGCCTGGGCCTGGGTGTCTTCCGCCGCCAGACGTTCGCGTTGGGCGTCGAGCAGGACGAGGAAGTCCGACGAGCCTTCGCGGTAGCGAATTTCCGCCAGGTCGGCGGCGGCGCGGCTGGATTCACTCTGACGAATCAGCGAAATCAGGCGTTGCTGGCGCTTGCCGTAATCGCTGAAAGCGTTTTCCGATTCTTCCAGGGCCAGCAGTACTCGCTGTTCGTAGGTCGCCAGGGCGCCTTCGGCATCGGCATCGGCGCCGCGCAACCGGGCGCGGACGCTGCCAAGGTCGAACGCGGCCCAGGTGATGCTTGGACCCAGCGCCCAGGCATTGGCCGCCGAGGAACCGATCTGCGAACCCCGGCCGGCGGTCCAGCCCAGGAAACCGCTAAGGCTGACCCGCGGAAACAGATCGGCCTTGGCCACGCCAATTCGCGCCGTGGCCGACGCCAGTTTGCGTTCGGCGCTGAGGATGTCCGGACGACGCTGCAGCAGTTCACCCGGATCACCGATCGGCAAGGCCTTGGCAATCGCCGGCAGGTCTTTCGGGCTCAAGTCCACGGTCAGCTTGTCCGGACGTTCACCCAACAGGGTGGCGATGCGGTTTTTCTGCCGAACCTGTTCGGCCTGCAATTGCGGCACGCTGGCTTCGACGGACGCCAGGCGGGCGTCGGCGCGGACCACATCGAGCTGATCGCCGACACCGGCGTCACGCAGGCTTTCGGTGATCTTGCGCGATTCCTGCTGGTTGTTCAGGTTGGCCAGGGCAATCTTTTCCCGCAGTTGTGCTCCGCGCAGTTGACCGTAGGCGTCCACCAGCTCGGCAATCATGGTGACTTGCAGCTGGTACAGATCGGCTTCGGCCGCTTGCTGTTCGGCCTCGCTGGATTCCAGGTTGCGCTGGATCCGCCCGAACAGGTCGAGTTCCCAGGCCATGTCCAGGCCGAGGTCATAGCGTTCGCGATTGACCCGTTGGGTGGTCTGGCCGGGAATCTGGCCTTTGCCCAAATCACTGCTGGCGCGGCTGGTGATGGTTGGCATGGCGTCATTGCTGACGTCATCGCGGATCGCCCGGGCCGCTTTCCAGCGGGCGAAGGCCACGCGCAGATCACGGTTGCCCTGCAGGGATTGCGTCACCAACTGGTTGAGGGTCGGGTCTTCGAACTGCTGCCACCAGACGCCCTCGAAACGCGAGCGGTCGAAGTTTTTCTGGCCGGCGGCGCCATCGGTGGCGGTAGTGATATTGGCCGGTTCAGTGGCTGGAGTCTTGTAGTCCGGGCCCACGGCACAGGCGCTCAGGGCCAGTACCAACAGGCTCGGCAGGAAGGCTTTCAGGCTCATTGTTGCGCCTCCAGTGGCTTTTGAAGAGTGTGCGCCTTGGCCGCTTTGCGCTTCTCGCCGCGCTCAACGAAATTACGGATCAACACGTAGAACACCGGCGTCAGCAACAGACCGAAGAAGGTCACCCCGAGCATCCCGGAGAACACCGCCACACCCATGGCGTGACGCATTTCGGCACCGGCACCGCTGGAGAAAACCAATGGAACCACACCCATGATGAACGCGAAGGAGGTCATCAGGATCGGCCGCAGACGCAGACGGCACGCTTCGAGCACCGCAGCCAGCGGGCTCATGCCTTCATCCTGCTGTTTATCCTTGGCAAACTCGACGATCAGAATCGCGTTCTTACACGCAAGTCCCACCAGTACGATCAAGCCGATCTGGGTGAAGATGTTGTTGTCGCCTCCCGAAGCAATCACACCGGTAATGGCCGACAGCAGGGTCATGGGTACGATCAGGATCACCGCCAGTGGCAGGCTCCAGCTTTCGTACTGTGCCGCGAGTACCAGGAACGCCAGCAATACGCAGAGCGGGAACACGAACAGCGCGGTGTTGCCGGACAGGATCTGCTGGTAGGTCAGGTCGGTCCACTCGTAGGTCATGCCGTTAGGAAGTTCATCCTTGAGCAGTTTCTCGATGGCTTGTTCGGCCTGGCCGGAGCTGTAGCCGGGTGCGGCCGCGCCGTTGATTTCAGCGGTGATGAAGCCGTTGTAGTGCATGACACGGTCCGGGCCCGAGGTATCGCTGACCTTGATGAAGGTCGCCAGCGGGATCATCTCGCCCTTGTTGTTACGCACTTTCAGCTGACCGATCTGGTCCGGCTCGAGGCGGAACTGCTGCTCGGCCTGAACGTTGACCTGATAGGTGCGACCGAAGCGGTTGAAGTCGTTGGCATACAGCGAACCCAGATAGATCTGCAGGGTGTCGAAGATGTCGCTGACGGCCACGCCGTGGGTCTTGGCTTTTTCCCGGTCGATGGCGGCATCGACCTGCGGCACGTTCACGGTGTAGCTGGTGAACAGCCCGGCCAGTTCCGGCACGTTGTGGCTTTTATTGATGATGTTCATGGTTTCTTTGTACAGCTCGTCGTAGCCCAGGTTGCCCCGGTCTTCGATCTGCAGGCGGAAACCACCGATGGTGCCCAGGCCTTGTACCGGCGGCGGCGGGAAGATCGCCATGTAGGCTTCCTGGATCCCGGCGTACTGGCCGTTCAAGGCACCGGCAATCGCACCGGCGGACATGCTCGGGTCTTTACGTTCGTCGAACGGTTTCAGGGTCACGAACACGATGCCGGCGTTCGGGCTGTTGGTAAAACCGTTGATCGACAGGCCAGGGAACGCCACGGCGCTTTCCACGCCCGGCTGTTTCAGCGCGAGATCAGACATGCGTTTGATCACGTCTTCGGTACGGTCCAGGCTCGAAGCGTCCGGCAGTTGCGCGAAGGCCACCAGGTATTGCTTGTCCTGGCCAGGTACGAAACCGGTCGGGGTGTGGGCGAAACCGAAGAAGGTCAGCACCATCAGGCCTGCGTACAGCAGCAGGGCAATACTGCTGCTGCGGATAACCCGGGCTACGGTGCCAACATAGCCATGGCTGGCGCGTTCGAAGAACCGGTTGAACGGACGGAATAGCCAGCCGCCCAACAGTTTATCAAGCACTTTGGTAAAGCGATCTTTCGGCGCATGGTGGCTCTTGAGCAGCACGGCGGCCAGGGCCGGGGACAGTGTCAGCGAGTTGAACGCCGAGATCACGGTCGAGATGGCAATGGTCAGAGCGAACTGTTTGTAGAACTGGCCGGTGAGCCCGGAAATGAACGCCGCCGGGATAAATACCGCACACAGCACCAGCGCCGTCGCGATGATCGGCCCGGTCACCTCTCGCATGGCTTTCTTGGTGGCTTCTACAGGCGTCTCTCCCAGCTCGATGTGCCTTTCCACGTTCTCCACCACCACGATGGCGTCGTCCACCACGATACCGATGGCCAGTACCAATCCGAACAATGACAAGGCGTTCAGCGAGAAGCCGAACAGGTGCATCACCGCGAACGTACCGATCAGCGACACCGGCACCGCCACTAACGGGATGATCGAGGCGCGCCAGGTCTGCAGGAACAGGATCACCACCAGCACCACGAGAATCAGCGCTTCGAAGAGGGTGTGGACCACCGCCTCGATGGAGCCGCGCACGAAGATCGTCGGGTCATAGACGATGCTGAAGTCCATGCCTTCCGGGAAGCTCTTCTTCAGCTCCGCCATCTTGTCGCGCACTTCGTTGGAGATTTCGATCGCGTTGGAACCCGGACGCTGGAAGATCGGGATCGCCACCGCCGGCTGATTGTTCAGCAACGAACGCAAAGCGTACTGGCTGGAGCCCAGCTCGACGCGAGCGATGTCTTTCAGGCGGGTGATTTCACCGTTGTCGCCGGAGCGAATGATGATGTTCTCGAACTCTTCCTCGGACACCAGGCGACCCTGGGTGTTGACCGAGAGCTGGAAGGCCGTGGCATTCGGCGCAGGTGGCGCGCCCAGGGCACCGGCGGCGACCTGCCGGTTCTGCTCACGAATCGCCGTGACCACATCGGTCGCGGTGAGGTTGCGCGAAGCAGTCTTGTTCGGGTCGAGCCACACCCGCAGGGAGTAATCGCCCATGCCGAACAGCTGCACATCCCCGACACCGCCCAGACGCGCCAGCTCATCCTTGATGTTGAGCAGGGCGTAGTTGGACAGGTACAGCATGTCGTAGCGTTTGTCCGGCGAGGTCAGGTGCACCACCATGGTCAGGTCAGGCGACGCCTTGTCCACGGTGATACCGATGCGCGTCACTTCTTCTGGAAGTTTCGGCTCGGTCCGGGTCACGCGGTTCTGAACCTGCACCTGCGCGTTGTCCAGGTCAGTGCCCAGGGCGAAGGTGATGGTCAGGGTGATCTTGCCGTCAGCGGTGGACTGCGAGGACATGTACAGCATGTTCTCGACGCCGGTGATGGCTTGCTCCAGAGGAGCGGCCACGGTTTCACCAATCACTTTCGGGTTGGCACCCGGGAAGTTGGCACGGACCACAACGGTCGGCGGCACGACTTCCGGGTATTCGCTGATCGGCAACTGGAACAGCGAGATGGCGCCGGCGATCAGGATCAGCAGCGACAGCACCGCTGCGAAGATCGGCCGTGAAATGAAGAATTGGGAAAAATTCATCGGAGTTGTTGTCCCTTAACCGCGTGGAGTCGCAGCAGCCAGTTTCACAACCGAACCCGGTGCAGCCTTGGCAGGCGCGACTTGGGGCAGGTTGCTGGCTTCCAGCGCTTGTCGTTGTTGTGCAAGGGCGGCGAGGGTTTGCTCGCTGGCCATCGGGATCACTTCAGGAGTGACCGGCGAACCGGGACGTACCCGTTGCAGGCCCTTGACGATCACGGTGTCGTCTTTGCTCAGGCCGTTACGCACGATGCGCAACCCTTCGATCTTCGGACCCAGTTCAACTGCGCGATAGGCCGTTTTGTTGTCGGCGTCCATCACCAGCACGAACTTTTTACCCAAGTCGGTGCCGACCGCTTCGTCGTTGATCAGCACGGCGGAGTAAGTGCCGCTGCCGACCAGTTTCAAACGGGCATACAAGCCCGGGGTGTAGGTGCCGTCAGTGTTGTCGAACACGGCGCGACCACGGATGGTGCCGGTTTTCGGGTTGACCTGGTTGTCGACGAAGTTCATCACGCCCTGGTGCGGGTTGCCGTCTTCGTTGGACAGGCCGAGATAGACCGGGGTGGTGGCGCCGCGTTTACCCTGGCGAGCGAGCTGGGTGTATTTGAGGAACACACGCTCGTCGGCGTCGAAGTAAGCGTAGACCTTGTCGGTGGACACCACGCTGGTCAGCGGGGTGGTGTCGGCGGTGACCAGGTTGCCGGCGGTGATTTCCGCACGGCTGACGCGGCCGCTGATCGGCGCGGTGACACGGGTGAAACTCAGGTTCAGCTTGGCCAGGTCCAACTGCGCTTGAAGCGCGCCAACCGCGGCACGGGCTTCTTGCGAGGCGCTGGTACGCGAATCGGCCAGCTCGGCGGAAATCGCGTTGCTGGTGCGCAGACGTTCGCCACGCTGGGCTTCGTTTTCGCTGCGGGTGGCGTTGGCGCGGGATTGGGCAACCAGGGCTTCGAGTCGGCGGACCTCAGCCTGGAACGGACGCGGGTCGATCTGGAACAGCAGGTCGCCTTTCTTGACCAGCGCGCCTTCGGTGAAAGCCACCTCATCGATCTGGCCGGAAACCCGTGGACGAATCTCGACCGTTTCCGGCGCTTCAAGGCGCCCGGTGAATTCGTCCCACTCGTTGACCGGTTGTTCCAGCACCTTCGCGACGCTGACTTTCGCCGCCGGCATCGTCGCGGCAGTCTCCGGAGCCTTGCCGCAAGCGCTCATCACCAGTACGGCCAGCAAGGCCAGAGGGAAGCGCAAATGTTTGAGTGATTGTTCCATGGATGCATCCGCCAATGTATTGAGAATGGACGGATGATGCTCGGCGGGGGGGTAGGGCACGAATCGAATGAAGCGAAGGTAACTATCATTCGGAATGATATAAGCTCGGTGCCAGCCCTCTAGCATGCACCTTTGGTTAGAAATCGATCAATGTGCTTGATGACAATTCTGTGTTGCGGGGAATGCAAGACTGGATCGCGCCGCGCCCTTCGCGAGCAAGCCCGCTCCCACGGGGGGCGCGAGGCTTGCCAGGGTCAGGCCAGGCTGTCCGGATCGCCAAAGAACATCTGAATCCGCGAGCGCAACCAGCGTTCACCCGGATCATTGTCCTGCGACCCGCGCCACGCCATGTGCAATTCGAAGCTGCGTACTGGCAGCGGTGGATCTTCCGCCCGCACACCACCGGCCGCCGTCAACGCTTCCGCCGTGTAATCCGGCACGGTTGCGACGATATCAGTACCGCTGATCAGCGTACTCAGGCCGTTGAACTGCGGCACCGCGAGCACCACGTGGCGTTTGCGCCCGAGTTTTTCCAGTTCCTCATCTATGAAGCCGCTCAGGTCACCCGCAAACGACACCAGCGCATGTGGGCGGGCGCAGAAGTCGTCCAGGCTCAACGGCCCCGGCACACTGTCGGCGCGCAGCAGCTTCGGCGAACTGCGGCGCAGCACCTTGCGCTTGGCGTTGGCCGGCAGGTCGGTGGTGTAGCTGACGCCGATGGAAATCTCACCGGAGGCCAGCAATCCTGGCATCAGGATGTAGTTGACCCGCCGCACCACCAGCACGATCCCCGGCGATTCGGCGCGCAGACGCTTGAGCAGCATCGGCAACAGGGCGAACTCGACATCGTCCGACAGACCGATACGAAACACTGCGGTACTGGTCGCCGGGTCGAATTCCGCCGCGCGACTGACCGCGGTGGAAATCGAGTCCAGGGCCGGGGAGAGCAGGGCAAAGATCTCCACCGCCCGGGCGGACGGCTCCATGCTGCGGCCGGTGCGTACGAACAGCGGGTCATCGAACAGGCCACGCAGACGCGAGAGCGCCGCGCTGATGGCCGGTTGGCCGAGGAACAATTTTTCCGCGGCACGGGTCACACTGCGTTCATGCATCAATGTTTCAAAAACGATCAACAGGTTCAGGTCGACACGACGCAGGTCATTACGATTCATCTGGAGTCCTGGCAGAGTCATCAAGCTTGACGAGAGCAGCCATATGAGAACAATGGCCGGCATGAATATTAAGGGGAAAGGCTGCTACTCTGCACCGAGTAATTCAGTTTTCCTACAAAGGCTGCTTCGGATTCTTACGACATTTGACGATGTCGCCGCTGCTGCGGAATCAATGACAGGCATGTCGACTATTAATAGCCACTGATGGTCTTGGGCGGAAAGCCCAGATAGAGTTCATGGCATTAGAGGTTTCTTTGGCGAGGTTTGCGATGTCCCGCACGATCCGTTTTCACAAGTTTGGTTCAGCCGAGGTGCTCAAATGCGAAGAGCATGCGGCTGCTCTCCCTGCGCCGGGCGAAGTGCAGATTCGCGTCGAGGCGATTGGCATCAGCTGGTACGACATCCTCTGGCGCCAGAACCTGGCCTCTTCCCATGCCCGTCTGCCTTCAGGCCTCGGCCATGAAATGTCCGGCGTCGTCACGGCGGTCGGCGAGGGCGTCGATGACCTGTCCGTGGGTGACAAGGTCGCCAGCTTCCCGGCAGAGAGCCCGAATGACTATCCCGTGTATGGCGAGCAGATCGTTCTGCCGCGCTCGGCACTGACCCGCTATCCGGACGTGCTCAGCCCGATTGAAGCGGCAGTGCACTACACGCCGCTGTTGATTGCCTACTTCGCGTATGCCGACCTGGCACGGGTCAAGCCTGGGCAATTCGCCCTGGTGACCGACGCCAGTCACTGCGCCGGTCCGTCCTTTGTACAGCTGGGCAAAGCCCTGGGTGTACGGGTGATTGCCGCAACCAAGACCGCGGAAGAGCGTGAATACCTGCTGTCGCTGGGTGCCGAGAAAGTCATCGTCACTGAGGAAGAAGATCTGCTGATGCGGATCAACAAGATTACCGACAACCGCGGCGTCGACGTGGTGTTCGACGGTCTTGGCGGCCCGCAGATGTCGTTGCTCGGCGATGTGCTTGCACCGCGCGGTAGCCTGGTGCTGTACGGCCTGCAGGGCGGTAACCAGACGCCATTCCCGGCTTGCGCAGCGTTCCAGAAGAACATTCAGTTCTTTGTGCACTGCATCGGCAACTTCACCGGCAAGCCGGAGCTGGGGATCATCCAGGACACGGTTGCCCTGCAGCGGGCCTTGCGCGACATCAACCAGCTGACCGCCGACCGCGTCCTGCTGCCGCTCAAGACTCGGGTCTTCCCGTTTTCCGAGTTCGTTGAAGCACACCGTTACATGGACGAATGTCCATGCCGCGAGCGGGTTGCGCTTCAGGTTGAACCGGCGTAACAACATCCCTCTGAGAAGCCCGTGCCTGCACGGGCTTTTTTCTGCCCGGAATTCCGAATAGAGGCAACGCCAACCAGTAGGCCCCAGCTTGCTGGCGATGGACTGAAAGCGCCGCATTTACTCAGACAGCGCCCGCCAGCCTCATCAGCCAATACAAGTAATCCAATTCCTACAGATAACACTCCGTTTGGAACTCAAAAGCATCGTTAAGAACCTCTGTTTTACACTTAAGAGGGTGCAATGCAGCAACTGAACTGGTTTTTATCCTCGATCTGTATCTTCTAATCCCCTTTTAAGCCCTGATAATTGAATGATTACTTTCATCTCAAGGAAAGAGTCATGTCTGGGTATCGGATTGATACTTTTAAACGCACATCTTTAATACATTTCCGACAAGCTGTAGGTCGATGCGCAGTTGCCAAACAACCGTGTGCGACTTCTTTCTTTATTTCTTGTGCTATATGTCTGTGGGGCGCTGTCGGATATTTCCTAGGACCTCTCTTTCAGCTCAATGTACCCGCTATTACGGGGCTTTGCAGCGAGCGGCCCTTCGCCGGAATGGAGGCATTGTCGAGTTATTTCAAATAATTACTTAAGACTTAAGTGTTAGCATTTGAATAACGTCCAGCACTTCATGCATGGCAGGCAATCCGCCTGCGCAATGCATATTGTTGTTTGCGCACTATTGAACTTACGAGCATCAGGTAAATAAAGATGACCCTTATCCATGACCAGGCGATGAATTATGTCTACCAGCAAATGCTGCAACGCTTGCTGAGTTTCTTTTCCCGGGCGGAACGCACCGCTTTGCAGCTGATGATCCAGCGGTTGGTCGTCACTGCGGGCGGCATGGAGAACATTGGTGATTACAAGGTACTGGCGATCCAGAACGGGTCGCGGGACAGTTGCTACACCCTGGCGCTGCTACGCGCGGCGCAACTGAGCATTGCGGGCAGGGCGCCTGCGACCTTCCAGCTGCGCGTGGCTTCGCTGCGCATGAGCGGCGGCAGTGCGACGGCGCAGGACAACATTCATCGCTGCTACAGCGCGCTGTTTCTCTACGACGATCCGCGGGCCGAAGTGGTGATGGCCGATAATCGTGAGGTGTTGCCGTTCGCCCACCCCACGCCGATCTCGGACGCGGGCCGCGAAGCCAATCGACTGAACCTGCTGATGGTCGGGCATCGGCGGGCCCTCGATGGCCCGCTTGACCTGTGGGACGACAGGTATCTGGCCACCGGCGAGTTCTATGGACAGGTTGCCCGTTGGAACCGCGGCGTCGATGCCCTGGTCAGCAGCGACACGCCGCGCCAGCAGAAACTGTTTATCGAAGGCCTCAAGCGGGCGGCTGCCAAGGCCGGGCTCAAGGCGTCGAACCCTCGCGGGACGGGCCTCGACGAGCTGTTTGCATCCCTGGACGAGTTCGGCAGCGACTGTTATCGCGGGTTTTATGGCGGCAAGGGCCAGGCACAATGGCGTCCGGCCGAGCAGTTCGAAGCCTGCCGTCGCACGACGTTCATCGACATCCACGACATGCTGGTCAGCAATCTGGAAGAACGTTGGCCCTTGCTCACCGAGTTCCTGGGTTTCCAGCCGGATGAACTCACGGCCCAACTCAGTGACAACGACTACATCAGCCCACAGATATCGGCCCATGTCCGGGGTTTGCAGGCGTGTTTCGTCCACGGTCGCAGCTATGAATCGGGCGTCGCCGAGTACTTGCAACGCGCCCTGGTCATGATGCGCCGCAAGAAACTCCCGGAGCGTCTGTGCGTACAAGCCATGGAGCTCTTCGGCAACCCGGCGCGGATATTTGATCAGCGTGGTGTGGCGGCGGCCGAAGCGCAAAAAAGCCTCGGCTTGAGCGAGGCGCAACTGGTCTGCCTGCTTTTTGCGCCTTTTGTCGAAAACGGTGCCGGGCTTGAGCGTTTCCTGCGTCAGTGCCATCCGGGAATGTTGGTTGCGATGCCTGACTTGCACCGGGCGATGCAGGGCAATCCGGTGTCGGAGCAGATCGCGCAATGGATGGTCGACGTCAGCGGGCTGCCTGTCAGCCTGATCGGCAGGCTGTATCGCATGGGGCCGTTGCCTCGCATCCAGAGCGGTTTGATCGGCGGCGAGTTCGCCGATGGAGACGGGCGGTCCGATTATGGCAATGGTGCTGCGGTGGCGGGTGAATGGTCAGCGGGACATTGAAAGCAGCGCGCGAGACCGACTTTGCCTATCAGGCGGTGTACCGATACCTGACTCATCTGATCAACGAGCCGGCCAACGACGCGAGTGTCCGTTTACCTTCGTTGCGTCAGTTGGCCAATCGCCTGAGCGTCTCGATCTCGACCATACAGTACGCCTACTCGCTGCTGGAAAAAGAAGGACGCGTCTATTCGGTGGCCAAGTCCGGGTACTACGCTCTGCCGGTGTCCTCGATCAATATGCCCGGCAATGGCAAGGACCTGCTCGAAACCGTCTATGTCAGCGCCCGGCGCCCGGGCATGCTGGTGTTCAGCGCCGATGAGCCGGCCTTGCTGCAGCCATTGGACAGTCCGCTGCTGCTGTTGGAACGTGAACTGTTGCGCCAGTACCCGCGCCTGCCGCGACCGCCTTCACAGCCGAGCGGCGAACTGGAACTGCGCGCGGCCCTGGCGGCGCGCTATACAACGTCGCCAACACGCTGCTGGCACGCGGATGACGTCTACATTGGCGCCGACTTGCGGGGTGTCCTGGAAATACTGATCGCGGTGCTGGGCCTCAAGGGCGCTGCAGTGGTGGTCGAGTCGCCGTGTGACTGGACGATTCTGCGTCTGTTGCAGGCGGCGGACGTTCAAGTGATGGAATGGCCGGTACAAGCCAACGGCAGTCTGGATGCTGAATGCCTCAAGGAGTTGCTGGAATCCCGGCCGGTACGGCTGGTGCTGCTGTCGTCGGGGTTGAGTGTGCCACGGGGCAGTCTGGCGCCCGATGACAACCGGCGAGCCATTGCCCGGTTGCTGGAGCGGCATGGTAGCTGGGTGCTGGAAAACGACTGTTACGGCGAGCTCGAATTCGAAGCTGGCGGCCTGCGATTCCGCGATTTGCTCGACCCTGACCGGCTGATCGTGTTTTCCACGTTCGAGAAAATCATCGGGCCGGAAGCCCCCTACGGCTATCTGCTGTCGCGGCATTTCAGAGAACAATTGCAGCGGCACTTTCTGCTGCGCTCGTTCCGCCTGTCGCCGATCCGCCAGAAAGCCATCGCCCGTTTGTACGGCAATGGGCGGATCGATCAGCATCTTCAGGTGCTGCGCCGGTTGCTCAAGGATCGCAAAGTACAGATGACCCAGCTGTTACAGGAGCGGCTGGGCGATGCCTTGCAAGTCGTGGAACCTCAAGGTGGGGCGACGATCTGGGCGCGTTCGTTGCGTCAGGTTGACATGCGCCGGGTGTTTCAGCGCCTGCTCAAGCATCACGTGGTCATTGCGCCGGGCGAGCTGTTCAGCCTGCAGGGCCTACACTCACAGCACTTGCGCTTGAGTCACGCCTTTGGTGGCGATCATGACCTGGGAGCTGCGTTGAGCCTGATAGGGGACGCGTTGCGGCTCGAATCCATCGACTGAACGTGGGCAAAAACAACCGGTGCGCCCGGTGGATCGATCCCATCGCGTTACGGTCAAACTGCCAGTAAACTGCGATCCTATTCCTGAACCACTCTATTCCAGAGGTTTTGCATGACACTCAGTCCTTTTGCGGGCAAACCGGCACCGGCAGAATTGTTGGTCGACATCCCGCGACTGGTCACGGCCTATTACACCGGCCAGCCCGATGCCGCCATCTCGACCCAGCGCGTTGCCTTTGGCACGTCCGGGCACCGGGGCAGCTCGTTCGACCTGAGTTTCAACGAATGGCACGTCCTGGCGATCAGTCAGGCGATCTGCCTGTACCGCGAAGCCCAGGGCATCGACGGGCCGTTGTTTGTCGGCATCGACACCCACGCGCTGTCCACCCCGGCCGGCGCCAGTGCCCTCGAAGTGCTGGCCGCCAACGGCGTCACGGTGATGATCGCCGAGGGCGACGAATACACCCCGACACCGGCAATTTCCCACGCGATTCTCTGCTACAACCGTGGCCGCACTACCGGGCTGGCGGACGGCATCGTCATCACGCCGTCCCACAACCCGCCGCAAAGCGGTGGCTATAAATACAACCCCACCAACGGTGGCCCGGCCGACACCCACATCACCAAGTGGATCGAGGCGAAGGCCAACGAACTGCTGGGCAACAAGCTTGCCGGTGTCAAGCGCATCAGCTATGAGCAGGCGCTGAAGGCCAACACCACCCACCGACACGACTACCTCAACACCTACGTCGCCGACCTGATCAACGTGATCGACTTCGATGCCATTCGCGGTGCCAAGCTCCATCTGGGCGTGGATCCGCTGGGTGGAGCAGGGGTGCGCTATTGGTCGGCGATTGCCGAACATTACAAGCTCGACCTTGAAGTGGTGAACAAACAGGTTGATTCGACCTTCCGCTTCATGACGGTCGACTGGGACGGCCAGATCCGCATGGACCCTTCGTCCAGCCACGCCATGCAAGGCCTGATCGGCCTGAAAGAGCGCTTCGACGTGGCGTTTGCCTGCGATCCCGATCACGACCGTCACGGCATTGTCACGCCATCGGGTGGCTTGCTGCAGCCAAACGCCTACCTCGCCGTCTCGATCGACTACTTGTTCCAGAACCGCCCGCAATGGCGTGCCGATGCGGCCGTGGGCAAAACAGTGGTCAGCAGTGGTTTGATCGATCGTGTGGCCAAGCGCCTCGGCCGTCGCCTGTACGAAGTGCCGGTCGGCTTCAAATGGTTTGCCGATGGTCTGTTCGACGGTTCGCTGGGTTTTGGCGGCGAAGAAAGTGCCGGTGCTTCGTTCCTGCGCAAGGACGGCGGGGTGTGGAGCACTGACAAGGATGGCTTGATTCCGGCCCTGTTGGCGGCGGAAATGACCGCTCGCACTGGTCGTGACCCGAGCCAGGCTTACCGTGCCTTGACCGACGAACTGGGTGAACCGTTCTCGGTACGGGTAGACGCCAAGGCCAATCCGGAACAGAAAGCGCTGCTGAGCAAGTTATCGCCGGATCAGGTCACCTCGACTCAACTGGCGGGCGAAGCGATCCAAAGCATCCTCAGCCATGCGCCGGGCAACGACCAGGCCATTGGCGGGCTGAAAGTCATGACCGAGAACGGCTGGTTTGCGGCGCGTCCTTCGGGGACCGAGGACATCTACAAGATCTACGCCGAGAGTTTCGTCAGCGACGAGCATCTTAAACAGTTGGTGGCGGAAGCGCAGACGTTGGTGGATGGCGCTATTTCTGTGAATAAGTAAGACTCTTCGCGAGCAAGCCCGCTCCCACACGGCTGAATTAGCCCCTGTGGGAGCGGGCTTGCTCGCGAAGACGGCGCCACGAACGCTAAAAAATCCGAAAAAAAAGGGGCGACCATCAAATGGCCGCCCCTTTTTTTGGCTTGCATTCACCCCATCAAGCCAAATCCACCAACACGATTTCGCTGTCTTCAAGGGCCGTGACCCGCAATACCTGCTCATTCGCCACCGCTACACCGTCTCGAGCTTTTGCTTGTAACCCATTGACTTCAATTACCCCTGTGGCCGGAACCAGGTACGCGCGACGACCGGTATCCAGTCGGTATTCAGCCGACTCGCCAGCCTTCAGGTTCGCCGCCACCAGGCGCGCATCAGCCCGAATCCGCAGGCTTTGATCGTCGCCGGCCTTGCCGCTGGCCAAGGTCACGAAGCCTTCACGCTGGCCCTTGGGAAACGGTTTCGCGCCCCAGGACGGGGCTAGGCCGGTTTCATTCGGGATGATCCAGATCTGGAAAATCCTGGTCTCAGTCGCTTCCAGGTTGTACTCGCTGTGAGCGATGCCAGTACCGGCACTCATGACCTGAACGTCGCCTGCTTCGGTGCGGCCCTTGTTACCCAGGTTGTCTTCGTGGGTAATCGCGCCTTCACGAACGTAAGTGATGATCTCCATGTCCCGGTGCGGGTGTTTCGGGAACCCGGTGCCGGAAGCGATCACGTCATCGTTCCACACGCGCAGGTTGCCCCAGTTCATGCGCTTGGGGTCATGGTACTCGGCGAACGAAAAGTGGTGATGTGCATCCAACCAGCCATGGTGGGCGCCGCCCAGGGAGTTGAAAGGTCTGAGTTCGAGCATGATCGTCTCCTGAAAAGGGTAGGTGATGGTGATCATCATCCAGCAGACTCTGATCGATAAAAAGCGTAAATAATGCCTGAATAACATCGAATAATTTGATATGAAATAAGCTCGAAATGATCTTATCCAGCCTTCACTTCATCGCATAAGCCAATGACCTGTAAGCATTTCACTAGAACTGAACGGCAAATGCAGACACCATAGGCCGCAACAGCCTCACACCCTGGAGTCAGCCCGCGTGCCGCAACACACCCCCGATCTTCCTCCTGAACTTCGCCCTCTGGCCGAGATGCCGCTGCTCAAGCGTCTGGCTGCCCGGTTCTTCGGTCATGGCCTGACCCGGCTGCGTGCACAACACCGTGCGTCATGGCTGCATGGCCAGGCCGATGGTTTTCGCAGCGGTCACAGTGCCGGCGTGGATTATGGCTATAAGGAAGGCAAAATCGACGGATTGGAGGAAGGCCGGCAGGTATTGCTGATTCGGGACTCGCGCTCGACCGAGCACCGTCCGCCTAACGTCGACGACAACCTGTTCGATGATTGGCGCCTGCCATTGAGCGCCGAGTTAAAGAAACGCATGAAGGCCGACGTGGCCCGACTGTTGCCAACCCATGCCCAGCCCAGCGCCGCACAATGGAAGATGATTTTCAGCGACACGCCTTCGACGTCGGTCATCGCCGGCGCGGGCGCGGGTAAATCGACCACCCTGGTGCTGCGCATCGTGCTGCTTACCTATTACCTGGGCTTCGAGCTCGATTCGATGACGGTGGTGACCTTCACCCGGGAATCGCGCAAGGATTTCATCAACAAGTTGATTGAGCTGTTCGGGCTCTGGGGGCGGGCACTGAGCTTGAAAGATGCGCGGGACCTGGTTCGCACCTTTCACTCGCGAATCCTGCCGATGGTACGCAGCCTGCCGGGCTTCGAGCGCCTGCAAGCCTTCGAAAACATCAGCAACCGTCCTCAAAACGCAGCTGAGGACATCGACAGCAATCCGTTCGACCTGCGTATCAATGACGCCCAGCGTCAGCTGCTGAATGCTTGTTACCACCGGCTACATGCGCGCGATGAGCGTTTTCGTGAGCTGATCAAGCCATTGTCGCGCCACGCCTTGCAGCTCAAGGAGCTGGAGCGCGATCACCCAGATGTGCAAAAACGCGTAGCCGTGACCGAACTGGCGGCCAAGCGCGACGAAGAGCTGTGCGACGTCATCGAGGATATGTGGCTGCGGGCCGGCGCGTGGCCGATCAAAGGCATCGAGCCCAATCGCCAGTCATTTGATATCAACGGCGCGACATTCCACTGCCATGGTTACATTCCGAGCCTGGATGCGTGGGTGGTACTGGGTTTCGATCCACGGGAAAACCCGCAGGTCAGTCGCCCGAATGCCAAGCTTAGCGTCCGTGCAGAGTGGGCGGTAAAGCGCACCCTTTTTCAAGCTTTCTGTCGTAAGCCATTGATATGGCTAGATAGTTACGAGTCATCGCGACGCGTATTGGCGTCACTGGCAGGGGATGCGAGTGCCGGGCCGGGGTTCGATTACAAGGTCAAGGGAGAACTTGGCTCGGCCCCGTTGCTCGACTGTTTCGTAGCGGCCGCCGGGTTTATCGAGAACATGGGGCTGGATGTTCCGAGCGCCGTGGGCCAGATGAGTTTCGCCAAGGACGATCCTGACCGCTTTTTCTTCGAAGCGCTCAGCCTTTACTGGCGTGCCCTGGAAGATCATCTGCTGGATCAGAAACCGCCAGTGATGACCTACAACCGAATGTTCGCGCTGTTCAGTGAGCATTCCCCGGAAAACCAGAAGCTGCTGAGTGATGAGCTGCTGCGCCCGCTGTCGCACCTGATGATCGATGAATTTCAGGACGTATCGCCGCAGATCGTTTCCTGGATTCGCGCCAGCCTGGCCGAGATTCGCAGTCGTGGGCCGGCGATGCATGTCGGGCGTGGTGCTCAGCGTTCCTCGTTGCTCTGTGTAGGTGATGACTGGCAATCCATTTATGGCTGGCGCGGCAGTTCACCAACGTACTTCATGGAGTTCAACAAGGAATTTCCATCGCCAAGCACCACCAAGGTCATGCTCAGTGACAACTACCGCAGCCACCAGCACATCATCGATGCCGCAGAGCACATCGTCCGCGCCGCGCCCGCCATCGCCGGCAAGAAGGCCAAGGCAAGCGGCGAGCCCAAGGCGCTGTTGCCGGTGAACGTGCTGGACCGGGATGATCAGGGCATGGCCCAGCGCTTGATGGAACATTATCGAAAGGGCGACTCGATCTTGATGCTTTATCGAAAAAGTAGCGATAAGTCATTGATAGAAGAGCATATTTCACCCGTAGTTAATGTTGATTCGAGCTTGCCGTACGAGTCGCGCCGGCTGAAGCAGCTGACCTACCACAGCGCCAAGGGTCTTCAGGCTGATGCCGTGTTTCTTCTGGGCGATTGTCAGCACTTGACCAGCTCGCCGTACAAAAATCAGGTTTATCGCATGGCCGGGCTCGGCAAGCCGGGCGATAACGAAGCCTACGATAACGCGCAAAAGGACGAGATCCTGCGGCTGGCTTATGTCGGCATTACCCGCGCGGTCAGTCATTGCTACTGGTACGTCGACGGGCAAGAAACCCAGGCGGCGAATATGCCCAAGGCCTCCGACAGGATCGGCAAGGGCAAGGCTTTCTTTGCCGATCATAGATCGATGAAAACGTCCCCATAAACGCCAGTACAGAAAAATAAGCTGATTACGTTATGCGTCGGTGCACGTAGATCTGTTTCTGATAGTTGCGCCCTTGTTTGTTGTGGAAATGATTGTGGTAAAAAAGGACCATCACAGTCACTTGTCACTCCTCACCGCTTATATCCCATGATTCGCAGGAGAGGGGGACAAACTGTCAATGCAGCGGACGAGGTAGTAGTGTTAGATTCGATATCCTTTGCAACTCGCAGTTACAACATGAATGCCGGGCAGGCGTCGAGTGCAACCGGTCTACAGGACGAGACGGTAGTGTTGATCCGTCATGAAAAACGGCCGTCAAAGATTGAAGGCCTGACCGTTTCCGATCGTGAGTGTATTCCGTCGTCCAGTCGGTCTCTGTATGCGCTTAAGGAATTCCAGCTTAATTTGGTTAATGTTGCAGAGTTCGTACTGCAAGACTTCCAGCTGGAAACAGAATCATTGCCGAAACTTCCATTTCTATTGACTTCCACTCCACCCTTCGATCGCTTGGCCACTCCAAAGGAAATGCAAGCAGCGAAAGAGATAAAGAAACAATTGATCAGTCATGTTGCTGGAAAATTCTGCGTCGCAAGAGGTGTTACATTTCGCGAGGCAGAGGCGATTGTGCGGAAGGAGTTCAAGGCCGCCGAAACCACATTGCGCAATGATGCGCGCTGGGACACGATTCAAACCGTGGTACAACACAATGATCAAAAATATGTTTGTTCCATGGTTCCCGCCGGGCAAATGAAGCTCGGTTCAGCGGATATATTCGAAATTTCTTACGGCGATAAGGGGGTTTGCAGTTCGTCGACTAAGACCGCTGAACACGCCGCTAATTTGTGGGTGTCAGAAATCGCAATAGCCGACGAGTCTGGCGAGACGAAAGAATTATACAAGGGGGTCAGGCACGGTACTCTTTCTGTATATGGCCTGAATACAGATGATCCTGCTCGTCGTCAGGGCACTTTGGCCCGGGCCAGGGAAGTGGTCACGGCGGCGCTGTTCACCCAGCCAGACGTGCTGAAGAGCGCGCTGGCAGGGAATGAGGTTTCCCTGAACATTGTCTCCACGTCCTTGATGACACCCAGTCAATTTTATAACGAAAATGAAATGCTCAAGGATCAAATGCAGGCTTGGCAAACGCTGACTCAACAATCACCAACCTGTTTGGCCATACGAGGGGAAGATGGGGAAATAGTTCAGGTTAAGGTTAATTTGAATATCGTTGCGTTCAATTTTGGCGTCAACACGATGGCTTTGAAACTTGGTTTGGGTTGGTCAGTTTCAGACAAAGTAAATGCTCGCGCGGTGGAGCAGTTATTAGGAAAGGATTTCAGTAGCACCTCTTCACCTGGCGGCATGGTGGGTGACTATTTGCGTGATGATCCCGACAATAAGGCTAAGGTTCTGACGTTATGCCGCCATCTCAAACAGATATTCGCAGAGAATTCACATCATCATGATGGCGGCGATCCTTATAAAGCGGCACTGCGTATCGTTATCCTGGCCTATGAAATCGGCGCCGTGCCGCTCTCCAATTGCAAAAGTGGCAAGGATCGAACCGGAATGCTAGATGCGGAAATAAAAAGAGAGGTTATAAGTTTGCACCAGGGGCACCCACTGAGCGAGCCTGGAAGTCCTCTCGGGGCGGTAAATAAGGCGATTTTTCAGCAAGTACTGATCAACGGCGGTAATTCTGGAGTTCAGTCTTACAACATGGGTGTGGAGGGCAATAAAGTACTGGTGAATCGGACGCTTTCAAGTTTGAACCTGTCCTGTGAAGAGCGTATAGGCAACCGTGCAGTGTTCGATGAGGCGCAAGGACTTTCCAGACTGGTCGTTAGCTGAGGTTATTATGTTGAGCATTATTTATCGGTTGCATGAATCGTTAGGGCTTGAAATTGATGCTGATGACCCGACGTATGTGGTGGACAACGACCTGACGGTATATTTCAACGAAAGTGCGGACGTCCTGGAAATGTACTGTCTTGTAGGAGCACTTCCGAGCGATTCGTGCAGGTTGCAGCGTGCGCTGCAGTTCAATTATTCCAATACCGTAGTTTTAGCGGCAGATGCAGACAATGCCGTATTGATTGCGCTGCTTCGTTTCCCGGAAACAGCGCCCGACACAGATTTACAAACAGGATTTCAGCAGTTGGTGGCGGTTACGAGGGAACTGCGTATGAATCTATAAGAGAGCATATCTAAGAGGGCGAAGTGAATTCGCCCTCGATAACGATGCCTCAGGCATAGCTCCTGAGGGCCACCGGCGGAATGAACGACTCCAGCTCATCCTCCACCGCTTCAATGATTCGTTCCACATCCGCGGCATTCATGACGGTTGCGCACGGAATACCGGCGATGGCGATCATGGTCTCGCCACTGGCACGGTCAAACAGACGGGCGATCATGCTGCCCGGGGCGTCCATGCTCGCCTCGAATCCCATGGGATGAAAATGCCAGCGCATCAGCTGGCAGGCGTTTGGAAAAGTGACCTTACTGAACCCTTTATTCATATGTTGCCCGCCTTCTTCATCGAGCGCTTCCTTTAGCTCATGTTAGGAGGGAAGAGCCTTCATTGGCTCAACCAGTGACTGCCCTTAAAAGTAGCATCTGCACGTGAAAGTAATGTGGATTTTTCAGGCCGTTTGGCGATTGGTTCTGCTTTTTTTGATTCAGGTCACGGCGTCGTGGTGATTAGGCAAAAGGCCAGTACCGAATCAACGTTGAAGCAGCGCGTGAATTTCGGCAAGCTCGCTGTTTTCGCCTCGAGCCCTCTAATGCCCGCCGATGATGATGGTCCGCTGCAAACCCAGGCCACGAGTGACACGGTCATGCGCTATCACTTGCGCTGGAAAGAGCGGGACCTGGAGGGGGTCATGGCGCTTTATCACCCGCAGGTCCAATACAACGATTTCTTCCAGGACCGGGTGATGGGGCTGGATGAGTTGCGCGATTACGTGCGCCACAGCATGCCGCGGGATCCGGATGAAGCGCTGGAACACTCGGACCGCATTCGATTTGACGGCAACACGGCGTTCATTCAATACCGGATCACCCTGCGCGGCGGCGATGGCCTGGTGTCGTTTCGCGCCAGCGAGGCGATCACGGTGCGTGACGGCCTGATCTGGCGGGTCAATGAATACGCGTCGCTGGTTCGTGAACAACCGGTCGGCCAATCCGCCAGCACGCCGCGTCCGGCGGCCAGTCGCCTCGGCTTGTCCCCGCGTCAGCTGAGTTTCATGGCTGAAGACCTGCAACAGTATTTTCAACGTCAACAACCCTACCTGGACCCCGAGCTCGACCTGCAACGGGTGGCTAAGGAGTGCGGGTACAGCCGCAATCAGATTTCCTATCTGCTGAACCAGGTCCTGGGCCAGAGCTTCTATCGCTACGTCAACCAGGCGCGCTTGAAGCATCTGCTCGCGGCGCTGGACAGCGCCACGCCGCCGCTGCGGATCGATGACCTGGCGTTTGCCGCCGGCTTCAATTCCCTCTCGGCGTTCTACAGCTGTTTCCGCCAACACACCGGCCAGTCGCCCAAGGCCTACGCCAAACAAATTTCTTTGCGTGCACGCGCGCAAGACAGCGTCTAAGCCCGCGCACTAGGATCAGCGCCATCGAAGTTTGAGTGGCGGAGTCTTGCATGCCGGCGTGGCGCACTATCAGTTTGTGGATGGACCAGCTCGACGAGCCGTTGCTCGCGCGTCCGGCGTTGGAACAAGACCTGGATGTCGACGTCGCCATCATTGGCGCGGGGTACACCGGATTGTGGACGGCGTACTACCTCAAGCGCCTGGCGCCGGGCCTGAACGTTGCCATCGTTGAAGCGCAGACCGCCGGTTTTGGTGCCTCGGGGCGCAATGGCGGCTGGCTGATGGGCAACATCCTGGGTGAAGACCGCTTGCTGGCCGATCTGCCGGCCGAGCAGCGTCGCGCCTCTTATGAACTGTTGCACAGCATTCCGGATGAAGTGGAGATTGTCCTCGAACGCGAAGGCATCAACTGCGATTATCGCAAGGGTGGCGCACTGTATTGCGCCGCACGCTACCCGGAGCAGGAAGCCAGCCTGCGTCACTATCTGGACAAGCTCTACCAACAAGGCCTGACCGAACGCCACTACCGCTGGCTCAGCCCCGAGCAACTGGCGCAGCAGATCAGAATCGCCAAGCCCTATGGCGGTATTTATGCACCTCACGTCGCGACGCTGCACCCGGCCAAGCTGGTGCGAGGCCTGGCGCGGACGGTGGAGCGCCTGGGCGTGCGGATCTACGAGAACAGCCCGGTCACCCACTGGAAGTCAGGCAGCCTGCGCACGGCCAAGGCCGCGGTGCGCAGTCGCTGGGTCGTGCCAGCGGTCGAGGGATACGCAACTACCTTGCCACCGCTGGGCCGCTATCAGTTGCCGGTACAAAGTCTGATTGTGGCGACCGAGCCGCTGTCCGCCGCGACGTGGGACGAAATTGGCCTGAGTAATGGCCAGGCGTTCGGTGAAAGCAGCCGTCAGGTCACTTACGGTCAGCGCACGGCGGATAACCGCTTGGTATTCGGTGCCCGGGGCGGCTACCAGTTCGCCGGCAAGTTGCGCCATGACTTCGACCTGACCGCCAGCGAAGTCGAGTTGCGCCGTTACCTGTTCGGTGAACTCTTCCCGCAACTCAAGCATGTACGCATCACCCACGGCTGGGGCGGCAACCTCGGCATGTCCCGACGGTTCAAGCCGCACATGCTGTGTGACCAGGCCAGCGGCATCGCTTTGTCCGGCGGCTATGGCGGCGAGGGCGTTGGCGCCAGCAACCTGGGCGGTCGGACCCTGGCCGATCTGATCCTGCAACGCGATTCCGAGCTGGTTCGCCAGCCCTGGGTCATCCCTCAGGGCGGTCTCGACGCGCTGAAAGCCTGGGAGCCGGAACCCTGCCGCTGGCTCGGTTACAACGCGATCATTCGCAGCTTCGTCCACGAAGATCAGACCCTGGCCAACCCCGCGACCGCGCCGTGGCGGCGCAAGGTGGCCAGCGGGGTCGCCGAATTCATGGAAGGTTTCATGCAGTAATCGACGTGCTCTTCATCCATAGGCTCCCTCGACAGGTAATCCCATGAGCATCACCCAGTTCAAGAACACCGCAACCCTCAAACTCGACGAATCGAACCCGGTCGCCGTGCCGCTGGGCACCCCTGTCGCGGTGGCGTCGACCACCAGCGTCGAGCGCGACGACGGCGTTGAAACCGGCGTTTGGGAATGCACCCCGGGCCGTTGGCGCCGGCAGATCGTCGCCCAGGAATTTTGTCATTTCATTCAGGGCCGCTGCACTTTCACCCCGGACGACGGTGAAACCCTTCACATAGAAGCCGGCGATGCACTGATGTTGCCAGCCAACAGCCTCGGTATCTGGGACATCCAGGAAACCGTGCGCAAGACCTACGTTTTGATTTTTTGAATGTTGATTCTCTTGATTGCCTGCCAATAAAAATAGCCCACCCAGGAATCGAATCATGATGCGAAAGACACTGACACTGGCACCCCTTGCACTCGTCGCGACGCTCGGCCACGCGGCCGAGACCGTCAAGATCTACAACTGGTCGGACTACATCGCCCCGGACACCACCAAAAACTTCCAGGCGGAAACCGGCATTGGCTTCAGCTACGACGTCTACGACAGCAACGAAACTCTCGACGGCAAGTTGATGACTGGTAAATCCGGTTACGACGTTGTGTTCCCGTCCAACCACTTCATGGCCCGGCAGATTCAGGGCGGGGCATTGAAGAAACTCGACAAGCAACAGCTACCGAACTGGAAGAACCTCAACCCGGTGCTGCTCAAAGCGCTGCAGACCAATGATCCGGGCAATGAGCACGGCTTCCCGTACCTGTGGGGCAGCACCGGTATCGGCTATAACATCGCCAAGGTCAAAGCAGTGTTGGGCGACAACGCCCCCGTGGATTCCTGGGACCTGATCTTCAAGCCCGAGAACATGGCCAAGTTGCAGAAGTGCGGCGTGGCGATCCTCGACAACGGCCCGGAATTGCTCCCGGCCGCCCTGAACTACCTAGGTCTGCCGCATCACAGCAAGAACCCGGAGGATTACAAGAAGGCTGAGGCGCTGCTGATGAAGGTCCGGCCGTACGTCAGCTATTTCCACTCGTCCAAGTACACCAGCGACCTGGCCAACGGCGACATCTGCGTGGCGGTCGGCTTCTCCGGCGACATCCTGCAGGCGGAAACCCGCGCCAGGGAAGCCAAGAACGGCATCGACATCGGCTACGCGATTCCCAAGGAAGGCGCTGCCATCTGGTTCGACATGGTCGCGATGCCCGTCGATGCCCCGGACGAAAAAGCCGGTTACGCCTTCATGAACTACCTGCTGCGCCCGGATGTCATGGCCAGCATCAGCAACTACGTGCATTACGCCAACGGCAACCAACAGGCGGACAGCCTGATTGATCCGGCGATCAAGAACGACACCAAGGTCTATCCGAGCCCGGAGATGATGGGGAAATTGTTTGCGCTGGAAGCGATGCCGCTGAACATCGACCGGATCCGGACGCGGGTGTGGAACAAGATTCGCACGGGGAGTTGATCGTCTTCAGTCTGTGATGGCCTCTTCGCGAGCAGGCTCGCTCCCACAGTGGACTGGTGTCGAGCCTGAATCCTGAGCTCACCCGATATCCCTGTGGGAGCTGGCCTGCCAGCGAAGAGGACATCACCTTCACATTGATGTTGACTGACCCACCGTAATCGCGAGCAGGCTCGCTCCCACGGTGGATGGGTGTCGGGCCTGAATCCACCACAATTCCCGGTGGGAGCAGGCTTGCTCGCGAAGAACGATAACGCGGCTTTTAATCTTCCTTGCGAACGGTGGCCACTTCGTCGGCCTTGACCCTGACCTTCGCCCCGGAAATATCTTCGAACTCATAGAAGCCGTCCTTGCTGCTGGCCTTCGGCATATCCTTGGTCAAATACTGGGTGCCGTTCTGCAGGGTCACTACGGTTTGCGTCGAGCAACCGGCCAGTGCCAGGAAGGCCGCCACCGCCAGGGGCAAGCCCAGAGTCTTGATGTTCATAACCACCTCTCTCCAATAAAAAACGCGACTGCTGCGAATCCTTCAATCGCCACTGTACCTCTAACGCGGTTGGTGCGACGGATCGGTAGAAAGTTCGACGGTCCGTGAAAAAATCCCGCATCCTGCCGCCGCTTATCCTTTTCCGTTTGCACCGGATGGGGCGTTGCTGGTATCTGTACGCATAACCAGTACTCGCTCGCCATGGCCCTGTTTTCCGTGACCACAAACCCGCTCGACGATCCGTTCTATTACTTGAACAACTTTATGCAAGTGCTTGATTGGCTAGGGCATCGCTATGCCGATGTGTTGACTGTCGAGGAGCAGGCTTTCATCCAAGATTTCAACCGGTTGCCCCAGGAGTCCAGGGCGCTGCTTGTGCGGATGGTGATGCGCAAAGGCAATCATTTCCGGGCGAGCAAACTTCATTATCGGGAGATTGGCGACATCGCCAGCGCCGCGGTTCCGTTGCTGGAACTGGGCTGGATCGACGAACACGTACCGCTGCCACTCGCAACGTTGTTCGACGTATTGCTCAAAGCGGAAATCCTGCAATGCTTCGGCAGCGCGATTGACCAGCCCAAAGGAAAAAAGACCGATTGGCTGCCGCCCCTGAGCGAGCAGTTTCCCGAAGCCCTCAGCTTTGAAAAGTGGTGCGTGGCACTGGAAGACCGCTTGTTCAGCCTGACCATCATGGGCCTGTGTGATCGTCTGCGCCTGATGTTTTTCGGCAATCTTCACCAGGACTGGTCGGAATTCGTACTGGCTGACCTTGGCATCTTTACCTATGAAAAAGTCGAGTTCTGCGCCGAATCCCGCGGCTTGCGCAGCCGTGAGGACGTGGACGCCTGTTTGTTCCTTTACGAATGCCAGCAGCGCTTCGAAGCCGGCGAAGCGGTGACGGAGATCGTCGAGCAAATCAACGGGCTTGCACTGAACAACCCCTGGTTGCAGAAACGCCGCGGCAAGCTGTTGTTCCAGATTGGTCAGTATTGCGAACGCGTCGCGGATTTTGCCAATGCGCTGAACATCTACCGCGACTGTGCGTGGCCCGGTGCGCGCGTACGCTTGATTCGCGTGCTGGAGCGCTGTGACGAGTATCAGCTGGCCATGGACCTGGCCACGGTTGCCGGACAATCACCGGAAAGTGCTGCCGAACACCAGCAACTGCTGCGTATGTTGCCCCGACTGCGGCGCAAACTCGGCGGGCCGCCAGCGAAACGTGCGTCGCCGAGAAAAATGCTGCGCCTGGACCTGCAACTGCCCAGGGTCGATCCCGAGCGGTCGGTCGAGTTTTACGTGCAGGCGCATCTGGCAGAAGATTCGGCGCCGGTGCATTACGTCGAGAACAGTCTGATCAACTCGCTGTTCGGCCTGCTGTGCTGGCCAGCGATCTTCGCGCCGTTGCCGGGGGCATTTTTTCACCCGTTTCAACGAGGGCCAGTGGACCTGCTCAACGAAGATTTCCACGCACGCCGGGCCGATCTGTTCCAGGTCTGCCTTGCCGAACTCGATGACGGGCGTTATCTGCAAACGATCCGCGAACGTTATGTCGCCAAGTGGGGGGTGCAGTCGCCGTTCGTGTTCTGGGGCGCGTTGAGCGAGGAACTGCTCGAACAGGCACTCGATTGCCTGCCGGCCGAACACCTCAGGCACTGGTTCAACCGTCTGTTGCTGGACATCAAGGCCAACCGCGCCGGCATGCCGGACCTGATCCAGTTCTGGCCGCAGCACAAGACCTACCGCATGATCGAAGTCAAAGGTCCCGGCGATCGCTTGCAGGACAACCAACTGCGCTGGCTTGAGTTCTGCCACGAACACCAGATGCCGATTGCCGTCTGCTACGTGCAATGGGCGGAGCAGGGCGCTTGAGCTACAGCATTGCGGTGCGGGCGTTGTGTGAGTTCACCGCCAAGGTCGGCGACCTCGACCTGCGCTTTACGCCGTCGCCGACGGCGCTGGAAGGTATCGTCGGCCATCGGACGGTGGCGTCCCGGCGCAACGACGATTATCAGAATGAAGTCGCGCTCGAAGGCCAGTATCAGTCGCTGAAGGTCAAGGGCAGGGCGGACGGCTACGATCCGGCGCAGAACTGCCTGGAGGAGGTGAAGACCTACCGCGGCGACCTGAGCAAGCAACCGGCCAACCACCGGCAGTTGCACTGGGCCCAGGCCAAGGTTTACGGCTGGCTGATGTGCCGCAAGCTGGATCTGGTGCAGATCAACCTGGCGCTGGTGTACTTCGACATCGTCAGCGAAAAGGAAACCTGCCTGGTGGAAGCCTTCAGTGCGCAAGCGCTGAAGGTGTTCTTCGAGCATCACTGCCAGTTGTTCCTGCATTGGGCCGAGCAGGAAATGGCCCATCGCGAGGCGCGCAACGGTGCGGCGCAGCAACTGGCGTTTCCCCATGCCGACTTTCGTCCGGGGCAGCGTCATCTGGCGGAGTCGGTGTTCAAGGCCGCCAGCACCGGCCGTTGTCTGATGGCCCAGGCGCCAACCGGGATCGGCAAGACGGTCGGGACGCTGTTTCCGATGCTCAAGGCCTTGGCACCGCAGCAGCTGGACAAGGTGTTCTTCCTGACGGCGAAAACCCCGGGGCGCAAACTGGCACTCGACGCGGCTCAGGTCATTCTGGACAGTGCCGGCGCACCGCCGCTGCGGGTTTTGGAGATGATCGCCCGGGACAAGGCCTGCGAGCACCCAGACAAAGCCTGCCACGGTGAATCCTGCCCTTTGGCCCAAGGCTTCTATGACCGTTTGCCAGCCGCTCGCCAGGCTGCCAGCGAGCTGTCGCTGTTGAACCAGAACGCCTTGCGCGAGGTGGCGCTGGCACACGACGTCTGCCCTTATTACCTGAGCCAGGAGATGGCCCGTTGGGCCGACGTGGTGGTGGCGGACTACAACTACTATTTCGATTTCAGCGCGCTGCTGTTCGGGCTGGCCCAGGCCAACCACTGGAACGTCGCGGTGCTGGTGGACGAAGCCCACAATCTGGTGGAGCGCGGGCGGCAGATGTACAGCGCCAGCCTGGATCAGTCGACCCTCAACGGTGTGCGCAAAACCGCGCCGGAACCGTTGAAGAAATCCCTGCAGCGAGTCAACCGGGAATGGAACGCCTTGCACAACCTGCAGCTGGCGCCGTACCAGGCCTATGATCGCCCCCCGGAAAAACTGCTCCAGGCGCTGTTCTCGTGCAGCGCCAGCATCGGCGATTACCTCAACGATCACCCGCAGGGGCTCGACAGCGCCTTGCAGAACTTCTACTTCGACATGCTGCAGTTCTGCCGGGTGGCTGAACTCTTCGACGAGCACTTCCTGTTCGACATCAGCAAGCGTGACCTCGACCGCCCGCGCAACCTGTCGCAGCTGTGCCTGCGCAACGTGGTGCCCGCCGGTTTCATCCGTCCGCGCCTGACGGCGGCCCGCAGCGCCGTGCTGTTTTCCGCGACGTTGAGCCCACGTCATTACTACGCGGATCTGCTCGGGACCCCGGCGGATACGGTGTGGATCGACGTCGAATCACCGTTTCACGCTGATCAGCTGCAAGTGCATATCGTCAGCCAGATATCCACGCGGTTCGTTCATCGACAGTCGTCCCTGGCACCGATCGTCGAGTTGATGGCTCGCCAGTTCAGCCAGCGTCCGGGCAATTACCTGGCGTTTTTCAGCAGTTTCGACTACTTGCAGCAAGTGGCGCAGTTGCTGGCCGAGCGCTATCCGCAGATCAATGCCTGGTCGCAATCCCGAGGCATGGCCGAAGGACAACGCCAGGACTTTCTCGACCAGTTCACCGCTGACAGTCAGGGCATCGGCTTCGCCGTGCTGGGCGGGGCGTTTGGCGAGGGCATCGACTTGCCCGGGACGCGGTTGATCGGCGCCTTTATCGCCACCCTCGGGCTGGCGCAACTTAACCCGGTGAATGAACAGCTGAAACACCGGATGGCGGCGATTTTCGGCGCCGGGTACGACTACACCTACCTGTATCCCGGCGTGCAGAAAGTGGTTCAGGCGGCCGGGCGAGTGATCCGTACCCAGCAGGACCAAGGGATGGTGATGTTGATCGATGACCGATTTGGTGACAGCAAGGTCAAGCAACTGCTGCCGCGCTGGTGGACAGTGGGCACTCATGTCGTTTGCACTGCAGAAAACACTTCGGCGTGAGGTAATCTGCTCACCCCATACGCCAGGGACCATTTTCGTGCTTTTCAAATATTCGGTTTGTCCCATACTTCAACAAAACAGTCTTGCCGTGAGGGCTCAATGAGCGAAGATCGAACCAAAGCCAGCGCCATCGAGGACGGGCGTTTTCGCTTGCTGATCGATGCGGTGATTGACTATGCGATCTACATGATTGACCCCGACGGCATCATCACCAGCTGGAACGCCGGCGCCAAACGCTTCAAAGGCTATGAGGAAGCCGAGATTCTCGGGCAGCACTTCTCGCGTTTCTACACCGAAGAGGACCGCCTCCGGGGCTTGCCGCAGCGGGCGCTGGATACGGCGATTCACGAGGGGCGTTTCGAAGGCGAAGGCTGGCGGATTCGTAAGGACGGTACGCGCTTCTGGTGCCACGTGGTGATCGATCCGATTCTCGATCCCTCGGGGAAATTGCTGGGGTTCGCCAAGATCACCCGGGACCTGACCGACCGCAAGATGGCCGAGGAAGTCCTCAAGCAAAGCGAGCAGCAGTTCCGCCTGCTGGTGCAAAGCGTCACCGACTACGCCATCTATATGCTCGACGCGAATGGCCGCCTGACCAACTGGAACCCAGGTGCCCAGCGCATCAAGGGGTATATGCCCGAAGAAGTGATCGGCCAGCATTTTTCGATGTTCTATACCCCGGAAGACCGCGAGGCCGGCGAACCGCAACGTACGTTAAGCATTGCCGTGCGTGAAGGGCGCTTTGAAAACAAGGGTTGGCGATTGCGCAAGGACGGCACGCGGTTCATGGCGCATGTGGTGGTCGACCCGATCTGGGGCGACACCGGCACCTTGCTCGGTTTCGCCAAGATCACCCGGGATATCACCGAATCGACGCTCGCCCAGCAAAACCTTGAAAAAACCCGCGAAGCGCTGTTCCAGGCACAAAAAATGCAGGCCATCGGCCAGCTCAGCGGGGGGATTGCCCACGACTTCAACAACCTGTTGACGGTGATCCTTGGCAACCTGGAAATCGTGCGCAAGCGGGTGGGGGAGGATTCGAAAATCACTCGCTTGCTGGATAACGCTACGCAAGGCGCCTTGCGCGGGGTATCGCTGACGCAACGGATGCTGGCGTTCGCCAGGCGCCAGGAGCTGAAGACCGAGTCCGTCGAAGTGCCGAAGCTGGTTGAAAGCATTACCGGACTGCTGCGCAGTTCCCTCGGGCCGTCCGTGGTGCTCGAAACGCGATTCCCGCCAGAACTCGAACCGGCACTGGCGGATGTCAATCAGCTTGAACTCGCGGTCCTGAACCTGGTGACCAACTCCCGCGACGCCATGCCCCATGGCGGGACCATCGTGATCAGCGCGCGTTCTGAAGGCGCTGAAGATCAGTCCTCGCTCTCGCAGCTGACCGGCCGTTATGTGTGCCTGAGCATCAGTGACACCGGGGAGGGCATGGACGCGACCACCCTCGCCATGGCGATGGACCCGTTCTTCACCACCAAAGGGGTCGGCAAAGGCACGGGGCTGGGGCTGTCGATGGTGCATGGCTTCATCGAACAACTGGGCGGACGGTTCATCCTCAAAAGCGAGAAAGACCAGGGCACCACAGCCGAACTGTGGATACCCGTCGCGACCCAGGGTTCGGCTGCCAGGCCTGTTCCGGAGGAAGCCGCGTCGCCGGTGTCCCGGTTGTGTGTGCTGGTGGTGGACGACGACAGCCTGGTGCTGACCAGTACCTGCATGCTGCTAGAAGACCTGGGCCATCGGGTGGTCAGTTCAGTGTCCGGGGAGGAGGCGCTGAAGGTGTTCGACAGCGAAAAGGCGATTGATCTGGTCATTACCGATATGGCGATGCCGCATATGAACGGCGCCGAACTGGCGCAGGCGATCCGGAAAATCAAACCGGGCCTGCCGATCATCCTCGCCACGGGGTACGCTGAACGGCTGGAAGGCTTCGCGATTGAACTGCCGCGTCTGTCGAAGCCGTTTTCTCAGCTTAATCTGGTGGAAATCATCGCCTCGACCATGAAGTGAGCAGCGTGCGCGTTGCCCAGCGCAGTATCAATCCGGCTGAACTTGTCAGCAGGCGTTTCTTCTAAGCGTCTTTGATCCTTTGCGTGACTCCCTTGCCAAGAATACTGACTGAGGCCACGGCCGAAGATGCCCTGACCGAACATAACGCCAAGATGTTCGGCTCGCCCAAGGAGCGCCTGGATTTCTACCGTCGAGAAATCCAGTACGAAACCAGCATCCTCGCCAATCGCACCGACGCCTACCTGGCGGCGCAATCGTTTTTGGTCATTGCATTCGCCTCGTGCATGTCCAATCTCAATCCCGAGTGGGGCAAACTGTTCACCCTGATCGTGCCGCCGTTTCTGGCACTGCTGGGACTGCTCAGTTCGCTCAACGCCTGGCCGGGCATCCGCGCGGCGTATGACATCATCGATCACTGGCATTTCAAGCAAAGCGAGTTACTGCGCAGCGAACCCTTGATGGGACTGGCTTACGACGAGTCGCCGCTGTTCAGCGAAATGGAATCGTCGCATAAGGGCTACCGCAAATCCTTGTTGTTTTCGGTGCGTACGCCGTGGATCTTCGCCACATTCTGGGTACTGCTGGCCACTTACTCGGTGTTCATCCAGGTGACTAACCCGGGCGGGTGAGCGCTTTACAGCAAGCGTCATCGCCAGCAAGCCGGCTTCTACAGATTCTGTGTCGGCTGGCAGAGCCAGATAAACGCAAAAAACCCCTGTAGGAGCCAGCTTGCTGGCGATGGACTTGAACGCGTCGCGGTGAATCAGATCACACGCTTCATCGTTAACGACCATCGCCAGCAAGCTGGCTCCTACAGGGGTAGTCTTTGCTTGGATCACGCCGCCAGATTTGCGGTCATTTCTTTCTTGTACTGGGCTTTCAGGCTTTCCATTTGCGCGCCCAACTCTTCAAGTGTTGCCTTGCCCAGCAACTTCTTTGCCTGAGGAAACATCTCCGTTTCCTCTTCTTCGATGTGATGCTCCAACAGCTCCTTGACCACTTTCACCCGCCCGGCAAATTCCGGGGTGGACGGGTCGGTCACTTTCAGGTCCGGCAGCACCAGCGAGTCGACGGTGCGGTGCTCTTCCTTGGCCTCGTAATACATGACCTCCTGTTCCTTGCCGCCGGCTTTTTTGAAGGCAGGGTACAACACTTCTTCTTCCAGTCGGGTATGGATAGTGATCTCCATCTCCAGCTTGGCCAGCAGTTCGGTGCGTTTCTTGATGCCGCGTTCAGTGGATTCGCTGAGCTGGGTCAGGATGCCTTTCACGCGTTCATGGTCGGCTTGCAACAGGTCAATAGCGTTCATGGTCGAGTCTCTCAAAATAGTCACGGGGATGAGCGCTGACGGTCTCGAGGCCGAAAGTCGCTTATAAACCCAGAGCATTTGTCGTGCCGAATCTAAATGCGAGCATGACCTTTTATAAATCAACAACTTGAAGCACCTGGAGGCCAACTGCGGTCGTGCAGCCTGCATGAGTCTGAAATTTAACCCATGCAGTTCGCGGCTTCGTTTCAAGCTCTGGATTCGTGTTGTGGCAAAGCGCGCGTTGCAGACATTGGAATCGGCGGGAAGTCTTCGTTAAGCACGCGCAAATGCTCGATCGCCTCTTCAAATTTCAGGTCTGCCTTGCGGCGCAACGCCTGGTAGCGATCGAACAACTCACCATCCAGATCGCCGCCCTCAAGCATTTCAAAAGCGTTGCGACTCAGAGACTGGGCTTCTTCGAACATCTGACGGTTACGCTCCAGGGCGAAGGCCCGGCAGGCTTTGATTTCATCGCGAGTGGAATACTGAATCATGACCAGCACCTTAATTTCCGAAAAAACGGTTTGATTGGCATGCACGCCCCGGAAAAAAACCGGGCGATTAAGCGTGTGACCTGCCGCACGGAAAAAGGATTTCAAGTTTATGAACAGGAAAAGTTGATACGTCCCTGCGAAAATCCGCGGGCATCAAATCAACTATTTTTCTCTTTGCGTTGCTCATACCAAGCCAGCATCGGCTGAGTGCTGATGCCATGGACCAGGATGCTAAGCGCCACCACCGACAAGGTCAGGTCGGTACACAGCGTGGCAATCGATGGGGCGAGCCCATGGTTCAGGGCATAAAACAGGTAATACAGGCTGCCGATGCCGCGGATGCCGAACCAGCCAATCAACAAGCGTTGCTGGCTGTCCAGCAACCCCCTCCAGGGCATGACGACCACGCTCAGCGGCCGGATCAGGCAAAACAGCACCGCGCTGATCACCAGCGCTCGCCAGTCCCAGTGTGCAATCAGCACCACGCCGAGCAGCGTCACCAGGAACACTTCCATGGCCCGTTCCACCAGACTGCCGAAAGCGAGCATGTCGCCCATCATGATGCCGGCAGCGACCTGAGTGTCTTCAAGACTTTCGGTGTCGCCATGCACGGCCTGCTGCGGTTCGACGTTCTGATGGCCGACCACCGGTTGCACCAGATGCTCGGCGGGCAGCGCATCATTGCCGGTAGATTTCACCTCTTCATGGCGCAGGCCGAGACCCGCGGCGAAGACCGACAAGAAGCCATAGCCATGGATCGACTCAGCACAAACATAGGCGAGGGCGATTAACGCGAGGGCCAGGTAATCGTTGGGCGAGAGGGTGCTGTCGTCATTTTTTATCCGCAGCGTCAGGGTCAGACGACCAATGCCGCGGCCCATCCCGTAGCCGATCAGCAACCCGGCAGGCACTGCCCAAAGCAAGCTGCCCAGCGCCCAGTCACCTAACCAGCCGGGGTTGCCGTCGTGTTGCACCAGCAACAGCCCGAGGATCACGAACGGAAAGGCAATCCCGTCATTCAGCCCGGCTTCACCGGACAGGCCAAAGCGCACACTGTCGTCATCCCGCGCGTCGTTGACCTGCACCAGCGCGGCGAGCACCGGATCGGTGGGCGCCAGGACCGAGCCAATCAGCACCGCGGCACCCCAGGTCAATCCGAAGCCGTAATGCAACAGCAAGGTAACGCCGGCGATGGTCAGCAGCATCACCGGCGCGGCCAGGCCGACGGCGACGCGCCAGTTTTTATTCTTGAAGGGCGAGCGTAATTTCAGGCCGCAGACGAACAAGGAAAAGAGCACCGCGACCTCCGTCAGGTGCTCCATCCAGATTGAGGCATCGGCCATGTCCAGTTTCAGTAATCCGAGCGCTGAAGGCCCGATTGCGACGCCCACCACCAGGCACACCGCGGACGTGGTCACCGGCATCCAGCGCAAATACGACGAGGTCAGCGCCAGCGTCAGCAGCACGCCACCCAGCACCGCCACCCAGATAACGAAGCTCATGCGCGGTACTCGCTGGGTCGATGCAGCGATGTGAGGTCCAGGGAGATCAACCGACCGTCGCGCGCAGGTATTCCGGCGTCAGTACGTTGAACCACAGCAGGATCATTTCCACCAGGATAGTGACCAGCACCAGCAACCCGACACCCCAGACACACGCTGCGTTAAGCAGCCCTTGTTCCTTGCGTTCATGCATGAAAGTCGGCATGCCGACAAACAGCAGAAACGTCGAGTACACCGAGGCGGCACCGAGCACGATGATGGCGAGCCAGCGACTAGGGTACAAACCGGCAAAACCGGCGAGGAAAAACGGAGTCACGGTGTAGGCAGCAAAGCCGATGCACTGATTGACCGTCGGCCGCGCGTCGAACGTACGTGACATCCAGCGGATAAACAGTCCCATCAAGGCCACGCCGACAATGATGGACAGGTAAAGCAGCACGCACAATTGCAACGCGCTACTGCTGCTGAGCTTCACCGTCTCGTTCTCTGCCAGGCTCCAGCCGACATAGGTGGTCCCGATAAACAGGCACACGGGCGGGATCAAGGCGAGCAGCAGTAGATGCGCGAGGTAATGGCGCGGATGCGCTTCCTCTTCCTTGCGAATATCCGTCCAGGCGAAATTCGGTTGGGTGAACAACTTGACGATAGGTGCGGACATGATGACCTCCTGATCGGGAGCTGCCCCGTGAGAGGGGCACCTGAACGTATTGAGGGGCGAGTTTTATCAGGGGTTCACTTTTTTTTGCTCTGAAGTGGGAGCGCGTTTGTCGGCGATAGCGGAGTGTCAGTCGCCATTAATGCTGGATGTGCTGGCCTCTTCGCGAGCAAGCCCGCTCCCACCGGGGGATAGCGTCGTTCGCAAGGCTGAGTGACGCCCCGGACACTGTAGGAGCCGGCTTGCTGGCGATAGCGGAGTGTCACTCGCCATTAATATTGAATGGGCTGACCCCTTCGCAGGCCCGCTCCCCACGGGAAGATTGCTAAAGGATCGGCTTGCCGCCCGTAATCCCGTAGCGCTGGCCGGTGATGTAGCTGGCTTCGTCCGACGCCAGCAGTACATAAATCGGCGCCACTTCGACCGGTTGGCCCGGGCGCCCCAGCGGGGTTTCGCCCCCGAAGTTCTCGACGTCCTCGTCCGTCATGGTCGAGACGATCAGCGGCGTCCAGATCGGCCCCGGCGCCACGCAGTTCACCCGGATGTTCTTCGGTCCGAGCATCTGCGCCAGGCCGGCGGTGAAGTTGGCGATCGCGCCTTTGGTGGTGGCGTAGGGCAGGAGGGTCGGTTTCGGCATGTCGGAATTGACCGAGCTGGTGTTGATGATCGAGCCTCCAGGCTTCATGTGCTTCAGCGCCGCCTGGCAGATGCGGAAGATGGCGGTGATGTTGACGTTGAAGGTCATGACCCATTCGTCGTCCGGAATGTCCTCAAAGTTTTTGTGGGTCATCTGGAACGCGGCATTGTTCACCAGAATATCGATGTGTCCGAAGCGCTCGACAGTCTTGTCGACCAGGGCCTGGCATTGCGCTTTCTCGGCGATGTCGCCGGGCAGCAACAGGCTTTGACGCCCGGCCTGTTCGACCCAGCGTGCGGTTTCCTGCGCGTCTTCGTGTTCGTTGAGGTAGGCAATGGCGATGTCGGCACCTTCACGGGCAAAGGCGATGGCTACGGCACGGCCGATGCCGCTGTCGGCGCCGGTGATGAGGGCGATCTTGCCCTCCAGACGACCCGAGCCTTTATAGCTCTGCTCGCCGCAATCCGGGTACGGGTCCATTTTCTTTTGGGAACCGGGGACGGGCTGGGCCTGCTTCTTGAAGGGTGGTTTTGGATAGTCGGTCATGGGAAATCTCCGTTCTCAAGGCAGAAGAGTCACAAGGGTGGACTCCGCTGTTTTGCCTTGAGTTCGGTTGGATTTCGCTGAACTGCGTCCAACGTGAAACCCGTTGTGGGAGCGGGCTTGCTCGCGAAGGCGGTAGGTCAGCAACAGACATGTCGATTGACACACCGCCTTCGCGAGCAAGCCCGCTCCCACAGGGTATCGTGTCAGGCCTTGAGGTTTTGCAAACTGCGCTCCATCCGCGCAATGCCTTCCTCCAGCAACCCACGCGGGCAGCCGAAGTTCAGGCGCACGAACTGTTGATGGTCATCGCCAAAATCCAGGCCGGGGCTCAGCCCGACCTTGGCCTGTTGCAGGAAGAACTGCTGCGGATTGTCGAGCCCCAGTGCCGAGCAATCGAGCCAGGCCAGGTACGTGCTCTGCGGCACGTTCATGGTCACACCCGGCAGTCGCGTGCGCACGGCGTCGACCAGGTAGTCGCGGTTGGCTTGCAGGTAGGCCAACAGTTCGGCCAGCCACGGCGCCGCTTCGGTGTACGCCACCCGGGTGGCCTCCATGCCCAGCGGGTTGACGCTGTCGACCATGCCGCAACGGGCGTGGTTGACCCGCTCGCGCAGGGCGCGATCCTGGATGATCATGAACGAGGTCTTCAGGCCGGCGATGTTGTAGGCCTTGCTCGCGGACATCAACGTGATGGTGCGCTGGGCGATTTCCGGGCTCAGCGACGCGGTGGGAATGTGCTTGCGCCCGTCGAAGCACAGCTCGGCGTGGATCTCGTCGGAGATGATCCAGGCGTCCTGCTCCAGGCAGATGTCAGCCACCGCTTGCAACTCTTCCCGCGCAAATGTCTTGCCCAGCGGGTTGTGCGGGTTGCTCAGCAACAATGCGCCGCCACCCGCCAGAGACTGGCGCAGGGTGTCGAGTGGCGTGGCGTAGGTGCCATCCGCGAGACTATCGAAATTCAGCTCGACCTTGTTCAGCCCCCAATGCACCGGTGCATGGCGCAGCGGCGGGTAATTCGGAACCTGGACGACGACATTCTGTTGCGGCTGCACCAAGGCGTGCAGGGCCATGTTGAAACCCGATTCCACGCCCGGCAGGAAAATCAGCGCCTGCGGCTCGACGCGCCAGGCGTACTTGTCCCACAGGTCGGCAACGATGGCCTGGCGCAAGTCGTCCTGGGCCACGCTGTAGCCGAGCAACGGGTGTTGCAGACGTTTTTGCAGGGCCTGGATGATCACCGGCGGCGCGGCGAAGTCCATGTCGGCGACCCACATCGGCAACACGTCGGCCGCATAGCGGCTCCACTTGGTACTGCCGGTGTGGTGGCGGTCGAACACCTGATCAAAATCGAAAGTCATGCTCATCTCATAAGTGCGGGGGAAATCCGGCGGCCATGATAAACGCCAACCTCCTGCAGGGGCGAGCCCACTCAGGTGCGGCCCACGCGAAAATGCCCGACGGTCGGTTTTCACACAGGCTCCGACAGCATTGTCTAGAGTTTGAAGTGTCGGTAGCCACGCTGCCGCCACCGTGATTGTCCAGAAAACCCGGCACGCGTCCGGGTCTTCACTGATCAGGAGTGCACGATGGATCTCAACCGTCGTCAGTTCTTCAAGGTCGCCGGTATCGGCCTTGCGGGCTCGAGCCTGGGCGCGCTGGGGATGGCCCCGACGTCGGCCTTCGCCGAGCAGGTGCGCCACTTCAAGCTCGCCCACACCCATGAAACCCGCAACACCTGCCCGTATTGCTCGGTCGGTTGCGGCTTGATCATGTACAGCCAGGGCGATGCGGCGAAGAATGTCGCGCAAAACATCATTCACATCGAAGGCGACGCCGATCATCCGGTCAATCGCGGCACCCTCTGCCCGAAAGGCGCGGGCCTGCTGGACTTCATTCACAGCCCCGGTCGCCTGCAGTATCCGCAGGTGCGCAAGCCCGGTACGACCGAATGGACCCGGATCTCCTGGGATGAAGCACTGGATCGCGTCGCCGACCTGATGAAGGCCGACCGCGATGCCAACTTCATCGAGAAGAATGACAAGGGTCAGACGGTGAACCGCTGGCTGACCACCGGGTTCCTTGCGGCGTCGGCGGCGTCCAACGAAGCGGGCTACATCACCCACAAGGTGGTTCGCAGCCTGGGCATGCTGGGGTTCGATAACCAGGCGCGTGTCTGACACGGTCCGACGGTGGCAAGTCTTGCCCCGACGTACGGCCGTGGTGCCATGACCAATACCTGGACCGACATCGCCAACGCGAACCTGATCCTGGTCATGGGCGGCAACGCAGCAGAAGCGCACCCATGCGGTTTCAAATGGGTGACCGAAGCCAAGGCGCACAACGCCGCGCGGCTGATCGTGGTCGATCCGCGATTCACTCGCACCGCGTCCGTGGCCGACTATTACGCGCCGATCCGCACCGGCACCGACATCGCCTTCATGGGCGGGCTGATCAATTACCTGCTGACCGAAGACAAGATCCAGCACGAGTACGTGCGCAACTACACCGACGTGTCATTTATCGTCAAAGCCGGGTATGGCTTCGAGGATGGCATCTTCAGTGGTTACGACGTTGCCAAGCGCAGCTATACCGATAAATCCGGCTGGGGTTATGAGCTCGGCGAGGACGGTTTTGTCAAAGTCGACCCGACGCTGCAAGACCCGCACTGTGTGTATCAGCTGATGAAGCAGCATTACAGCCGCTACACCATTGACCTGGCGAGCCAGATTTGTGGAATGCCGGTCGATGCGATGCAGAAAATCTGGGATGAAATCGCCACCTGCTCGCAACCGGGCAAGACCATGACGATCCTCTATGCCCTGGGCTGGACGCAGCACTCGATTGGCTCGCAGATCATCCGCAGCGCGGCGATGGTGCAGTTGCTGCTGGGCAACGTCGGTATGCCGGGCGGTGGCGTCAATGCCTTGCGCGGGCACTCCAACATCCAGGGCCTGACGGACCTCGGGCTGTTGTCCAACGCATTGCCGGGCTACCTGACGCTGCCGGTCGACGCCGAGCAGGACTACAACGCCTACATCACCAAACGTACGCAGACACCGTTACGGCCGGGGCAGCTGTCCTACTGGCAGAACTACAGCAAATTCCACGTCAGCCTGATGAAAGCCTGGTATGGCGGCAACGCCACGGCCGAGAACAATTGGGCGTACGACCATCTGCCGAAGCTGGACATCCCCAACTACGACATCCTCAAAGTGTTCGACCTGATGGGGCAGGGCAAGGTGAACGGCTATGTCTGCCAAGGCTTCAACCCGATCGCCGCGTTGCCCGACAAGAACCGGGTGATGGCGGCGCTGGCGAAACTGAAATGGCTGGTGGTGATGGACCCGCTGTCCACTGAAACCTCGGAGTTCTGGCGCAATGTCGGGCCGTACAACGATGTGGAAACCGCCAGTATCCAGACCGAAGTGATCCGCCTGCCCACCACCTGTTTCGCCGAAGAAGACGGCTCGCTGGTCAACAGCAGCCGCTGGCTGCAATGGCACTGGAAAGGCGCCGATGGCCCGGGCGAGGCGCGTACCGATGTGCAGATCATGAGCGCGCTGTTCCTGCGTCTGCGGCAACGCTATCAAGCCAATGGCGGGGCGTATGCCGAGCCTATCCTCAAGTTGTCGTGGCCGTACAAGACCGCCAACGAACCTTCGCCGGAGGAACTGGCCAAGGAAATCAACGGCTACGCCACGACTGATTTCACCGACGCCACCGGCGCCGCGGTCAAGGGCAATGCGCAACTGGCCGGCTTCGCTCAGCTCAGGGATGACGGCAGCACGGCTTCCGGTTGCTGGATTTTCTGCGGCAGCTGGACCGAGACCGGCAACCAGATGGCACGGCGCGACAACAGTGATCCGTACGGGATGAAGCAAAATCTGGGCTGGGCCTGGGCCTGGCCGGCGAATCGGCGGATTCTCTACAACCGCGCCTCGGCCGACCCGCAAGGCAAGCCGTGGGACGAGAAAAAACGCCTGGTGTGGTGGAACGGCAAGGCCTGGGGCGGCACCGACATACCTGACTTCAAGGCCGACTCGGCCCCGGAAGCCGGGATGAATCCGTTCATCATGAACCCCGAAGGCGTGGCGCGGTTCTTCGCCGTCGACAAGATGAACGAAGGGCCATTCCCCGAGCATTACGAACCGTTCGAAACACCGATCGGGATCAACCCGTTGCACCCGGAAAACAAGAAAGCCACCAGCAACCCGGCGGCGCGGATCTTCGATTCGGTGTGGGATTCCCTCGGTGTGGCCAAGGACTACCCATATGCCGCCACCAGTTACCGGCTGACCGAGCATTTCCACTTCTGGAGCAAGCACTGCAAGCTCAACGCGATCGCCCAGCCGGAGCAGTTCGTCGAGATTGGCGAGGTGCTGGCCAAGGAGAAAGGCATCGTCGCCGGCGACCGGGTGCGGGTCAGCAGCAAGCGCGGGCACATCGAAGCGGTGGCGGTGGTGACCAAGCGCATCCGGCCGTTGCAGGTCAACGGCCAGGTGGTGCATCACATCGGCATTCCGTTGCACTGGGGCTTTACCGGCCTGACGCGTCACGGCTACCTGACCAACACCCTCGTGCCGTTCCTCGGCGATGGCAATTCCCAGACCCCGGAATCCAAGTCATTCCTGGTCAACGTGGAGAAAGTCTAAATGGCCAGCCAAGACATCATTGCCCGTTCGGCCACCACCACCGTACCGCCGTCCGTGCGCAATCAGGAAGCGGTGGCCAAGCTGATCGACACCACCAAGTGCATCGGCTGCAAGGCGTGCCAGGTAGCCTGCTCGGAATGGAACGAGCTGCGCGACGACGTCGGTCACAACCTCGGCACCTACGACAATCCCCAGGACCTGAGCGCGGAAACCTGGACGCTGATGCGCTTCACCGAGCATGAAACCGACGCCGGCAACCTCGAATGGCTGATTCGCAAGGATGGCTGCATGCATTGCGCCGAGCCGGGCTGTCTGGCGGCGTGTCCGAGTCCGGGGGCGATCATCAAGCACGCCAATGGCATCGTCGATTTCGATCAGGATCACTGCATCGGCTGCGGGTATTGCATCACCGGTTGCCCGTTCAACATTCCGCGGATCTCGCAAAAGGATCACAAGGCTTACAAGTGCACGTTGTGCTCGGACCGGGTGGCGGTGGGCCTGGAACCGGCCTGCGTGAAAACCTGCCCGACCGGGGCAATCGTGTTCGGCAGCAAGGACGACATGAAGGAGCATGCCGCCGAGCGCATCGTCGACCTCAAGAGCCGTGGCTTCACCAATGCCGGTCTGTACGACCCCGAAGGCGTGGGCGGTACGCACGTCATGTATGTGTTGCACCACGCCGACACGCCGGTGTTGTACGCCGGGTTGCCGAGCAGTCCGTCGATCAGTCCGCTGGTGGAATTGTGGAAAGGCGTGAGCAAACCCCTGGGTTTGCTGGCCATGGGCCTGGCGGTATTGGCCGGGTTCTTCCATTACGTGCGCATCGGCCCGCAGGTGGTCGAGGAAGATGAGCTGCCGATCCTCAAGGACCCGGCGGTGCATGAAGTCGACCCATCGGTGCACACCTTCGATCCGCGCGGGGAGGACAGACCATGATTCGCCATCAGATCCTGCGCTACACCGCGAACCAGCGCACCAATCACTGGCTGGTGGCGATCCTGTTTTTCATGGCGGCGCTGTCGGGGCTGGCGCTGTTTCATCCGGCGCTTTTCTGGCTCAGCCACCTGTTTGGCGGCGGGCCGTGGACGCGTATCTTGCATCCGTTCATGGGCGTGTTGATGTTCTTGTTGTTCCTTGGCCTGGTGATTCAGTTCTTCCGCGCGAATTTTTTTATCCGCAACGATGGGTTATGGCTGCGGCGCATTGGGCGGGTCATCCAGAACGAGGAGGAGGGCGTGCCGCCGATCGGCAAATACAATCCGGGGCAGAAGCTGCTGTTCTGGACGTTGCTGCTGTGCATGCTGGGGCTGCTGTTCACCGGGCTGGTGATCTGGCGGGCGTATTTCAGCGTGTATTTCGGCATCACCGCCATTCGCTGGGCGATGTTGTTGCATGCGCTGGCCGGTTTTGTGCTGGTGTTGAGCATCATCGTGCACATCTACGCCGGTATCTGGATCAAGGGGTCGATCAGCGCCATGGTGCATGGCTGGGTCAGCCGCGCGTGGGCGAAGAAACACCATGAACTGTGGTACCGGGAGGTGACGCGCGATGAGCACCCCGAGCGACCGGTCAGCAAAAAAGGATAAGCACCTTGGCGACGATTCTTGAGCCTGGCGAGATTGAAGCGGCGGCGAGTTCACCGCCGTTTCTGTATAGGCCGCCGAACAACCTGTTCACATTGCGCGCGCTAGGGCTGGAGCGGTTGGCCGAGGGGCATCCGTTGGCTGATTATCTGCACCTGGTGGCGGGTCTGTGCCATGTACAGCAGCAGTTGATGGATGATCCTCCGGTGACTGAGCGGCCGGATCTCGAGCGTTTGCGTGTGTGCCAGCAACATGGACTGCCACCGTTTGCCGCGGACAGTCGGGTGCGTGAGGAGGATTGGGTGCCTTGGCTGACGGCGTTGTTGCAACGTTATCAAGCGCCAGCGTCAGGCGCTGTCGAGCAGGCCCTGAGCCGTTTGCGCCACGCGGGTGTCGGTCAACTGAAAGCCTGGGCCATTGCTTTGGTTAGCGGCCAATACGCGTTGCTGCCGGCGGCCCTGGTACCGTTTCTCGGCGCCGCATTGCAGGCGGCCTGGAGCCATTGGCTGCTGACCACACCCGAGCTGACCTTGAAACCCGGCGACAGCCTCAGCCAGTGCCCGGCCTGCGGTTCGCCCGCAATGGCCGGAGTGATACGCCATCGTGGCAAATACAATGGCTTGCGTTATCTGGTGTGTTCGCTGTGTGCCTGCGAATGGCATGTGGTGCGGGTGAAGTGTGTGTATTGCGAGCAGAGCAAGGGGCTTGAATATGTCAGCCTCGATAATGATCACCATGCCGCTAACCAGGCGCCGTTGCGGGCCGAGGTCTGCCCGGGGTGTCGCAGCTATTTGAAGTTGTTGTACCTGGAGAATGATGCTGAAGCTGAAGCGCTGTCGACCGACCTGACCAGCCTGATGCTGGACATGCGCCTTGAGCAGGAAGGCTATCAGCGGCTGGCGCCGAATCTTTTGTTCGCGCCGGGTAGTAACTGACCGACCGCTATCGCCAACAAGCCGGCTCCTACGGGGTTTATGGTTGGTTCAGGGTTGAGGCCTGCTCGCGAAAAGGTTCAGCGTCTACACTCAGGCGGTCACCGTTCACGGGAGCCCCTGATGTCCTCCAGATCCGCCAGCCCGACCTTGCGGCTACCTTCCATCGACAGTTTGCTGCGCCATACGGCGTGTCAGCCGTTGGCCGAACGCTATGGCCGTGAGGCGCTGCTGGCCAGTTTGCGCCAGCTGCTGGATGACCTGCGCGAACCGGTGCTCGCCGGGCAACTCGACGCCGTGGAAATCGCCCCGGAGATCCTTGCGGGCCGCGTCGGCGAGCGACTCGCCCAACAGCATCGCAGCCACGTTCGCCGGGTATTCAACCTGACCGGCACCGTGCTGCACACCAACCTCGGCCGCGCCTTGCTGCCCGAAGCAGCCATCGAAGCGGTGCAGATGGCCGCGCGGTATCCGCTCAATCTGGAATTCGACCTGCGCAGCGGCAAACGCGGTGATCGCGACGACCTGATCGAAGGCCTGATCCGCGAACTGACCGGCGCCGAAGCCGTCACCGTCGTCAACAACAATGCGGCGGCGGTATTGCTGACCCTCAACAGCCTGGGCGCACGCAAGGAAGGGATCATTTCCCGGGGCGAACTGATCGAAATCGGCGGCGCGTTCCGCATCCCCGACATCATGGCGCGAGCCGGGGTGAAGCTGCACGAAGTCGGCACCACCAATCGCACCCACGCCAAGGATTACGCCGCGGCGATTGGCCCGCGCAGTGGCCTGGTGATGCGGGTCCACGCCAGCAACTACAGCATCCAGGGTTTCACCACCCGCGTGCCGACCGCCGAATTGGCCGCACTGGCGCACCAGCACGGTTTGCCGCTGCTCGAAGACCTCGGCAGCGGCAGCCTGCTGGACCTGACCCGCTGGGGCCTGCCCGCCGAACCCACCGTGCGCCAGGCCCTGCAAGACGGTGCGGACATCGTCACCTTCAGCGGCGACAAACTGCTCGGCGGACCGCAAGCCGGGTTGATCGTCGGTCGCAAAGAATTGATCGCAAAGATCAAGAAAAACCCGCTCAAACGCGCACTGCGCGTCGACAAACTGACCCTGGCCGCCCTTGAAGCCGTGCTGGGGTTGTACCGCGATCCGGATCGTCTCGCCGAGCGCCTGCCCAGTTTGCGTCTGCTCACCCGACCCCAGGCGGACATTCTCGCCCAGGCCGAGCGTCTGCAACCTGCGCTGGCCAAGGTATTAGGCGATGGCTGGACTGTCGGCGCGATGCCTGCGCTGGGAATGATCGGCAGCGGCAGCCAACCGGTGGCACGCCTGCCGAGCGCGGCGCTGTGCCTGCGACCTGTCGTCAGCAAGCGCCGGCGCGGCCGGTGCTTGCTTGAGCTGGAGGCGGCGTTTCGCACGTTGGCCATTCCAGTGCTCGGACGCATCGATGACGACGCCTTGTGGCTGGATCTGCGGCAACTCGACGACGAACCAGCATGGCTGGCGCAGCTCGACCAGCTGCAGGTGCCCGGGTGATCGTCGGCACCGCCGGGCACATCGACCACGGCAAGACCTCGCTGCTCCAGGCGTTGACCGGCCAGGCAGGCGACCGTCGGCGCGAAGAGCGCGAGCGCGGCATGACCATCGACCTCGGTTACCTGTACGCGGCACTTGAACCCGGCGCGTCGCTGACCGGTTTTATCGACGTGCCCGGCCACGAGCGTTTCACCCACAATATGCTGGCCGGCGCCCAGGGCATCGACCTGGTGTTGCTGGTGGTGGCCGCCGACGACGGGGTCATGCCGCAGACCCGCGAACACCTGGCCATTGTCGAATTGCTGGGCATTCCGCGGGCGCTGGTTGCGATCACCAAAGGTGACCGGGTGGATCCGGCGCGTGTTGAGCAGGTTCGCGCACAAATCGAGACGCTTCTGGCGCCCGGACCCTTCGCCGGTGCGCCGCTGCTTGCCGTGTCGAGCGTAACCGGGGAGGGCGTCGACACGTTGCGTCTGGCCTTGCTCGATGCGCAAAAAGACGTACTTCAGCGCAGCACCCTCGGCGGCTTTCGCCTGCCGATCGACCGGGCGTTCAGCGTTGCCGGTGCGGGCATCGTGGTGACCGGCACGGCGTTATCCGGTCAGGTGGCGGTGGGCGACACGTTGTGGCTCGGCCCGCAGGGCAAACCGGTGCGGGTGCGCGGCCTGCACGCGCAGAACCAGGCTGCCGACAGCGCCACGGCCGGCCAGCGCGTCGCGTTGAACCTGAGTGCCGAGCGTTTGGCCCTTGAGCAAATTCACCGTGGCCATTGGTTACTGGCCGAATGGCTGTATGCGCCGACGCAGCGCCTGGACATCGAGCTGCGGTTGCTGAGCAGCGAAGCCGGACCCTTCGAGCATTTTCAGCCGGTGCATGTGCACCTTGGCACCCAGGATGTGACGGGGCGAGTAGCCTTGCTGGAGGATTCCAGCCTGGCGCCGGGCGAGCGAATGTTCGCGCAACTGCTATTGAACGTGCCGGTTCACGCGGTGAAGGGCGACCCGTTGATCCTGCGCGATCAAAGTGCTCAGCGCACCCTCGGCGGTGGCCGGGTGCTGGACCCGTCCGCGCCGTCCCGCCAGCGGCGCAGCCCGGAGCGGCTGGCGCAGTTGAAGGCGCTGGCCTCGACCAACCCTCTGGAAGAGGTCCTGCCGGCCCTGTTGACGAACAGCGACATCGGGCTTGATTCGCAGCAGCTTGAGCGTCAGTTCAATCGTCCGCGCCACACCTGGGACTTACCCAAGGGCGTGCGCCTGATCGACACACGTCAGGGGCCGTTGCTGTTCAGCACCCAGCGCTGGGAGGCGCAAAAGGCGTCGCTGCTGGAACACCTGGCGCACTTTCATCAACTTGAGCCGGACCAAATGGGCCCGGACCGTGATCGCCTGCGGCGCTTCAGCGGTACGGCGCTGGACCGCGCAACGTTTACCCGCCTGATCGATGAACTGTTGGCCAGCAACGCCGTGGCCGCCAGCGGCCCGTGGTTGCATCTGCCTGATCATCAGGTGCGCTTGAGCGCGGAAGACCAAGCCCTTTGGCAACAGCTGCAACCGCTGTTCGAGCAGGCCGGGTTCGATCCGCCGTGGGTGCGGGACCTGGGTCATGATGAGGCGACGGTGCGCCTGCTATTGCGCAAGATGGCGCGGCTCGGGCTCATGCATCAGGTGGTCCGCGACCTGTTCTACACCGACGCGATGCTGCGCCGATTGGCGGCTATGCTGTTGCAACTGGCGGCGCAAAACGAGGTGATTCAGGTCACGGCGTTTCGCGACGCGGTGGGGTTGGGGCGTAAACGCAGCATCCAGATTCTTGAATATTTCGACCGCATCGGCCTGACCCGCCGCTTCGGCGACAAGCGCCATGTGCGGCTGGATAGCGCTCTGGCAGCACCCCAGCCCCTGTAGGAGCGAGCTTGCTCGCGATGGACTTGAGGACCCCGGTTTGCTCCAGGTTCCCCGCGTCATCGTTGACGACCCTCGCGAGCAAGCTCGCTCCTACAGGGATTTGTATTCTGGAAGGCAATCGCGCCCGGTGGCGCGGCCGGGCTTCAAACCCGGTTGGGGACGGCATCCGTTCCCGGGCCGGTTCGACTCCGGCTGCCTTCCGCCATTTCCATCAGAAGCGCCCGAAGCTCAGCGGGTACTCGATGACCACGTAAACCCGGTCGATGTCATCGCCGGCCAGTGCCTGGCCGGTGTCCCGGGTGTGATAGAGGTTGCCATCGAGGAACCAGCCGGACTGCCCAGATCCCTGTAGGAGCGGGCTTGCTCGCTCCCACAGGTAGGGCAGGGCGGAGCCGATTTAGTGACCTTCGGAAGCGCCAAACATGGTCTTGGCGTAGATCAGGCCCAAGCCGTAGGAACCGCCGTTGGCGATCGAGGTTTTGACGGTTTCTTCGTAGGTTTCGGTGCGAGCCCAGTCGCGTTGCAGTTCCAGCAGGTATTGCAATGAAGTCATTGGCCGCGCGCCGATCTGGATCATGCGCAGCATGGCCATTTCGTGGGCTTCAGTGCTGACATCGCCACAGGCGTCGGCAATCACGTACACCTCAAAACCCTGGTCGATGGCCGAGAGCGCTGGACCGACGATGCACACGGAAGTCCAGAGGCCGGCGAGGACGATTTTCTGCTTGCCGATTTTGTTCACTTCGACCGCGATGCGCTCGTCTTCCCAGGTGTTCATGCTGGTGCGGTCGATGACGTTGTGTTCCGGGAATACCGACTTGATTTCGTCGAAGATCGGCCCGGAAAAGCTCTTTTCCGCGACGGTGGTGAGGATCGTCGAGACCTTGAAGCCACGCGCAGCCTTGGCCACCAGCGCGGCGTTATTGCGCAGGGTCACGGCGTCGATCGATTTGGTCGCGAAGGACATCTGCGATTGGTGGTCGATCATGATCAGCGTGTGGTCGGTCGGGGTCAGCAGGGTCTTGCCGGGAACTGCTTTTGCGGTAGCCATGGCGATGTCCTTACAGGGGTGAGTGAGGCAGCCATGGTGACGTGGATTCGGGCGAGGATATTGAATCGGTGTGCTGTGTTTGCGGTTTTCTGCGGAACGGCGGCGGGGGTGGTCGTTACGCAGCCCCCCGTCGAATCACCGGCATGAGCAGTCGCGTTTTCCATCGAGCGTCTATGCTGGGCAAAGCGCCCCGCACCGTGGCGGCGACCTGCAAGGAGCGATCATGGAGCCCACGTCTTTCACCGAGAAAACCCTGACACGCACGCTGCTCGATGTGTTTATCCGGGCCGGGCTGATTGCCGTGCTGGTGCTGTTCTGTTTCGAGATCTTCAACCCGTTTCGCGACCTGATGCTGTGGTCGCTGATCCTGGCGATCACCCTGTACCCGTTGCAAACGCGCCTGAAAGGGCCTTTGGGGCAAAAAGACGGGCGGATCGCGACGCTGATCATCCTGGTCGCCATCGTCATTCTGATGGTTCCGATTTACTTGCTGGGCACCTCGATTGCCGACTCGGTTGAACACGCGATGGCAATGGTCAAGGGCGGCGACTTTCACATTCCGCCGCCTGCTGAATCGGTGGCCCGCTGGCCGCTGGTAGGCCAGCCGATTTCTGATTTTTGGCTGCAGGCCTCGACCAGTCTTCCCGACCTCACTGCCAAGTACATCCCGCAGATCAAAAGCGTCAGCCTGACCCTGTTGAGCAAGCTGGCCGGGGTCGGCATGGGCTTTCTGACGTTTATTTTCGCCTTGATCATCGCCGGCATCTTCATGGCCCACGGCGAAAGCGGTAGCCGCAGTGCGGTGCAGATTGCCTCCCGGGTCAGCGGCCCGGCCAAGGGGCCGAAAATCGCCGAATTGTGCACTGCCACGATCCGTGCGGTGGCGCTGGGCGTGGTCGGCATCGCATTTATTCAGATGCTGCTGGTGGGGCTTGGGTTTGTCTTCAAGGGCATTCCTGGCGCCGGTTTGCTGGCCCTGGCGGTGCTATTGCTCGGCATCATGCAATTGCCGGTGACGTTGATCACCGTGCCGGTGATTGCCTTTGTGTTCGCCACCGAAGGGGCCAACACCGCGACGATCGTGTTCGCCATCTACGTCTTCGTCGCCGGCCTGGTAGACAACGTGCTCAAGCCGCTGCTGCTGGGGCGCGGTGTCGATGTGCCAATGCCGGTGGTGCTGATCGGTGCCTTGGGTGGCATGGTCACCAGCGGCATCATCGGGCTGTTTATCGGACCGGTGGTCCTGGCGGTGGGGTATCAGTTGTTCTGGCAGTGGGTGCAGGATCGGCCAGACGTCCCACCGCCAACCCTGTAGGAGCCAGCATGCTGGCGATGGTCGCCAACGATGACGCGGGCCACCTGAACCAACACGGCGCCCTCGAGTGCATCGCCAGCAGCTGGCTCGTCGAGTTCAGGCTTGATCGAGCCTAGCGCGTTGTATCTGCCGCCGGTGCACGCCGTTCCTCGACTTCTGCCAGCACAGCCAGGTCCATATCACCCTGACCATGGGCAATCGCATCCAGCAGGTTGGCACGGATCAGGTCGGCGGTCGGCATCTGCACAGAAACCTGCCCAGCGGCTGCGCGGATCAGCTCAACGTCCTTGAGCCCAAGAGCCGCCTTGAAGGCGGCCGGCTCGTAGCGTCGCTCGCCGATGAGGGTGCCGTAACCTTGATACACCGGGCCGGGAAAGATCGTGGTCGAGACCAGGTTGATCAGGTCGGCCGATTGCAGGCCGTGGCGGGTGACCAGCACGGCCGCTTCACTCATGGCTTGTACCGCCGACACCAACAGGAAGTTGGTCGCCAGCTTCATGGCATTGGCGCTGGAGGCTTCCTCACCGAGACGCCAGGTCTTGCTGCCGATCAGATCAAGTAACGGCTGCACCCGGTCAATGGCGTCGGCCGGTCCCGCCGCCAGAATATTCAGCTGGCCCGCCGCGGCAACGTTGGGACGGCCCATCACCGGCGCGGCAATATAGTCGATGCCTTGCGCTTTGTGCAGGGCGGCCAGTTCCTCGGCGAAGTCCACGGCGATCGTCGCCAGGTTCACATGAATCAGCGGGCCCTTGAGCCCCGCAAGCAGCCCGGAGTCGAGCAATACTGCGCGCAGCGCTTTATCGTCCGCCAACATGGTAAACACCACATCGACGTCGAATGCCTGGGCCGCAGTCGCCGCGGCGTTCGCACCCAGCTCGACCAGATTGCGCGCCGCTTCAGGGGAGCGATTCCATACCCGGACTTCGTGGCCGCTTTTCAACAGATTGGCGGCGATTGCCTGGCCCATGCTGCCCAAGCCTAGAAAACCGATTTTCATGAGTCGTGTTCCTCAACAGGGGAGGTGGAGCATCGTTGGTTGAGTGATACGAAACAACAACGGTGGCGATGGCGCAAGGGGGGAGGGACGATGAGATTGCCTGCTGGGCGCCCTGTAAGTTCGGGATCCTTGTATGGCTTTCGAATGATTGAATTCTGTAGAAGAAGCGGAAAGAACTGCGTAGATCCTGCCCGCAGTCGAAGCGGTTGAATTTGTCGAGTTATTGTTTAGATAATTTCGAACTTGGCGGCGGCCACAATGCCGAACATTACTAGTAACAACCCCCATCCAATCCACTGCAAAATGACCAGCTTTCGTTTAAGGTCGGCAGGAAAATGTTTCAGATCTTCAGCGCAGGCACCACCATCGCGTAGATAGAGGCGAGGTGTGGTCATTACGCCCATTATGGCGCCAATTAAAAAAAGATTACCCCAAGGGCCTCCGTTTCTGAACGGCGCTCGGATCATAACTGCGGGGCTATTCTGCAGGTGATCCAACATAAGGTCCATTTTGGTGTAAGCAAGATGGAGCAAAATTCCGATTATTATGAATAGGCCGGCAAAGTCGACTAGCCCCACAACAAGAACTATTTTGTCGACGGTGCTTAAGCTCACTTCATTACCTCATATACTTTTTCACCCATTATTGCCCCACCACTTCCTAGCGCTTCCCCTGCCATTAATGAGCCAGCTCCCATTACCACGAGTCCACACGCAAAAGTTCCAACCCCACCCGTTGGTACACCAATAGCTGCACAGATAACGCCCGTCGCAGAGCCACCCAACAGCGCACTGGCAGCCACGCCGCCGGCAATCCCACCTAAAAAAGCTCCCGCCTTCAGTAAACTTCACTTTCTCACAAGCCTCTGCATCGCCTTCTGCGCAAACACCCTTGACCTTAACCGCCGAAGCCCCACCCCCCACCGCCGTACCAATCCAGCCACCATATTTCACATACTTCGCCGCTTTTGAAACGCCCGCGATATGCGTGGCGTAGCCCGGGATCCGTCCGGGGGCTCCGGCTTTTCTCCAGCGATGCACAAGGCTTTTGGTCGATATGCCCAGCAATGCCTTTAGGTTGAGTGATACGAAGCAACAACGGTGGCGATGGCGCAAGGGGGGGGAACGATGAGCTGGCCTACAAGCCTGTAAGTTCGCGATATCAAGGATGTATTGAGGGCCGGGACTGGTCGTAGCTGAAAATATTCAGCTATTTCAGCGCATCCCTAAGCTCGATTGATTGTCATGCAGACTTGAATAGCTATTACCTCACCTGAGATGAGAGGGGCGTTGAGGTCGTTAATAAAGCTTTCCAAACTTTCCCAAAAAGTAGAGAGCGAACATTGCAATTAGATGTATAACCAAGACCCAATGAACGAAGGCTAGTTTATGTCTCAACGGCTTCGGAATGGCTTCTAGATCTTTGCTGCACAATTGTCCGTTTTTTAGATACGGTCGCGGAAAGGCAAGGTAACCGGAAATTCCTCCGACCAAGATCAACTTGCCCCAGACCCCCCCGTTTTTTAAAGGGGCCATGGTTTTGACGCCGATGCTATTTGGGAAAAGTTCAACCAGCATTTTCATCTTGGTGCAAGCGATATGCAGGAACACGCCAAGGCAAACGAATATGGAAAAAAATACCCATCCCCCTAGATACACGGTGACAAGTTGGCCTGTGCTCATGTTTTATTCTCGTAGATGATTTCTGCCATTTCTTCGAAGAGTGCCCCTCAGGTCTGGATTCATCGCTCTTCGCCCCATGAACTGTAACCGGCGGTTTTCGCCAGATGATGGATCCAGGCGATCTCGCGATAACGAATGGCCACTTGTTCTTGTGGCTCAGCGTCGTTTTGTAAAACCACATGCGGCATCTCGAGCGTCAGGTCGACGATGACACCGCCATCGATTGAAATCGTATAAAACTTTTCCTGCATGCCGAAGGACGACACGCGGTAGAAACTGATCGTGCAGTTGATTTCTTCCCGGTTCGAAAGCGCTTGCGCAAGCAGGGGCGAGGATTTGTCGACGTTCTTGGTAATGATGATCGGATTGTGCGTTGATCTGTTGATGTTGCCGATATTGGCGATGTTGTGGCTGTAGGACAGCACCATGATTTCATCGGTGTGCACTGCCTGGTATTTGTTGCCGATAGAGTCCTGGGTTGAGCAGCCAGCTGAAATCAGCCCTTGGACCTTCCCTTTGATGGTCATGTATCCATGATTGGCCATAGAACGCACTCCTTGTATTCAGGCGGGCAGTCTAGGGCAGAACGTTTTGTGTTTATGTAGGCCGAGGTGTAGGTCATTTCCGAAAATGAACAGTGGAAGATTGATCAACGCGAAAGTTCTGTAGGAGCAAGCTCGCTCCAACAGAGTGCCGTGTCGTGACCAAGCCTGTGGCGGCGTTGCCACATTGACGCTGCACGGTCACTGACGTTGAATAGCGCTCTTTGTCCGCGTCCATCAGCGCGTGCCGTTCACTTCATCCTGTCGAGAAAACCTGTGCTCAGAAACGTTACGGACATGGACCTGCGCCTGTTGCGCATTTTTTCCATCGTCGTGAAGTGCGGTGGATTTACGGCGGCGCAAGCCGAGCTGAACATGAGCCAGTCGAACATCAGCACGCACATTTCCGGTCTGGAAAAACGCCTCGGCTATCGCATTTGCGAACGGGGCAAGGGTGGTTTTCGACTGACCGAAAAAGGCCAGCGTATTCTCAAGGCTTCGTCGGCCCTGTTTGGCGCGGTCGATGCTTTTCGCGATGAGGCTCAGGACCTCGCCGGGCGGCTGGTGGGGGATCTTTATCTTGGGCTGGCTGACAATATCGCAACGCTACCGGCAGCCCGCATCGACGCCGCGATCGCGCGTTTTTATCAGCGTGAACACGACATGCACCTGCACATTTTCGTCAATTCACCTACGGAGCTGGAGCTGGCGGTCATAGACGGGCAGCTGGACATGGCCATCTCCTACTTCAGCCGGCCATTGCCGACCCTGGCTTACCAGCCGTTGTATACCGAGGAGATCGGTATTTTCTGTGGGCACAAACATCCACTGTTCGGGGTGAAAGCGCCGAGCGGCGAACAGTTGCAGGCCAGCGACTGGATCAGGCATGGCTTCCTGCCGGCCGATCAGGTCCTGCCGATTGCACCGTCCCGGGCATCCGCCACGGCGCATCACATGGAAGCCGTCGTGCACGGCGTCCTGGCCGGAACCCATCTAGGCTATCTGCCGGCCCATTACGCCCGGCCATGGCTGGAGAGCGGGCAAATGCGCGCCCTGCATCCGGCAACGCTGCGCTATGAGGTGCAACACAGCATGATCACCCATGTGGGGCATCCTCAAAGCGAAGCGGTACGTGCATTTATCGAAGACCTGCTGGCCGAACACACTCATTGAGTCGTTCAGCCAAGGCAGCGCGTAACGTGCTTGACCGACTGATAGGCCGCCAGTCCCCATGGCCCAAGCTCACGGCCGATGCCGCTGCCCTTGGTGCCGCCCCAGGACGTCTCGACGAACACCGCCTGGGCCGAGTTGATCCATACATGGCCGACGTCAAGGGTGTTGGCGATGCGTTCAGCCCTGACCAGGTCGGCGCTGATCACCGTGGCAACAAGGCCGAAGCGACTGTCGTTGGCCAACGCCACGGCGTCGTCCTCCGAGCTGAAACGATGCGTGCATAACAGCGGGCCGAAGATTTCCTCCCCCCACAAACGGCTGGTGAGCGGCACGTCGGCGTACAGCGTCGGGGTGACGAACCAGCCGGGATCGCGCACCACTTCGCCACCGGCCATGCACTGCAGGTTTTCAGCGCGGGCGATGGCGAAGTAGTCGTTGACCTTGGACCATTGCGCCTGGCTGGTGAGGGGGCCCATGTCGACTTCTGCCGTCAGCGGATTACCGACACGCAGCGTTTCGAATGCGCTCTTCAGGCGCAGCAGCAAGGCGTCGGCGATGCTGTCCTGGACCAGCAGGCGTGAAGTCGCCGAGCACATTTGCCCGGCGTTCCAGCAGATACCAGCGACGATCCATTCAACGGCCTGGTCGAGATCGCAATCGTCGAACACCAGAATCGCGGACTTGCCGCCCAGCTCCAGGGTGACCGGCCGGCAAAACGTCGCGGCGCTGCGCATCACTTGGCTGCCCACGGCGTTACTGCCGGTGAAGGACAACTTGTCGATGCCCGGGTGATTGCTGAGCGCGGCTCCGGTCTCGGCTTTACCACCGACGATGTTCAGCACGCCGGCGGGCAGGCCCAGTGCGTCGGCGATCTGGCCGTAGGTTTGCTCGATCAACGGGGTAATTTCCGATGGCTTGAGCACCACCGTACAGCCTGCAGCCAGGGCTGGCGCCAGCTTCCAGGCGCTGGTGACCAGAGGGAAGTTCCACGGCACGATCAAGCCGACGACGCCGACCGGGTCCAGGCGCGTATGCGCAGTGAAACCGGGCGCCGACAGCGGCACTTCACGGCCCTGGCGAGCAGTCAGCTGCTCGGCAAGGCCTGCGTAATAGTTGAACGTGGCGACGGCGTCGTCGATGTCGACAACGGCTTCATGATGCGGCTTGCCATTGTTCTGCATTTGCAAGGCGATGAGGGCTTCCCGTCGCTGGTCGATGTGTTCGGCAAATCCCCGCAGATACGCCGCTCGCTGTTGCGCACTGACGTTGCGCCACGCGGGGAGGGCGCTGCGCGCGGCGGCGACCGCCTGATCGACTTGCGCGGGGCTCGCCGCGATCAGCTCGGCGAAGGGCTGACCCAGCGCCGGGTCATAAACGGTGATGCAATCGACACCTTCGCCGTGTTGCCAGTGTCCGTTGATGTAGTGAGCAGCGGTCATGCGTCTACCCCTTGCAAAACGCCCTGAACGGCGTTGCGAAAGATCTGGGTGTAATCGGCGGCGTCGAGGGCGCAGGCGTTGGTGTCCGAAGAAGAGATATCGGCCAGTGCCTGCTCTCCGACCCAGGTGGCAGCGCTGCTGTCGAGACCGATTTCACTCAGCGAATGGGGTATGCCCAGGCGTTGGCGCAGGTCCAGTACCCAGTCGAGAAAACCCTCGAAGTCTGGCCGTTGCAGTTCCAGATAGCGTGCGAGCCGCGAGATGTCGGCGCTGATCGCTGCCCGATTGGCGACCAACACATACGGCAACAGGATCGCGTTCAACAGCCCATGGTGCTTGTGATAACGGGCCCCCAGCGGGTGGGCCAGCGCGTGGACACCACCCAGGCCTTTCTGAAACGCTACGGCCGCCATGGCGGAAGCGACCAACATGCCTTCGCGGGCGATCATGTCCTGACCATCGGCATGCGCCGCCAGCAGGTGCTGCTGGATCAGACGGATGCCCTCGACTGCGACACCGGAGGACATCGGGTGATACAGCGGCGAGCAAAAGGCTTCGATGTGATGGGTAAGGGCGTCCATGCCCGTGGCGGCGGTCAACGCGGGCGGCAGGCCGCGGGTCAGTACCGGGTCGAGGATCACCGTCGACGGCAGCAATTCCGGGTGGCTGATGACACGTTTGATGTGCTGTTCGCTGTGGGTGAGCACTGCTTCGCGGCCCAGTTCCGAACCGGTCCCGGCGGTCGTCGGCAAGGCAATCAGCCGCGGAAGCTCCAGCCGTGGAAAGTCTGCCAGGCTCGGGTAGCAGGCAATGACCTGCGACCATTCGAAGCGCTCCAGGCCAAGCGGATCAGTGGTCGCCAGGCTGATACCTTTGGCGGCGTCCATGGCACTGCCGCCGCCAAGGGCGATCAGCGAATCGTGGCCGCCTTCCTTGAAGGCGGCAACACCGCGAGCCACGTCGTCCATGCTCGGGTTACTGGCGACATCGCTGAACACGCTGAACGGAAGATCGGCGTTGACCAGATGAGCCGTCAGCAACGCGAACGGTTCCAAGGCCAGCATGCCTGGGTCAGTCACCAGCAAAGGCTTGCGCATGCCGAACAATTTGCAGCGTTGCGCCACTGTTTCAAGCGCGCCGGGCCCGCAGAAAATCTCCGTGGGATAGTTCCAATAGTGCAGGGTGGACATCTGAAGCTCCAGATCGGCAAGGCGCAGGGGAGTGCGCCTTGCACTACAAGACGAGGGTGTTATTGCGTGCGCAGTTGTGGGCTGAGAGTGCGCTGATAGGGTTTGGCCCAAACCATGTAGATCAGGCCCAGGACTGCCAGGATTGAAAACACCAGAATCACCGCCCATACCTGAAACCAGGGGGCACCGGGTGGTGCGAGTGATTCCCGTGGCCAGGCAACGTTGATGCTTTCGAACACCAGCCAGAAGAACGCCGCCAGGTTGACCGGCACACCCCAGCGTCCGAGGCTGAACGCGCCGGCTGCGGCTTTCCATTTGCCGCTCAGACGGGCGAGCAGGGCGCAGGTCACGACGATCAGAAACACCACGAAGAAACCGCCGCTGCCAAACGCGATCAGTGTGCCGACGGCCGTGGCATTCAAGCCCAGTGCCAGGCCGAAGCTGGCGAACAGTGTGCTGAACACCATCGCTGCGAACGGCACTTTGCGCTTGTCCACACGCCGCAGCAGCGCCGAGGCAGGCAGGATCGAGTCCCGTGCCATACCGAAAACGGCACGACCGATGTAAGTCTGTACGGACACGATGCAGGCGATGAACGCCACCAGCACAACCGCCACGAACGGCCGCTCCGACCAGGCGCCAAAGGCGTCGACAACCGCAGGCGTCACCGGGTCGATGACCTGGCCGGACACCATGGCGGCGGTGTCGGTGTAAGACAAGGTGACGGCGAACGCGGTCAGCATCACGGTCAGTCCGACCAGGATCATCGAACGCAAAATCGCTCGCGGCGTCGACGTTCGGGCATCAGCGGTCTCTTCAGAAACTTGCGAACAGGCGTCAAATCCGAGGAAAGCCCAGCCACCAACCGCCATCGCTGTCAGAAAGCCTGACAGGTAAGAACCTTCAGCACCTTGTGTAGATGTCAGGCCTTCGAGCAACAACGAAAACGAGTGGTTGCGGAAAAACAGCAGCAACAACACACCAATACCGATGGACGCAATTGCTTCGGCAATGATGCCGGCATTGACGAAATACTTGAGCGGATTGATCCCGAACAGATTCACACCAAGACCGAGGAGCAACAGCACTGCGCCGCTGAGTACCTGAGCGTTCGCCGACGGCGCTTCCCCGGCGAAGAACAGCCATAACCAAAACCCGCCCAGGTAGGCCACGGTGGTCAATGAGGCCAACGCAGACGCCAGGTACATGAATCCCGTGAACCAGGCCAGACGGTCGCCGGACAGGCGTTTGACCCACTGATAACAGCCGCCGGCCAGCGGGTATTGCGAGGCCAGCTCGGCATACACCAGCGCCACCAGCAATTGCAGGGCCAGGCACAACGGGACTATCCACACCCACGATGGCCCGACACTCATCGCACCCAGGGACATCACCGAGTAGATGCCAACCACCGGCGAGACCGTGGCGAACCCAACGGAAAACGAAGACCAGAGCGACAGGCCACGGTGCAACTCCTGAGCGTAGCCCTGGCTGTGCAGCAGGTGTTCATCGGCGTTTTGCCTTGCAGGAGACGAACTCATTGTTCACCTCCGGAATTAGAACTGATGGCGGCGCAACGACGAGCACGACCGGACGCGAACGAAAGTGACATACAGATTCCTTGAGTCGGCAGACACATTATTTTTAGGATCGCCTTGTTTGCAGGCGTACCGACGAAACGGGCTCCCTCAGTGAAGGAGTAGACGGAGCTTAAGATGACTAAACATCAAAGAAAATTCATATGTTCTGAGGCTGACATCTTGGTTTTTAGATGTTTGATGCGAAGGGATGGAGGCGGGATTCAAGGGCGGCGGTGGGAATCGATTAAAATTGCTGAATCATCGTCGCCTGGAATGAAAGAGCCCGCCAAAAGGCGGGCTCGTTTTGATCGTTACTCCTTGCTCAGGCCGGTGAGCCCACACTCAAAGTAGTGTCGGTGCTGGGCGACTTTCCTTCCTTGCGCATTGCCGTTTTACGTACGAGTGCATAAAAGACGGGTGTGAACAGCAGTCCAAACAATGTCACACCAATCATCCCGAAGAACACCGAGGTGCCCACGGCTTTACGCATTTCGGAGCCCGCACCTGGCGTGGTCACCAACGGCAGCACACCGAGGATGAACGCCAGCGAGGTCATCAGGATCGGTCGTAGACGTAGCTTGGAAGCCTGCACTACCGCGTCGATGCGTTCCATCCCGTCACGCTCGAGTTGCACGGCGAACTCGACGATCAGAATGGCGTTTTTCGCCGCCAGTCCGACCAATACCACGAAGCCGATCTGGGTCAGGATATTCATGTCCAGGCCCATTATTTTCAGTCCCGCAGAGGCTGCCAACAGGCACATCGGAACGATGAGCAGAATCGACAGCGGAATCGACCAGCTACCGTATTGCGCGGCCAGGACGAGGTATACGAACAAGACACACAGCGGGAAGATCAGCAGGCCGGTGTTGCCCGCCGTGGTTTGTTGGTAGGTCAGATCTGTCCATTCATAGGCTATGCCCGGTGGAAGCACTTTCTTAGCCAGCGCCTCCATGGTGGCTGTGGCAAAAGCCGAGCCTTTGCCTGGTAAGGTATCACCGCTGATTTCGGTGGCCGGGTACAAGTTGTAGCGCGGCACACGGTCGGCGCCGGTGATGTCGCTCAGGCGCGTGACGCTGCCGACAGGCACCATGTTGCCGTCGCTGTTGCGGGTCTTGATTTTCGCCAGGTCTTCAGCGGTAGCGCGATAGGGCAGGTCGGCCTGGGCCGTGACCCGGTACGTACGGCCGAGGATGTTGAAGTCGTTGATGTAGGTCGAGCCGAAATAGGTCTCGATGGCTTCGTTGATCCGGTTCGCCGGCACCCCGAGCATCTCGGCTTTTTCACGGTCGAGGTCGACTTTCAGTTGCGGCGTACTCGCCGAGTAGGTGGTGTAGACCCCAACCATGCCCGGCGTGGCGTTGGCGGCGGCTACGAGGTCATTGGTTGCTTTGGCCAACGCTTCAGGGCCCAAGCCACCACGATCTTCAAGGCGCATGGCAAAGCCGCCAGTATTGCCGATACCTTCAACTGGCGCCGGAGGCACCACGATGATGCTGGCATCGGCAATGCTTGCCAGACGCTTGCGCAGTTCTGCGGCGATCTTGTCACCTGTCTGACCTTCCTTGATGCGTTCCGGGAACGGTTTGAGTACGACATACAATGCAGCCGAGTTTGAGGAGATAGTACCGGTGGCACCGGAAAAACCGGAGAACACCGGAACTCGTTCAACGCCGGGAACTGCCGCAGCGACGCTCTCGATTTCTCGCGCAACTTTAGTTGTCCGTTCGAGCGACGCACCACCTGGGGTTTGGGCGACAACAATCAAGTAACCACGATCCATTGCTGGAATGAAACCTTTGGGGCTATCGATCAGCAGGTAGGCTGTAGCGCCGATCAGTAATGCATACAACACAAGCATTGTCGGCGTCATCCCGATCAAGCGTCGCACCAGGCGTGCATAGCCCTCGGACATGCGCTCGAAACCACGGTTGAACGAGGCCCCGGCGCCGTGAATCAACGTCCATACACCTTCGAAGCGACGGCGCTTTTGCGGTTTATCACCCGGCTTGACGTGGCCTTTGAGGATCATGGCGGCCAGGGCAGGGGACAGGGTTAACGAGTTGAAGCAGGAGATCGCCGTTGCAATCGCAATGGTGATGCCGAACTGACGGAAGAACTGCCCGGAAATACCGCTGATGAAGGCTGTGGGCACGAACACCGCGCACAGCACCAGGGTAATGGCGAACAGCGCGCCGCTGACTTCCTGCATCGTCAGCAGAGTGGCTTCTCGCGGTGTCTTGCCTTCGCTCAAGTGTCGCTCGACGTTTTCGACCACGACAATGGCGTTGTCGACCACGATCCCCACGGACAGCACCAGACCGAACAGCGTCAGGTTATTGATCGAGAAACCGAGCGCCATCATCGCCGCCAGCGTGCCGATCAGGGAAATCGGGATAGCCAGAATCGGGATGATGGACGGACGCCAGCCCTGCAGGAAGATCAGGATGACCACGACCACCAGCACGACGGCTTCGTAGATGGTCTTGACCAGTTCGCTGACGCTATCGGCGATGAACTCGGTTGGGTTGTACGCGATGCTGTAGTCGATGCCCTTGGGGAACTCTTGCTTGAGTGCTTCCATGGTGCGTTCGATTTCACGGGTCGTCGACAGTGCGTTGGCGCCTGGGCGTTGCAGTACCTGCACGGCTACGGTGGGCTTGCCTTCCAGATAGCTGTCGGTGGAGTAGGCCAGTGCGCCGATTTCAGTGCGGGCGACATCCTTGAGGCGCACGACACGACCGTCTGCACCTTTTTTGAGGATGATGTTGTCGAACTCGGCCGGCTCTTTCATCCGCCCCTCGAAAATCAGGTTCGGTTGGAACGACTGACTCTCTACCGGAGGTTGCGCAATGGTACCGCCGGCTACCTGGGTGTTCTGATTACGCACGGCAGCGACGATTTCGTCGGGGGTTAAATCCAATGCGGCGGCGCGCTCAGGATCCAGCCAGATACGCATGGAATATTCACGGGCGCCGAAATACTGAATGTCGCCCACGCCATCGAGTCGCTTGATCACGTCGGCGACGCGGCGAATCATGTAGTTGGACACGTACAGTTGGTCGTAACTACCGTCAGGAGAGAACAGAAATACCGAACAGAACTGCGTCGGTGACGATTTACGCACTGACACACCGTTGCGTTGCACCGGTTGCGGCAGGCGCGGAATCGCCAACGACACACGGTTCTGCACCTGCACCTGGGCCTTATCGAGGTCGGTGCCGGGCTTGAACGTGACGGTCAGATTCAGGCCACCATCGGACGTCGCCTGGCTATACATGTAGATCATGTCTTCGACGCCGTTGACCTCCTGCTCGATCGGCGTGGCAATGGTTTCGGCCACGGTCTGGGCAGAGGCACCGGGGTAACTGGTGGTGACTACTACGGTCGGAGGAACGATGTTTGGGTATTCCGCCACTGGCAATACCAGGTACGCCAGCGCACCGACGATTACCGTGACAATCGACAGGACAATGGCCAGCACCGGCCGTTGAACGGAGAGGCTACCAAGGCTCATTGCGCACCTGCCACGGAGGTCAGACCTTCATCAATAGGCTTGAGTTGTACGGCGACTTTCTCGCCGGCCTGAGCACGCTGCAGGCCGGAGACGATGACGCGGTCGCCAGCCTCCAGGCCTTCGGTCACTTCACGCAACGTGCCGAATAGTCGACCGAGTTTTACTGGGCGTACATGCACCGTGTCCTGTGTGTCGACGACGTTCAGGACACGTCGCGTAGCATCGCTGGACAATGCGGAGTCCGGCACCAGGAGCGCCTGATGCGGTGCTTCGCTGATCAGTTCAACCCGCCCGAACTGCCCTGGATTGAGCGAGTGCTCGTTGTTGGCCACTCTCGCGCGGCCGCGCAGGGTACCGGTGGAGCGATCAAGGCGATTTTCGATAAAGTCGAGTTTTCCCAGGCGCGGCGCGCCGGTCTCGCCCGGCAGGCTGATCCGTACTTCGCTGCCCAGATTGTCGGCCGATTCACGTTTGCCATCCGCCACCAGTCGGCCGTAACGCAAGTAGGTTTCTTCGTCGATATCGAAATAAATGTCGATGGGGTCGATCGAGACGATGGTGGTAAGCAGCGTGGCGCTGGCATCGCCACCGGCGATGAGATTGCCCTGGCTGACCAATTTACGGCTGATGCGCCCACTCATGGGGGCACGGATCTCAGTGAAGGACAGGTCGAGTTTGGCACGCGCCAACGCGCCCGTTGCGCTCATGACTGCGGCCTGCGCGGCTTGCTGTTCCTGGGTTCGTTGATCAAGGATCGAAGTGGCAATCGCTCCTGAAGAAATCAGCCGCTTTGCACGTACGAGCTCGATGTCTGCCAACTGCAACTGAGAGCGAGCATCAGCCAGTCGACCTTCGCTCTGTGTGAGCGCGGCCTGATAAGGGCGAGGGTCGATCAGGAAGAGCAGGTCGCCTTTCTTGACGAACGCCCCGTCACGAAAAGCGATCTGTTCGATATACCCGCCTACGCGAGCGCGGATGTCTACGGCGTCCGTAGCCTCAAACCGTCCACTAAACCCATCTCTCCCTGTGACTTCACGCTGAATGGGAGGGCTGACGAAAACGGTTTGAACAGCCGTGGGTGCTGGTATGTCTTCCTTGCACGCGGCCAATACGGTCAACGCAATGGCGGTCAATGCAAAGCGGGAGGTGTTTCTGATGGTTAGCATGGAATCGGCCTACTCAAGTACTGCCACGCCTAGCTTGAGGGCTGCGCAGCGACGCGTGTTAAGTCATGGAATGACGTGCGTGTACGATAAGCAGCCGGACAGCGGCGAGTAAGTAGGTTGGCGTTCCGGTATTAGCGGACGTTTGCTTCCGTAATTGTTTCTTTGATCAACCAATATCCGGCTGATTGGGGGTGGAAAGCGGACGGGTTGCTTGCTCCCGGTTCTGGTCGGGAGCTCACTCAAACTATGACTTTGGTTTTCTGGACGGGGTGTTTTTCTTCTTCGCGGCTGTAAGCGTGGCAGGTGTTGTATCAGGGAACAGGTGCTCCCTCAGGAAGTCGATAAACACGCGCAGCTTGAGAGAGGGATGCTTGCCGGAAGGCCACATGATTTTGAAGGTGCCGGATTCGGAGCAATCTTCCAGAACACTCACCAGTTTTCCGCAATCGAGCCATTCGCGGATCGCAAAATCGGGTAAGTAGGCAATGCCGACCCCTTCAACGGCAAACCCGACCCTGGCTTCAAGGTTGTTGCATACCACTGAGGTGGGGAGTTGCAAGTCGAGTTCCTGGTCATCCCGCCGAATTGGCCAGACCTGCAGTTTTCCGGTATTGGGGAAGCGAAACTGAATGCAGGTATGCCTCATCAGCTCTCTGGGGTATTGGGGGACACCGTGTTCGTCAAAGTATTCGGGAGACCCTACCAATATCATCTGATAGTTACCTAAATGCCGCGACGTCAAGCTCGAGTCAGGCAGTTCACCGCTTCGTAATACGGCGTCGTAGCCTTCCTCGATCACTTCAACACGGCGATCGTCAAAGGTCAGATCAAGCTCAATTGAGGGATACGCCTTTCTGAACCGCGCGAGCACCGGAATAAACGGGTCGCTGACCAAGGGAAGGCTTATTTTCAGGCGGCCACGCGGTACTGCGTTGGTTTGTGAAAACTCCGCTTCGGCGGCCTCAATTTCCGCAAGAATTCTCTGGCTCCGCTCCAGGAATCGGAATCCTTCCTCGGTGAGCGTTACGCTGCGTGTGCTCCGATTGAACAGCCTCACGCCAAAGCGCTCTTCCAGGCGCACGATGCTTTTTCCGATAGCAGAGGCGGATACCCCCATCAGCCGTCCGGTGGCCACAAAGCTGCGTGTTTCAGCTACCGATACGAATACATTCAACGTGTTCAGGCTATCCATTTTTACTCTCAGTTACGGATACTTAGTTCCAGAGACTGGAACGGGCCACGACTAATGCCCTGGAGGTGGCGCGTTACAGTAGCTCCCTAATTTTAAACAGGTTTTTCGGTGGGTATCGCAACCCACATCGATCTACCTCCGCTCCCATCGAGTCAATTTTGCCTGCATCGCTAACACTCTCATCCCGCAAAGCATAGGCGTTGATGCTGACGCTATCTAAATCAGCATGAATCTATTGTGCGGCCGGGCACCGTATGAACAGCAAGCCCCGGATCGGTTGGATACGCCGAGTGAATGCATCAAAAATCAACGCTGAATTGCGGAGTAATATTTCCGTATATAGCGGAACGCTGACCTACTTAATCGAAGACGCAACGGCTCCTATCATAGGCATCACTGATACCTAACCGAGAGATCGCTGCCATGTCTGAAGTAATGCACCGCTGGGAAATTTCTGCGTTTGGCCTGGACAATCTGAGCCTTGTCAACACAGCCCGACCACAACCCAAAGCCGGTGAGGTTTTGGTGAAAATCGAAGCCGTCTCTTTGAACTACCGAGACACTCAGGTCATAGAAAATGGCATGACTGCTTCGCTGGCATTCCCGTTCACGCCGGCCTCCGACATGGCTGGTATTGTGCTTGCGGTAGGTGAAGGTGTCACCCGTTTCAAAGTCGGTGAGCGCGTGCTGTCCACCTACATTACCAACTGGGTTGATGGTAGTCCTAAGACCTGGGCCGAAATGCCGACTCAAGGTGGCCCGATTCAGGGCATGCTCGCGCAATACGTAGTGACCCCCGCTGAATGGTGTGTCCGCGCTCCGAAAAACCTCTCGGCAGTTGAAGCCAGCACGCTTCCGATTGCCGCGCTTACAGCGTGGATGGCCCTGATTGAGCTCGGTCATTTGCACGCCGGCCAAACCGTCGTTGTACAAGGTACCGGTGGCGTATCGTTGTTTGCTGTTCAACTGGCTGCAGCCAGCGGTGCAAAAGTAATCGTCACCAGCAGCAGCGATGAAAAAATTGAACATGCTAAAAAGCTTGGCGCCACACATGGCATCAATCGCACAACCACCCCTGACTGGCACACCGCCGTACTCGAATTGACGGATGGTCGTGGCGCTGACCACGTGCTGGAAATGGCCGGTGGCGACAACCTGGGTCGTTCGCTGCAAGCAGTCGTACCTGGCGGTCGTGTGTCCATCATCGGCTTGCTGGACTCCGACGAAATCAGTACCTCCATCATGCCGTTGCTCGGTAGCCGTGCGTCGATCGTTGCCGTCGCGGTAGGGCCGCGTCGCGCGATGGAAGACATGGTGCGCATGATTGACCATCACGGTATCAAGCCGGTCATTGATGCAACCTATTCGTTCTCTCAAGTACCAGATGCATTTGCCCACGTGTATCGCGGCGCGTTTGGCAAAGTCGTAATCGACTTCGAAAAAGCGTAATCAGTCGCGAATATTTCCTCTGGGGTGGGCACCGTTTGAGCCACCCACAGAGGCTTCAATCGATTGATCAGCTGTTCGTTCCACCCGGACGGCACACATTGCGCAATGCGGCCGACATTCAGGTTCATTGCGAACGGCGGGCGCGAGCCCGGACACCGTGCTTTACATGAAAACAAAACCTCTCACAGGCGGCAATTTGCTGATCCCTGATGAGCTCGTCTTGCTCTTTTTTCCCATAAAGGGATGGATTCCAAATGACCCGCTCAGCAAACCCCATGACTGTAATGCCGTTCATCATATTGGGCCTGTTTGGCCTGTACACCCTGGAGCTGGGCGTAGTCGGCATTCTTCCGCTGATTGTCGAACGCTTTGGAGTGACAGTGGCCCAGGCCGGTCTGCTAATGACCTTGTTTGCCATGATTGTTGCATTGTTCGGCCCGTTTCTCGTTCTGGTTTTTTCGCGCTTCAACCGCAAAAAAGTATTGGTGGGGGCACTGCTTTGTTTTTCTGTTTGTAGTGTTTTTTCTGCCTATGCGCCGAATTATTCGACGCTCATGGCGTTGCGCATTCTGCCCGCCATGCTTCACCCGGTTTTCTTCTCCGCGGCCTTCGCGGCGGCAATATCACTCTACCCGAAAGAGCGAGCCACCCATGCAACGACAGTAGCGTTCATCGGGACAACCTTGGGGCTTGTATTTGGCGTTCCTCTGACTGCCTGGTTGGCCGGTCGTTTCTCTTATGAGACGTCCATTCTGTTCTGTGCGGTGGCTACGTTGTTCGCGGCCTTGGGGATCTTGTTCAGGCTTCCCCGTCAAATCAATGCGCCGGAGACCTTTGGCAGTCAGTTGTCGATCTTGCGTAAACCGGCAGTCTGGTTGGCAATTGTCGCAACTGTCCTGGTGTTCATGACCAAGTTTGCTGTGTACAGCTACGCCGCGGAGTACCTGAAAACTCAGACGGGCATGGACAACGACACCATTAGCGTCATGTTGGTTTTGTTTGGGGTAGGCGGAGTACTGGGCAACCTGTACGCCGGACGAATGCTCTCCAGCAATCTTGTGAAAACCGTACTGATGTTTCCGATCCTGTTGAGTCTGGCTTACCTCGTGTTGTACGCATTCGGTAGCGCATCGATCGGCTCAATGGTGATGATTGTGTTCCTCTGGGGCGCCATTCATACGAGCGGCATGGTTATCACACAGATGTGGCTGACCACAGCTGCCCCGGAAGCCCACTCGTTTGCCACCAGCCTCTACGTCTCTGCGGCTAACGGCGGCATCGCCATCGGTGCGTGGGTCGGCGGTTTGTTCATTACCGCCTACGGATTGCCCGGCACGATTTGGTGCGGCCTTATTTTCGCAGTGCTTTCGTTTGTGGTTCTGGGGGTCAAGGCAGCCCTTTACGGAGGCGGCTCGGATCGCGTTAGTCAAGGCGCAGCGCAGGCAGGCTAAGGCAGGTACGAGATTGAGGAATCAGAAGATGCAAACGAAATTTCCGCTCCAGGTATTCAAGATCTCTGCACTGACGGCTGTGCTGTTGACCATCATCAGCTGTTCAGTTGAACCGAATTATGAGCGTCCTGAAGTGCCCATGTCGGGCGCATTCAAAGAAGCACAGAGGGTCGGGGATACACCGCTGAAACCATCCGAAGCAGGCACATGGAAAGTGGCTCAACCTTCTGAGGCAGTTTCCCGTGGCGAATGGTGGACGGTCTTTGGTGACGAGCACTTGAACGCTCTGCAACATCAGGCGAAGGAGGCAAATCAGACACTACAGGCTGCGACAGCAAGGTTGAAGGCTGCAAGAGCATTGAATCAGGTTGCACGCTCCTCGCTATTCCCAACGCTTGATGGTGGTTTTGGAGCGACCCGTCAGCGCGTCACTGAAGCCGCTCAACCGGAGGGTTCACAGCCTTATCAGAACACCATGGTGCGTGCACAAGTCGGGGCATCGTATGAGGTGGATATGTTCGGACGCGTGGCCTCTACTGTCGATGCCGCCCAAGCTGACATGGGCGCCAGGGAGGCATTGTTCCGCTCGGTGCAATTGGCGCTGCAGGCCGATGTTGCGCAGAATTATTTCCTGCTCCGTCAACTGGATTCAGAAACGCAGGTGTTGACCGATGGTATCGAGCTGCGCAGAAAAGCGTTGGAGTTGGTTCAGATTCGGTTTGATGCCAATCAAGCGAGCAATGCCGATATAGAACGGGCTAAATCGGAGTTGGCGACTGCTCGTTCAGAGGGCATGACCCTCCAGCGTGCTCGAGCTGCTTCGGAGCACAATCTGGCGGTGCTTCTGGGGAAGACACCGGCGGAGTTTTCCTTGCCCGCTGGCGCGTTGCCAACAGATACCGTACGTATTCCAGCGGGACTGCCTTCAGCGTTACTGGAGCGTCGACCGGACATTGCCGCTGCTGAATATGAAATGCGTGCTGCCAACGCCAGAATTGGCGTCGCCGAAGCGGCATTTTTTCCATCGTTGACTCTGACCGGCACCGCTGGATTTGAGTCTGACACGTTGGGTTCGTTGTTCAATTGGAGCAGTCGAGCATTTCTCCTCGGGCCACTCGCGGGGACGGCTCTGAACATCCCGCTATTCGATGGCGGCCGTCGTAAAGGCAACCTGGCTAACGCAAAAGCCCAGTATGAAGAAGATGTTGCCAAGTATCGGCAGCAAGTCCTGACTGCTTTCCGTGAGGTCGAGGACAACCTCGTCGATTTACGAATCCTGAATGACCAAACGGTGACACAGAACGAGGCCATGGCGTCGTCTCAACGAGTAGCCCAGCTTTCGCAAACGCAGTACCTGGAAGGCGCGGTGAATTACTTCGATGTGCTCGACGCCCAGCGCACGGCGCTGCAGGCTCGGCGTGCCGCCGTTCAATTGCAGGGCACGCAGACGATTGCGACTGTCAACCTGATTCGTGCACTGGGCGGTGGCTGGGATCATGCTGATTCAATCGGCAAGGTCTCGGTTACTCAAGCTCACTGACATTGCGAGGCAGAGCATCATGTCGATCAATGCGAAGGCGTTTATGGGTGTGGACCTGAATCTCCTCATTATTTTTCTCGTGGTGTTTCGCGAGGAAAATTTGAGCCACGCGGCCAAGCATCTGGGGGTCACCCAGCCTGCGGTGAGTGGGTCGCTGATTCGTTTGCGACGCTGCTTTGATGACCCGCTGTTTGTCCGTAATGGACGTTGTATGCGGCCCACAAAAAAAGCCTGTCGAATTGCCGAGTTGCTGACACCAGTGATGCAGCAAATCGAAGAGGTGATCACCCGAAGAGGAGCCGTATAGATCAATGCGCGGAGCGCAATGCCGTGATGAATGCCTGCAGCGCTGACGACATTTGTTTGTTGCTGGGGTAGTAGAGGTAGAAGCTGGGGAAGGGCGTCGCCCATTCTTCCAGCAACGGCAGAAGTTTGCCGCTGTCCAGTTCGGCCTTGATCCATTCGCGAATCCACACCGTGATCCCGAGGCCATCGACTGCCGATTGCAAGGCTACCGCGCAGTCGCTGACCACCAGCGAGCCTTTGACGCTCAGCTCGAAAGGCGTTTCGCCATTCTGGAAACGCCATTTGTACAGACCCGCCTCGCCCTGGCGCCGCCAGTTCACGCAACTGTGTTGCAGCAGCTCCACGGGTTTTTGCGGCGCGCCGCGCAATTTCAGGTATTTGGGCGAGGCCACGGCGATTTGCGTCAGGGGCTCGCTGAGCTTCAGTGCGATCATGTCCTGCTCGATGAACTCGCCCAAACGAATGGCCGCATCGAAGCCTTGGGCCACGATGTCGGTGGTGCTGTCGTCGGTGGTCAGTTCGAGCTGGATGTTCGGGTAGCTGAGCTGAAAGCTTGGCAGGATGGGCTGGATGAAATGCAGCATGGCCACCTGCGGCGCGCTGATGCGCAAAGTGCCTGACGGCGTATTGCGATAATCGTTGAGTTCTTCCAGGGCCGCATCGAGGTCGGTAAAGATCACTTGCAGGCGCTCGTACAAGCGTGTGCCGGCAGCCGTGGTCGACACGCTGCGGGTGGTGCGGTTGAGCAGGCGCACCCCGAGGCCTTCCTCCAGGCTTTTGATGGTTTGACTGAGTGCCGAAGGCGAGACGCCGAGGGACTGGGCGGCCCGGGAAAAATTGCAGGCCTGAGCCACCGCAAAGAAGGCCTTGAGGTTGGCAAACTCGTTACTGCGCATTGTGTATCTCTCTCTTCATAATGCTTGAAGATAATACTGTATTCTAAATAAGCACCTTGAGTCCGACAATGCAATCAACGGCAATCCTGCCCGCATCGCTCAAGGAGTTCCCATGTCCGTCCAGACATCCTCAGAACCGATTAACCTGCCGCTCGGCGCTTTGCCCAACGCTGATCGTTTGCTGCTGCTCAAAGGTGGCATGGTCGTCACCATGGACGACACCCTGGGTAATTTTGCCAACGGTGACGTGCTGATTCGCGGCACTGAAATCGTGGCTGTCGGCACTGAGCTTTCAGCCGAAGGTGCTGAGGTGGTGGATGCCAAGGGCATGATCGTGATTCCGGGACTGGTGGATACTCACCGTCACGCCTGGGAAGGTCAGCTACGGCGCATCAACCCCAACTCGCCGACGTTGGAAGACTACTGCAACGCCACGCACTTTTCGTTTGCCAAGTACTACCGCCCACAGGACATGTACGTTGGCAATATGCTGACCGCACTGGGCTGCATCAATGCCGGTATCACCACCATCATCGACAACTCGCACAACGCCCGTAGCGGTGCACACTCCGATGCCGCGATCGACGCCCTTCAGGACGCCGGCATTCGCGCTGTACACGCCCCAGGCGCACCGTTGTCCGGCGAATGGGAGTCGGCCAACTGGCCGGGTGACCTGCGTCGCCTGAAAGGCAAATACACCACTGAATCCGATTCGCTGGTGACCCTGGCGATGATGTCGCAGATCGACCGTGAACAATGGGCGGTGGCTCGTGAGCTGGGCTTGAATATCGTCACCGAATTCTTTGGTGCGGGCATGGCGTCCGAGTTGGGCGCGTTGCAGGAAGAAGGCCTGCTGGGCCCGGATAACATTTTCAACCACTGCACCTGCATGCCGGATCAGGGTTGGTCAATCCTGCGCCACGCTGGGGTGAAGGTGAACGTCTGCCCACGTTCGGATGCGCACTACGGCCTTGAAGATGGCGTGTTCGCCTGGCAGAAAGCGGTCGATCACGGCATGAATCCGGGCCTGAGCGTCGACAACGAAAGCTCATACAGCGGCGACATGTTCACTGAAATGCGCGTGGCGTTTTACCTGCAACGCGCCGCGGCACACAGTGCGCGTTTCCAAGGTAACCAGCCCGCGCCGGATCTGGTCAGCGCTCGCCAACTGCTGAAGGCGGCCACGGTTGATGGCGCGGCCTGTGCCGGGCTTGAAGCGAAGATTGGCAGTATCACCCCGGGCAAGCAGGCCGACATCGTGCTGATCCGCACCGACAACCTGAGCATCTACCCGTCCAACAACGCGCTGGGCACCGTGGTGCATGCGGCAGAACGCGGCGACATCGACACGGTGATCATCGCAGGTCGGATTCGCAAGCAGGGTGGCGTGGTATTGGGCGTCAACCGTCAGCAACTGGAAGCCGCCACCGAAGAGTCCCGTGCGTTCCTGTTCGAAGCGGCGAACTACACGGCGGATCCGTTCGCTGAGTCCTTCACTCCACTGCATACCCACTAAGGGGCAACGGCCATGATCCTGATTTCCTTTGCGCTGGCGTTCATCGCCGGTATCGCGATTGCAGTCCAAGCGGCAGTTAACAGTCAGTTAGCGGGTGCGATGTCGGGTAACACCATGGCCGCTGCGTTCTATTCGTTTCTGACCGGCATGATCGTACTGGGCGTGATCGCCTTCTTCCGGGGCGGTCTGGCCGAGTCGCTGAGCGTCGTGCCCAGCCAACCGGCCTGGCGCCTGGTCGGCGGCATCCTCGGGGCCGGGGCGATTTTCTGCACCGTGTGGCTGGCGCCGCGCATCGGCCTGGCGAACCTGTTGGTACTGGTCATCGCCGGGCAGTTGCTGTCTTCGGTGGCCATCGATCACTTCGGCTTGCTTGGCGCGGTGGTGCGGCCGGCGGCAGCGGTGAAGATCGCGGGTGCTTGCGTAGTGCTGCTGGGCGTTTCGGTGACGCTGTTCGGTGAGCGGATGATCGCGTTGCTCGCCAGAGCGTTCTGAATCCGGGGCCGGGCGATCAGCCTGGCCTCATTCCCCCTTTTTGAGTACGAGAGCCGAAGGCCCAGCCTTCAGCTGCGCCGGCTCTCGTACTCGATAATGTTGAAGGTGTTGCCATGACTTCGTTGATTCGTGCCGGCGCTCACACTGTCTTGCCCGTGCTCGCCTGTTCGTTGGCGCTGGCGGGGTTCAGCCCTTGGGCGCAGGCGGATTTTTTCGCCGACTCTCATGCCTCGTTCGAAACCCGTAACGTGTATTTCAATCGCGACTTCAGGGACGGGCCGAGCACGCAGCAATCGAAACGCGAGGAGTGGGCCCAGGGCCTGATTCTCAAGTTCGAGTCGGGCTACACCCCGGGCATGGTCGGTTTCGGCCTGGACATGATCGGCATGCTGGGCCTGCAACTGGATTCGAGCCCCGACCGGGCGGGCAGCGGTTTGCTGCCGGTGCGTTCCAACGGCCGCGCCGACCCGGAGTACAGCAAGCTGGGGGTGACCGCCAAGGTCAAGGTCTCGCAGACGGAACTGAAGGTCGGTTCGCTGATTCCGTCCTTGCCGACGCTGCGCCCCAACGACGGGATGATCCTGCCGCAATCGTTCCGCGGTGCGCTGGTCACCTCCCAGGAAGTGCCCGACACAACGATCACGGCAGGGCAGTTGCAGAAGGTCATCGCCCGTAATGACACCAGTGCCGAAGACATAGCGCTGAACAACAAGAACCAGCGCTTCACCCGTAATGCACAAGGCGACCACCTGACCCTGGCCGGCTTCGACCGCAAGCTCACCGACCAGGTCAAATTCAGCTATCACTATGCGCAACTGAGCGATGTCTACAGCCAGTACTTCGTCGGGCTGATTGCCACCCAGCCCCTCGGCCCGGGCGTGCTGAGCGGCGACCTGCGTTTCGCCACCAGCAAGGATCAAGGCTTGGCCAAAGGCGGCAAGATCGACAACCAGGCGCTCAATGGCATGCTCGCTTATGCCGTCGGCGGCCATAAGTTCAGTGCCGGTTACCAACAGATGATGGGCAAGAATGCCTTCCCCTACATCGAAGGCAGCGATGCCTACCTGGTCAACTTCGCCCAGATCGGCGACTTCGCCGAAGCCAAAGAGCGCTCGTGGCAGGCTCGCTACGACTACGACTTCACTAAGATCGGCATTCCGGGCCTGACTTTCATGAGCCGCTACATTGCCGGCGACAACGCCGAAGTGCCGGGTGTCGCCGGCAAAGGCAACGAGTGGGAACGCAACACCGAAGTGCGCTACGTGATCCAGGACGGTACGTTCAAGAACCTGGCCTTGCGTTTGCGCAGTGCGACCTATCGTTCGTCCTTTGCCAGGGATGCCGATGAAACGCGTATTCTGCTGACCTACACCAAGGCGTTGTGGTGAGTGAGCCTCTGGATGGCGGTGGCTGATTCGCGGATGCCTCAAGGATGCCTACCAACCTCCGGGATGCTGAATAGTTCCTCCGATTCACTTAGGCGCGGCGTAGACACCGCCGCTAACCAGGGATGCCCATGATTGAACTGAACGAAGTCACCGCCTTTCAACAACAGACGCGGGTTTTCGACCGAGTCTCGCTGAAGATCGGCTACAACGAGCGAGTCGCCATTCTTGGCCCTAATGGTGCGGGCAAGAGCACGCTGTTGAAACTCATCAATCGCGAGATTTATCCCGTCGAACGAGTGGGTAGCTACTTGAAACTGTTCGGAAATGAAACCGTCAATCTCTGGGCGCTGCGTAGCAAAATCGGTTTCGTTTCCCAGGACATGCAAGAAGATTACACCCCGTACACGTCTGCACTGGATGTGATTGTTTCCGGATTCTTCGGCGCCATGGGGGCGCACGCTCACCTACAACCGAGCGAGGATCAAATCAATTTGGCTCGCACGCTCATGACGCAGCTGTGCATGGATATCGACGAACAACGTATGTTTCAACGCCTTTCGACGGGGCAGAAACGTCGATTGCTGTTGGCGCGCGCATTGGTTCATCATCCTCAAGCGTTAATCCTGAATGAGCCTACCAGTGGCTTGGACATGGGTGCGAGCTTAGGGCTGCTGTCTCTGATGCGCAGTTTCTGCGGAGAGGGAAGGGCAATGATCATTACGACTCACCACATTGACGAAATCATTCCTGAGATCGATCGGGTGATCTTGATCAACCATGGGCAACTGATTGCCGATGGCCCTAAAAATGAGATTTTGACCAGCGAGAAACTGTCCGATCTTTATCAAACCGACCTGCAGGTGTCAGAGAACAATGGTTGGTACCGATGCTGGCATGGATGAGCCCATGGTTATGCTTTCAACGGCTGGTGATGTGAAGATCATGCTCAATGTTCAGCGTTTGTCTGGGAGTAGGAAATCTACCTCGTAGATACCCCGTGCCGCACGGATGGTCACAGGGTGTGTGACTGGCCTTACGTCACTCAACTCCCATGCGAGCCAGCCATCCTCAAAATAGCTTGCACAGGCCGCTTGCATATCAGCGAGGATGAAGGGACGCACGGCTTTCCCACGCACAATTGCGACGGCAATACCATTATCGTCTTCGTCTCCATCGTTATGGAGAAATCGCTCGTTTTCCACAATCAGGAGATCCTCGGAAGGATCTAAGTCTGGAAGCCAACGACGGACTTCGAGGATTTTCTCGCCAGAAGCGATTCGGCCGCCACTGGGCCGTACAATGGATAAAGCCTTTATGGTTCTCTCCTAAGAATTAGACGCTTGGAAAATAGTCGCTTCGACAGGATTCTCTCGTTGACCGACCTGTGATTTTAGGTGGACTCCATCGCCTTAAGCGATGGCATCAGGAAGGTATATTGCCCGGACGGTTACGCCGGCGATACGGCCGGATGCCCCTGTGCGGCTGGCCTGGCAACCAGTGATCGCGTTACCGCACGTGCACCGTTTGCAATCAAAGAACGCGCAACCGGCTTGGTTGTTTTCTCCACTCGATATCGAGAGCCCAGTCTCAGTCGGTCGACTGAGCCCCATAGATATGCACCAGAGCGCCGAGCGCCACGGTGCTCGTCAAAATGGCCATGAATAGGGGCGGTTGAGCCGCCTGTGGCCCTTCTACCAAGGCGTAAACCAGAACGCCTATTACCACTGTCAACGCAACTGCAATTTTGCCCATGTCCGATTTCCTGAAGGGTAGCGACTGACTGAGGTTATAGCGCCACTACGTGTCAGAGCGTAGTTGAGCAATATGACGGTTTTGCGTTTTTTACTATGTTCAAGCAGTTTTGGTCGACGTACCTCGGTCGTGTCCTGAGCGACATAACCTCCTTTTTTAAAATTGGGTACCTAGCCTGAGCATCAGTGCATGGGATCTTGAGTCGTCACCCAACCCAAAGGAGCCTTGATAGCTCACGCCTGTCGTCAACCTGCAGGGTAGGGCAACGTCCGCCCCCAGCACGACGGTCATCAGGTTTTCGCTTTGCCCTTGAGTGGACACGCCATAGGTGGAGTCACTAATGTCGGCGTACCCCATGCGTGCCGTGCTGTCACCGCTGAAGGTGTGGCTGTATTCGAGGCGGCCACGCAGGGTCAGCTCGGTCGGTTTCAGCGTAAAGCTATATTGTCCGCGCAGGCCACCCGTTCCGGACAATACGTTCATGCGTTGTGCCGCGTATGCCAGGTCGAACGCGCCGCTGCCGGATTCGCGAAATCCATCGAGCTTTGTCGATGACACGTCGACACGGCCATAGGGTGCAACACGCCAGGTGTCTTCCCTGAATTCATAACCCGAACTGAGCGAGCCGAAGAACTGGTCGCCGTCACGCGAGCCCTTGGCGTATCCGCCGTTGTCGGTCACATAGCGGCGGCTGTCGAACGACAGGTTGCTGTACCCAAGCAAGCCGTCGATGAACACGCGGCCCGGGTGGAAACTGCCGTAGATCGCGCCGCTGAAGGAGTCGCCTTTGCTGTGGCTGCCTTCGGAGCCGATATCGCTGGAGTCCCGCCCATACCCGAAACCGATACCGGCGGTGAAGGCATCGAAGAAGCGATAGTCGACGCCGGCGCTCATGCCGACCATGGTGCTGTCGAGCTTCACATCGTCTCGGCGGGTATCACTGACGTTGACGTAGCCACCACTCCAGAACGACAGGTTCTCATCTCCCAGCAATGCGCTGTTTGAGCCGGGGGCTGCGGACAATTGTGGGGAGGCTGTGCGATCACTGCCACTGAGTGACGACAGCGCCTGGTACATCTCCGAGGCGCTGGTATTGCCGATGCGTGACTGGCGTGATTGCGGCAAGCCGAGTTGCAAGTTGAAGCTGCTGCCGCGCCGGTTCTCTTTGTCGTGCAGTTGTTCGAGGCGGTCGTTGAAATTGTCGATCTGCGCCCGGGCAAAACGTGCGGCACTTTGCGCCTGGGCGCCGAGCATGCCGATCACTTCCTGGTCTTTACTCGGGTCGGAGCGTCCGGCCACTTGCAGCGTCAGGGTGATGGGTTGCGACGCGCCCCAGCGATTGCTCAGGGAGTAACGGATAATCGCAGCGCCTGAAGCTTGTGCGGCAGCCACAAATGTCAGACTCGTCCCGCTGAGCGTCGTCTGTCCCATGGCTTTGGAAGGCGTGTCCACCAATGCCGCGCCGGTGAATGGCCCGCCGCTGATGCCATCGGCCAGGTTCACGGTGACTGCCTGCCCGGCGTACAAGGAGGCACTGCGGTCGGCGCCGCTTGGCAACGTGGCGCCGATGCTCAGGCTGTAAGCGACATTGAGCGTCGCACTGGTGGCGTCCATGATTTGCACGGCAATAGTCGCCGAACCTGCTTCCGAAGGTGTGCCGGAAATTGTCCCGGAGGAGGCGTCGATGTTCAGGCCCGACGGCAGGCCGGTGGCACTGAAGCGATAGGGGCTGCTGCCACCGCTCACGCTCAATGCTTGTGAATAGCGTGCACCGATTGTTGCCGCTGGCAGCGAACCGGCGGCGGGAGACACGATCAGGGCAGGGGCTAAAATCGTCAGATTGACCGTCGCGGCCGGCGAGGTGCCTGAGGCATTACTGGCGGTGTAGGTGAAGCTGTCCGTCCCGAAGAACCCGGCTACAGGCGTGTAGGTGATCGTCAGGCCTCTGGCCACCGCACTGCCGTGCATTGGCGCTGTGACAACCGCTACCGATGTGGCTGTTCCGCCCGCCAGTGACAGCGCGATGCTGCCGCTGCTGTCGGCGGCGATGGAGGCGGAAACCGGATTGGCCACGGGCACTGGCCCACTAGCAATGTTCAGCGTGTAATTGGCGTTGCCGACGGCGCCATGTCGATCCGTCACGCTGACAGAGAAGTTATAGCTGCCAGGACTGGCAGGCGTACCACTCAGAACCCCACTGGCCGCATCGAGGTTCAGCCCGGCAGGAACTCCGGAGCTTGTATAGCTATAAGGTGCCGAGCCCCCGGTTGAGCTGAACGATTGACTGTAGGCTGTTCCAGCCAGACCAGCAGGCAACGCACCGGCAGCCGGGGTCAGCACCAGTGTCGGGGGCGTCACTGTGAGCGTGACCGTAGCGGGGGAGGAGGTGCCCGACAAGTTGCTGGCGGTGTAGGTGAAGCTGTCTGAGCCTGAGTAACCTGTCACGGGGGTGTAGGTGATCGTGGTACCACTAGCAACTGCAGAACCGTGGAGCGGGGCAGAGGCGACAGCAACCGAACTGGCAACACCGCCGGACAGCGCCAGGTTCACTGGCGTACTGGCATTGGCGACAACCGTGGCAGAAACAGCACCTGTGACGGGCAGTGCGCCTGCGACGATGCTGACCGAATAGCCCGTGCTACCCGTTGCGCCATGGCTGTCGGTGGCCGTAATCGTGAAGTTGAAACTGCCGACACTGGTGGGTGTTCCGCTCAACATTCCGCTGGCCGGATCAAGATTCAAACCTGTGGGAACAGTCCCCGAACTTGCATAACTGTAGGGCGCGGTTCCGCCCGCAGCGCTGAGCGATTGACTGTAGGCCGTGCCAACCTGGCCTGCGGGCAAGGAGCCCGGGGTCACCGCCAGTGTTGGCGGCGTCACGGTGATGGATACGGTGGCCGCTGAAGAACTGCCTGCCGTATTGCTCGCCGTGTAAGTGAAGCTGTCCGTTCCTGAATAACCTGCAGCCGGCGTATAGGTGATGGAGGTGCCACTAGCGGTGGCAACCCCGTGTAAAGGGGCGGATGTAACGGCAATCGACGTCGCAGTACCGCCTGAGAGCGCCAAAGTGATCGGATTGCCAGAGCTGTTGGCAGCCACGGTCGCGGACACATTGCTCGCATCTGGCGCAGCGACGGCCCGAGTGACCGTGATGGTGTACAGGTGGGTGGTGCTGCCGTCCTGGGCAGTACCCGATACGCTGATCGTGTTCGACCCCGTATTCAGGCTGATCGCTGGCGAGGTAGCGCCCGAGCCCACGCTCACTCCGTTGACCGTGATCGTAGCGTTACTGTCGGAGGCCGTCGGCGTGAAGGTGATTGACGATACGTTACTCGCGACCGCGACGTTGTAGGCACTAGTGCCCGATGAAAATGAAGGCGACAAAGTACCGGCTGAGGGGATCAGGTTCGACAGGGTGGCATCGCTGGAAACCGCCGCACCACAGTTGATGGTCACCGCGCTCAGGTAAGTGCCGACCTTGGTGCTGATGAACAGCCCGTTGGTCAGATCTGCAGCCGAAGCACTGCCCGCTTGGCTACCTGCGCTGCCGGTGTTGCTGCGGTAGTCAAAGTAGGGCGAGAAGGTAGTCGGGTTGCGCAGGATCACGTTATCGGCGGACGACGGATTGCTGTTGCCGACGTTGCCGCCATTGTCGTTGAAAGTCACCGAGACGCTTTCGCCGGCGGCGAAAGAACCGGCAGGAAAGGAGCGTGAAAAGGTACCCGAACCGCTCAGACCGTTGAGCGTCGTGCAACTGGCAGACAGCGCGTAGGCCGTTGAGGAATCAAACAGCAGGCTGCTGATTGCCAGTGCCATGAACACAAAAAACCTGGAAACCCTGGATGAAACGTATCGACCGTTTAGTGCCTTTGTGTCGCAGACAAGCTTTTGTGTTGGGTACATGCAGATAAACCTGATTCAAAGCCGAGTGCGGGTTCGCCGGGCGCGCGCAATGCTGCCCATTCTGGCGACTCGTACGATATCGACTGAGCAGAATGAGTCTTTAAGGCGGAGTTAGAGGTGACTTGTGAGATCGTCGCCAGCCGGGTGGGTCTTGAGCGGAGTCATGTCAATGTAGACATCTCTAACATGACACCTCGTTTAACAAGTGGGCCATGTCAGATGTTCATAGGCAGGCCGTTACTATGTTTTGCGGCAGGTCCGAAGGCTATTGGCGTGGAAATGTTCATCGGTCCAAGTTCATGGAAACCGGGCTGCAGCTTCCGGACTGTCCGCGCCAGCAGAACATCAAAACGGCCAAGCACCCCGACCATTCCAGCCAAACCGCGGCAATCTGATACTGTTTTTTATGTTGGATCTGAGCCTTTTATTAGTTAGCCGGCGCTCTATAGAGTGCGCGTCCGAAGCACTAGTGGACAGTGATCGGCCGCCACTATTTCTGGCTCTCTGAAGACCGGACGACCTCGAGAGTCTTCAGGAACCACCATGAATACTCGTCCGAGCTTTCACAGCAAGACCTTCCCCGAGTCGCAACGTGACATTCTCGGCATGATCGCGACCGACCATCATCTAGGCGACATACTCTGCGCCATCTGTCAGATGCACGACGCACAGGCCCCCGAAACCTTCTGCTCTATCCTGCTCACTGATGCCGAGGGCAAACGCTTGCTGAGCGGCGCGGCGCCCAGCCTGCCGGTCGAATACAGTGACGCGATTCATGGAATGGCCATTGGTCCACACGAAGGAACCTGCGGCACCGCAGCGTTCCGGCGCGAGCTTGTGGTGACCGAAGACATCGCCCGAGATCCAAACTGGGAGCGTTTTCGCGGCCTGGCGCTGGGGCATAACCTGCGTTCCTGCTGGTCGGTGCCTTTGCTCTCCCATCTGGGAGGCGTGTTGGGTACATTTGCCCTGTACCAGAACCGCACGAATGCGCCGGATGAGGCGCAGATTCAACGACTGGCCTGCGCGGCCCAGCTGGCAGTCATTGCGATCCGTCATGAGCGTGACGGCCAACGTCTGGAGGAAAGCGAACAACGTTTTCGTTCTTTGTTCACCTACAACCCCAACCCGGTATTCGCCCTCGATCTGGCCGGCAACATCCAGAGTGTGAATCCGGCGGGCCTGAAGCTGAAACCGCACACCGCGAGCGATTTCATTGGTCATCACTTCTCCCATCTGGTACTCGAAGAAGACTTGGAACGGGTCAGTCAGCATTTTTCCGCAGCCCGCGCCGGAGAACCTCAGCGTTTCGAGGCGCGGGTTCTCGACGAGAGTCAAGAACTGCTGACCATGGACATCTCTAACCTGCCGATCATGGTCAACGGAGAAATCGTCGGGGTATTTGGCATTGCCCGGGACATCAGCGAGCAAAAGCATTTCGAGCGCCAATTGAGTTTCAACGCCAGCCATGATCGCCTGACCGGTTTGCTTAACCGTGTTTCGCTTGAAGACCGGCTTGTTCTGGATTGTCACATCAGTCGTCGGCGTAAGCGTCGTCTGGCGGTGATGTGCATTGATCTGGATGGATTCAAATCCATCAACGATTCGATCGGACACTACTTCGGCGATCAGGTGCTGATTGAGGTGGCGCAGCGTATGACCCGGCAGGTTCGTCCCGGCGATACCATCGTGCGCATGGGCGGTGACGAATTTATCGTGCTGCTGCCGGACCTGCTTAGTGATGAGGACGTCGTACCGGTGGTCGAGCGCTTGATGGCCAGCATTGCCAGACCCTACTGCATTCAGGGCATTGACCTGCACGTGAGTGCAAGTATCGGCATCACCCTGAGCGATGGTCATATCGAGCAGCCGATGCAACTGATCCAGCAGGCTGACATGGCCATGTACAAAGCCAAGCAGCAAGGGCGCAACAACTTTCAGTGGTACACCAGCGATCTTAATCAGCGCGTTTGCGAGCACGCGAGTCTGCGCAATGACCTGCAAAAGGCTATCGAAACTCAGTCGTTACAGCTGCATTATCAACCGCAGATAGACGCGCGTACGGGTCGGGTGGTCGGGATCGAAGCGTTGCTGCGTTGGGAGCATCCGGAAAAAGGATTTATCTCACCCGCGGTGTTTGTGCCGGTGGCAGAGGACAGTGGTCAGATCATTCCGCTGAGCCTTTGGGTACTCGATAAGGCCTGCGCGCAGTTGCGCCAGCTAGGCGAGCAGGGCATCACCGGCATCTCGATGGCGGTGAATATTTCGCCGATGCATTTTCAGCGTGGCCATTTCGTCCAGTATGTACAAGCCACCCTGGAGAAACACGGACTCTGTGGTGAGCAACTGGAGTTGGAGATCACCGAGTCGCTTCTGTTGCATAACGCTGAACAGGCGATCGACACGTTGCACCGGCTCAAGGCGTTGGGGGTGTGCATTGCGCTCGATGATTTCGGCACCGGTTTTTCCAGCCTCAGCTACCTCAAGCGTTTGCCCATCGACAAGATCAAGATTGACCGCTCGTTCATCCAGGAAATCGCCACCGACCATCACGATGCTGCGATCACCCAAGGCATTATTTCCATGGCCCATCACCTCAGCCTGACGGTGGTCGCCGAAGGCGTGGAAACGGCGTCTCAGGTGGATTTCCTGAAGGGCAGTCGCTGCGATGTTTTTCAGGGGTATTACTTTGCCAAACCAATGCCCTACGCAGACATCGAAGCTTTCCTGAGCCATCCCGTGTCCCATCCCTGACCGCCAATTCTGTCTGGACCCAGACCTGAAAATCAGACGCTAAGGCAAATTTTCAGACCCCAGCGCAGAACTCCCTCTCCCCAGGCAAGGCGCTCCCTGCGCCTTTCTCACACACTCGGCTCTAACGCTATCGCGCTGCACAACAACAAGAGCCGCGAAAAAAATGACTAGTTTCCAGCCTGCTACCGAAAGCCAGACCGGCCACATCGGCGCCCGTCAGACCCGTGTCGAGGACGCCGCATTGTTGCGCGGCCTCGGCTGTTATGCCGATGACGCTGCGATCCCTCCGGGAACGCTACACGCGGCGATCATCCGTTCACCCCACGCTCATGCACGGATCACCTCGGTGGACTTTTCCAGTGCGCTGCTGATGAAAGGCGTGCACGGCGTGCTGGTCGGCGAAGACGTCAAACGCTGGGCGCTGCCGTTCCCGGTGGGTGTGCGGCAGCCGATGGAGCACTGGTGCGTCGCCGTTGACAAGGTACGTTACGTCGGAGAGCCGGTGGCCGTAGTGATCGCTGAGAGCCGCTATCTGGCCGAGGACGCGATCGAAGGTGTGCGCGTTGAATACGAGCCGCTGCCACCGATCATCGATCCCGAACGGGCCACCGCCGAACAGGCGCCGATCCTGCACGAAGCGGTCGGCAGCAACGTGGTCAACGAACGGCGCTTTCGTTATGGCGAGCCGGAGCAGGCCTTCGAGCAGGCGCCGCACAAGGTCTCGCTCAAAGTGAAGTTTCCGCGCAGTTCCTGCACGCCCATTGAATGCTACGTGGTGCTGGCTCAGTACGAGCGCGCCACCGGCATTTATGACGTGCTGGCCAATTTCCAGGGCCCCTATGCGTTGCACACGGTCATGGCCAGGGCACTGAATGTGCCCGGCAACCGCCTGCGTTTGCGCACACCGAAAGATTCCGGCGGCAGCTTTGGTATCAAGCAAGGGGTTTTCCCTTACGTGGTGATGATGGGCCTGGCGTCACGCAAGGTCGGTGCACCGGTGAAGTGGGTCGAGGACCGTCTGGAACATCTTCAGGGGGCTTCTTCGGCGACCAATCGGGTGACCGAAATTGAAGCGGCGGTAGAAGCGGATGGCCGCATCACCGCTTTGCGATATGACCAGATCGACGATTGTGGTGCCTACCTGAGAGCGCCTGAACCGGCGACTTTCTACCGGATGCACGGCAACCTGACGGGCGCCTACGCGATCCGCAATTTGCAAGTGCGCAACCGAGTGGTGCTGACCAACAAAACACCTTCCGGCCTGAACCGTGGTTTTGGTGGCCCACAGGTGTATTTCGCCCTTGAGCGTCTGATGCAACACATCGCCGTGCAGTTGAAGCTTGATCCGTTGGACGTGATCCGCCGCAACCTGGTGCCGGCCGATGCCTTCCCTTATCGCGCGGCCGCCGGTGCGTTGCTCGATTCCGGCAATTACCAGGCAGGCATTGCCTTGGCGGCGGCTGACGGTGGACTCGACGAGTTGCTCAAACGTCGTGATCAGGCGCGTGCCGAAGGCCGGATCTACGGCATCGGTTATGCCGCCGTCATCGAGCCTTCGATTTCCAACATGGGATACATCACCACCGCGATGACACCCGAAGAGCGGCGCAAGGCCGGTCCGAAAAACGGCGCTGTCGCCACCGCCACCATCAACGTCGGCCCATTGGGTGACGTCAGTGTTCACGTGTCCTCGGCACCGCAAGGGCAGGGCCATCAAACCACCGTCGCTCAGGTCGTCGCCGAAGTGCTTGGGGTTGCGCTGGAATCCATCGTGGTCAACGTCGAGCTGGATACCCAGAAGGACGCTTGGTCGATTGCCTCGGGCAACTATTCCAGCCGCTTCGCCGGCGCTGTGGCCGGTGCCGTCTACAAGGCGGCGCTGAAGATCCGCGATCGCCTCGCCGCGATTGCCGCCGAGCAATTGCAGGCCAGCCCCGAAGATATTCGTTTCGCGGGCGGCAAGATTTTTGTGGTCAATGGCGGGGCGGTCGCGCCATTCCATCGGATAGCCGGTGCGACCCACTGGTCGCCGGGCCTGCTGCCGGAAGGTGAAAGTGGCGGTCTGCGCGAAACCGCGTTCTGGAGCCCGCCGCAATTGGTGGCCCCGGACGACCAGGATCAGGTCAACAGCTCGCTGTGCTACGGCTTTGTCTTCGACATCTGTGGTCTGGAAATCGACCGCATGACCGGCGAGATCCACATCGATCGCTACGTCACCTGCCATGACGCCGGCCGCCTGCTCAATCCGGCGCTGGTCGATGGCCAGATTCGTGGTGGCTTCACCCAGGGCCTGGGCGCGGCGCTGATGGAAGAGTTCGCCTATGGCGAGGACGGCAGCTTCCTCTCCGGGACCTTCGCCGATTATCTGGTGCCGACCGCACCGGAAGTGATCGAACCGGTGATCCTGCACATGGAAACGCCATCGCCATTCACCCCACTGGGCGCCAAGGGTGTGGGCGAGGGCAACAATATGAGCACGCCGGTGTGCATCGCAAACGCGGTGGCCGACGCCCTTGGCCGCTCGGACATCCGTCTGCCACTGACGCCATCGAAAGTACGCACGCTCATCGGGATCGACGAGCCGCCACGGCCCGCCGGTATGGAGCCCGATGAAAACCTGGACGCGGCAGCTGCCGGTGGACCGGCACTGCGGGCCAACGACTCGGTGGTGATTCCTGCTGCGCCGCAACAGGTCTTCGATACCTTGCTCGACCCGCAGACGCTGGCGGCAATCATTCCCGGTTGCCACGACCTCGTGCTTGAAGGCGAAAACCGTTACCGCGCAGACGTCACCGTCGGCGTCGGCATGATCCGTGCGCGCTTCGAGGCCAAGGTGGCCCTGAGTGATCTGGACCCGCCGCATTCATTGCGTCTGTCCGGTTCCGGCAGCAGCTCGATGGGTTCGGCCCAAGGTCAGGCCAAGGTGCGTTTCGTCGAACTGGAAAATGGCCACACACGTCTGGAATACCAATACCAGGTGGCGGTCAGCGGCAAAGTCGCTGCGGTCGGCGGCCGAATGTTGCAAGGGGCCTCGAAAGTGATCATCGGACAAATCTTTACTCGCCTGTCGCAACGGGTCAGCGGTCAAGCCATCTCCATCGGCTGGTGGGCGCGACTGCGGGCCTCGCTTGGCGCGCTGTTTGGCAAGGGAGGTGCGCAATGAAACCGGCTGCTTTCGATTACGTTCGGGCTGACACCCGTCGTCAGGTGGTTGAGTTGCTCGCCGAGTACGGCCAGGAAGCTCGCATCATTGCCGGTGGCCAATCGCTGATGGCGGTACTGAACATGCGCCTGGCTCAACCCAAGTTGCTGATCGATATCAATCATGTGGCTGAGCTGGCCTATATCGAACTGCGCAAGGATTGCCTGGCGGTAGGTGCCGGGGTACGACAGGCGCAGTTGCTGGCGCGTTCGACCCTGATGGACGAGGTGCCTTTATTGGCACTGGCGATGCCATGGATCGGTCACTTCCAGACGCGTAATCGCGGCACCGTCTGCGGTTCGGTCGCTCACGCCGACCCCAGCGCCGAGTTGCCGCTGTGCCTGGTGACGCTGGGCGGCGAGATCGTTCTCGAGTCCAAAAAAGGCAAGCGCATCGTCAAGGCTGCCGACTTCTTCCAAGGCATTCTCACCACCGACAAGCGTGCAGATGAATTGGTTGTCGAGGTGCGTTTTCCGCTCAAGCGCGAAGGCATCACCTATCGCTTCCGCGAAATCGCCATGCGCCACGGCGACTTTGCCATTGTCTCCCTGGCCGCGGCCATTGGCGCGGATCAGGTCGAACTCGGCATCGGCGGGGTCGCCGACCGTCCGCAACGTCGTAGCCTGCCTCGTGGTGCCGCGCTGCCAGACGCGCTCAATCAAACCGCCTGGTCGCTCGACGCACAAGACGATGTGCAGGCCAGCGCTGCCTATCGCCGCCAACTAATTCGCGAGCTGGGCCATCAGCTGATTGAAGGAGTCTGAACATGCGCGTAACTGCCGACCAAACCTTTCCGATTCGCCTGGAACTCAATGGCCGCTCCCGCGAAGCCCTGGCTGAACCGCGAACCCAACTCTGCGACTTCCTGCGCCACGACCTCGGTGCCACCGGTGTCCATGTCGGATGCGAACACGGTGTCTGCGGTGCCTGCACGGTGCTGGTGGACGGAGTCGCCATGCGCTCCTGCCTGATGCTCGCCGTACAGGGGCACGAGCGGCGTATCGAGACCGTCGAGTCCTTGGCCGACGACGACACACTGAGCGACCTGCAACAAGCCTTTCGCCGTCATCACGCCTTGCAGTGCGGCTTTTGCACTGCGGGCATTCTCATGTCCTGCGTGGATTTCCTGGAACGGGTACCCAACCCGGACGAGACCCAGGTACGCGACATGCTTTCGGGGCATCTATGTCGCTGCACGGGCTACACCGGCATCGTCCAGGCCGTGCTCGAAGTCGCTGCCCAGCGCCAAACGAACAAAGGGGTATAACAATAATGTTCGATCTCGGACGCAGTTTCCTCGCTGCCGTTGAACGCCGGCCGCACGCCGTGGCGGTCAGTGACGGGGCGTTGAAGAAAACCTATGAAGAGTGGTTCGTCGATATCCAGAGCGCCGCTTGGGGCTTGCAATGCCTTGGGCTGCAACGCGGTGATCGACTGCTGGTAGCGATGCAGAACCGTTGGCAGATGGCGACCCTGCATTGGGCCTGTCAGTTTGCGGGCATCGTCATGACCCCGTTGAACTGGCGTTCAACTGCCGAGGAGCTGGGCTACTGCATCGAAGATGCGCAAATCCGTGCAGTGGCTTACGACGACGCGACCGTGACCGCCGTGGCCGGTTGCAGCGCCGCCACAAGGCTGCCACGGATCGCCACCGGTCTGCGTGCTGCCAACACCGACCTGAGTTTCGAGGAACTGTGTTCGCAGACCCCCTCCGGCATCATTTTGCAGGCCGACGCCGAAGATTTTTCACTGTTGCTGTATACCTCCGGAACCACCAGCAAGCCCAAGGGCGTGCCCCGTCGGCACCGTAGCGAACGCGCCGCGGCGGTTGCTCACGTCGCGCAAAACCTTTACCGCCAGGGCGAATGCACGCTGGGTGTCATGCCGCTTTATCACACCATGGGCGTGCGTTCGTTGCTGTCCATGGCGCTGATCGACGGACATTTCGTCTGTGTGCCGAAGTTCGACGTGGAAGCGACGCTGCAGGCCATCGAGCGGGAAAAGGTCAGCAACCTGTACCTGGTGCCGACGCTCTACCACATGCTCATCGAACACCCGGCCTTTGCCCGCGAGCGAGTCGCCAGTGTGGAGAAAATCGGCTTTGCCGGTGCGCCGATGAGCGACGGCTTGATGCGTCGTGTCGAGCAGGCGTTCCAGCCGCAGTTGTTCGTCAATCATTACGGCAGCTCGGAGATCTACACCTTCACCATCGACCAGCAAGCCAGCCGCAAACCCGGTTCGTCAGGGCGCAGTGCAATGAACCAGCGCGTGCGCGTGGTGCCGATCGATGCTGAAACGGCAGACGTGCAGGTCAACCCAATGGAGGAGGGCCAGATCATCGCCGACCTGGCGAGTGACGAGGCGTTCGAAGGCTACCTGAACCGCCCCGAAGCGACCGCCAAGGCATTGCGTGATGGATGGTATTTCACCGGTGACATCGGCTACTTCGATCTGGAGGGCGATCTGTTTGTCACGGGTCGTGTCGATGACTTGATCATCACCGGCGGCGAAAACGTCAGCCCGGCGGAAATCGAAAACATGCTCTCTCTGCACCCGGCAGTGGAAGAAGTGGTGGTGGTCGGTCTGCCCGACGAGCAGTGGGGCAAGATCATTGCCGCGTTTATCAAGCTGCGCGCCGAGGTCTCGGAAGACGACCTCGATGCCCATTGCATCGCTTCGGGCCTGGCCAAATTCAAGCGGCCACGGCGTTACCAGTTCATCGATCAGATTCCAAAATCTCCAGTCGGCAAGGTTCTGCGGCGCGTGCTGCTGGCCCAATTTCAGGAACAGGCCTTGAAGGCCATCAGCTAATCATCCAGAGGACACTCTCATGCAACAACAAGCGATCCAGCAATTTCTCGACACTCAGTTCGATGGCTTCCAGGTTGAAGTCGATGTGTCCCGCGAGCGCGCCGACATCATCCTCAACCGGGCGCCATTGAACGTCATTTCCATGGGGCAGCGCGATCAATTGCGCCTGGTCTTCGAAGCCCTCGATGCACACAAAGACGTGCGCGTCATCGTGCTGCGCTCGGTGGGTGAACACTTCTCCAGCGGCGGCGACATCAAGGGCTTTCTCGAAGCATCGCCGGAGCACGTTTCGAAGCTGGCCTGGAATGTCGCGGCACCGGCACGTTGCGAAAAACCGGTGATCGTTGCCAACCGTGGCTACACCTTCGGCGTCGGTTTCGAACTGTCCCTGGCCTGCGATTTCCGCATTGCTTCACAAACCACTCGCTACGCCTTGCCTGAACAGAACCTGGGTCAGATCCCGGGCTCGGGTGGCTCCGCACGCCTGCAGAAAATCATCGGCATCACCCGCACCAAGCACATGGTGATGCGCGCCAAACGCATCACCGGCGACCAGGCCTTTGCCTGGGGTATCGCTACCGAGGTCGTGCCGGATGCCGAACTGGAAAGCACCGTCGATGCATTGGTCGATGAACTGCGGCGCTTCTCGCCGCTGGCTCAGCGCACGGCGAAAAAACTGATCAACGACAACGAAGATGCGCCGCTGACCGTCGCGATCGAAATGGAAGGTCACTGCTATAGCCGTCTGCGTAGCTCCAAGGACTTCAAGGAAGGCGTCGAAGCGTTTCACAGCAAGCGTGCGGCCGTGTTCATCGGCGAGTAAATCGTTCCGGCGAGCAGGCCCGGGAGTATGTCGGTAACGGCGTGCGCCCTTACGGAGCAGGGCCTGCCGCCCCTTTAATGCAACGGATATCACCGCTGACCTGCTGATTACCCGCAACCCGAGCACCGGGATGCAGAACGTTTCGATTCATCGTTTGTGTGAGGCAACCATGACTACGACAACAACAATAAATGCATCACCCACCAGCGCCGCTATCGATACACCGCAGATTCCACCGGGCAAGGCCTTGCTTGCGGCATTTGCCTCGACATTCGGCTGGGCGCTGGATTTGTTTGACTTGTTCATTCTGCTTTATGTGGCGCCGATCATCGGGCGCCTGTTCTTCCCCTCGGACACCCCGACATTGTCGCTGGCCGCGGTATATGCCTCGTTCGCCGTGGCCTTGCTGGTACGTCCGCTGGGTTCGGCGATCTTTGGAGCGTATGCCGACAAACACGGTCGCAAGCGTGCGCTGATGGTATCGATGGTCGGCGTCGGTATTTCCACGGCACTGTTTGGCGTGTTGCCGACCATTCACCAGGTCGGGGTGTTGGCCCCGATACTGTTTTTGGTATTGCGGGTGATTCAGGGCATTTTCGTTGGCGGCATCGTCGCTTCCACTCACACCATCGGCACCGAATCCATCTCGCCGCGCTATCGCGGCTTGATGTCCGGGTTGATCGGTGGCGCCGGTGCCGGCATGGGCGCGCTGTTGGCGTCATTCACTTATCTGGTATTGTCGGAGATCTTTCCGGGGGGCGAATTCGACGTCTGGGGCTGGCGCTTCATGTTCTTCTGCGGCCTGCTCAGCACATTTTTCGGTCTGGTGATGTTCCGTTACCTGGATGAAAGCCCGGTCTGGCGGCAACTGCAACAGGCCCGCAAAACCAAGGGGCCGGCGGTAGTGGTCGTGTCGCCACTCAAGCGTCTGTTCGGTTGCGAGTACCGCGCCGTGATGCTGGTCAATCTGCTGATTACATTCGGCGGCGGTGCCACGTATTACCTGGCCTGCGGTTATCTGCCGACATTGCTCAACGTGGTCGCCAAAGTGCCTCATACGCAGACTTCGCAGCTGCTCATGTATGGGTCGGTGGCAACCATTGTCGGAGCACTGGCCTTCGGTTACCTGAGTGACCTGATCGGTCGCAAGAAGACCTTCATGCTGCTGGGTGTGATCAACCTGGTGGGCCTGCCCATGATGTTCCATGGGGTCGCCGAGCCGGGTTCGCTGACCCGCACTGCGCTGTATTGCATGGGCATAGGCTTCATGGGCGGGGCGATCATCGCGCCTATCCTGATCTTCCTCAACGAACGCTTTGCCACCGAGCTGCGAGCCAGCGGCACCGGATTGTCCTGGAACATCGGTTTCGCCCTCGGCGGAACCATGCCGACCTTTGTGTCTCTGGTCAGCAGCAGCCCCGCGCAGATCCCCATGGTACTGGCGTTTTTCGCCGTCGGTCTGTCTGTGATCTACCTGATTGGCAGTGTGGTGATTCCAGAAACCCAAGGCAATTTCAAATAAAGGCGGGGAGGTGCTCCAGGAATTCGCAGATCAGCTGCAAGGTCTGCTCGGGCGCTTCGGTCTGGGGAAAGTGCCGACAGTTATCCAGCAACACACAGCGGCAGGGTCCAGGCACCTGTCGCTGGATGACCACCAGTTGCTCGGGCGTGGCGTAGTGGTCTTCGCGACCCTGAATGACCAGCAGCGGCTTTTCGATACAAGCCAACTGCGCTTCGAGATCGACCAGGGAAAAGTCCGGATGCAACCAACTGTCGCTCCAACCGTGAAAAGCACCATCGACATTGGTCCCGTGGTGGCGTACCAGGCGTTCGCGCAATTCGCCCTGATGCCAAGCCTCAGTGGTATGGCGAATGCCATCGAGGCTTTCGGTCTCGACAATCACGTGAGGCGCCAATGCAATGCTGCCCAACACGCGCGGATCGTTGGCGGCGGCATAGGCGAGGACGATGGATGCGCCGTCACTGTGACCGAGCAAGACCACTTGCGGCAGTTGCAAGGCATCGAGCAGTTGCCGCAGTTCACGAGGGCCGTCGCTGCTCAGGTAGTTCAGCGGACGCGGCAGGGTTACCGGGCTCGATTGCCCATAACCCTGACGGCTGTAAGTGACTACACCGTAACCGCTGGCCTGGGCCAGGCGCTGCGGGAAGTCTTTCCATTGTTCGGCGCTGCCAAGGCCTTCGTGCAACAGCACCAGTGTCGGTCGCGATGGGGCAGCCGCAGGGATTTGGCGATATTCCAGGCTCAGCGGCCCAAGTTGCAGAAATTGTGGTGGCGACATGTTGAGTCAACGATTGAACAAGGTTGCTCGCAGGTTACCGTAAACGTAACCCGGCATGCAGTACCACGCTTTGCTTGAGGTATAGAAAACATGCGTCATCTCGATGTTCAGGTGATCGACCAGGCACTGCAATGGGCTCGCGCCGGGCAGGCCCAGTGGCTGTGCACGGTGCTGTCCACCTATGGCTCGGCACCGCGTGCGCCGGGTGCGATGCTGGTGACCAATGGCTCAGGCGAACACGTCGGCTCGCTGTCGGGTGGCTGTGTCGAAGAGGAGTTTCTCGAAAGTCTGGCGCGCGGTGAGTTACGCGAACCGGCGCAGATCGTCAGTTATGGCGACAGCGTCGAGCAACGCCACCGTCTACGCTTGCCCTGTGGTGGTGTGCTGATCGTGCTGGTCGAGCATCGGGCTGCCAGCCTTGAATGGATCGCACACTTGGAGAGCCTGCAAGCGGCGTTGCTCGGCCAGCGTCGTCTGCTGCGTCACGTCGAGCTGAGCAGCGGTGCATTGCGCCTGGACCCGGACGCCGGACACGGCAGCGAACGGGTGCAAGTCGACGACGAAAGGGTGCGCATCAGCGTCGGCCCGGCGTTACGACTGATTCTGGCCGGGCTCTCGCCGGTCGCTGAATTCTGCGCCAGTTTTGCCCGCCATCGGATGCGAAGTTATCGCCTGCGACCCCCGGGAAGAGATGCTGCATGTACATCTCGAAGGCGTGGAGATGCAGCGTGTGCTGCCCTCGATGTTTATCGCCGCCGGAGGTTGCCACGCGGCGACGGCGGTGGTGGCGTTGACTCACGATCCGCGAATCGATGATCTGGCGCTGATGGAAGCGGTTCACACCCCGGCGTTTTACATCGGCGCCATGGGCTCTCAGGCAACCTCGGCCAAACGCGCCGAGCGGCTCAAACGCATCGGCGGCCTGACGGATGAACAGATTGCCCGTCTGCACATGCCCATCGGCCTCGATCTGGGCAGCAAGGCCCCGGCGGAAATCGCTCTGGCGGTGGTCGCCGATATCCTGCGCGTGTATCACGGGAAAGAGCGTCATGCCTTGTAAGACGGTTTTTCCGACGAGTGTGGGGGCTGCGAAAGTCGAGGTAGACGCTCGGTCATTCGCGCGCGATAGTGGTTTGCTGAACCATAGAGCGATCGCCGGTGTTGAGAAATAGATAGACGCCCCGATGATATGCATTGAGGTCGATAACGATATCGCTTCATGCGAGCGGAGAAATCTGATGTCCATTGCCCAACGGGTTTTCCACGGCAGGTTTGGACGGGTCGCCTTGCTGAATATGGATCGTTCGCTGGTCACCCACACCCATTCCGAATGCCATGTGCTGGTCAAAGTGTCTGGCGAAGACACTTACTTCAACGTTAACGGTCGGCGGGTACCGCTCAGCGATCGCACGGCGGTGCTGGTCAACGCCTGGGAGCCGCATTTCTACGATCCGCAGCCGGATGCCGGTGCCACCCTGATCCTGGCGCTCTACATCGAGCCCGCCTGGCTGGCCACTGCCCAGCAGTCGCTGGCGCTCAGCGGTCGGCCGGACTTTTTTGCCCAGTCGTGCATCGAGCTGTCGAGTTGTAATCGCACCTTGGCTGACATCTTGGTCGCCGAAGCGCATGGCTGCGGGATTGTTCCGAAAGAGCGCATGGAATTCATGCTGTTTGATTTCCTGATCGAGCTGATCGAGGACTTTTCCAGCTGGCGGCATTTGTCGCTACTGGGTGCGCCGAACTCAGGTGAGTTCCGGGACGCACGCGTGCGCCGTGGCACCGCCTGGTTGCTTGAGCACCTCGATGATCCGAACCCGATCGACAACGCCGCACGGGCTTGTGGTCTGTCGCGGGCGCACTTTTTTGCGCTGTTCAAGAAAGATACCGGCATGACGCCGACCCTGCTGCTTAACGACGCGCGCATGCGCCGGGCTTTTGCCTGGCTTGAGCGTGAGCGCAGTGGAACATTGGGCCTGTTGTCGGAGAACCTCGGGTTCTCCGAGCAAGGTCATTTCACACGGTTTTTCCGTCAGCACATCGGAGCTTCACCCAGCCAGTATCGGCGTGTAGTGGATTGTTATCCGACGGTTTGAATCGAGAGAAGGGCGGGGGTATTGGGCAATACTCCCGTCGGTGAAGTTAGTCGTTTATCTACAGCATTGGAGGCGTGTATAGGCTACGAAAGTTATAGAGTGGACTAATCGTCCAGAAACTCATAAATCTCTTTCATGCGTTCTTCACGCATCAACTCAAGCTCTTCATTAGTGTTAGCTACCCATTGGAGAATGAAGTCCCAACAATCGCAGTCATGAGCGTCTGCTTCTGTTTCAAATACTTCTTGCAGGAATTTCTGGCGATATTCTTTGGGCGACAGTCCGCAACTTTCAGCGAGGCTGTAGTTCAACTCGCTGAGTTCAAGCTGGAGCCATAAGTTGGCGTCCAGGAATTTCTTCAGGGCGAGTTCGGCTCTGAATTCTTTTGCGATCATGAATATTCTCTTGTGGCATGAAAAATGTGGCGGGTTGTACGAGGTCTGCCCAGCGCTAAATCGGACTATGTCAATTTCCTGCCATCATCCATCCTCGAACGCCATGACTTTCACTCAACTCTTTCACGACTCGAGCTGCGTCTTGTTTTTGTCTATACGGGCCGATGACGACAAAGTTGTTTTCTTTACGCGCTACCGGTAACTCCAGTTGCTTAATGGCATTTGTGGCGCGATGACGGCTGGGTGTGTTCAACGCTATTTCGATCACCCACAAGCCGGATGAAGGCGTGGTTGAAGCTTCTTTTTTAGCGTGGAGAATATAGCTACCACACGTTAAGCACGGGCTTTCCAGCGTGATTAGCGACCCAGGCACGGAGCGAAAGACATGCCATTGCGGATCAGAGGTTTTTTTGCGGGCGAAGAGCACCAGGAACAGGCCGGTAGAAGCAATCAGGCCGCTAAGGATAATTGTCCAATTGCGTGCTTGTGTGGGCAGTGAAGGCAGCGAAAAAACTGGCGATTCGTCTGGATTTTCGATCAAAAACTGTGCGGCGTGAGCCTCCGTTGAGTCGGGTATGGGGGATTCGTTTTCCGCAAGGGGCGTGAGCCCGTCGGAATATTTCGTAGTGAAGTTTGTTACAACTTCATTAGCGGTGTCATCGATGAGCTGTTTTAGCTTTGTCACGTTTTTCTGGATGTATGAATTGTCGACATTGTTTTCACAAAGTGGTCCTATGGATGTGTACGTCCATAATAATGCTGATAGTTGCCCTACAACGCCCGTTACCAGGAAACCCAAGCCAAGCTTTCGCACGTCACCATCTCCAAATCAAATGAATAGTTATTTGTCCCATTTCTTTCTGATAAAGCATGGTTCTATTGTTTATCCTGGGATGGTCTGGATTCTTGAGCGCGTCAGTGTGCCCAAGCGCCAAAATAAGTTAGCTTCTTGTTTGTTGTTTTAAAGAACATCGGGCTTGCACTTTATAGAATGCTGGTTGACGAAAAAGGCTCAGGTGAGCGAAAAAAAATAGTATCAGATGGGTTGTTATGCTGGCCTATTAAAACACTTGTATTTAAGGTAAATTTTGTGGCCGAAGTAACTGGCCAAAGATTTAGGTCATACCTATGCACTTGCTATAAAGGAAAGGACTGTTAGCCGGCCCTTTACGGTACGAACAGGGAGAAGCTATTGAATTTTTTGTCACCCTTTCAAACGATGGCGGTGTCCTGCGCTACATTTCAGGTGTCATTCCTACCTTGGAGCGTTCTTGGTGAACGATCCAGACATTGTGCTTGGTGAGCGCATTGATCCGCCGAACCACGAAGCGAGGGATGCTCAACAAGCATCAATTGTCGTCATTCGGTTCAACTGCGCTTCAGCGCAGAAAACTGACCACTTAACCACGTATAAAGCTGGGAAACCGCAGGGCTGATCTGCTTGCGATGCGGGCACACCAGACTCAACGGCGAAGCTTCGCCAGGAAAATCCGGCAGCAGCACAAGCAGGCGCCCAGTGGCGATATCGGCACTGACATCCAGCCAGGATTTGTAGGCGATACCGTCACCGTCCAACGACCAGCGTCGCACGACATCGGCGTCATCGCTGAACAGTGGCCCTGAAACCTGCACGGTTTGCCCGCCCAGGTTCCACTTGTCGTAGACCCGGCCATTTTGCAGATAGAGCAGGCAGTGATGCTTGCTCAAGTCATCCGGCGTTTGGGGAGAACCGCAGCGTTTCACATACTCCGGCGAGGCAACCAGAACCCGCTGGTTCCACGGTGCAAGCGGCAGTGCCACGTAGTTGGCGTCTTCATTCGGGCCATATCGAATCGCCACGTCCACAGGGTCGCGAAACAGATTGGCCATCTGGTCTGACAGGAAAAAACGCAACGTCAATTCTGGATGCTGACGGCGGAACAGCGTCAGCCACGGCAGCAGTATGTTGCGCCCCAGATCGGAGGGTGCTGTCACCTGCAGGACGCCCCGCAGCGTGGCGTTCTTACCACGCAAATTTTCCTTGCCTTGCTGCAGGGTCTCAAGCACTGAGTGGGCGGTGGGCAGATATTGCTCGCCTTCGGCAGTCAATCGCAGGCTACGAGTGGTGCGGGCGAACAGGCGTACGTCCAGCTCGCGCTCCAGACGTTTGATGGCGGCGGCGACCTGACCAGGCAATAGATCAGCCTCCAGCGCCGCTGCGGTGAAACTGCCCAGCGCGGCGCTGCGGATGAATAAACCAAGATCATCGATGCGGATCATTTTCACTCCTGCAGTGAAAGTGTTGGCGCATTCTGCTTGTTTTTCTTTGTACTTGGGAAGTCGAAGATGGCTGCGAACGAGTACATCACCCTTCAGACAGCGAGTGTCCATGAAAGCCATCACCTTTACCGAACATGCTTTGCCCATCGACAATCCACACGCATTGATCGACATCAGCCTCCCGGTGCCCACGCCTGGTCCACGGGATCTGCTGGTCGAAGTTCGCGCGGTGTCAGTGAATCCCGTCGATACCAAGGTGCGCGCCGGAACTTTCACAAAAGAACCGAAAATCCTCGGCTGGGATGCCACAGGCATTGTCCGCGAGATCGGCTCTGAAGTGACGCTGTTTCAGCCGGGCGATGAAGTGTTCTATGCCGGCTCGATTGCCCGCACCGGCAGTTACAGCGAATTCCATCTGGTCGATGAGCGGATCGTCGGGTACAAGCCTCGGTCATTGAGTGCCGCCGATGCGGCAGCGTTGCCGTTGACTTCGATCACTGCATGGGAATTGTTGTTTGACCGGCTCGGTGTCGTCGAGGGTTCGGGGGAGGGCAAGTACCTGTTGATCACCGGAGCGGCTGGGGGCGTCGGTTCGATGCTGGTGCAACTGGCCCGACAGTTGACCCGCCTTACCGTCATCGGAACTGCCTCACGCCAGGAAACCGCTGATTGGGTGCGGCAGTTGGGCGCGCATCACGTGATTGATCATAGCCAGCCACTGCTCGCACAGTTGCAAGCGCTCGGCGTGCCGGAGATCGACTATGTCGCCAGCCTGACTCACACCGAACAGCACTTTGCACAACTGATCGACGTGCTCAAGCCGCAAGGGCGTCTGGGAGTGATTGACGATCCCGACAGCCTCGACGTGATGCCGCTCAAGCGCAAGTCGCTGTCGTTGCATTGGGAGCTGATGTTCACCCGCTCGCTGTACGAAACCCCGGACATGATCAACCAGCATCACCTGCTCAATCGGGTCAGCGCTCTGATTGACCAAGGTGTTCTGCAAACCACTGTGGGCGAGCACTTCGGTGCGATCAATGCGGCAAACATGCGTCGTGCCCATGCGCTCGTCGAGAGCGGCAAGGCCCGGGGCAAGATCGTTCTCGAAGGTTTCTGATTTCACTTCAGGCGGGTCGCTTGCGGGCCCGCTGAACCGTCTGCGGCATCACTTGCCATTTTTTAATGTTGGAGCGTTGACGATGAATTCGTCCAGTAACGTGTTGGTATCGATTGCCGTGCTCAAGGCCAAGGCAGGCAAAGAACTGGCATTGAAACAAGAACTGCTGGCGCTGGTAGAGCCGACCCGAGCAGAGCCGGGCAATCTCGGTTATGTGTTGTTCAAGCTGCGCGACGAGCAGGACACGTTCTACATGCGCGAGGCTTTCAGGGATCAGACGGCGCTGGATGCGCATTTTTCGATGCCTTACTTTCAGCGCTTTGCCGCCACGGCAGATGACCTGCTCGAAGAGCCGTTGCAACTGATATTCCTTGAGCAGGTATCGGCCTGATGATTCAACCAGTTGAACCGCACCACCTCGGCCGGCGTGGAGGCGGCCGGCGGATCAATTCGCTTCAGGACGCGGCTGTACTCCGAATTGCGGAACGATGTGAGTCCCCAGCTCCTCAATGACTTGCGCAGCAGGGCGCTTTCCGTATTTGAGATTCAGGATAACGTGGTCCACTCCGATTTCCTCAAGCGACTCCAGCAAAAACCGGAGATGGTAGTGTCCAAGTTTGAACCCCAAATGAATGCGAGTGGGCGGCGTGGACGGGTTCTCATCGAGGTCGATGTAAAGCGACTGAGTGAAGGGCTTATAGACGGAACCACATTGCTTCATGACCTCCAGCCGCCAATCTTCCACGATCAGTCGCTGCATGTTCGGTGGGCGTGGATAGTTGATCCATCCGACGCTTTCGCGCGCGATCCAATCCAGTGACTGGCGGCTATTGCCGGTCACGAACATTGGAATGACTTGGGTTGTGGGTTTCGGAATGAGGTCTGCACCCTGCATCTCACCACCGCTCCAGCGAATGGGCTCAAAGCTGGTGCTGTGGGCTCTGCGAATCACCTCGTAATGCTCCCGAAAGATTTCTGCGCGCCTTTCGGGATCAACGCCAAAAGCCGAAAACTCCACAGGGCGATCGCCGGAAGCTACACCCAGAATCAAGCGACCTGCGCTCAACTGATCGACGCTGGCTGATGCCTTGGCCGTGTGCAGAGGGTGGTGTAGCGGGATGGCAATGGATGCGGTGCCAAGCGCTATCTCCGACGTATGAGCGGCCATATAGCCCAGGTAAACCCAGGGGTCGAAGACTTGGCCGACATCACCGAAATTAGGGGCCCGAAGAGGCACATCGCGAAACCAGAGCGCGCAGAAGCCCAGCGCCTCTGCTCGTTTGGCCAATGCGACCTGGTTGAGCATGTTCGGCGTGTCCCCATCGAAGGCCTCCAAAGGAAAGAACAATCCCAGGCTCAAATGACCCGGAGTGAAGGTTCGGCTGAACCCTCGATGCTCCTGATAAGGAATCGTGCTCGGCCGATACATACTCATCTTCCTCAATGGGGAGAACGTGAACAGCGCCCCTGTTTCCAGAGGTGCTGCGGCATCGGTCGCTTGGGAACGACAGGTGGGGTAGTGGGTGCAATCTTTGCCCGTTGCGCCGTACATGCTGGTCGGGTCGACCGGAGTGAGGGGCCAGTTGCTGGCGATACGCGCGGGCAGGTCCGGATTGGCATTGAGCGGGCGGTCAAAATAAATCAGATCGTTCCAACCCGATACATCGCCTGAGCAAAAGCATGGGGACCATCCAACAAGCGTAGGCGGCATTGCGGGGAACCGCCATGTCGTCGTCCGTCTCGGTACCTGTCGCAGATGATTACACCGCAGTCTGGGCCTTGGACGTCGTGATCGCCGCGCCGCGGGTTACTATAGAGGACAGTCGTCAGGTCAGCCCGCTGAGCCTTTGGGTACTCGACCGACAATTGGGTCCGGCCCCAATCCTGAAATTCAGACGATAAGATAAATTTTCAGACCGCAACGCAGAACTCCATTTCCCCAGGCAAGGCACTCCCTGCGCCTTTCTCACACAATCCGCTCTATCGCTATTGCGTTGCATAACAGAAACAGGTGCGATGAGCGACTTTGGAACTTGCATTAACAATATTAACTTGATGCAGGAGGGGCGAGGCATCGTCGATTTCTCGTTTTCAGCAGGATATTAAGAATAATAAAAAAACGCGCACCTGAAAATCTTGCGTTGCTTCTATTACTTTAAAATAACAAATGGAGCGCTATATAAATGAGTGGAAAAACAATAACTGCAAGTTCGGTGTTTCTTAGTATTACCCTGAGTGCCCAGGTGCATGCGGACTTCCTGAGTGACAGCAAAGCCACCTTGGGAATGAGAAACTTCTACTTCAATAACGACAACCGCGATGGCGTTGCCGCACCTTCCAAAACCGAAGAATGGGCGCAGGGTTTCATGCTGGACTTCAAATCGGGCTATACCGATGGAATGGTTGGCTTTGGTGTCGATGGCCTGGGGTTGCTGGGAGTTACCTTGGACAGTGGCAAAGGACGGCATGTCGGTAGCAGCATGATGCCTTCTGACAGTGACAACCGTGCCGTCGACGAGTGGAGCCGGCTGGGGCTGACCGTAAAAGTCAAAATGTCGAAAACTGAACTTCGCTACGGCACTTTGATTCCGAAACTCCCAATTCTGGTCGCCAACGACGGGCGCGTGCTTCCACAAACCTTCGAGGGCGGTCAAATCACCTCGAGCGAGTTCAAAGGGTTGACCTTGACTGGAGGTCGTATCGAACATGCAACAGGACGTGGTTCGAGCGATCAGACGGGGTTGGCCGTTGCCGGTGGTACGCGGGAAAGCAATCAGTTTGACTTCGCCGGGGGCGATTGGAATGTCACCAAGGATCTGACAGCTCAGTACTACTACGCCAGCCTCGACAACTACTATACGCAGCATTTTATGGGATTAATTCACACCCTTGCCCTCTCGGACAATCAGTCCCTTAAAACCGACCTGCGCTATTTCAAAACTGACTCGTCAGGGGCAAATAGCTCCGGGACGTCAGGCTACAGAATGAGTGGCTACACCAAAAACGGTAGTGGAGAGATCGACAACCGTACCTGGAGTGCCGCGTTGATTTACACACTGGGTGGTCACGCGATTACTGCGGGGTACCAAAGTGTGTCAGATGGCAGCAACTTCACTCAACTCAGTCAGGGTAGCCTAACAGACAAGGGCGCCGGTGGAGCAAGCCTGTATCTGTATACAGACCGCCTGATCCAAACTTTCACCCGTGCAGGCGAGCGCACAGCTTTCGGTCAGTATGCTTACGACTTCGCCGCTCTGGGTGTCCCTGGCCTGAAAGGCTCGGTCATGTACCTCTCCGGCGATAATATTAAAACTACGTCAGGCAACAACCAAAAGGAATGGGAAAGAGACATTAGTCTGGACTACGTCCTTCAGTCCGGAGCGCTCAAAGGCGTCGGGTTCGGCTGGCGTAACGGCAAGTCCAACAGCGAAGCATCTCGAAACGTAGATCAGAATCGTATTTTTGTGACCTATAGCATTCCGCTTCTCTAGATAGCGGTGCGGGAAGTTTAGGGATATCGGATGCTCATGATCGGCGCAGACCCGCAGTGCGACACGCCAGTCATGGTCAAGCTGGTCGTCGAGGCCGAGGTTAGAGAGGTCCTTTACTATCGGTCGTGTGCCGTGCACCTCGGGCTGCATTTGATAGTGTCCGTTCGAAGGCATACGATCGAGATTGAAGGTGTCTACATGCAAGTTACAGCGCCGCCACGGTGACACTACGCCGGATGCGCTCAGCAGACCGGGAGGTGTTACTTGAAGTGCACAACTGATATGCCCGCCAGCGTCATCACAAAACTCACCTACCTGGTCAAGCACGATGCGAAGCCCTATGTGCATACCGAGGCTCTGACCGGTAACAGTGAACCGCACTACTTTGCTGAGCAGGAGGAGCGTGAGGTCACGATACACAACGGTCGTCCGTTGGCAGACAGCCTTTCCCTGGACAAGCAGGGGTTTGAACTCCATCGGCGGGCTACGGTGGTCGACGATCTCTACGACGATACCTCAGTGGAAAGCGTCTACTATGACGAGGTCAAGGCCTTGATCAAGGAGTTGACGGGCGCGAGCCGGGTCGTCATCTTCGACCACACCAGGCGCAGCGACGCCGAGCGGCGGGATATTCGCGGGCCAGCCAGCCGTGTGCATAATGACTACACCGACCGCTCGGGGCCTGAACGTATTCGCGACGTGCTGGGCCAGGATCAGGCCGCCGCACGGGCGTCGGTGGCCCAGATTAACCTCTGGCGCCCGATGAGCGGCCCCGTCAAGCGCTCACCGCTGGCCGTGCTGGACGCCTCGACGCTCGACCCCAATGACCTGCTGGCCACCGACTTGGTCTATCCGGATCGTATCGGTGAGATCTACCACCTGGCCTACAATCCGCAACAGCGCTGGTACTATTTTCCGGACATGCGCCGTGACGAAGTCTTGCTGATCAAGGGGTATGACTCACGTCACGACGGCCGTGCCCGCTTCACGCCCCATACCGCCTTCAAGGACCCCAATACGCTGCCGGTAGCCCCGCCGCGTGAGAGTATCGAAGTTCGAACCCTGGCCTTCTTTGAGTAGGTTTTTGCCGCTTGGCGCGGGCCTCACGCCGCGCGGTGTTTACCCCCGTGCTTTCCAGGCGACCACCCGCTTTGGTTGGTAGGAATGTATTGATGCGCGCGGATAGCTGATTCACCCGTGATATGGCCCAACTTTAAAGATTCAACGATACCGGAAGTTTAGTAAAACATAACAGATCATGGTTGCTGTCAGGCCGACCAATATGTACTCGACTCGGGGTAGGAATATAACCAAACCACCTAGAGAAAACACGATCAAGGTGTTTTGTAGTATGTATTTCCTTATTTTAGGTACCGCTATGAAGTAGCCATATTGCTTGCCTAAGAAAAATAAGGCCATGCCGATGACTGACGTAATCTGGAAATCGCGCATCGCAATGTCATTCAGGATCGCATGCCTGATCAAATTTGCGAGAAGTGCTAGCCCCATAAATAGAAAAAGGTGCGAGTAGATTAAGGAGTGCCCACTCATACTACTTTCATTTTTGCTCAACAAGTAAAAGCTATCAAAATATATCCACCAGATACTGCAAATCATGATAAATCCGGTGATTGCCGCCATCACATTATAATGATCCCATTGAATGTCAGATAACCCTCCAGAAAGGCTAATTACCGACTCGCCCAATAAGATGAGGGTGAGTAAACCTAGTCGTTCAACCAAGTGTTCTGTATGTGCGGGTAATGGCTTTAGCTTACCCCAAGAAAATAAAGGGAGCAGAATATCAAGAAAAATCCCTATGTAAGCGACAAGGTAACGCATAGGCGGGTCAAAAAGAATGGATGAAAGACTAACAACTGCGCTAACTAACAGGGCGAAGCCAAGCCTGGAGGAGAATTCACTACGATGATCGAATTTATTTATGGACGAAATGTACATAATACTGATGATGGCACGTATACCAAAATAGCAGGCAATAACAAGCGCATAGTTTACTTCCAATTCTCCCCCAATCCGTGCAGACAGCACAATGAGCAGCAACATTAAAAATAAAGTTGCCAAGCGGTGAAGGTTACTGTCTGTATCAAACCTATTTGAGTAAATCGTGTGGCTGGACCAGATCCACCATAATGGAACAAAAAGTAGTAAAAATGTCCATAATTGCTCCTGTTCAACATGGCCGTGATGAAGATGTCCGAGAGTATGCGTAACCTCGCCAATTGCAACAACAAAAATCAGGTCAAAAAACAACTCTAACCATGTGGCGTGTCGATTTTTTTCATAATACTTCAAAGATTTCATTCGCTGCTGGCTCCGTGTGCACCTCTTTAATGTAGAAGGAAACTAACGGATAAGCGAACGGGTGGACGGGTATAGGCGTCAACCTTTGGGGGCGGTCGCAAAAACTGAGTGCAACACCTGACCTAGTCCACCACCACGTCTGTTAGTACGGTCAATACAGAATCCAGCGTGCCATCGGGCCGATAGCAACATTGCGCACGGGCGGACCTTAGCGGGCAACTGGGCTGCTGTTCCGCCAACCATTCATTCAGCGCCTCGACCAGGACACGGGCCTCGACTATGGAATCTTCCGAGCTGTCAAAAATTAACATCGCCAATTTTTTATGTCCTCGGTTCGCTGGGCTGATATTTTCGTGCCGCTGCTTTATGAGCGATGCTTATCGCTGGCAGCACCGTGGATTCTTCAATCTCCCGTATTGAAATATTATCGAATGCACACCTGGTGCGCTGCGCAATGGGGCACGTTCGCCCTCGGCTACGGTGTGGGTGATGCCAAGCGATTTCACTATCTAGCGATTTCGTCAACTCACTAACGAAAGCTCAATCATCTGACTCATCTCGGTGAACTCTGGAGCCCCGTCATAGCGAAGCCCGTCAATGTAAAACGCTGGGGTGCCATTCACGCCGCTGCGTACGCCGCCATTAAAATCGGATTTTATTTTGGGTACGTAGGTACCGTCTTGCATGGCAAGATAGAGTTCTTCGTCGGAGAGGCCATGTTTTAGAGCGATGGCCCGAAACAGCGGCAGGCCCAATCGATCCTGATTTTCATACAATTCGTCGTGAGCCTCCCAGAAGAATCCTCGACTCCCGGCAAACTCAGCGGTGACAGCTGCAGCCATCGCATGCGGGTGAGCAGTGGTCAGTGGAAAGTTACGGAACACAAACTGCAGATCATCGCGAAAATGCTGCTGTAGCTTTTTGACGACCCAATACGCTAAACCGCAGTAGGGACATTCATAGTCGCCAAATTCCACCAGTGTGACCTTGGCATGCGCACTTCCCTGGCGATGGTCGCTGGCACTTACCGGGACTTTGAGAGTGGCCATGGGATCACCTGTTAATTTTAGGTTGGCGTGCTTTGTGATGAATTCGCCAGAGCATCCAGCGCATCCAGAATGCCGTCCGCCCCCGGATTGATTGCCATTGGTGAGATGTAGCTCCAGGCGATCACTCCCTCCTTGTCAATCACGAACAACGCCCGCTTACAAACTCCCAGGTGGGAGTCGTACGCTCCATACTGTCGCGCCACAGCCCCTTTGGGCTCGAAATCGGCGAGCAGGCTGAAGTGAAAATTCCGATCTTTGGAAAAGGCCTGATGACACCAAGCGCTGTCGACCGAGATACCCAGTAGCGTCGCACCGTATTCTCTGAATGTGGGTAGCAACTGGTTGTACAAGGTCAGTTGGTCGCCACAAACCGAAGTCCAGTCTGCGGGATAAAACGCCAGTATCACGGGATTTCCCTTTAGCTCGCGTAGGGACAACTGCTGATCAGGGGTTGCGTACAGAGTGAAGTCGGGCGCGACAGTGCCGGCCGGCAGCGGCCCCTGAACCAGGTCGCCATTCGTTTCTTTCGCATCATCCAATTCTGAAGTGTGCATGGCTTGAGCCCTTATAGATGGGCGGTTGGGGTCTGCTCAGCGGGATACGACTTGCCCGGGGGGATAACTCCATCCACCGCCAAGTGATTTGTAAATGGCGACGATGCCTCGATACACCTCGTTCGAGGTCTGAGCCTGAGTGTCTTCGGTTGCGAGACGTTCACGATCCGCATCAAGAAGCACGAGGAGATCCGCCGTGCCTTCGCGGTATTGGATTGAGGCCAGGTTGGTAGCGGAAAGGCTGGATTCGCTCTGACGCACCATTGACTATAGTCGTTGTTGGCGCTTGCCGTAATCGCTGAACGCGTTCTCCGTTTCCTCCAGTGCAGGCAAGACCTCGCGCGCTCGTTCTTTTGCTGTCATTTTCGGCGGTTTTTTTTATCCGATGGTTTTGGTGCGAACCGCAATCATGTCCTTGCTGATCGATTCGCCCCTGCGAATTCCGACATCGAATCGTTGCTCGATCACGCTGGTGATTCCATAGCCTCCTTTGCTGATGAGTTGGTGGTTTACGACTGGCGGTATTTTTGAGCACGAATTTATCAGACGTCGTTCGTCGGTATCCTGGGTCGCCCATAGCGTGTTTTGATGAGATCCGACTATCGTTATTGGATGGCGTCGTCTGCCGAGACTGCCATTCCCTCCAACGTAATCGTCTTCCTGAGAAATCTCAGCGTATTGCGGATCTCATGCCCCTGTTGCTTGAGCATCATTTACGGGGACGTAGATCCATCTGAATGAGTCCGTGTTATCCATCTTTGGAGACAACTCATCATGGCTACTCTCTGTGAAATATGTAATGCGAGACCCGCTGTAGCGCGAGTGACCGTATCGCAAAATGGCCAAGCCAGGACAATGTCCATTTGCGACCACGATTACCGTCAACTCTTACGCCATCAAAGCATGTTGAATCCATTCGACTCTCTACTGGGCGGGGGTGTGTCCCGCTTTTTCGACAGCATGGGCGGAGCAAAGGATCAAGCGGGCGATGACTTCAGGCTCTCTGCGCAAGTGCCTCGAGAATCTGTCGATGCAACCGATGCATTCAGTTCCCAGACGCTGGAAATCCTGCAACGCGCGGGTGAAAAAGCCCATGAGCTCAACCGTAGCGAGCTCGATACTGAGCATTTGTTGTATGTGCTTGCGGATACCGATGTGGGTACGGCGTTGCTTAAGGAGCTGAAGCTTTCTCCGGACGAGATCAAAGGCTACATCGATCAACATGCTCAGAGGGGCACAGCGGAGGCCCAGGCCCCGGTGGACCAGATGAGCATTTCGCCACGGTTAAAGAAAGTTTTCAATTTTGCGTTCCAGGCATCTCGTGATTTAGGACATTCGTACGTTGGCCCAGAGCATTTGTTGATAGGGCTTGCCTCCGTACCAGAAAGTATCGCCGGGACATTGCTCAAAAAATACGGCGTAACGCCTGAAGCCTTGCGGCAGAAGGTGGTAAAGGTGGTGGGTAAGGGGGCTGAGGATGGGCGAGTCGACACCCCGACGGGAACTCCGACACTCGACAAGTTCGGTCGCGACCTGACGTCACTGGCTCGTGAGGGCAAACTGGATCCCGTACTGGGGCGCGCGCAGGAAATCGAAAATACCATCGAGGTGCTGGCGCGGCGCAGAAAGAACAATCCGGTTCTTATCGGCGAACCTGGCGTCGGTAAAACAGCCATCGTTGAAGGGCTTGCACAACGAATAGTAAAGGGCGATGTCCCTGAGATTCTGCGTGGCAGACGGCTTGTTGAAATCAATCTGAACTCAATGGTTGCGGGCTCTAAATATCGTGGTGAATTCGAGGAGCGAGCCAAGCAACTGCTTGATGAAGTCGCCGCAAAAAGCTCGGAGCTTATTCTGTTCATTGACGAGTTGCACACGATCGTTGGCGCGGGGCAGGGTGGTGAGGAGGGTGGCCTGGATATCGCCAACGTCTTGAAGCCCGCATTGGCGCGCGGGGAGCTTAGTTTGATCGGTGCAACGACACTCAATGAGTATCAAAAGCACATCGAAAAAGACGCAGCGCTTGAACGACGTTTTCAGCCTGTGCTGATATCCGAGCCCACCGTCGAACAGACCATCATTATCCTGCGTGGGCTGCGCGATAAGCTTGAGGCTCATCACCAGGTCACATTCGCCGATGAAGCATTTGTGGCGGCAGCAGAGCTGTCGGATCGTTACATCACCTCGCGCTACCTGCCGGATAAAGCCATTGACCTGATCGATCAGGCCGCGGCCCGTGTTCGAATCAGTTCCTCCTCAAGGCCGGCTGGCATCCAGGAGTTGGAAGCCGAAATCACGCAACTTAAACGTGAACAGGACTATGCATCTTCCCGTAAACGTTTTGATGAATCCAAAGGCTTCGAAGAACGCATTGGTCAAAAACAAGCGCAACTGGGAGAGGAAACAGAAGCCTGGCAGCGCAAGACAGGTTCCGAAACCCTTGAAGTGACCCTGGAGTCAATTGCCGAGGTGCTGTCCCGTCTCACCGGTATTCCTGTGACCGAGCTTACGCAGGAAGAGCGTCAAAAGCTGTTGAACATGGAAGACACGTTGCGTGAGCGGCTGGTTGGGCAGGAAGACGCTGTTCTCGCGGTCAGCGATGCCGTTCGTTTGTCTCGAGCCGGCCTTGGCCAGGCGAACAGACCTATTGCTACGTTTCTCTTTCTAGGCCCTACGGGCGTTGGCAAAACTGAACTTGCCAAAGCGTTGGCGGAAACGGTGTTTGGTGACGAGCAATCGATCATTCGTATTGATATGTCGGAGTATATGGAGCGGCATGCGGTTGCTCGTTTGATCGGGGCGCCACCCGGTTATGTGGGATACGACGAAGGCGGTCAGTTGACAGAGCGTGTCCGCCGCAAGCCCTACAGTGTGATTCTGCTCGACGAGATCGAGAAAGCGCATCCCGATGTGAGCAACGTATTGCTGCAGGTATTCGACGATGGGCGTCTAACGGACGGTAAGGGACGTGTCGTGGACTTCAGCAATACGATCATCATTGCCACCAGCAACTTGGGCTCTCCCATTATCATGGAGAATCTTGAGCGCCCCGAAGATGAACGCCTTACGGATAAAGCGTTACGTGATGAATTAATGGGCGTCCTGAAAGGGCATTTTCGTCCCGAATTCCTGAACCGTATTGATGACATCATCGTGTTCCATGCCCTTACCCGTGACAACATCCGATCGATTGTGAGCATTCAACTTGATCGGGTCATTCGAACCGCAGCTGCACAGAACATCACAGTGAAAATTGATGGCTCACTCATCGATCATCTGGCGGATGTTGGTTATCAGCCTGAGTTTGGCGCGCGCGAGTTGAAACGTCAGATTCGCCAGGCCGTCGAAACGCGGCTTGCGAAGGAAATGCTCGCTGGCAAGCTGCAAGCCGGCGACAGTGTTGAGTTGGGTTACGACACGGAACGTAGGGAAGTGGTCTTCAATAAAGTGGAGGTGGATGCGCCAAAGACCTCCGGAAAGAGTAGTCCGCCAGACCAGCCAGATGATCTGGCACCTACTGCGGAGACCGGGACTTAGCCCCAGCACACTCACGTAACCTGGGAGCAGGCCTGTTGATCACGACGTGCAGTGGTGTACTGGATCCTCAAATGCCTGGACGAGCCCGGCGGACTGAAGACGCAAGTGTGGAGGGTTATCGTGTCAAAGCCTGATTCTGAAAGGCGTGAGCGCAACTCGACGCTGAAAAATTTCAGACTTCAGTGGGCGCTGATGAATGCTTACGAACGTTTCGAACAATTGGTTGTTATAGCGCTCAGTCTCATCATCGCGTCTGTGATTTTGATGGCGCTACTGCAGCTCTGTCGCAGGGTTGTGCCGTTGGTGATCGGTGGTGCGATTGACCCTCTAGATCACGATGTTTTCCAGGCCCTCTTTGGCTCAATCTTCACCGTGCTGATAGCCCTGGAGTTCAAGCATTCGATTGTGCGCCCGGCCCTACGACGCAACAGCATCGTTCAGGTTCGCACAGTGCTGTTGATCGCCTTGCTGGCGCTCAGCCGGAAGTTCGTTATTCTCGATTCTGCCGCTACGCCTGCGCTCACCATTGCCGCACTAGGATTTGCCACCTTGGTGCTCGGCATCGTCTGCTGGCTCTTACGGGAGCGTGATAAGGATGACTTACGAGAGTGTGATAAGGATGAATAGCTGCGAGGGCTTCGCAATGCCAACAATTTTCCACCGAGAGAACATCAAGGCCAGCGGGGTGATCAACTTTGCTTCGCTAGCCGGGGTCGTCGGCATGCCGGGCTATGTGCTGTTTCTCGCCAGCAAGGATGGGCAATTTTTGACGGGGGATAGCCTCTAGAGGCAGACAGGCAGACCTACGCGCGTGTCACCGCTAATGACTGTGCCAGATCGAAAGCAATACGGGCACGCCAAAACCCGGCGCCCTGGTTGTCGGCCTGTATCAACGCTTGATTCAGCAGTTCATTCACATAGTTGCGTGATGACGGTGTAGCGTCTTTGAGCAGCAGTTGTCCCTTGACTCTCAGCAGTTCCGGTAGAAACCATCGTTCATCACGTGACGAGGCAATACGTATGGTTTCATCGATCGTCTCCAGGGCCTGCTGGTTCAAGCCCAGCATCGCCATCCCTTGCACACCTTCGCAACGCAGCAGGTTATAAAACGGACTGGCGCCTTGCTGGTCCATTTCGCTCATTGTTTCACTCAGCCGGCGCAACCCCCCCTCTGGTTCATCCTGGCGAATCAGAAGAATGCTTTCGAAGCATCGGGTGAGTTGGCGCCAGATCGGCAAGTCATGCAGTGCGATGCTTTTTTGCATTGTGGCGAGATGACTATGAACCTTGGGTAAGTCGCCCGCGATCAGCGCCAACACTCCCAGTTCTGTTCCCAGTTGTTGAATGTTTGGAGATACGACGGCGAGGAACTCGTCCCTTGAGCGTCGTGCGATCCAGACAGCTATTGTCCAGCTGACTTTGTGTCGACGCGCTCAGGGCGTGGTGAAATACCGCCCGGGCTGGTAGTTCTCCAGTTGGGTGCGACGCCTCAAACTTCGAATGCTATGAACGGCGGCGCTGAAGGGCGTGATAGCTACCGCTGATATTGAGGATCACCCGGTACCAGGTCGAAACTGTTACGAGTTCTGGGAGGCGTGCCTGTCGCCCAGCCTGTGCGGTACGTTTGCCACATCACAGCGTTACTCTGCGGAGCCGGTGCCGAAGGCTGCGCTGGCACCGTCATTCGCAGCACATAGGCTGCGCCGGGGGTTGCTCTAAGCGGTGAGGCAGGAGACAGTAACGCATCATTGGATCTCGAGCTTTTTATGGACGAATTGGCCAGCTTCAACACTACGTTAAACCACCGGCATTATGGCGAGGGGGCTTATGAACATAGAAAGCAGCGCTCGTCCCTCACTGATCTAAAGATCATCACTTACGGCGCAGCGACTGGTTTGCAATCACTGTTCCGGTATGTAGACCAAGAATATCTAAAGCGCGCCGCAGGCTCACCTGCCAAGATCCTGCTCGGTCTGGCTGGGGTAGCTGAGCTGGATGACACGCAAGCAGGGGTAATGACCGAGACGGTCATGGCAATCGCTCGCCAACTGCCGACGTCAGACCTCTATCTCCATGCTGCGTGCCACATCAAATTATTGAGCCACGATGGCATCGCCTATCTGGGGTCGCAAAACCTTTCCAACGGTGCCGAGCCGTATTTCGAGGGCGCAAACTCGTCGAAAAAATACTTCAACCGTTTCCACGAGGTCATCCTTAAGGTTGAAGACACGGATTTGGCGTGGGTCAATACCTTGTTGTGCAAGGTGCTCGCTGATCATCAACTTTGCGTCCGAATTACCTCGGAGCATCAAGACCGAACACTGGCGCAAGAGCTTATCAAGCGGTTTGTGCACAACGCAAAACTTGCACGGATCATTGAAAACATCACGACGGGCAGCCTACTGGAAGCATTTCTCCAGCAAAAACCTTCACTCATGGCGGTCGAGTTCAATGAGACGTCTGCCGCTGAGACTTGCAAACTAGTGGCTGCTATCGTGCAGGAGCGGGCCCCTAAGCTACGCTTGGACGAATTGAAGGAACTGCTGCTGCCTGAAACAGATTTTTCCTGGTTCAAACAGGCAAATCCGCTCGCGGAACTAAAACGCATCATCTCAAGGCTGGGAGAGGATTTTCCTGGCAAAGTCGCCTTGCAACGTAAACTGGACGATGAGCAGCCCTTAGTGCTACCCGACGGCAGCGACGAGTGCCTCATTGAAGGTATTCGGAAAGTCGCACGCAGCCATGACCTAGAGTCATTGGACGAGTACGTGCAAAAACAACGAAATAACATAATTCATTCCATTATCCAGTCACCGGATTATTCGCAACACTACATGTTTGGCGCGATCGACAATGACGGTAACGTAAATGAAGAATTACTGAATAATCGCTTCTCGGACAGCGACGTTGAGTGGGATGAAGACGAGGAGGGCAACCTCCACCGTCATGAGCGCGATGCCATGTCTTTGGATGAAAACTAGACCAGATTGATATCACCTCGCTGCGTGTAGACTTGGACGCAGTGTTCAGTAAGGAAATCAATAAGCTTTGGGCTGATGAGGTGCTGAAACTGTCGAGCGCTCTATCGATAGAGCTACAGACGCTATACCAACGAGAGTTGGATAACCGTGATTTTATGGCATTCGTCAATCAGGTGCGGGCAGGTCAGTCCGGCAAATGGTCCGATCGATGGAGTAGCTAAGCGGCCTGCCAGCCAATGATGCTATAGCCATCTTGGACGCTGAAAATAGGGACAGTCATAGGGGAATCGGATTCGCATGCTCGAGAAAATCGTCTGTATCGATAACGTCGGTGTTATCAAAAAAGGGATCACTAAGCCCATAGATTTGGAAAAAGTCAGCCTTATTTACGCCGATAACGCCCGTGGAAAGTCGACACTGTCATCGATCCTGCTGGCGTGTTCTACCTTCGACGCTCAGGATCTGATCGACCGCAAAACAATTGGCGCACTGACCTCACAGAAAGTCCATTTCCGATTCCGTCCCTGGGGCGGATCACCTCCCTTCAGCACTGAATTCGATGGTGCCTCCTGGAAGGGGCAGCAACCGAACCTTCACGTGTTCAACCAGGCTTTCGTAGATCGCAATGTATACGCAACTGCTGGTGTTCTTCCTGAGCAACGGGAGGCGCTACTCAATCTGGCCCTTGGCGACGCGGCTGTAGCCCAACGGACGAAATTCGACACCGAGTCCGCGACAGTGCGGGACTGTACTGCGAAAGTCGCCGCCGCCGAGGGGGCATTGCAGGGGTACAGAGGTAATTTCTCGGTCAGCCAATTTACCAAGCTCAAGCCAATTAAAGATGTCGACGCCCAGATTGTTGAGACCGACAGGCAACTGAACGAAGCTCGGGCATCCCAACAGATAATGAGCCGTCCAGCATTCAAGATGGTGGATATACCAGCGTTTAATTTCGAAGGTCTGCCCAGCCTTCTGGAAGGCTCCTTCGAGAGTATTTCAGTCAACGCAGAACAAACAGCAAAAGCCCATTTTACCAAACACAAGGGGCCAGCAACCGAGCGGTGGGTTGCCGAGGGGCTCCAGCACCTTCCAGAAGATGAATGTCCGTTTTGCGGCCAGGAAACGAATGAGCTGAGTTTGCTCAAGGCTTACAAATTGTACTTCGACGGCTCCTACTCCGAATACCAGCGCCGCATTGCCGCGCTTCGTCAGACTGTGCTGCAGAGGTTGGGTGATAAGAAGCTTGGAGGGTGGAGTGCTGCCAACGAATATAATCAGGGCCTTCGAAGCGTGTGGGCCGAAAGCCTAGGAATCGCCGATATTCCTGTTCTCGACAATGTGGCTGCTTGGCAAGTGCTCGGCGAGGTTGAGGCAGACTTGCTTGCAATTGTCAGTCAAAAGGAAGGCGATCCGCTAACTGCACTCGATTCCGCGCCGTTCCTGAAAGTGGTAGAGCGTTTGAATGAACTTGCCCAGATTGCAACTGACTTCAACCAGCAAATAGTCAAGCTCAATGATGAGATTGCTGAATATAAGGCGAAGATGGCTAAACCCGATATTTCGGGACTTGAGGCATCTCGATCCTCGCTCATGCTCGGCAGGACAAGGTTTGATACTCCGGTTGTAGCTCTTGTTGCAGAGCTGGCCACTGCAAAGACGAAGCTGAAATCCGCAGAGGCCGCAAGAGATACTTCTCGTACTGAGCTAGACAGGTTGATGGAGCAAACGCTGAAGGATTTTCAATTATCCATTAACAATTGGCTTCGTAAATTCGCGGCCCCTTTCGAGATCCAGGCATTGGCCCCCACCTATAGAGGTGGGGGCTTGCGCTCTGAATATGCGCTGAAGGTGAGAGGCGCCACTGTCATCGTTGGCCCCGGCGTAGGAGGGGACTTGTCGTTCCATTCGGCTTTGAGCGAAGGGGACAAAAGGACGTTGGCGTTTGCTTTCTTCCTTGCCCGACTGTTCGCCGACGCCAATCGATCCGGTGCTACGGTAGTACTTGACGACGTTTTTACCAGCTTGGATAAGCATCGCCGTCATAACACGGTTGAAGCAGTGCTACAGATGGTCAACCAATGCTCACAGGTCATCGCTTTGGGCCACGATGCGCACTTTCTACGTGAGGTCAAACGGCGTGTAGCGCGTAAAAAGCTTGGAAAGATAGGAGAGCTTTCCCTTCATCGGGATGCGGATGATTACAGTCGACTGGATGATTTCGATCTAGATGACTATTGCTCCTCGGAATACTACAAGCATTACCAACTCGTTGAGCGATTCATCGATGGAGATACTACCGTCAGCTTGCTCGAAGTGGCCAAAGCCTTGCGTTTACTGGTTGAGGGGCACCTGCATCGATGTTTTCCAAAAAAGTTCGCTGAAGGGCAGACGGTGGGCGACATGCTGGGCCAGGTCAAAGGGGCGGTCGCCCCAAATCCCCTGGCACTGTTGCATCCTCTTCATGCTGAGTTGGTCAGCTTTAACGAGTTCGCTGCGGCATTTCACCATGACACCTCTGGGGGCTATACCAGAGTGGAGATCAATGCTGCGGAGCTACTGCCATTTGCCAAGGGCGCGTTGGGGTTTATCCAGATGAGAAAATTCAGCTAAGTGGAGTTTCTGAGGTTCTCTTCAGCGGCCGGCCCAAGAATCTGTTCCTTACTCGGGCCACCGTAACAGGGCCTCTACTTGGCCATTGGCTTTCAACGACTGTAACCCCATCTGGGGTTGGGACAAGCGACCATATGCGTGCCTCGATCCCATCGCCTATCGGGCGAACTCTGGTGGGGGAATGCGTCGACGGCGCGATGCAGCAGGTTTTTTCATGGCTTCTTTCAAACGCTGAGCAGGCGCTTCTAACGCAGACGGCGACGCAAGGCTAACAGCAAGCATTAACGCATCACGGCGTTTCTGCTTGCCTTCCAAAATCTCAGAGAGGCTATTTTCCGGCTGAACTGGGTGCTCCATCGTTGCTGACCTCGATCTTCGGATCAAATTGGATGCTAGCACAAGCCTTACAATCCACAGTCTTCCGTTGATCCCCTTTGCTTATGAAACTTGATCCATAAGATGTTCATTGCATCTCGCTTGGCAGTTCCGTTCGAATAAGGGAAAACAGTTCGTCGAGGGTGATCGGATTGTCCTGAATCAGATAACAGCCTACGAGTATGGTCAGCGGATGAACGCCCATTACAGTTGCCAGATCATCTACCTTCTCGATCGTAGGGCTCTTCAGACCGCGCTCTAGGGTGCTGAGATAGGTACGACTACTGACGTCAGAGAAATCTTCCTGGGAAAGCTTCCTCTCCGATCGCAGCTTTTTCAGGGCCGCGCCAAATGCCTGTTTCAGTTCCATATTGCCGACCTCGCAAAAGGAACGATGAAGCCTTTTTGAGCTCTATAGGGCTACAATCTATAGTGTTCACTTTTGGAATGGCGCTATGTTCATCACTCACAAACCAGCAGAGATTTTCCTCGACGCGTACTTGGGTGATGAGTCTACCCAGTACTGGCAGTACGTTGAGCAGACCACTCATTGCCCCTGGTTTTACGTCAGAGTAGGTCGACAACAAAGAAGTGAAGCATTGACTTGCATGGTTATGCTTCCCAGCATTTCAGCGCTTGAGCAGTTACTTAATGAACAAGGATCAGACATCTGGCTGTTGGATATCCAGTTGGTTTCACCGGCTTATCTCAACCGAAGTGATGGGTGGAAGATGGAGAGGCTGTTAGAGGTGCGCGAAATGGTGGATGACCTCAGTGAGGAGGCGGCCTACGTGTATAGTCTGGAGGGAGGGCATATCTACACTGAGGCCTTGGGGTCCAGCACATCCGATTTGCAAAATCCTCGTATCATTTTTTCGGCTACACCGGCATCTCGGCGAGCATGAGACCAACACGCTCGAAAGGTTAACTGCATCTTCGACGCGCTAGCGGTTAGGCAATCTTGCCTGCCCGCTGCGTCAGTTGGCGGCTTTGGCAACCTTTTTGCCACTTACCGCTTTCGCAATGGAGTCAGTATGTTTTCGACATCCAATCCTTTCAGCAGGCAGTTGTGCGCAATTGCCGACAGTGCTTCATAGAGCTGGTCTCGCTGCTTTATCAAGTCGGCATTCTCCGCCTGCAGATTAGCAATACGTTCTTCGAGGCTTCTTCGGCGGCGGGCACCGTCTGGATCTCTCCCACTCTCCTTGAGTTGTACGATACGGGCGGACTCGATTCGCCTCCCACGGTCCCCCACTAAGGTAGCTCGGCTAGTCAGGCCCAATCGACGCTGCACTTCGGGGCGTGAAATAGGCGCGTTCTCTAGTCCTAAGCTAATCATTTGGGCGAGGAGGGCGTCGATCGCCTCATCCAAGGTCCCGCCTCTCAAGGTCTGTCGATGAGCCATGGTCGCCTCTAATCATCTGAAACAGAGCTGTGCCGTTTGTCCGTGTCCGCAATCGTCATTGGATGCCCCTTCGGAAATACGCGTTGCACTCCTACATTGGTATCGCGTGCGAGGACGGATTTTAAATTGTTGAGCTTGTCTTCCTGGTCCATCAGCCATACATCGCTACCTGCCTCTCCGGCGCCGGCATCGCGCATGATGGTAATTGCCTTCGTCAGATTCTCGGCTTGTTTCTCAAGGTTGGCCCGCTCCGATGGAGTGCCCATCAGATGAAGATGCGAGCAGCCATTCCAGCACTGAAGATGCTTAGGGCAGGGCGCCTGGGAGAAATCGTGAATGCAACCTCCGAAGGGTGTTACATGTAACGCCGTGGCGTGTACGGTGAGGAATGCTTCTGCAGTTGTCGTGCCTTTATCTGACAGCAACGCATGGTAACTGTCGGTCAACGCGCCCTGAATGCGTTTATCTCTTATGCCTGTATGCAGAAAATCGATGCGTTCGTGATGGCTATTGAACGCCAAGAACTCCTGGTGGGCAGCGGTGTTTTCTTCAATGCTCATGTGTTGGTAATAAGTATTTTGGTCGAGGCGTTTTCGCCCCAAGGCCAACGCTTGCTGCACATCGCTCATGCCGGTCAGATGGTAAATCGTGTTCCGCCAGTGTCGAGGTTGGTGGCTTGTTAGCCGAATCGGCGTGCCGTTGGATTCGATCAATGACCGGCGCGAAAAAATGGACGCATACTTTTCATCGTCACCCAGCGCGTGATTGATATCCACGAGGGTCACCCGCCTTGGGATTACTCGAAACACATTTGCTTCCCGCCCACCGAGGCGGAATTGACCATCAAACGCAATGGCTAATGTTTCGCTGGTTTTTAGGACAACACAGAGTTTGCCTCCAACATTTTCAGTAAGCGCTGCATGATCGCGAAGTTTGGGAACAAGAAAACGCTCAATATCGCCAGCCAAGTATCTGCGTTTGATCGCCTTCCCTCGATCCTTGATCTGGTCGCAGGGATGAATTTCGTTTCGTAAAAAGTACATGTATAGATTCCTAGCGGTGTCTCGGCTCTGGCTAAACCCGAGCCAACGCAGAACTTCATCCTCTGACATTGCAGTCTGCGGAGAGTAATCCCAGAGACGGCCTGGATGGGTCTCTTGCCACCTCGCGATTTCTCGTTGCTCTTGCGTCAGCACCTTCAATCGTTCGACCGCACGCCTGGCTAAAGGGACGTCGCTTTCTGCGAACCAATGAACACGAGATTGAAACTGCTTTTCCGCAAAGTACCTGATCCCGCATTCGACCAGAGGCCTGCCATTGGCATCTACAACCACCTCACCTGTCGCCCCTTTGATCGGTCTCTCGACCCAACAGTCATATGGTATTACTGATACCTCATTACCCCGTTGCCCAGTCGCGATCAGCAAATCGATCACGCGCAGCAGGATTTCTTCACCCTCATTAAGTGGGTTGTTCGAACATAAGGCGTAGGCCTCCATCGCCTCGCGAGAAGGCAACCTGTCATCAGATTTACGTTGTTTTACAGCACGATCAGGATCGTGCAATGAAATGTAATCGTGTCGGCGTTTTTCTGGTTTGGCATCATGCTCGAAGTGGATGGCGATCTCGGTTAATTGCAGATTATCAATCGTATCCGCTATTACTTGGAGGTGAGAGACCGCGTCATAGAGATTTTTGTAGCCGCTCTCACGGAGAAATCCTACGACGCGGTCAAAATCGCCCCGCATCAACTGTTTGGGGTCGGATACGCCGCGTTCAAACAAGGGGTTGTACAGCCGGCGAATCGCAATATTGTAGGCAGCCACCATCGAAAACTTCAGGCTCCGGGTGCGCTGTAGATATACGATTAACGCCTTGCAAAAATCCTGAAAATCCAGGGGGAGAGCAGCTTTAGGAGGAACGGAATAGCCATTCTTTTCAAGCGATTGTCGGTGTGTTTCAAAGGTTATTGTCTGTTGCTTTAGGCGTTGCGGTAACCAGCGCTCGACCGACCAAAGTGTTGACCCCCACGATGTTGTAATCGGTAACGACTGAAAAATCGCTTGTTCCTGTGTAATGAAGCCTTCGAGGCTCTGCCTTGCCCTAGACAGCGTCATCTGCGGCATCCTCCGTGTGCTGCCGGCAGCGTTCGATCGTAGCGCTTACCGCTAGGATGGTTGTCTGATGCTGGGCAAGGGGCCGGTTGTGAATGAGCTCTCCGGCTTGTTCTGCCATGTCAATGAACCGTTGCGTTTCCCGTTGCAACGCCTCTTTCACCTGCTCATGGCGGCCGTCAGCAAACGGATGAAACTTCTTGCAGGTGTAGCAGGCATACACGGGATTGTAGGGGCAGTGGGTATGAACCGGGAGGGCGCAGGCACCAATGTCCCCGATGTACTGCGTATCGATGACGCCGCGGATGGCTCTTTCCGGCACCGTATCGCGGCGTTGGACGATTTCCCCGGTTAATAAGCTGCGCATGATGCGTTGATAGGCCGGGCTCTTACCCAGTGCTTTCTCTTTGATCCGAGCAATGTTTGGGGTTGCCGTTACATAAGCACGCGCCGCAACTGTGCTGTTGTGGCCCAGCAGTTCGGCAATCATGTCTGCTGGAGTTCCTTGGTCCGCCAAACCTTGCCCGAGGTGATGACGCAGTAACATGGTTACCTGGTTCGGTTTGTCTATCCCGGCTTCACGCAGCTCGTGTTTGAGGCCTACACCGATTTCGGTTACCGAGAGGCGCCTTCCTTTGGGATTTACAAATAATGGTTCACAGCTGCTGCCAAAGCGGCGTTGAATTGCCGAAACATGCTGTGAGATTTTTTCACCCAGCCGGGTGGTTATTTTGCGGGGGCGGCGTTCAGGTCGGCGTTGACCAACCTTTTTGGCCATGGGGAGCCACAATGTGTAGTACTTCTCATGATTAGTGCTTTCAATGAATTCAAAATCCGCAATGTCAAGCGAGTGGAACTGAATCGCGCGCGGTCCGAGCTCAAAACCCAAGAGAAGCATCAAATTTAACTGGGCGTCCTCCCAAGGATCTGTTGGAAGTACTCGCTCAATACGCTTGAGCAACCGAACCTCCTCATCAAGGTCAAAACCAGACTGCGAAAGAAAAATTCGTGCATACGGATCCACCCGGGCTGACTTTGTATCTTTGATTGTTAGGTAAGTATTTAGATCAAAACCTTCGATGCCTCTATCAACCGCCCAACGATAAAACCTACGAAATCCTACAAGATCGTGTCTTGATTTTTTCAAGTTCTCAAGAACGGTAATTAGAAGGGTCTTATCCCAAGGAAGGCCATTTGCTAGCTTAGTCCTAGATAAAACCTGAAGGGAATTTGCAAACATTTGCGCAGTTCTTGGTGCATATTTTTCAAGCGCATATGCCATAAAGCTTTTGCTAATTGCCTTGAGCTCAGAGCTAAATCGAAGAGCAGTCCAATCAATTTTCATTGCAAGACCGCCGTCGTACCACGTCCAGACGCTCAATCGGGTATCGACGTACCTTGGCTGGTCATTAGTACGAGTTCGAATAGCAACCTGAGCCGGCCCCTCGAACACATAGGCTGGCGCAGGGGAGGCGGGTAACGCGTGTTCTTGGTCAGATGACTTGGCCACACCTAATCTCCCTACGTGTCGAGCCGCTCCCAAGCCGCCGAAGCCCGCTGGGCGTTGTGGAGGTTGGCCGACTCGGCTAGATAACGACTTGCATAACGACGTGGCATCGTCGAAGTATCAGACCAGCCACAGACTCGCCGGAGTTCGTCTGTAGCTCGCTCTAGGTCATACCCCCGCGTCGCGACCAGGTATGCCAAGAAGTGGTCAGCAAAGGTGTGACGAAAGTCATGAGCGGATAGTGTAGGCAAAAGTCCCGGATGGGCCAGCTCAATGGTCAGAAACAGCCGATCAAGCACGCTAGATAGGGCGCGAATCGACAGTGGGCGGGCTTGGTCGGAGATGAACAAATAGCGGTAAGGCAGTTTCATCGGTTTACCGTTGCGCACGGGGCGTCGGTTGCCTTGGATATAACGTTCATAGACCTCATACAACTGCGCCGAGATGCCGACCGTACGACCACGTGTTTTCAGTGCAGGCTCTTCGGCGCGCGGGTCGCCTGGATCATGTTCGCGATCATTGATACTGACATAGGCATGCTGAGAACCCTGATTGATATCCGTGGTGTAGAGCTTCAGAAGCTCACCGCGACGGATCCCAGTCTCCAGCAGCAATTCAATCATTAGCCAATTGCGCAACTGCAATCGTTCCGGAAACGGATTCTCCGCGGCGCCCGGGCGAATCAGTGTGCGAATGATCTGGAGTTGCGTAGCTGTCAGGCTGCGGTAACGAGTGTGGTCGGGACGAACATTGATGATATGGCTCTCAAAGCGCCGCTCTATGACGTCGGCGACATCTGCAAATACCACCTCGATGTTAACCAGGGTGGTTGAGTTTTGACGGGCGCGGGGGATGTAACGGGTGACACACCAGGACAGGTATTGCTTCAGCAATCGCAGGTACTGGTTACGGGTACGCGGATCGATCTGCGGAAAAGGTGCCGTTGCAGCGATGCCGATTCGGGCGACCAGATTATCGGCTTGACGGCCGCTTTGGAGCCAGATGGCGTAACCATCCAGCAAAGCCAGAATCGCCTCAAAGTGGCAGGCCAAGATGGCCTCATCGATATCCAGATCTCGGGTTTTGGCATAGGTGTAGAAAGCCTGGATCGCGCGCAGATGCGCCGCAGCAGTATTGTAAGCGCGGTGCCTGAGTTTGAGTTGGACGTAGATGAACGGAACGAGTATGGGCAACGGCGCTGCATTACCAGCTTGCACGAGCAGCGGTACACGCTGACCTGAAGAGAAACGGCACTGAATCAGCTTCATCGGCAGCCACCTCATTCAATGACTTGCCATGAACACGAAGTACATGGCCCGTTGAGAGAGTGGACGCCAGAAGCGGGTTTGTCGAATCAGTGGCTTGGGCAGCTCATGAACATCTATGACATGACCTGTCGTTTAACATAATATACATTATGCGAATCCCTAAAAGCCTCTACCTGGACTGGCGTGTGTTCTTTTGGCTGGAGGAACAATGGTCTGCCAGATGACAAGCCTCATGCTTCGGCTTTGTCCACTGGCAGACTTAGAGGAACGCTAAGAGAAAACCGCCAGTACGGTCAGAGCTGAAACGGGCACGTATTCATCGTCGGACCCATCGTCAGGCCTGAGAAGCAATTGTGACTCTATTCCGTAGCCCGGAGCACCTGCCTGAAAAGCAACAACCACAGCACCGTAACGAAGAACTTGTGTCGAGTATTCCTGCTCATGCTCGACTTGAACATGCCTACCGAGCAGTCCGAGGGGATCAAGACCGGAAAACGGCGAGAATGAACATGATATTTTTTCACCTTGGAGCAGGCTTTGAGGCAGAATGCCGAAAGCATGGAAGCCGGTTGTGTCGGGGTTTTGAGTAAAATGTGAAGCAGCCATTGTTGATCCTCCTAGATCGGTAATGGTCAGCAGGAATGGGGAGGTCAGATCTCCCCTGCCTGCATTTAATCGGCCTTAGGGCCAAATTCTTCTGTAAAAATCCGATCAAAACTTTCAGTGTAGGGAACGGCAATATCAATGCCGATCTTGCGAAGCCGTGAACGATGAACTTGTACTTGTCTTTTGGTCAGATCAAAAGACTCTCCCTCCTTCCAAAGTTGAAAGTACAAAGCAGTAGTTCTAACGGAGTTGGCGTGAGTAACAACGCCTTTTTCCCGAAGCAACCGGGAGATAAGAGACATGTTCATCGGATAAACCTTTACCGCGGGAAACCACGGTAAAACGTGCGCTTCTGAGCGTCAAGGAAAACTCCACAAAAGCCCATGAAATTGTGGAAAATCACAATAAAGTGGGGGTGTAACAGCACCCCCACCCGGTGGCCGGAAAAGCTCGCTTGGAAATTGGACCTGACGGGACCTGTCCGGCGATGGCGCTGAAAGTCACGGGACCGCGTTAGCTACGCAAGGAATCGGGGAAAAAGCTATTGGCAGAACATGGCGCGAAGTGACACCAGAGCGATTCTGGGAAGTTTGGACGCGAAAGAAACCCCCAGTGATTTGACGATCGCCGGGGGTTTTTTGTTGGGCGTGAGAACGGCCGGCTTTGCCGGGTTTCGGCGCAGACGTTGTTTAGCCTGGCTGTCGATCGACGTGGCGCCTAATGCCCTGCGGGCAGGTCGAGGTATGGCGAGATTAGAGGTTCAGGATTGAAGTGCAGGCGTCCTGCAGGGCCTGTAGACGCTTATCGAACTCGGCAGTCTCAGTATCCATCTGAGAGAGCCTAGAACGCATCTGGCGAGCTTCGGCGACGATTCTGGGGTAATCGGCGAGCACATAGCAAACTGCGTCGAGGGGGTCACGTGAAGGCGCGTAGAGGGTTGCATCGCGGATAAGGTGATCGGGTATTTGGAGAGTGGTTCGCATAATGGCCGTTACATTAAACGACCCATGGTGGCCAAGCCAGTTTCCATAGGCCGTTCAACGTAACGCCCGTCATTACACGTAACAAGATGTTTCAGGATTAGCCCGGTTGCACAGTGCTTGCACACAGCAGATTCCCGCCCGTATAACTAACTCCTAGCATTGTCCTGGAGTTCTTTCTGGAATCTCGCAGCTGTCCTCCAATTCCAGAATGTCGTTAGCGATGTGGCGATGAGCTTGGCTTTTCCAGGCAATGATCAGCTCACATCTCCAGCGGTCATCTGTTTCTCAAAAACATAGCGTTGCCCTGTAGCGTTTAATGCGATTGAGCGTTCGGCGTGGACGACGAATTTAGGAAAGCCTCCGATCACGGTTAGGCGCATTTCCCATCTTGATCCTGGAAAAATTCGACATCAGCAAACTTTCGCCATCAAACACTGCTTACACCTTCACGACAGCATAAAACCCCGGATCATTAGTGCTCCAACCCTTTCAGCCAAGGAGCTACAAATGCTGGATCAACTGTCTCGGGAAATTGTCAGTCGCGCGGTGTCGCTGGCGAACGAGCAAGGCTTTGCAGTCTGTACCAGCGTGGTTGATGACGCCGGCCTCTTGCGCGCCTTTCTGCGAATGGACGACGCCTTGCCCGGTGCCATTGACGTCGCAACCAAGAAGGCTCGCACCGCTGCGTTGTTCCGGACTGACGGCGCCGACCTCGGTGTTCGGGCTCAACCGGGGGGTGATATTTACTCCCTGGAAGGCACGAACGGCGGGCTGATTAGGGAGAAGGTTGCGTTGCAACAATTACCAAAGACGAAAGCTGACTTGCGCAAAACAGCACGAATGCGCTCGTGACTTCACCTGCACCGCCGCCCTTGCAGTCACGACGGGGCGGGCCTGATTAACGATCCAGTCAATGAACAACATCACCTCGGATGCCATCAACCACTGCACGCAAGACACCGGGCCATGGCCCGGTGCGTTCAGCCTTTAAACGATGCCTGTCAGACCTGAATCGCCTTCACCTCGACGAATTCGTTAAGTCCCTCCTCGCCCCATTCACGCCCATTTCCCGATTGTTTGTAGCCGCCGAATGGCGCCTGGTAATTGAACGCCGCGCCGTTGAGGAAGCACTGACCGGCGCGCAATTGCCGGCCCAGTTGCAGAGCCCGCTCGGTGCTGCCGGCCCATACACCGCTGGACAGACCGAACGGCGAGTCGTTGGCGATCTGGATGGCCTGGGCCTCATCGGCATAGGGAATCAGACACAACACCGGACCAAATATTTCTTCCTGGGCAATGCGCATGCGGTTGTCGACGTCGGCGAACAGCGTCGGGTTGACGTAATAGCCACGCTCGAACGCCGATGCTGAATCGCTGCCGCAGAGCAAGCGCGCACCTTCCGACTCACCGAGGCGGATGTAGTCCTGCACGGTGCGTCGTTGACCGGCGGAACACATCGGGCCGAGAAAGCTTTGCGGATCGAGCGGGTCGCCCATGCGCAGACTCAAGGTTTCTGCCAGGGCGATTTCCACCGCTTCGGCATAGCGGCGGGCCGGCAGCAACAGGCGGGTCAGCGCGGTGCAGGTCTGCCCGGAGTTGATCATCACGTCCTGCACGCCGTAACGCACCGCCGCCTGCAGATCCGCATCCTCGGCCACCAGCAGCGGCGATTTGCCGCCCAGCTCCAGACACACGCGTTTCACCGAAGGCGCTGCGGCTTGCGCTACCCGCACCCCCGCGCCAGTGGAACCGGTGAACGACACCATGTCCACGTCCGGGTGCCTGGCCAACGCTTCACCGACCTTGGAACCAGGCCCGCTGACCAGGTTGAACACCCCGGCCGGCAGGCCGATGTCTTCTATCATTTGCGCCAGCAGAAACGCATGCAGCGGGGTTTCCTGGCTCGGCTTGACGACCACCGTGCAACCGGCGGCGAGCGCCGGGGCCAGCTTGCCGATCAATTGGTGCAGCGGGTAATTCCACGGATTGATGAACGCGCAGACGCCCACCGCCTCGCGAATCACCAGCGAGTTGCCGACCTCGCGCACTTCGTCCATCACGCTGGCGAGTTCGACGTACTGCTCAAGACCGGCGATGGGTCCGTCGACCTGCACTGAACGGCACCACTGCACCGGCATGCCCAGTTCAGTGGTGATCACCGCGGCCATTTCATCGGCGCGAGCCCGCAGTTGGTCGGCCAGTGCGCGGATGTAACCGCCGCGCACGCTGGACGGTGTACGCGACCACGATTCAAACGCCTTGCGTGCCGCCGCCACCGCGTTGTCGACATCACGTTCATCGCCCAACGGCACGCTGCCGGCGACCTCTTCAGTGGCCGGGTTGATCACTTCGGCGACGCCCTGCCCCGACGGAATTTGCCAGCGACCATCAATAAACAGCGCTTTGTGATTAAGCATGATCCAGCGTCTCCATGAGTTCGTGAGCACAACGGGCAATACGCTGGCAGGCATCGCGCAACGGTCCGGCACCCACCACCAGCCCGAGTCGAATGTGACCGGCCGCGCTCGGGCCGAACGCTTCACCGGCCAGTACCGAAACGCCGTGCCGATCGAGCAGGCGATTGGCGAACGCCTGGGCGCTGAGCCCGGTTTCGCGGATGTCGACCATCACGAACATGCCGCCATCGGGTTTCAACGCCCGCACACCAGGACAATCAGCCAGGCTTTCGCAGACCAGATCACGGCGCTGGCGATAGGCTTTGCGCATCGCTTCAAGCTCTGGCAGTTGGCTTTCCAGCGCCACCACGGCGGCGTCCTGAATGAAGTCCGGCGAGCCGTAAAGCATGCACAGCGCAAGGTTTTCCAAGTGTGTGGACAACGACGGCGGTGCCACCACCCAGCCCACGCGCCAACCGGTCATGGCGTGGGATTTCGACAGACTGTTGAGCGTCGCGGTGCGCTCGGCCATGCCTGGCAGACTTGCCGGGCTGACGTGTTCGCCTTCAAACAGCAGTTCGCTGTAGACCTCATCGGAAATCAGCCACAGATCATGGGCGATGCACAGTTCGGCCAAGGCCTCCCACGTGCGACGCGGCAGGCTCGCGCCCGACGGGTTGTGCGGACTGTTCAACGCCAGCGCACGGGTGCGCGGGGTGATGCGCGCGGCGACGTCTTCCGGCGACACCCGGAAGCCGTTTTCCGGGCGCACCGGCAGCGGCACCACCACGGCGCCGCAGGCACCGAACACCGCTTCGTAGGTGACGTACATCGGTTCCGCGACGATCACTTCATCGCCGGGATTGAGCACGCATTGCGCCACGCTGAACAACGCGCATTGCGCGCCGGCCAGCACCGTCACCTGCTCCGCCGACACGTGTTGGCCGCTGCGTTGGCGGTGTCGCCTGGCGATGGCCTCACGCAAGGCGCGCTTGCCGCGCACTTCGGCGTAGTGAGTGTTACCGGACAACAAGCTGTCGATGGCGCTCTGCACGATGGGCTGCGGTGTGTCGAAATCCGGGTCGCCCACCGACAGCAACAGGATGTCTTCACCCTGCTCACGCAATGCCAGCGCTCGGTAATGAATATCCCAGGCCGCAGCGCCGTCACCGGCTATGCGTTGGGTCAGATCTGAAAAGCGCATGGCCCTCTCCTTGAAAAAACCAATCAAACACTGGGCAAACTCGGCGCCAGTACCGCCCCGCGCTTGCGATGGAACACGAAGTACACGCCATAGCACAGGGCGATGAACCCGAAGCCCCAATACAGCGATGGACGCTGGGTTTCATCCAGCGCCAGGAACACGAACAGCGAGCAGCACAACGTGATGCACATCAGCGGCAGCACCGGGAACCACGGCGCGCGGTATTTCAGATCGCTCAGTTGGCCGCCGTCGCGCAAATAGGCCTTGCGGAATTTGTATTGCGCCAGCGCGATGACGATCCAGGTCACGGTGCCGGACATTCCGCTCACCGCCATCAGCACCATGAACAACGTGTCAGCCGCTACGAAACTGGTCATGAGCGACACCAGGGCAAAGCACAAGGTGATGCTCAGGGCGCGCAATGGCACACCGCGTTTGCTCAAGGGTGAAAGGCTCTTCGGTGCCATGCCGGTTTTCGACATTGCCCACAGGATGCGGGTCGAGGCGTACAGGCCGGAGTTGCCCACCGACAGAATGGCCGTGAGGATCACGAAGTTCATCAGATCAGCGGCGTACGGAATGCCGACCATGTCGAACACTTGCACGAACGGACTTTCCATCAGCCCCGCCTGCTGCCACGGCACGATGGCCGACAGCACGATGATCGCCAGCACGTAGAAAATCAGCACGCGGAACACCACGTTGCGCACGGCACGCGGAATGCTTTTTTCCGGTTGATCGGTTTCGCCGGCGGCCACGCCCATGATCTCGCAGCCCTGGAAGGCGTAGACCACGGTCATCATCACTGCGAACACTGCCGACAAGCCGTTGGGAAACAGCGAGTCGCCGATCAGGTTGGTCGCCATTGGCGCAGGCGCGCCGCTGGTCAGCGGGATCGCGCCAAAGATCACCAGCACACCCACGACGATGAAGCCGAGAATCGCCGCCACCTTGATTCCGGAGAACCAGTATTCCGCCTCGCCGAACGCCCGGGTCGCCAAGGCGTTGATGCCGAACAGCACCAGCACGAACAGCGCCGACCAGTACCAGATCGGCACCGCCGGGAACCAGCGGGTCATCAGCATGCCGGCGGCGGTGAACTCCAGGCCCACCGTGGTGGCCCAGCTCATCCAGTACACCCAACCGATCATGAAGCCGGTGGCCGGCCCGATGAATTGGGTGGCGTGGGTCTGAAACGAACCGGACACCGGCATCTGCACCGACAGTTCACCCAGGCAGACCATCACCAGGTACATCAGGAAGCCGGCGACGAGGTACGCCAGAATCGCTCCCACCGGCCCGCCCTGGTTGATGGTGACGCCGGAACCCATGAACAGCCCGGTGCCGATCACGCCGCCCAGCGATAGCATGAAAATGTGCCGGCTCTTCAGGGCGCGGGTCAGCTGGATGCCTTTGCGGTCGATGTTTTCGCTCATTGTCGGCACCTCAGCAATCGGTAAGGTGCGCAGCGCAGGACGGGACGTCATTGCGCAAGGAAGGGAAAGCGTTACGGCCATTCATTATTATTATCTCCAATAAGCTTCTAAGACCGCGCTCGCGCGGTGGCGTCGATTATTGGAAAGCCATGTAAGGTCTTGTTGTACTTGCGGATCGAAGTTGTAGAAAGTCGTAACAAAGTTGTATCTCAGGCCTGCAACAACCCTTGCAGGATGTGCAGCGAGCGCTGCAATTGCACTTGAACCGACGGCGCCAGCGTGCGAATCGCCGCGTCATCGTTGGCCAGGGCCGCGCTTTCCAGGGGCCGCAACACCCCGGCCAATGCCCGAAATCCCAGCGAATCGCCGCTGCCGGCCAGGCGATGCGCAAGCTGCGCCACCTCGGTGCAATCGTCGGCATCGATCGCTTCGTTGAGCGCTTCGCGGTGCTGCACAATCGAGTCGCGCAGCACCGTCAGCAAACTCTGAACCTTTTGCTCGCCGAGCAACGTGCGATGGGTGTGCAGCAACGGCCAATCGATCGCTTCGTCATCCGCCAGTGATCCTCCGGCCAGCGGTGGCTGCCCCGCTAACACCTGACGCAGGTGTTCCAGCTTCAGCGGTTTGGCGAGGATACCGTCCATGCCGGCGTCCAGATAACCACGCACCAGCGCCGGTTGCACGCTGGCGGTCAGGGCAAAAATACGGGTATGGCGGTTCGCTCCGTCGTTGCCGCGGATCTGCTTGCACAATTCGACGCCGCTCATTCCGGGCAGATGCACGTCCAGCAGAATCAGATCGAAACCCCGCGCAGCGCATTGCATCAACGCCTGCTGCGCCTCCTCCGCCAGCCATACCCGGTGGCCCTCCCGGCGCAGCAATCCCTCAGCCACTTCACGGTTGAGCGCCACATCCTCAACCACCAGAATTTCCAGCGTCGGGCCCGCCACGCTCAACGGTGTCACGTCGACGACAGCGCTGGCCGGCTTCAACGTCAGCTCGAACCAGAAACAACTGCCGCGCCCGACTTCGCTGTTGACACCGATGCGACCGCCCATGTGCTCGACCAGATGCCTGCAGATGGCCAACCCCAGTCCGGTGCCGCCATAGCGCTGCGCCACCTCCTCGTTGGCCTGGGTGAAACGCTCGAAAATCTTCGCCTGCATGGCCGGAGCGATGCCGATACCGTTGTCGGTGACACTGACCCGCAGCTGTTGCCCGCTGTCCCCGTCAGCCGGCGGGAGCAACGCCACCTCGACGCTGACCTCTCCGCCTTCAGTGAACTTGATCGCGTTGGCCAACAGGTTGCTCAAGACCTGGCGCAAGAACTGCTCGGCGCCGTGGTGATGCCCGGCCACGCGCGGATCGATCCGGCACAGCAGAATCGTGTCGTTGTCCAGCGCCTTCGGTTCGAGCAGGGTCAGCACTTCGTCGAGCAACTGGCGAATCGAGAAATCCACCGGTTCGGGCAGGCTGGCGCCCTCCTCCAGCTTGGCGAAGTACAACACTTCATTGAGGATGGTCAGCAACCCTTCGCCGGCCTTGTGCAAGGCATCCAGGCGTTTACTGTCCTGCGGATCAAGACTGGCGCCGCGCAACAATTCGGCCATGCCGAGAATCCCGTTGAGCGGCGTGCGCAGTTCGTGGCTCATGGTCGCCAGAAAGCGCGACTTGGCCAGATTGGCCGCCTCTGCTTCTTCCTTGGCGCGCATCAGGCTGGCCGTACGGCGTTCGACCCGGCGCAGCAATTCATCGCGGTTGTCCTGCAACGCCAGTCGATCGCTTTCCCGGCGATCGATATCGCTGAGAATCGACCGGCGCATGTCGTCGAGCGCGTGAGCCACGGTGTCGATTTCGTCCTGAAAGGCGCCACGGCGTTTGTCCAGGTGCAACGGCTCGTGCCATTGTCCGGCGGCGATGCGCCGGGCGAACCCGGCCATGACTTGCAGGTGCCGGGTGACCAAGCGGTAAAACAACCCGGACAACGCCACCGCCAGACCGCACAGAAACGCCCCCATCCACAACAGGCTGGTCAATCCGGTGGCATACAGGCGCTCATAGACCGCGCCGAGATCGGTGCTGACTTCCAGTTCGCCAAGGTGCCGCAACGGGCCGGAGGGTGGTTGGTAGTCCAGGGCGAAACGCTCGATGCGCAAGGGCCCGGCCGGCTGCGGATTGCCTTGCAGCAAGTCGAAGTCCGGATTGATCAGGTGCACCCGCGCCACATCGGAAAAATCCACCAGGCCGCGCAGCTGCACGTTCAACTGCTCCTGATTGAGGTCCCACAGGCTGCGCTCCAGGCTCGCCAGGTAACCGGCGCGAATCAGCTCCATACGCGAATCGATGTCGCGCATTTCCCGGCGATACTCGAAGTACAGTTGCACGGTGCTGGCAAGCAAGGTGAAACACAGGCTGAACAACAGGATGAACAGCAGCAGGCGCCGCAACAGTCCACCAGGACGGGCGCTGATCATTTTGCGTTCGCCGGCAAATGGAGCATGTTGCGGTAGCTCACTTCGCTTTCATTGAGCAAGCGCTCGATATCACCGGCGTCGACCATGCGTTGCAGCTGTGACTCGATTTCCGGCATCCGCCTGGCCAGCGGCGAACGCCGGGAAACGGCGATGCGCAGGTAATCGACGCTTAACGCGTTGGGCAACGCGACGATGTCTTGCGCCCCTGGCAGATTCTCGACGTACAGCTGGCCGGTGCGACGTTCCTGGGTAATGAAATCGATGCGTCCACGGATCAGCTTGCCGAAGTTCTGCCGATTTTCGGACACCCATTCGATGTTGTTGTGTTGCGCCACCATGCGATCGAATTCCACGCCGTAGCTTTCGCCAATCAGCAAGCCGCCACGGTAGCGGGTCAGGTCTTGCAGGCGCTCGACCTGCACCGGGTGCTGGCGATTGATGAACAGCGCCACTTCTTCGCGCAACACCGGCAGTGTGGAAAACAGCATGCTCTGTTCCCGCTGCGCGGTCCTGTAGGCCATCACCACGTCGACCTGGCCTTCGGCAGCGTCGAGCAGGCAGCGTTTCCAGTTGCCCAGCACGACGATTTCGACCTCATAGCCCAGTTCGCCGAACAGCTTTTGCACCACGCTCGGCGCCAGGCCGCGGACCTGTTTACCGTCACTCCATGTGACCGGCGGGTACACCGGGTAATCGCAATAACGGACCTTTTCGAGCGCCAGGCTATTGCCGGCCGCCAGCATCAGCACCAGCCCGAGCAGTCGCCTCACCAGCGTCACGCCGCCTGACTGGCAGTGAACAGGTAACCGGCGCCGTGGATGGTGATGATCAGCTGCGGTTCGGCGGGATCGTCGTGCAGCTTGCGACGCAAGCGGCCAACCAGCACATCGATGGAGCGGTCGTTGGGCATCCATTCGCGGTTGCGAATCTGGTCCATCAACTGGTCGCGGCTCAGGGTGTGGCCGCTGTTGCGCAGGAACACGCTGAGCAACTGGTATTCGCCGTGGGTCAGCAAGGTTTCACCGCCGGCCGGATCGATCAGCCGTCGGCGATCGGTATCCAGTGCCCAATCGGCGAACTGTTTGACCGGTTTGGACAGCGCCACCACCGGCGGTGGCACCTGCGCCTGGCGAACACGACGAATCAGGTTTTTCGCACGGGACACCAGCTCCCGTGGATTGAGGGGCTTGATCACATAGTCATCGGCGCCGCATTCGAGGCCGACGATACGGTCGATTTCATCGTTACGCCCGGTGATCAGGATGATCCCGACTTCCGAACGCACCCGCAGTTCGCGCGTCAGCGTCAGGCCATCCTTGCCCGGCAAGCGGATGTCGAGCATGACCAGGTCCACCGCCTGGCTGGCCAGAAGGGTTTCGGCCAGTTCCGCCGTAGCGGCGCAATGCACGTCGTACCCTTCCTGGGACAAGTAGGCATGCAACAGTTCGCGAATCAGTGGATCGTCATCGACGATCAGTACCCGAGGAGTCATGGCTTGGTGTCCTGCACGGGCCCGAAGGCGTGTTTCTTATTAGAGTGTTTTGTTGCGTCGGTACGAGGGAGAGAGTAGCCACTACTGAACAATCGATCAACAGCTACTTGTCCGCACGCAATTCAGCGTGACGTATCGAAGATGTCGACAGGGTTGGCTATTGGCGAGGGGCAGACGTCAGCCCGGTCGGCGAAACGTCTATCTGGAGGGCTGTAGAGCATTCCGGGACGAATGCCCTACGTTTTGCAGGAGGGTATTTCCGTGATCGATTACAGGCCCGGCAGTACATCCGATGGAACGATCACACCCCCTTTCATCACAACGGGTACATTTTCGAGGATTGAAATATCGGCAATCGGATCGCCGTCGACCGCAACAAGGTCAGCAAAACGGCCCGCACTCACCGCGCCCACATCTTGCTGCCAGTTCAGCAAGTCAGCGGCAACGATGGTGGCGGACTGGATGGCCTGCATGGGTGTCATTCCATACTTCACCATATAAGCGAACTGTCGGGCATTTTTGCCGTGAGGATAAATCCCCGCATCTGTACCGTAGGCGATTTTTACACCCGCTTTAACGGCCTTGCGAAATCCTTCACGCTGTACTTCCGTTGTTTCCGTATTTTTACGCAGGTAACTTTCCGGCCACTTTTCCTCGCGGCCAACTTTATCGATGAAGTCGCCGTTGTAGACGTCCATCACCAGATACGTGCCGTGTTCTTTCGCCAACTTGATGCCTTCGTCATCCAGCAGCGAGGCATGTTCAACGGATTTTGCGCCTGCCCGAATAGCGGCCTTGATCCCCTCGGTGCCATGCGCATGCACGGTGGCATAGCTTTTGTGAACCTTGGCTTCCTGCACCACGGCGCGCATTTCATCTTCGGACATTTCCATTTGACCTGGCTCTGTCCCTTCGGCAAGCACGGCCCCCGTGCCGATCATCTTGATGGTGTCGACACCGTGCTGGAACAGATAGCGGGTCTTGATTCTCGCTTCATTGGTATCGCCGAACACGCCTACGCGCATATCGTCGGGCAGCGTCACCCCGGAGGCGAAACCCGTCACTTCGCCCCCGCCCCCCGGTACCGACATGTAAGCCCCGACCACGTTCATCCTGGGCCCCAACACCTGATTGGCATTGATCGCATCGCGCAGCGCGACGTCGGTGAAAGCCCGGTAAGTCCCGACGTCATGCACCGTGGTGAACCCGGCGCGCAACGTCTGATAAGCGTGCTTTGCCCCCAGCAGTGCATAGTCTTGCGGGGAATGCAGCAGCGGCTCCGCGACGTTATTGGTCATGTCCCAATCGGCAATATGCGTGTGCATATCGATGAGGCCCGGCAACACTGTCTTGGCGGACCAGTCGATCACTTTGCCGTCTGCGGGGGCGGCACCCCAAGGGTCAACGGAAACGATGCGATCACCGTCAATCTTGATGCGTTGATCGGTCAGCACCTTACCCCGCTCCACATCCACCAGACGGCCGGCGTGGATATAAACGATGTCAGCGTGCGCGGATAACGCCAGGGATGACAGCATTACAGCCAACATAAGGCGATTAATTTTAATACATTCCATTTTGTTCTCTCTTGTTATTTTTTTGGATGCCGTTAATGAATTGCGCCCACACGGATGAAGCCTTCCTTCACCAAGTCGGCTCCACTAATTTCTATTAACTGATGTTAGGAGTTGGAAGGTCGGAGCCTGCACTGGCTGCAACTATAGAAAGGCCGACGGCTGTTGAGTTGTTTTTAATGTACGAAGTTGTCCGTGCCTGTAATAACTGCGTAACGTCAACGCAACTAAATCATGCACTGCTTATATGCGCCGGAATTGACAAGTTCGGAGTAGAAAGGCACTACGCGGGGGAGAAATGGCGCACAGGCACGTTCTTCAGCAGGATGAAGACGCGGGGAAAGCCTGGCAGTGGGCGGCCCTTAAGGCCGCCTGCCCTGCTGTTTCAGCACACGGCGATATGCGAATCGGTACGCGGCTCGGTGCCCCCGCACAGCACACCGGTTTGCGGATCGCGCAGGATGATTTGCCCGCGCCCGTAACTCGTCAGGTCGCACACCACTTGTACCTCGTGCCCGCGTCGAGCCAGTGCCGCCGCCATGTCTCGCGATGCGCCCTGCTCGATCCCGATTTTCAAGCCGCCCAGCCATTGCCAGCGTGGTGCATCCAGCGCTGCCTGCGGGTTGAGGCCGAAATCCACCAGGTTCATGACCATCTGCACATGCCCTTGCGGCTGCATGTAACCGCCCATCACGCCGAACGGTCCCATCGCCACGCCATCCTTGCTCAGGAAACCCGGGATGATCGTGTGAAAGGTCTTTTTGCCCGGCGCCAGGCAGTTGGCATGGGCAGGATCGAGGCTGAATTCTTCACCGCGATTTTGCAGGGCGATGCCGCTGTCGGGCAGTACCACGCCGGAGCCGAAGCCGTGGTAGTTGCTCTGAATGAACGACACCATGTTGCCTTCGGCATCGGCGGTGGCCAGGTACACCGTGCCACTGGCGTGCGGGTCCCCGGGCTGCGGCGCCTGCGCGCGTTCGGCGATTTGTGCGCGCCGGTGCGCGGCGTAGTGGTCGCTGAGCAGATCGTCCACCGCCACACGCATGTGTTCCGGATCGGTGATGTAGTGCAGGCCGTCGCTGTAGGCGAGTTTCATTGCCTCCAGTTGACGGTGCCAGGTCTGCTGGCTGTCGCGGTGATCAAACTCAAAGCCTTCGAGGATTTTCAAGGTCATCAACGCGACGAGGCCCTGGCCGCTGGGTGGAATCTCCCAGACGTCGACACCGCGATAGTTGACCTTGATCGGATCGACCCATTGCGCGCGGTAATCGCGCAGATCACTGGCGCGCAGATAACCGCCAGTGGCTTGGGAATGCGCGTCGAGCCGTTGTGCCAGGGCGCCGCGATACAGGCTCTCGCACTCGGTGTTCGCCAGCTCCGTCAGCGTCCGGGCTTGCGCCGGGTTGCGGAACATCTCGCCGGCGCGAGGCGCGCGCCCCTCGATCAGGAAGGTCTCGAACCAGCTGTCGAGCACCGCGTCGCGATCCGGGGTGAAACCCTCCAGCGCCGTTTGCCATTGCAGCGCGACCACCGGCGACACCGGAAAGCCGTCGCGCGCCAGGCTGATCGCCGGTTGCAGCAGGTCGACAAAAGGCAGGCGGCCGAAGCGTCTGGACAACTCGGCCCAGGCCGACGGGCAACCTGGCACGGTGACCGGCGTCCAGCCGTGCAGGGGCATTTTTTCATGCCCGGCAGCTTTCACCGCGTCGATGCTCAGGCTTTGCGGTGCGGCGCCGTTGGCGTTCAACCCGTGCAATTTGTCCTGGGTCCAGACCAGCGCAAAGGCGTCACCGCCGATGCCGCAGCCGGTCGGTTCAACCACGGTCAGCGCCGCAGCGGTGGCAATCGCCGCGTCGATGGCATTGCCGCCCCTGCGCATGATTTCAATGCCGGCTTCGGCGGCCAGTGGCTGGGACGCGGCGACCATGCCGCGCTTGGCGAACACGCTTTGACGCTGCGAGGCGTAGGGATACTCGTGGGCAGAAAATTCGAACATGGCAGGACTCACACAAAAATAATGTTTTGAGCAGGCGCTGGCTTGCCTGGGTGGCAGCTGCGAATTCGCCGCACAATTCAGGGGCGCTTTCGCCAGCAAGCCGGCGCCTACAGAACGTGTTCACAACGCTCACAACACCCGGCTGAGAAACGCGCGGGTACGGGCGTGCTTGGGCTGGCTGAAGATCTGTTCCGGCGGGCCTTGCTCGATCAACTCGCCTTGATCGAGCACCACCACGCGGTCCGCCACCTCACGGGCAAAGCCCATCTCGTGGGTAACCACGACCATGGTCATGCCCTCCTCCGCCAGCTCCTTCATGACGTGCAGCACTTCGCCCACTGTCTCCGGGTCCAGCGCACTGGTGGGTTCGTCGAACAACATCGCCTGGGGCTTCATCGCCAAGGCGCGGGCGATGGCCACCCGTTGCTGCTGGCCACCGGACAACATCGACGGATAGTGGTCGGCCTTTTCCGCCAGCCCTACGCGCTTGAGCAGCGCTCTCGCCTGCTCCACTGCCGCCGCGCGTGCCACACCGAGCACCTGGATCGGCGCCTCGATGATGTTTTCCAGTGCGGTCATGTGCGGGAACAGGTTGAAGCGCTGGAACACCATGCCGATGTCCCGGCGCTGGCGAGCGATGTTGCGTTCCGAATCCTTCACCAGCTTGCCGTTGGCTTTAGTGCGATAGCCCATCGGCTGGCCACTGACGCGGATCTGCCCGGACTGGATGTCTTCCAGCAGATTGATGCAGCGAATGAACGTGGTTTTGCCCGAACCGGACGCACCGATCAGCACCACCACTTCACCGCGTCGCACTTGCAGCGAGATGCCCTTGAGAATCTCCAGGTCGCCGAAGGATTTGTGAATATCCAGCGCTTCGATGACCAGTTCTTCACTCATGTGCGCCATTTCAACGCCCCCTCAGCAGTTTCATGGTAGTGCGCCCGAACAGGCGGCTGGCGGCGGGCGCAGGCCGGTCAGACTGGCCGAAGCGCGTTTCGAGCCAGCGCTGGAAAAAGCCCCAGAGCGTGGTCAAGGCGAGGAAGTAGATGGCAACCACCAGGTACAACTCGAACACGCGGAAGGTCGCGGAGGTGACCATTTGCGTGCTGAGCAGCAGTTCCTGCACGCCAATGACGCTGACCAGCGTGGTGTTTTTCAGCATCACGTTGAACTCGTTGCCCAGCGGCGGCACGATCACCCGGAACGCCTGAGGCAGCACAATGCGCCGCATCAATTTGGGGAAGGTCATGCCCAGGGAACGCCCGGCTTCGTACTGGCCCTTGTCGACCGCGCCGATACCGGCACGGATGATCTCGGCCATGTACGCGCCCTCGTTCAGGCCCAGGGCGATGATCGCTGCCTGGATATTGCCCGGCACAATGAACCAGCCGAGGTCGAGATCTTCGAAGCGGAAAATCCCTCCGGCCGCCAGCGCCGTGTACAGAAACACGATCTGCACCAGCAGCGGCGTGCCGCGCATCAGCCACACATAAAACCGCACCGGGTACTGCAACAGCGGGTTGCTCGACAGCTTCATCAACGCGGCAATCAATCCCAGCACGCAGCCAAGCAGCATTGCCGACACGCTGATCAGGCAGGTCAACCAAAGCCCGGTCAGGTACACATCGCTGGGTTGCAGCAGGTACTGCCAGAACACATCCCAATTGAAATTCATCGCATCCGCCCTCAGTCCAGTTTGTCGCTGTCGACATGCCATTTGCCCAAGAGCGCGGCGTAGCTGCCGTCGGCGCGCATGCCTTGCAGGACTTCGGTCAGGGCAGCGGTCAGCTGCGGATCGCTTTTACGCACGCCGAAACCGGTGAGGATGCGGTTGAACGCGGGCACTGCCGACTGGAACAGGTCTGGCGCCAGTTGTTGATAGTGCCCGGCGGATTCCACGGTGGTGCCGAACGCATCGACCTGGTTGATGCGCAGTGCCTGGAAGGCATCGGCGTCGACGTTGTAGACGACCAGTTTCATCGGCGCCTTGCCGGCTGCTTCGAGCTTTTCGTTTTCCTTGCCGAGCAGCATGCGGATGGTCGAACCGTTGCTGACCGCCACCTTGAGTCCGGACAGATCCTCCAAGGTATTCACCGATTTCGGATTGCCCTTGGGCACCACGATCGACTGACTGGAATACATGAAGTTGACAATATCGATCACCTCGCGGCGTTCGGGTTTGTCGAACAGCTGGTCTACGATCATGTCGCACTGTTGCGCGAGCAACGCCGGGATCAGCCCGGCGAACGGCGAGATCCGCCATTCGACTTTCTTGTCCCCCAGGCGCTGGGCAATCGCCTCGCCCATGTCGACCTGCAAGCCGACCGGCTTTTGCTTGAGGTCAAACGACACCAGCGGTGGCGAGTCCATGCCGGAGCAGTAGACGATTTTCTCGCTCTTGCTCAAACGCTCCGGCAATTCGGGGGTGGCGAAGGCCGACAGGGAACAGAGACTCAGGGTGACAACGGCAACTAACGCGCAAGACTTGGGCATGGCAAGACTCCAGGGTGTGCTGCAACGGATGTCCTTTGTAGGAGCCGGCTTGCCGGCGATAGCGGCTGACTGAGCGAGGCAAGGCTTGAGGCCCGATCGCCAGCAAGCCGGCTCCTACAAGGGTTCGGATTACTGGTGAGCTTCGAGAAACTGGATCAGGCGCGGGATGGTGCCTTCGATGTGCTCGCACACCACTTGCGCAGCTTTGTCCGGATCCCCGGAACGCAACGCGGCGACAATCGAGGCGTGTTCGTCCCGGGCGCTGCGGGGTTTGTCGGCGTGTTGCAGCCACAGGCGCATGTGCGGCTCGATCACCGAATACAGCGCGCTGATCTGGCGCATCAACCGCGGACGCTCACTGAGGCTGCACAGGTACTCATGGAAAGCCCGGTGGCGACTGACCCATTCGGCGCCGTCTTCGCGGAAGTCGTCCATGTCATCGAGCATCCGCTCCAGATGACTGAAGTGCCGCTCGGTCATCTTGGTCACGGCCACCCGGATCGCCAGGCCTTCAAGGGCGCTGCGCATCTCGAACACTTCGCGCATTTCGTCGATGTTCAGACCGCGCACGATGGCGCCGCGATTGGGCCGCAGCGTCACCAGGCCATCCGCATCCAGGCGCCGAAAGGCCTCGCGCACCGGCATCCGGCTCATGCCGATTTCACCGGCGATGTCCTCGGCAATCAGCCGCTCACCGGTGCGGTAACGTCCTTTGCAAATGGCTTCGAGCAGAAAGTTGTAAGCCTCCTCCTCAGCGGTGACGGGCTGACGCTCTGTGTAAACCGGGGCGAACTTCATGGGCGGCACCTTTTGTATTTTTGTATCCAATTATCCATGAAGCCAAAACAGCATATTGCGTGCCAGTTCACGCTGATTGGTTTTAGGTGATTGATTCGATTGGTTTATTGAGCGAGTGAAGATTTTTCAGCGTGTTTCTTTTGAGGCACGAGCGGGTTGAAATGCCCCAAGCCGTGGCGTGGTGCTACGGAAAAGTGCAGGCAAGTAACACAGACGCTAGCGCCTCAGGGTCTCACTGGGCAATTCTTTGAACAGCGCGCGGTAGCTGCTGGAGAACCGACCCAGATGCCAGAACGACCACTGCATCGCCACTTCAGCGACGGTGGTGTCCAGCGGCGAGCGGCTGAGCAGTTCGCGGTGGGCGCTGTTGAGGCGGCGCAGGCGCAGCCAGTGGGTGGGCGTCATGCCGGTGTAGGCCTTGAACGCATGCTGCAACTGACGCAGCGAAACCCCGGCGATTTGCGACAGCTCCATCAGGTTCAGGGTTTCTTCGGGGGAATCGGCGGCCCACTCACCGATGCGCTTCATCACCGCCCGTTCTTCGGTGCGGCGCTGCAAACCGCCGCGATCCAGGCAGACGCAGGCGTTGTCGAGGATGTACAGGCAGTCCTCCAGCAACTGTTGGGTCAACGCTTCTTTGCTCGGTGGGTCGAGGGTCTGCGCCAGGCGGGTCAGGGTCCCGCTCAGCCAGCGACAGAACAACGCGTTCTGCCCTGAATTGAGCGGCGCCATGAACAAGCCTTCCAGCCGGGCGACATTCAGGCCGTGGCGCTGGACGAAATCCGGCCCGAACACCACGGCGATTTCCTGGTAGTTCTCCGGCGTGATCCAGATGTTGCGGCTTTCTTCATTCAACACGTACAGCGCGTTATCGCTGCGATCGAAACAGAACGCCAGCGAGCCCTCCGGCGCGCTGAAATTCTGCTCGACCCGGGTGTTCATCTGTTCTTCGTAGATCTCGACACCTTGCAGGTCGAGGTAGCGCACGCGCCCGGCGAAATGACCCGGCGACATCTGCTGGTAATGCTGGACCCAACCAGGCGTGGCGCGGATTTGCTCGGCGACGTCGGCGGTGTCGAACGCTTGGACCTGTAACGGGTTGAACGTTGTCATGAGTGACCTTACGCACTCGTTTGGTGCGCTTTGGTGCTGCTGAAAGTGGATAGATGGAACCTCAAGGCTCGCCCAAGATAGTCGTCAACGCGTCTCAGGGGAAGTGTGTGGTGGATGAAACCACCCTCCCCGGCGTTAATAAAACCAATAACGAGGTCTTTATGAATGTCCCTTTCGATCAGCTGCTCACGTGGCTGAAAGATCACAAGATTACCGAAGTCGAGTGTGTCGTCAGCGACCTGACCGGCATTGCACGCGGCAAGATTGCACCCACCAACAAGTTCCTGCATGAGCGAGGCATGCGCCTGCCGGAAAGTGTGCTTCTGCAAACGGTAACCGGGGACTTTGTCGACGACGACATCTACTACGACCTCCTCGACCCGGCCGACATCGATATGGTGTGCAAGCCGGTGTCGGATGCGGTCTACGTGATTCCATGGGCCATCGAGCCGACCGCGATCGTGATCCACGACACCTTCGACAAGTTCGGCAACCCGATCGAGCTGTCGCCGCGCAACGTGCTGAAGAAAGTCCTGCAGCTGTACACCGACAAGGGCTGGAAGCCGATTGTTGCACCGGAAATGGAGTTCTACCTGACCCAGCGCTGCGAAGACCCGGACTTGCCGCTCAAGGCACCGCTGGGCCGTTCGGGCCGGGCGGAAAGCGGTCGGCAGTCGTTTTCCATCGACGCCGCCAACGAGTTCGATCCGCTGTTCGAAGACGTCTACGACTGGTGCGAACTGCAGGGCCTGGATCTCGACACGCTGATCCACGAAGACGGCCCGGCGCAGATGGAAATCAACTTCCGTCATGGCGACGCGCTGGACCTGGCCGACCAGATCACCGTGTTCAAGCGCACCATGCGCGAAGCGGCACTCAAGCACAACGTGGCGGCGACGTTCATGGCCAAGCCGATTGGCGACGAGCCGGGCAGCGCCATGCACATTCACCAGAGCGTGGTGGACATCGCCACCGGCAAGCCGATCTTCGCCGGCGACGACGGGCAAATGAGCGAGCTGTTCCTGCATTACATTGGCGGCCTGCAGAAATACATCCCGAAAGTACTGCCGATGTTCGCGCCCAACGTGAACTCGTTCCGCCGCTTTCTTCCGGACACCTCAGCACCGGTGAACGTCGAATGGGGCGAAGAAAACCGGACTGTCGGCCTGCGTGTGCCGACCTCCAGCCCTGAAGCGATGCGCGTGGAAAACCGCTTGCCGGGCGCCGACGCCAACCCGTACCTGGCGATCGCCGCCAGCCTGTTGTGCGGCTACCTCGGCATGGTCGAGGGCGTCGAGCCGAGCGCTGCAGTCCAGGGCCGCGCCTATGAACGACGCAACCTGCGCCTGCCCATCACGATCGAAGACGCGCTGACGCAGATGGAAGAATGCGAAACCATCGGGCGTTACCTGGGCAGCAAGTTCGTCCGGGGTTATGTCGCGGTCAAGCGTGCCGAGCACGAGAACTTCAAGCGGGTGATCAGTTCCTGGGAACGTGAGTTCCTGTTGCTGAGTGTCTAGCAAACCAACGCTCACATGAGACCGCTTCCCCCTGTGGGAGCGGGCTCGCTCGCGAAAGCGCCCTGTCAGCCAACGGTGATGTTGGATGGACTGGCCTCTTCGCGAGCAAGCCCGCTCCCACAAGGGAAAATGCAAGCGCCTGAGAAATCCAATAAATCCAAGAGGTGTCGATATGCGTCTATTGAAATCCGTGGTTCCGGCCGCGCTCGCAGTCCTGTTCAGCGCCGTTGCACACGCTCAACCCCAGGTCAGCGTCTACAACTGGACCGATTACATCGGCGAGACCACCCTCGCCGACTTCCAGGCGAAAACCGGGATCAAGGTGATCTACGACGTCTTCGATTCCAATGAAACCCTCGAAGGCAAACTGCTCGCCGGCCGCACCGGGTACGACGTGGTGGTGCCGTCCAACCACTTCCTCGCACGCCAGGTGAAGGCCGGCGCGTTCCTCAAGCTGGATCGCGCGCAACTTCCGAACTTCAAGAATCTCGATCCAAAACTGCTGGCGCTGCTGGAGAAGAACGATCCAAATAACGAGCACTCGGTGCCCTACCTGTGGGGCACCAACGGCATCGGTTACAACGTCGACAAGGTCAAGCAAGTGCTGGGCGTCGACCACATCGATTCCTGGGCCGTGCTGTTCGAACCGGAAAACATCAAGAAACTCAGCCAGTGCGGCGTGTCGATGATGGACTCGGCGGATGAAGTGTTCCCCGCCATCCTCAATTACATGGGCATGGACCCGCGCAGCGAAAACCCCGAAGACTTTAAAAAGGCCGAAGCCAAGTTGTTGAGCATCCGGCCTTACATCACCTATTTCCACTCGTCCAAGTACGTGTCGGATCTGGCCAACGGCGACATCTGCGTTGCGTTCGGTTACTCGGGCGACGTGTTCCAGGCCGCGAACCGCGCCAAAGAAGCCAAGAACGGCGTGAACATCGCCTACGCGATCCCGAAGGAAGGCAGTAATTTGTGGTTCGACCTGCTGGCGATTCCCGCCGATGCCAGTAACCCGAAAGAGGCCCACGCCTTCATCAATTACCTGCTCGACCCGCAAGTGATCGCCAAGGTCAGCGCCTCGGTCGGTTATGCCAACCCGAATCCGCCCGCCAAGCAATACATGGACGCCGAACTGGTGAACAACCCCGAGGTGTATCCGCCCCAGGCCGTGCTCGACAAGCTCTACATCTCCACCACCCCGCCCCAGTCGATCATGCGTCTGATGACCCGCTCCTGGAGCAAAGTGAAGTCCAACAAATGAATCAGTACAGCAATGAACATGCGCGGTCGTATTACGCCGCGTCCGCTCATGCCCTGGCGCCCTTCCCTGCGCTGTCCGAGGACCTCGTTGCCGATGTTTGCGTGATCGGCGGCGGGTTCACCGGGGTCAACACCGCCATCGAACTGGCACAGCGCGGGCTCTCGGTGATTCTGCTGGAGGCCCGGCGAATCGGCTGGGGCGCCAGCGGGCGCAACGGCGGGCAATTGATTCGCGGGATTGGCCACGACGTCAGCGGGTTTGCCAGGCATGTCGGCAACGAAGGTGTGCGTTACCTTGAGCGCGCGGGTGTGGAATCGGTGGCGCTGGTTGGCCAGCGTATTCGTGATAACGGCATCGAGTGCGACCTGCGCTGGGGTTTCTGCGAACTGGCCAATACCAAGGCCCAGTTCGCCGCGTTCAAGGATGAGCAGGAAGGTCTGGTTGAAGCCGGATACGCCCATGAAACCCGTCTGGTCGGGCCGGAGCAGATCCGCGAGCAGGTGGTGAACTCAGGCGTGTATGCCGGGGGGCTGGTGGACATGGGCTCCGGGCATCTGCACCCGTTGAACCTGGTGCTGGGGGAAGCACGCCTGGCACAAAGCCTGGGCGTGCAGATCTTCGAGCAGAGCCCGGTGCTGGAGCTGATCCATGGCAGCACCGTGCAGGTTCGCTGCGCCGCGGGCACGGTGCGCGCCGGCAGTCTGGTGCTGGCGTGCAATGCGCATCTGGATGAACTGGAACCGAAACTCAGCGGCAAAGTGCTGCCGGCGGGCAGCTACATCATTGCCACCGAGCCTTTGGCGCCGGAGGTAGCGGCGCAACTGATCCCGCAGAACCTGGCGTTGTGCGACCAGAAGGTCGGCCTGGATTACTACCGACTGTCGGCCGACCGCCGTTTGCTGTTCGGCGGCGCCTGCCACTATTCCGGGCGCGATCCGGCCGACATCAGCGCCTACATGCGCCCGCAGATGCTCAAGGTCTTCCCGCAATTGGCGGATGTGCGCATCGATTATCAATGGGGCGGCAAGATCGGCATCACCGCCAACCGTTTTCCGCAGGTCGGCCGCTTGCGCCAGCACCCGAACGTGTTTTACGCCCAGGGTTACTCCGGCCATGGCCTCAACGTGACCCATTGGTGCGCCAAACTCCTGGGTGAAGCGATTCATGCCGGGCACAGCCAGGGCTTCGACGTGTTCAGCGCCGTGCCGCACATGACCTTCCCCGGCGGCCCGATGCTGCGCTCTCCGCTGCTGGCACTCGGCATGTTCTGGTATCGACTGCGCGAAGTGCTCGGCTGACCACCCACTCGCTCACCGTGTCCTCCCTGTAGAAGCTGGCTTGCCGGCGATGGCGTCCTCACCCTGCCCGCCGGGCTTGAGGCCCGATCGCCGGCAAGCCGGCTCCTCCAGTGGCGGGATGTGCAGTCGCTGCTCCTATTGTCTCGACTCGCCTTTTAATTTGCTCAATCGCTAGGCACTTCTATATTGAGGAGGTGCTCTGACTTTCCTGTCTCCTGGCGAGTGCGGCCTGTGGCTACGACTGACCAACTGATTATCTGCGAGCACTGCGACTGTGTGTATGAAAAAGTCACGCTCGCGAAGCATCAGAAAACCCTCTGTACGCGCTGCGGCGGCGTGCTTCAGCGCTATAACGGCCTGACGGTGGAGCAGCGCCTGGCGCTGACGTTTACCGCGTTGATGCTGTGGGTGTTCGCCAATTTCTACCCGGTGATGAGCATCAGCCTCAAAGGCCTGAAAAACAGCGCGACGCTGTGGGATTCGGTGCTGGCCCTGAGCCTGGGTCCGATCACCTTCATTGCCCTGGTGGCGGCCATCGCCATGATCATCGCGCCGATTTTCCAGTTGCTGCTGTTGATCTGGGTCCTGAGCTACGCCCTCGCCTCCCGTCGCGCGCCGGGGTTCCGCTTCTGCATGCGCTGGCTGGAAACGCTGCGGCCCTGGAGCATGCTCGAAGTCTGCCTGCTGGGGGCAATGGTCGCGGTCATCAAGCTCGCAGGATTGCTCGACGTACTCCCCGGCATCGGCCTGTTCGCCCTGGCCGTTCTCAGCCTGATGATGATCCGCATTGCCGGGCGCGATATCCGTGATCTGTGGGACATTTTATGACCACGCCGCCGGTCGCCAGCGAACTCAACCTGTGCCTGTGCCACAGTTGCGGCCTAGCCTGTGACATGACCGGCGAACCCGACGAATGCGCGCGCTGCGGTGCGCCGCTGCACCGTCGCAAATCCAACGCACTGACCCGCACCTGGGCCTTCCTCCTCACGTCCCTGGTGTTCTACATCCCTGCCAACCTGCTACCGGTGATGAACACGAAAATGGTCGGCAACGGTGCCGACAGCACCATCATGAGCGGCGTGCTGGAGTTCTGGGAGGCCGGCGCCTGGGACATTGCCCTGATCATCTTTATCGCCAGCATCGCCGTGCCCGGCATCAAGTTCGTCGCCTTGACCCTATTGCTGGTGACCGTCCAGCGTGACAGCCAGTGGGCGCGCAAGGAACGCTCGAAAATGTACCGCTTCGTCGAACTCATCGGCTACTGGTCGATGCTCGATGTGATCGTGGTCGCGCTGGTGGCGTCGCTGGTGAAATTCCAGGCCCTGGCCGACATCGAACCGCGCCCGGGCATTCTGTTTTTTGGGCTGGTGGTAGTGTTCACCATGCTCTCGGCAATGAGTTTCGACCCGCGGCTGATCTGGGACACCAACCATTCGAACAACGAGGAGGTCATGGATGAAGTCGCAAGCCACTGACGGGCCGCAAACCCCTGGACAGGCCCCGATCAAGACCCGACGCTTCAGCGTGTCGCTGGTGTGGATCGTGCCGATCGTCGCGGTGCTGGTGGGCATTTCCCTGGTGGTGCACAGCGTCCTGCAGGAAGGCCCGACCATCACGGTGACCTTCAAGACCGGCAGCGGCCTGACCGCCAACAAAACCGAAGTCAAATACCGCAACGTGGTGATCGGCCATGTGTCCGACGTGGAGCTGAGCGACGACCAGAAGAGTGTCAACGCCACCATCAAATTGGCCAAGCAGGCGGAAAGCTTCACCCGTAAGGATTCGCAGTACTGGGTCGTCAGGCCGCGCATCGGTGCAGGCGGCGTGTCGGGCATCGATACCTTGCTCTCCGGCGACTACATCGGCGCCGATATTGGCCAGGACGACGCGCGCGCGAAGAACTTCACCGGCCTGGAAAACCCGCCGCCCATCACCTATGGCGAGCCGGGCAAGCGTTTCACCCTGCACAGCCAGGACCTGGGCTCGCTGGACATCGGCTCGCCGGTTTATTACCGCAAGATTCCGGTCGGCCAGGTGGTCGCCTATGCGCTGGACGCCGACGGCAAGGGCGTAAACATCGACGTGTTCATTCATGCGCCGAACGATGCCTACGTCACCGACAACACCCGCTTCTGGAACGCCAGCGGGATCGATGTGAATGTTGGCGCCAACGGCTTTGCGGTAAAGACTGAATCGTTGTCCTCCATCCTCGTCGGCGGCATTGCCTTCCGTGCGCCGGACTACAGCCCCGACGATGTGCCGGCCAACGAGGAAAAAGGCTTCGAGTTGTTCGAAGACCAGCAAACCGCCCTTGCCCCGCCCGCCGGCAAGGCGCAATACCTGAGTCTGCGTTTCGACCAGGCCTTGCGCGGGCTCAAGGTCGGCGCGCCGGTGGAATTCCTCGGGGTCGAGTTCGGCCGGGTGGTGTCGGTCAATCTGGATTTCGACGCGGTAAAACGCAGCTTTCCGGTCAACGTCGGCATCCTGATTTACCCGCAACGGCTGGGCCTGGCGCACACCAAAATGCTCAAAGCCCTGAATCATAATCCTGACGACGAAGCCGCCGGCGTTCGCCTGATCGGTTCGTTCATCGAAAACGGCCTGCGCGCCCAGGCCCGCAGCGGCAATCTGTTGACCGGCCAACTGTATATCGCGCTCGATTTCTACCCCAAAGCAGAGAAAGTCGCGTTCGACCCGAGCGCCCGTCCGGTCTCGATCCCGACGATTCCCGGCAGCCTCGAACAGTTGCAGGAAAAACTCGAAGGCATGGTCGACAAGATCAACCAACTGCCGATCGAGCGCATCGCCAGCAACCTCGACAGCAATCTGGTCGAGCTGCGCAAAGGCCTCACGCAATTCAACGCGAAGACCCTGCCCGGCGTGCAAACCACCCTGGCGGATGTCAGCAAGACCCTGCAATCGGCCAGTTCGACCCTCGCCGAAGACTCGCCGCAACGCGAGCAGTTGACCCAGACCCTGGACGAACTCGGGCGCATGTCGCGCTCCTTGCGTGAACTCTCGGATTACCTGGGCCGGCATCCGGAGTCGCTGATTCGCGGTCGCCCCGACAACGCTGCGCCACTGGACTTGAAGGGCCCACCGCGCAATTGATCACAGGAGCTGCACCGATGGTTGCTTCGATGAAGATAATGCTGGTCACTGCGCTGATGTTGCTCGTCGCCTGCCGCAGCGAGCCGATTCAATTCCACACCCTGACACCGGCGCAATTGAGCGGAACCCGTGGCGGGGGTGGCGAAATCCAGATTGAAGGCCTCAGCGTACCGCCCCAGGTCGATCGCCCGCAGATCGTCATCCGTCAGGGCAACAGCGGCCTGGCAATTCTGGAAACCCAATGGTGGGCAGCGAGCCTGGCGGATGAATTGCGCAGCGCATTGGTGGATCAACTGGCCAACGCCACACCGCAACGCAAAGTGTCGGTGCGCATCGACGTGCAGCGCTTCGATTCGATCCCCGGTCAATACGCGCTGATGGACGTCAAATGGCGCCTGCGCAGCGCCGGAGAAGGCGATAACGCGTTGATCAGTTGCCGCAGCACGTTGCAAACGCCCTCCGGCCCGTCCATCGACGATCTGGTCATTGCCCAGCAGAACAACGTCAAGCGCCTCGCAGCGTTGATCAGCCGTGCCGCGAGCGGAACGCAAAAAGGTTGCCCGGTGACGCCTTGAATTGACGTTTTTTTCTCATTCTGGTCCTTACATTTGGCGGCGCTTGAATCTGCTAATGATTCGTATTGACCCAAATTGATCGACGCCCCCTCTGGTCTGCCCGCGTCCACGATCAAAACAATAACTGGAGCCGCCACCGCATGAATTGCCGAATTCCCTCGTTGCTGAAACACGTTCTGCTGACCTTTGCCCTGTTGAGTGCCAGCCACGCGTACGCTGCCGATGCCGACGGTATCGTGGTCTACAACGCCCAGCACGAAAGCCTGACCAAAGCCTGGATTGAAGGCTTCACCAAGGAAACCGGGATCAAAGTCACCGTGCGCAACGGCGACGACACCGAGATGGGCAACCAGATCGTCCAGGAAGGCGCGGCGTCTCCCGCCGACGTATTCCTCACCGAAAACTCCCCGGCCATGGTGCTGGTCGATAACGCCGGGCTGTTTACGCCCGTTGCGCCGGCCACCCTGGAGCAGGTCGATGCGGCTTACCGCCCGGCCCATGGCAATTGGGTGGGCATTGCCGCGCGCTCTACAGTGTTCGTCTACAACCCGAGCAAACTGCCGGAAGCGGAACTGCCGAAGTCGCTGATGGACCTTGCCGAGCCGAAATGGAAAGGTCGCTGGGCCGCATCGCCAGCCGGCGCCGACTTCCAGGCCATCGTCGCCGCCGTACTGGAACTCAAAGGTGAAGCCGCTACCCTCGACTGGTTGAAGGGGATGAAAACCAATTTCAGCGCTTACCGGGGCAACAGTTCGGTGCTGAAGGCAGTGAATGCCGGTCAGGTCGACAGCGGTGTTATCTATCACTATTACCGCTTCGGCGATCAGGCCAAGACCGGCGAAAACAGCAAGAACACCGCCCTGCATTACTTCAAGCACAAGGACCCGGGAGCGTTTGTGAGCACCTCCGGTGGTGGCGTGCTGGCGTCCAGCAAGCACAAAGACCAGGCCCAGGCGTTCCTTAAATATGTGACCGGCAAGGACGGCCAGGCCATTCTCAAGACCGGCAACTCGTTTGAATACGCCATAGGCAAGAACGCAGAATCCAACCCGAAACTGCTGTCTTTGCAGCAACTCGATGCGCCGAAGGTCGATGCGTCCAAACTCGACAGTCGCAAAGCCGTGGAGTTGATGACTCAGGCCGGGCTGCTTTGAATTGATGCCTGAAACGCTACCGGCGGAGGGCGCGGCGGCGCTTCCCGACCATTTGCGCCGTCGCTCCCGCGGGCTGTTCGCGGGGCGCGGCGGTGCGTGGGTGATCAGCTTGTCGGTGCTGGTGTCATTGCTGTCGCTATTGCCGATTGCCTTCGTCATCGGGGTGTCGCTGCACACCGGTTGGGCGACCCTGTCAGCGCTGATGTGGCGGCCAAGGGTTGGCGAGCTGCTGATCAACACCGTGCTGCTGGTGGCGATCACGATCCCCCTTTGCATCGTCCTTGGCACGACCCTGGCCTGGTTGACCGAGCGCAGCGATCTGTCCGGACGGCGCGGGTGGTCGCTGCTGGCCATCGCGCCGCTGGCGGTTCCGGCCTTCGTGCACAGTTATGCCTGGGTCAGCTTGATACCCTCGATCAATGGCCTGTTCGCCGGGGTGCTGGTGTCGGTGATCGCCTATTTCCCCTTTCTCTACCTGCCGATTGCCGCGACGTTGCGCCGGCTCGATCCGGCCATTGAAGACGTCGCGCAATCCATGGGGCTCAAGCCCTGGGCGGTGTTTTTCCGCGTGGTGTTGCCGCAGCTGCGCCTGGCCATCTGCGGTGGCGCCTTGTTGGTTGGCCTGCACCTGCTGGCCGAATATGGCCTATACGCGATGATCCGCTTCGACACTTTCACCACGGCGATCTTCGATCAGTTCAAATCCACCTTCAACGGGCCGGCCGCCCACATGCTGGCCGGCGTGCTCGCCTTGTGTTGCCTGGCGATGCTCACGGTCGAGTCCGCCGCGCGGGGTCATGCGCGGTATGCACGGGTCGGCTCAGGCAGTGCCCGCGACCAGCGAGTGGTGCGCCTGAAGGCCGGCGCGCGCATGCTCGCGCTGATCCTGCTGATCACCACCTGCGCCCTGTCGCTGGGGGTGCCGTTGATCACACTGGGCAAATGGTTGATCGCCGGTGGTGCGCAGGTCTGGCAGATGAGCGAACTGCTGCCGGCCCTGCAACAGACCTTGCTGCTTGGAGTCGCCGGCGCGGCGCTCACCACGTGCGCCGCGATTCCGATTGCCTGGCTGTCGATTCGCTCGCCGGGGCGCTTGCAGCGGATCCTCGAAAGCTGCAACTACATCACCAGTTCCCTGCCGGGCATTGTTGTCGCATTGGCCCTGGTAACCGTCACTGTGCAGTTCGCGCGGCCGATTTATCAGACCACGATCACCGTGCTGCTGGCGTACCTGCTGATGTTTTTACCCCGTGCGCTGGTGAGTTTGCGGGCGGGCTTCGCTCAGGCGCCGGTTGAGCTGGAGAACGTCGCCCGCAGCCTGGGTCGCTCGCCGGGTCGGGCGTTATGGCTGATCACCTTGCGCCTGGCCGCGCCCGGTGCTGCCGCGGGCGCCGCGCTGGTGTTCCTGGCAATCACCAACGAACTGACCGCCACCCTGCTCCTGGCTCCCAACGGCACACGCACGCTGGCGACCGGATTCTGGGCATTGACCAGCGAAATCGACTACGCCGCAGCGGCGCCTTACGCCCTGTTGATGATTCTGCTGTCGCTGCCATTGACCGGGCTTCTCTATCACCAATCCAAACGAGCGGCGGGTCGATGAACGCACTTGAACTGCATTCAGTCTGCAAATCCTATGGCGCGCACCGGGCCTTGGACAACATCAACCTGTCGGTGCCGACGGGCAGCCGCACCGTGATCGTCGGCCCTTCGGGGTCGGGCAAGACCACGTTGCTGCGGATGATCGCCGGCTTCGAGTTTCCGGATGCCGGGCGCCTGTCGCTCAACGGCCAGACGCTGGTCGACGCCACCCACGAAGTGCCGGCGCACCAACGCCAGATCGGTTACGTGCCGCAGGACGGCGCGCTGTTTCCGCACATGACCGTGGCTGCCAACATCGGCTTTGGCCTGGCGGTCAAGGGCCAGGAAAAACGCGAGCGCATCGCCCAGTTGATGGACAGCGTGGCACTTGAGGCGAACATGGCCGAGCGTTGGCCCCATGAACTGTCTGGTGGCCAGCAACAACGGGTGGCTTTGGCGCGGGCCCTGGCGCAACAACCGCGCCTGATGCTGCTGGACGAGCCGTTCTCCGCGCTCGACACCGGCTTGCGCGCCGCCATGCGCAAACTGGTGGCGCGGTTGCTGGCCGATGCCGGGGTCACCACCATCCTGGTGACCCATGACCAGAGCGAAGCGCTGTCGTTTGCCGATCAATTGGCGGTCATGCGTGACGGCCGGCTGGTGCAGTCAGGTCACCCGCTGGACCTTTACCGTCACCCGAGCGACGAACAGACCGCATTGTTCCTGGGCGATGCCGTCGTCATGCCTGCCCGAATAGAGGCCGGCTGGGCCCATTGCGACCTGGGACGGATCCCGGTCAACAACCATCGCAACAACCGCTGCGCGCAGATCATGCTGCGACCCGAGCAGTTGCAACTGGTCAGCATCCTGCCCAGCGTTGCAGAGCCCACCGGCTGCCGCGCCGTGGTGACCGAACGCGACTTCAGCGGCAACACCTGCACCCTGACCGTGGAACTGGAGCCCCTGCCCTCCGCCGATCAGCCCGGCCGATCGTTGCTGGTGCGCAGTTCCGGCCTCTACGCGCCACCCACCGGCAGCGCGGTTCACGTCTCGACCATCGGCCATGCGCATGTGCTGAGCGAACCTTAGAGGCGATCCATCGGTCGCCAGCGTCCTGCAACACATAACGCATAGTCGACCGGCTGGACGGCGCCAGTCGCGCCAGATAAAAACGGGCATCGGTTGGATGGGGGAATACGTAACTCGGCAACAGGTAAGTCAAAAAACGGCCTTGGGTGAAAACAGACCAATACAACAACTAAGGATTGAAACATTCCTCATATAAAACGGGACACTTCCGTAGGACTTTTCTATTAAGAAGTGCGATGAGCGGCAGGAGCCTGAACATTGGCTTAATAACGTTCAGATAAACGATTCCGCGACCGTATTTTTATGTTCCTTTCACAAAATCTCGCCTAACCTCATTTACAACAGGTGAGCCCCGACCGGCTCCCAACCTGCCGCCCACGGCCGCAAAAGTCAAATGCGATCCGTCCCGGGCAGGCCACTAAACCGTTGAATCCCGTTTGTTTCGGCACTTTGTCCGAAGGACGGCTTACGCCCCGAGGTTTCCCTATGAGTGAAGCTTTTCTACCCTTCTCCCGCCCCAGTATCGGCGATGAAGAAATTGCCGCCGTAGAGCAAGTATTGCGCTCCGGCTGGATCACTACCGGGCCGAAAAACCAGCAACTCGAAGAGCACTTCGCCAACTATGTCGATTGCAAGCATGCCGTCGCACTGTCCTCCGCCACCGGAGCGATGCACGTCACGTTGCTGGCGTTGGGCATCGGTCCTGGCGACGAAGTCATCACACCCTCCCAGACCTGGGTTTCCACCGCCAACATGATCTGCCTGTTGGGGGCGACGCCGGTGTTTGTCGACGTTGATCGCGACACATTGATGAGCAGCATTGAGAGCATCGAAGCGGCCATCACCCCGCGCACCCGGGCGATCATCCCGGTGCATTACGCGGGTGCGGCGTTCGATCTCGATCCGCTCTACGCCCTCGCCGACAAGCACGGAATCCCGGTGATCGAAGACGCCGCCCACGCCGCCGGCACCCGCTACAAGGACCGTCACGTCGGCGCCAAAGGCACCGCGATCTTCTCGTTCCACGCGATCAAGAACATGACCTGCGCCGAAGGTGCGATGTTCGTCAGCGACGATGAAGCGCTGGCCAATCGGGTGCGCATGCTCAAGTTTCACGGGCTCGGCGTCGATGCCTACGACCGCATGACCCACGGCCGCAAGCCGCAGGCCCAGGTCATGGAACCGGGTTTCAAATACAACCTGGCCGACATCAACGCCGCCATCGCCCTGGTGCAACTGGAGCGCCTCGACGAGATCAACGCCAAACGTAGCGCACTGGCCAGAACCTATCTGCAAAGGTTCGAAGGCTTGCCGGTGCAACCGCTGGCGATTCCGACGTATTCGCAGCAACACGCCTGGCACCTGTTCATCCTGCGCATCGACACCGAACGCTGCGGACTTGACCGCGAAGCGTTCATGAAGGCCTTGCAGGCACAGAACATCGGCACCGGCATTCACTTCATCGCCACGCATCTGCACACCTGGTATCGCCAGCGCTTCCCCAACCTGTACCTGCCCAACACCGAATGGAACTCGGCCCGCCTGTGCTCGATTCCCTTGTTCCCCGACATGACCGGCGACGATGTCGACCGTGTCGTCAGCGCCATTGAACAGACACTGGACACTCGCCTGTGAAACCCTATCCGATCCGTTGCGTATCGATCGTCATCCCGGTCTACAACGAGCAAGACAGCCTGCCCGAGTTGCTGCGGCGCACCGAAGCGGCGTGCCGGGAACTGCACCATGACTACGAAATCGTCATGGTGGATGACGGCAGTCGCGATCACTCGGCGCAACTGCTCGAAGAAGCCGCCAGTCGTGATTGCAGTCCGGTGGTGGCGGTCATTCTCAACCGCAATTACGGCCAGCACGCGGCAATCATGGCCGGGTTCGAGCAATGCAAGGGCGATGTCGTCATCACCCTTGATGCCGACCTGCAAAACCCGCCGGAAGAGATTCCGCGCCTGGTGGCCCAGGCCGAGCTGGGCTATGACGTGGTCGCCACCGTGCGCAGCAATCGCCAGGACTCGGCCCTGCGGCGCTGGCCGTCGAAGCTGATCAACCTCGCGGTGCAGCGCTCCACCGGCGTGGCCATGAGTGACTATGGCTGCATGCTCCGTGCTTATCGCCGCTCGATTGTCGACGCGATGCTCGCCTGCCGCGAACGCAGCACCTTCATCCCGATCCTGGCCAACAGTTTCGCCCGGCACACCACGGAAATCCTCGTGACCCACGCCGAGCGCGAACACGGCGAATCGAAGTACAGCCCGATGCGCCTGGTCAACCTGATGTTCGACCTGATCACCTGCATGACCACCACCCCGCTGCGGCTACTGAGTATCGTCGGTTTCGCCATGGCCGGGCTCGGCGTGGCGTTCGCTACCGCGCTGATCGTGCTGCGCCTGGTGTTCGGCGCCAGTTGGGCCGGCGACGGCACGTTCGTGTTGTTCGCGGTGCTGTTCGTGTTCACCGGTGGCCAGTTCATCGGTATGGGCCTGCTGGGCGAGTACCTGGGGCGGATGTACAGCGACGTCCGCGCCCGCCCTCGGTTCTTCATTGAAAAAGTCCTGCGCAGCCAGCCTGCCGCACCCGCTTCCGTAGTCACCGTTGATGGCCTCACTTCTACTTCCTCCGATCAGGTTCTCTCATGAGCTCAAAAGCCAAAACTGTTGTTTTCGCCTATCACGATATTGGCTGTGCCGGCATCGAAACGCTGCTCAGCGCCGGTTACGACATCGCCGCGGTGTTTACCCACGCCGATGATCCGAAGGAGAACGCCTTCTACGCTTCCGTCGCGCAACTGTGCGCCCGCCGTGGCATCCCGGTGCACGCCCCGGAAGACGTCAATCACCCGCTGTGGATCGAGCGCATCGCCCAGCTCGATCCCGACTTCCTGTTTTCCTTCTACTACCGCCACCTGTTGAGCGAGCCGTTGCTGGCCACGGCGCGCAAAGGCGCGTTCAACCTGCACGGTTCGTTGCTGCCACGCTACCGCGGGCGCGCGCCGGCCAACTGGGTGCTGGTCAACGGCGAAAGCGAAACCGGCGTGACGTTGCACCGCATGGTCAAGCGCGCCGACGCCGGTGCCATCCTTGCCCAGCAACGGGTGCCGATTGAGCGCAGTGACACCGCATTGAGCCTGCACGGCAAACTGCGCGTGGCGGCCGCGGACCTGCTGCGCGATACGCTGCCGACGTTGCTCGCTGGCAAAGTCAACGAAACCCCACAGGACGAAACCAAAGCCACGGTATTCGGCCGGCGCACCCCCGCCGACGGCAAGCTGGACTGGAACCGTCCGGCCGAGCAGCTGTTCAACCTGGTTCGCGCCGTGACCCAACCCTACCCCGGTGCCTTCTGTGCGGTGAGCGAGCACAAACTGATTGTCTGGAGCGCCGAGGTGGTCAAGGGCAACGACGGCCTGGCGCCGGGCCGGGTCATCAGCGTCGATCCGTTGCGCATTGCCTGCGGCGAAGACTCCCTGGTGATCAGCGCCGGCCAACGCAACGACAACGGCTTGTACCTGAGCGGCCCGCAACTGGCTGCTGAACTCGGTCTGGTCGAGGGCTCCGTGCTGCGCGGTGCCGAATCCGCGCGTGCACCACGGCGCACACGGGTGCTGATCCTTGGCGTCAACGGCTTCATCGGCAATCACCTGTCCGAACGGTTGCTGCGCGATGATCAATACGAGGTCTACGGCCTGGACATCGGCAGCGACGCCATCGAGCGTTTGCGCAGCCATCCGAATTTCCACTTCGTCGAAGGCGACATCAGCATTCACTCTGAGTGGATCGAGTACCACATCAAGAAGTGCGACGTGATCCTGCCGCTGGTGGCGATTGCCACACCGATCGAATACACCCGCAACCCGCTGCGGGTGTTCGAGCTGGATTTCGAAGAAAACCTGAAGTTGGTGCGCTACTGCGTCAAGTACAACAAGCGGGTGATCTTCCCGTCGACCTCGGAAGTCTACGGCATGTGCCAGGACGACAAGTTCGACGAGGACACGTCCAACCTGGTGGTCGGGCCGATCAACAAGCAACGCTGGATCTACTCGACTTCCAAGCAGCTGCTCGACCGGGTGATCTGGGCTTACGGCCAGAAAGGCCTGAACTTCACCCTGTTCCGCCCTTTCAACTGGATGGGCCCGCGCCTGGATCGACTCGATTCTGCACGTATCGGCAGCTCCCGGGCGATCACCCAACTGATCCTCAACCTGGTGGAAGGCACGCCGATCCGCCTGTTCGACGGTGGCGAGCAAAAACGCTGCTTCACCGACATTGCCGACGGCGTGGAAGCGCTGGCGCGGATCATCGACAACCGCAACAACGCCTGTAACGGCCAGATCATCAACATTGGCAATCCGGACAACGAAGCCAGCATCCGCCAGCTGGGCGAAGAGTTGCTGCGACAGTTCGAAGCCCATCCGCTGCGCCACAACTTCCCGCCGTTTGCCGGTTTCCGCGACGTGGAAAGCAAGGCGTTCTACGGTTCGGGCTACCAGGACGTATCGCACCGCAAGCCGAGCATCGACAACGCCCGACGTTTGCTGGACTGGGCGCCCACGGTGGAGATGAGCGAAACCATCGGCAACACGCTGGACTTCTTCCTGCGTGAAGCGATGCTCGAAATCAGGGACAAACGTTGATGCAGGCGGGCCTTCGGATTGATGTCGACACCTACCGCGGCACCCGTGAAGGCGTGCCGCGGCTTCTGGAAATGCTCGATGAAGCCCAGGTCAAAGCGACGTTTTTCTTCAGCGTCGGGCCGGACAACATGGGCCGGCATCTATGGCGTCTGATCCGCCCGCAGTTCCTCTGGAAAATGCTGCGTTCCAACGCGGCCGGCCTCTATGGCTGGGACATCCTGCTGGCCGGCACCGCGTGGCCGGGCAAGCCGATTGGCCGTGACCTCGGGCACCTGATGCGGCAAACCCGGGCGGCGGGGCATGAAGTCGGCCTGCACGCCTGGGATCACCACGCCTGGCAGGCCAATGCCGGGCGCTGGAGCAACGCCCAGTTGACCGAGCAGATTCGCCGGGGCGTCGACACGCTCAACGACATTCTCGGCGAACCCATCCGGTGTTCGGCCTCCGCTGGCTGGCGCGCGGATGACCGGATCATTGAGGCCAAACAAGGTTTCGGCTTTCTGTACAACAGCGATTGCCGCGGCCATAGCCTGTTCCGGCCGGCCTTGCCCACGGGCGGCCTTGGTGCACCGCAGATTCCGGTGGACCTGCCCACCTTTGATGAAGTAGTCGGGCCGAGCCTCGCCGCCAACGATTTCAACGCCTTCATTCTTGACCGGTTCACCCCGCAGCACCACAACGCCTACACCATTCATGCCGAAGTAGAAGGGATTCTGATGGCCAATCATTTTCGCGCGCTGCTGGCTGAGGCACGCCAGCGTGATATCCACTTTCAACCCTTGGGTCACTTGCTGCCGGACACACCGGACGCCTTGCCCCGTGGCCGCGTGCTGCGCGGCGCGCTCGACGGTCGTGAAGGCTGGCTGGGAGTGCAAGGCGCATGAGCAAACGCTGGGCATTGCCATTGTTGCTGGGCCTGTGTCTGCTGGCCTATCTGCTGCCACTGGCCAGTCATGGTCTGTGGATTCCGGACGAAACCCGCTACGCGCAAATCAGCCAGGGCATGCTCCTGAGCGATAACTGGGTATCGCCCCACTTCATGAGCCTGCGCTATTTCGAAAAGCCGATAGCCGGTTACTGGATGATCGCCCTCAGTCAGGCCGTGTTTGGCAACAACCTGTTCGGTGTGCGTTTCGCCTCGGCCCTGTGCTCGGCGCTCAGCGTGCTGCTGTGTTACCTGATCGCCCGCCGGCTGTGGGACGAGCCACGTAAAAGTTTTGCCTGTGCGCTGCTGTACATGAGTTTCACCGTCGTCGCCGGTGCCGCCGGTTACGCCAACCTCGATCCGCAATTCACCTTGTGGGTCAACCTGAGTCTGGTGGCCCTTTGGTTTGCGCTGGACAGCGTCAGCCGTGGCCAGCGTCTGATCAGTTGGGCGCTGCTGGGCCTGGCCTGTGGCATGGGGTTCATGACCAAGGGCTTTCTGGCCTGGCTGCTGCCGATGTTGATCGCCCTGCCCTGGATGCTCTGGCAAAAGCGCTGGCGTGAACTGTTGCTCTACGGCCCGGTGGCGATTGCGGTTGCCTTGGCGGTGAGCCTGCCGTGGGCCTTGGCGGTGCACGCGCAGGAACCGGATTACTGGCGATTCTTTTTCTGGCATGAGCACATTCGCCGTTTTGCCGGCGACGACGCCCAGCATGACGCGCCATGGTGGTACTACCTGCCGTTGCTGGTGGCGTTCAGTCTGCCGTGGGTGGCGCTGTTGCCTCCGGCACTGCGCCAAGCGTGGCAAACACGTCAGCAGGCGAATATCGGGTTCCTGTTGCTGTGGCTGGTGATGCCGCTGTTATTTTTCAGCCTGAGCAAAGGCAAACTGCCGAGCTACATCCTGCCGTGCCTGCTGCCCCTGGCCTTGTTGCTGGGCCATGCGCTGGCGGATCGCTTGCGCCTGGAGCAAAGCCGCGCGCTGGGCCTCAATGGCTTGCTCAACCTGCTCCTGGGTCTGACCACCCTGATCGTTCTGGTCTACCTGCAACTGAAGAAGCCGTTGTACTCCCATGAACTGCACAATCTGGTGCTGATATTCATCGGCCTGATCGGTTGGATCATGGCCAATCTGCTGCAAGCGTTCCGGCCGCTGCAATGCTGGGCGGCACCGGCCTTTGGCAGCCTGTTGCTGATCGGCGTCGTGCCGGCGGCGCTGCCCGAAGCAGTGGTGGCGAACAAGATGCCCGACCAGTTCGTCCTCCAGCATCTCGACGAACTCGGCCAGTCCGGTGCGTTGCTGAGCAACGACCTGGGCGCTGCGTCGGCCCTGGCCTGGCGCCTGAAGCGTGCGGACGTGGCGTTGTACAACACGATAGGCGAACTGAAATATGGCCTCGCTTATCCTGATGGCGCGCAGCAGCAAGTCGACCCCGATCGTGTGCAGCAGTGGATGCGCGACGCCCGCCAGAAAGGTTCGGTGGGCGTGCTGATGCGGGTCAAAGGTGAGGACGAACTGCGTGAAATCGACCGCTTGCCCAAGGATGGCAAACGCTATGAACAAGGCAACCTTGTGATTCTGATTTTCCCCCAGGGTGCATCATGAGCCTGGTGCTGGTATTGGCCGCCTGCCTGCTGACCTGCGTGGGCCAGATCGCCCAGAAATATGCGGTGGAAAGCTGGCGCGGCGGCATGTCGGGCTGGGCTGAAAAACTGCGTTCGCCGTGGTTGTGGCTGGCGCTCGTGGCCCTGGGCGCGGGCCTGCTGGTGTGGCTGCTGGTGTTGCAGCGCCTGGAAGTCGGCCTTGCCTACCCGATGCTGAGCCTGAATTTCGTATTGATCACCCTGATCGCCCGCTTTGTCTTCCACGAAGCCATCGACCGTCGTCACTGGCTGGGCGTGGCACTGGTGATTGGCGGTGTCATTTTGCTGGGGTTGCACACATGAGCCTGCGCCGTGGCCTCGCTTTCGCCCTCGGCAGCGTGCTGCTGGGCAGCGCCGCGCAACTGGGCATGCGCTGGAGCATGACCCGTCTGCCGCCCCCCGAACAGATGCTTGATGCTCCGATTGATCCGAGCGCAGTCGTCGTCGTGCTGCTGGCAATTCTTGCCTATGCCCTGTCGATGCTCAGTTGGCTCGCCGCCCTGCGCGACGTGCCGCTGGGCCGGGCCTATTCGCTGTTGAGCATCAGCTACGCGCTGGTGTACCTGCTGGCCGCCGCGTTGCCGGCGTTCAACGAAGATTTCAGCCTGTTCAAAAGCCTCGGGGTGGCGCTGGTCATCCTCGGCGTCGTCACCATCAACTCTCGACCTGCTGCGTCCAATCTCAGGAGTGACCTATGAAAATCAGTGTATTTGGGAGCGGTTACGTGGGCCTGGTGCAGGCCGCTGTTCTGGCTGAAGTCGGCCACGACGTCGTCTGCATGGACATCGACGAGAAAAAAATCGAGTTGCTGCAACAGGGCCACGTGAGCATTTTCGAGCCAGGGCTCGCCAGCCTCGTGCGTGAAAGCCTGGAAGCCAAGCGCCTGCAATTCACCACGGACGAAAAACTCGCGGTGCAACACGGCAAGGTGCTATTCATCGCGGTTGGCACGCCGTCCCGGGAGGACGGTTCGGCGGACCTGCGCTACGTGCTGTCGGTGGGCGAAGCGGTGGCCCGGCATCGCGAGCAACCGGTGATCCTGGTGGAAAAATCCACCGTTCCCGTGGGCACTGGTGACACCTTGCGCGCGCACATCGACAAATGCCTGCTCAAGGTCGGCCGCTTGCTGCAGTTCGAGATTGTCTCCAACCCCGAGTTCTTGAAGGAAGGCTCGGCCGTGGCCGATTGCCGGCGTCCGGACCGCATCGTCATCGGCTGCGAAAGCGATGAGGTGCGCGACGTCATGCGCGACCTCTATGCGCCGTTCAACCGCAACCATGACCGGATCATGTTCATGGACCTGCGCAGCGCCGAGCTGACCAAATACGCGGCCAACTGCATGCTGGCGACCAAGATCAGCTTCATCAACCAGATCGCCGAACTGGCCGAGCACCTCGGCGCCGACATCGAATCGGTGCGCCTGGGCATCGGTGCCGACTCGCGTATCGGCTACCACTTCATCTACCCCGGCTGCGGTTATGGCGGTTCGTGCTTCCCCAAAGACATGCGCGCGCTGATCCACAGCGCCGAGGAAGCGCACTGTTCCAGCGACCTGCTGCAAGCCGTGGAAGCGATCAACCAACGGCAGAAACACAAGCTGTTCGAACGCATCAACGCGTTCTACAAAGGCGATCTGCGCGGCAAGACATTCGCCGTGTGGGGCCTGGCGTTCAAACCGAACACCGACGACATGCGCGACGCGCCGAGCCGCGTCCTGCTGGAATCCCTGTGGGCCGCCGGTGCCAGCGTACGTGCCTTCGACCCGGAAGCGATGCAGGAAACCCAGCAGTTGTACCCCGACGAAGCGAAGTTGATGCTCATGGGAACGCCGGAATCGGTGTTGGCCGGCGCCGATGCGTTGATCATCTGCACCGAGTGGCAGCAGTTCAAGGCCCCGGATTTCAACCTGATCCAGCAGCGGCTCAACGCGCCGGTGATCTTCGACGGGCGCAACCTGTACGACGCCGATCGTCTGGCGCGCAACGGTTTCATGTACTTCCCGATGGGCCGTGGTGAATCGCGCAAGTTGCCGATTCCGCATCTGCAATGGCCAACGGCGTCGGTTGTCGCTTGATCGCTATATCGCCGCGCATCCGTCAGCAGTCCCTGGGTATCGGGTTGCTGGCGCTGCTGCTGTTCAGTGCCGGGGTGTATCAGCAGGCGGCCATCGGCTTCGACTCGCGGTTCGTGCTGTTTGCCCAGGAAATGTTGCGCCATGGACCATCGGTGTTTCCCACCACCTATGGTGAGCCCTACGCCGATTATTCGGCGCTCTCGACCCTGTTCATCTGGCTGCTGTCGTTGCCGTTCGGGCAGGTCAACAGCTTCAGCGCCTGGTTGCCGAGCGTAATCGCCGCTGCGGTCATCGTTACCTTGATGTTCCGCTTGGTGGCGCCCTATTCCCCGCGCTGGGCGCTGCTGAGCATCGCCCTGATGCTGATGACCAGCACCTTCATCACCGAAACCCGCGCGGTGTCCCAGGACGTGATGCTCGCCGCCGTGGCGTTCGCCGTGTTCTACCTGGGTTATGCCGCCGACCACTTCGCGGCCGGACGCCGATGGTGGCTGATTCTGGCGCTGTTGCTGCTGGGTTTCGGCATTCGTGGGCCAATCGGCCTGGTGATCCCCACCGGCATGTTGTGCAGCTATTTCCTGATCAATCGCCAATGGCGGCGCCTGTTTGGCTTCGGCCTGAGCGCGGCATTGCTGCTGGCGGTGTGTGTCGGCCTGTTGTTGTGGCTGGCCGAACGCAGCGGCGGCCCGGCGTTCATGCATGACGTGGTGCGCATGCAGTTCCTCGGGCGCATGGACGGCAGTGAAGGTGTGAGCGGTTCGCTGTATTACCTGACCGGTTCGCTGGGCAACTACGCGCTGGCCTATCCCCTGGCATTGCTCGTGCTGGCGGCGGTGTGGCTGACGGATTCGCGTCAGGCCAGACCGGCGTTGCAGCTGGTGCATTACTGCACGGCGGCGGCGTTGATCGTGCTGGTCGGATTGTCGATTCCCCAGGCGAAGAAAGCCCGCTACGTGCTGCCGATGTTGCCGCTGGTGGCGATCATCGCGGCGTATCCGTTTCAGGTGGCGCAAGGTCGGGTGTTTGCCTGGTTGCGTGGGGGCATGCAGGGCTTGTGGCTGGTCATGCCGACGCTGCTGATCGTTGGGTTGCTGATCGCTCAGCGACGATTGGCAGAGCCGCTGACTTCGGTATTGATCACCCTCGGCGCGCTGCAGGTCATCGCTATCGTCGTGCTGCTGAAGTCGCAATGGCGGGCGCAAGGCCTGGCGTTGTGCGCGATACTGGCGTTGTGGCTGGTTTACATTGCGGCGTTCGAACCGGTTGAGCGTCGGCTCTACGACACCCGGACGTTCAGTCGCGCTGCGTTTGCTTTAGTGCAGCGAGACCCGGCGCCACTGGTGTTGCACGGTCTGGGCAAGGACGCCAAGGCGATCAAGTTCATGGTCAATATCGGGGAGGACCTGCAACCGCTGTTTACCGAGTCGATTCAGGAGCTGGAAAGTGTCCCGGGACCGGCGTGGATAATGATGGATCAGAGTGATTACAACGCATTGCACGGCAGTGTATTGGGCACGCTACAACCGGTATTAAGCGGGCGTTTCGATAACAATGATTTTGTATTGATTCATCTGGCAAAACATTGATCTCTGTAGGCGCGCGCAGGCTCCTACAGAGAGGTGGCCGGGGATTTCAAATCAACGCCCAACGCCTGGGCGAACGCCTTGATCAACGGACTGCGTACCGTGTTGTGCCGCAGGATCAGATTGAACGGCGTGTTGATGTGGATCAGGTCCGGCCGAACCGCGCGAAACTGTCCCTGGGCGACCATTGCCGCTCTGCTCGCCTGCAATGCCATCAGCGTTATCCTGCTGCAATACCAGATCGGCCGTTTCCTCAAGCGCGAACAATTGCGCTACTGGATCGCCGGCGGCACCAGCCTGTTCATCGTCGGCCTGATCGGCTTCAGCCTGGCAGACAGCCTGGTGTCCTGGTGCGTGGCGATGTTCATCTTCACCCTCGGCGAAATGATCATCTACCCGGCTGAATTCCTTTTCGTCGACACCCTGGCCCCGGAAGAACTGCGAGGCAGTTACTACGGCGCGCAAAATCTCGCGGCCCTTGGCGGTGCGCTGAGCCCGGTCATCTGTGGCTTCCTGCTGATGCACACCCCGGCGTCGACGATGTTTTATGCCCTGAGCGGGCTGACCGCCATGGGCGGCTTCCTGTGTTTCATGAGTGGTCGCAGGGTCGCCTTGCAGCAAAAATAATGAACTCAAACTGCATTAATATGAATTTGTCAGCATGTTCAATGAAAGGCACACTGTGCCTCGTTCCTCCCCCAAGTTGTTGGAACACTTCAAGGGCTTTCTGGGAATTCCAGCTAAGCCTTTTTTTTGCCCGGATTTTCGCTACGGATCGATTAGCCCATGTTTGCTCGCTGGATACCTTCCGCCATCAACACCCGCCCTTTGGAATGGAGCCGCGCCGCCATCGGCATGGCGCTGGGCACGCTGTTCAGCGTCTGGTTGTGCTCCCAGGTGTTTGGCGTTGAAGTGGCGCAACACTTGCTGGGGCCGCTTGGCGCATCGGCGGTGTTGCTGTTTGCGGTGTCCTCCGGGGCGCTGGCACAACCCTGGTCGATACTCGGCGGCTACTTGAGTGCGGGCGTGATGGCGCTGCTGGTCGCTCACGTGCTCGGCCGCACCCTCGGCAGTGCATGCCTGGCGGCGGGAATGTCGCTGATCCTGATGTGCTGGCTGCGTTGCCTGCATCCACCGGCCGGCGCCCTGGCGCTGACGCTGGTGTTGGCCGATCCGGCGACGGTCGCCCTGGACTGGAAAGAACTCGGCCCGGTGATGCTCGCTGCCGCGAGCATGCTGTTCAGCGCGCTGGTCTACAACAACCTGACGCGCATTCGCTACCCCAGACGCCCCGCGGAACCCGAACCGGCCATGCCCTCGGCCGACAACCAGGCCATCACTGCCGAGGATTTGAAACTGGCATTGGCGGACATGGAAGCCTTCTTCGACGTCACTCCCGAAGACCTCGAACAGCTGATCCATGCCAGCGAACTGCACGCCAAGCGCCGCAGCATCGGCGAAGTGCTCAGCAGCCGCTCCTGACACCACACAGCCCCTCTGTGGGAGCGGGCTTGCTCGCGAAGAGGCCATGTCAGTCAACCCTTCGTTTGCTGACACACCGCTTTCGCGAGCAGCCCGCTCCCACAATGACGGCGCTGCAAATATGCAGACAGAACCTGCACATATCCCGGTTGTACATCACAAATTTGCACTGGTACGATCCGGGATCGCTCGCGCGCGAGCTTGTCTATAAAGAACAATAAAAGCAGGGAGTTACTGATGACTGCTCAGGTTTCTTCTCCGGGGACTCAGTCCATGGATGCCACGCAAAACGAAGTGCTGGCCGAGGTCCGCAACCACATCGGTCACCTGACCCTCAATCGCCCCGCCGGTCTCAACGCGATCACCCTGGACATGGTCCGCCTGCTGCAGCGTCAGCTCGATGCCTGGGCCAAAGACCCGCAGATTCACGCGGTCGTCCTGCGCGGCGCCGGTGAGAAAGCCTTCTGTGCCGGTGGCGACATCCGCTCGCTGTACGACAGTTTCAAGAACGGCGACACCCTGCACGAAGCGTTCTTCGTCGAGGAATATGCCCTCGACCTCGCCATCCATCATTACCGCAAACCCGTGCTCGCCTTGATGGACGGTTTCGTCCTGGGCGGCGGCATGGGTCTGGTGCAAGGCGCCGATCTGCGAGTCGTCACCGAGAAAAGCCGTCTGGCAATGCCGGAAGTGGGCATCGGTTATTTCCCGGACGTCGGCGGCAGCTACTTCCTGCCACGCATTCCCGGCGAACTGGGGATTTACCTGGGCGTCAGTGGCGTGCAGATCCGGGCGGCGGACGCGCTCTACTGCGGACTGGCCGACTGGTATCTGGACAGCGCCAAACTCGGTGCGCTGGACGAACAACTCGATCAACTGGAGTGGCACGACACCCCACTGAAGGACCTGCAAGGCCTGCTGGCTCTTCACGCGGTGCAGCAATTGCCCGACGCCCCCTTGAAAGCCCTGCGCCCGGCCATCGACCACTTCTTCGCCTTGAGTGACGTGCCGAGTATGGTTGAGCAACTGCGCGAAGTGACCGTCGCCGACAGCCATGAATGGGCACTGGCCACCGCTGACCTGCTGCAAAGCCGTTCGCCGCTGGCCATGGCCGTGACTCTGGAAATGCTGCGGCGCGGTCGGCACTTGAGCCTGGAAGACTGCTTCGCCCTCGAGCTGCACCTGGACCGTCAATGGTTCGAGCGCGGCGACCTGATCGAAGGCGTGCGCGCCTTGCTGATCGACAAAGACAAGACCCCGCGCTGGAATCCGCCGACCTTGCAGGCGCTGGACGCTGAGCATGTCGCGAGTTTCTTCACAGGGTTTGACCGGAGCGGGAGCTGAGCCATGCACGATATCGAATTGAGCGAAGAGCAAGTCATGATCCGCGACATGGCCCGGGATTTTGCCCGCGGCGAAATCGCGCCCCATGCGCAAGCCTGGGAAAAAGCTGGCTGGATCGACGACGGCCTGGTTGCAAAGATGGGTGAACTGGGCCTGCTGGGCATGGTGGTGCCGGAGGAATGGGGCGGCACCTACGTGGACTACGTTGCCTATGCCCTGGCGGTGGAAGAGATTTCCGTCGGCGACGGTGCCACCGGTGCGTTGATGAGCATCCACAACTCCGTGGGTTGCGGACCGGTGCTCAACTACGGCACTGAGGAACAGAAACAGACCTGGTTACCCGGTCTGGCCAGCGGCCAGACCATCGGCTGTTTCTGCCTGACCGAGCCCCAGGCCGGTTCCGAAGCGCACAACCTGCGCACCCGCGCTGAATTGCGCGATGGCCAGTGGGTGATCAACGGCGCCAAGCAATTCGTCAGCAACGGCAAGCGGGCGAAACTGGCGATCGTATTCGCCGTGACCGACCCGGACCTGGGCAAGCGCGGGATTTCGGCGTTTCTGGTCCCGACCGACACGGCCGGTTTCATCGTCGATCGCACCGAACACAAGATGGGCATCCGCGCCTCCGATACCTGCGCGGTAACCCTGAGCAACTGCACGATTCCCGAAGCCAACCTGCTCGGCGAACGCGGCAAAGGCCTGGCGATTGCGCTGTCGAATCTTGAAGGCGGACGCATCGGCATTGCCGCTCAAGCCTTGGGCATTGCCCGCGCGGCATTCGAGGCGGCGCTGGCTTACGCCCGTGATCGTGTGCAGTTCGACAAGCCGATCATCGAGCACCAGAGCATTGCCAACATGCTGGCCGACATGCACACGCGGCTGAATGCGGCACGTTTGCTGATCCTGCACGCCGCGCGGTTGCGTAGCGCGGGCAAGCCGTGTTTGTCGGAAGCGTCCCAGGCCAAGCTGTTCGCCTCGGAAATGGCCGAGAAGGTCTGCTCGTCAGCGATACAGATTCATGGCGGGTACGGGTATCTGGAGGATTACCCGGTGGAGCGCTACTACCGGGATGCGCGGATCACGCAGATTTATGAAGGATCGAGCGAGATTCAGCGGATGGTGATTGCCCGGGAGCTGAAAAACTACCTGGCGTGACCCTCTGTAGGCGCGAGCACGCTCGCGAGGGTGGTCAACGATGACGCGCGGCGCCTGAATTAACGCGGCGCCCTGGCGTTTTTCGCGAGCAGGCTCGCTCCTACAGGGGATTTTTGCGGCATTCCGATGGGGGCGCGTTTGAATGCGCTACATTATTTGCCTTGGAACTTCGCCTCCCGCTTGGCAATAAACGCCGCCATCCCTTCCTTCTGATCCTGCGTCGCAAACGCCGCATGGAACACCCGACGTTCAAAACGCACGCCTTCCGACAGGCTCACTTCAAACGCGCGGTTGACGCTTTCCTTGACCATCATCGCAATCGGCAACGATTTGCTGGCGATCAACGTCGCGACTTTCAGCGCTTCATCCAGCAGCTCATCGCTCGGCACGATCCGCGCGACGATGCCGCAGCGCTCCGCTTCCACCGCGTCGATCAGGCGACCGCTCAGGCACATTTCCATGGCCTTGGCCTTGCCCACCGCACGGGTCAGGCGCTGGGTGCCGCCCATGCCCGGCAGCACGCCGAGGTTGATTTCCGGCTGACCGAATTTGGCGTTGTCGCCGGCCAGGATGAAGTCGCACATCAGCGCCAGTTCACAACCACCGCCCAGGGCGAAACCGTTGACCGCGGCGATGATCGGCTTGCGACGGTTGGCCACGCGATCGCTGTCGCTAAACAGGTCGTCAATGTAGATCTGCGGGTAGGTCAGCTCGGCCATTTCCTTGATGTCGGCACCGGCCGCAAAGGCTTTCTTCGAACCGGTCAGCACGATGCAACCGATGTTCGCATCGGCTTCCAGGCCATCCAGGGCGTGGTTCAGCTCGCTGACAATCTGCGCGTTCAACGCGTTCAGCGCCTGCGGGCGGTTCAGGGTGATCAGGCCGACACGGCCCCGGGTTTCCAGCAAAATCGTTTCGTAACTCACAATGGACTCCTTCTTAAAGACTGCGCGAAATGACCATGCGCTGAATATCGCTGGTGCCTTCGTAGATCTGACACACCCGCACGTCGCGGTAGATCCGCTCCAGCGGGAAGTCGTTCAGGTAACCGTAACCGCCGAGGGTTTGCAAGGCCGCGGAGCAGACCTTTTCGGCCATTTCCGAGGCGAACAGCTTGGCCATCGACGCTTCGACCAGCGCCGGCTTGCCGCTGTCACGCAGCGCCGCGGCGTAATGCACCATTTGCCGGGCGACAGCGATCTGGGTAGCCATGTCTGCCAGGCGAAACGCGACCGCCTGATGCTCGATGATCGGCTTGCCGAAACTCTCGCGCTCACGGGCGTAGTCCCGGGCCGCTTCGAACGCGGCGCGGGCCATGCCGACCGCTTGCGACGCGATGCCGACGCGCCCGCCTTCGAGGTTGGCCAGGGCGATCCGGTAGCCTTCACCCTCCTCGCCCAGGCGGTTGGCCACCGGCACTTTGACGTCTTCGAACAGGATCTGGCAGGTGTCGGACGCGTGCTGGCCGAGTTTGTCTTCGACGCGCGCGACTGTGTAGCCCGGCGAATCGGTGGGCACGATCAGCGCAGTGATCCCGCGTTTGCCGGCGCTCGGATCGGTGACCGCGAACACAATCACCACCCCGGCGTTTTGCCCGGAGGTGATGAACTGTTTGCAGCCGTTGAGCACGTAGTGATCGCCTTCAAGACGGGCACGGGTTTTCAGGCCGCTGGCGTCGGAGCCGGCCTGGGGTTCGGTCAACGCAAAGGCGCCGAGCATCGCGCCGCTGGCCAATGGCTTGAGGAAGCGCTCTTTCTGCTCGTCGTTGCCATAGTTGAGGATCGGCACGCAACCCACCGAGTTGTGCACGCTCATGATGGTCGAGCAGGCGCCGTCGCCGGCGGCGATTTCTTCCAGGGCCATGGCGTAGGCCAGGTAACCGGTGTCGCTGCCGCCCCACTGCTCCGGCACCAGCATGCCGAAGAAGCCGAGCTCGGCCATTTCGCCGATGGCTTCCCTTGGGAATCGATGCTCGCGGTCCCATTCGGCGGCGAACGGTTTCAGCCGTTCCTGGGCAAACTGCCGGGCGGCTTCGCTGATTTGTTGTTGTTCGTCATTGGCAATCATGGTGAATCCTTGAATCGAGTTGCGACGCAGAACCCTGTGGGAGCCAGCCCTGCTGGCGATAGCGTCGGGCCAGTCGATGCCGGCTTTTATGACACACCGTCATCGCCAGCAGGCTGGCTCCCACAGAAGTGAGGTTGGCCTAGTACAGGCATTCCACGGCCATCGCCGTCGCTTCACCGCCGCCGATGCAGATGGCCGCGACGCCGCGTTTCAGGCCTTTCTGGCGCAGTGCCGAGAGCAAGGTCACGAGGATCCGCGCGCCCGATGCACCAATCGGGTGGCCGAGGGCACATGCCCCGCCGTGCACGTTGATCTTCTCGTGGGGAATCTCCAGTTTGGTCATGGTCACCAGGCTGACCACCGCGAACGCTTCGTTCACTTCCACCAGATCGACTTCATCCAGCGACCAGCCGGTTTTCTTCAGCAACTTCCTGATCGCGCCCACCGGGGCCACCGGGAACAGGCCCGGCGTATCAGCGAACGCCGCGTGCCCATGGATCACCGCCAAAGGCTTCAAGCCACGCTTCTGTGCTTCGGAACGGCGCATCAGCACCAGCGCCGCCGCGCCATCGGAAATAGAACTGGAGTTGGCCGCGGTCACCGTACCGCCTTCGCGGAACGCCGGTTTCAGCGAGGCGATCTTGTCCAGCTTGGCTTTCGGTGGTTGTTCATCGTTGCTGATCAGCACCTGCTCTTTGCCGACAGTCACGGTGAGCGGGACGATTTCATCCTTGAAGCTGCCGTCCTTGATCGCCTGCTGTGCGCGGGTGGTCGAGGCGATGGCGAATGCATCCTGGGCTTCGCGACTGAAACCGTTGGTTTCAGCGCAATCTTCGGCGAAGGTGCCCATCAGCCGGCCTTTGTCGTAAGCGTCTTCGAGACCGTCGAGGAACATGGAGTCCAGTACGCGACCGTGGCCCATGCGGTAGCCGGCGCGCGCGCGGTCCAGCAGGTAGGGTGCGTTGGACATGCTTTCCATGCCGCCCGCGACCACGACTTCAGCGCTGCCGGCGATCAGCATGTCGTGGGCCAGGATCGCCGCTTCCATACCCGAACCGCACATCTTGTTCAGGGTGGTGCATCGGGTCGATTTATCCAGCCCGGCGCCCAGCGCCGCCTGACGTGCCGGGGCCTGACCGAGGCCGGCGGACAGCACGCAACCAAACAGCACTTCTTCAACCGCCTCCGGCGCCACGCCGGCCCGTTCGACGGCGGCTTTGATCGCGGCAGCACCAAGCTGCGGCGCGGTGAAGCTTTTCAGTTCGCCCTGGAACCCACCCATCGGGGTGCGGACGGCGCTGACGATAACAATTGGATCGTTGGACATAGTCATGACAACTCCTCTTACTTGGCGGCCATGCGCAAGGCGCCGTCGAGACGGATCACCTCGCCATTGAGCATGCTGTTCTCAATGATATGCCTGACCAGCGCGGCATACTCGCCCGGTTTGCCCAGGCGCGGCGGAAAAGGTACGCCAGCGGCCAGGGAGTCGCGGGCTTCCTGGGTCATGCCGGCCATCATCGGCGTTTCGAAAATGCCTGGGGCGATGGTCATCACACGGATGCCGAAGCGCGCCAGTTCGCGGGCGGCGGGTAAGGTGAGGCTGACGATCGCGCCTTTGGAGGCGGCATAGGCCGCCTGGCCGATCTGCCCGTCATAGGCCGCCGCCGAGGCGGTGTTGATGATCACCCCGCGCTCGCCATCGGCGTCCGCCTCGGTTTCAGCGATGGCGGCGGAGGCCAGGCGCAGCATGTTGAAGCTGCCGATCAGGTTGACGTTGATCACCTGGCTGAAACTGGACAATGCGTGCGGACCGTTCTTGCCGAGGATCTTCTCGCCCCGGACGATGCCGGCGCAGTTGACCAGACCGTTGAGGCCGCCAAAGGCCTTGACCGTGGCCTGCACTGCCGCTTCGGCCGCGGCTTCATTACTGATGTCCGCCACCACGCTCTTCGCGCCGAGGCGTTCAGCCTGGGCCGCGACCGCTTCGGCATTCATGTCCACCAGCATGACGTTGGCGCCAGCCTCGACCAGCATTTGCGCCGTGGCCGCACCGAGCCCGGAGGCACCGCCGGTGACGAGAAAAACCTTGTTTTCGATCTGCATGATGGTTTCCTTGGATTCAAGCTGAAACGTTCTTCGCCGCGGCCTCTTGAGCCTTGGCGATTTCCTGGTTGCGCAAGATAAAGCGCTGCAATTTGCCGCTTGGGGTTTTCGGCAACTCGCTGACAAATTCGATTTCACGGGGGTACGAGTGCGCGGCCAGGCGCTTGCGCACGTGCTGGCGCAGTTCTTCGGCCAGTTCCGGCGCGGCACGGTATTGCGCGCTGAGCACCACGAAGGCTTTGACCAGTTCGGTGCGCTCCGGATCGGGTTTGCCGACCACGGCCGCTTCGACGACGGCCGGATGCTCGATCAGCGCGCTTTCCACGTCGAACGGGCCCACGCGGTAGCCGGAAGTGGTGATCACGTCATCGCTGCGACCGACGAAGCTGATGCTGCCGTCCGGGTTCCATTCAACGGTGTCGCCGCTCAGGTAGTAGTTGCCAACGAAGGCTTTGGTCGGTGCGCCTTCGTAGCCATTGAACCAGCACATCGGCGATTGGGGACGGTCAATGGCGAGAATGCCGGGCTGGCCGACGCCCAGCTCCTTGTATTCATCGTCCAGCACCACGATGCGATGGCCCGGCGAGGCAAAACCGGCGGCACCCATGTGAATCGGGTGTTCGAGTCCGTGGTGGTTGCACAGGACCATGCCCAGTTCGGTCTGGCCGTAATGGTCATGGATCACCACGCCGAGGTTGTCGGCAAACCAGCGGATCACTTCCGGGTTCAATGGCTCGCCGGCGCTGCTGACGATGCGCAGCTTGCCCTTGATCGATTGGGCGAACTCGTCGCCGCCAGCGATCAACAGGCGATACGCGGTCGGCGAACCGGTGAGGTTGGTGATCCCGTACTTGTTGATCACCCGGCAGGTACTTTCCAGGGTGAACGGGCCATCGTAGAACGTGATCGGATGCCCCATCGACATCGGTCCGGTCACGCCGAAATAGATGCCGTAGGCCCAACCCGGATCGGCGACGTTCCAGAATGCGTCTTCCGGGCGCAGGTCCACGGCGTCACGGGTGTAGCTCTGGAATGCAACGATGGCCTTGAGCGGCACCGACAAGGCTTTCGACGGACCGGTGGTGCCCGAGGTGAACATCAGCAGGAACGGGTCTTCGCCGGTCAGCAGCACCGGCTCGCACGCGGAGGAATAATTGGCCAGTTCGGCCCAGAAACTGAAATCGCCGCGGACAATGCCCTGGCCCTTCGCGCCGCCGACGGTCACGATGGCCGGGCAGTCGGCCACGTCAGCGAGTTTGGAACGATTGACCGCATCGGTGACCACGACCTTGGCGCCCGAGCAGCTCAGGCGGTGCTCGATGGCTTTCGGCCCGAACGCAGTGAACAACGGCTGGTACACCGCGCCGATGCGCCAGGTGGCGAACACTGTGATCAGTAATTCGATGTTGCGCGGCAGCAGGCCGGCGACCTTGTCGCCCTTCTGCACGCCCTGGGCCAGGAGGAAATTGGCAAAACGCGCGGCTTTGTCCTGCAGATCGCTGAAGGTGTACGTCGCACTGCTGCCATCGCGGCCTTCCCAGAACAGCGCAATGCGGCCTGGCAACGCATGCCGGTCGCAACACTCGACGCAGGCATTGAGGGCCGTCAGATTGCCCGCGAGGGCGGCGTCGACGGTGTGCTGGTAATCGAACTGTGACGTAGCAGACAGGTAATCGCGCATTGCCAGAATCCCTTTGTATTTTTATTAGGTTGGGGGAACCGTAAAAACCAGGGAAATACTCGCCCCGCGCGGGGTGGCGGGCAATGGTCAAAGTTATCAAGTTGCTTGACTGGTTTGGCCAAGGTTTGAGGGATGTGTCGTCCGGGTGGGCCTCATTGCGGGCAAGCCCGCGAAGGCGTCAGCCGCCTCAATGCAAAATCCGGATCAGGTCGCTTCGTTGAGAATCAGGCTGCGGTAATGCCCCGGATTCGACCCCGACCACTTGCGAAACGCCTTGTAGAACGAACTCGCATCGGCAAACCCCAGTCGTGTGGCGATTTCGGCGAAGCTGATGCTCGGCTCCGCCAGCCAGACGATGGCCAACTCCTTGCGCACGCTGTCCTTGAGGCCCTGATAGGTCTGCCCTTCTTCCGCCAGCCGTCGGCGCAAGGTCGACGCCGACATGCACAATTGCTGCGCCAACGGTTCGGTTTCCGGCCATTGTTCGGCGGGTAATTGCCGCAGGTCCTGCTTGATGCGACTGGCCAGGCTCTCCGGGTCGCGGTACTTGACCAGGATGTTCGCCGGCGCATGGGCGAGGAATCGCTTGAGCTCTTCGGCGCTGCGCTTGATCGGCAGATCGAGGCAATCGGCGGAGAAAATCATCCGCGTGCGCGGCCGGTCGAAACGCAGGTTTTGCGAGAACATCACCTGATAGTCGTCGCAGAAGTCCGGCTGCGGACAGCGCAACTCGATAGCCAGAATCGGGATGCGTCGCCCCGCCAGCCAGCAGGCCACGCCGTGGACGATCATCCAATAAGTGAAATAGGTGAAGGCGCGACGCGGGTCCTGGTCGTCTTCCAACAGCACGATTTCCGCGAGGCTTTGCTGGCGCACCAGCTGCGCCGGCAGGTGTTCAAGCATCAGCGACAGGAACGCCAACCCCGAGGCCAGGCCGGCGGCGAGGCTCGGCTGGACCATCGAGCTGCGGCACAGAAACGCCAAGCTGCCGGATTTGAGTTTGCGCGGGTCCATGCCAAAAAATTCGTCGTCGTGCCGCCGGGCGAGCAAACGCCACAGACGCGCATAGGACGTGGCCGGGACGCGCGCCTCGACGGACTGCAGCAGCGCCGGATCGATACCGACCTTGTCCAACACCTCGTCGGAGGCAGCGCCCTGGGCGCAACTTTGCAACAGCGCTTCACGCACCAGTTGCATGGAAATGGTGTCTTTTTCCGACATTGAGCGCGGTGAGCCCTGTTGTTTTTGAGTGTCGGCATCTTACCGCAACCGCCCATCCATCGCAGATCCCCATTGTGGGAGCGGGCTTGCTCGCGAATGCGGTCTTTCCGTTAAAAATGCAGCGACTGACACACCGCATTCGCGAGCAAGCCCGCTCCCACGAGAGGATCTGCGCGGGCCACCGATTCCAATCTTCAGAGTTGTTCAGCTTAGGTTCAGGTTAATGTCAATGGTTGCCATTTGGGAATGAGTGTCATTATGTTACAAATTAGCATCCCTATCTGATCCGAGACGCCGCTGAATGCTCGTTCCCTTTCTGATCATGCTGCGTGAAGGCATTGAAGCTGCACTGATCGTCGGCATCATCGCCAGTTACCTCAAGCAAACCGGCCGCGGCCAATGGATGCCTGCCGTGTGGATTGGCGTGTTTCTCGCCGCTGCACTGGCGCTGTTGGTCGGCGGCGGTCTGGAGCTGGTCAGCGCCGAATTCCCGCAGAAGCAACAGGAACTGTTCGAAGGCGTGGTCGGCCTGGTGGCGGTCGGCATTCTCAGTTCCATGGTGTTCTGGATGCGCAAGGTGGCGCGTTCGATCAAGCATTCATTGCACGTCTCTCTCGATCACGCGCTGGCCGGTTCGAAGCATCAGGTGACTGCGCTGATCGCCATGGTGTTCTTCGCCGTGGCCCGGGAAGGCCTGGAAACCGTATTTTTCCTGCTCGCGGTGTTCCAGCAGAGCGAAGGCCCGGGCGCGCCGATCGGAGCCCTGCTCGGCCTGATCCTGGCGATCGTTATTGGTTTCCTGATCTACAGCGGCAGCATGCGCCTGAACCTTGGCGCATTTTTCCGCTGGACCGGCCTGTTCATCCTGGTGGTCGCCGCCGGCATTCTTGCCAACTCGGTGCAGGCGCTGCACGAAGCCGGGGTCTGGAACCACCTGCAAACAGTGCTGTTCGACTTCAGCGCCGCGCTGCCGATGGACAGCCCGCTCGGCTCGGTGCTGGCCGGTATGTTCGGTTATCAGGAAGCCCCGACCGTCAGCACCCTGGGCGCCTATCTGATTTATCTGGTGGTCGCGCTGGTGATGTTCTTTCTCCCGGCGCCAGCACCCCATGCCAACCCTCGTGGGAGCGAGCCTGCGCGCGATGGTCGTAAACGATGACGCGGAAATCCTGATTCCCCGCGGTGCCCTGAGGTTCATCGCGAGCAAGCTCGCTCCTACAGGGCCATTTTCAAACTATTACATTTCCAGTCAGTAAGGGCCCCCATGCCAAATCAAGCCCCACCCCAGGCCTCCCCTCCCCGCGCCTTGCGCTGGGCGGTGGCCGGTTCGGTGATCGTGATGATCGCTGCCGGCGGCCTGTTCTACTACGCGTCGAAAATGGCCGCGGCCAAGCGTCAGAGCAACCATGACGAAGTGCTGGTGACCATTCAATCGCACAGCTGTGAGCCGAATGCGCTGACCGTGCCGGCCGGTCGCGCCAGTTTCCGCATCGTCAACCGTTCGGACCGGGCGGTTGAATGGGAAATCCTCGACGGCGTGCTGGTGATCGAAGAACGGGAAAACATCGCCCCCGGCCTGAGCCAGGTGATCAACGCCAACCTGTTGCCCGGCGATTACGCGATCACTTGCGGCCTGCTGAGCAACCCGCGCGGCACACTGCACGTCACGCCGACCGCAGCCTCCGAGGCGGCTGCCAAGGCCAGGCCGTCAATGGTCGCGTTCATCGGGCCATTGTCGGAATTTCGCGTGTACCTCAGCAGTCAGGGCTCTGCGCTGGTCAAAGCCGTCACTGCCCTCGAGCAAGCCATCGAGGCCGGCGACCTCAGTCAGGCGCAAGCCTTGTATGTGCCAGCCCGCGCCGCCTATCAACGCATTGCCCCCGCCGCGCAACGCCTGGCCGAGCTTGACAACGCGATCAACGCCCGCGCCGATTACTTTGAAAAACGCGAGCAAGACCCCGGTTTCAGTGGTTTCCATCGCCTGGAATACGCACTGTTTCAGCAACGCAACGTCGATGGCCTGACGCCGGTAGCCCAGCGCCTGCTGACCGACGTTACTGCCCTCAAGCAACAACTGCTGGCTCAATCGCTGCCGCCGGAACAACTGGTCAGCATCGTCGTGCGCAACCTCAACAACCTGGGCGACGTGCGCGCCAGCAGCGGCGAAGAAGAGCGTTACAGCCATACCGACCTGAACGGCTTCGCCGGCAACCTCGAAGCGGCGCGCAAAGTCGTCGACCTGTTGCGGCCGCTGCTGGCCAAGTCCGCGGCCGACCTGCTGCCGCGCATCGACGGCGCCATCGCCAGCCTCGATGCCCAACTCAATGGCTTCAAGGTCAATGACGGCTACGCGAGCTACGACAGCGTCAGTGCCGAACAGCGCAAACAGATCGCCGACAAGGCCAAGGCCCTGGCCGATGCACTCGACGGAATCGATCCCGCCCTTGGCCTTTCAGGCCTGTAGCAGAAGACCACTCCAGATGAACGATACAGAGCAATTCAACCTTCAGCGGCGCCGGGTCTTGATGGGCATGGGCGCCGCCGGTGTGGCCCTCGCCGGTTCGGCGCTAAGCTGCCCGGCCATGGCCGCCAGCCCGGCGCAGGTCACCGAAGCGCCGAGCAGTGAAAAAACCGAAGACCGCCACGATTTCTACGGCCAGCACCAGAGCGGGATCGTCACCCCGCGCCCGGCGTCCGGCATGCTGGTGTCGTTCGATGTGCTGGCCAGCGATCGCGACGACCTGGAGCGGCTGTTCCGCACGCTCAACGAGCGCATCGCCTTCCTGATGAAGGGCGGCCCGGTGACCCAGGTCGACCCGAAACTGCCGCCGGTGGATTCCGGGATTCTCGGGCCGGTGGTCACCCCGGACAACCTGACCATTACCGTGTCCGTGGGCGAGTCGCTGTTCGACGAACGCTTCGGCCTGGCCGACGCCAAGCCGAAGCGCCTGAGCCGCATGGTCGGCTTCCCCAACGATGCGCTGGAGGCCGATTGCTGCCACGGCGACCTGAGCCTGCAGTTCTGCGCCAACACCACCGACACCAACATCCACGCCCTGCGCGACATCGTGAAAAACCTGCCGGACCTGCTGCTGGTGCGCTGGAAACAGGAAGGCAGCGTGCCACCGCAAGCCCCGGCGAAACCCGGCATACCGGCGCAGAGTGCGCGTAACTTCCTGGGCTTTCGCGACGGTTCGGCCAACCCCGACTCCAACGACGCCAAGGCCATGGACCGCCTCGTCTGGGTGCAACCCGGCAGCGATGAACCGACGTGGGCCGCCAACGGCAGCTATCAAGCGGTGCGGATCATCCGCAACTTCGTCGAACGCTGGGACCGCACGCCGTTGCAGGAACAGGAAAGCATCCTCGGCCGGATCAAAAGCACCGGCGCGCCCATGGGTGGCAACCACGAAACCGAGGTGCCGGACTACGCCAAGGACCCGCAAGGCAAGCTGACCCGACTCGACGCGCACATCCGCCTGGCCAACCCGCGCACCGCGGCAAGCCAGGCGAACCTGATCCTGCGCCGGCCGTTCAACTACTCCAACGGCGTGAACAAGAACGGCCAGCTGGACATGGGCCTGCTGTTCATCTGTTACCAGGCGGACCTGGAAAAAGGCTTCATCACCGTACAAACCCGACTCAACGGCGAACCGCTCGAGGAATACCTCAAGCCGGTCGGCGGTGGGTATTTCTTCACCCTGCCGGGTGTGACGGGCGACCAGGACTTCATCGGTCGCGCGCTGCTTCATGCCACACAACCCACCACAAACACCTGACCAACACACGGAACCGTCCCATGAAAAAGTCGCCACTCGCGTTACTGCTGACCCTTGGTTTGCTCAACACCCCGTTTTCGGCTTTTGCGGCGACGGCGCCGCTAGAGCTGGTCGGCCCGATCTCCGACTACAAGATCTACGTCACCGAACAGCTGGACGAACTGGCCAGCCACACCCAGCAATTCACCGACGCGGTAAAAAAAGGTGACCTGGCCACCGCACAAAAACTCTACGCGCCGACCCGGGTTTACTACGAGTCGATCGAGCCGATTGCCGAACTGTTCAGTGACCTCGACGCGTCCATCGACTCCCGCGTCGACGACCATGAAAAAGGCGTGAAAGCCGAAGACTTCACCGGTTTCCACCGCATCGAGTACTCGCTGTTCTCCGAAAAGAGCACCCAAGGCCTGGGCGACCTGGCCGACGGCTTGAACAAAGACGTCAAAGATCTGCAAACCCGCGTAGCCGGCCTGACTTTCCCGCCAGAAAAAGTCGTCGGCGGCGCCGCAGCGCTGCTGGAAGAAGTCGCGGCGACCAAGATCTCCGGCGAGGAAGACCGCTACAGCCACACCGACCTCTATGACTTCCAGGGCAACATCGACGGCGCGAAGAAAATCGTCGACCTGTTCCGTCCACAGATCGAGAAGCAGGATGCTGCGTTCATCGCCAAGGTCGACAAAAACTTCGCGACGGTGAACAAGACCCTGGCCAAGTACAAAACCAAGGACGGCGGCTTCGAAACCTACGACAAAGTCAAGGAAAGCGATCGCAAGGCGCTGGTCGGGCCGGTGAATACACTGGCAGAAGACCTGTCGACCCTGCGTGGGAAACTCGGCCTGAACTGAGTTTTTGCAACGCCTGACGGGCTCCTTTGCGGCAATCGCAAAGGAGCCGCGGCGTCAAACGCGCTGGGCAGGATTCAGTGGCGTGAACCCCACGAGGGGCGGACCAGAGGGATGCCCCTGACGATCCACGCCGTACCACTTGCCGTTGGCTTGAATGGCCGTTGCATTCGAACCGAGGCGAACGCCTTTCAGAATCGCGTGCTCAGCGTCCATCCACCCCGGAAGCTTTTGCCCCGCCAGCGCGACGGGCAATCCTCCAAAGAAACTCCTGACTTGCTCAAGACCGTTCTGCAACCGTCCGAGGCCATTCTGGGTGACCTCGAAGACGCCGCTCGTTATCAGATGAGCGAAGCGCCGCACGCCCCTGGCAGTGCCGATGATCAGGTCCGGGATGCCGCTCAACGGGTTGATCACCGAAGCAACCGAGCCCGTGGTGATTTTCAGCACTTCGAAGGCCTTGACCTTGATGGGTGCAATCGTCCTGACCGCGCCAATGGTTTTGCCCGCTCCGCCGACCAGGCCGAAAAGGCTGGACACCGCATCGGTGACGCAACCGATCGAGCCATTGATCAGCCCCATCCGCGTGCCGTCCCTGAGGTCGCTCACGCAGCCGACGAAGGGAATGAGCCGCAGCAGGAAATCACCAATTTTTTGCCAGAACGCCACCTGTTTTTCCCGGGGCGTTTCGCCTTTGGCTGCCGCATGAAAAAATGCCTTCTGCCCCTGCAAAAGGTTGTCGTTGATCACCCGCTCGGCGATTTTGGCCACTTTGCTCGAGAAATAACTGTTGGGTACATAAGTGCCTGGATCATCGGCCCCCACCAGCGCAGTGCCGGGCAGGCTGCCGCCCAGCCGTTCGATAATCAGTCTGGGTGAATGGGTGTTGGCGGTCGGGTCGGTTCCGGTCGAATAGGCCTTGAAATCGAACGGCAGGCTAGTGCCACGCTGCACATCGACATTGACGGCGGAGCCCTTGCTGACTCTTGCCTTCTCCACTTTTATCTCACCATCGAGCGGCAGTGTGCGGGGCAGATCCGTGCGTTTGATGATCTTCATCTGAGCAAGGAACACTTCAAAGTAACTGACATCACCCGCGTGCTCGCAACGGATCAGTGTGCCGAAATGTCCGCGGAATGAGTCCCGAAGTTGCGGCGTTTCATCTTCTTTCAAGCTTCCGGTCTCTTCCCGCAGCGTGAACAACTCTACCGTCCCCAACTCCAGGCATTGGCGATCTTGCAGCGGCAGTTCGGAAAACAGCAATTTGGCCGGCGCCAGGAAGCCCTGCTGGAATTCGCTGAAATAGCGATCGACAGACGCGGTCAGGACGTTGTTGAGGTCGGGTAGCTGCCGGATTTTCTGATTCAGTTGCTCGGCGTTGATGCCCTTGCTGGGTATCCACCAGTCGCCTGCCGTCAAGTCACCGGCCATGTAGACCTCGATCAAGCCGTGGATGCGTCCTTCCAATGCCTCCAGATTCAGGGTCGCCGGAAGGTTTTTTGACCACAGCTGCAGGGCTTCGATGTCAGCGACACTGGTCGCGGGGAACACCTTGCGAAGTTCGATGATGGCCAGCTCCCGGCGGGTTTGCAGCGGTTGAGTGATGGCCTGGAACGCCTTGGCCAGTTCGGCGCGCTGGCGCGCCAGCAGGTTCGCTGCGTGCTCATAATCTCCCGGCGAATAGGATGACGACGGGCGCTGACGGATCAGTCCGTTCATGACGCCCCACGCCACGGTGATATCGACGCCCAGGCTCTGAAACAGCAGGCGGTTTTCCTCCGTGACCGGATCGAGTACCGCAATGGCCATGAGTTGTTCATCGGTCATGCCCCGCGAGCAGCCAGGATGGCTGGCTTCTGCGATGTCGACACCCAGGCGCAAGGTCATCCAGCCGGCAGACCCCATGACGACGCCTTTGCCGACCTGATGCACCAGGAGTTCCGGCGCTGCGTCGGCCAGAAACAGATGGGCTACCAGCGGCGCCGCCAGCTCGCTGACGCCTTTGTTGTCAATCAGGTGCGCTTCAATATCGCTGCGGATCGCCGCCGCATCGCGTCCCATGTTTTTCGGTTGATAGACGTCGTAACCGGCGACGCTGCCGGACTTGCCCGACGCCTCGGGATCTATGTTCAATTTGATCGCCGTCAATAGCAGCTGTTGGTAGTGACGTACAGACGCGGTCTGCCCTTCAGCGGCGCCGAACCAGTCGAGCTTTTCGACGAGTGTCTGCCCCCACGCGTCGGATTGATCGGTATCCAGCATTTGGCCAACCAGCGTGTCGGCCTGGGTACGCCGGTCTTCCAGCGAAGTATCCCCCAGCAACTCGGCGCCCAGGGCATCGATAATGGATGGCGCGCCGTTCAGCAGTGCCTTGGACGCATCGACGAGCGCGGTCCTGGCCACTTTCGATAGGGCGACGGAGGCTGCGTCGCCCGCCAACAAGTCGACTGCGTAGTTGCCCAGCGGCGGCGATGGCGGTAACGCGGTTTTCAGCCAGCGAATGATGTTGCGCACTTCGCCCGCATTCCTGGGGGCATCGAAGCCCTTGAAACGAATGACCTGCAACAGGTCGAAGGATTCGCGGCTGTACAGCGAATGTCCGGTCTTCTCCGTCTGCTGAATCAACGTGTCGAGTTGCAACTTCAAGGCTGGCTGAGCGTTAACGGCGCCCGTCAGGTCAACCCACTGGGTCTCGTGCAACACCTGGATCTTTCGTTCGCTGACTCTGACCGGCATCTCGCGGCAATCGATGTGTTTAGCCTGGCAAAGGTCGATCATCGCTGGCAACGCTAAAAAATCGTTCAGATGCTGGCGTATAGCCTGGCTCTCCTGGGCGAGAGACCGACTCACGCCAGCCGCGGCGACATCGGCCAATGCCAAGGTCGCGTTGTCGGGTTTGTCCTTCACGCTGTGTTCAAGTGCGTGGACCAGTGCCGCACGGGCTTCTGCCTCTTCCGCCGCGAGCTCAACCCGCTCAAGGGCTTTTTCCAGCCGGGCCTTTTTGCCGGTGGTGAACTCGGGCCAGCCTGAGGCCTTCAATTCGCTGGCAAGGTTCTTTGCTTCCGCTTCAGAGGTGGGCGGATTGACCCCGTAGAACGCCAGTACCACATCCGGGGGGATGGCGTTCGACTCATCGTTGACATGACACAACCCGCTGTCGTCAGGATCGAGCACTTGCAGGATCGGCAGCAGTTGCTGTGAAACCTGCCACCAGCCCGAGTTATCCCACAGGGTGAACGTCTCCGTGGTGGCGATTCCGTCACGGGTGACCAGCCCAGTAACGCAATCGTGGTGGATACGCAGCGTCGACGGGTCGAGGCCCTGAACGGTGAAGAAATCAAACAGCCCCGTGTCGTTCAAGGCGTTTTTGTAGCGTTCGACCGGCTCATGAATCAACGTGTCCTCGGGTATCGATAACGGAACGTTGTGGTTGGCATCCAGCAGGGCAATGACGCTGTCACACAAGTCTCGATCCGCGCTTGACGTTGCATCGGCGTCGTTCAGTGTCTCCAGCGTCCACTGCGCCGCGCGCTTTCGTCGATCCGAGCGTTCGGGCGGCTCATGGCCTGCGCTGATGATTTCATCGAGCAATGCAGCGCTGGTGATGTGCGGGCTCCAGGGCACCGGTTGCTCTAACAGGAGAACAACATCGGGCACTAACTGTTGATCCAGGTGAGGATCGGCATGGGTTGAGTTGGCGATTCGCGCCTGGACAGCCTTCGCCACCTCCGGCACGCGCTCCAGAAACGACTCGACCCCCTCGACCATTGTTCTGCGTAAGCCGGGATCTGTTTCCGGGGCGAAGTGCCTGGCGAGGGCCGGCGCCGGGTCGGCGAACCAGCGACTGTGAAACGCGTTCACCGCCGCGTAAATCGCGGCCCACATCACGCTGGCGCTGGCACGCGGGTGTCGTTGGGCGAAACCGGCGGCACCGGTGATGACCGTCGCCCCCGTTGCCCCCAGATACCCGGCTGCGGAGTTCAGCCAGGCCCCCAGCTGGCTGGCCAGTTCTTCCAGCGTCGCCAGGCTGCCGCCCGGTGTGTTGACGGGTTCGGTGGTTTCCGCATAGGGATTGCCGCTTGCACCGTATGAATTCGCTGGAGGCCCTTGGCGCAATGGCGTTCGTACGCCCGAGCCGATGATGCGGTCGATGATATTTCTTGGATCAGGGAGTGCGGCTTCAACAGGGCGCCAGCCGGTCATGGAATGGGTGATCGTGGTCAGAAGCGCATCGGCCTCGCGGAGCATTTGCTCCAGAACGATCGGCGTCGTGGCTCCGGGCAGCGCCTGAGGGCCGGGCTCCCCTGCTCGCCCCGGCAACTTGTTGAGTTGGTCGTTCAGATTGAGCACATACAAAAGTCGTTTCACGAGCCCCAAGGGTACGGACGGGCCACTGCGGGTGACGAAATCGTAGAACTCGCCTTTGCGCTCGATCTCCTCCAGCACCGCCAGCAACGGAAACTCCCGCTCCGGGGCGTTAGGGCCCTGGTTGTAACTCACCAGGTGGTTGTGCGGCCTGAAGGGTTTAAGGAACTCGAAACTCAGCGTTTCTTCAACGGTACGATCAGCCACGGCGGGGTCGGTTTTTTCCAGGATACCGTTCAGAAGCTGATGGATCCTGGTTTCATATTCGCTCGAAACCGCTTCGTTCGTCGTATTCCCGTTGATGACCTGCCTGCACTGGCTCAACAGAAATTGCGCGGCAGCCGGTGACGGTCTGACATGTGATACGTCTTCCAGGTCGACCCACGACTGGCCGGCAGGTTGCCTCTCCAGTTCAAGATCAAGCCGCTGCGCCCAAGCTTCATAAACCCACGGCGGACTCTCTTCGATAATCTCGCGAAGGCATTGCCATTGAGCATTGGTAAGCAATTGGTGCCTGGCGATCTGCTCGTCCCGCTGTTGGCGCGATAACGTGAGTCGGGCCTGGATAAAATCGGCAACCATCGAGTGGCCTTGCGCAAAGTTGAGCCGCTCGCCCAACACGCTTGCCCAATCGTGTGGCGGTAAATCAAAAAGAACCTCGACGATCTCGCGCAGTCGCTGCGGCGTCAAGTCGCCCAGCGGGCGAGTCGAGCGCATGAATGCCTCGATGAATTCTTGCTTCAGTTTTTTTCCGAATACGGTGCACGGGAAACCACTTTTCAGCAGCTGGAGAATCTCCCGTTCCGACAATGGCTGGGTGGTCAGTTGCTCATAAGCGGCAGCCCAGGCCTCGCTTAAGGCGTCCACACTGTCGATGCGGTCACCTTCGCGTTTTGCAGCCGGGTAATACAACGGAATCTCGACGGTGTTGTTGTCCAGGCGGGTGAGCGCCGGGTGGGTCTGGGTGAAGACTCGGGAACTGCTTGAGGTGCTCAAAACCTGCGCTGCCAACCGGATCGAAGCCAATGGTTGATCAGACGATTCAGAGGGCGTTGCGGTACGAGTGGCATTTGCAGCGAGGGACGGGATGGCCAAACTGAATTCCTTTTCCAGGTGTGCACGCCCTCAGCCTAGAGCGGCACACCTGCAAGGAACTATAAAAAAACGCTCTACGGTCTACAGAATGCGGTACAGCAAGCGTTCGATGCGCACCCGGCTCACCCGCTTGAGAAACTTGGCCACCGCCCCCGGATAATCCGGCAGCGCTTCCAGATCCTGATAGCGCTCGATGCGCGTGGTGTGCTGAAAAATCTCCGCCAGTTCGCTGCGACGCGGCCCCAGCCACTCGCCTTTCGGATCATCGATCAGCAGCGCGTTTTCCAGATCGAGGCGGAACGCGCGCGGGTTGAGGTTGTTGCCGGTCAGCAGGGTGTAACGCTGATCGACCCACATGCCCTTGAGGTGATAAGTGTTGTCGCCATCCTTCCACAGGTGCAGGTTCAACTGGCCGCTGTCGACGCTGCGCTGATGGCGCTTGGCAAAACGCCGCAGGCTGATTTCGTAGAGATACGGCAGCGCCGCGATCACCTTGAACGGTTCGCTCGGCGGGATGTAGAAGTCGTTGGCGGTCTTGTCGCCGACCACGATGTCGATCTTCACGCCCCGCGCCAGCGCCCGGTTGATTTCCCGGGTCACGGCCAGCGGCAGGTTGAAATACGGGGTGCAGATCGTCAGTTGATGCTGGGCGCTGGCGATCAACTCGCAGATCACCCGGCTCAACGGATTATTCTTGCCGACGCCGAGCAACGGGCTGACCGACAAGCCATCCTTGACCGTGCTGCCTTGGGTGGTGTCGTACGCGGCGTGCTTGAGGCGGCTGCGCAAGTCGCCGATGTCGTTACGCAGGCTGCGGGTGGTCGGCAGGTTCGGCAGATCGAGGCGGTGCACGGCTTTCGAAGCCATCAGGCCATGCTGGACCAGGTGCTGCATCGAATCGGCCAGGGCGCGGTTGTGTAGCAGGTGATAACGGTCGTAGCGGTATTTGTCGAACTTATGCAAATAGACGTTATTCAGGCTCGCGCCGCTGTAGATCACACAGTCGTCAATCACGAAGCCTTTCAAATGCAGCACGCCGAACAGCTCGCGGGTCTGCACCGGCACGCCGTACACCGGGACCTCGCTGGCGTGGGTGCGGGTGGTTTCCTGATACCAGGCCGAGTTGCCCGGCTGCTTGCCGGCACCGATCAGGCCACGTTGGGCGCGCAGCCAGTCGACAACGACCACCACGTCCAGCTCCGGGCGTGCCAGTTTGGCGGCGTGCAAGGCATCGAGGATTTCCTGACCGGCTTCATCCTGTTGCAGGTACAACGCGACGATGTAGATGCGCTGGGTCGCAGAGGCGATTTTTTCCAGCAGGCAGCGGCGAAACTCGGCAGCGCCGGAAAGGATGGTGACGGCATCGGCGGTCAGCGGAAAACTGCGCAGTTTGGGCAGCAGAGAGCGTTTGAAAAGCGACGGCATAGGGCTCGCAGTGGGTCGAATCCAGAAGGGTTGAGAGCTTACACCATGGATCGGCCGGGGTCTCGTGGGTGTCTGCTCGCGAATACGATTTCACTGGCATCACAAAAACAGGATTGACCAAGAAGAACGATCGTTCTACTGTGCACCCATGAACGAAATCACTCGCAACGACACACGCGACATCATTCTGGATGTCACCGAAAAGTTGATCTATAAAAGTGGCATCGCCGCCACGGGTATGGATCTGCTGGTGAAAACCGCCGGCGTCTCCAGGAAAAGTATCTACCACTACTTCGCCAACAAGGAGGAACTGATCGTCGCCGCCCTGCAACGCCGCGACGAGCGCTGGATGCGCTGGTACCGAGACGCCGTCGATCAGGCCGAATCCCCGGCCGGCCGCCTGCTCAACCTGTTTACCGTGCTCCGGACCTGGTTTGACTCGGAAGGCTTCCGCGGCTGCGCGTTCATCAATACCAGTGGTGAAACCGGCGACCCGCAAGACCCGGTGCGCCTGGTCGCCAGGCAACACAAACAGAAACTGCTCGACTACGTGCGCGGGCTCTGCACCGAACATGGCGTAAGCGACCCGGAGACGCTGGCCAGACAGCTGCTGATCCTGATCGACGGCGCCATTACCGTGGCGCTTGTCATGGGTGATCACAGTGCCGCCGATAATGCGCAATGCATGGCGCGAAAGTTATTGGACCTTTAACACTTTTACCCAGCCCGACAACGTGCTTTAACTTCAATTGATAGGGAGACCGTACATGTCTAACGCTGAAGTTCGCCCGCCATTGCCGCCCTTCACTCGTGAATCGGCCATCGAGAAAATCCGCCTGGCCGAAGACGGCTGGAATTCCCGCGACCCGGCGCGGGTATCCCTCGCTTATACGCTCGACACCAAATGGCGTAACCGCGCCGAATTCGCCAACAACCGTGAAGAAGCCAAAGGGTTTCTGACGCGCAAATGGGCCAAGGAACTGGACTACCGCCTGATCAAGGAACTCTGGGCGTTCACCGATAACCGCATTGCCGTGCGTTACGCCTATGAATGGCATGACGACTCGGGCAACTGGTTCCGTTCCTACGGCAACGAAAACTGGGAGTTCGACGAGAACGGCTTGATGGCCCACCGGTTTGCCTGCATCAACGACCTGCCGATCAAGGAAAGCGAGCGCAAGTTCCACTGGCCGCTGGGGCGGCGGCCGGATGACCATCCGGGTCTGTCCGACCTGGGCCTGTAAACGTTGAGCAACAATGTGGGAGCGAGCCTGCTCGCGATGGCGGAGTGTCTGTCGCCGCAATAGAGACTGATCCACCGCCATCGCGAGCAGGCTCGCTCCCACAATGATGGTTTGCGGTACGTCAGGCGACGGCCGCCGATTTCACCGCAGCCTCTGCCTCCAGTTCCCGCACCAATGGCAATACCCGTTTGCCGAAATACTCCACCTCTTCCTGAAAGTGCAGGAACCCCGCCAGCACCAGGTCCACCCCCACCGCTTTCAATGCGACAATCCGTTCGGCAATCTGCTGCGGCGTACCGATCAGGTTGGTCTTGAAACCGTCGTTGTACTGCACCAGGTCTTCAAACGTCGATTTCGCCCAGTTGCCCTCGCCTTCCGGCGACGCCCTGCCCGCCTGTTTCGCCGCGTCGCCAAAGGCGTTCACCGCGTCTGGATCGGCCTCGTCAATGATCTGCGCCAGCACCGCCCGCGCCTCCTCCTCGGTGTCGCGAGCGATGACAAACGCGTTCACCCCAACCTTCACCGAGTGGTTGTTGACCGCCGCCTTGCGCCGGATATCGTCGACCTGGGCCTTGATGCCTTCCGGGCTGTTGCCATTGGTGAAATACCAGTCCGACACCCGCGCCGCCATGTCCCGCGCCGCGCGCGAGCTGCCGCCCTGGAAGATTTCCGGTTGGCCCAGAGGTTTCGGTTTGAGGCTGTAATTGTCGAAACGGTAGAAGTCGCCGCGAAAGGTGAAGTTGTCCTGGCTCCAGATGCCTTTGAGCGAGCGAATGAATTCCTCGGAACGGCGATAGCGTTCGTCGTGTTCCAGCCAGTGCTCGCCGATGGCCTGGAACTCGCCTTTGAACCAGCCACTGACGATGTTCACCGCAACCCGGCCATTGGTCAGTTGATCGATGGTCGCCAGTTGTTTGGCTGCCAGCGCCGGTTGCCACGGGCCGGGCAGAATTGCGGCGATCACTTTCAGCGTGGTGGTGGCGGCCAGCAGCGCGTGACTGAAGGCGACGGATTCATGCTGGTATTCAGCACCGTAACCGGCGGTGAAGCGAATCTGCGTCAGGGCATATTCAAACCCCGCCGCCTCGGCCAGTTGCGCCAGTTTGCGGTTGTAGTCGATGCCCCAGTGGGTACGTTGCTCGATCTTGCTGACCACCAGCCCACCGCTGACGTTCGGCACCCAATAGGCAAATTTGACGGCTTGCTGACTCATAGGCGTGTCCTCGGGACGTTGGGGAAGTCCTTCGGGCTAGAGCAGCAAGCGTGCCAGCGCTTGTCATCGCCAGTCCTGGGCCTGATTCGAAACCCTGTGGGGGCGGGCTTGCCCGCGATGGCGGTGTGTCAGCCATAGAGATGTCGACTGAACCTCCGCTATCGCGGGCAAGCCCGCTCCTACAAGTTTCTGGGTGTATGTGAGGCAGTTTGTTGCCGTGCTGTTGGCGCAGCAACACTTCAAGCCCGATTTACTTCCACAGCCCCAGCAAATGCCCGCTGACCAGTCCGGCATGGACCCTGCAATCCCCTTTGGCCTCCACTGCCAATCAAGGAACCGAGCCCATGACCGAACACCAGGTAATCAACCCACTGTCCATTGGCACCGACTACGAAGCCTTGGCCGCGCGATTCCGCCCCATCTTCCAGCGCATTGCCGCCGGAGCCGTAGAACGTGAGCAGTCGCGCAGCCTGCCCTTCGAGCCGATTCAATGGCTCAAGCACGCCGGTTTTGGCGCCGTACGGGTGCCGGTGGAATACGGCGGCGGTGGCGCCTCGCTGCCGCAGTTGTTCGAACTGCTGATCGAGCTGGCCGAAGCCGATTCCAACGTGCCGCAAGCCCTGCGCGGGCATTTCGCCTTCGCCGAGGATCGTTTGAACGCCGCGCCGGGACCGGCACGGGATGTGTGGTTCAAACGCTTCGTCGAAGGTGACATCGTCGGCTGCGCCTGGACGGAGATCGGCAGCGTGGCAATTGGCGACGTGATCACAAAAGTCACGCCCCACGGCGACAGCTGGCGACTCAACGGCGAGAAGTTCTACAGCACCGGCAGCCTGTTTTCCGACTGGATCGACGTCTACGCCCAACGCAGCGACACCGGTGGCGACGTGATCGCGGCGGTGCGCACGCATCAGCCGGGGATCGTGCAGAGCGATGACTGGGACGGTTTCGGCCAGCGCACCACCGGCAGCGGCACGTCACGGTTCATCGAGGCCGAAGTCGAGGCAGAGAACGTCATCGATTTCGCCAGCCGTTTCAAATACCAGACCGCGTTCTATCAATTGGTGCTGCTGGCCACCCTCGCCGGCATTGGTCGCGCGGCGCTGAACGATGTGGCCCGTCAGGTCCGCGAGCGCAAGCGCATCTACAGCCACGGCAATGCACAGCGCGTCAGCGAGGACTCGCAGGTGCAGCAAGTGGTCGGGGAAGTGTCTGCGTGGGTGTACGCCGCCGAGGCCAGCGCATTGAAAGCCGCACAACCGGCACAGCAGGCCTATCTGGCGCGGTTTTCCGGGGATGAGACTCGGGAGCAGGCGGCCAATGTCGCCGCCGAGATCGAATCGGCGAAGGCGCAGGTGGTGGCGTCGGAATTGATTCAGCGGGCGACCACCGAGTTGTTCAATGCGCTGGGGGCGTCGGACATCCGCGAAGGCAAATCCCTGGACCGGCATTGGCGCAATGCGCGGACGGTGTCGTCGCACAATCCGGTGATCTACAAGGCGCGGATTGTCGGGGATTGGGCGATCAACGGGACCGAGCCGCCGTTTGTGTGGCAGATCGGGAATGGGCCGGCCGTCAAGTGATTTAGCGTCTGGAAGTCAGCCTTCGCGGGCCACCCCCCCCCCCCACCCGGAACCCACTTGGGGGCGGGG
>NZ_JANLOD010000017.1 GCF_025466085.1 Pseudomonas sp. 14P_8.1_Bac3
TGACTCACTGTACCCAAGCGCGACCACGCCCGCTCCTACAGAGTCAGGGGGGGGTGCCTGGTTTTACTTGACCCAGTCAGCAACACGCTCCGGATGCTTGGCCACCCAATCCTTCGCCGCCGCTTCAGGCTTGGCACCATCCTGAATCGCCAGCATGACCTCGCCAATTTCGTCTTTCGACGCCCACTGGAAGTTCTTCAGGAACTTGGCCACTTCCGGCGCTTTTGTCGCCAGTTCTTTGCTGCCGATGCTGTTCACGGTTTCAGCCGCGCCGTAAACGCCTTTCGGGTCGTCCAGGAAGCGCAGTTTCCACTTGGCGAACATCCAGTGCGGCACCCAGCCGGTGACGGCGATGGATTCGTTTTTCTTCTCGGCACGGGTCAGCTCGGCAATCATGCCGGCGCCGGAACTGGCCTTGAGTTGATACCCGGTCAGGTCGTAGTCCTTGATCGCCTGCTCGGTCTTGAGCATCACACCCGAACCGGCGTCGATGCCGACAATACGTTTCTTGAAGCTGTCGTCGGTTTTCAGATCGTCAATGGTCTTGGCCTTGACGTACTCAGGCACGATCAAACCGATTTTCGCGTCTTTGAAGTTCGGTCCGTAGTCGACGACCTGATCCTTGTTCTTGGTCCAGTATTCGCCATGCGTCACCGGGAGCCAGGCGGACAGCATGGCGTCGAGTTTGCCGGTGGCCACACCCTGCCACATGATGCCGGTCGCGACGGCTTGCAGCTTCACGTCATAACCCAGCTTCTGCTTGATCACTTCGGCCGCCACGTGGGTGGTCGCGACGCTGTCGGACCAGCCGTCAACGTAACCGATGCTCAGGGTTTTGCTCTCGGCGCTGGCCATCGTGGAGCCAATCGCAAGCACCAGAGCGGCACCTGCGCCTAAAAGTCGTCGCATCTTCATCGTTACTTCCCCGAAAGTGCTGCGCTCGACGGGTGCCGAGTCGCGTCAACGTATTGTTATGGTGCACAGCGCCCCATCACGCCTCACCGCAAACCCGTTCGATCATCAGCGCGATTTACCAATGAGAGCACTGACGCCTTGATCATCAACCTGACGCCAACCCGAACCTGTGCTGTCAGCGACCTCGGGGCATCGAGAAACGACATCAGAACGCCATTAATCCCGACCACCCGAGGCGCCCCCGGCAATCCGCCCGAACTTTGCATGTCAAAATCATGCAGGCCACCAAGCGCGGGACAAATGCAGGTAACATGCGCGGCTTTGCTCCCAGACGCCTTGACCATGTCCGCGACCTCACGCTTTCCTTTTTTTGCTTATTTGTTCGCCTGCCTGCTGGGGCTTTTTGCCCTTTGCGGTTTTTGGTATGGCCTTGGCAAACCGGTGATTCTGCCGGACGTGGCCAGCGCTTCGCATAAACTGCAATGCGCTTCCTACACCCCGTTCGACAAGGACCAGTCGCCGTTCGATCAGCCGTTCAAGTTGCGTCCCGAGCGCATGGACGCTGACCTCGCGCTGCTGGCCACCCGCTTCGAATGCATCCGCACCTATTCCATGACCGGCCTCGAGGCCCTGCCCGATCTGGCACGCAAGCATGGCCTGAAGTTGATGATCGGCGCCTGGGTCAACAGCAACCCGGTGGACACCGAGAAAGAAGTCGACCTGCTGATCGCCTCGGCCAACGCCAACCCCGATGTAGTGACCTCGGTGATCGTCGGCAACGAAACCCTGCTGCGCAAGGAAGTCACCGGCGCGCAACTGGCGAAGCTGATCAACAGGGTCAAGAGCCAGGTCAAGCAGCCTGTCACTTATGCCGACGTCTGGGAGTTCTGGCTCAAGCACCCGGAAGTCGCCCCGGCGGTGGATTTCCTAACCATCCATTTGCTGCCGTACTGGGAAGACGATCCGTCGAACATCGACGCCGCGCTGCAGCATGTGGCCGAAGTGCGCCAGGTGTTCGGCAACAAGTTCGCGCCCAAGGACGTGATGATTGGCGAAACCGGCTGGCCGAGCGAAGGCCGCCAACGGGAAACCGCCCTGCCAAGCCGGGTCAACGAGGCCAAGTTCATTCGCAGCTTTGTGATCATGGCCGAACAGCAAGGCTGGCATTACAACCTGATCGAAGCATTCGACCAACCGTGGAAACGCGCCAGCGAAGGCGCGGTCGGCGGTTACTGGGGGCTGTTTGATGCAGACCGTCAGGACAAGGGCGTGCTCGCCGGGCCGGTGTCGAACGTACCGTACTGGTCGCAGTGGCTGGTGGTGGGTGGTGTGATCTTCCTGGGCACGCTGATCCTCGGGGGACGCGTACGCAGTACCCGTGCGGCATTGGTCTTGCCCTTGCTGGGTGCGTTGGCGGCTTGCTCGATCGGCGCCTGGGGCGATCTGGCCCGCGTCACTACACGGTTTGCCGGTGAGTGGGTGTGGGTCGGTCTGCTGACGTTGTTGAATGTGCTGGTGTTGGCTCATGCCGCGCTGACGCTGAGCGCTCGCATCGGCTGGCGTGAGCGGGTGTTCAATTTTCTCGAGCGTCGCGCTGGCTGGATGCTGGCGGCAGCCGGTTTCGCCGCGACGGTGATGATGCTGGAGCTGGTGTTCGATCCGCGCTATCGCAGCTTCCCGAGTGTGGCGTTCATCGTGCCGGCGCTGGTGTATCTGTGCAGGCCGGTGAGCGTGCCGCGTCGGGAAATTGCGCTGCTGACCTTCATCATCGGTGCCGGCATTGCGCCGCAGCTGTTTCGTGAAGGGCTGCAGAACCAGCAGGCCTGGGGTTGGACGCTGGTGAGTGTGTTGATGGTGGCGGCGCTGTGGCGGTGTTTGCGGGTTCGCAACGCCTGAAAATTGACCCGACGTAGGCAAATTTAGCTTTGCCTACGGTCCGTTACGAAGATTAAGCGCCGACCTCATGACGCGATCAAGATCCTTGGGGCCAAATCGCATCTCCGTTTGCCATTTCCGGATCGCCACGTCCATCCGTTCTCTCGCACGTTGAAGGTTTTCATGATGAGTCTTAACCCTACTAAGCGTTGCGCGTGCCAACGCCTCATCCTCCAATAACTTCGCGAAATCAAGGGTTGGGCCATTCTCCAAGTATCGCGGCCCGATAAATTCCTCAACCTTTTTTTTTGTCCTCTCAACGTAGCTCTTCGTGTTGGTAAAGGGTGGGCTTTCAGTGGTGTACCTATTTAGCCGCTGAAAATCAGCAATACTTTCCAGTCTTTCAGTGTTGGCGGCGGCTTGTCTTATTGCTGGACGCAGATCGTTAACAGATTTAACGCCGGCTCGAAATCCGCGACTTAAAATGGCCTGAATACTTGACGGAGCCGCACTCACAGTGTCGAGCACATTGAAGACTCTTTGAATGAACGCCCCTTGGACCATACCCGTTACGAAGGCAGGGACAAAATAACGCCCTTTTGGGTCAACCCGATTAACAGGGTCCCCGGCACAGTACGCATACGCATTAATGCCACCCTTCTCAAACGGACTCAATTTGTCCGGGCGATTGAATCGCATCAAAACAGGTATGAAAACGCGATGCCCATTTCCTAGTAAGTAATGACCTGTCACTGAATCCCTTCGCTCTCCATTGAACCCCAACAGGCCGATTAAGTCGGCTTCAGGGAACCAATGACCGTAGGGGGAATAAGCGCGCTGCTGATGTTGAGCTGCGTCGATGGAGTGGAAAATCGAACACTGCAGGTCCGTTGCCAGTAGGGCGCAGCCGACCCGGCCAGCCTGATGTTTTTGCTGCGCAAGCACCTGCACCTCAGTTTCAAAAACCGAGCACTGTACCTGCCCCTGTATTTCAGTGGCCAAACGATCCCCGCGGTAAAAGCGCTGGATGCTCGGCTCGCCCAGCGGCGCGCAACCCGCCACCCGATCCAGCGGATCGTAGTGATAACGGCAAAGAAGCATTTCTCGCTGAACAGCCATGGTGTGGCTCCGTTTCACATCCAGAAGCATGGATGACTAGATTCGGAGCTATCGGGAGGGTTGTCTACTATCAGAACTGATAGGTAGTGGATGGAACAGTCTGAGATTTTGTCAGTGTGGCTACTGCCTTTTTCGCGAGCAAGCCCGCTCCCACAAGGGATCTTCAGCGGACACAAAACCTAATGTACGCCGGGGTACCTGTGGGAGCGGGCTTGCCCGCGAAGACGGATGATCAGGCGCTACGAGACGCCCTGACCAGCCTCAACCCCGCAATCACCACGGCAAACACCGCCATCGTCGTGTTGTACAACGCCAGCGCCGGAAACCCGAACACCAGGGCGAGCACCGCCAGCCACCACCCTGCCCGCCCCGGCAGGACAAAACCGATCACGGCGGCTGCCAACGCCGCCCAGCCCAATATCTGGAAATGAATCATCAACCCCAGGTTAGAGCGGAGCAGGCATTCCCAACGGCTCGCATCGTCCACGCAGAGGCCGACCCACTGCGCATCCTCCATGAAGCCATAACGCGCGCCATAACTGGCGGCCAGCCATAACGGCAGGAAAACAAGCAGCAGAATCACGGGCAAACGGCGGGACATGGAGCACTCCAAATATCGAAAACGGCGGCCAGCTTAATCGCCTGTTCGCCGTAAGCAAACGCGGGTAACAGATAAATGGTCACGAAATCTCTGCAAAGTGTATCGTCCAGCTACTATTACTCCGAAATTAGGCCTGATGGGTGCCGGTCCATGGCACTTTGGCGCTCACCCCGTGGTCTTAGCCTGCGAACTTCATTCGGCACCTTTCTCTAGGGATTCAGTCATGCTCCGTTCCTTGCGCTTCGCCGCCCTGTTTGGCGGCCTTATTCTGAGTGCGTCTGCACTGGCGGTCGACATCGACGCCGCCAGTTATGGCTACCCCTTGACCAACCCGTTCGAGGCGACCATCGCCACGACGCCGCCGGACCTGCGTCCGGAGTTGCCGCTTGACGATGACATCGATCAGAAGACCCGCAGCATCACGTTGCGCCCGGAGCGTGAATTCGAATTGCCGGACAACTTCTGGCCAGTGAAGAAGCTCACCTATCGCATCGCCACTCAAGGCAAAGCAGCACCGCTGATCTTCCTGATCGCCGGCACCGGCGCGCGCTATGACAGCAGCCTCAACGAATACCTGAAGAAGCTCTACTACAAGGCCGGTTACCATGTGGTGCAACTGTCGTCGCCTACCAGCTTCGACTTCATGAGCGCCGCCTCACGCTTTGCCACACCCGGCATCACCAAGGAAGACGCCGAAGACATGTACCGGGTGATGCAGGCGGTGCGGGCACAGAACCCCGATGTACACGTCACCGATTATTACCTGACCGGCTACAGCCTGGGCGCGCTGGACGCGGCATTCGTTGCGCACCTGGACGAAACCCGCCGCAGCTTCAATTTCAAGAAAGTCTTGCTGCTCAACCCGCCGGTCAACCTCTACACCTCGATCACCAACCTCGACAAGCTGGTCCAGACCGAAGTTAAAGGCATCAACAACAGCACCACTTTCTATGAGCTGGTGTTGAACAAACTGACCCGCTACTTCCAGCAGAAAGGCTACATCGACCTCAACGATGCCTTGCTCTACGACTTCCAGCAGTCCAAGCAGCACCTGACCAACGAACAGATGGCCATGCTGATCGGCACCTCGTTCCGTTTCTCGGCCGCCGACATTGCCTTCACGTCGGACCTTATCAACCGTCGGGGCCTCATCACACCGCCGAAAACCCCCATCACCGAAGGCACCAGCCTCACGCCGTACCTCAAGCGTGCGCTGCAATGCGACTTCGATTGCTACATCACTGAACAAGTGATCCCGATGTGGCGCGCCCGCACCGACGGCGGCAGCCTGCTGCAGCTGATCGACCAGGTCAGCCTGTATGCCTTGAAGGATTACCTGCACGACAGCCCGAAAATCGCGGTCATGCATAACGCTGACGACGTGATTCTCGGCCCGGGCGACCTCGGTTTCCTGCGCAGGACCTTCGGTGATCGCTTGACCGTTTACCCACTGGGCGGCCATTGCGGCAACCTTAACTATCGCGTCAACAGCGACGCCATGCTGGAGTTCTTCCGTGGCTAAATATCTCCTGCTTATCGCAGCGTTACTCTGTGCAGGCGTCGCCAATGCCGACAACAGCAAAGCTAACGCGCCGGTGGTCATCGACAACGACGGTTTCAAGGAACCGTTGAGCAAACTCAAGTTCAACCCGGGCCTTGACCAGCGCGAGTTCGAGCGCTCGACGCTCAACGCGCTGGCGGTCTACGACCCGCTGGAGGAGTGGAACCGCCGGGTTTATCACTTCAACTACCGCTTCGACCAATGGGTATTCCTGCCGGTGGTCGACGGGTATCGCTACATTACGCCGAGCTTTTTGCGCACCGGCGTCAGCAACTTCTTCAACAACCTTGGCGACGTGCCGAACCTGGTGAACAGCCTGCTGCAGTTCAAAGGCAAGCGCTCAATGGAAACCACCGCGCGCCTGCTGCTCAACACCACCATCGGCATCGCCGGCCTGTGGGACCCTGCTACCGCCATGGGCCTGCCGCGCCAGAGCGAAGACTTCGGCCAGACCCTGGGCTTCTACGGCGTACCGGGCGGTGCGTACTTTGTGTTGCCAATCCTCGGCCCGTCGAACATCCGCGACACCGCAGGCCTGGCCGTGGATTTCACCGCCGAATCGGCGATCAACTTCCTGAACGTCTCTGAAGTCAGTTCCAACCATCCGGAAATCTGGGTGCTGCGCAGCATCGACAAGCGCTACCAGACCAACTTCCGCTACGGCCAGATGAACTCGCCATTCGAGTACGAGAAAGTGCGCTACGTGTACACCGAGTCGCGCAAGCTGCAGATCGCCGAGTAACCTCGGCGGCAACAAAAAAGGGCCATTCGATGCGAGTCGAATGGCCCTTTTTCATGGCACAACCAAGCCCCCACACGGGGAATGTGTTCAGCCTTGGATTCCGCGCCAGATTTTGCCGACCACCGAAACCACCGCCAGCACCACCGCGCCCGCGATAATTCCCGCCACGCCGTTGAGCAACACCGGCACCGCAAACCCGGCACTACCGGCCGCAGCGCCGACGCTTTGAATCCAGTGATGCACCACCGGGATGCCGTGGGTGAGGATGCCGCCGCCGACCAGGAACATCGCCGCCGTGCCGATCACCGACAGGCCTTTCATCATGTACGGCGCGGCGCGCAGGATCGCATTGCCAATGCTTTTTGCTGTCGAAGCGGATTTCTGCGTCAGCCACAGGCCGAGGTCGTCGAGTTTGACGATGCCGGCCACCAGGCCATAAACGCCGACGGTCATGACGATGGCGATGCCGGACATCACGATCACCTGCTGGGTCAGCGAAGCGTCAGCCACGGTGCCGAGGGTGATGGCGATAATTTCCGCCGAAAGGATGAAATCGGTGCGGATCGCGCCTTTGATCTTGTCCTTTTCGTAAGCCACCAGATCGGTGGTCGGCTCAGCGACCGCCTCGGTCAGTTGCGCATGCTCGGCGTCATCTTCGGCCTTGCTGTGCAGGAACTTGTGCGCGAGTTTCTCGAAGCCCTCGAAGCACAGATAGGCGCCGCCGACCATCAACAGCGGTGTCACCAGCCACGGCACGAATGCACTGATTGCCAGCGCCGAGGGCACCAGAATCAGTTTGTTGAGGAACGAGCCCTTGGCCACCGCCCAGACGACGGGAATTTCCCGCTCGGCGCGCACGCCGGAGACTTGCTGGGCATTGAGCGCCAGGTCATCGCCGAGTACGCCGGCGGTCTTCTTGGCGGCCATCTTGCTCATCAACGCCACGTCATCCAGAACGGTGGCAATATCGTCGATCAGCACCAGCAAACTGCTTCCTGCCATGAATCTCGTTTCCTTATGTGAATAATGCCGCAGCATACCGTGCCGCACTCACCGGAGCGAGACGCTATGGCACCTGCCAGCCACCCCCGAGGCTCTGGAACAGCGCGACACTGCCCTGACCAAGCAAACCCTGGGTGTCACGCAAGTTCTGCTCGGCCTGCAACAGCACCAGTTGCTGGGTCAGCACCGTTTGCTGGCTGACCGTGCCCGCGCGCTGCTGGGCCTGCTGACTGCCGAACAATTGCTGGTTGCGCTGGAACATCTGCGCGTACGCCTGCGCCTGGGTCTGCAGGTGATTGATCGCCGACAGGTTATCCTCGACGTTCTGCAACGCGCCGAGCACGGTGCCGCGATAATTCGCCACGTCCTGATCGTAAGTGGCCTCGGCTTCCTGCTTGGCCGCTTCGCGGGCGCCGCCGTCGAAAATGGTTTCAGCCAGCGCCGGGCCGAGGGTCCAGATGCGGTTCGGCACCGAGAACAGACCGCCCAGCGCGGTGCCGCGAAAGCCACCTTCGGCGGTCAGGCTCAAGGTCGGAAAAAACGCGGCTTCGGCGACGCCGATTCGCGCGTTGGCCGCCGCAGCCAAGCGCTCGGCGGAGACCACATCAGGACGGCGCAGCAGCAGATTCGACGGCAATACCGAGGGCGGCATCGGCGTCGTGAACTGATAGTCGGCAACCTTGGGCAGATTGAACTGCGCCGGCGCCACACCCACCAGAACCGCCAGCGCATGCTCGGCCTGTTCGCGGGAGCGCTGGGCGTTTTGCAACGCAGCGATCACCGTGCTCAGTTGATCCTGCGCCACCAGCAACTGATCGTTGGTGGCCGTGCCCTGCATGGTTTGCGCCTGAATCATGGTCATTAATTGCTGGTTGATGGCCTGCTGTTGTTGCAACAGATCAATGTCGATATCAAGCTGCCGCAGCCCGAGATAATTGGTCGCCACGCTGGCACCGATCGACAGCCGCACCCCGGCGAGTAATGCATCGGAGGATTGCAGCGAGGCCTGACTCGACTCGATGCCGCGCCGCACCTGGCCCCACAGATCCGGCTCCCAACTGGCCGTCAGGGTCGCACTGACGGTCTGCTCAACCGTGCCGCCGCTGCTGCCGGTCAGCCCACTGGTGGTGCTGCCGCTGGCCCCGCCACCAACCCCGCGTGCACCGGACAAGCCCACGCCCACCGTCGGCCACAACCCGGCACGGCTCGATGCCACCTGCGCCTGCGCCAGCCGATACGCGGCTTCGGCACCGATGATCGATTGATTGGCCCTGGCCGAGCGCTCGACCAGATCGTTGAGTATCGGATCCTGATAAATCCGCCACCACTGGCTGTTCAGCGCGCCCTGCGGATTGGCCTGGGCGCGCTGCCATTGCGCACCTTCCTTGAATGTCTGCGGCAGCTCGATCGCCGGTTTCTGATAATCCGGACCGACCATGCAGCCGCTCAACAACAGCGCCATGATCAATGCCAGCACCAGCCCCCGTGGGAGCGGGTTCGCTCGCGAAGGCGATTTCACCTTCTCCATCAATGCTGGCTGACCCGACGTCTTCGCGAGCAAGCCCGCTCCCACAGGGGATGTGTGGCACTTCATCTATCGCTCCTTACGCTTCAGACGCTGCGATGCCCGATCCAGCCAAAGGTAGATCACCGGCGTGGTGTACAGCGTCAGCAACTGGCTGAACAGTAATCCGCCTATGATCGAAATCCCCAACGGCCGGCGCAGCTCCGAGCCATAGCCGGTGCCGAGCACCAGCGGGAGTGCGCCGAGGATCGCCGCCAGTGTGGTCATCATGATCGGACGGAAACGGATCAGGCAGGCGCGGCGGATCGCTTCTTTCGCACTCAGGCCGAGTTCGCGGCGCTCGGTGATGGCGAAGTCGATCATCATGATCGCGTTCTTCTTCACGATCCCGATGAGCAGGATCACCCCCACCAGCGCGATGATCGACAGTTCGGTGCCGGTCAGCAGCAAAGCGATCAACGCGCCGACCCCGGCCGAGGGCAAGGTCGACAGAATCGTCAGCGGGTGCACCAGACTTTCATAGAGCATGCCCAGCACCACGTACACCGACAGCAACGCCGCGACGATCAGCAACGGCTCACTGGCCACCGACGACTGGAACACCTGCGCCGTGCCGGCGAACTGGCCGATCACGCTGGCCGGCATGCGTAATTGTTTGACGGCGTTTTCAACCAGCGCTGTCGCCTGACCGATGGACACCCCCGGCGCGAGGTTGAACGAAGCGGTCACCGCCGGAAAGGTGCCCTGATGACTGATGGAAATCGCCGTACGCCCCACCGAATAATCCGCCAGTGCCGACAGCGGCACCAACGCGTGCGCGGCGCTGGCACTCAGATTCGGTGCCACTGCCGCGCCCTTGGCGGCGACCGCCGCAGTGCCCACCGGCACGTAGATATTTTTCAACGTCGTCGGGGCGGCCCAGTACGGCGGCGCGACTTCCATCACCACGTGATACTGGTTGGCGGCGCGGTAGATGGTCGAGACCTGGCGCTGGCCGAAGGCGTCGTACAGGGTCTGGTCAATGGCCGACATGCTCACCCCGAGCCGCGCGGCAGCATCGCGATTGACCGTGACGCTGGCCATCAGACTGTTGTCCTGCTGGTCGGTGTTGATGTCGGTCAGTTGCGGCAATCCGTGCAACGCGGCGACGACTTTGGGCACCCATTCGTCAAGCGTGCTCTGGTCATCGGCGGTCATCGTGTATTGGTACTGCGCCCCGCTCTGCCGTCCGCCGACGGTGATGTCCTGCGCCGATTGCAGATACAAACGGGTGCCGGGCATGTCGCCGAGGGTGCGGCGAATCTGCGCGATGACTTGATCGGCACTGTCCTTGCGATCCGCCAGTGCCTTGAGGGTGATGAACAACTGCGCACTGTTCACCGCGCCACCGATGCCGCCCCCGCCGCCGACAAATCCCCCGACGGTGGCGACGTTCGGGTTGCTCAGCACCTTGTTGTTGATCTCACTGAAATTCGACTGGATCGCACCGAAGGAAATGCTCTGCGCAGCGATGATGCTGCCGGACATGCGCCCGGTGTCTTCCTGCGGGAAGAAGCCCTTGGGCACCAGCACATACAGCACACACGCCAGCACGATTACCAGCATCGTCAGCAGACCCATCAGCAACGAATGTTCGACCACCCAGCCGAGGGTGCGATCGTAGAAGCGATGAAAGCGCGAGTCCGGGTGATCCTCGCCGTCGCCAGCCTGCTCGTTGGTGCGCAGCAGCACGCTGGCGAGCATCGGCGTCACGGTCAGCGACACCAGCATCGAAATCACAATCGCCACCGACAGCGAAATCGAAAACTCGCGGAACAGCCGCCCGACAATCCCGCCCATCAGCAACAGCGGAATGAACACCGCCACCAGCGAGACACTGATGGTCATCACCGTGAAACCCACCTCACGCGCCCCGGCCAGCGCCGCCTGCACGCGGCTCTCGCCCTTCTCCAGATGGCGCATGATGTTCTCGACCACCACGATCGCATCGTCCACCACAAACCCGGTGGAAATGGTCAGTGCCATCAACGACAGGTTGTTCAGGCTATAGCCGAGAAAGTACATCGCGCCAAATGTGCCGAGCAGCGACAACGGCACGACGATGGCCGGGATCAGCGTGCTGCGCCAGTCGCGGAAGAAGCCGAACGTCACCAGCGTCACCAGTGCGATGGAAATCAGCAGGGTCATTTCCACGTCATGCAACGACGCACGAATGGTGGTGGTGCGATCCATCAGGATGTTGATCCTGATCGCCGAGGGGATCGAACTCTGCAGAAACGGCAGATCAGCCTTCACCGCATCCACGGTGTCGATGACGTTGGCCCCGGGCTGCTTGAACACCACCAGCAGCACCGCTGGTTTGCCGTTGGACAGACCGAAGTTGCGCAGGTCTTCGACGTCTTCGGTGACGTCGCCCAGATCGGAAATGCGCACCAGATCGCCATTGTTTTTCTTCACCACCAACGGCGCGTAATCGGCACCGTGATAGAGCATGTCGTTGGCCTTCAAACCATAGGATTGATCACCCACCGACACCGTGCCCTTGGGCAAATTGACGTTGGACGCCTGAATCACCTGGCGCACCTGTTCGAGGCTGACGCCGTAGCGGTTGAGCCGGTCCGGATTGAGCTCGATGCGCACCGCCGGCAGCGCCGCGCCGCCCACCGTCACGTCGCCGACGCCGGTGGTCTGCAACAGGCGTTGTTCGAGCAGGGTCGAGGCCACGTCGTACATCTGCCCGCGCGTGGCGCTGTCGGAGGTCAGGCTGAGGATCAGGATCGGCGAGTCGGCCGGGTTGACCTTGCGGTAGGTCGGGTTGCCGGACAGGTCGCTCGGCAGGTTGCTGCGCGCCGCGTTGATCGCCGCCTGCACGTCCCGGGCGGCGCCGTCGATGTCGCGGTTGAGGTCGAATTGCAGGGTGATGCGCGTCGCCCCCAGCGAACTCGACGAGGTCATTTCGGTGACCCCGGCGATCTGCCCGAACTGGCGCTCCAGCGGCGTCGCCACCGACGATGCGACGGTGCTCGGGTCGGCGCCGGGCAACGAGGCACGCACGCTGATGGTGGGGAAATCCACCTCCGGTAACGGCGCTACGGGCAGCAGGTTGAACGCCAGCACGCCGAACAGCGCCAGCCCCACCGCCAGTAAGGTCGTGGCGATCGGGCGCTGGATGAACGGCGCGCTAAGGTTCATCGCGATAGCCTTCGACCTGCGCTGGCCGACGTCGGCTGAAACGCTGCTCCAGACTGTGCATGGCGAGGAAAATCACCGGGGTCGAGAACAGTGTCAGCAACTGGCTCAACAGCAGCCCGCCGATGATCGCGATGCCCAGCGGATGGCGCAGCTCCGAACCGATCCCGGTGCCCAGCGCCAGCGGCACCGCGCCGAACAGCGAGGCCATGCTGGTCATCAGGATCGGCCGAAACCGCAGCTCGGCCGCCTGACGAATCGCCGCCACCGCATCGAGTCCGCCCTCGCGCTCAAGCTCAAGGGCGAAGTCGACCATCATGATGCCGTTCTTCATCACGATCCCGATCAGCAGCACGATGCCGATCAGGCCGATGATGTCGAACTGCGTGCCCGTGATCAGCAATGCCAGCAAGGCGCCCAGCGCTGCCGAGAGCAGGGTCGAAAGAATCGTCACCGGGTGCACGAAGCTCTCGTAGAGAATGCCCAGCATCAGGTACACGACGATGATCGCCGCCAGCACCAGAAACACCTGGTTGGACAGCGACGCCTCGAACGTCGCCGCCGCACCTTCCAGGTTAGCCTGCACCGACAGCGGCAGACCGGCCTTGGTCTCGATGTCCTTGAGCCGCGTCACTGCAGCGCCAAGGGTTTGCCCGGGGGCGAGGTTGAACGACACATCGGCATAGGGAAACTGCCCGAGGCGGTTGATGGTCACCGGCGCGCGAATCACCTGCAGGGTCGCCATGCTGGACAGCGGCGCCACCCCGCCGCCCGGAATGTCGACGTAGAGCCCGGTCAGCAGATCGGCGAGATTGTGCGGCGGATGATCGGTGGCGATCACCACGTGATACTGATTGAGCTGGGTGTAGATGGTCGACACCTGGCGCTGTCCGAAGGCGTCGTACAGCACATCGTCGATGGCCTGCGGAGTGATGCCGAGCCGCGAGGCGGTGGCGCGGTCGAAGTTGAGCTGGATCTGATTGCCGAATTGCAGCGCCTGACTCTGCACATCGGTGAACATCGGGTCCTGCCTGATCGCCGCCAGCAATGTGTTGGTCCACTGCTCCAGCTCATCCGGGTCGGTGGCCTGCAGGCCGAGGCGGTAGCTGGTGGTCGAGACCGTGGCGTCGAGGGTCAGGTCCTGCACGCTGTGCAGGTACAGGCGAATCCCGGCGTCGTCGGCGTTGGCATCGGATAGGCGACGAATCACTGCGGCGCTGTTGTCGCGGTCGCCGTGGGGCTTGAGGTTGATCAGCAGGTTACCCTGATTGATCGTCGGGTTGGTCTGGTCGATACCGACGAACGACGACAGGCTGGCCACCGCTGGATCTTTCAGAATTCGTGCGGCCAGCCGTTGCTGTTCGATCTGCATCTGCTGGAAGGAAATCGTCGGCGAGGCCTGGGAAATACCCTGGATCAGCCCGGTGTCCTGCTCGGGGAAAAAGCCCTTGGGCATCACCACGATGATCAGCAGGGTCAGTGCCCCGGTGAACACAATGGAAATCAGCGTCAGCCCGCGGTGCAGTAACACCCAGTCCAGGCCTTTGACGTAATAGCCGTTGATCCGGTCGAAGAAATCGACCCGGCGCTCCTCGTGCCTGTGCTTGAGCATGCGCGAGCACATCATTGGTGTCAGGGTCAGGGTGATCAGCGCCGAGATGACGATGGTCACCGCCACGGTCATGGCGAATTCACGGAACAATCGCCCGACCACATCGCCCATGAACAGCAGCGGAATCATCACCGCGATCAGCGCCACCGACAGCGAAATGATCGTGAAGCCGATCTGCTCCGAGCCCTTGAGTGCAGCCTCCATCGGCGAGTCGCCAGCTTCGAGGTAGCGGGTGATGTTCTCGATCATGACGATGGCGTCATCGACCACAAAACCGATGGCGATAGTCAGCGCCATCAGCGTCAGGTTATTCAGTGAAAAGCTCAGTCCGTACGCCACTGCCAGTGTGCCGACCAGGGTCAGCGGCACGGTAACCGCCGGAATGATCGTCGCCGGAAGATTGCGCAGGAACAGGAAAATCACGATCACCACCAGCAGCACCGCCACACCGAGTTCGTACTGCACATCGGTGACCGAAGCACGAATGGTTTGCGTGCGGTCGGTGAGCACGTTGACCTTGAGCGTCGCCGACAGACTGGCACGCAATTTGGGCAACAGTTGCTGCACACGGTCGACCACATCGATCACATTTGCGCCCGGTTGGCGCTGGATATTCAGGACAATCGACGGCGTGCTGTCGGTCCACGCCGCTTGCCGTGGATTCTCCGGGCCCTGGGTCGAACTGGCGATCTGCGACAGGCGGATCGGCGCGCCATTCTTGTAAGCGATCACCAGGTCGCGGTACTCCTCCGCCGACTGCAACTGGTCGTTGGTGCCGATCGAATACGCTTGATACTTGCCGTCGATATTGCCTTTGGCCTGATTGACGTTGGCCGTGCCCAGCGCGGTGCGCAAGTCATCAAGGGACAGGCCGAGACTGTTCAGCGCCGAAGTGTTGGCCTCGACCCGCACCGCCGGGCGCTGACCACCACTGATGGTGACCAGGCCGACGCCGGTGATCTGCGAAATTTTCTGCGCCAGCCGCGTGTCGGCGAGGTCTTCAACCTTGGTCAGCGGCAGCACGTCGGAGGTCAGCGACAGGGTCAACACCGGCGCATCGGCCGGGTTGACCTTGCTGTACACCGGCGGGTACGGCAGGTTCGCCGGCAGGAACGTGCCGGCGGCGTTGATCGCGGCCTGGACTTCCTGTTCGGCGACATCCAGCGACAGCGCCAGATCGAATTGCAGGGTCACCACCGAAGCGCCATCGGAGCTGGTGGAGTTCATCGACTTCAGGCCCGGCATCTCGCCAAGCTGACGCTCCAGCGGCGCGGTGATCGACGAACTGATCACCTCGGGACTCGCACCGGGGTATTGAGTGAAGACCTGAATGGTCGGGTAATCGACCTCGGGCAACGCCGACACCGAGAGCAAGTGATAACCGAGCAGGCCGAGTAACAGCACCGCCACCATCAACAGCGTGGTGGCGACCGGGCGTTCGATGAAGGGACGCGAGACGTTCATGGCGGGCGCCTCCTCACTGTGCGACGACTTTCACCGTAGAGCCATCGTCGAGTTTGTCGGCACCTTCGGTGACCACCTGCTCACCGGCCTTCACGCCGTTGTCGAGCACGGCCGAGACATCCCCTGTCGCCGGTCCGGTCTTGATGTTGCGCAGGCGGACCTTGTTGCCCGGGTCGATCACCACGAAGACGAAATCGCCCTTGCTGCCGTGCTGGATCGCCCGGGTCGGCACCACGCTGACCTGGGTCAGGGTGTCGGCCTTGAGCCGCGCGTTGACGAACTGATTGGGGAACAGCGTCTTGCCGGCGTCATCGAACTGCGCCTTGACCTTGATTGTGCCGGTGCTGGTATCGACCTGGTTATCCAGCGCCAGCAATTTGCCAGTGGCCAACAGATTGTGTTTGTTGCGGTCGTAGGCGAGGACGGTCACCGCGCCTTTGGCCATGGCCTGATTGATCGCGCCCAGATCATCCTCGGGCACGGCGAACACCACGGTGGCCGGGGTCATCTGGGTGATGACCGCAATCCCGGTCGTGCTGGTGGTGGTCACGTAGTTACCGGGATCGACCTGACGCAGGCCAACCACGCCATCTACCGGCGAGGTAATGGTGCAGTAGCTCAATTGCACTTCGAGGTTCTGCACACTGCCCTGATCGGAAGCGACCGTACCTTGCAGTTGCTGCACCAGTGAGGCCTGGGTGTCGAGGGTTTGCTGGGTGGTGGAACCCACCTTGATCAGCTCGCGATAGCGCGCCAGATCGCGTACGGCGTTGGCGAGCAATGCCTGATCGTGCATCAGCGTGCCCTTGGCCACCTGCAATTGCGCCTTCAGTGCGCGGTCGTCAATGCGGGCGATGACCTGGCCCTTGTGCATCTGCTGGCCTTCCTGGAATTCGACCGAGCTGAGAATGCCGTCGACCTGGGATATGACCGTGACGCTGCGGGTCGGTGTGACGGTACCGAGCGCATCGATGTACACCGGCACATCCTGCAACTTGACCGCGACCGCTGCCACCGGCTCGGCAGGCGGCGGCGGTTTGGGCTTGCGTTGGTTCGAAGCGAGGAACATCCACAGCAACAGCGCGAGCAATACGATCCCCAGCGTGAGGATGGCCAGGCCGAATGTCCTGCGTCTGGGTTTTTCCACGGCGTATCACTCAAACGGGCCGACAGCGCTGCACGGCAATGGAAAATGAAGCCCGGCCCGACAACGCAAATTCATGGCCCATGGCTTGATCGCTGTCCTGAACTCTAGCAGCGCCTCAATGATTCACCCGAAGACCCGCTGCTTCGTTCAGCCCCGCGACAGCCGGCACCGCCGAACGGTGCGACGGGGCATTCTTGAGCCACGCGCGAGCCCGGTGCTACCATGCGCCACCGCCAGAACAGGCAAGGAACCACCGGGTTTATGAGCACAATCCGCGAGCGCAACAAAGAACTGATCCTGCGTGCCGCCAGTGAGGAATTTGCCGACAAGGGCTTCGCTGCGACCAAAACCAGCGACATCGCAGCCAAGGCGGGATTGCCCAAGCCCAACGTCTACTACTATTTCAAATCCAAGGAAAACCTCTACCGCGAGGTCCTGGAAAGTATCATCGAGCCGATTCTGCAGGCGTCGACGCCCTTCAATCCTGAAGGCGTGCCCAGCGACGTGCTGAGCGGCTACATCCGCTCGAAAATCCGCATCTCCCGTGACCTGCCTTTTGCCTCCAAAGTGTTCGCCAGCGAAATCATGCACGGCGCCCCACACCTGAGTACCGACCTGGTCGAACAGCTCAACAGCCAGGCCAGGCACAACATCGCCTGCATCCAGACCTGGATCGACCGCGGCCAGATCGCCCCCATCGACCCCAACCACCTGATGTTCAGCATCTGGGCCGCCACCCAGACCTACGCCGACTTCGACTGGCAGATCACCGCCATTACCGGCAAGGCCAAGCTGGATGAAGAGGATTACGAAGCGGCGGCGCAGACGATTATCCGGTTGGTGTTGAAAGGGTGTGAGCCGGACTGACAGACCGCGGCGGCCTGATTCGCGAGCAGGGCTCGCTCCCACTTTGGGATGCGCCCTCCTGTGGGAGCGGGCTTGCTCGCGAAGAAGGCAACTCGGTGCCCGCTCAGACCCAGATCGCATCCCACAACGGATAGTCGCCCAGTTTCTTAACCAACCCCGCACGTAAAGGGTTTGCCACAACGTAGCGAGCCAGCTTTACCAGATCTTCCTCCCGCCGCAGTGCCCGATCATGAAAGCCTCGCTGCCAAAGACTGACCTTACGCCCCATGGCTTTGTTTGCCGCCTTGGTACTCAACGATTTGGTCTTCTGCATCAGCCCACTCAACGACCCCTGTTGCAACTCGATCAACCAATGAAAGTGATCAGGCATGACGACCCAGGCCAATGAGTTAGCAGAACCTTGATCTTGAGCAGCACGGAATTGTGAGACGACTAACCTGCCCAAGACAAAATCGCTGAAAACAGGCTCTCTACCCTGTGTGTTGGCGGTCAGTAGATAAATTCTGCTGGGTTCGGCGAAGCGACCGATGCGCAAACGGTGTGAAGCGGCCAGATCCGGCATTCCTTTGCCCTTTCTAAAGATTGAGTCATGAGAAGGCTAGCCCTGACAATGCCAGAGAGTAGGAGAGACTTTTAGCTGGATGTGTCCGGGAGATTGCCTTCGCGAGCAGGCTCGCTCCCACAATAGATCTGCGGTGTTCAAGTATTTTGTGTCCACCACAGCACACGTGGGAGCGGGCTTGCTCGCGAAAGCGGTAGTTCAGTCGGCGACGATCAAGCACTCACCCCAGCATCCGCCTTCAACCCCAACCCTTCGATCGCATTGATCGCACACTGCTCATCCACATCCGACAGATCCCCGCTGATCCCCACTGCCCCCAGCACATTCCCGTCCTGATCCCGGATCAGCACACCGCCCGGTGCCGGCACCACGCTGCCTTGGCCCAGGCTGTTCAGCGCGGCGATGAAGGCCGGGCGTTGCTGGGCGTCCAGGGCCAGCAGGCGCGAGCCTTTGCCCAGGGCGATGGCGCCCCAGGCTTTGCCGATGGCGATTTGCGGTCGCAGCAGGCTGGCGCCGTCTTCGCGTTGCAGCGAGATCAGGTGCCCGCCGGCGTCCAGCACGGCGATGGTCAAGGGGGCCGCGGAAATTGCACGTGCGGCGGCGATGGCCTGACTGGTCAGGCTGACTGCCACTTTCAAGGTTAAAGCGCTCATGGTGCCGTCCTCATTTTGTTATAGGGAAAGCTGCAGGGCTGCGCGTTTGTGCCGCAGTCCAATACAACAAATAGAACACAATGAATTATTTTTTTGTATACAATAATTCTCGAAAAGCGCCACATGCGACGAAAAGCCACAGTAGAACGGGCTTCCGACGAATGAAACAGTCGCTTGAGAAAATGGATTGACCTGCGCCGTCCGCCGTTAATACACTCTGCGCAAAGCCACTTGTATACAATTACAAAACGTAAGAGGCACAAAACCATGAGCAAAATGAGAGCAATCGAAGCCGCCGTTCTGGTGATGCGCCGCGAAGGGGTTGATACCGCTTTTGGCATCCCGGGCGCCGCGATCAACCCGCTGTACAACGCCTTGCAGAAGGTCGGTGGCATCGATCACGTCCTCGCTCGCCACGTTGAAGGCGCCTCGCACATGGCCGAGGGCTACACCCGCACCAAGGCCGGCAACATCGGCGTGTGCATCGGCACTTCCGGCCCGGCCGGTACCGACATGGTCACCGGGCTCTACAGCGCCTCGGCCGACTCGATCCCCATCCTCTGCATCACCGGCCAGGCACCCCGCGCCCGGATGCACAAGGAAGATTTCCAGGCCGTCGACATCACCAGCATCGTCAAGCCCGTCACCAAGTGGGCGACCACCGTCCTGGAACCGGGCCAGGTGCCGTATGCGTTTCAAAAAGCCTTCTATGAAATGCGCTCCGGCCGCCCAGGTCCGGTGCTGATCGACCTGCCGTTCGACGTGCAGATGGCCGAGATCGAATTCGACATCGACGCCTACCAGCCGCTGCCCTTGGCCAAGCCAAGCGCGACCCGCATTCAGGTGGAAAAAGCCCTGGCCCTGCTCGATCAGGCTGAACGTCCATTGCTGGTGGCCGGTGGCGGCATCATCAATGCTGACGCCAGCGATTTGCTGGTGGAGTTCGCCGAGTTGACGGGCATTCCGGTGATCCCGACCCTGATGGGCTGGGGCACGATTCCCGACGATCACCCGTTGATGGTCGGCATGGTCGGTCTGCAGACCTCGCACCGCTATGGCAACGCGACGATGCTGAAATCCGACGTGGTACTGGGCATCGGTAACCGTTGGGCCAACCGTCACACCGGTTCGGTCGATGTCTACACCGAAGGCCGCAAGTTCATTCACGTCGACATCGAAGGCACGCAGATCGGCCGTGTGTTCACCCCGGACCTGGGCATCGTCTCCGACGCCGCCGCCGCGCTGACCGTGTTCATCGAAGTCGCTCGCGAATGGCAAGCCGCCGGCAAGCTGAAAAACCGCAGCGCCTGGCTGCAAGACTGCCAGCAGCGCAAAGCCAGCCTGCAGCGCAAGACCCACTTCGACAACGTGCCGGTCAAGCCGCAGCGCGTGTATGAAGAGATGAACCAGGTGTTCGGCAAGGACACCTGCTACGTCAGCACCATCGGTCTGTCGCAGATTGCCGGCGCGCAGTTCCTGCACGTCTACAAGCCGCGTCACTGGATTAACTGCGGTCAGGCCGGCCCATTGGGCTGGACCATTCCGGCGGCGCTGGGCGTGGTCAAGGCTGATCCGACCCGCAAGGTCGTGGCGTTGTCAGGCGACTATGACTTCCAGTTCATGATCGAAGAGTTGGCGGTGGGCGCGCAGTTCAAACTGCCGTACATCCATGTGGTGGTAAACAACTCGTACCTGGGGCTGATTCGTCAGGCCCAGCGCGGTTTCGACATGGACTATTGCGTGCAGCTGTCCTTCGATAACCTGAACGCTCCGGAACTCAACGGTTATGGTGTCGATCACGTCGCGGTCGCCGAAGGCCTCGGTTGCAAGGCGCTGCGTGTGTTCGAACCGGGTCAGATCCAGCCTGCGCTGCGCAAGGCCCAGGAACTGATCGAAGAGTTCAAGGTGCCGGTGATCGTCGAGATTATCCTGGAGCGCGTGACCAATATTTCCATGGGCACCGAGATCAACGCCGTCAACGAATTCGAAGACCTGGCGCTGGTCGGTAACGATGCGCCGACGGCGATTTCGTTGCTCGATTAACAGCTGACCGCTTCCAATGTGGGAGCGGGCTTGCTCGCGAAACCGGTGTGTCAGTCGACACGGATGCTCAATGACATACCGCTTTCGCGAGCAAGCCCGCTCCCACAGGGGCCCTCACAATTTCACGGGAGACCACCATGCCGCGTTTCGCAGCCAACCTGTCCATGCTGTTCACCGAACAGGATTTCCTCGCCCGTTTCGACGCGGCCGCCAAGGCCGGCTTCACGGGTGTGGAATACCTGTTCCCCTACGACTTCAGCTCCGCCGAGATCAAGGCCAAGCTCGACGCCAACGGTCTGACCCAGGTGTTGTTCAACCTGCCGGCCGGTGACTGGGCCAAGGGCGAACGTGGCATCGCCTGCCTGCCGGAGCGGGTTGAAGAATTTCGCGCCGGTGTCGATTTAGCGATCGCTTATGCGCAGGTGCTGGGCAACACCCAGGTCAACTGCCTGGCCGGCATTCGTCCACAAGGCGTCGACGATGCCACCGTGGAAAAAACCTTCGTCGCCAACCTGAAATACGCGGCCGACAAGCTGCAGGCGGCGGGCATCAAACTGGTGATGGAAGCGATCAACACCCGCGACATCCCGGGTTTCTACCTGAACAACACGGCGCAAGCCCTGTCGATTCGCGAGCAGGTCGGCAGCGCCAACCTGTTCCTGCAATACGACATCTACCACATGCAAATCATGGAAGGCGACCTGGCCCGCACCATGGCCGCGCACCTGGGCGAGATCAACCATATCCAGTTGGCCGACAACCCGGGGCGTAACGAACCGGGCACCGGTGAAATCAACTACCGCTTCCTGTTCGAACACCTGGACCGCATCGGTTATCAGGGTTGGGTTGGCTGCGAATACAAGCCGCTGACCACCACGGAAGCGGGTCTGGGCTGGCTGAAAACCCATAACGCGATCTGAAAGAACAGCACAAACCCTGTGGGAGCGGGCTTGCTCGCGAAGACGGTGTGTCAGTCAACATCCCTGGCGCCTGACACACCATCGTCGCGAGCAAGCCCTCTCCCACCCAAAGCGGCTCCCCTATTTGCTTGAGCAACACAAAAACACGAGGAATTTCTCATGGCTAAAATCGGATTTATCGGCACCGGCATCATGGGCCACCCAATGGCGGCGAACCTGCAGAAAGCCGGTCACAGCCTGTTCCTGTCCGCGCACCACGACGCCGCGCCTGCCGACCTGGTGGCCGCTGGCGCCGTCGCCCTGGCAAACCCGAAAGAAGTCGCGCAAGAAGCCGAATTCATCATCGTCATGGTCCCCGACACCCCACAGGTCGATGACGTGCTGTTCCGCGCCGACGGCATCGCGGCCGGTGTCGGCAAAGGCAAGATCGTGATCGACATGAGCTCGATCTCGCCCACCGCGACCAAAGCCTTCGCAGCCAAAATCAACGAAAAAGGCGCTCAATACCTCGACGCGCCCGTGTCCGGCGGTGAAGTCGGCGCCAAGGCCGCGACCCTGAGCATCATGGTCGGCGGTGATGCCGATGCCTTCGAACGCGCCCTGCCGCTGTTCCAGGCGATGGGCAAGAACATCACCCTGGTCGGCGGTAACGGCGACGGGCAAACCGCCAAAGTGGCGAACCAGATCATCGTCGCGCTGAACATTCAGGCCGTCGCCGAAGCCCTGCTGTTCGCCTCGAAAAACGGTGCCGACCCAGCCAAGGTGCGTGAAGCGCTGATGGGTGGTTTCGCTTCGTCGAAGATCCTCGAAGTGCACGGCGAGCGCATGATCAAAGGCACCTTCGATCCAGGCTTCCGCATCAGCCTGCACCAGAAGGACCTGAACCTGGCCCTGCAAGGCGCCAAGGAACTGAACATCAACCTGCCGAACACCGCCAATGCCCAGCAAGTGTTCAGCACCTGCGCGGCCATCGGTGGCAGCAACTGGGACCACTCGGCGCTGATCAAGGGTCTGGAGCACATGGCCAACTTCTCGATTCGCGACAAGAAGTAAGCCCTGCACAAACCCATGTGGGAGCGGGCTTGCTCGCGAAAGCGGTGGATCAGGCAACGTCTGCGTTGAATGCATGTCCGCCTTCGCGAGCAAGCCCGCTCCCACAAGGGGAATCGAGTTGCCCTTCCAATAACAAGAATTCCGGGAGCCCGCCATGTCGGTCGATCCGCAACAATTCCTGCGCGAGCTGTTCGCCACCGCCATCGAGGCGGCCCATCCGCAGCAAGTCCTCGAAGCCCATTTGCCCACCGACCGCACCGGTCGGGTGATCGTGATCGGCGCCGGTAAAGCGGCCGCCGCCATGGCCCAGGTGGTCGAGCGCTGCTGGCAGGGTGAAGTGTCCGGCCTGGTCGTCACCCGCTACGGCCACGGTGCCCCGTGCGAAAAAATCGAAGTGGTCGAAGCCGCGCACCCGGTGCCGGACGCCGCTGGCCAAGCGGTCGCCAAGCGCGTGTTTGAACTGGTCAGCAACCTGACTGAAGACGACCGCGTGATCTTCCTGCTGTCGGGCGGTGGCTCGGCGCTGCTGGCGTTGCCTGCGGCCGGTATCACCCTCGCCGACAAGCAATCGATCAACAAAGCCCTGCTCAAATCCGGCGCGACCATCGGCGAGATGAACTGCGTGCGCAAGCACCTCTCGGCGATCAAGGGCGGCCGTCTCGGCAAGGCCTGCTGGCCCGCCACTGTCTACACCTACGCGATTTCCGATGTGCCGGGCGACCTCGCCACGGTCATTGCCTCCGGCCCCACCGTGGCCGACCCAAGCACCTCCGCTGAAGCGCTGGCGATCCTCAAACGCTACGCCATCGACATTCCAGCGTCGGTGCGCACCTGGTTGCAAAGCCCGGAATCGGAGACGGTCAAACCGGGTGATCCGAGCTTGGCGCGCAGTCATTTCCAATTGATCGCCCGACCGCAGCAATCGCTGGAAGCCGCCGCCGTGAAGGCCCGTCAAGCCGGGTTCAGCCCGTTGATTCTCGGCGACCTGGAAGGCGAATCCCGCGAGGTGGCCAAGGTCCACGCCGGCATTGCACGGCAAGTGGTCTTGCACGGCCAGCCGCTGCCAGCGCCCTGCGTGATCCTTTCGGGCGGCGAAACCACGGTCACCGTGCGCGGCAATGGCCGCGGCGGACGCAATGCCGAATTCCTCCTCAGCCTGACCGACAGCCTCAAAGGCCTGCCGGGTGTCTACGCGCTGGCCGGTGACACCGATGGCATCGACGGCTCCGAAGACAACGCCGGCGCGATCATGACCCCGGACAGCTACGCCCGTGCCGCCGCACTCGGCCTGAGCGCCAGCGATGAACTCGACAACAACAATGGCTACGGCTATTTCGCGGCGCTCGACGCCCTGATCGTCACCGAGCCGACCCGCACCAACGTCAACGATTTCCGCGCCATTCTGATTCTCGAGAACCCTAAACATGACGCCTGATAAAAAGGTCAAAATCCTCGCCACCCTCGGCCCGGCCACCGACGGCATCGAGGACATCCGTGAGCTGGTGCAGGCCGGGGTCAACATTTTCCGCCTCAACTTCAGCCATGGCGATCACGCCGACCACGCCCAGCGCTATCAATGGATTCGCGAAGTCGAGCGCCAGCTGAATTATCCACTGGGCATCCTGATGGACCTGCAAGGTCCGAAACTGCGGGTCGGCAAGTTCGCCGACGGCAAGGTGCAGCTGCATCGCGGCCAGGCCCTGCGCCTGGACCTCGACCCGACACCGGGCGATCAACGCCGGGTCAACCTGCCGCATCCGGAGATCATCGCCGCACTGCAGCCAGGCATGGACCTGCTGCTGGACGACGGCAAGCTGCGTCTGCGGGTGGTCACCAAGTACGCCGACGCGATCGACACCACCGTGCTCAATGGTGGCGAACTGTCGGACCGCAAAGGCGTCAACGTGCCACAAGCGGTGCTGGAACTGAGCCCGCTGACGGCCAAGGATCGCCGCGACCTGAGTTTCGGTCTGGAGCTGGGGGTGGACTGGGTGGCGCTGTCCTTCGTGCAGCGCCCGGAAGACATTCGCGAAGCCCGTGAACTGATCGGCGACAAGGCATTCTTGATGGCCAAGATCGAGAAGCCGTCGGCGGTCACTCAGCTGCGGGAGATCGCCGAATTGAGCGACGCGATCATGGTCGCCCGTGGCGACCTCGGCGTCGAAGTGCCTGCGGAAAGCGTGCCGCAGATCCAGAAGAACATCATCAGCATCTGCCGCCAACTCGGTAAACCGGTGGTGGTGGCGACGCAGATGCTGGAGTCGATGCGCTTCTCCCCGGCGCCGACCCGCGCCGAAGTCACCGACGTGGCCAACGCCGTGGCCGAAGGCGCTGACGCGGTGATGCTGTCGGCGGAAACCGCGTCCGGTGAGTACCCGATCGAAGCCGTGCAGATGATGAGCAAAATCATCCGCCAGGTGGAAAACGGTCCGGACTATCAGGCGCAACTGGACGTCAGCCGACCGAAGGCCGAAGCGACCGTTTCCGATGCGATCAGCTGTGCGATCCGCCGTATCAGCAACGTGCTGCCGGTGGCGGTGCTGGTCAACTACAGCGAGTCGGGCACGTCGAGCCTGCGCGCGGCGCGGGAGCGGCCGACCGTGCCGATCCTGAACCTGACGCCGAACCTGCAGACGGCTCGCCGGTTGACCGTGGCGTGGGGCGTGCATTCGGTGGTCAATGATCGCCTGCGCCAGGTGGACGAGGTGTGCTCGACGGCGCTGGAGATTGCCCAGGCCCAGGGCATGGCGCAGCGCGGGGATACGTTGTTGATCACGGCAGGTGTGCCGTTTGGGCAGCCGGGGTCGACTAACTCCTTGCGTATCGAGACGTTGATCTAGAGCGCACATACCGGCCTCTTCGCCAGCAGGCTGGCTCCCACATTGGTTTTGTGTCGATCACGAAATCATCACTGAACGGAGATTCAGTGTGGGAGCCCGCCTGCTGGCGATTAGCCGGGGTCGCGCTCGACCGACACGCTCCCTCTGACTTTTTAGAACTGCCATGCCTGCCAACCACTTCAACACCCACTGCCCCGATTGGGCGACAGCCCTGCTCAACGGCTTCAGCCAGATTTTCCTCCAGCGCCATCCGCTGTGCGGCCTGCTGTGCCTGCTCGCCATTCTGTTTACCGCACCGGCCCTGCTTGGTGGCGCGCTGCTCGGCGGTGTCGCCGGGTTGCTGACCGCGCAACGGCGTGGTTACGCCAAGGTTGATCGCCAGGCCGGCCTGTTCAGCTACAACGGCGTCCTGCTCGGCCTGCTGCTGAGTCTGTATTTCCCCTGGTCCGCGCTCTTGCCATTGCTGATCCTCGCCGCCGGTGGCCTGAGCGCCATGCTCACCCAGCAATGGCTCAAACGCGCCCGCGTTAGCCAATACCTGCCCGCCTACACCGCACCGTTCGTGGGGATGAGCTGGATCCTGCTGTGCTTTGCCACGCCCTCGACCGAGGCGCATTTGATCGAGGTCAGCACGCTGAACATGCTCACCGCACCGCTCAAAGGCTTGGGCCAAGTCATGTTTCTCGGTCATCCGCTGGCCGGTGCGATGATTGCCGCCGGGTTGCTGATCGCTGATCGCCGCGCATTCTGCTGGGCGATGTTGGCGTCCGTCGCGGGCATGGGCTGGAGCGTGCTGCACCACGACTTCTACACCGCACTGCTCGGCCTCGGCGGCTACAACGCCGTGCTCGCCGCCCTCGCCTTCAGTTCGCAGCGGCGTCAACCGTGGCTGCCACTGGTGGGTATCGGCCTGGCGCTGTTGCTGACGCCGCTGTTCGCCGCCGTCGGCCTGCCCACGCTGACCGCGCCATTCATCCTCGCTTGCTGGCTGATCCGCAGCGCCGTGCAAATGTCCGGCAATGCCAGCGTCGAAAGTGCGCCTTGCGCTACCGGGGAGAATCACCCTAGGCTGCGCTGATCATTGAGTCAGGCGTTTTCCATGGACAGCAGCAAAAACTGGCGTGAAGAGCTTTACGTCATGGTTTTCCAGAGCGACACCAAAGCGGGACGACGTTTCGACGGCATCCTGCTGTTAATCATCCTCGCCAGCATCGTCATCGTGATGCTCGACAGCATCGACTCGATTCATCAGAACTACGCCAACGTGCTGGCGTACATCGAGTGGGGTTTCACGGTCATTTTCGCCATCGAATACGGCATGCGCCTGTACTGTTCGCCGAAGCCGCTGCGCTATGCGTTCAGCTTCTACGGGCTGGTGGATTTGCTGGCGATCGTGCCGGGCATTCTGGCGCTGTATTACGCCGATGCGCAGTACCTGCTGATTATCCGGATCATCCGGATGCTGCGGATTTTCCGCGTGCTCAAGCTCAGCCCGTACCTCAAGCAAGCCAATTACCTGATGTCGGCGCTGCGTGGCAGCAAGCAGAAGATCGTGGTGTTCCTGGTCAGCGTCTGCACGCTGGTCACGGTGTTCGGCACGCTGATGTATGTCATCGAAGGGCCGGAGCACGGCTTCACCAGCATCCCGAAAGGCATCTACTGGGCTATCGTGACGCTGACCACCGTGGGCTTCGGCGACATCGTGCCCAAGACCCCGCTGGGCCAAGTGATTTCGTCGCTGGTGATGATCACCGGTTACTCGATCATTGCCGTGCCGACCGGGATTTTCACCGCCGAGCTGGCCAACGCCATGCGCGGTGAACAACTGCAGCACGACTGCCCGGTGTGCAAGAAAAACAGCCACGAGCATGGCGCCGCGTTCTGTTCTCGATGCGGAAACGCACTGTTCAGGAAACTGGAATAAGCAAAGTGCTTTTTAATCTTTAAAGGACTATGCAAGCCCAGTTATAGTCGCTGGCAAATTGCCTCATTTTTAAAATAGAACAAGGAATGCGTGGTGAAAAAACTCTTTGGCGCCTCACTTCTGGCCGCTGGCCTGGCATTGACCAGCGTGGCTCAGGCTGCACCGACCCTGCTCAACGTTTCCTACGACGTGATGCGAGATTTCTACAAGGACTACAACGCCGCCTTCCAGAAGCACTGGCAAGCCGAGCACAACGAGAACATCACCCTGCAGATGTCGTTCGGCGGTTCCAGCAAACAGGCTCGCTCGGTCATCGACGGCCTGCCGGCTGACGTCATCACCATGAACATGGCCACCGACATCAACGCCCTGGCGGACAACGGCAAACTGGTCCCGGACAACTGGGTGACCCGCCTGCCGAACAACAGCGCGCCCTTCACCTCGGCCACCGTGTTCATCGTCCGCAAAGGCAACCCGAAAGCCCTGAAAGACTGGCCGGATCTGCTCAAGGATGGCGTACAGGTCATCGTGCCGAACCCGAAAACCTCGGGTAACGGCCGCTACACCTACCTCTCGGCCTGGGGCTATGTGCTGAAAAACGGCGGTGACGAGAACAAGGCCAAGGTCTTCGTCGGCAAGCTGTTCAAACAAGCACCCGTGCTCGATACCGGTGGCCGCGCCGCCACCACCACCTTCATGACCAACCAGATCGGCGACGTGCTGGTGACCTTCGAAAACGAAGCGGAAATGATTGCCCGCGAGTTTGGTCGTGACCAGTTCGAAGTCATCTACCCAAGCGTTTCCGCTGAAGCCGAACCGCCGGTGTCCGTGGTCGACAAAGTGGTCGAGAAAAAAGGCACCCGCGCTGCCGCCGAGGAATACCTGAAGTACCTGTGGTCGCCGGAAGGCCAGGAAATTGCCGCCGCCAACTACCTGCGGCCGCGTGACCCGGCGGTGCTGGCCAAGTACACCGACCGCTTCCCGAAAGTGGATTTCCTCTCGGTCGAGAAGACCTTTGGTGACTGGCGCACCGTGCAGAAGACCCACTTCAATGATGGCGGGATCTTTGATCAGATTTATGCTCAGTAAGCGCTGACCGCTTAACGAAAAAGGCGACCTGTGCAGGTCGCCTTTTTTGTGGCCGATGAAATTCCCTTGTGGGAGCGGGCTTGCTCGCGAAGGCGGTGTGTCAGTCAACATCCCTAGCGCCTGACACACCGTCTTCGCGAGCAAGCCCGCTCCCACCCGGGGTTTCCATAGGGGCATTACATCGGCGGTGTGACGCCATCCTTGCCGGCCGAGATGGACTGCGCCGTCAGCGTCCCGTCGGCACTCTGCGTGACAAACGTCACGATCTTCACCCCGACTTTCAGCAAGCTGCGATCCCCCGGCATCAGGTTGACGATCGGCACGTCCTCCGGCACCAGGATTTTCTGCTGGCCGCCCTTGTAGTTGACGGTCAGCACACGACCATTGCTGACCACCAGGTCGCCAACGCTGCCATTGGTCATGCTGCTGCCCTTGCCCAGATCGAACGGCCGATGACCGTCGCCGCTGCCGGCCAGTTCCGGTGGGAAGACGTGGACTTCCAGCGCCTTGAGCGTGCCATCTTCCTGCGGCATGGCCGCCGAGCCGATGTAGCTGCCGGGCTTGATGTCTTCGATGTTGGCCAGGGTGACCGCGCGAACTTTCGTGTCGGCAGTCAGATTGACGACCACGTTTTCGCCGCTGTTGGCGTGGACCTTCAAAGCGTCGGGGCTGACCCCGGTGATCTCGCCGCGTACGCCGATGCGCAGGCCCGGCGCGTCAGCCGCCTGGGCCAGACCTGCCGCAAACAAACCAATCAAACCGACAACTGAAGCGCCGCGCAGCCAGTGACGGAACATTGCGTTCATGAAAGTGCCCTTCCGGTGATGAATCGTGAAGAGAGAACATAAGCACGCTATCGAACAAGATGTAAGTGAATGTATCATCGAACCTGGAAATTATGTCGCAGAACTCATCGGCCCACCGCACAAGTCGGCGTCGCTCATTCCGCAAGGGAATGATTGCCAACACTTACATCCCTTCTGCCGTTTCGGCCCGCCGCTTAGCCTGCGCCCATCCCATTTTGCTCAGCGAGACACGTTATGAACCCAGCGAACCAGGTGCCCCACGGTGCCGCGACAATGACCCAAGGCATGGTGCTGCTGTTCGCCTTTTGCTGCGGCGCCATTGTCGCCAACATTTACTACGCCCAACCGATCATCGGCCTGATCGCGCCGGACATCGGCCTCAGCAACACCATGGCCAGCCTGATCGTTTCGCTGACCCAGATCGGTTACGCGCTGGGCCTGTTTTTCCTGGTGCCGCTGGGGGATCTGTTGGAGAACCGCCGGTTGATGATCATCACCACCCTGGTGGCGATTGCCAGCCTGTTGGGCGCGGCACTCACCGATCAACCGAATGTGTTTCTGCTGATCTCGTTGCTGGTGGGGTTCAGTTCGGTGTCGGTACAGATCCTGATCCCCCTGGCCGCGCACCTTGCGCCGGAAGCGACCCGTGGCCGGGTGGTGGGCGGCATCATGGGCGGTTTGCTGTTGGGGATTCTGTTGGCGCGGCCAGTGTCCAGCGTGGTGGCCGACCACTTTGGCTGGCGCGCGATGTTCGTGATTGCGGCGGCGTTGATGGCGGCGATCAGTATCGTGCTCGCCGTGACCATCCCCAAACGCCAGCCTGATCACAGTGCTTCCTATGGTCAGTTGCTGGGCTCGCTGTGGACACTGCTGCGCCAGCAACCGGTATTGCGTCAGCGCGCGTTTTATCAGGGCTGCCTGTTCGCGACCTTCAGCCTGTTCTGGACCGCCGTGCCGCTGGAACTGGCGCGCAACCATGGTCTGTCGCAAACCCAGATCGCGATCTTCGCGCTGGTGGGCGCCATTGGCGCAATCGCCGCGCCCATCGCCGGTCGACTGGCCGACGCCGGACATACCCGCATTGCGTCGCTGCTGGCCTTGCTGTTCGCCAGCCTGAGCTTCCTGCCCGCGTTCATCCATCCGGCCTACAGCGTCATTGGCCTTGCCGTCACCGGCGTGGTCCTCGACTTCTGCGTGCAGATGAACATGGTCCTCGGCCAACGCGCGGTCTACGCCCTCGACGCCAAAAGCCGCAGCCGCCTGAATGCGCTGTACATGACCAGCATCTTCATCGGCGGCGCATTGGGTTCGTCGGTGGCCAGCCCGGTGTATGAACAGGGCGGCTGGCTGTGGATCGTAATCGTGGGAAGCGCGTTTCCGTTATTGGCGTTGTTGCGGTTCCTGAGCGTTGCGCAGAAGCCTTCACTGGCCACGGCATAAAGACGCCAAACGCCTCGCGGCGTTGCCGCGAAGGCGTTGTTTTACAGAGTGTGATAGGAGCGAGGACGGCCATTCAAAAATGATGTCGCCTGACCCACCGCTTTCGAGAACAGGCTCGCACCCTCAATGGAACGGGGTGGCCCGATCAGATTGCGGTACGCATGAAAAAGGCGACCCGATGGTCGCCTTGTTCATTACTGCCCGAACTGCCTGCCCAAGCCACCCGGCACGCCATGGATGTCGGTCTCTTCCCATGGCCCGTTGGGGCTGATCGAGCGGCTCCAGCCGTTGTCCCAACGGTAATACGTGCGCTGGCGGTAGAAGGTGTTGGTCTGGTCATCCAGCACATACACGCCAAGCTTCGGATCCCAATGGCTGTTGCCACCCGGCGGCGGCGCGAAGCTGGCGGAGGTGCGTGGCAATGGCTTGGCGGGTTTGGCTGGAACGCCCGGCTTGCCCGGAGTGGGTGAGGTCGAAGGCGTAGGGCTGGGCTGCGAGGGCGGAATCGGTGGCAGCGGCGCCGGCTCGGGCCGCTGGACCGCACACGCGCTTAACCCCAGAACCATGCTGAGCAGGGTGATACGTGCGATAGCGGTCATGGTGGGTTTCCTGTCATTGGTCCGGACTGTCGATAGTCAGTGTCTGCGGCGCGGTGGTGCTGCTGGCCAGGGGCTGGCTGCGACCGATCCATTCGCCGGCAGTCGGTTGGCCGGCGCGTGAGACGCGTGCAACCAGTTGGACTTCAGGGAAGTTCGACAGTTTCAACTGCGGCATCATCGCGTCGGCATCGCCGAGTTCGACGGTCACCGGCAAGTCGGCCACGGTCAGGCGTTTGGCCGCCAGCGGTGCCGGCGGGCCGGACGTGGCGCGGGCAAAAATGAACACGCTGTCGCCCGGCTGCACCTTGGCCCTGAGCTCCGGTGCCAGATCGACGCTGACCTTGAGCAACGCCCCGGCCTTGGCCGCAGGCGCCTGGGCCACCTTGCCGCCGCTGGCTTCGAGCTTCTCGCTGGCCCGGGCAATCCCGCCTTGCAGTGCGGCGCGAGAATTGTCCTCCGGCGGCAATTGCGTCAGCAGGCGGTTCCAGTAGTCGATGGCGTCTTGATAACGCTCACTCTCAAACGCGGCGATGCCGAGCAGGCCCAGGCTGGTGACTTCTTTCGGATCGGCTTTCAATGCTTCGTCAGTCAGCGCCTGAACCTTGTCCGACCATTTCTTGCCATCGGCGAAGTACTGAGCCTGCGCCCATTGCCCCAGCAATTCAGGCTGACGACCGGCCAGGTTCACCGTGCGTTCGAAGACCTTCGCTGCGTCCGCGGGACGGTCCTGCGCCATGTAGGTCCGACCCAGGAAATACAGGCCTTCCGCAGAATCCGGCTGGGCTGCAACGGCGCGCTCCAGGCGACGGGTCATCTCTTCCATCGACTGCGGCGCCTGGGAGAATTCCCGGGTCAGTTCAACTTTGTCGCTGGCGCCGAAATGCAGATACAGACCCAGCCCCAGCACCGGCACCAGGATCGCCGCCAGTAACGGCAGCGGTTTGCCCAAGCGCGACACCCGCGGTGCCTCGACCCCTTCAGTGTCGGCGAGCAGCTCACGGGCCGCTTCGGCACGACCGGTGTCCATTTGTGCGGTGTCGAGAACGCCCTCTTCCTGCTGAGTCTGCAACTCGGCCACGCGCTCCTGATACAGCGCGACGTTCAGGGCAGTACGATCCTCTTCGAGCTGAGCGCGACGGCCACGCAGGACGGGGATCAACAGAAAACTCAGGGCAACCAGAAGCAGCAGACCTGCAGCAAGCCAGAAATCAATCATTCTTGGTTTTTATCCAACAGGTGGTCGAGGCGCTGGCGCTCCTCGGCAGAAAGCGCGTCCCGGGTATCCGCAGGTTGCACGCGGCGACGGCGGACGATCACGGCGATGATCACGAAACCGCCCAGCAACAAGCCGGCCGGGCCGAACCAGAGCAAAGCGGTCTTGGCGTTGAGGGCAGGTTTGTAGCGGACGAAATCACCGTAGCGGTCGACCATGAAGTCGATGATCTGTTGATTGTCCTTGCCCTCGCCCAACATGCGGAAAATCTCTTTGCGCAGGTCGGCGGCGATCGGGGCATTGGAGTCGGCGATGTCCTGATTCTGGCACTTGGGGCAACGCAGCTCCTTGGTCAGCTCGCGAAAACGTTCGCGATCGCTGTCCTTGGCGAACTCGTAAGTGTCGATGGCGGCGTGCGCCACGCCCGCCATGCTCAAGCCCAGCACGACGGCAGCGATCCAGCGCTTCATGGCTTGGCCTCGTCGACCAGGGCCTGGTACTTGGCCGCCAGTTTTTCCCGCCAGACCTGCTCGTCGATCACACCGACGTACTTGTCGCGGATGATGCCCTTGGCGTCGATGAAGAAGGTTTCCGGCGCGCCGTACACGCCCAGGTTCAGGCCCAGCGTGCCGGCGTCATCACGGATATCCAGTTGATACGGGTTGTGGAATTCCGTCAGCCACTTCAAGGCGTCGGTGTTGACGTCCTTGTAGTTGATGCCGTAGATCACCACGCCCTTTTCGGCGAGTTTGTTCAGCACCGGGTGTTCGACCCGGCAGGAAATGCACCAGGTGCCCCACACGTTGACCAGCGCCGGCTTACCGACAATGTCAGCCCTGGTCAGGGTCTTGTCGCCCTGCACCGCCGGCAGGGAAAACTCCGGGAACGGCTTGCCGATCATCGCCGACGGCAACTCGGCCGGGTCGAGGTACAACCCGCGGTACAGAAAAACAGCCACCACCAGGAAAATCGCCAGTGGCAGCAGCATCAACCAACGTCTCATGCAGTGGCTCCCGTCATGCCCAGCGCTTCACGCACACGGCTTTTCACCTTGACCCGGTAACGCCGGTCCAGCGCCGCCAGCAACCCGCCCAGCCCGGTGAGCAAACCACCGAACCAGATCCAGCGCACGAACGGTTTGACGTGCACGCGCACGGCCCAGGCGCCATCGCCCAGGGGTTCGCCGAGGGCGACGTAGAGGTCACGGGTGAAACCGGCGTCGATCCCGGCTTCGGTCATTACCGAGTTCTGCACCGTGTACAAACGTTTTTCCGGGTGCAGCACGCTGACTTCCTTGCCGTCACGGATCACCCGCACGGTGCCCTTGTCGGAGGTGAAGTTCGGGCCTTCGAAGTGTTTGGCACCTTCGAACACAAAGTGATAACCCGCCAGGTCCATGGACTCGCCCGGCGCCAGGCGCAAATCGCGTTCGGCACTGTTCTGGCTCGACAGCACGACACCGAGCGCGCACACGGCGATGCCCAAGTGCGCGAGCTGCATGCCCCAGTAGCTGCGGGTCAGGGTCGGCAGGCCTTTGATCAGGCCTTTATGGCGAGTCTTGTCGAAGATGTCGCGCACGCCGGCCAGCAACACCCAGGCCGCGAGCATGAAGGTCGCGATCACTGCCCAGTTGAAATCGCCATAGGCGACGCCAGCCACCACCGCCATCGCGGCACTGCCGAGCAGCACCGGCGTCAGCATGCCCATCAGCCATTTGACCGGGGTGTCTTTCCAGCGCACCAGCATGCCCACCGCCATCACCACCATCAGCAGCGCCATCAACGGAATGAACAGCGCGTTGAAGTACGGCGGGCCGACCGACAGCTTGGCGCCGGTCATCGCATCGAGGATCAGCGGATACAAGGTGCCGAGCAGGATCATCGACGCCGCCACCACCAGCACCAGGTTGTTGCCCAGCAGCAGGGTTTCCCGGGACCAGAGGTTGAAGCCGACGTGGCTCTTCACCACCGGCGCACGCAGGGCGAACAGCGTCAGCGAGCCACCGACCACGAATAGCAGGAAGATCAGGATGAACACGCCGCGTTCAGGGTCGGACGCAAAGGCGTGCACCGAAGTCAGCACGCCGGAGCGCACCAGGAACGTCCCCAGCAAACTCAGCGAGAACGCGGCAATGGCCAGCAACACGGTCCAGCTCTTGAACACGCCACGTTTTTCCGTCACCGCCAGCGAGTGAATCAGCGCGGTGCCCACCAGCCACGGCATGAACGAGGCGTTTTCCACCGGGTCCCAGAACCACCAGCCGCCCCAGCCGAGTTCGTAATAGGCCCACCACGAACCGAGGGTGATGCCGATGCCGAGAAAGGCCCAGGCGACGATGGTCCATGGACGCGACCAGCGTGCCCAGGCTGCATCAAGACGACCGCCAAGCAACGCCGCGATGGCGAAGGCGAACGCCACGGAAAATCCGACATAGCCCATGTACAGCATCGGCGGATGCACGATCAGGCCGATGTCTTGCAGCAACGGATTGAGGTCGCGACCGTCCGCTGGAATCTGCGGCAGGATCCGCGAGAACGGGTTGGACGTGAGGATCAGGAACAGCAGGAAACCGGTGCTGATCATGCCCATCACCGCCAGCACCCGCGCCAGCATCACTTGCGGCAACTGCCGGGAGAAGACCGACACGGCGAAGGTCCAGCCGCCGAGGATCAACGCCCACAGCAGCAACGAACCTTCGTGCGCGCCCCACACGGCGCTGAACTTGTAGTACCACGGCAACGCGCTGTTGGAGTTGCTGGCGACGTAGGCGACCGAGAAGTCGTCGGTCATGAACGCGTACGTCAGGCAACCGAAGGCAAACACCAGGAAAGCGAACTGGCCCCACGCCGCCGGCTGGGCGAGGCTCATCCACAAGCGGTCGCCGCGCCAGGCACCGAGCAGGGGCACCACGGCCTGAACCAGGGCGAAACACAGCGCCAGGATCATGGCCAGGTGGCCCAGCTCGGGGATAAAGATTCCGGAAGTCATCGATCAACCCTCCTTAGCGGGCGTTGGAGCGGATTGACCACTGTCTTTCAAAGCCTTGGTCACTTCGGGTGGCATGTACTTCTCGTCGTGTTTGGCCAGCACTTCGTCCGCCACCACCACCCCGTCGGCGTTCAGTTTGCCCAGCGCGACGATGCCCTGCCCTTCACGGAACAGGTCCGGGAGGATGCCGCGGTAGCTGATGGTCACGGATTTGTTGAAGTCGGTGACGATGAATTTCACGTCCAGGGAATCGCCGGAACGTTGCAGCGATCCCTTCTCGACCATGCCACCGGCACGAATGCGCGTGTCGTGCGGCGCTTCGCCATTAGCGATCTGGGTCGGTGTGTAAAACAGGTTGATGTTCTGCTGCAGGGCGCTCAGGGCCAGGCCAACGGCAGCGCCGACCCCGATCAGGATCGCCAGAATGATGATAAGACGCTTTTTGCGCAGCGGATTCACTTGCCGTTCTCCCGGCGCAAACGACGCGCCTCTTGTTGCAGATACCGCTTGCGGGCCAGGACCGGCGCCGCCACGTTGAAAACCAGCACCGCCAGGCAAATGCCATAGGCCGACCAGACATACAGGCCATGATGGCCCATGGCGAGAAAGTCGCCGAATGAAGCAAAACTCATCGAGCGGCCTCCAGGCTGTTCTGCACTTCGGCCTTGACCCAACTGGCGCGGGCTTCACGCTTGAGTACTTCGAGACGCATGCGCAGCAACAGCACGGCGCCGAAGAAACAGTAGAAACCCAGCACCGTCAGCAACAGCGGCAACCACATTTCGGCCGGCATCGCCGGTTTCTCGGTGAGGGTGAACGTCGCGCCCTGGTGCAGGGTGTTCCACCACTCCACCGAGTACTTGATGATCGGGATGTTGATCACGCCGACAATCGCCAGCACCGCGCAGGCCTTGGCCGCGCTGTCACGATTGCTGATGGCGTTGCCCAGCGCAATGAGACCGAAGTACAGAAACAGCAGGATCAACATGGACGTCAGTCGCGCATCCCAGACCCACCACGAGCCCCAGGTCGGCTTGCCCCAGATCGCGCCGGTCACCAGCGCCACGGCGGTCATCCAGGCACCGATGGGTGCGGCGCATTGCAGGGCGACGTCGGCCAGTTTCATTTTCCACACCAGCCCGACGACGCCACACACGGCCAGCATCACGTAGCAGGACTGCGCCAACATCGCGGCGGGGACGTGGATATAGATGATGCGAAAGCTGTTGCCTTGCTGGTAATCCGGCGGCGCGAAGGCCAGGCCCCAGACCACACCGACGCCGATCAGCAGCAACGCCGCGACGCTCAGCCACGGCAGCAATTTGCCACTGATGCCGTAGAACCATTTGGGTGAGCCGAGCTTATGAAACCAGGTCCAGTTCATTACTGTTTCCATCACGGTTGCTCTTCGCTATGAAGAGCCAAAGGGTCTGCCTTTCTTTCAAAAGAAAGCGGTCAAAATTTGACCAGACCTCATTATTATTCGCCGACGCTGATCTTCAGGCCAGCAGCTATTGCAAACGGTGTCAGGGTTATCGCCAGGGCGGTCAGGCTACCAAGCCACAAGAGATAACCGGTCGCCGGCATGCCCTGCAAGGCCGCCTGCAAGGCGCCACTGCCAAGAATCAACACCGGGATGTACAGCGGCAGAATCAGCAACGCCAGCAACAGGCCACCCCGTTTCAGCCCCACCGTCAGGGCTGCGCCCACCGCGCCGAGCAAGCTCAGCACCGGTGTACCCAGCAACAGGGAAAGCAGCAACACCGGCAGACAGGCGGTTGGCAAACCGAGCATCAGCGCCAGCAGTGGAGCGAGCAAAACCAGTGCCAGACCCGAGAAGGCCCAGTGTGCCAGTACCTTGGCCAGAACCAGAAGAGGCAGGGGGTGCGACGAAAGGACCCACTGTTCGAGGGAACCGTCTTCGAAATCACTGCGGAAGAGCCCGTCCAGCGAGAGCAAAACCGATAAAAGGGCCGCGACCCAGACCAGCCCCGGAGACAAGGTTTGCAACAATTGCGACTCGGGACCGACCGCTAACGGGAACAGCGACACCACGATGGCGAAGAAGACGAGCGGGTTGGCCAGTTCCGCAGGTCGACGGAACAACAGGCGGGCCTCGCGGGCGACCAACAGGCCGAAGACACTCATACGGCCCAATTCCCCAGATCAATGTCGCGATAGCCGGCCGGCATCCGGGTCAGCGTGTGGTGAGTGGTCAAGACCACCATGCCACCACGCTCGCAGTGGGAGGCCAGGTGTTCTTCGAGCTGCGCCACGCCTTGTTTGTCGAGCGCGGTGAACGGCTCGTCGAGGATCCACAATGGTGGGCTGTCGAGGTACAACCGCGCCAGGGCCACGCGCCTTTGCTGACCAGCGGACAAGGTGTGGCAAGGAACATCCTCGAAACCACGCAGGCCAACGGCGGCGAGCGCGTCCCAGATGGCTTCATGGGTGGCTGGCTGGTGCAAGGCGCAAAGCCAGCTGAGGTTTTCTTCGGGCGTCAGCAAGTCTTTGATGCCGGCGGCGTGCCCGATCCACAACAGGTTGCGCGCCAGTTCGCTGCGCTGTTCGTTGAGCGATTGACCGTTCAACAGGACCTGACCGGCGGTCGGTTGCATCAGACCGGACAACAGCCGTAAAAGACTGGTCTTGCCGCTGCCGTTGGGGCCGCTGATTTGCAACATTTCGCCACTGGCCAGTCTCAATTCGAGATTTTCGAAGAGCAGCCGAAGGTCTCGCTCACAGGCGAGGGCAACGGTTTGCAGGACAGGACTGGTCAAGAGATCACGGGCCTTTACGGTTCAAGTCGGCGGCGGAGCGGCCGCTAAAGAGATGCAGCATAGATACATTGGCGGCCTGTTCCAGAGAGCTGCGTCAAACAATTGCAATGTTTTCGCCACTCTCGGAAAGACGGGCGGCATTATACATGCCGTGCCCTACTCTAAAGAGGGCAATTTCCTCAGGTTGTGACCGCGTATGACAGGCGAAATGAACATCCTCCCGCTCCCGCAGCCCATCCCCGCGACGTCGCGTCCGCAGGTGGTCAGCGGTGACCTGCTCAAGCTGCTGTCGCCGATGGAAGGCCTGATCGCGGCCGGACAGAGCGCCAAGGCCGAAGTGTTGTCGCTCAAGCAGGCGGACCAGACCTTTCAACTGCTGCTCAAGGTCACCCTCGACAGCGGCCGCCAGACCACGGTCCAGGCCACCAGCACCCAGCCACTGCCCCAGGGCACGAGCCTGGCGGTCACCCAACCGTCGGCGGGCAACCTGGCGGTGACGGTGCAGCAGGCCATTGCTTCCAGCGTCGCCACCCTCACCCGCATCGACACCGCGCAGTTGCCCGTAGGCACCCTGTTGCAAGGTAAAGTGCTGACCTCGCAGGTGCTGCCACAAGTGCCGGGCCAGCCGACGGTGTTTCGCTCGCTGGTCAGCCTGCTCAATACGGCGCTGAGCGGCAGCACGCTGAGCATCGACAGCCCGACCCCGCTGCGCATCGGCACGCTCCTGAGCGCGCTGGTGCAAGACACCCAGACCCTGAAATTCGTCCCGCTGAGCAGCCGCCAGGAACAACTGGCGGTCACCCAGCAACTGGTCAGCCAGCAAAGCCGCCAGGGTTCGCTGGACGGGTTGCTCAAACTCCTGCAAAACCTCCCCGCCCCGGATCAGACCTCCAGCGATCTGCGGGCCGCGGTGGACAAGTTGCTCGCCGGCCTGCCGGACGTTCAGCAACTCAGCACGCCGAAGGGCCTGGCCCTGGCGCTGGCCAACAGCGGCGCGTTCCTTGAGGCGAAACTGCTCGGCGGGCAAAACCCGACGCTGGCCCCCGACCTGAAAGGCGATCTGCTCAGGGTGATCGCGCAATTGAGTCAGGGGTTGCCGGCGAATACCAATCTCAGCGCAATCATTGCCGCCAATACCCTGGCGCAGGCCATGCCCAGCTTTGTTCGCAGTGCCCTCGGCATGCTCGGCCAGGTCAGCGCGAAACCACAGCCCACCAGCTTTCCCCTGCCCGAGCGCTTTCTGCAAAGCGCGGAGGATGAAGGTGATCTGGAGCACTTGCTGCGATTGGCAGCCGCGGCAGTCTCGCGCCTGCAAAGTCACCAGCTGTCGAGCCTGGAGCAAACCGGCGTCACCGACGACGGTCGCCTGATGAGCACCTGGCAGCTGGAAATCCCGATGCGCAACCTGCAGGACATCGTGCCGCTGCAGGTCAAGTTCCAACGCGAGGAAGCGCCGGAGCAAGAACCGCCCAAGGAACACCGTGATGAACGCGCGCCCAAACAACAGTTGTGGCGCGTCGAACTGGCCTTCGCCATGGAGCCGTTGGGGCCGATGCAGATTCAGGCGCAGTTGATCCAGGGCAGCCTGTCGGGCCAGCTCTGGGCGGAACGGCCGTATACCGCCAGCCTGATCGAGAGCCATCTGCACGGGTTGCGCGAACGCCTGCTGGCCTCGGGCCTGAACGTCGGCGATCTGGATTGCCACCTCGGCACACCGGCACATGGCCCCCAAACCCGACTGGAACAACGCTGGGTCGACGAAACCGCATGAAAAACCCGAACACGCCGCGCCAGGCCATCGCCCTCAAATACGACGGCACCCACGCCCCGACCCTCACGGCCAAGGGCGACGAAGCGCTGGCGGAAGAAATCCTGCGGATTGCCCGCGATTATGAAGTGCCTATTTATGAGAATGCCGAGCTGGTGACGCTGCTGGCGAAGATGGAACTGGGGGACAGCATTCCGGAGGAGTTGTACCGCACGATCGCCGAGATCATTGCGTTTGCCTGGAATTTGAAGGGCAAGTTTCCGGAAGGAAATGACCCGAATGCGCCGATGGTCGAGAAGGACATTACCGATCGCGGGGATGATTATTGAGGCTTCAAGGACGCCTTCGCGAGCAAGCCCGCTCCCACATCGGATCTCGGTGGAACACGACACCCGTGTTCGCTGAAGATCCAATGTGGGAGCGGGCTTGCTCGCGAGGCAGTCTCAGGGCAACCGCAAAAATCAGTTCTTGTGCAACTTACTCATCAACTCCGCCTCAGCCTGGGTCAAGCCGCAGGACTGGGTCAGTTCGTCGACGCTTGCGCCCATCCCGACCAGGCGCGCCGCCTGGGCGAACGACAGGCTCGATGGGTCGCGCTGTTCAAGCTGGGCCAGCTTGTCCGGCAACGGCCCGACGACGGCGCGCAGTTCATGCAGGTCTTCACCCATGCGCACGTTGCCGCGTTGATAATCGTCCACGCGCTTGGCCAGGTCCTTGAGGCGCTGATCGCGCAGCACGTCACCTTGAGCCTGTTGCGCGGCGATCTGGCGCTGACCGCGAATGTACGCCAGAAACATCGCCAGCGTGCCTGCCCAGAAGAGGAACAGGACAATGACCGCCACCTCAAGAATCAATCAGATACTCTCCAGTTCCGACCATTCTTCTTCGCTCATCATCTTGTCGAGTTCGACGAGGATCAGCAGTTCGTTGTTCTTGTTGCACACGCCTTGAATGAACTTGGCGGACTCTTCGTTACCCACGTTCGGCGCGGTTTCGATTTCCGACTGACGCAGGTAAACCACTTCGGCCACGCTGTCGACCATGATGCCGACCACTTGCTTGTCGGCTTCAATGATGACGATACGGGTGTTGTCGCTGATCTCGGCATTCATCAGGCCGAAGCGCTGACGGGTGTCGATCACGGTGACCACGTTACCGCGCAGGTTGATGATGCCCAGCACGTAGCTCGGCGCACCCGGGACCGGAGCGATTTCGGTGTAACGCAGGACTTCCTGAACGCGCATCACGTTGATGCCGTAGGTTTCATTGTCCAGCTTGAAGGTTACCCATTGCAGGATCGGATCTTCAGAACCTTTTGCAGACGACGCTTTATCATTCATACCCTGACCCCTCGAAAAACCGCCCTGGCGGTGTGTGTTCGGTGCGACGGCAAATCATTTTGCCCCGCGTGTTTTTATGTCGGTTTATGGATCGGCTTGCTGCCGCCCATGTGCTTGGCGCCGCCGCTGGCGATCAGTTCGGCCAGTGCGGCAACGTCGAGCAGTGCACACATATGTTCGATGACCGTGCCGGCCAGCCATGGCCGCTGACCCCGGTGGCTGCGCCATTTGATTTCGTTCGGGTCCAGGCGCAACGAGCGGCTGACCTGATGCACCGCCAGCCCCCACTCATAGCCCTGAACCGAAATAACGTATTGCAGGCCCTGACGGAAATCATCGCGATAGCGGTCGGGCATGACCCAACGCGCGGTATCGAGCACTTTCAGGTTGCCGGCCTGGCTCGGCAGGATGCCGAGGAACCACTCCGGCTGACCGAACAGCGGTGTCAGCTCCTGACCGGCCAATGAATAGATCGAGCCCAGGCACACCAGCGGCACCGCAAGGGTCAAGCCGGCGACATCGAACAACAGGCATTCGAACGGCTCCGCAGCCCAGGATGGACGACCGTCGGTTTCCACCGGTGGCGGCGTGTTGCTCGGGGGCAGGTGGACTTCGACAATCGGCGGCACCAGCGCCTGGAGCAGCGGCGCGATGGTCGACACGGGCGCCAGAACCGGTGCCGGCGCTTCGACCAGCGCCAAGGGGGCTTTCACCTCAGGTGCCGCGATCGGCGCGACAACGGCGGCGGGTTTCTCAACCGGTTTCTGCGCATCGCGGGCCTGCTCTTCGAGCACTGCGGCCTGGAACTCGTCCAGCGCCGCTTCCACTTCAACCACTTCGATCGCTTGGACGTCGGGCACCGCTTCGACTTCCGGTGGCCACTCTTCGGTCGCCTCCATCAACAAGCTGTCGAGATAAGACTGCAGGGCAAGTTGCGGGCGGGAAGTAATCTTGACCGGGCGATTCATCAAGCCACCTGCGCGACGGATTGCTGGGTCAGCATGTGCTTGAGCAGCGCACGATATGCCAGCACGCCGCGGCTCTTGCCGTCGAATTGCGAAGGCGTGACGCCGGCACGGCTGGCGTCGCGCAAACGCGTATCGACCGGGATGTAGCCCTGCCAGATTTCGTCCGGGTATTTGTCGCGCAACACCCGCAGCGTACCCAGGGAGGCCTGGGTGCGGCGGTCGAACAGGGTCGGCACGATGCTGAAGGCCAGTGGCTGTTTGCGCGAGCGGTTGATCATTGCCAGGGTGTTGACCATGCGTTCCAGGCCTTTGACCGCCAGGTGCTCGGTCTGCACCGGGATCACCAGTTGCTGGCTGGCCGCCAAGGCATTGACCATCAGCACGCCGAGCAATGGCGGGCTGTCGATCACTGCGTAATCAAAGTCCTGCCACAGTTGCGCAAGGCTCTTGGCGATCACCAGGCCCAAGCCACTCTGGCCGGGCGATTGACGCTCGAGGGTCGCCAGCGCGGTGCTCGACGGCAGCAGGGAAATACTCGCGTGGCTGGTGGGCAACAACAACTGGCCGGGCAAGCCTTGAGGCACGCTGCCCTTGTGCAGGAACAGGTCGTAGCTGCTGTGTTCCAGGGTGTCGGGGTCGTAGCCGAAGTAGCTGGTCATCGAGCCGTGGGGATCGAGATCGACCACGACCACGCGCTTGCCCGCCTCGGCCAGTAACCCGGCTAAAGCGATGGAGGAAGTGGTTTTACCGACACCACCCTTTTGATTGGCGACTGCCCAGACTCTCATTCGGATTGTTCCACCCGGTCGGGTCGACCGGGAAATAGCTCAACGTGTTAATGCGGGTGACGGAGAATTGACGGCGCTCTCTCGTCCCGGCGACTTGACCGGTGCAGGTGCAGTTTGTGTGCCAGCACGCTTCAATGCCGCGTCCGGTTGCGCATGAGCGGTTCCGGTGCCGGTGAGGCTGCGCCGCACATCGAGATTTCGCGACACCACCAGCACCACACGACGGTTGCGCGCCCTGCCCTCCGCCGTGGCGTTGTTGGCCACCGGCTGGAATTCGCCGTAACCCACCGACGCCAGCCGTCCGGGGTTCACACCCTGCATCGCCAGCATGCGCACGATGCTCGCCGAACGCGCCGAAGACAATTCCCAGTTGGTCGGGTACTGCGCGGTGCGGATCGGTTGATCGTCGGTGAAGCCTTCGACGTGGATCGGGTTGTCGAACGGCTTCAGGATTCCCGCGACCTTGTCGATGATGTGGAAGGCCATGTCGCTGGGCATGGCATCACCGCTGCCGAACAGCAGGCTGGAGTTGAGTTCGATCTCGACCCACAGCTCGTTGCCACGCACGGTCATTTGGTTGGAAGCGATCAGGTCGCCGAACGCCGCACTGATGTCGTCGGCGATGCTTTTCAGTGGATCACTGGCCCCGGCGATGCCGGCGTCGACCTGCTCGCTGTCCTTGACCAGCGGCTTGGCCGGGGTGACGGTTTGTGGACGCTCTTCGCCGATGGGAATCGGCTTGAGCGAGCGATCCGCATCGGTGAACACGCCGATCAGCGCTTGCGAGATGACCTTGTACTTGCCTTCGTTGATCGAAGAGATCGAGTACATCACCACGAAAAAGGCAAACAGCAACGTGATGAAGTCGGCGTAGGAAACCAGCCAGCGTTCATGGTTGACGTGTTCTTCAGGTTGCCGGCGACGCGCCATAGTCCATTACCCCCATCAATCCATGAAGCCCTGAAGCTTCAACTCAATAGAGCGAGGGTTCTCACCTTCGGCGATCGACAAAATGCCTTCCAGCAACATTTCGCGATAACGGGACTGGCGCAGGGCAACGGATTTGAGTTTGGCGGCAATCGGCAGCAGCACCAGGTTGGCACTGGCCACCCCGTAGATGGTGGCGACGAAGGCCACGGCAATGCCGCTGCCCAGCTGCGCCGGATCGGCCAGGTTGCCCATGACGTGGATCAGGCCCATGACCGCACCGATGATGCCGATGGTCGGCGCGTAGCCGCCCATGCTTTCGAAGACTTTGGCGGCTTCGATGTCGCGGGCTTCCTGGGTGTAGAAATCCACTTCCAGGATGCTGCGAATCGCTTCCGGCTCGGCGCCGTCGACCAGCAGTTGCAGGCCTTTGCGCGAGTAGCTGTCGGGCTCGGCGTCGGCCACCCCTTCCAGACCGAGCAGACCTTCCTTGCGGGCGGTCAGGCTCCAGTTCACCACGCGGTCGATGCCGCCGGCCAGGTCCACGCGCGGCGGAAACAGGATCCAGCCAAGAATCTGCATGGCACGCTTGAAGGCGCTCACCGGTGATTGCAGCAAGGCGGCGCCGACAGTTCCGCCGAGCACGATCAACGCCGCCGGGCCGTTGGCCAGTGCGCCGAGGTGACCACCCTCCAGGTAGTTGCCACCGATAATGGCGACGAACGCCATGATGATCCCGATAAGGCTGAGTACATCCATCAGATACAGGCCTCGACCAGGTGTTTGCCAATGTCGTCGAGGCCATACACCGCGTCGGCGAGTTCGGCTTTGACGATGGCCATCGGCATGCCGTAGATCACACAGCTGGCTTCATCCTGAGCCCAGATCGAGCTACCACCCTGCTTGAGCAGGCGCGCGCCTTCACGACCGTCGGCGCCCATGCCGGTCAGGACGACCGCCAGAACTTTGTCGCCGTAGGACTTGGCCGCGGAACCGAAGGTGATGTCCACGCACGGCTTGTAGTTCAAACGCTCGTCGCCCGGCAGGATTTTCACCGCGCCACGGCCGTCGATCATCATCTGCTTGCCGCCCGGCGCCAGCAGCGCCAGGCCCGGCCGCAGGATGTCGCCATCTTCGGCTTCCTTGACGCTGATGCGGCAGAGCTTGTCCAGACGCTCGGCGAACGCCTTGGTGAAGGCCGCCGGCATGTGCTGGATCAGCACGATCGGGGCCGGGAAGTTGGCCGGTAACTGGGTCAGTACCCGCTGCAGGGCAACCGGACCGCCCGTGGACGTGCCAATGGCCACCAGCTTGTAGGCTTTGCGTTTCGGCGCCGGTGACGACGGTGAATGGGCGTGGGCCGACGCCGCCGCTCGGGCCGGGATCGGTGCAGGACGGACAGGCGCGCTGCTGCCATAACTGCCAACGCTGGAAGGCGCCGGGGTCGGGGCGGGTGCGGCAACCGGTGCCGGTGCGCTGTAGCTGTTGATGCGACGATTACTGCGCGAGATGCTGAGAATCTTCTCGCACAGCAGTTGCTTGACCTTCTCGGGGTTGCGCGAGATGTCTTCGAAATTCTTCGGCAGGAAATCCACCGCGCCAGCGTCCAGCGCATCGAGGGTGACCCGGGCGCCTTCGTGCGTCAGCGAGGAGAACATCAACACCGGGGTCGGACAGCGCTGCATGATGTGCCGCACCGCCGTGATGCCATCCATCATCGGCATCTCGTAGTCCATGGTGATCACGTCCGGCTTGAGGGCCAGCGCCTGATCGATCGCCTCTTTGCCGTTGGTCGCCGTGCCGACGACCTGGATATTCGAATCCGCTGAAAGAATTTCCGAGACGCGGCGGCGGAAAAACCCCGAATCGTCCACCACCAGGACTTTGACTACCATAAACACTCCGTTAGGCGGGAGCGCGGCTCAGTCGCCCCGCCCCCCCCAGAATCAAATACGCCGTGCGGCGTAACGCTTGAGCATGCTCGGCACATCGAGAATCAGTGCAATGCGACCGTCACCGGTGATGGTGGCGCCCGACATGCCCGGGGTTCCCTGGAGCATTTTGCCCAATGGCTTGATGACCACTTCTTCCTGGCCCACCAGTTGGTCGACGACGAAGCCGATCCGCTGGGTGCCTACCGAAAGGATCACCACATGGCCCTCGCGCTGCTCTTCGTGAGCGGCGGAGCTGACCAGCCAGCGCTTGAGGTAGAACAATGGCAGCGCCTTGTCCCGCACGATCACCACTTCCTGGCCGTCCACCACGTTGGTGCGCGACAGGTCGAGGTGGAAGATCTCGTTGACGTTCACCAGCGGGAACGCAAACGCCTGGTTGCCGAGCATGACCATCAGCGTCGGCATGATCGCCAGGGTCAACGGGACCTTGATGACGATCTTCGAGCCCTGGCCCTTGGTCGAGTAGATGTTGATCGAACCGTTGAGCTGGGAAATCTTGGTTTTCACCACGTCCATGCCGACGCCACGACCCGACACATCGGAGATCTCGGTCTTGGTCGAGAAGCCCGGAGCGAAGATCAGGTTGTAGCATTCGGTGTCGCTCAGGCGATCGGCCGCATCCTTGTCCATCACACCGCGTTTTACCGCGATGGAACGCAGGACGTTCGGGTCCATGCCTTTGCCGTCATCGGAGATCGACAGCAGGATGTGGTCGCCTTCCTGCTCGGCCGCGAGGATGACTTTGCCGCCGCGGGACTTGCCCGAGGCTTCGCGTTCTTCCGGCGATTCGATGCCGTGGTCGACCGCGTTGCGCACCAGGTGGACCAGCGGGTCGGCCAGGGCCTCGACGAGGTTCTTGTCGAGGTCGGTTTCTTCGCCGACCAGCTCCAGGTTGATCTCTTTCTTGAGCTGGCGAGCCAGGTCACGAACCAGACGCGGGAAGCGCCCGAAGACTTTCTTGATCGGCTGCATCCGGGTCTTCATGACCGCGGTTTGCAGGTCAGCCGTGACCACGTCGAGGTTCGACACGGCCTTGGACATGGCCTCGTCGGCGCTGTTGGCACCCAGGCGCACCAGGCGGTTACGCACCAGCACCAGTTCGCCGACCATGTTCATGATTTCGTCGAGACGCGCGGTGTCGACCCGCACGGTGGTTTCGGCTTCGCTGGCCGGCTTTTCCGCCGGTGCCGGGGCTGGCGCACGGGCCGGTGCCGGTGCAGCGGCGGCAGCAGGCTTCGGCGCTTCGGCTTTTGGCTCGGGCGCTTTGGCGGCGGGTGCCGGGGCTTTGGCGACAGGCGCTGCCACTGAAGAGGAAGCAGAACCGGTGCCGACTTCAGTGAACTTGCCTTTGCCGTGCAGTTCGTCGAGCAGCGATTCGAACTCATGGTCGGAGATCAGATCGCTGCCGGCCGCAGCGGCGCTTGGGGCTGCCGGGGTCGGGACCGAGGCGATCGCCGATTCCAGCGCGTCGACGGCAAAGTTGCCTTTGCCGTGCAATTGATCGAGCAGGGCTTCGAATTCGTCGTCGGTGATGTCGGAGCTGTCGCCGGGCGCTTTTGGCGCCGCGGGTGCGGCAGGCGTCGGGGCCACCGCATCGACGGCGAACTGGCCTTTGCCGTGCAGTTGATCGAGCAACGACTCAAACTCGGCATCGGTGATTTCGTCGCTGGCCGCATCGCTTGCTGCCACCGGCGCAGCTGGAGCCACCGCCGGCGCCTCGGCCTGGGCCTTGACGGCGTTCAGCGAGTCCAGCAGTTGTTCGAATTCGTTATCGGTGATGTCACCCGACTCGGCTTCGGCAACCGGTGCTTCAACCACTTCAGCCACAGGTGCGGCTTGATCGGCCGATTGCGGCTCGGCCAGACGGGCCAGCGCGGCGAGCAATTCAGGCGTGGCAGCCGTGATCGGGCTGCGTTCGCGAACTTCGGTGAACATGCTGTTCACCGCATCCAGCGCTTCGAGAACCACGTCCATGAGTTCCGAGTCGACGCGGCGCTCACCCTTGCGCAGGATGTCGAACACGTTCTCGGCGATGTGACAGCACTCCACCAGCTCGTTGAGCTGGAGGAAGCCGGCGCCCCCTTTTACAGTGTGAAAACCGCGAAAAATTGCATTGAGCAAATCCGCATCATCCGGTCGGCTTTCCAGCTCGACCAGCTGTTCGGACAGTTGCTCTAGAATCTCGCCGGCCTCAACCAGGAAATCCTGAAGGATCTCTTCATCGGCGCCGAAGCTCATTAAGGGTGTGCTCCTACAGGTCTAAAAACCTAAAAAACCTAAAAGTCTAAAACCCTAGGCTGGATAGCAAATCGTCCACATCGTCCTGACCGGACACAACGTCTTCTCTTTTATCGGCATGAATCTGCGGACCTTCACCCTGAGAGAGATGTTTTTGCGGATCTTTTTCGGCGAGCATCGCTTCACGGTCATGCTCGATGCCCGCAAAGCGGTCCACCTGGCTGGCCATGAGCACGAGCTTGAGCAAGTTGCTTTCAACATCGGTGACCAATTGGGTCACACGCTTGATCACCTGACCGGTGAGGTCCTGGTAATCCTGTGCGAGCAGGATGTCGTTGAGGTTGCTCGACACCACGCGGCTATCCTGGCTGCTGCGGGTGAGGAAACCGTCGACACGCCGTGCCAGCTCGCGGAACTCTTCAGCCCCGACTTCGCGGCGCATGAACCGCCCCCAATCCGTGCTCAACGCCTGGGCTTCATCACTCAGGCGATTGACCAGTGGCGTGGAGTTCTCGACCAGGTCCATGGTGCGGTTGGCCGCGGCCTCTGTCAGCTTGACAACGTAGCCCAGACGCTCGGTGGCGTCCGTGATCTGGGACACTTCCTCGGCTTGCGGCATGTGCGGGTCAATCTGGAAATTGACGATCGCGCTATGCAGCTCGCGCGTGAGCTTGCCCACTTCCTGATACAGGCCGCGGTCACGGGTCTGGTTGAGCTCATGGATCAGTTGCACAGCGTCGCCGAACTTGCCTTTTTCAAGGCTGGCGACCAGTTCGACCGCATGTTTTTTCAGGGTCGATTCAAAATCGCCCTGTGAAGATTCTTTGTGGTCCATAGCTCCCCCGTGGCGCAGTGTCTCAACCGATGCGTTCGAAAATCTTCTCGATTTTTTCTTTCAACGCCTGGGCCGTGAAGGGTTTGACCACATAGCCGTTTACACCGGCCTGAGCCGCTTCGATGATCTGCTCGCGCTTGGCTTCAGCCGTCACCATCAACACCGGCAGGTGCTTGAGCTTTTCATCGGCGCGCACGTGGCGCAGCAGGTCGATACCGGTCATGCCGGGCATGTTCCAGTCCGTTACCAGAAAGTCGATGCTCCCGCTGTTGAGGACCGGAATGGCGGTAGTGCCATCGTCAGCCTCGACCGTGTTGGTGAACCCAAGGTCACGCAACAGGTTTTTTATGATCCGCCGCATCGTTGAGAAGTCATCAACGATGAGGATTTTCATGTTCTTGTCCAATTCGACCTCCAAGCAGTCTTAAACGCGCCCAGCACCTGGACGCGCCATTTCAATCAATCCGGCAAAACACTCGATGACTGTCTGGAGCACAACAGATCGAGACCGGCGCGGTTCAACACCACACCAGCCACGTTCGCAGTGTCCCCACACTGCCTTCAGCGCGCTCGCCACTCCCCCAAACGCCCCCGCAAACGGGCTGCGCACTGGCTGTGTAACTGGCTGACCCGAGATTCGCTGACCCCCAGGACCTCGCCGATTTCCTTGAGATTCAACTCTTCGTCGTAGTACAGCGCCAACACCAGTCGCTCACGCTCCGGCAAATTGGCAATCGCGTCCGCCAGCGCTGCCTGGAAGCGTTCATCCTCCAGATCGCGTGACGGCTCGAGATGAGCACTCGCGCCATCCTCGTGCAGCCCTTCGTGTTCGCCGTCCTGCAACAGATCGTCGAAACTGAATAAACGGCTGCCCAAGGTGTCGTTCAAAATCCCGTAGTAATCGTCGAGACTCAATTGGAGTTCGGCCGCAACTTCGTGATCTTTAGCGTCACGACCGGTTTTAGCTTCAATCGAGCGAATGGCGTCGCTGACCATGCGCGTATTGCGGTGGACCGAACGCGGCGCCCAGTCCCCCTTGCGCACTTCGTCGAGCATGGCGCCGCGGATTCGAATGCCCGCGTACGTTTCAAAACTGGCGCCTTTGCTGGCATCGTATTTGGTCGACACTTCGAGCAGGCCGATCATCCCGGCCTGGATCAGGTCTTCGACCTGCACACTCGCCGGCAAACGCGCCAGCAAGTGATAGGCAATGCGTTTGACCAGTGGCGCGTAACGCTCGATCAGCTCGTACTGCGCGTCACGTGCCGATTTCTTGTAGAGGTTGTAACCGCTGGCTGTCATAGCACGGGTCCTGCCGTTTGTTGCACGAGGCGCTCGACGAAAAACTCCAGGTGCCCGCGCGGGTTGGCGGGCAGCGGCCAGGTATCGACCTTTTGCGCGATAGCCTTGAATGCCAGCGAGCACTTGGAGCGCGGAAAGGCTTCGTAGACGGCGCGCTGCTTCTGCACCGCTTTGCGCACGCTTTCGTCGTACGGCACCGCACCGACGTACTGCAAGGCGACGTCGAGGAAGCGGTCCGTGACCTTGGTCAACTTGGCGAACAGGTTGCGACCTTCCTGCGGGCTCTGGGCCATGTTGGCCAGGACGCGGAAGCGGTTCATGCCGTAGTCGCGGTTCAGCAGTTTGATCAGTGCGTAGGCATCGGTGATCGAGGTCGGCTCGTCGCAGACCACCAGCAGGACTTCCTGCGCGGCGCGAACGAAACTGACTACCGAGTCACCAATGCCCGCAGCGGTGTCGATCACCAGCACATCGAGGTTGTCGCCGATGTCGCTGAACGCCTGGATCAGGCCGGCGTGCTGGGCCGGGCTCAGGTGAACCATGCTCTGAGTGCCGGACGCGGCCGGGACGATGCGGATACCGCCGGGCCCTTGCAACAGAACGTCGCGCAGCTCACAGCGGCCTTCGATCACGTCGGCCAGGGTGCGTTTGGGTGTCAGTCCCAGCAGGACGTCGACGTTCGCCAGCCCCAGATCGGCGTCCAGCAACATGACGCGCCGGCCAAGCTCAGCTAGAGCCAGGGACAAGTTCACTGACACGTTAGTCTTGCCGACGCCACCTTTGCCGCCGGTCACCGCGATCACCTGTACGGGATGCATGCTGCCCATGTTATTTCTTTACCTTGTCTTGCATAGACGGAGGCCACATTACTGGCTGCGCGTTCAGTCGCTGAACAATGCATGGCAGACCATCGATGTAGGTACAAAAATTGTTCATTAATACCTAGCCAACCTGCTTGGTCGGGCTGTGGTAAATATCAGCGAACATGTCAGCCATGGCTTCTTCGCTGGGTTCTTCCTGCATTTGCACGCTGACGGCGCGGCTGACCAGTTGATGACGGCGCGGCAGATGCAAATCATCCGGAATCCGCGGGCCATCGGTCAGGTAAGCCACCGGCAATTCATGACTGATTGCCAGGCTCAACACTTCGCCCAGGCTTGCCGTTTCATCCAGTTTAGTCAGGATGCAGCCTGCGAGCCCGCAACGCTTGTAACTGTGATAAGCGGCGGTTAGAACCTGTTTCTGGCTGGTGGTTGCCAACACCAGGTAGTTTTTTGATTTGATGCCGCGACCGGCGAGGCTTTCGAGTTGCATGCGCAGTGCCGGATCGCTGGCCTGAAGACCCGCGGTATCGATCAGCACCACACGTTTGCGCAGCAACGGCTCCAGCGCCTGCACCAGGGACTGGCCCGGATCGACGTGGGTCACCGAGACGTTGAGAATCCGCCCCAGGGTCTTCAGTTGTTCCTGGGCGCCGATGCGGTAGCTGTCCATGCTCACCAGCGCGATGTTCTGCGCGCCGTACTTGAGCACATAACGGGCGGCGAGCTTGGCCAGGGTGGTGGTCTTGCCCATGCCGGCAGGGCCGACCATGGCAATCACGCCGCCCTCTTCCAGCGGCTCGACTTCCGGGGTGGAGATCATCCGCGCCAGGTGCGCCAGCAGCATGCGCCAGGCCTGACGGGGTTCTTCAATGTCGGTAATCAGGTCCAGCAGATCACGGGACAACGGGCCGGACAAACCGATGCGTTGCAGACGACGCCACAGGTTGGCCTGGGCCGGGCGGCTGCCTTGCAGCTGGTTCCAGGCGAGGGAGCCGAGTTGCACTTCCATCAGTTCGCGCAAGCTGTTGAGCTCGAAACGCATCGAATCGAGAGCCCGTGGATCGACGCCGCTCGAGGCAGGCGCGGAGGCCGGTGCCGCACGACGCGGCTCGGAATAGGTCGGCTCGATCAGCGGCTCGGCGGCGGTCAACGGCAGGCCGGCGAACAACTGGCGATTGGTCGATTTGTCGCTCTCGCCCTCACTGCGCAGGCTCAATTCGGCCTGGGCGGTCACGATCCGCGACTGAGTCTTGCGCAGCTCATCCTCGAGTTCCATGTTCGGAACACGCGGGGCCAGCGCTGACAGTTTGTAATCGAGGGCAGCCGTCAGCTCGACACCACCGGCGATCCGGCGGTTGCCAATGATGGCGGCATCAGCGCCCAGCTCATCACGAACCAGTTTCATGGCCTGACGCATATCGGCGGCGAAAAAACGCTTAACTTGCATAAACCACTACCTCAGCCGTTGGGCCCTACTGTCGCAACGATGGTCACTTGCTTGTTGTCAGGAATTTCCTGGTAAGCCAACACGTGCAAACCCGGGACTGCCAGTCGGCCAAATCGCGAGAGCATCGCGCGAACCGGACCGGCCACCAGCAGAATCACCGGTTGACCTTGCATTTCCTGACGCTGCGCCGCGTCGATCAACGAGCGCTGCAGCTTCTCTGCCATGCTTGGCTCCAGCAGAACGCCCTCTTCCGAGCCTTGTCCTGCCTTCTGCAGACTATTGAGCAATATCTGTTCCAACCTTGGCTCCAGGGTGATAACTGGCAGCTCGGAGTCAGTGCCTACAATGCTTTGGACGATTGCACGGGATACGCCGACGCGTACAGCGGCCACCAGAGCGGCAGTATCTTGACTCTTGGCGGCATTGTTCGCGATCGCTTCGGCAATGCTGCGGATGTCGCGTACCGGCACTTGTTCGGCCAGCAACGCCTGGAGCACCTTGAGCAGCTGCGACAGCGACACCACGCCCGGCACCAGCTCCTCGGCCAGTTTCGGCGAGCTTTTGGCCAGCAATTGCATGAGTTGCTGCACTTCTTCGTGACCGATCAGCTCACTGGAATGCTTGTACAGAATCTGGTTCAAGTGGGTCGCCACTACCGTACTGGCATCGACCACGGTGTAACCGAGGGATTGTGCCTGCGCACGCTGGCTGACTTCGATCCAGACCGCCTCCAACCCGAAAGCCGGATCTTTGGCGGTGATGCCGTTCAGCGAACCGTAGACCTGGCCGGGGTTGATCGCCAGCTCGCGGTCCGGGTAGATCTCCGCTTCGGCGAGGATCACGCCCATGAGGGTCAGGCGATAGGCGCTTGGCGCGAGGTCGAGGTTGTCACGGATATGCACGGTCGGCATCAGGAAGCCCAGGTCCTGGGACAGTTTCTTGCGCACACCCTTGATCCGCGCCAGCAACTGACCGCCCTGGTTACGGTCCACCAGCGGAATCAGGCGATAGCCGACTTCCAGGCCGATCATGTCGATCGGTGTCACGTCGTCCCAGCCCAGCTCCTTGGTTTCCTGGGCGCGGGCCGGGGATGGCAGCAGTTCCTGCTGACGCTTGACCTCTTGCAGGGCGTGGACCTTGACCGCGTTCTGCTTCTTCCAGAACAGGTAAGCGCCACCGGCCGCCAGGGCTGCCATGCTGAGGAAGGAAAAGTGCGGCATGCCGGGCACCAGGCCCATCACTGCCATCAGGCCCGCCGCCACGGCCAGCGCTTTGGGCGAGGCGAACATCTGGCGATTGATCTGTTTGCCCATGTCTTCCGAACCGGAAGCGCGGGTCACCATGATCGCGGCAGCTGTGGATAACAACAGTGATGGCAATTGCGCCACCAAACCGTCACCGATGGTCAGCAACGCGTAAACCTTGCCGGCGTCGGCGAAGCTCATGTTGTGCTGGAAGATACCGACGGCCATGCCGCCGATCAGGTTGATGAACAGAATCAGCAGGCCGGCGATGGCGTCACCGCGGACGAATTTGCTGGCACCGTCCATGGAACCGTAGAACTCGGCTTCCTGGGCCACTTCCATCCGGCGCAGCTTGGCCTGGTTCTGGTCGATCAGGCCGGCGTTCAAGTCGGCGTCGATTGCCATTTGTTTGCCGGGCATCGCATCGAGGGTGAAACGCGCGCTCACCTCGGAAATCCGCCCGGCACCCTTGGTCACCACGACGAAGTTGATGATCATCAAAATCGCGAACACCACGATACCGACCACGTAGTTGCCGCCGATCACCACTTCACCGAAGGCCTGGATCACCTTACCGGCCGCGGCGTGACCGTCCTGGCCGTGGAGCATCACCACCCGCGTGGAGGCCACGTTCAGCGCCAGTCGCAACAGCGTCGCCACCAGCAGAATCGTCGGGAACACCGCGAAATCCAGCGGCCGCAGGGCATAGACGCACACCAGCAGGACGACAATCGACAGCGCGATGTTGAACGTGAAAAACACGTCCAGCAGGAACGGCGGCACCGGCAGCATCATCATGGCCAGCATGACCAGCAGCAACAGCGGCACGCCCAGATTGCCTCGACTGAGGTCTGCCATGTTCGTGCGAGCAGTGTTGAGTAACTGAGTGCGATCCACCGGTTTTCCCCGTTCCTTTAAAGCAAACTTTTGACGCCAGAAGCGGGCGCAAAGCGGCTACTGCAAGAAGCCTTCCAACTTTTTGCGGGGATAGGGAATAGAGGGGTGTCTCGGGGTTCACGGGGTCAGGACGGACGCCTTCGCGAGCAAGCCCGCTCCCACAGTTTATTTCGCGGACGACAACAGCCCCTGTGGGAGTGGGCTTGCTCGCGAAGAGGCCGGCACCGCCGCCCTAAAACTCAGGAATCGCGCCGCAGATCCGGCGGAATCGGCAAATCGTCCTTCAATGGCTCAGGCCGCTTGCCCTTGCCTGCGCGGTGCTGGCGGATCTGGTAGACGTAGGCCAATACCTGGGCGACGGCCAGGTACAGCCCGCCCGGAATTTCCTGCTCCAGCTCCGTGGAGTAATAAATCGACCGCGCCAGCGCCGGTGACTCCAGCAGCAACACTTCGTTGGCCACGGCAATTTCGCGGATCTTCAATGCGAGGAAATCACTGCCCTTGGCCAACAGCACCGGCGCACTGCCTTTTTCCGGATCGTACTTGAGCGCCACGGCGTAGTGGGTCGGGTTGGTGATGACCACGTCGGCTTCGGGAATGGCCGCCATCATCCGCCGCTGGGACATCTCGCGCTGCAACTGGCGAATCCGTTGCTTGACCTCGGGCCGCCCTTCCGCATCCTTGTGTTCGTCGCGCACTTCCTGCTTGGTCATCAGCAGTTTCTTGTGGCTTTCCCAGAGCTGCACGGGCACATCCACCGCGGCGATGATGATCAGCCCGCAGGACATCCACAACGTACTCCAGCCCACCACTTGCAGGCAGTGGATGACCGCCAGCTCCAGCGGTTCATGGGCGATGCGTATCAGATCGTCGATGTCCGAAGAAAGGACCACCAGCGCCACGGTCAGGACAATCAGGAACTTCGCGAAGGCCTTGAGCAGTTCGACGATGGCCTTGAACGAAAACATGCGCTTGAGGCCTGCGGCAGGGTTCATGCGGCTGAATTTCGGCGCCAGGGAACCCGCTGCAAACAGCCAGCCCCCCAGGGAAATGGGGCCGATCAACGCGGCCAGCACCAGGGTGATCATGATTGGCTGAATCGCCAGCAATGCCATCAACCCGGAACTCATCAGGTAATTGGCCATGTAGCGCTGATCGAGAATGACTTCCCGCGGCAGGGAAAAATTCTGCCGCATCAACTCCATCAAGTCTTGGGCGAGCGCCCCGCCGAAGATCAGCAATGCGCCAGAACCGGCCAGCATGATCGCCAGGGTATTGAGCTCTTTGGAGCGCGCAATCTCGCCCTTCTCGCGGGAGTCGGTCTTGCGCTTCTCGGTGGGGTCTTCTGTCTTGTCCTGACCGCTCTCGCTCTCGGCCATGGCTCAGCGCGCCTGTGCCAGATCGCGTAGAAACTGCAGGGCCTCGGTGGCCAGCGGTCGATACTGATTGAGAATGTCCGCAAGCCCTATCCAGACGATGAACAGGCCGAGCACCAGGGTTAGCGGGAAGCCGATGGAGAAGATGTTCAACTGCGGCGCGGCGCGGGTCATGATGCCAAACGCGATATTGACCACCAGCAAAGCAGTGATCGCCGGCAACACCAGCACCAGCGCCGCCCCCAGGACCCAGCCAAGCTTGCCGGCCAGCTCCCAGAAATGATTGACCATGAAACCGCTGCCCACCGGCAACGTGGTAAAGCTTTCGGTGAGGACTTCGAACACCACCAGATGGCCGTTCATGGACAGGAACAACAGCGTCACCAGCATGGTGAAAAACTGCCCGATCACCGCCACCGACACACCGTTGGTCGGGTCAACCATGGACGCGAACGCCATGCCCATCTGCACCGCGACGATTTGCCCGGCGACGACGAACGCCTGGAAAAACAGTTGCAGGGAGAACCCCAACGCCGCGCCGACGAGAATCTGCTCAGCGATCAGCAGCAGACCGCTAAGGTCCAGCACATTGACCGGCGGCATCGGCGGCAGGCCCGGGGCAATCACAACGGTGATCGCCAGGGCGAAGTACATGCGGATCCGCCGCGGTACCAGCGTTGTACCGAACACCGGCATGACCATCAGCAGCGAGCCGATGCGAAACAGCGGCAACATGAACGTCGCGACCCAGGTACTGATCTGGGTATCGGTCAGTTGCAGCAGCGACGACATGGCTTAACCGATGACCAGCGGAATGTTGTGGTACAGCTGAATGATGTATTCCATGAAGGTTTGCACCAGCCAGGGGCCGGAGACGATCAGCGTCACCAGCATCACCAGCAGGCGCGGCAGGAAGCTCAAGGTCTGTTCGTTGATCTGCGTGGCGGCCTGGAACATGGCGACCAGCAGGCCGACAAGCAGGCTCGGGATCACCAGCACAGCCACCATCATGGTGGTCAGCCACAGCGCCTCACGAAAGATGTCTACCGCCACTTCCGGCGTCATGGCGAGACACCGCCGAAGCTGCTCGCCAACGTGCCGATGATCAGCGCCCAGCCATCCACCAGCACGAACAACATGATCTTGAACGGCAGGGAAATGATCAGCGGCGAGAGCATCATCATACCCATGGCCATCAGCACACTGGCCACCACCAGGTCGATGATCAGGAACGGAATGAAGATCATGAAGCCGATCTGGAACGCGGTTTTCAGTTCAGAGGTGACGAAGGCCGGCACCAGGATGGTCAGCGGCGCCTGGTCCGGCGTGGCAATGTCCGTACGCTTGGACAGACGCATGAACAACTCTAGATCGCTGCTGCGGGTCTGGGCGAGCATGAAGTCCTTGATCGGCACCTGGGCCTTGGCCACGGCATCCTGCGCGGTGAGTTTTTCCGCCAGGTATGGCTGCAAGGCATCCTGGTTCACTCGGTCGAACACCGGCGCCATGATGAACAGGGTCAGGAACAGCGCCATGCCGGTGAGGATCTGGTTCGACGGCGTCTGCTGCAGGCCCAGGGCCTGGCGCAGGATCGAGAAGACAATGATGATCCGGGTGAAGCTGGTCATCAGCATGACGAACGCCGGGATGAAACTCAGCGCGGTCATGATCAGCAGGATCTGCAGGCTGACCGAATATTCCTGAGCGCCCTGGGCGTTGGTGCCCAAGGTGATCGCCGGGATCGACAACGGATCGGCGGCGAAAGCCAGCGGCGCGGCCAGCATCAGGGCCAGCGTCAAGATGATGCGTAGCGCACCCATTACTTCTTATCCTTCTGATCCTTGCCCATCAGTTCCAGCAGACGCTGGGCAAACTCCGGGGTCGCTTTCTCGGTGACCGGCACCTGCACCGGTTCCTTGAGTACATGCAACGCAGTGATAGTGCCAGGGCTCAAGCCGAGCAGGATCTGCTCGTTACCGACCTGCACTAGCATCAGACGGTCACGCGGACCGAGGGCTCGAGAGCCAATCAGTTCGATTACCTGCCCTTTGCCCGCCGGCCCGGCCTGCTGGACCCGGCGCAACAGCCAGGCGAGGAAGAAGATCAACCCCAGCACCAACAGCAAACCGAGTACCAGTTGCGTCAGTTGACCTGCCACGCCGCCACTGACCGCGGGCGCTGCGGCGGTGGTAGCAGTCGCGACCGGCTCAGCCGCCAGCACACTGAACGGCAAAGCTGCAAAGAACCCCAGAGCCTTTTTCACTCAGCGCAGCTTCTTGATGCGTTCGCTTGGGCTGATCACGTCAGTCAGGCGGATGCCGAACTTTTCGTTGACCACCACCACTTCACCGTGAGCGATCAACGTACCGTTGACCAGCACATCCAGTGGCTCACCGGCCAGACGATCGAGCTCGATTACCGAACCCTGGTTGAGCTGCAGCAGGTTGCGAATATTGATGTCGGTGCTGCCGACTTCCATGGAAATCGATACCGGGATGTCGAGGATCACGTCCAGGTTCGGACCGTCCATGCTCACCGGCTCGTTGCTTTTCGGCACGCTGCCGAACTCTTCCATTGGCAGACGGTTGGACGACGAGGTCGCGGCGTCGGCGGCCAGCAAGGCGTCGATGTCGTCCTGCCCGGCGTCGCCGGTTTCTTCCAGGGCCGCAGCCCATTCATCGGCCAGTGCCTGGTCGTCCTGGGTATTCATGTCGTTAGCCATCATGTGTCCTCGGCGGGCAACCCTTCAGCGGGCTGCCGTCTGTTAATAGCAAATGGAAGCAACGCCGCTTAACGGCGCTCGATCGGCTCGATCACCTGCAACGCGAGGTTGCCTTTGTGCGAGCCCATCTTGACCTTGAACGCAGGCACGCCATTGGCGCGCATGATCATGTCTTCCGGCATTTCCACCGGGATGATGTCCCCCGGCTGCATATGCAGGATGTCCCGCAGACGCAGTTGGCGACGCGCGACGGTGGCGCCTATTGGCACGTTGACATCCAGCACGTCGGTGCGCAGTGCGTTGACCCAGCGCTCGTCCTGGTCATCGAGGTCAGACTGGAAGCCGGCGTCGAGCATTTCGCGCACCGGCTCGATCATCGAGTACGGCATGGTCACGTGCAGGTCGCCGCCACCGCCATCGAGTTCGATGTGGAACGTCGACACCACAATGGCTTCGCTCGGGCCAACGATGTTGGCCATGGCCGGGTTCACTTCCGAGTTGATGTACTCGAAGTTCACTTCCATGATCGCCTGCCAGGCTTCTTTCAAATCGACGAAGGCCTGCTCCAGCACCATGCGCACCACACGCAGTTCGGTCGGGGTGAATTCACGCCCTTCGATCTTCGCGTGACGGCCGTCGCCGCCGAAGAAGTTGTCCACCAGCTTGAATACCAGCTTGGCGTCGAGGATGAATAGCGCCGTGCCACGCAGTGGCTTGATCTTGACCAGATTGAGGCTGGTCGGTACGTACAGCGAATGCACGTACTCACCGAACTTCATCACCTGCACACCACCGACGGCAACGTCCGCCGAGCGACGCAGCATGTTGAACATGCTGATGCGGGTGTAGCGGGCGAAACGCTCGTTGATCATTTCCAGGGTCGGCATGCGTCCACGGACGATGCGATCCTGGCTGGTCAGGTCGTAGCTTTTGACACTGCCGGGTTCAGCAGCGATATCGGTCTGTACCAGACCATCGTCGACACCATGCAACAGCGCATCGATCTCATCCTGGGACAGCAGGTCCTGCACGGCCATGTCGTGTTCCTACTGCAGTACGAAATTAGTGAAAAGCAACTGTTCGACAACCACTTTGCCGAGCTCTTTCTGCGCCACTTCCTGGACGCTGGCCGTCGCTTTCTGACGCAACATTTCCTGGCCGACCGGCGACGCCAGCGTGGCGAAATCCTGCCCGGAGAACAGCATGACCAGGTTATTGCGGATGACCGGCATGTGGACCTTGAGCGCTTCCAGATCGGCCTGGTTGCGGCCCATCATGGTGATGCTCACCTGCATGTAGCGCTGGCGGCCGTTCTGGTTGAAGTTGGCCACGAAGGCGGGCAGCAAGGGCTCGAACACCGCGGCCTGCTTGCCGCTGACGGCGGCTTCCGGCGCCGGCGCGGGCTTGCTCTGGGCGCTATGCATGAAGAACCAGGTCGCCCCCACGGACAAGCCGATCGCCAGCAGCAGGGCCACCACGATCACAATGATCAGCTTGAGTTTGCCTTTGGTTGCGGGGTCTTTTACAGCTGATGCTTCGCTCTTCGCCATGCCAATAATCCGTCACTATTCGGGTTTTCACAGTCGCACGGCAAGGCAAGAGCAAGTGTTATGCCAGAAGTGTCGGGAGTGCGAAGGGACGGGACCAAGCAAAATATTGAATACACCACATAAACGCGGGAGCGGGCTTGTTCGCGAATGCAGTGTGTCAGTCGACATAAATATCGACGTTAAACAAGCATTCGCGAGCAAGCCCGCCCCCACTGGGTGCTGCGCAGAATCAGGCGTAGTAGTCGACCGCACTGGAACCGATGACGCTGGTCGCCGTGGCGGCCACTTCGGCCACCGTCGGTGCGATGTCTTCGTCCATGCCATCGAGGCGGCCGCCGCTGGCGCTGGTGCGGCCGTTCTGGCCCCGTTGCGCCTGATCCTGCCCCTGACCCTGCCAGCCACGGGACTGGTCAGAGACATTGACGTCGACCTGGCCCATGCCCTGCTGCGCGAACATGTCACGCAAGCGGTGCATCTGACCATCCAGCGCTTCACGAACGCTGGGGTGCGCGCTCATGAACGTCACCTGGGTCTGCTGATCCGGAACCATGTTCACCCGGATGTCGAGCCGCCCCAGTTCAGCCGGCTGCAACTGGATATCCGCCGCCTTGAGGTTGGCACTGGACAGGTACATCACCCGGTTGACCACTTCTTCGGTCCAGCCGCTCTGATGCATGGCGATCGGTTGATTCACCGGCAAGGCATTCGCGGTTTTCGGCGTGGCCGCCTGGGTCAGCGCCGCCAGCCGGTTGGCGAAATCATCGACGCGGGTATCGCTGGTCGCAGATTTCAAATCCTTGAGGCCGTCTTCGATCAACCCGCTGAACGCCTTCTCGCCGCCCTGGCTGGTGCTGTCCTTGTCGGCCTGCACATCCAGCATGCTGGCCATGCCAGCGGCAAAATTCTGCGCTGAGGTCGGTTCGCCGTCGGCCTGGGCCTGGGCGGACGTCGGGGCTGCCTTCGGCTGCGCCTGGCTGGCAGCCGAAATATGCCCACCCTGCTCCATCGCCATGCGCACGGCAGGTAACGCATCGAGTGGATCGGCTTCGGGGTCGAAATCGCTATCCACCGCCGCAGCGGGTGGAGCGACGGTGGCTGCCGCAATGACCGGCACGTCCACTTGCGGTTGCTCAGTGGCGACCACGGGTGGCACCTGCGCAACAGGGGCCGCCACCACCGGTGGCAATGCAGTCAGCAACGAAGGATCGAGAGCGGGATCGGCCGGAGTCGCGTCAGCGACTGGCGTTTGGGCAGCCTCATCACTGTCGGTCTTGTCGTCGCTCGACGCCGATTTGTCGGCGGGCAAGGATTTGCCGCTACCGGCAATCGCCGACGCTGGGGCGGCAGACTTATCGTTGTCGACGTCTTTTTTGCCGGGGCCGTCGGGGGTTTTGTCACGGGCCGGTTTAGCCGAGCCGTCAGACGCCGCAGACGGCTTGTTCTGGGCTTGATTGGCGTAGACCTTAGCGAAGCTGGACGCCTTGTCCCCGGGCTCAGTGGACTGCGCCGGTGTATTGGCGGAGGCAGCTTGAGTCTTGGCCTGCGCGGCGGCCTGAAGCAGGATATTGGGGGTAACGGGCATGAAAACGGTCTCCGCTGCACTGGAATCGTAGGTACAGTGATGGAGATTACTGCAAGGGTTGAGCCAGCTTTGCTCAAGCCACGTCAAAAACGCCGGACGGCGGTATTTTCGGCGAGAGAGCGCTGTCTTTCGGCTTCATAAAGAGGACGAATAATGGCGAACTCACCATCGATTTCGCCGACCAGTTGCTCGATGCCTTGCAGGGGTTTCTCCTTGCTGCGCTGCTCCAGCTCATGGCACAGCTGCGCTAGGCGAATCGCTCCCATGTTGCTGCAGCTGCCTTTGAAGCTGTGCGCGGTTGCACCGAGCGTCTCGGCATCACCCGCCCTGTGCAACAGACTCAGGCGTTCTTCGGAATCGGCGAGGAAGGTATCCAGCAACATCGAATACTCATCCTCCATGACCTCTTGCAACGCGCTCAGCACGTCACGGTCCAGATGTGTGTCAGCCACTTGCTCACTCCTTGATCAAGAATGCGTGGATTATGCCAGAGCCTCCCAGAAAAACTCCACGCGGGCAGTACGACCATCGTCGGACCAGTTGGCGTTCCCGCTCAACTGGCGAATCAGACTGACGCCCCGGCCCGACAGACGGACGTCATCCATCGGGCGCGCCATCACCCTTTCGACATCAAACCCCTTGCCACTGTCTTCGACCCGAATGACCAGGCAACCGCCATCCTCCTTCGGCGAGACCTGCAAATGCACTCGCACATAGCCGTCCTGCAACGCGTCCAGACGCGCATTGCGCTGCTGATAATAACGGGTAAACCCCAGGGCATCGCGCTTGAGGCTTGAGTCCAGGCCCAGTACGCCATGCTCCAGCGCGTTGGAATACAGCTCCGCAAGGACGCTGTAGAGCGCCCCGCTCTGGGCGCGCAAACCGTGGACTTCCAGCAGCAATTGCAGGAGATACGGCAGCGGATTGAAGCGCTTCAAGGTGGCGGCGCGAAACTCGAAACTCACCGACCAGTCCAGCGGGCAGGACTGGCCGCTATCGGAATAGACCAGCGCCGGCGGACTCAGCTGCGCTGCGTCCAGCAGGCTGATTTCAACCATGCTGACATCGTCGCGGGCCTCACCGCGAAAATCCCGCAGTGCCTGCTCGATGTCCTCGAACAGCCGATCGGGGTCACGGTTGGCGGCAAACACCTGCTGCAATCGCTCGACACCAAACAACTGCTCGTGGACGTCGCAGGTGTCGATCACCCCGTCGGACAACAGGAACACCCGATCGCCGACGGCCATTGGAAAGACTTCGGTGCGGTCATCGAAGGTCGGCGGGCTCAACACGCCGAGTGGCAAATGCCGGGCTTTCAGCGGCGTGCGCTCGCCGCTGGCCATGTTGTGCAGATAACCGTCCGGCATTCCGCCGTTCCAGACCTCCACCGAACGCCGCTGAAAACTCAGGCACAGCAACGTCGCACAACAGAACATGTCGACCGGCAGGATGCGCTTGAGCTTGGCGTTCATCTCCCGCAGGGTTTCCGACAGGCCATAGCCTTTGGCCGTCATGCCGTAGAAGACTTCGGCCAAGGGCATGGCACCGACGGCAGCCGGCAAGCCGTGACCGGTGAAATCCCCCAGCAGCACATGCATGTCGCCGGCCGGAGTGAAGGCCGCCAGCAGCAGGTCGCCGTTGAACAGCGCATAGGGTGATTGCAGGTAACGGATGTTGGGAGCGTTCAGGCAGCCAGAATGGGCGACTTTGTCGAAAACGGCCTTGGCCACCCGCTGCTCGTTGAGCAGGTAATCGTGGTGCCGCGCGATCTGGTCACGCTGCTGCAACACCGTGGCCTGCAAGCGGCGCAAGCGGTCCATGGCCTTGATCTTGGCCGCGAGGATCACCTGGTTGTAGGGCTTTGCCAGAAAGTCGTCGCCGCCGGCCTCCAGGCAACGGGCCAGGGCTTCGCTTTCGGTCAGCGACGTCAGGAAGATGATCGGCACCAGGGTTTCCCCGGCCAGTGCCTTGATCTGTCGGGCGGCTTCAAAACCGTCCATCACCGGCATCATCGCGTCCATCAGCACCAGCTGCGGTCGTTGCTGGCGAAACGCCTCGACCGCTTCGGCACCGTTGGCGGCCGTGAGCACTTCATGGCCCTGGCGCCGGACGATACTCGACAGCAGCATGCGGTCAGCCGCGCTGTCTTCAGCGATCAGTATCGTCAGTGGTTCGAACATCGGCTGCATGGCGCTCACGCCACGTCAAAAATCTGTTCGAAGTTGGAGATGGCGAGGATCTTGCGCACATCGGCGTTGGCGTGGGTCAAGCTGATCTCGGCGTTTTCGCCACCGGCGTGATCACGTAGCAGCAACAACATGCCGAGCGCGGAACTGTCGAGGTAGGTCGCGTCCTTCAGGTTCACTTCGAAGGATTCGGGCCTTGGCTGAAGGTTTTCGTAGGACTCACGAAATTCCTGATGCTTGGCGAAATCGAAACGTCCCTTGATCGATATCGTCAGTTTTTGTCCATCCGGAGAGACTTCTGTAACGACTGACATTGAACGGCTTCCTTGTCATTGGTGAACATGCTTGTACAAGGTTTAGCACTTGGCCGGGTTGGCGGCAAGGCTGGAAATCTGCGGGTATTGGAGGACGCCTTCGCGAGCAAGCCCGCTCCCTCAGGTTTTCTGCGGTTGCTGTGGGAGCGGGCCTGCTCGCGAATGAACGATAACGCGGCCCCACTGACTCAATACGGATTCTCGCGCGGCAAACGCTGCGACAACTCATCCAGCAACTTCTGCTCGCGCTTGTCTTCCAACTGCCGCGCCTCGTCGGCATAACGCTGAACCAGCTTGCGCAACCCCTCGACCCGGGCAAAGGCCTGCTGCCAGGTTTCCCGTGCCTTGTTCAGATTGTTCTGGTGCCACGCCAGGCTCTGCCGCTGTTGATCGATGGCCACGCCCAGTTGCGCCAGGAAGCCTTGATAGCCCAGCAACCATTGACCCGAGACGCCGCTGCTGCCGCGCACGATCCACTGCTCCTGATAATCGAGGCGGAAGGCTTCAAGGTCAGCGAGTTTGCTTTCCGCCAGACGCACCTGGCCCTGGAAGTGGCCCAAGCGCTGCACGGCCGTTTTCTCGGCCTTCTCGGCCATTTCGACCACCGGCGCCAGCCGCCCTGCCCGACTCTGGGCCATGACCGGTTAACCGCCAGCCGCAGGAGCGAAGATCGAGCCGAGGTAGGCTTCGCTTTCGCCCAGGCTGATGCTGTCGTTGAGCCCTTGGCGCAGGTACTTGACCAGTTGCGGTTGCAGGGAAATCGCCAGGTCGGTTTCCCGATCGCCGCCGGCGACGTAGGCGCCCACGCTGATCAGGTCGCGGCTCTGTTGATAGCGCGACCACAGCTGCTTGAAATACTGCGCGCGAACCATGTGTTCCGGCGACACCACCGACGGCATGACCCGGCTGATGGACGCTTCGATATCGATGGCCGGGTAATGCCCTTCTTCGGCCAGACGCCGGGACAGGACAATGTGCCCGTCGAGCACACCCCGCGCCGCGTCGGCGATCGGATCCTGCTGGTCATCGCCTTCGGACAGCACGGTGTAGAACGCGGTGATCGAGCCGCCGCCCTTCTCGGCGTTACCGGCGCGTTCTACCAGTTTCGGCAACTTGGCGAACACCGACGGTGGATAACCCTTGGTCGCCGGCGGCTCGCCGATGGCCAGGGCGATTTCCCGCTGGGCCTGGGCAAAGCGCGTCAGCGAGTCCATCAGCAACAGGACGTTCTTGCCCTTGTCGCGAAAATATTCGGCGATGCGCGTGCAGTACATCGCAGCGCGCAGCCGCATCAGCGGCGCATCGTCCGCCGGGGATGCGACGACCACCGAACGCTTGAGGCCTTCTTCACCGAGGATGTGCTCGATGAATTCCTTGACTTCGCGCCCCCGCTCGCCGATCAGCCCGACGACGATAATGTCGGCTTCGGTAAAGCGGGTCATCATGCCCAGCAGCACACTCTTGCCGACGCCGGTACCGGCGAACAGCCCGAGCCGCTGGCCGCGACCGACCGTCAACAGGCCGTTGATCGAACGAATGCCCACGTCCAGCGGTTCGCTGATCGGATGGCGTTTGAGCGGGTTGATCGTCGGGCCGTCCATCGGCACCCAGTCCTCGGCCTTCATCCCGCCCTTGCCGTCCAGCGCACGACCGGCGCCGTCGAGTACCCGCCCGAGCATGCTCATGCCCATCGGCAAACGACCGGTGTCGGCCAACGGCACCACGCGTGCACCGGGCGCAATGCCGGCGACGCTGCCGACCGGCATCAGGAACACTTTGCTGCCGGAGAAACCCATGACTTCGGCTTCGACCTGCACCGGGTGATAGCTGTCGTCGTTGATCACCATGCAGCGGCTGCCCATGGCGGCGCGCAAGCCTTCGGCTTCGAGGGTCAGGCCGACCATACGCAGCAGGCGGCCTTCAAGGATCGGTGCGCCGGCCAGTTCCGTGGCCTCGGCGTAACTGCCCAGGCGCTTGGCGAAGCTGGTGCGATCAAGGCGCATCGGGGTTTTCCGGTTCAGCTTCGACGACGGGTTTGGCGTCGATCGGCAACTCCAGGCTCAGGTCCGGCGCGGCCGGGTGCAAAGCCTGCTCGTGCAATTGGTCGAACAGCTTGTCCATGACCCGCGCCACGCGAGTTTCGATGGTGGCGTCGATGCGACTGTGCTCAGTCTCGACCCGGCAACCGCCAGGCAACAACGCTTCGTCCTCGACGATGCGCCAGGTTTCTTCATGGCGCTCGCGCAGGGCTTTGACCTGTTCGAAATCCTGCGGATTGATGTACAGCCGCACGTTGCCCACGCCCAGCGGCAACAGTTTGAGCGCATCGCGCATGACATGCTCGATCTGCGTCGAGTCGATGGCCAGCTCACGCTGAATCACTTGTTTGGTGATGTGCTGCACGAGGTCGACCAGGGATTTCTCGATTTGCGTGTCCTGCTCAGCGATAGGCTCGAACAGGTGCGCCATCAATTGCTCGAGGCCGGCGATCTTGGCAGCCAGGGCCACTTCGGCTTCCTGACGAACCTTGAGCGTGGTGCTGTGGAAACCTTCTTTCTCGCCCGTCGCGAAGCCTTCGTTGTAGGCTTCCTGACGGATGGTTTCGAGTTCTTCGAGGGTCAGTGGCTGGACTTCCTCCAGCGGCACTTCCTCCATTTCCGGCGGCTCGGGTTCAGGTTCTGGCTCGGGCTCCGGCACATGCGGATCGAAGCTGGGCAACGACCAGACGTCGAAACCACCGACGTCCTTGGCCCGGATCAGGTCGGTCTGGGACTCATCATGTTTGGACGACATAGTGACCTTAGATCATCTCTTCGCCGCCCTTCCCGCCGAGAACGATTTCTCCGGCTTCGGCCATACGGCGAGCAATGGTGAGGATTTCTTTCTGTGCGGTCTCCACGTCGCTGACGCGTACCGGGCCCTTGGCTTCGAGGTCGTCGCGCAACAGTTCGGCCGCTCGTTTGGACATGTTCTTGAAGATCTTTTCCTTGACCCCTTCGTCCGAGCCTTTGAGGGCGAGGACCAGCACGTCGGACGACACTTCGCGCAACAGCGCCTGGATGCCGCGGTCGTCGACATCGGACAGGTTGTTGAACACGAACATGAGGTCTTCGATCTGACCGGACAGGTCTTCGTCGACTTCGCGGATCGAGTCCATCAGCTGACCTTCGATCGAGCTGTCGAGGAAGTTCATGATGTCGGCCGCGCGCTTGATGCCGCCCAGGGTGGTGCGCGAGGCATTCGAGTTGCCGGAGAACTGCTTCTCGAGAATCTGGTTGAGTTCTTTCAGGGCCGCCGGCTGCACGGTGTTCAGCGAGGACACGCGCAGGATGATGTCCAGGCGCACCTTGTGGTCAAAGTTGCCCAGCACTTCACCGGCCTGGTCCGGATCGAGGTACGCCACGACGATCGCCTGGATCTGCGGGTGCTCGTAACGGATCACATCGGCAACGGCGCGCGGCTCCATCCACTTCAGGCTGTCGAGGCCACTGGTGTTGCCGCCCAGCAGGATGCGGTCGATCAGGCCATTGGCCTTGTCTTCGCCCAGGGCCTGGGTCAGCATTTTGCGCACGTAGTCGTCGGAGCCGACACCCAGACTGGTCTGGTCGCCGACGATGTCGACGAACTCGCTCATCACCTGCTCGACCTGCTCGCGGTGCACGTTGCCCATCTGGGCCATGGCCACACCCACGCGCTGGACCTCTTTCGGTCCCATGTGGCGCAGCACTTGCGCAGCATCGGTGGACCCGAGGGACAGCAGCAGAATCGCGGCTTTGTCGACCTTGGTCAGTTTGGCGGCGATGGCTCGGTTATCACTCATCTGCGTTAATCCACTCTTTCACGACCTGGGCCACACGGCCCGGGTCTTCAGCCACCAGATTCTTGATTGCGTTCAACTGAGCGTCATAGCCTTCGCTCGGGCTTGGCAGCAGGATGCTTTGCGGGCCACCGAGGCTGACGCGGTCGTTGGCCAGTTCGCCGTCCAGGCCGCCCATGCCGCCGAGTTCCACGTCGCTGCCGATGCCCAGCTGTTTGCCTTTGCCACCGCCGGTGATGTTGTTGAGCACCGGACGCAGCACGCCAAACACCAGCACCAGGATGAACAACACACCCAGCACTTGCTTGACGATGTCCCAGAACCACGGCTGGGAGTAGAACGGAATATCGGCGATCACTTCACCGCGTTCGGCGGAGAACGGCATGTTGATCACGCTGACGCTGTCGCCACGGCTGGCATCGAAACCGACGGCGTCCTGCACCAGGCGAGTGAAGCGCGCCAATTGGTCGGCGCTCCACGGTGCCCGGGTAGTTTCGCCATTTGCCGCGTTGACACTGACCTGATCGTCCACCACCACCGACACCGACAGGCGATTCAAACGGCCCTGTTGCTGCTTGGTGTGGCTGATGGAACGGTCGAGTTCGAAGTTTTTGGTGGATTGTTGACGCTTGTCCGCCGGGTATGGCGCGAGCATTGGCTGCCCGGTCGCCGGGTCCATGATTTGCTGGCCGTTGGCATCCAGCAATGGCTGGCCTGGCTGCACCATGCCAGCCTGCGCGGTAGCGCCACCGGTGGTTTGCGGCGCGGAAGCCGGTGCAGGTGGCTGGTTGCTCAGCGCACCCGGCACACCTTGCGGACCATTGCTGGCGGTGCGTTGCTCGTTGACCGACTGTTCGCTGCGCAAGGCCGGCTGGTCCGGATTGAACTGCTCGGAGGTCGATTCGACGGCACTGAAATCCACATCGGCCGAGACTTCGGCTTTATAGCGGTCGTTGCCCAGTACCGGTTGCAGAATGTTGTGCACGCGCTGGGTGAGCATGCTTTCCATGCGACGGCTGTAATCGAATTGCTTGCCGGCCATGGTCAGTTCGGAGTTTTCCGCCTGATCCGAGAGCAGGTTGCCTTTCTGGTCGACGACGGTGATCTGCGATTTGCTGAGTTCGGGAACGCTGGTTGCCACCAGGTTGATGATCGCCAGCACCTGACCCGGCTCCAGCGAACGACCGGAGTACAGCTCGACCAGTACCGAAGCGCTTGGCTTGCGCTCATCGCGCACGAACACCGAACTCTTCGGAATCGCCAGGTGCACGCGAGCACCCTTGACGTTGTTCAGGCTGGAGATGGTCCGCGCCAATTCACCTTCGAGGCCGCGACGGTATCGGGTCGCTTCCATGAACTGGCTGGTGCCGAGGCCCTGGTCCTTGTCGAGGATCTCGAAACCGATGTTGCCGTCGCTGGGAGTGACACCAGCGGCCGCGAGTTTGAGTCGCGCACGGGACAGGTCATCGGCCTTGACCAGCAAGGCACCGGAGTTCGGTTCTACGGTATAGGGAATGTCAGCGGAGGCCAGGGTGTCCATGACCTGCTTGGCGTCCATGCCGGCAAGGCTGCCGTAAAGAGGCCGGTAGTCCGGCTGTTGGGACCACAACACTACGGCGAAGCCAATCGCCACGCTCGCCGCCAGGCCGACCAGCAGGCCCACCTGACGCAGCATGGTCATCTCGGAGAGGTTTTCCAGGAAGGACAAGCCGAACAGCGGCGGTTTGCCGTCTATCGGGGTGGCCTTGGCCGGAACATTATCGGCGACTGCTTCTGCCATGACTCAATCTCGTCCTTAAACCGGCATCTGCATGATGTCTTGGTAAGCCTGAACCAGCTTGTTACGCACTTGGGTCAACGCTTGAAACGACACGCTGGCTTTCTGCGAGGAAATCATCACGTCCGTCAGGTCGACGCCGCTCTTGCCGATCTCGAAGGCGTTGGCCAACTGGCTGGACGCCTGCTGGGTATCATTCACTTTATTGACGGCCTGGCCGAGCATGTCGGAAAAGCTGCTGCCACTCAGTTCTGGGACGGCGGCAGTCGATTTCGGCGCCGACATGGCATCCATTTGCATGGAGCGCATGTCCAGCATCAAACGATTGAATTCAATACCTTGACTCATGATTTCTCTCTTTGACGAACGACGTCATTGGCGGCCCGCAATTTTTTGACACTCACTCAGCGGTTACTGAGGTGTTAGCAACAACGGTGCCAGCTCCACCGATGCCACAAACAAAACACACTCCCCTGTAGGAGCGAGCTTGCTCGCGATGGTGGTCAACGATGACGTGCGCTATCTGAATGCGCGCGGCGCTCTTGCGTTTCTCGCGAGCAAGCTCGCTCCTACAGGGGGTGCGTCAGGTGGCGAACAGGTAAGCTTCCACGTCCATTCCGGCATCGCGCATTTGCGCCAGTTTGTAGCGCAAGGTTCGCGGACTGATGCCCAGGCGTTCGGCGGCCTCCTTGCGGCGACCGCGCTCGGAACGCAGGGTGTCGATGATCATCTGGAATTCCCGGCGACGCAGATCGTCCCCGAGCGCTCCCGCCGACTCGGCCTCGACCTCCACGGCACGCACCGGCACCACAGTCGGCAACGACGCATAGACCACCGGCCCGACGAGGCAGAAATCCTGAGGCTGGATCAAACCGCCCTGCTGCAGAATCAATGCACGCTGAATCGCGTTGTCCAGTTCCCGCACGTTACCCGGCCACGGATAACCGATCAGACACGCCTGGGCCTCGGGCGACAATCTCGCTGCGGCATGCTTCATTTTATTGACGTGCTTGGCCAGCAGGCGCTCGGCCAGTGGCAGGATGTCGGCGGTGCGCTCGCGCAGCGGACGCCAGGCCAGCGGAAATACCGACAGGCGATAGTAGAGGTCTTCACGGAAACGCCCCGCCGCCACTTCCCCGGCCAAGTCACGGTTGGTGGTGGCGACCACACGAATGTCCAGGGTGATGGGTTTGCGTGCGCCCACTCGCTCGACTTCGCGCTCCTGCAACACGCGCAGCAACTTGGCTTGCAGACCGAGGGGCATTTCGGAAATTTCGTCGAGCAGAATGGTGCCGCCGTCGGCCTGCTCGAACTTGCCGGCCTGGGCTGCGATGGCGCCGGTGAACGAACCTTTCTCATGCCCGAACAAGGTCGCTTCGAGCATGTTGTCGGGAATCGCCGCGCAGTTGATGGCAATGAACGGCTGACTGGCGCGATGGGAATGCTGATGGATGTAGCGCGCCAGCACTTCTTTGCCGGTCCCGGACTCGCCCGAGATCAGCACCGTGGAATCACTGCGCGCCACGCGGGCGGCCAGCTCCAGCAATTGCGCGCTGGCCGGCTCGAACGCCACCGGCCCTTCGCCGTCGGGAGCGCCGAGACTGCCCAGCGCATGGCGCGCCACCAGATCCAGCAGCGCCTTGGGCTCGAATGGTTTGACCAGATAATCCACCGCGCCCTGACGCATCGCATCGACCGCCCGCTCCACGGCGCCATGCGCCGTCATCAGCAACACCGGAAGTTGCGGCTGACGAGCGCGCAACAACCCGAGCAGTTGATGGCCGTCCATGCCCGGCATATTCACGTCGCTGAGAACCAGATTGAAGGCCTCGGCGCCAACTGCCTGCAGCGCCTCTTCCGCCGAACCGACAGCCTGGTAGTCGTGTCCGGCGAGCAGCAGCGTATCCGCCAGCGCCTCGCGCAACGAGCGGTCATCCTCGACCAGTAGAACCTTGATTGCCATGTCCTTCACTCCGCTCCCTGAGCGCTGAGCCTGTCACCCGAAAAGAGTGGCAGGATCACCTGCGCACACGTGCCGCGACCGGGCCGCGAACGCAGGCGCAATTCACCCTGATGCGCACGCGCCACGGCCTTGACCACGGTCAGGCCCAGGCCGGTTCCGGTGGTTTTGGTGGTAAAAAAGGGTTCGCCGAGGCGCGCCAGCACTTTCGTATCGATGCCGCAGCCGCTGTCGCTGACCGACACCCGCAGGTTGTTGTCGCGGCTGTAGAGATGGACTTTCAAACGAGCGTCACCGGCGCTGGCCTGGATGGCGTTCTCGATCAGGTTCAGGATCGCGCCGACCAGGGTGTCGCGATTGCACAGCAATTCACCCGCATGGCTGTCGCACTGCCAGCGAATCGGCAAATCCTGCACATGGGTCAATGCCGCCGATTGCAAGGACTGCATCAGCATCTTCGGCGTGACGCGATCGGTCAGCGGCAGTTCGCCGCGCGCAAACACCAGCATGTCGCGCACTTGATGTTCCAGCTCGTGCAGGCGCTCTTTCAAGCGTCCGGCAAAACGTTGCTGCGTCGCCACCGGCAGCGCTTGCTCAGTCAAATGGCTGGCGTAGAGCAACGCGGCGGACAACGGCGTGCGGATTTGATGGGCCAGCGATGCAACCATCCGGCCGAGGGACGACAGGCGTTCGTGACGGGCCAGTTGATCTTGCAAGTGACGGGTTTCGGTCAGGTCATTGAGCAGCACCAGTTGACCGGGCTCGGCATCCAGCGAGCGAGTGGCGATCGACAAGCGTCGGCCGTCTTTGAGCGAGATTTCATGACCGTCGTCTTCGCGGGGCGCAAAGCAACGGGCAATGACATGGCGCCACAGTTCGCCCTCGAGGGGCAGACCCAGCAGTTCGCAAGCCGCGGGATTGGCTTCGCGCACGATGCCCTGGGCGTCGATGACGATGACACCGCCCGGCAACAGATCGAGAAGGTTTTGCAGGCGGTTGGCCAGGCGTTCTTTTTCCGCCAGTTCCTGCATGCGCTGGGCGCTGACTACCGCCAGCTCACCCTTGAGCTCGGTGACCCGGGCTTCAAGCAGGCTGTAGGAATCGGTCAGTTGGCTCGACATCTGGTTGAACAGCGCGAACGCCTGCTCAAGGCCAAGCCGGCTCGCCTGTTCTACGGAGGACGAGTGCCCCGAAGCGTCAGGGACAGGAGACATCTGGGCGGCTTGGGGCATCGTGCTCTCTCGCTTGGCTGACCGTCAGTGAAACGGAACGTTGCGAGGGATGTAGCAATACCCGTGCCTAAAAAAAACCGCCTACAGATGAATGACTTGAAAAACAGGCGTCAATCATCCGCCTGTTCATCACCGTCGCGACGGCTCATGCCGTACTTGCGCATTTTCTCCACCAGCGTGGTGCGACGAATCCGCAAGCGCTCGGCTGCCCGCGCCACGATGCCATTGGCATCATCCAACGCCTGCTGAATCAGCCCTTGTTCGAGGCCACCGAGGTAGTCCTTCAGGTCCAGGCCTTCCGGTGGCAGCATGGCGTTGGCGCTGAAGTCCGGCGTATGACCATTGATGGCCACCCGTTCTTCCAGATCGCTGCGCAGGCTGTCGACCAGTTGTTCGTCTTCGTCGTCGACGTAGCGGAATTTCTTCGGCAGCTCGACCACGCCGATCACCCCGTATGGATGCATGATCGCCATGCGCTCCACCAGGTTGGCCAGCTCGCGGACGTTGCCCGGCCAGCCGTGACGGCACAGCGACATGATCGCCGCGGAGTTGAAGCGGATCGAACCGCGTTTCTCATGCTCCATGCGCGAGATCAGTTCGTTCATCAGCAGCGGGATGTCTTCGACGCGCTCACGCAGCGGCGCCATCTCGATCGGGAACACGTTCAGGCGATAGTACAAGTCTTCGCGGAAGGTGCCGATCTCGATCATGCTTTCGAGATTCTTGTGCGTCGCCGCGATGATGCGCACATCGACGCTCTGGGTCTTGTTGCTGCCCACGCGTTCGAAGGTGCGCTCTTGCAGGACACGCAGCAACTTGACCTGCATCGGCAGCGGCATGTCGCCGATTTCATCAAGGAACAGCGTGCCACCGTTGGCCAGCTCAAAACGCCCGGCGCGGCTGGTGATGGCCCCGGTGAAGGCGCCCTTCTCATGGCCGAACAGTTCGCTTTCCAGCAACTCGGCCGGGATCGCCCCGCAGTTGACCGGTACGAACGGCGCGTCACGACGCTTGGAGTGATAGTGCAGGTTACGCGCGACCACTTCCTTGCCGGTGCCGGACTCGCCGAGGATCAGCACACTGGCGTCGGTATCGGCGACTTGCTGCATCATCTGGCGCACGTGCTGAATCGCCCGGCTGGTGCCGACGAGACTGCGGAAAAGATTGGGTTCGCGGTGACGACCGCGCTCGCGGGCCTGGTCGTACATCTCGCGATAGACCTGGGCACGGTGCAGCGAATCGAGGAGTTTGCTGTAGCTGGGCGGCATTTCGAGGGTCGAAAGCACCCGGCGACGCTGGTCTTCCGCAAGGTCGACGGAAGAATTATCGCCCATCAGCAAAACCGGAAGGAACTCATCCCAGGTAGAGAGTGTCTTTAACAGGCCCGGAAGTGCGCCAGGAGCGTTGACTGTCCCAATGAGGACACAGATCACTTCACGACTTGATGACAAAGAGCCGACCGCCTGCTGCCAGTCATGGCTACCGCAGGGTAAATTTTCTTCGCCAAGAAAATTTAAAATCACCGCCAAATCGCGGCGGCGGACGCTATCGTCATCAATCAGCAGAATTTTGGTTTCACGCCACATGCAATAGCAACTTCCCTAGTCAACTCAATGCCCGAAAGTAGGGGGGCAAGCTAGACGCTTGCAGACACGTTGTGCCTGTAGACGCCTGAAATCTGCAACCAGCCACTAGTTAAGTCAAAAAACCGTGCACAGTCAAATTTATGGCGCACATGTCTGGATTAACAGCGGATTAATTAACCAAACAGATGGTAAACCTTTGCCGCGCTCTGTGCTTGATGGATCTGCGACATCTCATCAACTATTGCCTGCCTCTCTCCGGTCGCAGCCTCGAGAAGTTGCTTGTAGACCCCCAGCAACTCTTCGAGGTTGTCACGCAACGCGGCCTCGTCCACCGAAGCTTCACTCAAGACGTCTTCCATGCAGGAACGGCAAGCCAGGTCCAATTCACCAATGGCCTCCCAGTTTCGCTCGGCCAGGGCACCGACCAGGCCATCACGGGTTGCTTCGATTCGCTGCAATACAAGACTCATGGTGATCTCCTTAAAACTGCGGACCCGGCACGGCGATAGCGTCCCAGCCGTCTTTGACGGTGCGAAGCAGATCGGCGACTTCGTCGAGAATCTTTGGATCGGCACTGACGTTCGCCTCGGTGAGGCGCTTCATCATGTAGGTGTAAAGGTTATCCAACTCACCCACGCTTTCGAGGGAATTCTCAAGATCCAGGCCTTCGCGCAAACCACCGATGATGCCGATGGCCTTGCCGATGAAAATGCCCCGATTGGGAATATCCTTGCGCTCCAGAGCACCTTTGGCCTGGGCAATACGGTCGAGACCACCCTCCATCAGCATCTGCACGAGACGGTGAGGACTGGCTTCGGAGGTTTGCGCCTGAGCGCCAATCTTCTGGTATTGGCGAAGGGCTAACATTGGATTCATGTTGTACCTCATCAGAAATCTGTGGTTCGTATAAACAATATATCGACGGTGCGTCAAAAAACTTTAGCCGCCAAACACAAAAGCCCGGAGCGTTGTACGACGCTGCCGGGCTTTTGGCGTTACTGGATTATCAGCTGTTCTTCTGCTGCGCAGTCATCGCTTCGAACATCGAAGTGATGTTGCTTGCAGTGGCTTTCAGTTTGCCGACGAGGGTATCCATGTCGTTGTACTTTTTTGTCAGTACAGCGGTCAGGGATTCGACCCGGCGATCCAGCGCAAGCTGATCGTTTTCCAGTTTCGTCTTTGTTTTCGCCAGCGCAGTGTTGCGGGTATCGAGAATGCCACCGGTCTCTGTGTAAGGCGAAATAGCCTTGTCCATGCGCGAGAGCAGGCCATTGTCACCGGAAAAGAGGGTCTGCACTTCACCGCCGAGCTTCTTGTCGTTCATCGCCGTGGTGAACTTGACGGAGTCGAAGTTCAGTGCACCGGTTTTCTGGTCGGTTGTGATCCCCAGCTGAGACAGCACGGTCAGTTTTCCGCTATTGCCCGTCTCGGACAACGGCCCGCGCATGGCCGCCAGGATCGAACGCGGCATTGAATCGCCGGTCAGCGCTGCCGGAATGGTCGGATTGCCGCTGTCGTCGAGCGATGGCTTGGTCAGCGAGGTGATCGCGTTGGCTACCGCGTTGTAGGCATCGACGAATTTCTGAATCGAGGCTTTCAAGCCATCGGTGTTGGCAGTGACGAGCACTTGCGAGTCGCCTGTACCCGACAAGGTCATCGACAGTCCCGAAACGGTCTTGTCCAGCTTGTTGGAAGGGCTGGTGATTGCCAGGCCGTCCACGGTGAACTTGGCATCCAGCGCGATCGAGCCGACAGCACCCGACGAGGTTGCACTCGGCGTAGCGGAAATGACCTGCTTGCCGTCGACTTCCAGACCAGGAACGCCGGAGAGCGAAATATCGCTGCCCGCACCGGTATTGACCGAGCTGACTACCAGGCGCGAGCCGAAGTTATCGGTCACGACGTTGGCGCTCAGACCGCTGAACTGGTACTTGTCGTTCAGTGCCTTGGCGACGGATTCAAGCGTGGAATTGGCTGGAATGGCGAGGTTGTAGGTCTTGTCAGCACCACCAGGCGTTCCCTGGGTAATCGTCAATACGCCGACGGCACCGCCGTTGACGGAGGCTTTCGAGCCATCCGCAAACGCAGCCGAGGCGATTTTCGAACCGGTGGCGAGTTGCTCGACGTGAATCTTGTAGATGCCGTTGACCGCCGAGTTGCTGGCGGTCGCCGAAAGCACTTTCGGGTCGGATGAGCTGGCGGCGAAACCGGTGAACTGAGGTTCGGTGGTGTTGCCCAGGGTCTTCATCGAGGCCTGGAACGTGGCCAGCAGCGACTTCAACGTGCCAACGCCGGAAATCGACGCGGTGTTGGTCGTGGTGCCACGGTCGATCTGACCTTGCTTGGCCGCTTTATCGGCGTTGACCAGTGCCTTGACGATAGCACCGGTATCGAGGCCCGAGCCTAAGCCCGTGCCCGGTAGAATTGGACTTGCCATGTAGATCTCCCTTCAGTGTCTCGCCGGTCTTTTGACCACTACAACGCCCAAAAGAACATAGCAACAAATTTCATGCCAGCTGTCAGACTTTTGCGCTGAACAGCAGACTGCTTGCGTCATTCAAGCTATTGGCCAACTTCAGGACTTCTTCGTTGGGGATCTGACGGATCACCTCACCGGAGTCGCTGGCAATGACTTTGACGACTACCTTGCCTGAAGGCTCATCGATCGAGAACTCCAGGTTGCGCTTGACCGACTGGACGAACTTTTCAATTTCTTGAACGGCCATCTTCAGTTTGTCCTGCTCGCTTACTGCATCCTTGGGCTCATCCTTGACCAATGCCACGGGTGCAGCATCGGCTCGAGGCTTTTCCGCAGCGGCATCAGCAACGGGTGTTGCCGGCTTCGTTGCAGGATAAGACAAGTTCAGCTTCACGCTCATATCCATGTCCATCACCTCTCTTTAATCAAAAAAGCGAGAGAGCGCGACAAGCGCACTCCCCCGCCAAAACTCATCAGCTATTACTGAAGCAGCTTCAGTACAGCGGATGGCAGTTGGTTGGCCTGAGCCAGAACTGCGGTGGAAGCTTGTTGCAGAGTTTGTTGCTTGGTCAGCTGTGCAGTTTCAGCAGCGAAGTCGGTATCTTGTACGCGACCCAGTGCAGCACTGGCGTTTTCGTTGATGTTCTGCAAGTTGGCGATGGTGCTGGTCAGACGGTTTTGCGCAGCACCCAGGTCAGCACGGCTGGCGTTGATGGTCTTCAGAGCGTCGTCGATTGCGCCAACGGCTGCCGAGAAGTTGGTTTCGGCAACGGTGGTGTCCGAACCGGCGATGGTGATAGCCGAGGTGATACCCAGGCTGACAGCATCGAACTTGGCAGTCAGGTCCAGTTTGATCTGGTTGTCGCTGCCAGTGTTGGAACCCACCTGGAAGGTCATGGTGCTGGCGGAACCGTCGAGCAGGTTCTTGCCGTTCAGGTTGGTGGAGCCAGCGATACGGGACAGCTCGGACGCCATCTGCGAGAACTCTTTGTTCAGAGCATCGCGGTCGTCGGAGCTGTTGCTGTCGTTTCGGGATTGAACAGCCAGTTCACGCATACGTTGCAGGATGTTGGTTTGTTCCTGCATCGCGCCTTCAGCGGTCTGAGCGATGGAGATACCGTCGTTGGCGTTTTTGATCGCCATGGTCTGACCACGAATCTGCGAAGTCATACGGGTAGCGATCTGCAGGCCGGCGGCGTCGTCTTTGGCGCTGTTGATTTTCAGGCCGGAAGACAGACGAGTCATCGAAGTCGACAGAGCATCGGAAGCCTTGTTCAGGTTCTTCTGAACGTTCAACGATGTAACGTTAGTGTTTACTGTTAAAGCCATGACGAATTCCTCGTTGGTTGGGTACTGCGGCTTCCGGCCCTGGCAACCGCCGGGTGTGGCCTAGAGAACCTTCGTAATAGTTATCGTCGTCATGGCAGGTTGCTTGAGGGCTTTTTTAAAAAAAATTACTAGCAGACTGCCACCCCCCGTAAATCAAGGACTTGGCACTGACCCAGGATTAAAAAAATGACGTCAGAAAAGACGTCACTCAAAATTTCAGACAAAAAAATAGCGCTGACGGCGGGCCGGCAACGCTATTGAAACGCTTATAGAAGATCAGCCGCGATAAAGAATCGCCGATCCCCACGACAATCCCACGCCAAAACCGCTGATGGCCACGCGGTTCCAGTCAGAGCTCAGCACATGTTTTTCGAGCAACAACGGAATGCTCGACGAAACCGTGTTGCCCGTCTCGACCATATCCTTGATGAACTTTTCAGGCTCGCCTTCGAAACGCCGCGCGACCGCATCGACAATGGCCGCACTGCCCTGGTGGATGCAGAAAGCGTCGATATCGCTGGTCTGCAACGCCGACTCGTCCAGCAACTCGTGCAAGTGAGCGGGCACTTTCAACAATGCAAAGTTGAATACCTGACGCCCGTTCATGAAGAACACGCCGTCGCTGACTTTCAGGTGCGGCGCACCGGAGCCGTCAGTGCCGAACTTGGATTTGCCCAACAACCACGGCGCATCCTCCGCCATCCAGGTCGCGGTAGCCGCATCGCCGAAAAGCATGGTGGTGTTGCGATCTTCAGGATCGACGATTTTCGAATAAGGGTCGGCGGTGATCAGCAAGCCATTCTTCAGGCCTGCGGCTTCCATGAAGCCTTTCATAGCGTAGATGCCGTAGACGTAGCCAGAGCAGCCCAACGAGATATCGAACGCGGCGACATGAGTCGGCAGACCCAGCTTGTCCTGCACGATGGCAGCCGTATGCGGCAAGCCTTCTTCGTCACCGTTCTGGGTCACGACGATCAATGCGTCGATGGATTCGCGCTTCAGATCAGGGTTGTTGGCAAACAACGCATTGACCGCTTCGACACACAGGTCCGAAGTTTCCTGCTCAGCGCCTTTGCGCGGCAGAAAGGCCGAACCGATCTTGCCCAGGATAAATTCTTCATCCTTGGCGAATTTGGCACCCTGGGCGTAGTTATCCACACCGGCGGTCGGCACGTAACTCGCTATGCTTTTTATGCCAATCATCATGGCTTCCCGATCATAAACTGCGACTAGGTTCACCCCGAAAAAGCTCAGGGGCGCATCAAAATGGTTGATTCCCGGAACCGGACCCATCGCCCGACCCGGGGAACACAATACAGTGAAGATGCACTTTATGACCTATGCGTCACGCCGTTAAGCACACGAATGCAATTTTTCACGTCCCGAAGGAAAAAATACTGTCGCAAAAAACCTACTTGTGCTGCCCACCGGCTTCACGGACCCATTGCGCCATGCTGTCGATCGAATGGTCCAGAGATGTCCAGTCATCAAGGCCCAAGCCCCTGGCTTTTTGAATGTCCGGCACGTAATAGGAGCGAGCCTGCGCGGCGTGATCTTGTCCAAGGATCCTCACGCATTTACCGGGCGCAATTCGCGCGACGACCCTATGCGCCAGTTCCGCAATGGTCAGGGCCTTGTCCGAACCGACGTTGTAAGCATTGGCAGCATCGCCCCGCGCCAGCAAGGTCAGCAACCAACCCGCCAGATCAGCACCATGAAGGTAGCTGCGCACTGCCGTGCCGCTCGACTTCAACACCAACTCGTCATGCCACAAGGCATCCCGAACGAAATTCCCTATTGCGAAATGCTCATTCAGAGAAAGGCCGGGTCCTGAAAATGCGAAACAACGGGTCGACACAATCTCCAATCCATACCGTTCACCGTAGATCGCTGCCAACGTTTCCTGTGCACGCTTGGCTTCGGCGTAGGCACTGCCAACCAGAAGGCTGTCGCAAGCCCCTTTGCCGGTTTCAGGCACGGGCACCCCATAATCAAGCGCGCCGTATTGTGCTCCGGTCCCGGTGAACAACACTCGTCTGGCCCCGGTCCGCACGGCCGCATCAAGTGCATTGCGCGCTCCGTTCAACACGGTGTCGTAGATTCGCAATGGATCGGCCTGACCACCGGCCAGCGTGTCGGTGGCAGCATGCAGGACCATATCGAAGGTGCGCCCCGGGGGGATTTCCATGACATCCTGAACATCGCTCTTCAGCCAGCTGATCCAGCGTGCATCGGCGTATTCAGGGTACTTGTGGAGAAACACCTCTGGAGATCGTGAAACGGCCATTACCTCGATAGCCGCGCCGTCGTGATTCAGGCGTGCCAGTGTGGCAAGCAGCCATTGACCAAAAAAACCAGTACTGCCAGTGAGCAACAAACGCTTGCCCGCCAAAAGCTGCCAGAGGTCGAGGTGGCCGAGAATTCGGTGAATCTCAGCGGCCACAACGGGAGATGCCAAGGTGACACGCATCCCTACCTTCCCAGCCAACTGTCGTGCCACGCTGCAAGCGCCGGGCCATCCAGCATCCAGTCATGACGCACGCAAGCCTGCAGATAATCACCAAGGGCTGCGGCGCTATCAAGATCGTCAACATGCGCACGGATGGCCTCGACCCAGTTTTCGAAACGATTTTCCACTCGTTTCACGGGCAGGCCGTCGCGATAAGCTTCCAGATTGCTGCATATCACCGGCACGCCACACACACCAAACTCGAGCAACCGGACATTACTCTTGCAGCGATTGAAAAGGTTGTCTTCAAGAGGCGCCAACGCAAGATCAAGATTCAGTGACGCGAGGGTAGCCGGGTACTGTTCAACCGCGACAGCCTTATGGAATTCGTGCACGAACGGACGCAGATGTTCCGGACATGCGCCCAGAAATACCCAGTGAACCTCATCCGCCAGCGCTTTGATGACGTCGGCAACAACCTCCAGTTCAGCGATGCTGTCCAGATCTCCCGCCCAACCAACCCGGGGTTTTTCACCGCATCGACGCTTGCCTTGCAAGCCATCCCAGTTGCGCGGGTCCAGGCGGTTTTTGACGACACGGATGTCAGCGTTAAACCCTTCGAACAGCTGTGCCATGAAATCGCCAGGAACCACCAGTCGGTCGACGAAGGAAAGCGCACGCCGCAGCGAACCGAGAACGTCTCCAGGCTGCTGACCGGAATGCGGCAGACTCGCCGCAAGATCCGGCAGGTAGGCATCGAGATCGTAAACCTTGAAAGCACGCGAGAAGGTTTTCATCCGGCGCATGGCCTCCAGATGCTCTCCACTGACGTTTCGCTGCAGCACGATTGCATCAGGCGCATAGCGCTCCAGCTCCACCACCGAGAGCAGATCGGCAAATTGAGCGCCCTGGATCAAACCCATATCACGCATCGCGTTGAAAGGCTGGATGATGCGATGCAGTCCGCTGCTCGTTTGATCCGCGGGATGGGCCGCGATAGTCGGTACCGATGTGCAGGAAGACAGCGGACGCCAGGACAGCGACAAGTCGGCATAGTCAAACACACCTTCGCGAACCCCGGAGAAGTTTGGATTACTGGACCTGTCCCGTGCCAGCGCAGGTAGCCAGCGCGCATACAGCCGATCCTCCTGCTCTGGCGTTGCAGGCGCATGGTCGGGTTCACCAACCAATAATTGGACCCTTGGTGTCCACACATTCAAGTAGCCCGCCTGTTGAATCTTCATGCAAAGATCAGCGTCCGCCCAAGGCTGCAACTGCTCATCAAAGCCGGCCACTTCGGCGAAGAGTGCCTGGCGCAACATCAGGCATTGTCCACTCACGGCTGAGCAGTTCTGATCGACTTGCAGGCGCTGCATGTAGCCAGCAGCATCGGCCCGTATGCCTTCGTAAGGGTTTGCAACGGCTGCGCCCAATCCCAGAAGCCATCCAGCCTGGCGAACATTGCCTTGCGCATCGATCAGCTTGGCGCCTACGCAACCCACTTCGGGGCGCATTGCATGGTTCAACAGCTGTTGAAGCCAATCCGCTGCGAGAATGCCGGTACCAGCATCCAGAAACAGCAGAAACTCGCCGCGAGATTCACCTGCTGCCTGGTTCCGAATCATCTCTGGAGACAGCTCAGCCGGGAATCGCAACACGCGAAGATGCCCGACGCCCATTTGATCAATGCCCGCAAGCCATTGCGTGACCAATGGATCTGCGTTGCCACGATCCAGCAACAACAACTCGAAATTTGTGTAGCTGGTGTTCTCCAGCAGACTTTCCACGCAGCGTTGCGCGTGGGCAAGCTGCCCATCCACCACGATCAGAATGCTGACGGAGGGTGAAGTCGCGTGTCCGTAGTCCAGTTCATACTGACCCGGTAAACGGGAAGCGATATGCGGCGCTGCAAAACCTCTCGCTTGCAGATGACGCTCGATCACTTCGCGCTGTTGAGGATTGTCCTGCAGCATCAAGGCATCGGCGATAACCAGCGGCTCGCTGATATGCCTCAGCCCTTCAAGTCCATTCGTTTCGATCAGGCGCAGAATGAATTCCAGCTCGAAGGCATCTTGATACCGCGTATCGAAGCCGCCCATCTCGAGCCAGACTTCACGGCGGAACAGCCAGTGTCGCGCCATGCTGGCTGGAAAGCTGAGCAACAGATCAAGGTTGATGTCGGGGCGCAACAGCAAGTCGAGATTGCCATCGTCGAATCGCATGACTTCGTCGGCATAGATTGCACGACTTGCATGCCCGGCGGCCAGGTCCAGGACGATGCTCAGAAGCCCGGCTACAGTGAAGGTTTGACCCGCGCGTACGATGACGAAAAGATCGCAGCCAGAAGTGTTGACCACCTGATTGATCGTGGCGACCGGATCGGTCTCGTCAAGCTTGTAGATACTCTGGTTATCGATGACGCCATCAGCCGTGGTCAATACCCTGGGATGAAAGGCCACCTGAAGCCCGGAGCATTGCGCGAGGCTTTCAAGGGTGTCGTTCAACCCCTCCAGTGTTCCCTGCTGATCAAGCACCACGACCCCGATCGCTGGCACGTCGCGGCCGCGAAGGTGTTGATTGATGAGCGTCTGCTGCACATCGGTCAGCACCCGGCTATCAAGCCATTGGGCCACTTCGGATTTCAGGTTTCGGCCTTGGTACTGTTCGACTGCGGCCTGGGTAACTTCGATGAAATGATCAAGAGCAGACCAAAAAGCCGACTGGTTTTTCAAAAGGCTTTGGCGCATCAACGGCAGCGTTTCACGCGCTTGCTCGATGTTTTCCGGGGTGTTTCCCCACGCACAGCCGTACCCGTTGTTTTCATGCTGAGACAAAGGCGCAGTCGCATACTTGTTCGGAAGAATGATCGCTACACAGCCACAGAGCACGGCTTCAGCAGCCAGCCCCGATGGTTCGGTGCAGTAGAAAAACTCACAGCTTTGAAAGAGTGCTGCCAGGTCCTCCCAGGAACCTGGACTTTGCTGCGTGATTTCGACGGAATCGGCGGCAAGTAGTGCCGGATCGACCAAAGCTTGCGCATGCCTTCCCTGGTAGTAACAGACCTTTCCAGCAATACGCGTTGCAGGGTCTGTCGGAGGGCAGAAAATACTGAGATCGACAGCAGGCATATAAAGGATGCGGTCTTCGCTCATGCCTGGTTGCAACAGTGTCCGGGTATAGGAGAACAGTATGTCGTCCTTGCCAAACGGACTGACTTCGCGCAGCAGTCCCGGGTGATTCAGCAAATATCGCACAACAACATTGCCGCCCAGCGGGTTGCCGTCCATCACTTCCGGATAAACCACAACAGGCTCGACACCCTGAGATTTGTGCAGTGCCCGCACATCGCCGGTCAAACGAGGGGTCATCAACCTCGGATCAACCACGCCCGCCGAGACATAGGCTTCAAAACCCGAACGGATCAATGCATCGCACAACATGTGCAACACCCGGACGCCCGCCGAGTTGCGCCGATAGTCAGGTGCAATGATGTAATAAGGACTTGGCCGCCTGGCAAACAATGAACGAACCATTTACTACTGCTCCTGACTTCTTGAAGTCACGTTGCGGGACTGCACCATCGCCTGACGAACTTACAGAGCCGAGACCATCAACCCGGGTTAAAGCTGACGGATCGAATTATCGTAATGCTCGAAGAGCACTTCTCCGGAATTGTTGTAGTCGGCGAACGACATGTCCTTTTTCGGTACTTGCCACTCGCCATACACAAAATTCAGATACTCGAAGGCATTTTTTGGCGCCTTGAGTGTTGCACCGAAAAGCTCGACTTCGTCGTAGCCATCAAAATGGGCCTCAGGGCAAAACCACTCCGGCATCGCACCGATCACCACGGCAGAGCCGTCGCGACGCACGCGACGGGCGATGTCGGTTTCGAACGCAATCACCTGATCACTCCCTTCGGCGTTCGCACAGGTGATCCTGATGGCGAAATCAAAACCATGGGTGGCGATCAACTCGACGCTCCACTCAACACCTTCCACTTGCGGCAGTTGCTGCCTGCTACCACGCACCAATTCGACTAACCCTTCAAACTGGTCATCATTCACGGAGAAGTCGATATCGTCATCCCAAGCGATAAAGTCCCCCCCGCGCAACGCACCGAGGAGCGTTCCGAAATCAAGATACAGATCGATGTTCCCGGCATCCGCAAGTGCACACAACGCCAACACCAGGTCGCGCGCTATGGCTTTGGTCGGCGCATGGGAAAACGGGTGAACGTCGCGCATCCCTTTCATTTCACGCTTGCCGGGAATGATTTTCGGTATGGCTTCCAAACCCAGCGCATCAAGCTGAGACAGAATGCTTTCCGACCATACGCTGGTGATGACAATTGCATCGCCGCCGCTTTCGGCAATCTGGTCTGCCGCAATGACCGGGTAATCGAAAAACGTTCCACCCTGCTTCTGGGGATCGTTATCGGCGACCGCCAGAATGGTCAGGTCACGGTTTTGTTCAATAAACAGACCACCGCTCTTGCCAGCACCAAACAGCACGAGTTTCTTGCCTTGCAGGTCCTGCATATTCATTCCCCTGATGCGCGCTCGCGCGCGTACGACTCAGTTCTTTTGCGCAACACAACGCCCGACTTTGGCATCTTCGTCACGAAACTTGGCCAGACCATGCCCTTCAATCTGGTAATCAATGCTGAACCCGGCGCGTTCTATGTTTGCCAACATATCGCTGTGATCCAGATAACGTCGGTAATGATCGGTGCCAAAAGTCTTTTCCTGATCGGCATCGTCGACAGTGCGATATTCGAAGAACACTCGGCTTTGCGCAGGCAGCAGCACACTGAGCAAATCCAGAAAAGCGTTCGCTTCGTCTTCATCGATGGCATGCAGGAAAAAGCGCGCATAAACGGCTACCTTGCGCTTGCCCGACAGGAAACTCGTGATCTCGTCGCGGGCCGCCCCGGCTGGACACTGCACGTAGCGCGCATGTTCATGGGCACTGCGTGAACGACACAGGTCAATGGCTTCGGCCGAAGCGTCCAGGCCAAGTAGATCGAAGCCGTAAGCGGCAAAAAATTCACTGTCACGGCCATTGCCGCAACCGAATTCGATAACCCCGTCAACGTCTGTCAGCTCATTGATGGCGAACGCCGCAAACTGCGACGGATAGGCCGGCGCACCTTTCTTTCGGCTACTGTAGAACGCATCCCAGTAGCTCGATTTTTCTGCTCGGCTCATCGAATTTCCTCAAGGCTGTTTACCGCATACAAAACGGTGTCAAAACTGCTGTGCGCATGGCAGCGCAAATAGAAGCGGTAATTCAGGTCGAAGCTGCGCAGCTGTTCAAAAATGCTCCACAGGTGCTCGGCCCGATGGTAAATGCTGATCGCCAGATTCGGTCGGTGCTCCACAATCATGGATTTGGCACCTTCAAGCGCTGCGGGCTCTTCGCCTTCGATGTCCATCTTGATCAGGTTCGGGGCAAAACCGGGCAAGGCGTCATCCATACGAACGCAGGTCACGATCTCGCCACCGGACTCGACAAGATGACCGCCAGCGCCCAGGGCACCATCGAAGCCGACCCGCCGATTGCCATCGGAAACGCCACACGGAAAGTTCACCGCATTGAGGTCACTCAGGCTTTTGACGAGTACCGCATAGTTTTCAAGGTTGGGCTCGAAAGTGGCCACCGCGTCAAATGCCAGGCCAGCGGCGCGCATTTCTTCCACGGTATCGCCAGTGTAGGCACCGCAATCGATGAAGCGCAGCGGTTGCGGCCAATCAGGCAAGTCATTAGGGAAATACTGCCGGGGTGTCGGCGCGGGCAGGCGCAGGTAGTCGCCGGTGATTCTGAACTCGACGATGCGATCCAGCAGTTCGCGACTGGTCTCATCGGCCAATTGCTCACGCATCCGCGCGATTCGGTCGGCATGTGCTTCGTAGAAACTCGGCTCGACCAGCCAGTAGCGGAATGGCTGATCCTTGGGGTAATAACGAACGAACTCGACAAGGCTGATGACTCGGCCGTAGCCCAACTGCTGCAACTGAGTAACGACTTCGCCGACGTCCACGTAATTGTTGAACAGGCCAATGATGACGCACGCATTCGCGGCGCTATGTTTTGTAGCCCAGTCGGTAGCCGTTGCCACGCAAATTCCGTCGACGTCCTTTAGCGATGCATCACGGTCAAGAAACGCGCTGACCTCGATGCCCTCACCTGCCAGGTAAGCCTGAACCCGCTGGCCAGCCAGTCGCGCGCCGTAGACCAGCACATGCTCGAAGTTCTGCCTATCAAGCATGGCTGGCTCCCGAAGCAACCCGCACCAGTACGGCATGACCGTTGAGGTTATGCATGAAGCGGAAATCCTGGTTGGCAGCGGTGAACTCATTCACCAGGCGGGTCACGCCTTCGCAGCCGTAGAAACCATAATCATCAAACACTACGACGGCCCCGCCCACCAGACGAGGCAACGCCCATTCCAGGACACTGCGAGCGGACTCATACACATCCACGTCGATGTGCAGGAAGGCCAGCCGTGGTCCCACCTGCTCGGCGTTATGTTCCGGGAACATGCCTTCCAGCAGGTGAACGCGATCACTCACACCGCAACGTGCGGCAAGGGCTTCAACCAACTGGATATCCGTGTCGCTGTGCTCGCCGCCTTCGTAGCGTGTATCAAGGCTGCCGGCCTTGACCACACCCGTGAATGTGTCGGCCAGGAACACCTTGCGTCCGGGCCGTTGGCTGGCCATTGCCAACAGGCAACCCGAGCCACCGCGCCACACGCCTACTTCGAGAAAGTCGCCGTCGACACCGTCCAGTTGCCGGGCCAGCGACCACAATTCGAACAACCGGTATTTATCGACCAGCGTGTTTCGTTCAACCAGCGCCAGCGCCCGCTCGAAATCGTTGTCACCGCACCATGGCGCGTAGCTGGAATAAGGCAGCAACCGTTCATGACGGATCTCCGGCGACTTGGCGTGCGCCCACGAGACAGTGCCACGCAAGTAGCGGTAGCTCATGCCGGTCAACTTTCTTTTCAGCCAGGCCATTTCAGTTGCGCTCCGAAATCGCCATCTGCTCGTTGAACTCGTCACGCGACAGGAATGGATACAGATCTTCCAGCGCGCCGGTTTCCGGTTTTCCCTGTTCGTTGATACGGGTCATGACCCGCGGAACCCGCGCCTCTTCGACCTGAACCAAGACTTCGCAAATGACCGGGCCACTGCGCTCAAGCACTTCGCTCAAGGCAGCGTCCAGTCCTTCGTGCGCTTCTATGCGTGCATAGCCAACGCCATAGGCAGCGGCCAGTTGCTGAAGATCCGGGAGTTTCAGGCCACTGGTGTCGTCGGCACCGACCAGCAATTTGAAGTGCATGTTTTGCGAGGTACGGATCGAGGCATAACCCTGATTGTTGATCACGAAGCACTTGACCGGCAGGTTCTGCGCAGCCAGCGTCGCCAGCTCCTGGATGTTCAGTTGCACGCCGCCGTCGCCTTCGACACAGATCGTCTGCTTGCGACCCGCCGCGAGGCAGGCGCCGATGGCCGAGGGAATGCCAAAGCCCATCGAACCGGTTCCGCGGTTGTGGAAGCAACGCTGGTCTTTCTTCAGGCGCAAGTTCAACAGAAACAGTTCGGAGGCAAAACCGGAGCTGCCCGGTGCGATCACGTCACCTTCTTTCAACAGCCCGGAAAGGCGATCGGTGAAGTGATACATGCTCACCCCTTCACTGTCGTCGGCGTGTTCCGGTTGCAGCAGTGGATAGCGTTGACGCCAGGCGGCAATTTGCGCCAGCCATCCATCGAACGCTGGCAAAGGCGCAGCCTTAATGCCGGCAACCAGCCCTTCAATGAACGGTTTGACGTCAGCCACCACCGCCACTTCGACCGGCATCTGCAATTTGGCGATTTCCGCCGCGTCGATATCGACCACGATCTTCTTCGCATGCGGGGCGAAATGGGCATGGTTGTAAGCCGTCAGCGCCATGTCCAGGCGCGAGCCGAGTACGATCAGCAGGTCGCAGTTCTGCAAGGTGAAGTTGGCCCAACGCGGTGCAATCGAACCTGGGCGGCCGCCATACAGCGGATGCTCATCTTCGATCACGTCCATCGCCAGCCAGGTCGGCATGATCGGCACGCCCGCGCTTTCAATTAGCGCGCTGAACGCGTCCACCGCACCCGCCATGCGAATGCCGCTGCCGGCGATAATGCCCGGGCGCTTGGCGGCTTTGAGCAATTCCAGGGTACGCGCCAACGGCTCGGCGAGGTCGACTGCCGCCGCCACAGGTGGCAGCTTGGCACGCCGCAATTGCGACGGGTCAATTTGCACAGCCTGCACATCAAGTGGCACGTCCAGCCAGACCGGGCCACGACGACCGGTGAGCGCCGCGTATTCGAGCTCATCGAACACCTCGGCGACGGCTTCAGGATCAGTCAGCGTCACCGCGCGCTTGGTGATCGACGACACGATGGTCACGATGTCGGCCTCCTGCACACCCAACATGCGCAAGCCGGTACCTTCCTTCAAATCGGCGGTCTTGACCTGGCCCGAGATGAAGAACACCGGCGTGGAGTCGAGCCAGGCACCCAGGGTCGCGGTGACGGCGTTGGTGGCGCCCGGCCCGCAGGTGGTCATGCACGCGCTGGGGCCGCCGGTGAGTTTGCCTGCCGCTTCAGCCGCGATCCCGGCAGCCTGCTCATGCAGGCACAGGATCGGCTCAAGGTCCGGATGACGTCCGAGGGCATCGTTCAAATGCATGGCGCCGCCACCCGGCAGGAAGTAAACCTGCTTGATGCCCAGTTCCGCCAGTCGATTCATGATGTAGTCAGCTACACGCATTTTGGTACCCATCGTACAAACCCCAGTTCGCCGAGCGCTCGGCTCAATTCAATTGATTCAGAAAATCCAGCGCCGACCAGAACCCGGCACCGTGATCCTTGTGGCCTTGCCACACTTCGGGAATAAAACTCACCTGCGGGTACGCTTTGAGTTGCGTCCAGGTCGCCGGCCAGTCGACGTCACCGGTGCCCATCAGCACGCCTTCGCCGTTACTGCCCTTGGCGTCGGCCACGTGCAGGTGCGCCGAGTGCGGCAGCAGCAGCGCCAGTGCCGCCTGGAAGTCCAGGCCGAAATGGAAGCAGGCCATTTGCAGGTGCGAGAGGTCGAGGCACAGGCGCAGGTTCATCGCCTTGGCCTGTTCGGCCAGCTCCTGCGGCATCATGAAAATGTTCTGGTGACGCTGGCCGCCGAAATGCCACGGGAACGGCGCCATGTTTTGCGGAATCAGCTCGGTGCGCCCGAAATCGACCTGCGCACAGGACTCCTGGAAGCGGCGGTAAAGCTCGGCGCGCCGGCTGACCGGGAACGGCTCGTCTGCCGAGAAACCACCGATGTTGGCGACGATCAGCAGCGAGTCCGCGTTGGGGAAGAACTCGGCGATTTGCAGGGTAGCGTCGACCACCCGTTGCAGGTTGGCGATCGAGCGCTGGCGATATTCCAGGTCGTCAGCCACCAGGTCCAGCAGCTCGCTGTTCTCGAACAACTCCGGGGCATGCACCACCAGGCGCGAGCACTCGACCTGACGCAGGTACGCCTGGGGCGCCACGCTCAAGTCGCGATAGGACAGATGGAATTCGAACAGGTCAGGCTTGATCCACTGCTCATACTGCAGGAAATCGTGATAACGCACCGGCACGCCCCAGAGGATCGGCATGGCGAATTCGCGGCGCACTTCGGCTTGCTCGGACAGGTCGCTGTCGAACAGGAAATCGCCCTGCGGGATCGCACGCCCGGCCTTCTTGCCGAGCAGGTCGGTCAGGCGATACGGCGCCAGTCCCTGACCAGGGCTCGCCACGCGCAGCATGTTCTGTTCGAACACTTCACCGGGCTCGATGGCACGGGCGGCGATCACGCTCTTGCCGAGGTTCTCGCGATTGAGCAATTCGCCCTGGCTCGCGTGACGACCGGGGCCGGTCCACGGCAAGGCTTTCTCGACCTGACGGATGCCTTCGACCAGTTGCCGGAACTCTTCCGGCTCCAGGCTGGCAAGGTGGTCCGGGCCTTCCATGCCACGGTCCAGGGTGATGTGACGCTCGATCAACTTCGCCCCCAGTGCCACGGCAGCGATGCTGATTGCCGTGCCGCGTTCATGACCGGAATAGCCGATCAGGCCGTGCAGCTCGCGCAAGCGTGCGAGGTAACCCAGCTGGATATCGGTTTCCGGCGCCGGGTAAGTGCTGTTGCAATGCAGCAACGCGAACGGCACGCCCAGGCCGTTCAACTGCTCGATGGCGCGGACGATCTCGTGCTCCAGCGACATCCCGGTGGACAGGATCAACGGCTTGCCCAGCTGTGCAGCCTTGGCGATCAGGTACGGATTGCACAGGTCGGCGGAAGCGATTTTCAGTGCCGGCACGTCAAAATCGGCGAGCACTTCAACACTCGGCTCATCCCACGGCGTGCAGATGTAGCTGATGTTCTTTTGCGCGCAGTACTGGCGGATCTGCAAGTGCTCGTCAACGGTCAGTTCGACCTTGTCGAGCAAGTCCTGGATGTACTCGACACCGAGGTCTTCGGCGCGCGAGCCGTCAGCCTTCGTACGGTAGAGGGCTTCACGGTTGCGCAGCTGAAACTTCACACAATCGGCACCCGCCGCGATCGACGCGTCGACCAGTTGTTTCGCCAGTTCCACCGAGCCGTTGTGGTTGTTGCCCACTTCGGCGATGACAAAAGTGTGGTCACCACCGATGACAACGCCATCGATGCTGAAGGTTTGCGTGCTCATTGAATTTTGGTCCGCCAGGAAGTGACACCGTTGGATTCGAAACGGAAATCGGTGGTTCGGCAGCCAAGCTCGCGGACCTTGGAGGTCACGGCCTGGCGGTGCTGGGGCTGCACGAAGAACAGGAAGAAGCCCCCGCCTCCGGCGCCGAGTAATTTGCCGCCCAGCGCGCCGGCGGCCAGCGCGCTGTCGTAAATCCGGTCGAGCACGCCATCGCTGACGGCTCGGGAAAACTGGCGCTTGAGCATCCAGCCCTGATGCAGGCAACGGCCGAAATCATGCAGCTCACCGCGAATCAGGTGGTGGTGCATGTGCCGGCATAGCGTCACGCTTTCGGTGATCAGCAGGCCTTGGGCATTCTTGCTCTCCATCTCCTCGCGCTGCTGCTCGTGCAGCTTGCCGGAGTCATGGGAAATGCGGGTGTCGCAGAGCACCAGGCACTCTTCGAGCTCGTTGCAGATCGAGTCTTCCAGGCGAATCGGATGGACCAGGTTGCGGCCTTCCTTGAACTCGATCAGGTTGAAACCGCCGAACGCCGAGGCGTACTGGTCCTGCCAGCCGCCGGCGATGCCGAAGCACAGACGCTCGGACTGAAAAGCCAGTTCGGCAACCTCGTAAGTGCTCCAGCGGTCGCGGCGCAGTTCGTTGAACGCGGCAATAACTGCCGTGGTAACCGCCGACGAACCGCCAAGCCCGGAGCCGACAGGAAAGTCCGAGCGGATGTACAGGTCCAGACCGTAGCTAGGCTGGATCACTGAAACGATGGTCGCCAGCAGCCCCTTGTCGCCATGCACCAGCAGGTCGGCAATGGACTCGTAATGTTCTTCGGTGCCGAGGTCTTCCGAGAAGATCCGGATGACGCTGTCGGTTCGCGGGATCAGCGTGGCGTGGGAATACAGGCCGACCGTGCAACTGAGCACTGCGGCCGGGTTTTCCACGAAGTAATAGGTCAGGTCGGAACCGCCGCCGCTGAAGCTCATCCGCACCGGCGCCCGTGCGCGCGCCAGGACCGGCACTTCCCGATTGGCCGCCAGCCGTGCGGGCGTGACCACGTCGACCAGATAACCTTCGGCATCGACCACCGGGATCGCGTTGTAGCTCAGGTCGAAGATCTTGAGCATTTCTTCGCGAGCGGCGCCAAGCTTCACCGAGCGGTAGTCGGTGTTCATGCATTCGGTGACCGGCACAGTCGTCGCGCCGCCTTGCAGCAGGTAGCGGCGCAAGTCGCCGTTGGTCAATACGCCAGCCAGACGTCGTTCTTCATCCACCACAAAGACGATTTGCAGCGCACCGGACTCGATGCATTCAACCGCGTCGAGAATGGTCTGGTGGGTATAGATCGTCTGGCTTTTTACCAACTGATTCATGCGCTCTCGACCTCTTGAAAACCCGACTTGAAAGCGCTCAGCGAGTCAGGCGTACCGATGTCGATAAACGGCCCCGAATACTCGCCGACGTTCAGTGACTGGCGGGCAATCAGCTGCGGCAGGATCTCTTGCTCCATCGAACAGGCCTGCAACACAAACCCTTCGAGCGAATCAGCGGCAAAACCGTAGACGCCGGCGTTGACCAGGCCTGGCCCGGACACGCCTTTCTCGTTCAGCGCCAGCAGTTGCAGGCTGTCTGAACAGCTCAGGCTGCCGTAACGCGAACGGTCTTCGACCTTGACCCCGACCAGTACATCCTTCGTCGCGTGCATCGCCAGGTGGTAGGCCGAGTGATCGAGCCAGGTATCGGCATTCAGCACCAGGAAACGCTCGCCCGGCGGCACTTCACGCAGCGCTTGCAACACCGCGCCGCCAGTGCCCATCGGTTGTGCCTCGACCACCAGTTGCAGGCTCAGGCCCGATTCGGCGGACAGTGCCGGCAGCAGCTCGGCCAACTGATCGGCACGGTAATGCGCGCACAACACCGCGTCGCTGATACCGGCCTGCTTCAGTTGCGCCAATACCAGCGCGAGGAACGGCCGGCCATGAATGTCGACCACGGCTTTCTGCGACCCCTGGAGCACGGCACTCAAACGTGTGCCGAAACCACCGCAAAGGATGTAGGCGCGCATCAGCGGGCCAACCCGAAAAACTGCTCAAGGCACCGTGCGACGTGGCCCAGGTGTTCTTCGCCAAGGCCCGGCCATACACCGACCCAGAAGGTATCGTTCATGATTTTGTCGGTGACCGTCAGCTCGCCGCTGACGCGGAAATTGCGCCCTTCCATGTACGGCTGACGCACCAGATTGCCGGCGAACAACAGACGCGTGCCGATGCCCTGGCTGTCGAGGTATTGCAGCAGCTCCACGCGCTTGACGCCGCAGCCATCGCGCAGCGTCAGCGGAAAACCGAACCACGACGGATCGGTGTTGGCCGTGGCCTGCGGCAGGATCAGGTAGTCGGCGCAATTCGCCAGGCGCTCGCTGAGCCAACGGAAATTGCGTTTGCGCGCCTCGGTGAATGCCTCCAGACGGTCCATCTGCGCCAGGCCGCAGGCGGCCTGCATGTCGGTGATTTTCAGGTTATAGCCGAGGTGCGAATAGGTGTACTTGTGATCGTAGCCTTCCGGCAACTGGCCCATCTGCTTGCAGAAACGCTGCTTGCAGGTGTTGTCCTGGCCAGGCGCGCAATAGCAGTCGCGGCCCCAGTCGCGGAACGATTCCATGATGCGGCTGAGCAACGGGCTGTTGGTGAAGACCGCGCCGCCTTCGCCCATGGTCACGTGGTGAGCCGGGTAGAAACTCAAGGTGCCAATGTCGCCGAACGTGCCGACCAGTTGACCGTCGTACGTCGAGCCGAGTGCGTCGCAGCAGTCTTCGATCAGCCACAAGTTGTACTTGTCGCACAGGGCGCGAATGACCTTCAGGTCATAAGGGTTGCCCAAGGTGTGCGCGAGCATGATCGCCTTGGTTTTCGGGCCGATGGCCGCTTCGATCTTGGCCGGGTCGATGTTGTAGTGCGGCAGTTCGATATCGACGAACACCGGCACCGCACCGAATTGCAGGATCGGGTTGACCGTGGTCGGGAAACCCGCCGCGACGCCGATTACTTCATCGCCCGGCTTGATCGCCCGATCTCCCAGGCGCGGCGAGGTCAGCGCGGAAAACGCGACCAGGTTCGCCGACGATCCGGAGTTGGTGGTCAGCACGCAGCGACGGCCCAGGAATTTACCCAGGCGTTTCTCAAAGGCTTCGTTGAAGCGCCCGGTGGTCAACCAACCGTCCAGCACTGCTTCGGTCATCGTTTGCAGTTCACCTGCACCGATCACCTTGCCCGCGGGCGGCACAGGGCTCTGGCCGGCGACGAAGACTTTAGGTGCCAGTTCCAGCTGCGCATAACGCCCAACCAACTCGACAATTTGTTGGCGCAACTGATCCGCAGTACTTTCACTCATGGGTATCGCCTTGGTAATCCGCAATCTGCTTGCGGGTAAAGATGTGCATGTCTTCGCCTTGTTGCCAGGCGAGGTTCCAGGCCAGCGTGCGTTCGAGGGTGGTGGCCAGCGACCAGCGCGGTGTCCAGCCCAGTTCCAGGCGAGCCTTGCTTGAATCGAGCGCCAGCAACCCGGCTTCATGGGGTTGCGCCTGAGTATCGACCGACCAGCGCACCGCGCCCGGCCACACTTCAGCCAATTGACCGACGATGGTTTCGACGGTGGCGACACTGTTGCTGTCAGGCCCGAAGTTCCAGGCGCCAGCGTATTTCTCGCCGTCCTCGACTAGCGCCTGCGCCAGCATCAGGTAACCCATCAAGGGTTCGAGCGCGTGTTGCCAGGGGCGTGTCGCGTGGGGGTAACGCAGGACCACTTCTTCGTGGTTTTGCCAGGCGCGGAACACGTCCGGGATCAAGCGTTCCGGCGACCAGTCGCCACCGCCGATCACGTTGCCGGCCCGTGCAGTGGCCAACGCCGCGCCGGACGCCTGCAGGAAAGAGTTGCGGTACGAGGCGCAGAGCAATTCCACACACGCCTTGCTGTTGCTGTACGGATCGAAACCGCCGAGGGCGTCGTACTCGCGGTACGGCAACACCCACTCGCGGTTTTCGTAGCATTTGTCGGTGGTGACCACCACCACGGCGCGCACGCTCGGGCAATGGCGCACAGCTTCGAGCACATTGACGGTGCCCATGACGTTGATCGCGTAGGTCTCGACCGGCGTGCGATAGGCTTCGCGCACCAGCGGTTGCGCCGCGAGATGGAACACCACGTCGGGCTGGAAGGCCTGCAGGGAGTTGGCGACCGCCGCTTCATCGCGAATGTCCGTCAGGTCACCGGCAATCAAACGGTCCAGGCCGGCCACCGACCATAGCGCCGGGGTGGTCGCGGCAGGCAAGGCGAAACCGTGTACCTGCGCGCCCAGCTGCTGCAACCACAACGCCAGCCAGCCGCCCTTGAAGCCGGTGTGGCCTGTCAGGAAGACTTTCTTGCCCGCCCAGAACGCATTCACTTCCAGAGTTTCCATTCGGCGTTGCCGCTGTTCCAGCGTTCTTCGAGGAAGACGCGGTCGCGCAAGGTGTCCATCGGTTGCCAGAAGCCGTGGTGCAAGTGGCTCATGAGCTGGCCCTGTCGCGCGAGGTTGCGCATCGGCTCGTATTCCCAGGTGGTCGAGTCGTCTTCGATACCGTCGAGCACGCTTGGCTCCAGCACGAAGAAACCGCCGTTGATCCAGCCGCCGTCACCCTGGGGTTTTTCCTGGAAGCCCCTGACGCAAGCCCCTTCGAGCTCCATTGCGCCGAAGCGACCCGGTGGCTGGACGGCCGTGACCGTGGCTTTCTTGCCGTGCTGGCGATGAAATTCGATCAGTTCGGGAATGTTGACGTTCGAGACGCCATCGCCGTAAGTGAAGCAGAACGTCTCGTCACCCAGGTAATCGCGCACGCGCTTGAGGCGTCCACCGGTGCCCGTAGCCTCGCCGGTGTCGACCAGCGTGACGCGCCAGGGCTCGGCCTTGCCGTGATGGATGTGCATGCTGTTTTCAGCCATGTCGAACGTCACGTCCGACATGTGCAGGAAGTAGTTGGCGAAGTATTCCTTGATGACGTAGCCCTTGTAGCCCAGGCAAATCACAAAGTCGTTGATGCCGTAGTGAGAGTAGATCTTCATGATGTGCCAGATGATTGGCTTGCCACCAATCTCGATCATCGGCTTGGGCTTGAGATGCGATTCCTCACTGATGCGAGTTCCCAATCCTCCCGCCAGAATTACTGCCTTCATCTGTTTCTCTCAACTGTGGGCGACATCGACTTCATTGAAGCGTTGGCCATTGGCAAGGGACGCCAATAATTCGGCGTCTGCACGGTTAACCCGGGCGCAGACACCAGAAAGCAATATTGGTGCCACAGGAAAATAAGCGCTGGCAGGCCCCGTTTCGAAGGGTCTGCGGCAGCCGACACCCACAAAAAAGGCCCACCGTGAGGTGAGCCTTTTTTTATTGGCGCGGGTAGTTGTCGAGCCTTGGACCTCAGGCTGTCGCTGGCTTGATCAATGCTGGCCAGTCGATGCTGGTCACGGGTCCGAGGTCAAAACCGGCGCCACTGGCGGCGAGGTTTTTGTTGTAGAACCGGTCATGACCCAAGGCGTCGGCCCACTTCTCGCCGAACACTTGACGAGCCGCAGCCGTGTGCGAAAGGACGCCCGACTGGATGACCTGCACGTGCGGTGTCCACACGGTCAGATACCCGGCCTGACCGACCCGCAGGCACAGATCGACATCACCGAACGCTTCGGCAAAATGTTCGACATCAATGCCATCAGCCGCTTCGAACAATTGCTTGGAGATCATCAGGCAGGCAAAGGAGACGGCCGAGCAGTTCTGCTCCACCACCAGCCGATTCATGTAGCCCCTGGCAGTCTTCGATTCGCCCACGAAAGGCGAGCCCACACCGTCGTTGAAGCCGAGAATCAAGCCGGCCTGGGTAATCCGTCCTTCCTGATCAACAAGCTTCGCACCGGCGACGCCGATTTCCGGTCGCAGCACCTGGTTGAGCAGGGACTCGATCCAGTTGACGTTGACCACCTCGCTGTCTGCCGCCAGCGTGACCAGGTATTCGCCCTGGGCATGCTGGCTGGCCGTATTGATCAGGCGGCCGGTTGCCAGGCCCGGTTCGGCGCTGAACAGACGTACGCGATTGGCCTGTGGCCCCTGGCTGTCGAGCCAGTTACCCAAGGGCGCCGCATAGGCCGAATCGTCCGCCAGCAGCAGTTCGTAGCGCTGATAGCGGGTGCGCTGCAAGACACTGCGAATGCAACGCTGCAAGGTTTCCAGATCGCTGACCCCATGCAGGATGACCGACACCATCGGGCGCTCGGTAAAGCGGTAATCGATCTTGTGCGTACCCGGCACCAGCGTACTGACGTCCGCCTGGTAGCCACGGGTAGCGAGATGACGCAGCAGCGTCTTGCGCTCGTCGACGCTGCTGGCTTCTTCCGGCGCCCGCCCGACCAGCAACGGCTCGTCCAGGTGCGCAAGGCCGTCCAGCCCGCCCTGCTCGATCAGCCGCAATAGCAGGTCGAATTCCAGCGCTTTCTTGAACTCACGGGAATAGCCGCCCGCCTCGACCATCACGTCCCGACGGACCAGCCAGTGGCGAGCCATCAGACCCGGATAACTTTGCAGCAGGTCCAGGTTGAAGCCCGGGCGGAAGACATCGACCAGCGTTCCGTTTTCCTGGCGCTGGAATTCGTCCATCGCCACGGCACGGCATTGCGGTGCAGCGAGCAGTTCCAGGCTTGCCTGATACAGACCGCTCGGCGTCAGCTCTTCACCCGCTTCAGCCAATACCATCCAGTCGCAATCGGTCTGACTGACCACCTGATTGATCTTGTCGACGTAGTTGCTTTCGTTGACCTTCACAAAGTGCAGGGTATTTTGCAGCGTGGTTTCGGCCGGCAGGTCGCCGGTGGTGAACACGATGATCTTGAAGGCGCGGCAATAGCTGTTCATCACGCTGTCGAACGTTGCCTGAAGCTTGAAGATGTCGGCTTCCAGGTCCAGCAGCAGGATGCCGAACGTCGGACCGCCAGCGTTACGGGCCAGGTGCCGCCCGATGTCTTTGACCTGCGCGGCACTCGGGTCGCGAGCCTCAAGCCATTGCAACAGCCGGCCGGTACGCGTGGCGTCGAACAGCCGGCCATTGTTTTCCAGTGTCGCCGCCGCCAAACGCTGCCCCCACGCCAGGACCGTTTGCGCGCGTTCTTTGGCCCCTTCGTTTTGCAGCGAGCGAGCCAGTTGCTGCACCACATCCTGATTGAAGGCATACAGCTCGAAAGCCTTGAGCAAGCGCTCGTTCAGCGGTTCGGCACTGGCGTTGCGATGAACCCGCGACAATTCCTTCTGCTGGAACATGGCTGCTTCGAGCTCTTCGAGCTGCACCTGACCGGTCGGCACCGCATGCAGGAGGAATTCGAGCGCCGTCAGCACATCGAAAAATGCCTGGTTGTAGAACGGCAGCTCAACGTATTGCGCTGGCTCGAAACGACGCAGTGGCGCCGCGAGATGCGCGTCCCAGGTGGACTCGAACAACTTCTCGGTGATCGCACCGAACGTCATGCTGTAGCGATGATGCAGCGCGTACGGGACAGGCAACAGGCGCACCTTCGCACCCGCCGTCAGCCCGTGGGAATAGCCGTTTTCCTGCAAGGCCGGATTGAAATCCGCCGCAAGCGTTGCGTACCAGCGCTGCAGGACGGCCGTGCGCGTAACCGCTGTGGCGAGAGACGGCGTATCGGCGGCCAGTATTGCCAGTCGAGCTTCAGCGCTATCGTCGCTGTAGTCTTCGCAACCCTTGCGATCACGCAGGTAATAATCGACGCGATCGGCATGAGCCTCGAACGCCAGGCTGTAACCCTGGCAGGTGCCGTAATCGGCATTCGCCTCCAGGAAGGCCAGGGATTGCTCGAGTGCCTCCGGCAGCAAGAAGCTTTCGGCTTCAACCACGGCCATGTACGGCGTGGTGATCTGCCCGAGAACCTGACGGACCCTGACACTGAAATGTTGCGCTTGCGTCGCCGGAGCGTGCAGGTACCGGACCGTGGAAAACAGGTCGGCGATATCCGCGTCGGCCTCGCGCGATGCGTCGACCACCAGCACCGTGCACGGCAAATCGCTGTAGTAACGCAGGGCGCGGCGCAGGCTTCGCGGCTGATCGCAAGCCAACAGCACCAAGGTGAATCGCTCGTTCAACGGAGCATCTGTTCCAGTCGTGAATTTGCTTTGCATATGAATTCCTATAACGAGCGAGTCGCCGGATCAGCGGCATTACGTTCTTTTGGCAGTTCGACGTTGCGTTTCATCAATCCGGTAGCCAGCCATCGGCCCAGTACTGCAGGTTGTCTCCACGCAACATGAAGTCGCGCAACACGACTTCGCGCAATTCGTCGCCCATTCGATAACTGGCGGCAGGGTCCGACAAGTGCATGCGAATCGCCTGCAGCCATTCATCAGTGCTGTTGGTGAGGACCCGCGTGCACGGCAAATGACCGCGATAAGCCTCGGTGTCGGAGCAGATCACCGGATACCCGCAGGCGCCGTACTCAAGCAACCGCAGGTTGCTTTTGCAATCGTTGAAGATATGGAATTCCAGCGGTGCCAATGCGAGGTCAAGGTTCAGGCTCGCGAGCTTCTCCGGGTAGGTCGAGAGGCTGACGCCGGGATGAAACTCGTGAATGTAGGGCCTGAGCAGATCGGGGCACATGCCGAAAAACACCCATTCGACTTCATCCGCCAATTCACGGACAACATCGGCGATGAGCTCCAGATCGCCACGGTGGCTGGTGCCGCCGCCCCAGCCAATGCGCGGCTTGCTCGAGGTCCGGCGCTGACTCGTGAGGTGCGTCCACAGATAGGGCGCCAGCATGTTCGGCACCACACGAATGTTGTGGTGCATGTCAGCCAGGGCGCCGGCAAGCGCATGGGTCGACACCACGACCCGATCGCACATGGCGATGCCCTTGCGCATCAATGCCTCGATGTTGTCGGGCATGTTGCGGGTGTGTTCGTTTTTCTCCGGAATCCGGGCGACGTAATCGTCCAGTTCATAAATGCGCATGGCCTGGGAATAGTTTTTCACCTGGACAATGTCATTGATTTTGCCTGCGTTATAACGGCCCTGGAGAATGATGACGTCCGGTGACTGACGCTCGATCTCGATGATCGAAGGCATGTCGTAAGCCACACGCCCCACGATACGCCCTGCCGCCTGCAACTCGAACAATGGCTGGCTGACACGGTAGTGGCCGATCGCGGAGCTATTGAGCGCCAGGCCCAGAATCGACGGCGCGTTGCGCGTGCACAAAGGGTTCCAGCCCGTGCGCACACCCGGATTCAGGCCAAAGCTGTTGCCACTCAGATTCAGGTTGCGGTTGTAAGCGGGGTCATTGGCGATCTGCGGCATCCAGCGTTTGTAGAACGCTTCCTGCTCGATCTCCAATTGCTGCTCGCGTGTCTCTTCTATCCGTGTTTGCGCGGACGGCGCCAGGACAATATTCGAAAACGGCGTGGTGACGATCAGGTACCCGTCCTTGCCGACACGCAGGCACAGCTCAAGCGCATTGATCCCCTGAGTGCTGATGGCCTCCTCGAACCCGCCGACACTGTCGAATACCTGCTTGCGTACCAGCAGGCAGTGACCGCTCACCGCACTCCAGTTCTGCACCACTTGCAGTCGCTGCATATAGCCGCCGGACGTCACCGGCTCATTGATAAACGCCCTGCCCGCCAGACCATTCAAGCCCAGCACCAGGCCGGCATCGATCACATTGCCTTGCAGATTGAGCGTGCGCGGACCGACGATCCCCACTTCCGGACGCTGCGCATGATTGAGCAACTCGTCCAGCCAACGTTCGTCATGGGCCACGCAATAAGGGCTGAGCAGCAGCAGGTAATCGCCGCGCGCCTGTTGCGCGGCGAAGTTCCTGACCTGTGCATCGTTGCCGCTTTGCGGGCAGGAAAAGATGCGCAGCATGTCACTGCCCAACTCAGCCATGGCCTTGAGCCAATGCCGCAGTTCAGCACTTTCGCTGGCATTGTCGACGATGATGATTTCGTAGCGGGTATACGCCGTCTGGCTGATCAGGCTGTTGATGCAGCGCTGCAGTGCAATCAACTCGTCCGTGACGCTGATGATGATCGACACCAGCGGGCGCTCCGCATACAGGTACTCGATCCGCGGAATCAACTTCAGCAACGGCCCCGGGTGCAACACATGGTCGACACCGATGCGCTGCAGGTGGGCAGTGATCAGCCGGGCGTTTTGCTCGATCACTTGCGGCTGGGATAACCACTGTGCGAAGGCAAAAGACGATTCGACCTGCACCTCGGCGATGTGCCCGATGGCATGCGGCCCGTCCGTTTCGACCAGACGCCAGATCACGTCGTGGGGTGCCAGCTCGCCCAGGGCCGAATCAAACCCGCCCAGTGCCAGGAAGCGTTGGCGTTCAAACGCCAAGGTGCGACCGACATACGGGTAGCCGCGCATCAGGTCGAGGTTGAAATCAGGCTTGAAGATCGGCTCGGCGGGTGCGTCATCCACCAGCGCCCCTTCGTCACTGTAGATGCAGGACGCACCTGGCATCCCGACAATCCGGTCGGCCAGCACCAGCAATGCAGACTCGGTCAACCGGTCTCCGGCACGCAGCAGGTAGAACCAGTCGGCTTCGTGCAGCCCTGGCAACAACTGGTTGATTTGCTGCGACCCGTCGGCCTGCAGCGGCAGGCATTGAATCCTGTCGTCATGCTCGCGCTCGCCGTTCGACAACAGCACCACCGATTCACAGGCGTACGTCTGGGCGGCAATGCTTTTGAGGGTCACTTCGACGCCATAGGCATCGGCGTCCGGATCGACAATCACCGGCACAATGACCGGGCGATGGGCCCAGCGCGCAATTTGTCGGGACAGCACTTGTTTGCGCGACGGGGTGAAACGCCGGCAATCGATCCATTGCGTATACAGATCGGCGTAGCTTTCGGAGTCTGTGCCAACCTGAACCAGAATGACGCCCTGGCGCGTGGCCATGACGGTGTACAGATTGAATTCATTCCACTCGCGAGTTTCGGCCGGAGTGAGTTCCTCCAGCATCATGTACCGCACCCAATCGGTGGCCGGGGCCAGCTCGCCGCTGCGCTGGGCAAGCATCTGCGCCACCCACGCCCACTCGACGGTAGCCGCGGCAATCATCTCCGGGCGCTTGCTCAGACGCTCCGGATACAGGCGTACGATGCTGCCGATACTGGCGAGCTGCACCAGATTGCCGCGTCGCAGCAGGCAAATGTACAGGGCGAAATCGAGCAGCGCGACGAACCCGCCTTCGGCCTGAGTCAGCGCAGGCAGCAGCGCAGCGATGTCGGCACGGCGCATCAGCGCGCAACTGAAACCACCGAGAATATTGCGTGGGGTTTTCTCGAACGCGGCCAGCAGGTCTTCGCCTTTGAATAGCGCATCGAAAGCCGTGAGCCCGACGTTTTCCATGCGCACCGGCAACACGTAGTCGTCGGCATCGATCACGTGATGCTTGCTGACCACCAGCAACACCTCGGCGTGCTCGCTCAACACAGCGGCCTGCTCGCTGATGGTTTTCACCAGCAACTGATCGTCGTCACACAGAAACTTGATGTACTCGCCGCGACTTTCTTCGAAGCAACGCAGGAGGTTCTGTTGAAAGCCCAGGCGTACCGGGTTGTGCAGGTAACGCACAACGACGTTCGACTCTGCGACCAGCGACTCGACGATCTGCTCGATCTCGCCCGTGCGGCAATCGTCGCAGATGACGATTTCCAGGTTGTCGTAGGTCTGATCGAGCGCGCTTTGCAGGGCTACACGAAAAAAACGCGGGTTGTACGCAGGGATGGCGATGCTGACAAGAGGAGTAGATTTCACACGCATGACTCTCGGCCGGGGGGCGTCAACTCCCGCGAGAGCAGAACGTCCTGAACCGTAAAAGGTAGAGGATCAGGGACCGCATACGCATGCGATCCCTGCTCTGGATCAGACTTTGTTGAACAGGCCCAACTGCGCGATTTTGCTGAACGCCAACTGCGAAGCCTGCAGCATGGTCTGCTGCAAGGTCAGGCGCGTCATCACTTCAGCGGGGTCGGAATCACGGATTGTCGATTGTGTCTGCGCATTGGCCAGCACCAGGGCCTGGTTGGTGTCGCTCTGGGTATCCAGCGCCGAACCACGACCACCGACCGAACTCAAGCCAGCGGAAACCTGGTCGATGCCGCTGGCAAGGTTGCCCATGCCTGCTGTCATCGCCGCCAGTTGTTTCTGGGTGGCCACCGCATCACCGTTAGTCGGCGTATTCAGTGCTTTTTTCAACTGGCTCACGGTATCCAGGATGTTCTGGGTCTCGTGGGTATTGACCGACACGTTGAACTGATCACCTGCCACCAGGACGTTGGTCGCGGTGTTGTCGAGGGTGAACTCCACACCGGATGCGGTGGCCTTGTTACCGACGATGGTGCCGTTGCTGACAGGTTTGCTATCCGCTGTGATCGGGGCGGCGTACAACTCGAACGTGGTGTCGCTGGTGAACTTCAGCACGGCGGAACCGCTCGGGAAGCTGGCTTTGTAAGCCGCCGGGTCGGTGATCGTGGTGCCGGTCGCCTGGACCGTGCCAGGGTTGCCAGGACCGCGGGACACGTTGAAGGTGTCCGGCTTGGATTGCAGGGTGAAATTACGTCCGGTCAATACCGCGTTCGGATCGTTGACATTCAGGGTCAGGTCGACGCCGCGGAAGCTGATGTTCTGATTGGTGCCCGTGGTGATGACACCGCCCCGGGTGGCTTCGTTCGTGACATCGTTGCCGCTGCCATCCGTGATCTTCAACTGGGTGCCGCTGACAAATTCCACCGTGTACGGTTCGCCGCCGGCGAATTTGTTGCTGTACGAAACGCTCGACGAAACCTGTCCGTCGGAGAGCGTCACGAGGCCGTCGTTCATCGACGAGGTGACCTGGGTGCGCGCGGTATTGACCGCTTGCTGGAAGACTTCCCAGCCGGTGCTGTTGGTGGCCATCGACATGTTGTCGCCGACCGGCAGATTCAGGGTCGTCTGGTCGCCGTTGTAGCTGTAGGTGCCATCGGAATTGCGAGAGAACGGCACGGTGTCGCCCTTGGAGCCGGCGAAGATGTATTTGCCGTTTTCATCCTGGCTGTTCATCAGGCTCAGCAACTGCTCTTCGATCTGGCCCAGTTCCGAGGCGTTGGCCTGACGGTCGGCATCGGTGTAACCGGCGTTGTTCGCCCCGATGGCCAGTTCCTTGGCGCGCTGCAGTACGTTGTTGATGCTGGTCAGGACCGACTCGGTCTGGCCCAGGGTTGCTTTGACGGTGTCGGTATTGGCCTTGTACTGATCAAGCATCGAAGCCTGTTGACCCAACTGCAGCAGGCGCGAAGCACCCACCGGATCGTCGGCGGCGGTGTTGACGCGAACCAGGCTGCTCGCCTCTTCGCTGCTCTTGACGACGTTGGCGAAGTTCTTCTGGTAATTCGCAGCCGTGGACTCGTAAAACTGGGCGGTAGAAATGCGCATGGGCTACGACTCCTTAAAGACTGTTGATCAGTGTGCTGAAGATTTCCTGCGCAGCCTTGATGATCTGCGAAGACGCTGTGTAGTACTGCTGATACTTGACCAGGTTGCCGGTTTCCTCGTCGAGGTCGACACCCGATAGCGAGTCGCGCGCGCCTTTGGCATTGGCCAGGATGGCGTCGGTCGCGGCACTGTCGAGTTTGCCTTGCGCCGCCTTCGAGCCGACATTCTCCACCAGTTTGCCGTAGGCGTCGGTCAGGGAGATGCCTTTGCTGGAACTGCCAGTGTCCACGGTCTGCGCGGTTTGCAGGCCGGCCAGGGCGGTGCCGTTACGATTGTCCAGCGTACCTGGCTGACTGAGGGTGACGTTGATCGCGGCGCCCGAGGTCGGCGAGCCGGCAACGGTCATATCGAAGCTCACGGTGTACTGCGTGGCGGGCGGGGCCGGAATCGGCGCGCCACTGGCATCCTTCAGCGGAATGCTCAGGCTCAGGGTGTTGTTCTCGCCGGGCTTGATGGAGCCACTGCTGATCACGCCACCCTTGGCGTCCAGGAACTGGTAGGTCTGGGTGGTGCCATCGGCCGACACATCACCGAAGACGATCTTGGTCGGCGTGGAGTTTTTCAGGCCGTTCTGCATCGCTGTTGCGGTGGCTGTGTCGTAGATGTCGAACTTGGTGGTCAGGGTCGGCTGGCCGCTGGCCGGAATCGTCAGCGTGCCACTGTTGCCCGCCGCGATGGCCGCACCCAGCGGGGCCGCGATGGCCAGGCGCTTGGCGTCGGTCATCTCGGTCTTGATGGTGGCTGCCGCGTTGCGCGTCGGGGTGATCTTGAACGTGTCGCCGGCCGTGGCAGTGCCGCCCGCCAGCTTCAGGGAGAAGCCGTCGATGACCGGAGGCGGGTTGGTCGTTGTACTGAAACTGCCCATCGGCGTGTTGTCCGGCAGACGCTGGACGGTATAGTCGGTCGCCGAGGTGAAGGTGACCTTGTAATCATTGATGGTCAGCTTGCCAGTGTCCTCGATGCTCACATCGAAGTTGCCGGTACCGGCATTGTTGCCAATGGTGGCGATGCTGCGCTGGGACATCTGCGCGGCACTGTTGATGCTGTTGAACAGGTTGGAGCCGAAGTCACCGTTCTTGTCGATGCCTTGGGCCTGGAGGCTGTTCATCTGATCGGCGACGACCAGGGCCACGCGCCCCAGCTCATTCATGGCCGGATCGAGCACGGTGCTGCGATAACGCAACAGGCCGCCAATCTCGCCACCGGTCATGATTGAAGTGATATCGATGGAGCTCGAACCGCGATTGACCTGCAGCGCCAGGCGGCTCGGGTCGTCCTTGCTCGGCACGGTCTCAAGCTTGTTCACGGTGTTGCCCATGACCAGCGGCTGACCGCTGCCCAGGTAGATATCGAGGCTGCCTTCACGCTCCACCACTTGTGCACCGGTGAAGGTCGACAGCTGGCGCACGGTTTCGTTACGCGCATCCAGCAGGTCGTTCGGCATGCCGCCGGAACTGGAAATCTCGGAGATCTTCTGGTTCAACTGGGCCACGGTGGCGGCCAGCTTGTTGACCTGATCCGCCATGTTCGTCAGGTTGCCGTTGATGGTCGCATTCTGCTGAGTCAGTTGCGAAGACATCGAGTTGAAGCGGTTGCTCAAGGCCTGCGTATCGCTGAGCAACAGCTGACGGGAAGCATCGTCGCCAGGCTTGGCATTGACGTTCTGAACCGAGGTGAAAAACTTGGTCAGGGCGCCGTTCAGGCCGGTACCGCTGTCCGACAGCAACTTGTCCAGTGGCGTGACCTGGCCCAGGTAGGCAGCCGAGTCGCTGTTGAGCGAGGTGGAAGTCTGCAACTGCGCATCGAGATAGCTGTTGTACACCCGACGTACATCGGCCAGCGTGGTGCCGCTGCCGATGTACACGTTGCCAAACTGCTGCGAGGCCTTGGTGCCCTGCACTGTCTGCTGGCGTGAGTACCCGGCGGTGTCGACGTTGGCAATGTTGTTGCCGGTGGTCATCAACGAGGATTGGCCAGCGGCCAGACCCGACATCCCGATATTAAGCAAACTCATGGTTCAGACCTTAATCCTTGTGCCTATAAAGGCGTGGTGGAAACGCCCGCCGCAGCGTAGTTCTGGTAACTCGTCATCTGCTTGGCTATCTGCGAAATCTTGCTCGCGTAGTCGGGGTCGGTTGCGTAACCGGCCTTTTGCAACTCGCGTACAAACTGTTCTGGGTTATCGGCCGACTTCACGACATCTTGATAGCGATTGTTGGTTTGCAGCAACGTCACCAGGTCATGGAAGCTGTCTTTGTACGAGTCGTAGGAACGGAACTCGGCCGTCTCCTTGACCATCGCGCCATTCCTGAATTCGCTGGTGATCGCCCGCGCCGAATTGCCCTGCCAACTGCTGCTGGCCTTGATGCCGAACAGGTTGTGACTGCTGCTGCCATCCTGGGCACGCATGACCGATTTGCCCCAACCGGTTTCCAGGGCGGCCTGGGCCACCAGGTAACGTGGATCGACGCCGATACGGTCGGCGGCTTCCTTGGCCATCGGCAGCATGGTGTTGACGAATTCATCGGCGGAACTGAAGGCTTTTTTCGCCGGGGCCAGGGGGATCTGAGCCATGGCGCGGCCATGAATCTGCAGGCCGGCACCCGACGCTGCTTGCGCATTCGCCAGCCAGTCGCCATTGAACAGAGGCCCGGCACCGGTCAGCGTCGTCGTGCGCTCTGGCACTGGCGCGCTGTTAACCGACGCGACTGCCGTCGTCGCCGAAGGCACCAGGCCGGCGAGCAAGCGGTCCGCCAGCTTCGGTGGCAACGCCAGGCGTCGCTGATTGATCAGCGCCATGTCATTGCGATGCGCGCCCTCGCCCGCTGCCTGCGGTGCACGCACCGAGCGCGACGCCCACAACGGACGCTCGCCGTTCAGACGCGACAACGGACCGCTGATGGCCGTCGTACCGGCGGCAATCGGCGTCTCGACCGCGGCTTTCGCCGCAGCCTGTTTGGCCGCCGATGCGGCAGCGGCTTCACCCGGCGCCATCGGTTTATTCTTCGACATCTGACGGATCAGCACGTCCGCCAGACCAATGCCGCCGCCTTCGCGAGACATGGAAACGGCCAACTGCTGGTCGTACATTTCCTGATACTGCTTGGCCTCCGGCGTGTTCAGCGGATTGCCTTCGCCCAGCGTCTCCGTCGCCTTGCGCATGGACTTGAGCATTTCACCGAGGAACAGCGATTCGAACTCCTGCGCTACCTTGCGTATGTTGCCATCGCTGTTCTTGTCGCCGACCTTGAGCTGGTTCAGTCGATTCAAGTCCGAGTAGGAACCCGAATCGTTGCTGCTGACACCCAGACCGCCCTTGCGCATATCCATGGTCGCCGTCCTCAGATCACGATCAGGTCGGCTTGCAATGCACCCGCCTGCTTCAGTGCTTCGAGGATCGCCATCAAGTCACCCGGCGCTGCGCCGACCTGGTTCACCGCCCGCACGATCTCGTCGAGGGTGGTGCCCGGGCCGAACTTGAACATCGGCTTGGCTTCCTGCTGGGCGTTGACCCGCGAGCGCGGCACGACCGCCGTCTGGCCGTTGGACAGAGGGCCGGGCTGGCTGACGATCGGGTCTTCGGTGATGGTCACGGTCAGGCTGCCGTGGGTCACGGCGGCCGGCGACACCTTGACGTTCTGGCCGATCACGATGGTGCCGGTGCGGGAGTTGATGATGACTTTCGCCACCGCCTGGCCCGGATCGACTTCGAGGTTTTCGAGGATCGACAGGTAGTCGACCCGCTGACTCGGATCCAGCGGCGCACTGACGCGAATCGAACCGCCGTCGATGGCCTGGGCGACGCCAGGGCCGAGCATGTCGTTGATCTTGTCGACGATGCGCTTGGCGGTGGTGAAGTCCGAACGGTTGAGGTTCAGGGTCAGGCTGTTGCCCTGGTTGAAACCGCTCGGCACCGAACGCTCCACCGAGGCACCGCCAGGGATGCGACCGGCCGACGGAACGTTGACGGTGATCTTCGAGCCGTCACGACCTTCAGCATCGAAACCGCCGACCACCAGGTTGCCTTGAGCGACCGCATAAACGTTGCCGTCGATACCCTTGAGCGGCGTCAGCAACAAGGTGCCGCCGCGCAGGCTCTTGGAGTTGCCGATGGACGAAACGGTGATGTCGACCTGCTGACCGGGTTTGGCGAAGGCCGGCAAGTCGGCACTGATGGACACCGCCGCGACGTTCTTCAATTGCACGTTGCCCGAACCCGGCGGCACCTTGATGCCGAACTGCGAGAGCATGTTGTTGAAGGTCTGCAGGGTGAACGGGGTTTGCGTCGTCTGGTCACCGGTGCCGTTAAGCCCGACCACCAGGCCGTAGCCGATCAATTGGTTGGAACGCACGCCGGAAATACTGGCGATATCCTTCAGCCGCTCGGCTTGAGCGTTGAAGGCCGCGGACAGCAGAAATGCGGCCACCATCAGGCTTTTGAAGTTCAACGTGGCCACCTAGAAAGGGAACAGCGGACTGAGGAAGAAACGGTCGAACCAGCCTGGCTGACTCGCATCGGCAAACGAACCGGTGCCCGAGTAGGTGATGCGTGCGTCGGCAATGCGCGTCGACGACACCGTGTTGTCGGTGGCGATGTCATCGGCCCGGACCAGGCCGGCGATGCGCACCAGCTCATCACCGGTGTTGAGGGTCATCCACTTCTCGCCGCGCACGGCGATGATGCCGTTGGGCAGCACGTCGGCGACGGTCACGGTGATCGAACCGGTCAGGCTGTTGCCCTGCCCGGCCTTGCTGTCGCCCTTGGTGGCGCGATCGCCGCTGTATCCGGCATCCAGTGACAGGTCGCCGCTGCCGAGCGGGTTATTGGTGTTCGGCACGGTCCCGAACAGCGAAGTCAGTCCGATACCGGCCTTGCTGGTCTTGCCCACCTGGGAGTTGGCGTTTTTGCTGGCCTGGGTCTTCTCGTTCAGGGTGATGGTGATGATGTCACCGACCCGGAACGCCTTGCGGTCGCTGTACAGGTTCTGCTCGAAACCGGCCTGATAGATCGAGCCGTTGTTCGCGGCAGCCGGCAACGGCGTGCGCGGCAACACCGGGGCGTAGTAAGGGTCGTTGGGCTTGGGCGTCGGACCGACGCAACCGGCCAGTGCGGCGACCCCACTCAGTGCCAGAACAGATACAAAGCGATTCATGACCCTACCTCACGGTGTTGCAGGCGACCTCATGGTCGCCTCATAGACTGGTTACAGATTCTGCGTTACGAACGAGAGCATCTGGTCGGCGGTGGAGATCACCTTGGAGTTCATCTCGTAGGCGCGCTGGGTGGTGATCATGTTGACCATCTCCTCAACGGTGCTGACGTTGGAAGTTTCCAGGGTGTTCTGCAGCGTGGTACCGAACCCGGCCAGGCCCGGCGTGCCGACTTGCGGCGCGCCACTGGCGGCGGTTTCCAGGAACAGGTTGTTGCCCACGGCTTGCAGGCCGGCCGGGTTGATGAAGTCGGCGGTCTGCAGATTGCCGATCACCTGGGAAGCCGGGTTGCCGGCGACGGTGATGGAGACGGTGCCGTCTTTGCCGACGGTGAAGGTCTGGGCATCGTTCGGAATGACAATCGCCGGTTCCAGGGCGAAGCCGCTGGCGTTGACGATCTGGCCGTTGGAGTCGAGGTGGAAAGTGCCGTCACGGGTGTAGGACGTGGTGCCGTCCGGTTGCAGAATCTGGAAGAAACCGCGACCGTCGATGGCCATGTCCAGCGGCTGCTCGGTGGTTTGCAGGCTGCCGGCGTTGAAGTTTTTCTGCGTGCCGACGATGCGCACACCGGTACCCAGTTGCAGACCCGACGGCAGTTCGCTGTCCTGGGTCGACTGGGCGCCTGGCTGGCGCTTGATCTGATACAGCAAGTCCTGGAACTCGGCGCGGTCACGTTTGAAACCCGTGGTCGACACGTTTGCCAGGTTGTTGGAAATGGTGGTCAGGTTGGTGTCCTGGGCGGACAGACCTGTTTTGGCAACCCATAGAGCCGGAAGCATTCGATTCTCCTCGTGCGCCTGTTTTACGGCGCGACGTTCTGGTAATTAGCTGATCTGCAAGACCCGAGCCATGGCCTGGTCGTCTTCTTTGGCGGTGTTCATCATCTTGATGTGCAATTCGAATTGCTTGGCCAGCGCCAGCACCGAGGTCATCTCTTCCACGGCATTGACGTTGCTCGACTCGAGAAAACCGGACACCAGCTTGACGTTGGCATCGGCTTGCGCCGGCTGGCCGTCCTTGGTGTGGATCGAACCGTCCAGGCCTTTGGTCATGTTCTTGAAATCCGGGTTGACCAGCTTGATGCGGTCGACTTCCGCCATGACCCGCGGACCTTCACCCATCGCGCGGATGCTGATAGTGCCGTCTTCGCCGACTTCGACCTGCTGCTCGGGCGGCACGGAGATCGGACCGCCATTGCCCAGCACCGGCATGCCGTTACCGGCGCGCAATACGCCGAGGGCATCGATGTTCAGGCTGCCAGTGCGCACATAGCTTTCGCCGCCGTCCGGGTTCTGCACGGCGAGCCAGCCGTTGCCTTGCACCGCGACGTCCAGATCACGACCGGTTTCGATCAGCGAACCCGCGGAGAAGTCGGTGGCCGGACGTTCGGACATGGCAAACGCACGCGCCGGAAAGCTGTCGCCGAACACCGGCATCGACCGCGCCTGCTCCAGGTCTTTCTGGAAACCGTTGGTGGAGATGTTCGCCAGGTTGTTCGCATGAGCCTTCTGCGCCAGTGCATTCTGGCTGGCGCCGGTCATTGCCACATAAAGGTACTTGTCCACACTCTTTCCTCTGCATGCCGGACGTTTGCCGCCCACCGCTGTACTGCTGAGCCATAAGCAATTAGCAGACCAACTTTTTTCTGGCGGCGCTAAGCCCGGCAAACAAAGGGTTTGCGGGGGCTTGGCGGGGATGAGGGAATTGTGTCGAAGTCGAAAAACCGGCGGTGTTATGCCGTTTGGTGGCAATGCCTGACCTGGATGCTGCCCCGCTTACCGCTTTCGCGAGCAAGCCCGCTCCCACATTCGTCCGCGTTTCTCCATGTGAAGCACGGTCAGATGTGGGAGCGGGCTTGCTCGCGAAGAGGCCCGCGAAAAACGCCGCAATGCCCCCTATGACTCAGCCTTGACGACCTCATACTCACGCAACTTATTGGCAATGGTGGTGTGCGAAACCCCCAGTCGCTTGCCCAGTTGCCGACTGCTCGGATGCTCCGAATACAAGCGCTCGAGTACCGCTTTCTCGAAGCGCCCGACAATCGCATCCAGCCCGCCTTCCAGCGAAAAATCGCCAAGCGGCTGACGCACGCCGTAGTCCGGCAGGCGAATATGCTCGGCCTTGACCGTCCCGCCTTCGCACAACGAAACCGCCTGGAACAACACGTTTTCCAACTGCCGGACGTTGCCCGGCCAGTGATAGTGACTGAGCCGCTCCATGGCCGCTGGCGCCAGCTTCGGCAGCGGACAGCCGATCTGCCGACTGGCCTGATCGAGAAAGTGCTCCACCAGCGGCGTCAAACCGTCCAGGCATTCGCGCAAGGGCGGGATGTGCAACGACAGCACATTCAAGCGGTGGTACAAATCCTGGCGAAACTCGCCGCGGGCGCACAATTCCGACAGGTCGACCTGCGTCGCGCAGATGACCCGCACGTCCAGATACACCTCTTCGTCGCTGCCTACTCGCCGGAAGCAACCGTCCTGCAGGAAGCGCAGCAGTTTCACCTGCAAGCGCGGGCTCATTTCCCCCACGCCGTCGAGAAACAACGTACCGCCCGCCGTCAGCTCCAGCAGCCCGAGCTTGCCCTCGGCCCGCGCCCCTTCAAACGCCCCAGGGCCGTAGCCGAACAGTTCGGTCTCGGCCATCGACTCCGGCAGGCCGGCGCAATTGAGCGCCATCAACGGCGACTGTCCTCGCGGACTCGCAAGGTGGCAGGCCCGCGCCAACAACTCTTTACCCGTGCCGGTTTCGCCTTCTATCAATAGCGGCGCGTCCAGCGGCGCCATGCGCCGCGCCTCCCGCACCACGGCGGCCATCACTTTCGAACTCTGGAAGATGCTGTCGAAGCCCCGCAGCTCCTGTTTGCGTACGTTATAGATGCGCTCGCCCACCCGATCAGCGCGGTGCAGCGTCAGCACCGCGCCGGCCATGGCCTCGCTGTCGTCATGTTCCGACTGCAGCGGCGCAATATCGGCGAGAAACACATCACCCTTGACCTTGACCCGCAGCCCGTTGACCCGCGACTTGTTGGCGCGCACCAGTTCCGGCAAGTCGAAATCCTCGGCATAACGCGACAACGGTATCCCCGGCACCTCATCGACACGTACGCCGAGCAACTGCGCCGCTGCACGATTGGCCGCGACAATCGAACCGCCCATGTCGATGGACAACACCGGAAACTCCAGCGCGCCCAACAAGGCGTTGAGTTCCATGTGCCGACGCTCGCTGGGCATCAGCCCTACACGCTTCACACCGAAAACCCCGGCGATCGACTCGAATTTCGGCCGCAGCGCCTGGAACTGCAGGTTGATCAGGTTCGGGCAATGCAGGTAGATGGCGTTGCCATGCTCACCACCCACCTCTCCGCGAGCGACGTTGATGCCGTACTCCACCAGCAGGTTGAGAATGTCGCGCAGGATGCCGATGCGGTTTTGACAGTGGACTTTGATACGCATAAAGGGCCCGAAAAAACGGTGAGGAAGGTGCGCACCTGTAGGAGCGAGCTTGCTCGCGATGGACGTTAACGAAAACGCGTTCTCCCTGATTGAACGCGTTGCCCTCGACTCCATCGCGAGCAAGCTCGCTCCTACAGGGGTGATTTTCTGCTTTGACTCTCAGATAGTCGTCAAGATTATGTGACACCTGCGAACCATTTCAACCCGGGAAAACTCAATACCTGCGCCTTACAGGCAAATCCGTAACGAAAACTTTACGAAACACCACGAATTTTCCTATGCACAACGGTGCCCACCTGCTGCCCCCCCCGCAATCCTTGAGGTATTTCTACGTCCATAGCAGGACATAACAAGAATGAAATCCCCTAGCAGGAGAGCAGCATGAAGCAGACGCACTACGTGGCTCGCGAGCCCGATGCGCAAGGTTTTATCGACTACCCCGCCGAAGAACACGCGGTGTGGAACACGCTGATCACTCGTCAATTGCAAGTGATCGAAGGGCGTGCGTGCCAGGAGTACCTGGACGGTATCGAAAAACTCGGTCTGCCCCACGACCGCATCCCGCAACTCGGCGAGATCAACAAAGTCCTCGGTGAGACCACCGGCTGGCAAGTGGCCCGGGTGCCTGCCCTGATTCCCTTCCAGACCTTTTTTGAATTGCTGGCCAACAAGCAATTTCCCGTGGCGACGTTTATTCGTACCCGTGAAGAGCTGGATTACCTGCAAGAGCCGGACATTTTCCACGAGATCTTCGGCCACTGCCCGCTGTTGACCAACCCATGGTTTGCCGAATTTACCCACACCTACGGCAAACTTGGCCTACAGGCCTCCAAGGAAGAACGCGTGTACCTGGCGCGTCTGTACTGGATGACCATCGAGTTCGGCCTGGTGGATACGCCGCAGGGTCAGCGCATTTACGGCGGCGGCATTCTCTCCTCACCAAAAGAAACCGTTTACTGCCTGTCGGACGAACCTGAACATCAGGCGTTCGATCCGCTGGAATGCATGCGCACGCCGTATCGCATCGACATCCTGCAGCCGCTGTACTTTGCCCTGCCGAATCTCAAGCGTCTGTTCGACCTCGCCCACGAGGACATCATGGGCATGGTCAAGCAAGGCATGCAGATGGGTTTGCACGCACCGAAATTTCCGCCCAAGCCAAAAGCCGCGTGATCCGCCGCTTTTAGAATCAAGTGAGCCTGTCACTCACCCACGCTTTGGTTTAGCGTGGGTGCACTGGCGGCCGATTTTCTACCCTTCGATTTCAGGAACACATCATGTCCACATTGAACCAAGCCCACTGCGAAGCCTGCCAAGCCGGCGCCCCACAGGTCAGCGACGAAGAACTGCCGGTCCTGCTCAAGCAGATCCCTGACTGGAATATCGAAGTCCGCGATGGCGTCATGCAGCTGGAAAAGGTTTTCCTGTTCAAGAACTTCAAACACGCCCTGGCGTTCACCAACGCCGTCGGTGAAATCTCCGAAGCTGAAGGTCACCATCCGGGCCTGCTGACCGAATGGGGCAAAGTCACCGTGACCTGGTGGAGCCATTCCATCAAGGGCCTGCACCGCAACGATTTCATCATGGCCGCCCGCACTGACGACGTGGCCAAGGACGCCGAGGGCCGCAAGTAATGCATTTCGACGCCATCGGTCGAGTACCCGGCGACCCGATCCTGGGCCTGATGGAGGCCTATGCGCAGGACCCGAACCCGCGCAAATTCGACCTTGGCGTGGGCGTCTACAAAGACGCCTTTGGGCTGACGCCAATCCTTCAGGCCGTGAAGCTCGCCGAGCAGCGCCTGGTGGATCGTCAGACCACCAAGACCTACATCGGCGGTCATGGCGAGCCGGCGTTCGGTAAAGCCATCAATGAATTGGTGCTCGGCGCCGATTCTGCGCTGATCGCCGAACAACGGGCCGGCGCCACCCAGACACCGGGCGGCACCGGTGCATTGCGCTTGAGCGCGGACTTCATTGCCCAGTGCCTGCCGGGACGCGGCGTGTGGCTGAGCAACCCGACCTGGCCGATTCACGAAACCATTTTCGCAGCGGCCGGGATCAAGGTTAATCACTACCCGTATGTCGGCAGCGATAACCGTCTCGACGTTGAAGCGATGCTGGCCGCGCTCAGTCTCGCGCCGAAAGGCGATGTGGTATTGCTGCACGCTTGCTGCCACAACCCGACCGGCTTCGATCTTGCCCATGACGACTGGCGTCGTGTGCTGGACGTGGTGCGTAGTCGGAACCTGGTGCCATTGATCGACTTCGCTTACCAGGGCTTTGGCGATGGCCTGGAACAGGATGCCTGGTCGACCCGATTGTTCGCGGCTGAACTGCCGGAAGTGCTGATCACCAGTTCCTGCTCGAAGAACTTCGGCCTGTACCGCGACCGCACCGGCGCGTTGATCGTCTGTGCGAAGAGCGCTGACAAACTGGTGGATATCCGCAGCCAACTGGCGAACATCGCCCGTAACCTGTGGTCGACGCCGCCTGATCACGGCGCGGCCGTGGTGGCGACCATCCTCGGTGACCCGGCGCTGAAAAGCCTGTGGGCCGACGAGGTGGAAGCCATGCGTTTGCGTATCGCGCAATTGCGCAGCGGGTTGGTGGAGGCACTGGAGCCCCATGGACTCCGTGAACGTTTTGCGCATATCGGCGAACAGCGCGGGATGTTTTCCTACACCGGGTTAAAACCGGAGCAGGTGCAACAATTGCGGGATCATCACAGTGTTTACATGGTCGGCACCGGCCGGGCGAACGTGGCAGGGATTGATGCGACACGCCTGGATCTGCTGGCCGAGGCGATCGCCGACGTCTGCAAATAACCTGTAGGAGCGAGCATGCTCCTACAGTTGGCCGGTATCCACCTGTCTAGACAAGCCCATCCGTCGAAACAAATGGATATAAAAGTCTATTTGTCATTTCCCCTGCTGTATCCTGCCCAGGCTTTGTAAAAGCGCGGATCTACCAGATCTATCAACAGACTTTGCGAGGAGCGCGAACCATGCACGAGATCCCTAATCTCCCCTTCCCAAGCCTGCACGAAACTGAGCAGACACCCCCGCAACAAGCCGGCGCCCAACAGCCCGAGCCGAAAGAAGCCGCTGACAGTCGCAAGGCCGAGAGCGAAGACTGAAACACCCGCAATGCCAGACCGTGTGGAAAGCGCTAACATGCGCTTTCCACACCGCCTGAACCGCGAGCCTCCGAGCATGACCGACGAATCCACAGAGACAGAAGCCAGCGTCCTGATCGGCACCGCCGAGAAAATGATCGAGATCTGGAATCGCCTGTCCCCTGAGAAACAAGCCACCCTGCTCGCCCGTTTCGGCAGCGAAGAAAATGCGTTGGCCGCTCTGGTCACGACGCATTTGGTCGCTCCCGCCAAGCCCTGAAAAGTCCCCGTCCGGCGAATAGTTTTACTTTTTCACGCCCCGCGGCCACTCGCGCCGCTATCATGAGCAGCCTATCTACTCCCGCTTTCCCCGTGGACCTTTACCCATGTCTGAAAACCAGCGCCCCCTGGCGGTCACGCTGCAAGTCGTTTCCATCGTCCTCTTTACCTTTATCGGTTACCTCAATATCGGCATTCCCCTGGCCGTGTTGCCGGGTTACGTCCACAGCGACCTGGGCTTCGGCGCGGTGATCGCGGGGCTGGTGATCAGCGTGCAATACCTCGCCACGCTGCTCAGTCGTCCTTACGCCGGAAAAATCATCGACAACAAAGGCAGCAAACTGGCGGTGATGTATGGCCTGGCCGGTTGCGGCTTGAGCGGTGTGTTCATGCTGATTTCGGCCTGGACCCAAAGCCTGCCGATGTTAAGCCTGATCAGCCTGCTGATCGGTCGCCTGGTGCTCGGCAGCGCGGAAAGCCTGGTGGGTTCCGGTTCGATCGGCTGGGGCATCGGCCGGGTCGGCGCGGCCAACACTGCCAAAGTCATCTCCTGGAACGGCATTGCCAGTTACGGCGCGCTAGCCGTCGGTGCGCCGCTGGGCGTGCTGCTGGTCAGTCAGTTGGGGTTGTGGAGCATGGGCGTGAGCATCGTGCTGTTGGCGGTGCTGGGCCTGGCGCTCGCCTGGCCGAAGACTGCCGCGCCGATTGTCGCAGGCGAGCGTTTACCGTTCATGCACGTGCTGGGTCGGGTGCTACCACACGGTTGTGGCCTGGCGCTGGGCTCGATCGGCTTCGGCACCATCGCCACCTTCATTACCCTGTACTACGCCACCCAGCATTGGGACAACGCCGTGCTGTGCCTGAGCCTGTTCGGTGCCAGCTTCATCGGCGCGCGCCTGTTGTTCGGCAACCTGATCAACCGTCTCGGCGGCTTCCGCGTGGCGATTGCCTGCCTGTCGGTGGAAACCCTGGGCCTGTTACTGCTGTGGCTGGCGCCGGATGCGCACTGGGCGCTGGCGGGCGCGGCGTTGAGCGGCTTTGGTTTTTCGCTGGTGTTTCCGGCGCTGGGGGTGGAAGCGGTCAACCTGGTGCCCGCGTCCAGCCGTGGTGCGGCGGTGGGCGCCTATTCGCTGTTCATCGATTTGTCGCTGGGGATCACCGGACCGCTGGCCGGTGCGATTGCCGCCGGCTTTGGTTTTGCCTCGATCTTCCTGTTCGCCGCCCTCGCCGCGTTGAGCGGGCTGGCCCTGAGCGTTTATCTGTACCGGCAGGCGCCGAAACAGCTGAATGAGAAGTACCGCGAGGAACGCAACGCCCGTTAGAAATTGACCTTGCCACGCCCGGCCTTGATGCTGCCGCGCTTGGTCTTGGATTCGAGCCGACGCTTTTTCGAACCGAGGGTCGGCTTGGTCGGACGCCGCTTCTTTTCCACCTTGGTGGCGCTGAGGATCAACTCGGTCAGGCGCTCCAGCGCATCGGCGCGATTGGCCTCCTGCGTCCGGTATTGCTGGGCCTTGATGATCAACACGCCCTCGCTGGTGATGCGACTGTCACGCAGCGCCAGCAGCCGCTCCTTGTAAAACTCGGGCAAGGACGAGGCCGGGATGTCGAAGCGCAGGTGCACGGCGCTGGAGACCTTGTTGACGTTCTGCCCTCCGGCGCCCTGGGCGCGAATGGCGGTCAACTCGATCTCGGCATCCGGCAGATGCACGTTGTTGGAAATCACCAGCATGGAAAAGCGTCCGGGTTTGGAAGGGGTTCAGGATAACGCGAATAACATTCCTGAAAACGCCTGATTGTCGAAACAGAGCTCTTGGAGACTGTGCGCGATGTTTCTTACAGTTCTTTCGGATTTTTCTAAGAGGGGTTGCTTTGTTTCGAATGGCAACACTAATCTGAAATTCACACCGAATGGCTAAACCACCCAATGAATCTTGAAAACATTAGATATTACATCGCCGTCACACTTATGGTAGCGGTAGCCGCCGCACCGCCCTCCGGGATAATTATAGTGTGTATAAAAAAAACAATGCATATTGATCAAAATCATTTAAGCACAATGTATCTGATAGTATACGCAACTGTAGTGTTTTTTGGCTTAATCTATTATATCCCCAGAATGCGCGGCAAAACCTAATCGATTAGGCGTACGTGTCGCCACTATAGAAAAATTCATTCTTCAGCGAGCATTGTATTTACTGTCAAGTAATCAACCAACGCCTCAAAAGCCAATGCCAGCTTTCCCGTTTGTTGATAAGCTCTTTCGTAATTGATTGGATCACGCCTGAATAGCTCGACTGCCCAGTTTTTGGCACCTTCCTGAAAACGCCATGAGCAGAAGACAACAGGTCAATAGAGTAATAAGCCACATCTCCATGTTCATCATCCAGCATAGCTCTATAAATACGCCTAACAGGCCCGACTGAACCTGGAGTTCCTGGCCATAATAGATATTAGTTAAGCCTTCATAAATATTATTCACCCCATGCCCGACCGAAACACCGCCAAAAACCCCACCTATACCTCCTGAACTACTAATAACTGAAAGGCCCGTTCGTACCTGCATTGTGTCCGCCACAACCCCAACACTGTTCTGAAGGTAAAATCGAGCCTTTGATAATAATTCTTCATGTTCTGCTCTTCAGCGACTTCATATTTAACGAACATCAGTCACTTTCCGAAATCGCTGTAGTAAACGCCTTCAACTTACGTAGGAACGGAACTTCAGCGCGTTCCAATTCAAACGCCAAAAACAAAAAACCCGACACATGGCCGGGTTTGTTGTTTTTTGCGTTTAGGTTACTTCGTTATGGAACTCGCAGCGTGCAACACCTGCTGAGCCTTACGCTTGTTCTTGATGCCGTAGCAAATCCACATGAACGCGACCCACAGCGGAATCGCGTACACCGAGATCTGGATCCCCGGGATCAGCAGCATCACGCCAAGAATGAACACCACGAACGCCAGGCAGATGTAGTTACCGTACGGAAACCACAGCGCCTTGAACAGCGGCGTCTGCTTTGTCTGGTTCATGTGCTGGCGGAACTTGAAGTGCGAGTAGCTGATCATCGCCCAGTTGATCACCAGGGTAGCGACTACCAGCGACATCAACAGCTCTAGCGCGTTTTGCGGGATCAGGTAGTTCAGCAGCACCGCGATCAGCGTCACCGCCGCTGATGCCAGGATCGAGCGTACCGGCACGCCACGCTTGTCGATCTTCGCCAGGGCTTTCGGCGCGTCACCCTGCTCGGCCATGCCCAGGAGCATGCGGCTGTTGCAGTAGGTGCCACTGTTGTACACCGATAGCGCCGCGGTCAGGACCACGAAGTTGAGGATGTGCGCGGCGGTATTGCTGCCGAGCATCGAGAACACCTGCACAAACGGACTGCCGCTGTAGGAGTCGCCGGACGCGTTCAGGGTCGCCAGCAGGCTGTCCCATGGCGTCAGCGACAGCAGGATGACCAGTGCACCGATGTAGAAAATCAGGATCCGGTAGATCACCTGGTTGATGGCTTTCGGGATCACGGTTTTCGGTTTGTCCGCTTCGGCGGCGGTGAAACCGAGCATTTCCAGGCCGCCGAAGGAGAACATGATGATCGCCATGGCCATCACCAGACCGCTAACGCCATTGGGGAAAAATCCGCCGTGGGACCACAGGTTGCTCACCGCCGCGTCCGGGCCGCCGTGGCCGCTGACCAGCAGATAGCTGCCCAAGGCAATCATGCCGACGATCGCTACGACCTTGATGATCGCGAACCAGAATTCGGCTTCACCGAAGACTTTGACGTTGGCCAGGTTGATCAGGTTGATCAGCACGAAGAAACCGGCCGCCGAGACCCAGGTCGGGATATGCGGCGCCCAGTAATGGATGTATTTGCCGACCGCGGTCAGCTCCGACATGCCCACCAGGATGTACAGAATCCAGCAGTTCCAGCCCGACAGGAACCCGGCGAAACCGCCCCAGTATTTGTGCGCGAAGTGGCTGAAGGAGCCGGCGACCGGCTCTTCGACGATCATTTCGCCGAGCTGGCGCATGATCATGAAGGCAATGAAGCCGCAGATGGCGTAGCCGAGGATCATCGACGGCCCAGCGGATTTCAGAACCCCGGCCGAGCCGAGGAACAGTCCGGTCCCGATTGCGCCGCCGAGGGCGATCAGTTGGATATGACGATTCTTCAGGCCGCGTTTCAGCTCGCCCGAATGCGAGTTTTGTCCGCTCATGAATGGGGTCCCACGTTCAGCGTATTTGTAACGGTCATGCGTCACCTGTTTGTTTTTATCTGTGACGAAATCGAACCCGACACGCTCGTGACGTGGCGGAGTGGACAAGGCGGATAGCCTTGAGGATTGCGCAGCGGCGCAGGAGGTCACAGGTAAAACGCGGCGCATTGTACACCGCTAACCCCCTGCTGCCAGACACCGCTGGATCAGCGTGTCGGTTGCCGGGATTGCCTGTGTCCGCCTCGCAGGTGTCGGACGGTTGCCAATGACGAGTCAGACCTTTGCGGGTCGTGGGCGCGGGCGACAGCAAAATCGCCCCACGGAAAGAGGGGGGGATGATTCACGGCGTTCATTGCGCCTCCTTGTTGTTATGCGCCTGCACGACAGGCATGGCGCGCATCTCACCCTTATGCCGCGGGTGAAACAAGCTGGCGGGTGCGCCTCCAGCACATCCACCACCTGATCGGACGGAAGAAATTTCTTACAGCCACAACTTAGTAGTGGTTTCACGGCGCCAATCGGTGGAAACCGTCAGGTTTTCTTTACAAGCCGTAACATTGGTTTTCCGTTTTGCCTTGTCGCGCGCTCACCGACGCCGGGCCAAAAAAAACGCCAACCCGAAGGCTGGCGTTTTTTCATGGAGCGCTTACCGATTACTCAGGCTTGCGACGCCCAAAGCCCGGACGCTGGCCCGAACCGGCCGGCGCGCCACGGCGCTTGCCCGATGGCGCATCCTTGTCGACCAGGACGATGCCTGGGCGTTTCTTCGGTGCCGGTTTGGCCGGACGCTTGGTGTCAGAAGGACGATCCGCCACCGGCGTACCGCGCCCCGATTCTCCACGACCAGCAGGAGCACCACGATCGCTGCGGCCACCGCTCGGCGCGCCGCGGCCTTCGCCACGTTCAGTGCGACCGTTGGCCGGACGCGGTGTGCGTGGACCGCGCTCGCCATCGGCACGCGGAGCGGCCGGCTTGCGCGCCGGGCGCTCGCCTTCGATCTGCGGTTCACGGGATTCACGCCCGGCAGCAGGGGCACCCGCCGCTGGACGCAATGTACGCACGCGCTCGGTCTTGCCCATCGGGCGCGACGATTTGCGCTGCATCCGATCGAGCTTGTCTTTGCTCTTGGCGTTCATTTGCGGCATGGCCACCGGGGTCAGGCCCACTTCCGCACTGAGGATGTCGACTTCGTACTGGCTCATTTCGCGCCAGCGGCCCATCGGCAGGTCGGAATTGAGGAACACCGGGCCGAAACGCACGCGCTTCAGACGGCTGACCACCAGGCCCTGGGATTCCCACAGCCGACGCACTTCGCGGTTGCGACCTTCCATCACCACGCAGTGGTACCAGTGGTTGAAACCTTCGCCGCCAGGAGCTTGCTTGATGTCGGTGAACTTGGCCGGGCCGTCTTCGAGGACGACGCCGGCTTTCAAGCGTTCGATCATCTCGTCATCGACTTCGCCACGTACACGTACCGCGTATTCACGGTCCATTTCATAGGACGGGTGCATCAGGCGGTTGGCCAGCTCACCGTCGGTGGTGAACATCAGCAGGCCGGTGGTGTTGATGTCGAGGCGACCGATGTTGATCCAGCGGCCTTCTTTCGGGCGCGGCATCTTGTCGAACACGGTCGGACGGCCTTCAGGGTCGTCACGGGTGCAGATCTCACCGTCGGGCTTGTTGTACATGATCACGCGGCGTACCGACTCGGCGGCTTCTTCGCGCTTGATCACTTTGCCATCGATGGTGATGGCGTCATGCAGGTCGACGCGCAGGCCAAGGGTAGCGTCTTTGCCATTGACCTTGATGCGGCCGTGGCTGATCCAGGCTTCTACGTCACGGCGCGAGCCGACGCCGATACGAGCGAGGACTTTCTGCAGTTTTTCGCCTGCTGGGCCGATTTCCTGGTCGTCTTTCTGGTCGTTGATACTCATCTGGGCACCTCCCGGTGTGGTCTGTTCAGGCCTTGCCTGAAGCGATGTAAAAACTGAGCATGGGCGATGGGATCGCCGAAGGGTCGCGAATCATACGCTCATGCAAGCGTTCGCGCATCAGAGACTAGCTGATGAATGCAGACTTACTTGTTTTTCCGCCGACCGGTGGCGCCGAGCTTGATCAGGCGCAACGCCGACTCGGCCAGCACCGTGCGCTTGTCGGCCTTGTCCAGCTTCTTCCACGACTTGATCTCGCGCTTGCTGCGGCCACAGCCGATGCAAATGTCGTCGCTGAACTTGCAGACGCTGATGCAGGGGTCTTTGGTTGAGCTCATCGCAGATATTCCTATGGACGCGAGCCCGCTCCCACAGGGGAATTTCATTGCCCGCAGGGTTGAGGTCAGTCTTCGAATTCGCGGCGTTCGGCTTCGATGGCTTCGGCGAGAGCTCTGGCTTCGGCCTCTTCGTCGGTCAGCTCAGGCTCGAGGTTGGCTTGCTCGAGGGCGGCAACCGCAGCCAGGAGTTTTTCGCGGGCCTCGGCCACACCGAGCACGTCATCTTCAGGCGCGTCTTCGACTGTGGCTTCAGGCCCGACCTGAAGTTCAACTTCAATGGCCGACTCCGGCTGCTCCAAAACCTCTTCCGTTCCAGTCGACTCACCGTCACGCAACAAATCATCGAAATCAGTCTTGAGCCCCTCCTCCATGGTGTCCAGTTCCAGCAACAAGGTGTGGAAGCTGGTTTCTTCCTTGGGTTCTTCCGGTTCGGCGCTGGCATCGGCCAGCTCCTGCAACCCGGCCGGCAATGGCGCGTCGTCGAAGTCGAGCACCGGGTCGGGCTCCAGCTCGCGCAGTTCGGCCAGCGGCGGCAGATCGTCGAGGTTTTTCAGGTTGAAGTGATCGAGGAACGCCTTGGTCGTGGCGAACATCGCCGGTTTGCCGGGTACGTCGCGGTAGCCGACGATACGAATCCACTCACGCTCCAGCAGTGTCTTGACGATGTGGCTGTTGACCGCGACGCCCCGCACGTCTTCGATCTCGCCCCGGGTAATCGGCTGGCGATAGGCAATGAGTGCCATGGTTTCGAGCATGGCGCGGGAATAGCGTTGCGGACGTTCCTCCCACAAGCGTCCGACCCACGGCGAGAACTTCTCGCGGATCTGCAGGCGATAGCCAGACGCGACTTCCTTCAACTCAAAAGCCCGACCGTCGCAGGATTTGGCGAGGATCGTCAGCGCTTTCTTGAAGACCGGCGGCTCCGGCCGTTCGCCCTCTTCAAACAGTTCGAACAGGCGTTCAAGCGATTGCGGTTTTCCCGAGGCCAACAGAAAGGCTTCAAGCAGTGGCGCCAGCTCGCGGGGTTCAGTCAGGTTCATGATTCAACTCGTTATTCGGCTCGGGCTCGCACGTGAATCGCCGCGAACGGCTCATTCTGCACCAGCTCGACCAAAGATTCCTTGACCAGTTCGAGGATTGCCATAAAGGTCACCACCACCCCCAGGCGCCCTTCCTCCGCAGTGAACAGCTCGACGAAGGGCACAAAGCCACCGCCCTTGAGCCGGTCCAGCACGTCGCTCATGCGTTCGCGGGTGGACAGGGCCTCGCGGCTGACCTGGTGACTTTCAAACATGTCGCCACGGCGCAGGACCTCGGCCATCGACATCAGCAACTCTTCCAGACTGACGTCCGGCAACAGCTTGCGTGCCCGGGCTTCCGGGGCATCCAGCTTGGGCACCACCACGTCGCGACCGACGCGGCTCAGGCCATCGATGCCTTCGGCAGCGACCTTGAAGCGCTCGTACTCCTGCAAGCGGCGAATCAGCTCGGCACGCGGGTCGTCTTCTTCATCTTCGATGGTTTCAGCGCGGGGCAACAGCATCCGCGACTTGATCTCGGCCAGCATCGCGGCCATCACCAGGTACTCGGCGGCCAGTTCCAGGCGCACCGACTGCATCAACTCGACATAACCCATGTACTGACGGGTGATTTCCGCCACGGGAATGTCGAGGATGTTGATGTTCTGCTTGCGAATCAGGTACAGCAGCAGGTCGAGCGGACCTTCGAAGGCTTCAAGGAAAACCTCGAGCGCGTCCGGCGGGATGTACAGGTCCAGCGGCATTTCCATGACCGCCTGGCCATAGACCATGGCGAAGGGCAGCTCTTGCTGGGCTCCGGCCTGACTGTCGACAACGGGTTCTACTGCAGACATCTACGCCTCGGCCATGAACGGCGCAGGGTCGCCGCAACCGACACGGATCACTTCCGGCTCGCCGTCCGCGAGGTTGATCACGGTGGACGCCTTGATCCCGCCGAAACCGCCGTCGATGATCAGGTCCACCTGATGTTCGAGCAACTGGCGCATTTCGTAGGGGTCACTCAGCGGATCGGAGTCGCCGGGCATGATCAGCGTCACGCTCATCAGCGGCTCGCCCAGCTCTTCCAGCAACGCCAGGGCAATCGGGTGGCTGGGCACGCGCAGGCCGATGGTGCGCTTTTTCGGGTGCAGCAACAGCCGCGGGACTTCACGGGTGGCGTTGAGAATAAAGGTGTAGGGCCCCGGCAAGTGCGCCTTGAGCAGGCGGAAGGTGCCGGTGTCGATCTTGGCGAACAGCCCGAGTTGCGACAGGTCGCTGCAGATCAGCGCGAAGTTGTGCTTCTCGTCCAGTTGCCGCAAGCGGCGCACGCGCTCCACGGCATTCTTGTCACCGATCTGGCAACCAATGGCGTAGGACGAGTCTGTGGGATAAATCACCACCCCGCCATGGCGGATGATCTCGACCGCCTGTTTGATCAGGCGCGCTTGCGGGTTTTCCGGATGAATCTGGAAAAATTGACTCACATTCTCTACCTGTTCAGACGGCGGCAATAATTGGGTCATGTTTGAATCGACACCAAAGTGGTGGCAGATCCTCCGGGAGCGGGCGGTATTCACCGATCTCGGACCAGCCTCCAGGGCCATGAAAATCACTGCCGGCGCTGACCAGCAGACCGAACTCGCGAGCAAGAATCGCCAGGCTGCCCACTTGCTCGGCGGGCTGATGGCCATTGACCACTTCGATAGCGTGGCCCCCAGCTTGAATATAGTCAGAAATCAGGCGGCGACGCTTGCTGCGAGTGAAATCGTAATGCCAGGGATGCGCCAGACTGACCCAGGCTTTCGCCGCACGCAGGGTTTCGACAGTCTCTTCCAGGGTCGGCCAGTGTTGCTTGACGTCACCCAGCTTGCCGGCACCCAGCCATTTGCGGAACGCTTCGGCGCGGTCCTTGACGAAACCTTCACGCACCATCCAGTCGGCAAAATGCGGACGGGCCGGCGCGTTGCCGCTGTCGCCCAGTTCCTGCTGAATGACGCGAGCGCCGTCCAGCGCGCCGGGCATGCCTTTCAAGGCGAGCTTGCGGCTTATTTCTTCGGACCGCAGCCAGCGGCCATCGTGCAATCGGGCGATCGCGTCGACCAACGGTGGCGCCGTCATGTCGAATCCGTAACCCAATACGTGAATGGTCGCGCCGCCCCAGGTGCAGGACAATTCGACGCCGTTGACCAGCTGCATCCCCAGCGCCGTCGCCGCGCTGCGGGCCTCATCCAGGCCCTCGAGGGTGTCGTGATCGGTCAGGGCCAGGACTCGCACGCCTTTCTCGAACGCACGCGCCACCAGGACAGCAGGCGCGAGAGCGCCATCGGAGGCGGTGCTGTGGCAGTGCAAATCGACATTCACGGGGATGTGTAACCTCAAATCAGCTGGCGCTATCGCGCGCCCATATGTTTGTTATTATGCCGCCACATCCTGCTTCTGGCTGCCACTGTGAAACAATTCATCGATTTCATCCCGCTTCTGCTGTTTTTCATTGTCTTCAAGATCGACCCACGGGTCGTCGACATCGGCGGTCATCAACTGACGGTAGGTGGGATCTACAGCGCCACCGCGATGCTGATCATCAGTTCCCTGGTGGTCTACGGCGCGCTTTTCATCAAGCAGCGCAAGCTGGAGAAGAGCCAGTGGCTGACCCTTATCGCCTGCCTGGTCTTCGGTAGCCTGACCCTGGCGTTCCACAGCGAAACCTTCCTGAAATGGAAGGCTCCGGTGGTCAACTGGCTGTTTGCCCTGGCGTTCATCGGCAGCCACTTCATCGGTGATCAACTGCTGATCAAGCGCATCATGGGCCACGCGCTGACCCTGCCGGACCTGATCTGGACACGCCTGAATATTGCCTGGATCGCGTTTTTCCTGTTCTGCGGTGCCGCCAACCTGTTCGTCGCGTTCACGTTCCAGAGCTACTGGGTCGACTTCAAGGTCTTCGGCAGCCTGGGCATGACGTTGCTGTTCCTGGTCGGCCAGGGCATTTACCTGTCCCGCCACCTGCACGACGCCGATACCACTACGCCAAAAACCGAGGACTGACATGCTTTACGCAATCATTGCCACAGACGTCGCCAACTCCCTGGAAGCCCGCCTGGCCGCCCGGCCTGCCCACCTCGAGCGCCTGCAGGTCCTCAAGGGCGAAGGCCGTATCGTACTGGCCGGCCCGCACCCGGCGGTCGACAGCAATGATCCGGGCGCTGCCGGATTCACCGGCAGCCTGATCGTCGCCGAATTCGATTCCCTGAGCGCCGCCCAGGCCTGGGCCGATGCCGATCCGTACATCGCCGCAGGCGTGTACGCCAACGTTTCGGTCAAGCCGTTCAAGCAAGTCCTCCCGTAAAGCCTCCCACGCGATGAACCTTCGCGGTTCATCGCGCTCTCAATCGCTCATTGTTCTCGTTTGCCTGCCGATAACCTGCCCAATATTCGATTGGATTCAGGAGCTCCGATGCGCAAAGGTCCGTTGTGTCTGATGTTGGCGACGTTGTCGATCGTGGCACCCGCCCACGGTGAAGAAAGTACCGAGGGCACTCATTCGACGCCGCTGTCCTTGAGCGCCGGCAGCCAGATCACCGAATTGCAGCAGCGCTTGAAGGCAAGCGAGCAGCAACGGGAAGAATTGAACAAACAACTGCAGAGCGCCGATGCCGAGCGTGAAAGCGCCCAGTTGAGCCGGTTGCGCCAGGAAAACCAGCGCCTGAAGCTGCAACTCAAGGAAGCCCAGGCAACCAGTCCGCTGCAGCGTTTCCTCACCGACCAGCAGCAATGGTTCGTGATCGGCGCCGGGGTAGCGCTATTGGCCCTGCTCTGCGGTATCTTCGCCAGTGGTGCAAGTCGAAAACGTCGACAATGGCTAAATTGAGTGAGTCATGAGCGAGCTGTTATTAATTGATGACGATCAGGAGCTGTGTGAGCTGCTGGTCAGTTGGTTGAGCCAGGAAGGCTTTCAGGTCCGCGCCTGCCACGACGGCCAGAGCGCCCGTCGCGCACTGGCCGACACGTCTCCGGCCGCCGTGGTACTGGACGTGATGCTCCCGGACGGCAGTGGCCTGGAACTGCTCAAGCAATTGCGCAGCGATCATCCGGAATTGCCGGTATTGATGCTCTCGGCCCGCGGCGAGCCGCTGGACCGGATCCTCGGCCTGGAACTGGGCGCCGACGATTACCTGGCCAAGCCATGCGACCCACGGGAACTCACCGCCCGCCTGCGCGCGGTGTTGCGCCGCAGCCACCCGGCGGCGGTGTCCAGCCAGCTCGAGCTGGGCGATCTGTGTTTCAGTCCGGTGCGCGGCGTTGTCAGCATCGATGAACAGGAATTCACCCTCACCGTCTCCGAAAGCCGCTTGCTCGAAGCCTTGCTCAAGCAGCCCGGCGAGCCTCTGGACAAACAGGAACTGGCGCAGATTGCGCTGGGCCGCAAGCTGACTCTGTATGACCGTAGCCTGGACATGCACGTCAGCAACCTGCGCAAGAAGATCGGTCCCCACCCCGACGGTCGCCCGCGTATCGTTGCCCTGCGTAGTCGCGGTTATTACTACAGCCTCTGATCCACCGCGTCGTCTGGTATCGCCAGCAAGCCGGCTCCTGCAGGTTCGGTGAAATCCTGCAGGAGCCGGTTTGCTGGCGATTTGTCAGGAAGGTCAAAATTCGTCTTTACCCAAGCTTTACGCTCCGCTGACCGCCGCTGACCTTGATCTCCGTAATCTGAACACATCCGGAACGTACCGGGAACGAGACAAGGAGATTCACCATGCGCAAGACTCTTATCGCTCTGATGTTCGCTGCCGCCCTGCCGACGGTTGCCATGGCCATGCCTGAAGGTGCCGGCCCGATGGGTGGCCCGCTGGACGGCTCGCGCCACGGCGGTCAGATGCACGGCATGCACGGTAAAGGCCCGTACAGCCAACTGGACCTGAGCCGCGAACAACGCGAGCAGATTCGCAAGATCATGGGCGAGCAGATGCACGAGCGTAAGCAAGTGGTCGAAAAATACCTGGAGAAACTCTCGCCAGCCGACCAGAAAGCCCTGAAAGATGAAATGGCCGCCAACCACAAGAAAGCCGAGTCCGATGTTCGGGCCGTGCTGAAACCGGATCAACAGAAGAAATTCGACGAGATCCAGAAAAAACAGGCTGAGCGCCGTGCTGAATGGGCCGAGTTCAAGGCCTGGAAAGCGCAACAACCGCAAAAAGCGCAATAATGCGGTAACCCCGGACCCGGCGACTGATATCGCTGTGTCCGACT